>NZ_JACXSS010000001.1:2680417-4020626 GCF_014850955.1 Methylomonas albis
CCTGCCAATGGGTGATTGCCATCGATGGTGACGTCGTCGCCGTCGATCTCAACGATGGTGATGATGCCTGGACCATGGCTGACATCCGCGTGAAACTGCATGCCTATTTCGATATCCATACCGTCGAACATTTTTTTGGATACGACCTGGACCATTTCCTCTGACACGTCGCCGTAAGCCTGATCGGCAGCGATGGTCACGTTGAATTTATCGCCAGCTTGCTTGCCGTTTAACGCCGCTTCCAATCCGGCAATAATGTTGCCTGCACCGTGCAAATACAACAAGGGCTCTTCGCCTCTGGAACTATCCAGCTGCTCACCGTCTTGGTTGGTTAAGGTATAATGGATAGTAACCGCTGTTTTGTCTGTGATTTGCATAAGCGTCTTCGCTGGATGAAAAAAAGCCGACATCATATAACCTTTTCCCCGAAAAAACATGTCACGCTGGCGCCCGCCCGGTCCTAAATCGTCGCCTTACGTCACCGCCGAAAGCTATCGCACCCTGGAAACAGAACTGAAGCAGCTTTGGGAGCGACGTAAGGACGTAACCATTGCCCTGTCGGCCGCCGCCGCAGAAGGCGATCGCTCTGAGAATGCCGAGTATCAATATCGGAAAAAAGAATTGCGGGAAATCGACCGCCGGATTCATTATCTGCAAAAACGCCTGCCCTCGTTGACCGTGGTTTCCGAAAAACCGGCCAAACAAGATCAGGTTTTTTTCGGCGCGTGGGTGACGCTGGAAACCATGGATGGCACGGAAATAACGTATCGCATAGTTGGCGCCGACGAAATCGATACCACGGGCGGCTTGATCAGTTTGGATTCGCCGCTGGCCAAAGGCTTATTGAAAAAAATGCTGGACGATGAAGTGGCGATACGCCACGCTGACCAGGAAACGCGCTATTACATCACCGCAATCCGCTATTGAAGCACTATGAACTCACATGCGTCATTGACCCGCTGCAAATGGTTCTGCATCGTTTTGCTGCTAACCATTCTTGACTTCGGCCCAATACCGCTAATGGGTTTGCCGCTACTTTATATCCTGGCTTTCCGCCCACGCTGGTTCAAGGAATTGGTCGACCGCATTTATTCATGAATAAACCGCACTACCTGTTTGTCTACGGCACACTCCGTAGAGACCACCAAAATCAAATCCAACACCCATTCCTGAGCACTTGCCTTTACATCAATGATGCATCGATGCGCGGCGAACTATTTGCAATAGATGCCTATCCTGGTGCTATTGCTGCTGGTACCACTCTGGTCAAAGGCGAGCTGTACTTAATGCAAGACCCCGAACAGACATTGTCGGCATTGGATATTTACGAAGAATGCACCGCGCAATTTCCGGAGCCTCATGAATACATGCGCCGCGAATTGGCGGTAAGCCTACCGGACGGACAAACTATTTCGGCCTGGACCTATCTTTACAATCGGCCTCTCACTGGCCTAAAACGCATCGATTGCGGCGACTACCTTAACTATCTGCAGGACAAATCATGATCAGCATCATCCAGCGCGTGACCCAAGCCAAAGTCACCGTAAGTACCATCGACATTGGTGTGATCGGCACCGGCATCATGGCCTTGGTGGCGGTCGAGAAAACTGATACTCCCAAGCAAGCCGACCGCCTGCTGGAACGGATATTGAATTACCGAATCTTTGCGGACGCTGACGACAAAATGAATCTGAGCTTGCGCGATATTAAGGGCGGCCTGCTGCTGGTACCGCAATTTACCTTGGCAGCCAACACCGACAGCGGCAACCGGCCCAGTTTCGCCTCGGCTGCCGCGCCGGAAATGGGTCGAGAGTTATTCGCTTACTTGCAGCAGCGGGCGTTGGAAGTATACCCCTCCAGCCAGTTCGGCGAGTTCGGCGCGGACATGAAAGTGGCATTGATCAACAATGGTCCGGTGACTTTTACGCTGCGATGTGTGGAAAAGTAGCATGGCATCAACATCGGAAATCAGACAGGGAGTTAGAGCAACCTTGTAACACAATCGGTACTCAGCGGAACCGATAGCAAGGGTAAAGCCCATCTGATCTGTGTTAAATAACATAATTTAATTTGCCTAACGCGCGTCATCTCCCTACAATTACCCCACCTTAATTACCACACGAGAAATACATATGAAAATTCAACATTTGCTAATCGCCTTAGCCTTGCCTGCACTGCTAACCCTAACGGGCTGCGAATCGGCAAAACCGGTCGAAGCAACTGCTGAGCCCGCGGTAGTGGCACCAGCACCAGCTGAAACCGCCGCCCCCGCTAATGCGGCACCCGCAGCACCGGCCATGAACCCGGAACACTGCGCAAAACACAAAGCCGATGCCGCAGCACACAATTGTGTCGAGCATTGCGCCAAACACAAAGGTAAAAAAGGCAAAGCCTGTCTGAAGCATTGCGCTGATAAAGCCGCAGCCGAACACGATTGCGCAAAACATTGCGCCGATCACCCAGGCGCTAAAGACAAAGTCTGCGCACAACATTGCGCGCAAGACAGCAATGCCAGCGCACACCAATGCGGCACCGAACATTGTGCCCATCACGAAGCAGCCGCCGCCGCCAATTGCAGCAGCCAACATTGCGCCCATCATCAAGGTGGCGCAGCGCATGATTGCAGTGCCGATCATTGCAAAAAACACGGCGGTGACATGGCCGATTGCTGCGGTTCCGCGCATAAATGCGATAAATAGTTTGTAATCGCCTATCGGATCGGGCTTAACTGCGGCCGCTACTCCACCCGCAGTTAAGCCCACCATACAAATCCGGCTTAGTACACCAGCCCTTACCCCTCTCAAAAAACTAATGCCTGACATGTGTCGGCAATAGATTTACATCCATACTCGCCTACACTCCGACTTATTCGACGCCTGATCAGCTTGATCTGTTTCGTTGCCGAATAGCTTACAACTGCGCTAAATTCTCGAATCCGGCCAACTAGGCCAAAGACCTTATTGTTTTGCCATAGAGGACGTCATGGCCGAATCCAATCACAACCCCACCATTGTTGCTGCGATCTTTGGTGTCAACGGCTCGATTAGCATGGCTATCATCAGTAACTGGGATAAATTGACCGGACAACAGAAGGCTACGGAAACGACTCTGACTCAAGCGATTGCGACGCCGCCTTACGCGCCGCTAAAGAAGGAAAAACCTGCAATAGTTTTGCCTCCTCAGGTAATCGACATCAGCGGTGATTGGTATAACTCAGCTGCTCCCACTGCAGGCGGCACCCACATCGATCAGCAAAACGATAGTTTTCAATTCCAGGCTTGGGGAATGCTGGCGCAAGGCGTAGGCTATACAAACGGCGCCAGAATTACCGCGACCTGCACCGACACTATTATGGGTACTTATATATCTGCCGGTGTGCGGCAATGAGGCGGAATACACAAACAGCACATTGTGTGCGAATGGCTGTCTGTGATTAAAGCATCTAGCGAATGGCCAACAACGCTCTTAATACATCAACCCGGCTAATCATTCCGACAAACTCGCCGTTTTGAAAAACCGGAAAACTCCTGGTCGGCGTTTCCTGAAACTTACTGGCAACATCCACCAGACTGGCATCGGCATTAACAACTTGCGGGTCTTTGGTCATGAACTCCCCCACTGTTCCGGCCATACTTTGGTTGTAAGCGGATTCGACGAATACTTTCATACCATCTTTTTCGGAAAAAATCCCCACCAGCTTACCGTACTCGTCAACAACCGGCACGCTGGTGATCTTGTTATCCAATAAAGTCTTAACCGCCTTAGAAATTTCGGTATCGGGGGTAACGGTAACGACTTTGGTCGACATGTAATCGACTACAGCTATTTTGGCTAGCATGGTGTACCTCCTATTATTATTTTTTATTCTATTCTCGGACAGTAATACGACGGACCGGTTCAGCCGCAGCTCAGCTCTGTCCTAAGCAATTATTATAAAAATCCCTCGCACTAGCTAGTTTTATTATTCCCCGACGTAATTGCAGGCGTCACTTAAAAAGCCATTCGATAAAATGGCAAAACTTGCGGCAACAAACCGGTAAGTACCTACGAAAACCCTTGGCAATTCCGGCTTCATTAAAATCCTCCCGAATCGCTGATTATTTCGCATGCCCTCGAAAGAGCTATGCGTCTGCCTTATCGAGCTAGACTTGTACGAACTTACATTTACGTACTTTTGAAAATGGACACCAAAAATGCTTGATCCCCATGGCAATCAAACCGGATCCCAGGATTTCTCCTTACGCAAACTGCTAACCGTATTAACGGTGACAGTGGCTGCGTTGCTGGTAGTTGGCAATGTCTTTGTCTGGATTACCCACAGTCATCTACAAACAGCGGAGACCGAAAAGCAGCGACTGGTAAACGCTTCGTTGGCGTTTAAAGATGTTCGTTATCATGTCGTGCAAATCCAGCAGTTTCTTACCGATGCCTCCGTGGTTGGCGAAGACGATTACAACGAAGCCTTGACGGAAAAAAATGCCGCTCATGCCAAATTGGCGAGTTTATTGGCGATGATGCCGGAATTAACTTTAGAGATTAACCAAGCCGATCAGTCCGTGGGCGCGCTTTATGCCACCGGCGAACTCATGGCGAATGCCTATTTTCACCACGGCCGTGAAGCCGGCAACCTTATTATGAAAACCCCGGAGGATGGGTTCGACGCTGCCTCGGAAATCCTGGCCAATAAACTGAATCAGCTTGCCAGCAAATTGGAACGTCAAGTGAGCACTGCCTCGCAACAACAAAACCAGATGCAAAGCCAAATGTTTGCCGTCAGCGCCACGGTTGCCGGCTTGGCTTTGCTATTGATAGTGTCCACTAATATCTGGCTAACCCGAAAGCTATTTACAGTGTTGGGCGGCGAGCCGAGCTACGCATCTAAAATTGCCGGCAGTATCGCCAAGGGCCAATTGGACATTGATGTCGCCACCGAGAAAAACGACACCACCAGTTTGCTGGCAATTATGAAACTTATGGGCCAGGAACTGACCGCCCATATGCGCCAGATCAACGCAGTAAGTAAGCAAATAGGCCAATCTTCCTACCAAATATCCAATATTTCCGGGGGCATTTCCAATGCCAACCGTTCGGAACAGGCCCAATCTTCTGATGTAAAAGCAGCTACCGAAGAATTACGCGCCACTACCGAAGAAGTCGAACGCTTTTCGGTCGAGATCCGCCAGCGCACCCAAGAAACGCAAAACACCGCGCAGAGAGGTATTATCGCTGTTAACGAAAATCTTGAAGAAATGCATCGAGTAGTCAATGAAGTGGAAAATGCGGAAGCTAAAACCCTAGCCCTGCGCCAAGCCAATCGGCAAATTCAGGATATTACCGTCACCATCCGTAACATCACCGAACAAACCAATTTATTGGCGTTAAACGCCGCCATTGAAGCGGCCAGAGCTGGTGAATACGGCAGAGGCTTTGCAGTGGTAGCCGATGAAGTGCGAAAACTGGCACAAAACGCGTCCGGTGCTACTGCCGAAATTGCCAGCATTATTGCCGAGTTAACCGACATCATTGAAGATAACACACTCGCGATGGGTTCCATCATCCGAACCACTAAACAAGGCATGGAAAAAGCTGAAATGACCAGCCTGGTGATTAATGAAATTGTCGGCCAGATAGAAGAAAACGCCGGTACCGCCCAACAAATCTCCAAAATCACCCAATACCAACTGGATAACGTCAACCAGTTGCAGACCAGAGTCCAAGCCCTATTTGAGGCGCTGGGCCAGAACGAATCAAAAGTGAATATTACCCAGACTATCAGCGACGATCTTTATGTGGTCACGGAAAAAATGCGCACCATGCTCGAACACTTCAGTTTCAACTCGCAATGGACGACCAAGCCATCGGCCAACGAAAATCGCAAATTCCCGCGCAGCGACCATTATTTACTAGCACATATTGAAATCGACGACTTGGTGCTTGACGGGGTCACTGCTGATTTCAGCATGTCCGGCGCCTGTCTGCGTATGCCCATAGCACTACCCCGGCCGGTAAACAGCGCCATCGCTATTCAGCTACGTATTCCTTATGACAATATTCAGCAATATGAAACTCAACCACCGCTGGAGCTGGCGTGCAGCATAGTTTGGTACAAAACTGTCGACGGCGAGCACCATTACGGCGTCAAATTCAACGAATTCCTGCCACCCGAAACCACGCAGAGCTTAAAAACCTGTTTCGCCTTTTTTAACCAGTCGGCGACATATTAGCTAAGGCTATCAATTGTCGTGATCCACAATTTGGCTGAACTACCTACCGATCTGCAAGCGCGGACGTCCGGGCCGCTTTAAGTGGCCGATAACCGTGGGCGAACTAATCATAAAAACGCGGCAATCGAAACAGGAATTGTCGAACTTGGCGTTTCAAACAATCTGTACGCAATAGATTACATGGCACTCTCTGTTTGAATTGCAGCGACCCTCCTGCGCCGACGCCTTCTTTTCCTTCCAGGGCTTTGATATTCTATGAAGACCACGCCGGGTTGTTGTAGGCATCGAAAAACACGGCTTAGGCCCCCAGAAGCCCTGCCCTAATGCCAGCTTCAGGCAAACAGCAAAAGCTGTCTGCCCAAGCTTATTTTTCAGACATGTTGAAAAATCCCGGCTTTAAGTTACCTTTATGTAGGCGAGTGACTACGCAAAATGAAGTGTTTTTTAGATCACAAGCCGGATAAGCCAAACCGGAAGCCGAAAGCAGTGACAGGGTTAATAATACGAGCACGAGCAACACTTAAACCGTTATACGTTTATCGATGAAAACCACATGAGTAAAGGCACCACTTACATACCGTTTTACGATTTCTCGCCCAGCCTTAACGCCGGCTACCTCAAACAAATCCTGCCACTCCTGGTGAGTCATAACGTTGCGGCCAATCCTATCAATTACGCGATTTGGTACGATTATGTGGCCGGTGGCAACCCGGCCTTAACCAAAGCCGTGAATTTGTTACTCGAAGAACACAAGTCCTTCGATTGCGACAACAGCGTAGAGCTTTACAGATCTCATATTTGTAATGCGTCTTTGGAATCTTTTGAGCACATCAACAAGCAGTTGCACAAGGCTATCGAACAAGCCACCAGCGCGATCAACGACACCTATAACAAAGCCGAAGAAACCAACGACAGCTTTCAGAAAAAATCGGTCATTTTGGAGAATTCCACCATATCCGACGGGTTGAAAATTATCTTTCAGGAAATCATCCAGGAAACCAAATCGTTGGCAATGACCAGTCAAGCCATGCAAGCCAAGCTGACTGAAGCTAATCACGAAATGGAGCAATTACGCACCGAACTGGCTGAAGTCAGGCAAATCGCCACTACTGACGGCTTAACCGGCTTGTTGAATAGACGTGCGTTCGACATGACCTTAGTCGAAATCATCGATCAATCCCAACCCGATACCGCCTGCCTGACCATGCTGGATATAGATCATTTCAAACGCGTTAACGATACTTACGGCCATACCGTCGGTGACAATGTCATCAAATATGTAGCGTCTTTGATGAGGAAACATGCAGAAGATCATCATCACGTGGCGCGTTACGGCGGCGAGGAATTGGCTATCATCATGCCCAACACCAGCCAAGAAAAGGCGATACAAATATCCGAAAATATTCGCAACGCGATGGAAGCCAGCCGCTTGCAGCGCAAAAATGATAATCAATCGCTAGGCACCATCACCCTGTCGATCGGCGTTGCCAGATTACAAGTAGGCGACAACCCGGAAAGCTTTATCGTCCGAGCCGATAACGCCCTGTATAAAGCCAAGCAGAGTGGCCGAAATCGGGTAATACATTCATAGGCAAGCCAGGCATTAGCGCTCAGTCAGGTGCTGCACCACCAAACTGCCCACCATATCACCCTCGACGTTGACCATGGTCCTTACGGTATCCAGGATACGGTCTATTGGTAACAATATGGCAATGGCCTCGGGCGGCAAACCTACTGATTGCAACACCATCATCATGGTCACCATGCCGGCGCTAGGAATACCCGGCGCGCCGATAGCGGCAATCATCGTGGTAAAACACACGATCAATTGTTGAGCTAAATCTAGCTCAATACCTGCTAAATTAGCGACAAATAGCGCTGCGGCAGCTTCGTATAGTGCGGTGCCGTCCATATTCATTGTAGCGCCCAGCGGCACCACAAAACCGGCGATACTGGGTTTAACGTGCAGATACCGCTCAGCGCAGCGCAAGGTTACCGGCAATGTCGCGGAGCTGGAACTGGTAGCAAACGCGGTTATCAACGCTTCGCGTGAACCGCGAAAAAACGTTAACGGCGTAAGCTTGGTGACAAGAAACAATAATAGGGGCAACACGACGAAACCATGCAGCAATGTCGACCCCACCACCACCGCTATAAACTCGGCCAGGCTGCTCAACAATGCCATGTTCTGTGTCGCCAGCAACTTTGCCAGCAAGGCCATAATGCCGAACGGCGCCAGCCGCATGATCCAGCCTACCAAGCGTAGCATCAACTCCAAGCCTTCCTGCATCAACAGCAATATATTACGGTAACGGTCGCCACCCACCACTAAGGCGATACCTAACAACAACGCAAACATCACAATGGCCAGCACATTGGCTTGCGCCAGAGCAGCGAACGGATTGATAAATAGACCGTGCAGAAAGCTGGCGATGAATTCGGCAAACGTCATTTGCTTGGCTGCAAAATCCTGACCAGCGTTCTGGAACAGGTCCAAATTCAAGCCCTTTCCCGGCTCGAAACAATTGGCTGCGCCTAGGCCCAACAGAATAGCCAAGACCATAGACAGTGCGAAAAAGCCCAGCGTGGACATCCAGACCCGATGCAATTGGCTGTGCATGCGCAAATTGGCGACTCCCACCGCGATGGAGGTAAACACCAAGGGCACCAACACCATTTTCAACAAGTCTATGAATAAAGTACTCAATAGACCGCAAAAGTAGAGACCTTGTTTGGTAACAGCAGCTTCCGGTCCAAGCTTGGCAAAGCCTAATCCCAGCGCTATACCAACTAGAGTGCCAAGAAAAATTTGTGTGTTTAATGCGACTTTCAATACGGCCTCCTGAAAACGCGGCTATCGTTAAAAGCCAAAAATATTGGGATTGATGAAACGTAAACCTAACCACCAGTTTCGAAACGCTACAAAGGGACGGTGTCCCCATGATACCGGCGAAGATTAGCTTTAAGGTTAGCTATTTCGGTAAAATCACCCGCTATGACGACAACCACAAACACCACCGAAACATGTTTATGCGGCTCCGGCCTGCATTATCCGGAATGCTGTGGCCGTTATCACGGCGGCAAACACTACCCGTCAACGGCGGAAGCCTTGATGCGCTCGCGCTTTAGCGCTTATGCCCGGCGCGACGTGGACTATTTATTAAACACTTGGGACACCGGCAAACGGCCGGCAGCTATCGACTTTTCCAAGGAAACCGCGCAATGGCAAAAATTGACCATAGTCGGCACAAAAAAAGGCACTGCGCATGACAACAAAGGCATTGTCGAGTTTAAGGCATTCTACCAACAAGACGGCGAAGACTATTTCATGCACGAAATCAGTCGTTTCGTTAAAACCCATTCGCGTTGGCTCTATCTGGATGGCGTGATCAAGGCAGCCGGTAAAGTCGCAGCGATGACTGACACTGGCAAGAATGCGCCTTGTTCCTGCGGCAGCGGCAAGAAATTTAAACGTTGCTGCGGGCGCTAAAAACCGTCTTTCAACCAAACCCGATCAGCGTAACGCATCCTGAAAACCCAATTGTTTCCAGGCTTCATAAAGCACTATCGCGACGGTATTGGAGAGATTGAGGCTGCGACTTTCCTTACGCATCGGCAAATAAAGCTGCCGTTCAGCCGGATGCTGACTCAGAAATGCAGCTGGCAAGCCCCGCGTTTCCGGGCCGAATAACAAGGCATCTCCGGTTTGATAGCGCACCTCGCTATAACCGGTGTTGCCTTTGGTAGTTAACGCAAATAAACGTGGGGGCTGGGCTTTTTCGACGTAATCGTGCAACGAACCGTACTGGCGAATGCTCACCCATTCATGATAATCCAGCCCGGCGCGACGCAAACGTTTGTCGTCCAAATCAAAGCCCAAAGGCTGGATTAAATGCAGATGCGCACCGGTGTTCGCACATAAACGGATTATATTGCCGGTATTGGCCGGTATTTCCGGCTCGAACAAGACAATATCGATCATCGTTTTAGTATTTTTCCACGTCCACCGGCGACAGTTTCCAGATTTCGCGATTGTATTCGCTAATGGTCCTATCAGTGGAAAACTTGCCGCTGGCCGCTGTGTTGAGAATGCTCATTTTGGTCCAGCGATCCTGGTCACGCCAAGTTTCCTCGACACGTTTTTGCGCATCCAGATAACTGCGAAAATCGGCAATAGTCATCCAGGGATCATGCGGACTTTTAATCGAAGCAATGATGTCATCGAAAATGCCCGGCTCGAATTGATTGAAATGCCCGCATTCCAACAAACGCATGACGCCTTGCAAATCGCCGTCCTGATTGATAAACCAGCTAGGGTCGTAATGCGGCCGGAGGGCCTCGACTTCGGTTTCGGTTAAACCGAACAAGAAGAAATTCTCGGCACCAACCTCTTCGCGAATTTCGATATTGGCGCCGTCCAAAGTACCGATAGTCAGCGCCCCGTTCATCATGAATTTCATGTTGCCGGTGCCGGACGCTTCCTTACCAGCGGTCGAGATTTGCTCCGACAAATCCGCACCAGGACAGATTTTCTCCATCGCCGACACGCAATAATTGGGCATAAATACCAATCTAAGTTTTTCGCCAACGTCGGGATCGCCATTGATGACGTTACCGACATTGTTGATCAGCTTGATGATTTTTTTCGCCATCACATAACCTGGCGCAGCCTTGCCGCCGATCAGGACGCAGCGATCCACCCAGTTTTGGGTATCGCCGCGCTTGATACGATCGTAAAGATGGATCACATGCAGCACATTCAGAATCTGCCGCTTGTATTCGTGGATACGTTTGACTTGCACATCAAACAAAGCATCGACATTGATCTCGATGTCGTGCTCTTCTTTTTTGTAATCGACCAGGCGCTGTTTGCTGGCACGATTTAAGTCGTACCATTTTTGTCTGAACGTGGTGTCCTCCGCGTACGGTGCTAATTTAGACAATTGCGAGAGATCGGTAAGCCAGCTATTACCGATGGTTGCGGTAATGAATTCCGCCAATTCCGGATTACAGCCGGCCAGCCAGCGCCGAGGGGTAACACCATTAGTTTTGTTGTTAAACTTCTGCGGCCAGAGTTCGTAAAAGTCTCTAAACAGCCCTTCCTGCAGTAATTTGGAATGTAGCTCGGCAACGCCGTTAACCGAGAAGCTGCCAACGAGTGCCAAAAAGGCCATCCGCACCTGCTTTTGATGGCCTTCTTCGATAATGGACATCCGCGCCATGCGTGGGTTATCGCCGGGCCAATGCGCCGAGACTTCAGCCATGAAGTGCGCGTTGATCTCAAAAATGATTTCCATCAAGCGCGGCAACAAATTCTGCATCAGATTAACCGACCATTTTTCCAGCGCTTCCGGCAACAAGGTGTGATTCGTATAAGCCATGGTATTGCGGGTGATATTCCAGGCTTCTTTCCAAGACAAACCGTGAATATCCATCAACAAACGCATCAGTTCGGCGACTGCGATGCTGGGGTGAGTATCATTGAGCTGGAAGCAGTTTTTCTCTGCGAATTTACTGAAATTGTTGCCATGGCGACCTACCCAATTAGCGATCACGTCCTGCAAGCTGGCCGAGGCTAACAAATATTGCTGTTGCAGGCGCAAGGCTTTGCCGTTTTCGTTGGCATCGTTGGGATACAGCACCATCGTGATGTTCTCTGCGGTGTTTTTCTCGGCTACCGCTTCGGCGTAATCGCCGGCATTGAATTCCTCTAAATTAAATTCCTCGGTGGCGATGGCTTTCCACAAACGCAAGGTGTTCACCGTGCCGTTTTTATAACCTGGTACCGGCGTATCGTAAGGCATTGCAATTACATCGTGCGTATCCAGCCAACTACTGCGCTTGTTGCCTTTTTCATCGATATGCATTTGCGTGTGGCCGCCGAATTTGATGCGATGCATGTATTCCGGCCGTTCGATTTCCCATACATTGCCCATCCGCAACCAATGATCCGGTCTTTCAATTTGCTCGCCGTTGACGATTTGTTGAGAAAACATACCGTATTCGTAACGCAAACCGTAGCCGGTGACCGGTAATTGCAAGGTCGCACAACTGTCAATGAAGCAAGCCGCTAAACGCCCCAAACCACCGTTACCCAAGCCGGCATCGGGTTCGCTTTCTATCAGTTCCTCGGCTTCCAGCCCCAGATCATACAAGGCTTGCGTAATGATGTCGTCCACACCCAAATTCAACATCGCATTGCTCAGCGAGCGCCCCATCAAAAACTCCATTGACAGATAGAAGGCTTTTTTACAATCGGAGTCACGATAGACGTTATAGGTTTTCTTCCAGCGCTCGACCAAGCGGTCGCTGATCGCCAAAGATAAGGCCTCGTAAGCGTAATGAGGGGAACGGCAATTTTGGTCGCGTCCGAGCCGATGACTGTAATAATGTTTGAAATCGGCAATGAAATGCTTTTTATCCATGCCCAACTTGGGGAGCCTGGTAATATCGGCGGCGGGGTTACTTTTATGAAAGACTCTATGCGGCATAGTGGTTACCCTTGAAGACAATGAAAATTAAGTACTCTGGGCCGCTGATATTGCAAGACTGTAAGCCATGCAGAAAGGACCTCAAATAGGTTTGTCGGGCACCCGCGACACCCCGTGTAAGGTGTCGCGGTTTAACATCAGTTTAATTTGCCGTGGCATTGCTTGTACTTTTTGCCGGAACCGCAAGGGCAAGGATCATTACGGCCCACTTTGTTGCCGAGCCTGACAAAAGGTTGCTCCGCACTCTCCGATTCTGAATCGGGCTGGGCTGTTTGTACCATCGGCTCGTCTTCAAAAATCGAATGGGCTTCCGCATGTTCGTAATGCATTTCCAGCGGCGCCTGGCGTTGTTCATCAATCGCTTGCACATCTTCTTCGCGCGCCACTTGCACTTTGGCGAGTATTCCTACCACTTCCTCCTTGATATGAGTCAACAGGCTGGTAAACATTTGGAAGGACTCGCGCTTGTATTCCTGCTTGGGATCTTTCTGCGCATAGCCTCTGAAATGGATGCCTTGGCGCAACTGATCCATCGCCGCCAAATGTTCTTTCCAGCTATTATCCAGCACTTGCAACATTACCGATTTTTCAAAATGGCGCAATACTTGAACGCCTACAGCTTCTTCGCGGGCGTGACTTTCCTGCTCGGCTTTTTCAATAATTAACTGGCGCAATTTCGGTTCGTTCAACGTGCGGTCATTGTCCAGCATGTCCACCAACGGCATCTGCAGATTAAACTCTTGCTGCAAATGACTTTCCAAGCCGCGCACATTCCACTGTTCTTCCATGGTTTTCGGCGGAATGTATTCGGTGATTACATCGTTCAGGACGTCGGCACGAATCGCGTTGACGATGTCGTTAATATCCTCGGCCGCCATCAACTCATTACGTTGCGCGTAAATAACCTTGCGCTGATCGTTGGCCACATCGTCGTAAGCCAGAATTTCTTTTCGAATATCGAAGTTGCGATTCTCTACTTTGCGTTGCGCGCTTTCGATGGAACGCGTCACCCAAGGATGCTCGATGGCTTCGCCTTCTTCCATACCCAGTTTTTGCATCAAACCGGCTACCCGCTCGGACGCAAAAATCCGCATCAAGTCGTCTTCGAGAGACAGATAAAAACGGGTGGAACCGGGATCACCCTGCCGGCCGGAACGGCCACGCAGCTGGTTGTCGATCCGCCGCGACTCATGACGTTCCGAACCGATCACATGCAGACCACCGCTGGCTAATACTGTCTGATGTCTATCCATCCAAGCACCGCGCGCTTTTTCTTTATCGGCTTCACTGGCATCCGGACCCAAGGCAGCCAGTTCGGCATTCATATTGCCTCCCAACACGATGTCGGTACCGCGACCGGCCATATTGGTGGCGATAGTGACAGCGCCTGGCATACCGGCATTTTCGATGATGTGCGCTTCGCGCTCGTGCTGCTTGGCATTCAACACTTCATGGCGGATGTTTTGCTTTTGCAACATGGCTGAGATCAGCTCGGAGTTCTCGATCGAAGTAGTACCGACCAACACTGGCTGGCCACGCTCTACGCAATCTTTAATGTCTTCGATCACTGCATTGTATTTTTCCCGCGCCGACAGATAAACCAAATCGCCTTTGTCTTTGCGAATCATCGGTCTATGGGTAGGAATCACCACCACTTCCAGACCGTAGATTTTATTCAACTCGAACGCTTCGGTGTCGGCGGTGCCGGTCATACCGGACAACTTGGTGTACAGACGGAAATAATTCTGGAAGGTGATGGAGGCCAACGTTTGGTTTTCATTCTGGATAGACACGCTTTCTTTCGCTTCCATCGCTTGATGCAAACCCTCAGACCAACGCCGTCCACTCATCATCCGACCGGTGAATTCGTCGACGATAATGACCTGACCGTCCTTAACCACGTAATCCACATCTTTTTGGAATAGCACATGAGCCCGCAACGACGCATTCAGATAGTGCATCAAGCGGATATTGGCAGCCTCGTATAATGTCGAACCATCAGCTATCAAGCCGTGCTCCGCCAATAGTTTCTCGACATGCTCGTAACCGGCCTCGGTCAAATGGATCTGCCGAGATTTTTCGTCTACAGCATAATCGCCAGGCATTTGCTCCTGTTTTTCCGGATCGTCGGACTTTTCCTGTTTAGTCAGATACGGGATGATTTGATTGGTTTTCAGGTAAACATCGGTACTGCCCTCCGCCTGACCGGAGATGATCAACGGCGTTCTGGCTTCGTCGATCAAAATCGAGTCAACCTCGTCGACGATGGCAAAATTCAGTTCGCGCTGAACTTTTTGTTCCAAACTGAAGGCCATGTTGTCGCGCAGATAGTCGAAACCAAATTCATTGTTGGTGCCGTAAGTGATGTCTGCGGCATAGGCGACTTGCCGTTCCTCATGGTTCAAATCACTGACGATTACACCGGTGGTCAAGCCCAGGAAACCGTAGAGTTTACCCATCCATTCCGCGTCGCGGCGCGCCAAGTAGTCGTTCACAGTCACCACATGCACGCCTTTGCCCGGCAAGGCATTTAAATAGGCGGCCAGGGTTGCCATCAGGGTTTTACCCTCACCGGTTTTCATCTCGGCAATCTTGCCGTTATGCAACACCATACCGCCGATCAACTGCACGTCGAAATGACGCATGCCAAACACACGGGTCGATGCTTCCCGCACGGTAGCAAAGGCTTCTGGGAGTAAATTGTCTAGCTTTTCGCCTTGGGCAAGTCGGTCGCGAAATTCCTGTGTTTTCCCTTGCAAGGCCGCGTCGGATAATTTTTCGTATTCGGTGGCCAGGACATTTACTTTCTTGACTAGCTTGCGTTTCTTCTTGACCAGCCTGTCGTTACGGCTGCCAACTACCAATTTAACCAGCTTACCCAGCATGATATTTCCAGAGTGAGAGTGAACCAAAGTTTGCGATTATAAACGGTATGGGGCGGCTGTGACCAGAAAACAAGCCTGATAAAGTCGGACGACTAGCCAGTCGGTTTGCCTATATCGGGTATTTAAACGGGGCTATCAGCGATGTGAAACGCGATTTTTTTGCATACAGCTGCAGTCTAGTGCCAAAAATTCGCTATTTCCATCGCGGCAAATCAGGGGCAGCACAGACGTGGACAAGCCAATCGATCAGCGTATAATTCGCCGGCTTCGGCCATTGCGGCAACAAGCATTAGACATCATTCTTCTGGCTTTAAGAACTTATGAAAATAGTCATTCTCGGTGCCGGCGTTACCGGCTCTTCGGTTGCCGGCGCATTGGCCAGTGAAGAAAACGATATTGTCGTTATCGACAAAAACGCGCATTTGCTCACCGCATTAAAAGGCCGCCTGGACATAGCCACGGTCGAAGGCAACGCCGCCCATCCCAGTGTTCTCGAGCAAGCCGGGATTCAAGACGCTGACATGGTGATTGCTGTTACCGACCGCGACGAGACCAATATGTTGGCCTGCCAGGTGATCAACACCCTTTATAGCAAGCCCAAAACCATCGCCCGCGTCCGCGCCATCGACTTTTTGAACCATCCCGAACTGTTTGAACCGGGTGGCATTGACATCGTCATCAGCCCGGAACAGGTGGTGACCGAATCCATCCATAATCTAATCAAATATCCGGGCGCACTGCATGTTTCCGAGTTTGCCGACGGCTTGGTCAGGCTGTTTTCGATTCGGGTAGTGCCGACCGGTTTTCTGACCGGCAAACGCATTCACGCTGTGAAAGAAAAGCTTGCCGACAGCATGATCCGGGTCGCGGCGATTTTCCGCGACGGCAAAGCCATTGCGGTGAACGGCGAAGCGGTGATTGCCACCGGCGACGAAGTATTCTTCGTCTGCCCGCGCGACAAAGTGCGTAAAACCCTGGTGGATTTACATAAACTGGAATCGCCGATCAAAACCATTATGCTGGCCGGCGGCGGCCATGTCGGCAAGCGTCTGGCGATTGCATTGGAAAAAAACTACCAAGTCAAAGTCATCGAACAAGACATCGAACGTGCCCGAGAAATCTCCAACGACTTACGCCACACCTTAATTCTGCATGGCGACTGCACGGACGAATCGCTGCTACAAGAAGAAATGATCGAAGACATCGATTTGTTCTGCGCGATCACCAATAACGACGGCATTAACTTGATTTCCGCCGGACTGGCGAAAAAACTCGGCGCCAAAAAGGCTATCTGCCTGATCAACAATAATTCCTACCTCAAGCTATTGGATGGCACCGAGATCGACCTGGCGATTCAGCCGAAACTGGAAACCTTGGGCGGCATTCTAAAACACGTCAGAAAAGGCGACGTGGTCGGCGTTAGCTCTGTGTGCGGCGGCAGCGCCGAAGCGATCGAAGCCATCGCTCACCGCAGCAAGAACGCCGGCTCCGTGGTCGGCTTACGCGTGGATCAAGTGAATTTACCGGACGGCGTAATCTTGGGTGCGCTGATTCGCGAGAAAGAGGTCATTCCGGTGCATCACGACACAGTATTCGCGGAAGGCGACCATGTGGTGATGTTTGCGCTGAACAAAAAAATGGTTAAAGACATCGAAGGGTATTTCCAGCCTATCTAACCCGCCAAATCCGCATCGATAAACGCCAAAGCCCGCTGCGGCAAACCGTCGCTGCCCTCACATAGCAATGAAGCCTGACTGTCCTCGTGCACCGCTGTCATCAACTGCAACAGCTGCATTTCGATTTTCAGTTTTTCCTGCGGCTCTTGCGCATCCCACATCCGGTTCAATAATTGTTTAGCGTGATGATGAATCGTAAAAGCCACGGCTTCGGGTAAATGCGCGTAACTGCTACGCAACGAATCCTTCAGCTTATCCAGCGACTGCAGATATTGCTGATAGTCTTTTAAATCCTGCTTGCACTGGGTTTTCACCATCGCCAGCTCGTTGCTGTTGCGGGCCTTGTTGACAGCCAGCTCGTGAGCTAGTTGCTGCGACTGTTTTTTCAGTTGCGCCACCAAGGCCTGTTCTGCCAGCGCCTTGACTTGCCGCAAATCGGCGACATCTTCATGCCTGGACAAATGCCATTGCAAATTATCGTCGCGACTGCGCCGTAAAAACGCCAGCGCTTCGCCCAGCCAGCGACTAATCGGTAACATGGAGCTGTTGACGCAAAGTCAACATTGCCGCGGCATTGGCTTGTTTACGATACTGGCGCAAGGCTTTGCGCAGATTTTTATATCGGGTAGCCGGCAGTTGCGCCCGCGCCACCTGCAATTCTTGGCTAACCGAATCGGATAACGCTCCGAGCTGTTTTCGGTTATCGGCAGCAAGCAGGCGTTGCCGCTTGAATCTATGCAAATAGCTCAACTGCCGCCATTCAGCAGCCTGACGCCGCTCCACGTCTTGCCGCCTAACTTGCAAAAACCATAGATGCCGCAACGCAGAGGACTCTTGATTGAAATATACACACAGTTCGTGGCAAATCGCCTTGAATAAGCTCAGTATTCCAAGCAAAGCCAACAACGCCAAAGCCAGTAACATCACTTTGCTCGCTATCAAATAAAACAAACCCATCAACAAGGCCATGCCAAACTGCAAACAGACAAAACCCAACAGAAATAGCAGCATTGCCAAGCTGCCTATTAATAGTCCGCTATAGAAAAGTCGTCCGAACATGAGTAATCAGGGCCGTTCGATGAACTCCAGCGCGTTACCGTCACGGTCACGGCAAAACAGCGCCTTGCGTCCGGAAATACTCACAGTGTAAGCCGTACCGGTTCGCTCCAGATCCTCGAGCAAGACATCGATCGAATCGATATGCATCGCCACATGCCTATCGCGACCACCATGCGTTGGCCTACCGGTGGTGGGATCGGGATTATCCAATTCCAGCAAATGAATCTGTTGCGCACCGATTTGCAACCAAGCGCCGGGAAACGGCAGATTCGGCCGCTCGGTCTGCTCCATTCCCAACACATCGCGGTAAAAAAGCAGCGACTGCTCGGTATCTGAAACGATCAAACTGGCGTGATGAATAGTAAAATTATGTTTGGACATGGCAATCAACAGTTGATTTGAGGCCAGGCGATTATACCGCCCGATACTTTACAGCGTAGGTTTTCAACCAATCCAGACTGGCTGCGGTGTCGGCTGTCGGCCGATACTCGGCCCCAACCCAACCTTGATAGTTAGACGAAGCGATAATATCGAACAGGCTAGCGAAATCCACAACACCGCTACCCGGCTGGCAGCGCCCAGGACAATCGGCAAACTGAATATGACCTATTTTGTCCAGATGTTGGCTCAAAAATCCGGCACAATCTTCGCCCATCCGGCTCATGTGATAAATGTCGTATTGCATGAATAAATTCGGATGGTCGATTTGCTTTAGCACATTCAGCATTTTGTCGCCGTTGTCGACGATAAAGCCTGGCATGTCGTGGCTATTGACCGCTTCGAATACGGTTTTGATACCCAATTCGGCAAAAGCCGCTGCGGCGTACGCCAGATTTTCCAACAAGGTTGCTTGATATTCACTCAAGCGTTGTGAGTTAAGGCAGCAACCAGGCAGCACGTTAATAACGCTTGGCTTCAAACGTGCGGCATAAGACAGCGTCTGCTCTACAGCCGCTTTAAATTGATCGCGTTTTTCCGGAGCCGCCGCCAAACCCTCGCCGCCCTGCAGCAAAGTCTCGGCATCGACATTGAACAACACCAACTGTAAATCCTGCTGATCCAATAGATCGGCGATTTGTTCGGCTGGCAGCGAGTAAGGAAACTGGATTTCCAGCGCATCGAAACCATGCTGTTTAGCAACCTGGAATCGCTCAGGCAACGGCAGTTCGGTAAACAATAAGCTCAGATTGGCGGTAAAACGCAGCATTAGTCTTGGGTGTAAAGCTTGATTAGCGTCGCGGGATCTTGTTCCAGAAAGCCGCCACTACCATGTAATTGCATCAGTTGCGCGGCCAAACCGGACATCGGCACTGCGCTGCCTTGTGTGCCAGCCAAGTCAACGGCCATATTTAAATCTTTCAATAAGGTTTTCACGCGCCATTTCACAGGCTCGAAGCGCTTTGCGGCCATTTCCGGGCCGACGATTTGCAAGGGTTTAGAATCGGCAAAGCCGCCCGCCAGCGCTTCGGGAATTTTTGCCACATCGACGCCGACCGACTTGGCCAGCGCCATCATTTCTGCGATTACCAGCACATTGCAACTGACGATCATCTGATTGCAGATTTTGGTAGCCTGACCGCTGCCGACCGTGCCCATGTGGGTCAAGCGGCTATACAACGGCTGCAACACTTCCCTGGCAATTTCAATATCTTGTACTGCGCCGCCAGCCATGATCGCCAGACTACCCTGCTCTGCGCCGGCCGTACCGCCGGATACCGGCGCGTCTACCCAGCGCATGCCGCAAGCAGCTTGCAATTGAGATGCCATGCGCCGGGTCACTTCCGGATGGATGCTGGACAAATCTATGAGCAATTTATCAGAGCTGCCGTTAGCGATGACCTGTTCCTTCACCACCGCTTCCACGGCCTCGGTATCGGCCAAGCACAAAATCACCACATCGGAGGCTTTTACCAGCTCACAAACACTGCCACAGGCTTTAGCCCCCGCACTGTTAACTAGATCTAGCTTGGCGGCCGTACGATTCCAGACATTGACTTGAAAACCGGCCGCCAGAAGCCGCAGGGTTAGCGGCTGGCCCATCAGGCCTATACCGACAAAACCGAGCGTGTAGCTTTGTTCTACCATATTGGAGCTCGCCTTTATTCGAATAGTGCCGGGCTTAAATCCAAACGTTCGGTATCGCCCCGACCACTCATCAAGTGCTGATGGACAATTTGGAACGCTTCGTCGAAATCGGCATTTACAAAACGTTGCGATAAATGCGCGCAAATAGCATACAACCCTGAATAATGTACGGTCTCGCCGGAGGTGCATTGGTTGATTTTTTCGGATAGCACGCGCATAACCGATAACACCGAACCATCCTGCCGCCAATTGGCGGATACCGCGATAACGTCGTCACCGCGACTGGCAATAGCCGCCAGCGCATTAAAGGATAAATCCACTAAACCGGCTAAAATTTTGGTTAAGTCGCCACTGGCAATCGCTCTAAAAGTCTCGCTACCGCAATCCAATAGTAAGGCCTGACGCATGACAATATCCATATTGGATAAATGCCCAGATTCGCCGTCATCTGGCTGATTAATACCGAATTTCCGATGAAAATCTCTAACTTGTTGTAAATGTTTGTTCATGGCTTTGCTCTGAGTTTAATTCAAGAATTCGAGGGCTAACATGCGCGATCAGACATAGAAATCGGGCTATCGCGCTTCCCCGCTAAATATCGCAGGAGTGTGACACCGCAGAACACGGAGAGTGCATCATTTGTTAAATGCGTTAACGCAATTGCCGACGCGATTCAATCAGCGACAAACTGACTATCACGATCAGCAAGAACAAGGAAGTTTCCAGTAACAAAAACGCAGCTATTTTGAAATAGGCGAAAGATGGATCGACATAGCGCACCAACCAACCGCCCGCTTCATCGGCTATCGCTGCTGCGTAAACTATGGCGCTGATCCAGACTTTCATCAGGGTCGGCAATGAGGTCATCAACATTAGATGCGTCAGCGTCAATACCAGCATGCCCATTGCGAACAAATGAAAATGACTGACTTCCAGCAGACTTTGATAGCTTTTCGGCTCGTTAAACTCTTGCTCGCTCCCCAAATAATAAGAAACCACGGACTCCGGGGTAAGATTCATTTTATGGAAATACATCAAGCCATTGCTGATCCACAATAAGGCCACATAGGCCAGGAACATCAAAATCAAAGAATTGATCAACAGCTGGCGATTCTGTTCGCCGGTAACAAAAAAACGCATCAGTGTGACTTGTTTTGGATAAGAACTTGATAAATCGCCAACACTTTGCGGGCACTATTGATCGCGGCACGGGTACTGAGCGTCGCGCCGGCCACACCTTGAATGTCCTTGCTTAGACTCAACTCCTCGATGGAATGATTGGCCAGCAAGTCCATCCAGCGCTCCGGCGGCAGATATTCAGGCGGCTCGTGAAACGCCAAGGTATAAACGTTACGCAATTTGCCTTCCGGCGTTAACACGACCAGCAAGGTTTCCGGCTTGGTTCTAACGGTACGAGATTCGATGGCGGCATAAGCAATTACAGTACCTTGCTTCTTGCCGACATAGAAACTGAACAGATTGGATTCCAGCTTGACCTTGGCTAGTTGTTCGATCTGCACCACTTCTTCAGGCGTGGGAAACAGCGATTGCATTTCTACGGTAGCGTCGTCACCGAACGCCAGCTTCATCGCTTCTTCTTTGCTGTAAAACACCGTGGCGTAAGCATTCAGAGTGGTTAAGCAAAAAACCAGCGAAATCAGAAAGAACCGGAAATATTTTGAAAAAAGCATGCTTTGGAATAACCCAATAAGTATATGAGACGGCCGTATGATAGAGAGAGGCCATCGATTTGCCAAGCCGAAGCGTTCGATAACTGGGTTTGGCTCTTCCTGTAAAACCGGGAATTGCCCCATCGATCAAGCCGACGGGGCCAACAGGCAATAACAAAGTGTTGTTAAAAAATAAAGCCTACACCGAGATTGAAATCATCGGGTGACGTACCGGCTTTCTGATTGAAATTGCGGTAGTCGGCCTTGATCACCACATTAGGTATCGGTTTGTAGTTCATACCGATCTGGAAAATTTCGATATCTTTGGTCAAGTCGTCAAGTTGTCCCACCGGCACTTTAGCAAGAGTATCCAATCGTTCGTAGCGGAAAAACGGCGCTAAATATTGGGTGGTATCTTGCAGGAAGTGCGGCAGGATGTCGTAACCAAGCTCGCTATACCAACCGTAGTTTTCGGAACCAATGACGCCGTTACCATTATCTGCTGCCAAATTGCTTGCGCTTAGCAAAGCCGCATTACCAATATGCCCGAAAGACCCCAGCGTACGAAATTCCACGCCGCGATATTTCCATTGCAGATGGGCTTCGTACAACTCCGTCATCACATCGGCTTTCTGACCGCCGAAAAACTGATTCTGACCGGATTTACCCAAATAAGCGGAGCCACCTACGCTCAAACCAGGCACAAAAGCCGGCGCATAGTCCATTCGCCCTACATAAGCCAAATCTTCGGCCATTGCTTGGCTGCCACCTTGCCGGCCTTCAGCAATCCCGCTGGACGCAAAACCACGGGCATTCATACCATTCACGACATAGGTCGTATACGTTAAACCTGGCAACAATTCACCAAACAAACCCAATCCATTTTCGTGCCAAGTGCTGGGAATAATACGTTTTTCAACTTCTGGACGATTGTTACCGAAGTAGAATGGCGGCTCATGAATTTGGTTAATGAAGCCCATTGGCATCAGCACCATACCAGCACGCACATTTGCCATTCTGTTGATGAAAAAATCCAAAGACGCAAATTCTACAGAAACTTCGCCTCTCTCCTCACCGCCTTCACCGGTAGTGCCGTGCTCAAACTCAATCTCACTGTTAAAAAGGATACTGTCGGTAAATTTATAACCGGCATAAATAACCAAGCGCTCTAAATCGGCATTATTTGGATTTTTTACATTACCATCTTCATCTCGCCCACCTTGGTCGTTTACCCTAGCCTGGTAATTGGCTTCGCCATAACC
The DNA here is from genome assembly GCF_014850955.1 of Methylomonas albis. Lineage (NCBI taxonomy): Bacteria > Pseudomonadati > Pseudomonadota > Gammaproteobacteria > Methylococcales > Methylococcaceae > Methylomonas > Methylomonas albis. The sequence goes on from NZ_JACXSS010000001.1 coordinate 2,703,770, forward strand.
GCCTAAAGATAAACCCTTGCTTGCTTGATAAACTTTCGAAGCCGCCGGACCTAAACCATAAGCGCTTTTGTATTCGACCTTCTCCGGCACCACCAATTCAGTCCGAAGCTTTTCCACTTCTTCCGTCAGCACATTGGTTTTACGTTCCAAATTGCTAACTTCTCCCGTTGCTGGCTTTTGCGCCACAGCCTCCAGCTTTTTGGTCATGCTATCGATTTGCTGTTGCTGAGCCTGGATGATCTTCCACATTTCATCCATGGATTGTGGCTTTTCGGCGGGAATGCCTGCAGCATCCACCCCGGTACTGACGACAAGTGTCGAGATCGCGGCGCTAAGTATTGAGTTTAATGGCTTCATATCGGTCTCCAAGAATTTGAGACTCGAGTATAAAACCCCTATAACAATTAATGCAAATCATTCTCAAGACCATCCGCATTACTAAGACAAAATCCATCTCCAAAAAAAAATCCGCACTTGCTAACTAGAGCGGGACGCTGAGATAAAATCCAGTTTTTCGGTACGCTTCATTTTTTTGATTAGCGCTTCCCTTCTGGAAGCTGAGACCCGGTCATGTCCGGTTTCGACAAAAACCAATTGGCGAGGCTGACGGCTTCTGAAATATTTTGCCCCCTTCTGCATCAGATGTTGACGAAAACGCCGCTCCACATCAGTACTAATGCCGGTGTATAAGCTGTCGTCGTCACATTGGATAATATAGACTGACCAAGTTGACATAGGCCTTTTATTAGGAATCGGCTGATTTATTCAACCAGCCGTTCAGCAAAACCGCAACTAATACTCCAAAACCGACATAGGCATAACGAACGACGAAGATCAGTGCGGTGCTCTGGCTGTGACTTGCAGCATCTTTGATACCGGGCGTAACCGCCAGTGTCCAGAACAGCGCCGCCAAGAAATAAATCAACGCGCCCGACAACGCCCATGAAATTGCCGAGCGACCTGAACGTGGCGCAGTGTTATAAAACCAAATACCGACCAAGGCGGCTGCCATTGAACCTAACATACTTTTTCCTGAGTTCAGAGAGATTACGGGCGAGACAATTGCTCGATTCCCTGATTGGCTAGCTGATCGGCGCGTTCGTTGCCTTCATCTCCGGCGTGCCCTTTCACCCATATCCAATCAACATTATGACGCTGGATCGCAGCGTCCAAGCGTCGCCATAAATCTTCATTTTTTACGGGTTTATTCGCCGCAGTTTTCCATGCCCGCTTTTTCCAGTTGACCATCCACTCGGTAATCCCTTGTAAAACGTATTTGGAGTCGGTGTGTAATTTAACACTGCACGGTTTGGTTAATATTTCCAAAGCCTGTATTGCCGCAAGCAATTCCATACGGTTGTTAGTCGTTTCGGCTTCACCACCGCATAGTTCTTTTTCACTATTTTTATATTCCAATCGCACTCCCCAACCTCCAGGCCCGGGATTTCCCTTGCATGCGCCATCCGTATAAACAATAACTTCAGTCATGGTTATCCTGTCTATGTAAGTTTGATTTTAAACTCAATCCGATCGCAGCCAAATTGCCTCTGCGTTGCTTCGTCGCGGATAAAGGGATCAAGGTATATTGCCTCTTCACTGCTTTAACGCCATAGGCCATAGCGAACAACGACGCAAAGCAAAACTCGAATTTACCGTGAGCGATGGTGTAACTGTCAAGCCCAAACTCAGCAGTCGTTAACAATTCGAAATTCATCAATTTTAACCAATCCAAAACTCGCGCTTTAGTGATGAAATGGGCCCGCCAGGAGTCCGCAAGCTTCCTGTCCCATAAAAATTGGAAACGTACCGACAGACTAAACGGGTTGAAATTCAACATGACCAATTCGCCACCCGGCTTTAATATCCGGTTAACTTCGCGTAGGGTTTGAAAGCGACGCGCATCGAACTCCAAAATATGCGGAAGCACCACCAAATCCATCGATTCGGTTTGAATCGGTAGATTGAAGGCTTTAGCAGTCACTTTCAATGCATTCGCATCGCCCATGGCCTTACCGTCCAGAATCAGATAATTCTGATACAAGGAGAAATCGACAAACTCATTCTCCCAACCTAAACCGCCGACCTGCACTTGCTGCTGTTTGCAACTTACAGTTATCGATCGCCGCAAATAGTTGGCTTCCATGGTTTGCAGTAGCTTACCTCTCGGGGTTTGGTACAACGCAAATAAAAATTCTCTCTTCATTTAACCGCCGCTAAGGGTATGTTTTTTTGGCTATTTTAGAAAGCCATGCTAGGATCTAATTTTTTTATTTTAGCGAGTTCAGACAATGCCCCGCTCAATTTCCAAAAAATCAGGCCGTCATCTGTCTTATCTACTGCCTATTTTGCTAGTGACTGGCTGTAGCCAACAAGCTCAAAAAGACCACTTGACCCAGTCATCAAATAGCAAGTTTTCCGTATTTACCCGCAATGGCAATACCGGAAAAACCCACAACAAGCAGGTAGAAGCAAAAGAACACGCAACTATTTGGGACAGGATGTTATCCCTGTATGCACTACCGGAAATTGATAATGCCAGAATCGACCGCGAAGTAAACTGGTATCTTAGAAACCCGGAATATCTCGCCAGAGTTCAACAACGCGCAGAACCCTATTTATATTTCATCCTTAACGAAATCGAAGCTAAAAACATCCCCGGCGAGCTGGCTTTATTACCTGCAGTAGAAAGCGCATTCAGGCCGGATGCGATGTCTCCAGCTCAAGCTTCCGGTCTTTGGCAATTCATTCCGCCAACTGGCCGGCTTTACGGGTTAAAACAAAACAGTTGGTATGATGCTCGTCGCGACGTGGTGCAATCTACCCAGGCCGCCACCACATTCCTGAAAGAACTTAGCGAGACCTTTAATAAAGACTGGTTACTGGCTTTAGCCTCGTATAATGCAGGTAAAGGCAATATCAGAAACGCCGTAGACAGAAATGTCGAACGGGGACAGCCCACTGACTTTTGGTCGCTGGATTTAAATAACGAAACCTCAGCTTATGTACCCAGATTACTGGCAATCGCCAAAATCTTCGCCAATCCCGAAAAATATAACGTAAATCTGCATCAATTCGCCAACCAACCTTACTTTGAATTGGTCGATGTAAAATCGCAGCTTGACCTGGGTAAAGCTGCCGAAATGGCACAAACCCCTCTGGATGACTTCTTAAAACTCAATCCTGGCTATAACCGCTGGAGCACCGATCCCAACGGCGCGCAACATCTGCTGATTCCGATCGATAAAGCCGACTCATTTAAAGAAAAACTGGCGGAATTGCCACACCAAGAAAGAATTAAATGGGAACACCATACGGTCGGCAAAAAAGAGACACTGCAGAGCATAGCTAACAAGCACAGCACCAGCGTCGACGAGATTATCAACGTGAACCACCTTGGCGACGACACCGTTGCCCAGGGCACAATCCTTTTAATTCCTGTCTCGTTTCATTCGCAAAAAGGCGAACCCGCAGCGGCCGTTGCTTCAGCTATCTCAACATCTCAGCAAAACACACCAACCCCTGCTCAATCAAGCAAACAGCAGTATACGGTTAAAAAAGGCGATACCTTATGGGATGTCTCGCAGCGCTTTTCTGTTGATAAAGATGACATAGTGAGCTGGAATAAATTATCCAAAAAAGCCGCACTGAAACCCGGTCAAAAACTTACAATCAAGAAAACAAGCAGCTCGATAACCGTTGCCTCAACTGCACCTGCCATTAAACAAATCAGCTACACGGTGAAAACAGGCGACACATTGGCACAAATTTCGAAGAAATTTAATGTCAACGTCACCGAGTTACGCAAATGGAATAATGTCCCCAAAAACAAAGCGGACATCAAACCCGGCTCAAAACTAAAAGTAATGATTGAAACAGGCCAGCCGTCCACCTAATATTTCTGAGCAATAAAAAGGGTAAATCGATTTAGATTTACCCGCTGACTTAGCTGAGCCCAACCCTTCCCGACAGAAATAGCTAAGTAGCGAAAGCCACCTTAAATGTGGATTAAAACCAGATGGAATGCAAGGCCAACAGCATATTACTCACGCTGCGATCACCTTTAAGAATGGATGGCGTCCCCACGGGGGTTCGAACCCCGGTTACCGCCGTGAAAGGGCGGTGTCCTAGGCCACTAGACGATGGGGACTCAGGACTATTTGTAGATTGACTTCTTTAATACGAATTGCCGGCTTAAACCGGCTTTAGCCAAGTTGGCGTCCCCACGGGGGTTCGAACCCCGGTTACCGCCGTGAAAGGGCGGTGTCCTAGGCCACTAGACGATGGGGACTCAGGACTAAAATCAACTATTTTGGTGGAGCCAAGGAGGATCGAACTCCTGACCTCTTGCATGCCATGCAAGCGCTCTCCCAGCTGAGCTATGGCCCCGTAGTTGAGTCCTCGTATTATACGTATTTTCAGAACTTTGTCTAGGAATTTTCTACATTCTTTATATATTGAATCGCTTGCTCTATTCTCTTCAGGGTTTTTTCTCTGCCTAACAGCGCCAAGGTCACGTCAATAGCCGGCGACACGCCGCTACCGCAAACCGCCACACGCAGTGGTTGCGCGACCTTGCCCAGATTAAGCTGTAATTGCTCAGCACTATCCAATACCACTTGATGAAGGCCTGATGCATCCCAATCGCTAATGCCACTAAATTGTGTCAGCAAATGCCGCAGTACATCGTCGACGCCCGCTTTGAAATTCTTCTTGGCAGCTTTTTCTTCATAGCCGTCGAATTCCTTGTAAAAGTATTCGCTTTCGACCGCTATATCCACCAGAGTTTTACACCGTTCGCGTTGTGCTTTAACGACATCCGCCAACGCCGGCCCAGTTGTCGGATCGATGCCCCGCTCCCCCATATGCCAAGCCAAGTGTCTGGCAACGTGCGCAGGATCGCTATTCATGATGTATTGATGATTCAACCAGAGCAGCTTCTCAGTATTGAAAGTAGATGCGGAAACATGGACTTTTTCCAGCTCGAACAGCGCCACCATCTCTTCCAAGGAAAACAATTCCTGATCGCCGTGTGACCAACCCAAGCGTACCAGATAGTTCAACAAAGCCTCGGGTAAATACCCTTCATTACGATACTGCATCACGCTGACCGCACCGTGACGTTTGGACAAGCGCGCGCCGTCCGAACCTAAAATCATCGGCACATGTGCATAAACCGGCAATTGCGCACCCAAGGCTTTTAGAATATTGATCTGCCTTGGCGTATTATTGACGTGATCATCACCGCGTATCACATGCGTAACCTCCATATCCATGTCATCGACCACTACCGTCAGATTATAGGTAGGTGTACCGTCGGAACGGGCAATAATAAGATCATCCAACTCCTTATTTGCCACGACGATGCGACCTTTCACTATATCGTCGATGATAACTTCTCCCTGCTCAGGATTTTTAAAGCGCACCACCCTCTCGCCTTGCGGATGCTCAACGCCATGCCGACATTTGCCGTTGTAACGCGGCTTTTCTTTGGCGGCCATTTGCTGCTCGCGCAACACCTCCAACTCCTCGCGGCTACAATAGCAATAATAAGCGTCTCCCTGCGCCAGCAATTGCTGAATCACTTCTTTATATCGATCAAAGCGATGGGTCTGATAAAACGGACCTTCATCGTATTCCAGACCCAACCACGTCATGCCTTCCAGAATGGCATTAACAGACTCTTGACTGGAACGTTCCAGGTCAGTGTCTTCGATGCGCAAAATAAACCGGCCGCCGTGTTTACGCGCATATAGCCATGAAAAAAGAGCGGTTCTAGCACCGCCGACATGTAAATAACCGGTAGGACTTGGAGCAAATCGGGTTCTGATACTCATCATTAAACTATTTAGTTGTTAAAAATTTCTTCGCGTATTCGCTGGGAATGGAACGCGAGGCGTTTAAGCGCATCGCCTGATAATTGAATTGTACACTGCCCTTGGCCGCATCGTTTCTGCCTAAAATAGCCAAAGAAGTAGCATGACCTTGCTTGGCAGCTTTTTCATACCACTCGGTAGCTTTGTCTCTATCGCTTACAACACCCATCCCCCTGTCATACATCGCCCCCATAACTACTTGGGCATCGAGCAAACCTTGTTTAGCGGCTTTTTCCATCCATTCCGCGGCTTTTTGCTCATCTTTCTCGATCCCATCGCGGCCAAGCAAATAGGCAGAAGCCAACTTAGCTTGGGCCTGAGCGTCACCAGCTGCAGCCAACTCTTTAACACCTTCAGCCAGTGCCAAATAGGCTTGAAAAAACATTAAACAGAAAACAAAAATCTTGCTCACTACCTTCTCCAAAAAAGCCAACGCAAAAACAATGCGGCATTATTTCATGCTCGTGAATAAGTTGAATACACTATTTCAAAATAAGGGATTGATGTTAGACTTGAGACACCTAGGCGATGTGCTAGGCTTTGCAGATACAGAAAAACAACTAGGAGAATCAAAACATGAAAAGAACCCTTTTATTCTCGGCTACTTTGGCCGGAGCACTACTTTCGGGTTGCGCGACACAGTCAAGCAATAACTTCCAGGCTTTCCAAGCGGAAGACCTGAATGCGTTAGTTAAATCCGGAAAATTGGTACAAAAAACCAGCAGCTTTTTCGTGGTTAACGATTCTTCTTCGTCAATGAGCCGCACCTATGTCAATGCGGCCGACTACAGCGGCACCAAACTTGATGTCGAAAAAAACTTGTTGAACAAATTCAACAAATCTATTCCAGAGATGCCATTGGCGTCCGGATTACTTAGTTTTGGTTTTGGGCCTTGCCTATCTTGGGGCTCGACTTACCTTAACCAAGCCGTGCAAAAATACTCTGTAACTGGCTTCGAAAGCGCCATTACGTCTCTGCAATGCTCTAGCGGCGGCACGCCACTGGCTACGGCGCTGAGTGAGTCCGGCAAAGATCTAAGCAGCGCTTCCGGCAATATTGCTTTGATCGTTTTCAGCGATGGTATCGAGGAAGTCTCTCCAGTACCCGCGGCGGAAGCACTAAAATCTCAGTATGGGGATAAGTTATGTATTTATACAGTTTGGGTCGGCAATGACGAAGATGTCGCCGGTCAAACAGTTCTGCAAGATCTGGCCAACGCGTCCGGCTGTGGATTTGCAACCACTGCCGAAGCCATCACCAGCGCAAAAGGCATGAGCGATTTGGTTAAAAACGTATTCCTAAAAGCGGGGACACCAAAAGTGGCCGATTGCTCAACACAAGACGACGATAAAGATGGCGTAAGCAACTGTGTGGACAAATGCCCTGACACGCCTAAAGGTGCCGTCGTTGACAGAGAGGGTTGCTGGGCATTCCATGGCGTATTGTTTGATTTCGACAGCGATAAAGTTAAATCAAAATACGATCCTCTGATTCAAAACGCAGTTGAGGTGATGAAGCTCAACCCTGGTTTGACCGTGGAAATTCAAGGACATACCGACAGCTATGGTACCGATGCGTACAATGAGAAACTGTCTCAACGCAGAGCTAACGCTGTCAAAGGTGAACTGGTTAAACTGGGTGTCGATAGCAAACGACTGACTACCGTAGGTTATGGCGAATCTCAACCGGTTGATACCAACGAAACCGACGAAGGCCGTGCTTACAACCGTCGCGTTAACTACAAACGTACCGACAAGTAATTGTGGAAAGTATCGGGTGAGTTAAAACTCGCCCGATAAGCGCAAAGGGAGGCTGAAGCCTCCCTTTTTTATGCCTACTATTTAGTGCCTGCTCAGTAAATCAGACGCTGCAATGAAGAGCAAGTCGGGCCGGCCAAGTTAAAATTGGCGCGCAGATTCCAATCTTTTTGTTCCCAGGCGGGCACGATCATTGGTCTTGCCCGCATTTCACAGACACCTCACTAAGCGACAAATTTAAGTTCAAAAGCTTCAATCCCAACTTTGAATGAAGCCGTTTTCGATTGTAGTACACCTCGATATATGCAAAGACATGTTGTTTGGCAACTTGGCGGGTTGTAAACCGCTCACCATGGATCGCTTCCACTTTTAAACTGTGGTTCCCGCTTTCCATTGCAGGCCGAATCAACCTAAGGGAACCACCCCCTTCAGTTGCTCACGGAACCGTACGTGAACCTCTCGATTCATACGGCTCTTGTTATCCAGCCACCCAATTCGAGACTCGCCAATGTGCAAACAATGTCGGATATTGCCGATATAGCTCTTTTAACCATTGGCTGGCACGCCATTTCCGGCACTGTAACGATTTGAACTTTCGCAACCCAACAGTTTATCGTTGATGTAGCTATAAATGGCCGACATCGCCGATTTCCTGAACTTTCCGTAATAAGTGATCCATCCCTGTATGATCGGAATAATTGCTTTTGCCAAATCAACGATGCTTTGACTGTAGCCCGCTTTGATCAACGGATGTCCTTTGAGTTTTGCTCTCATGGCTTTCAACGCTTTACGGCTGACGGCCGGTGGGAAGCTGACAAAGAATTTGCCGTTTCTGTCGCGAGCACTTCGGGGTCTGAATGTATAGCCTTGTATTTTCGAGCGGCTTTGGCCCGCCAACCCTGTATTTTCATGATCTTGGCAATGGCGTGTGGACTGGCTCGATGCCCCTCGCCATTCAGTCGCTTGGCAATCCTGGGCGAACCAATAAGGGCTTTTTCATCCTCAAAAACACGCTTCACTTCAACGACCAATACTGCGTGCGTTTGCTGGCGTTCGGAAGGCCGACGATTCTTCCATTGATAGCAACCACTCCGTGAAACCGTCAAGAGTCGGCACATCAAACTCACTGAAAACTGCTGTTCGTGCTGCTGAATCATGGCGTACTTTACCGGTGCTGGCTCGCAAAGTACGCCGCCGCCTTTTTTAAAATAGCGGCCTCTTCTTCGAGTCGAGCATCGTCACGTTTGAGTTGTGCACGCTCGGCTTGGTGCAGCTTTTGATCTTCGAAGGATTGGCCCGTTTGCCGGCCTTTAGATTGCCAGCCATACAACATTGACGGGGCAATACCTAAATCCTTGGCCGCTTGCGGGACGCCATCTCGTGTCGCCTGTTCCAGGGCTCGCTCTTTAAATTGCGGGATATAGCGATTGCGTTGGCTGGATTCGTTTTTTTGGTTTGTTCATTTTCATAAGACTCCTCACGGTTAGAGATTACTCTCTTAGCTGGGTGTCTGTGAATTCGGGGCAAGATCAGTGAGGCAACGACCCGTTTTTATGGCCCCCCTTGGGTTATTTAATTTGAGGCAATTCGCTCCGCACGTTTAGGTTTGACAGCAACCTACTGCGTTCGTATAATATCGGCTTTACTTGCTCACGCAGGTATAGCCGAGGTGGTGAAATTGGTAGACGCGCTAGCTTCAGGTGCTAGTAGGGGTAACCCTGTGGAGGTTCAAGTCCTCTCCTCGGCACCATACTTAATTCGTTGAGTATGGCTTCAACTAAAACTCTTTCAACTCATTGTAATTACAATTTAATTTGCAGTTGCAGTGCATTAGGCCTTTCCAACATTAAGAAATGCTGGAAAGATCGGGACCAGAATACCGCCGTAAAGCTCCTTTGTCACACTGGCGTCACAATGAGGGCGAAAAATGGCAACAATTCGCAAAAGACTTGGCAAGTATCAAGTTCAAATCCGCAAAGAAAATAGGGGCTGTTGCCGTTTTACATGGGCAACCAAATGAAAGCGCAGGCCAAAGCGACGACACTTTCAAAATTGCGTTTCAATTTGTCATATCGCGTCGCGATGGCTCTGAAATGTTTCAGTCGCGCAAATACATTTTCAACGAGGTGGCGATACTTGTAGAGGCACCAGTCCATTTCGTCATTCCCAATGGTTGAGTTCTGTTTTCTAGGAATGATAGGCACACTCCCTTTGTCTCGAATTTGAATACGTAAAGACTCACTGTCATAGCCTTTATCAGCAATCATGTGGGCAGCCAAAGGGAGTTTAGCCACCAATTCCGGCGCTTCTTTACAGTCGTGCACCTCGCCCCCCGTCACCGAGAAATGAATGGGCAGCCCGCAAGCATCAACGGCCATATGGATTTTGGTGGTGTTGCCCGCGACGGATTTTCCAATGGCTGTTTCCTGCTCATGGGCCGCGCCACTACTATGTTGATGAGCCTTCACAATACTGCCGTCGATAAATGCCCATTCCAAATCCGGTTCCACCACCAGTCCCCGAAAGATACCCATCAATTTTTCCTGAAGCGACCACGCGTTGAATCGTTTATACACGGCATTCCATTTGCCAAACGTTATAGGCAAGTCTCGCCAGGGGCAGCCTACTCGCAAGCGATAAAAAATCCCCTCTACCGTTTGTCGTAGCGAAGGCTTGTCATAAATCCCCAGGCTCAACATGATGGCTTTGAATTTATTCCAGTATTCATCCGTAAACAACTGTCGTGGCATCGCTTGAGTATAGGTTGATTGAAAAACTCAAGCATTTGGGCTATTCAGTTCGATTTCAAGGCTATCATCCCAAAACGGCAACAGCCTCTAAAAGTTTCAGCAAAACTTTTCCTGATTCCCCACTCCCCTCAGCAACTTCCATGCACCGCTGGGACGCCTTTCACGAAGGCTTGGACTGAGGTTCGCAAGTCGAAGCCTATCTGGCGCGCTACGGCCATTGTCCGGAACGAGTGCTCGCTGATCCGATCTACGGCACCCGTGCCAACCGCGACTACCTGAAGCAACGGGGTATTCGCTTTGCCGGCAAGCCACTAGGCCACCCCAAGCAAGAAACCGAGGCCAACCGCGAACTAAATCAGCGTGCTCGGTGCAATCTGAGCCGTTCGCTTGTGCTTACCTTGAGCTGATTTACTGAGCAGACTCTATTTATATTCGCGCTGGTTCAATACCTGACTTGCACCGCTTCGATCGACAACAATCGCCTTAAGCGGATTAGCAATTCATCGCTGGGATAGACCCGCCAGTCGTCACCCAGCTGAAGATTGGCTTTGGCTTCGGTTTTCGCAAACTCAATACTGATCGGACAAAGACCGCCGCAAAATGGCTTCAGCGTTTCCGCCAGCTCGACAACAAAACTGCGCTCCATCTGCCATTGCCTGCTATCCCAATTCAACACAATAGCCCTGGCAAACATTTCCCGCGCCTGCTCCATGCTGTAGAGTTTTTCGGCAGTCATGCGTAGACTATTGGTAAAATCATCCATTGCTAACGAGCCTTCCGCGACCAACAACGTATCCTTCGCCAGCAAATTTCGGTATTTATCGAAAATCCCGCTGAAAGCCGCTACTTCCAACCTACCGGTACGGTCATCCAAGGTTGCGAAACCCATCATCTTGCCTTGCTTAGTCTGCCGGGTGCGCATTTCCACCACCAAACCGGCGACCCGCCCTTCCATTTTACCTCTGGAGCGACCGGCATCGACTTCCAGGCTAGCTAAGGAGCCGTGGGTAATATGTTTCAATTCCGGCAGATACTCGGCTATGGGATGACCAGTCAGGAACAGGCCCAGAGTCTGCTTCTCCGCTTCCAGCTTTTCTTTTTCGGTCCACGCCTCGACCATCGTGGAATAGGCTTCCGCTTCGCCATCACTGACCTCTACCTGCACCGCCAAGCCGAATAAATCGTTTTGACCGGCCAACGCCATTTTTCCGTGCTGTTCGGCAACTCGCAGCGCGGTGGTCAATTCGGCCAGATGCGCGGCACGGTTAGGATCAATGGTGTCCAAGGCGCCGGCCCTGATCAACGCTTCCAGAACCCGGCGGTTGACCTTACGCAAATCGACGCGTTTGCACAAATCGTACAAGCCGGCGTAGGGGCCGTTGGCCTTTCGTTCCTTCAATAAATCATCAATCGCGTTTTCGCCAACGCCCTTGATTGCACCGACACCGTAAACGATCTGTCCTTTGTCGTTGACGGTAAAACGGAAATCGGAAATATTAATGTCCGGTGGACAGATCTCAAGCTTCATTTCCCGGCACTCGTCGATCAGCACCACCACCTTATCGGTATTATCCATATCCGACGACATCACCGCCGCCATAAACGCCGCCGGATAATGCGCTTTCAACCAGGCGGTCTGATAAGCAACCAAAGCGTAAGCCGCCGAATGCGACTTGTTAAAACCGTAGCCGGCAAACTTCTCCATCAAGTCGAAAACGTAGGTGGCGATTTTTTCGTCAATCTGGTTCGCCACCGAACCCGACATGAACTTTTCCCTTTCCTTGGCCATTTCCTCAGGCTTTTTCTTACCCATCGCCCGCCGCAACATATCCGCGCCGCCCAAGGTGTACATCGCCAATTCCCGGGCGATTTGCATCACCTGTTCCTGATACAGGATAACGCCGTTGGTCGGCTTCAGGATCGGTTCTAGCAAGGGATGGGCGTATTCCGCCTTGGCACCATGCTTGACATTGATGTAGTCGTCGACCATGCCCGACTCCAAGGGCCCGGGACGAAATAACGCCACCAACGCGATAATGTCGTCGAAGCAATCCGGTTTCAGTTTTTTGATCAACTCCTTCATGCCGCGCGACTCCAGCTGAAACACGGCTGTGGTCTGGGCGTTCTTCAATAATTCATAGCTGGGCAGGTCGTCGCGAGGAATCTGGGTAATATCCACCGGCTCTTCGCCACGCTGCGCGCGCTGGCAATTGATGGTCTGCAGCGCCCAATCGATAATCGTCAGCGTCCGCAAACCCAAGAAGTCGAACTTGACCAAGCCAACCGCCTCGACATCGTCCTTATCAAACTGGGTAACTAGGTTGCCGCCACCCTGTTCGCAATACAATGGACTAAAATCGGTGAGCTTGGTCGGCGAAATCACCACGCCGCCAGCGTGCTTGCCGGCGTTACGGGAAATACCTTCCAGCGAACGCGCCATATCGATTAGCGACTTGACCTCTTCCTCGGTATCATACAAAGCCTTCAACTCGGCACTGTCTTGCAGGGCTTTGCCCAGAGTCATACCAATTTCAAATGGAATCAGTTTTGCCAGCCTATCCACGAAACCGTAGGCATGCCCCATCACCCGTCCCACGTCGCGAATAACCGCTTTGGCGGCCATCGAACCGTATGTAATAATCTGCGAAACGTGGTCGCGCCCATAGTGGCGGGCCACATAATCGATGACTTCGTCACGGCGTTCCATGCAAAAGTCGATATCAAAATCGGGCATCGATACCCGTTCCGGATTCAAAAATCGCTCGAACAGCAAATCGAATTCGATAGGATCGAGATCGGTAATCTTCAACGCATACGCCACCAAGGAACCGGCACCCGAACCCCGACCCGGACCAACCGGTATCGCATTATTCTTCGCCCACTGAATAAAGTCCGCGACGATCATGAAATAGCCGGGAAAACCCATTTGGGTGATCACGCTCAGCTCGATTTCCAACCGTTCGTCATAGACTTTACGATTTTCCTCGAAGCTAGCCTTGCCTATCGGTGGATACTGGATCAAACGTTCTTCGAGACCTTTCCGCGAAGCCTGTTTGAAATAGTCATCCAGCGTCATCCCTTCAGGAACCGGGAAATCGGGCAAATAGTTTTCGCCTAGCGTTAGCTCGACAGTACAGCGTTTGGCAATTTCCACGCTATTGGCCAAGGCTTCCGGAATATCCGAAAACAATTCGGCCATTTCTTCGGCCGTACGCAAATACTGCTGAGCGGTATAGTTTTTCGGGCGGCGGCTATCGTCCAACACGCGGCCTTGATTAATGCAAACCCGGACTTCATGTGCGTCGAAATCATGCTTGCTGATAAAACGTACATCGTTAGTGGCGACCACCGGTAAATCCAGTTCGGTAGCCAAATCGGCTACTAAATTAATGTAACGTTCCTCATCCGCTTTACCGACCCTCTGCAACTCCAGGTAGAAACTGTTTTCGAACAAATCGCGCCAAAATTCGGCACACCGTTTGGCTTGCTCGGCATTTTCCGCCAACAAAGCTTGGCCAACGTCACCGTCCATCGCTCCCGACAGAACGATCAATCCTTCGTGATTCTCAGCTATCCAGTCCTTTTGCAACATGGGAATCCCTTGATGCTGCCCCTCTTGATAGCCACGGGAAATCAACTCGGTCAAGGTCACATAGCCTTTTTTATTGCGCGCGAGCATGGTCAAGCGAAACGGTGCAGCGGGTTCATCCGGGTTGAAAATCAGCACGTCGGCGCCTATCAAGGGCTTGATACCGGCGCCTTGCGCGGCTTTATAGAATTTAACTAGCGAAAACAGATTACTCTGTTCGGTAATGGCGCCGGCCGGCATCGCATACTCAGCCAGTTTTTTCACTAAGGGCTTAATTCTGACGATACCGTCAACCAAGGAAAACTCGGTATGGATGCGAAGATGAACGAAACTCGGCGTCATGGCTGTTTAAGTAAGATACTTTTTAACCGGGGCAAACGATTTTCGATGTTGCGAGGTTATGCCAAATTGTTGCAGCGCGACTGAATGCTGCTGGGTAGGATAACCTTTATGCACGGCGAAGGCATAACCGGGAAACAGCCTATCCAGGGTCTGCATTTCCTCGTCGCGCGCGACTTTGGCTAATATCGAGGCAGCGGAAATTTCCGCGACCAATAAATCGCCTTGCACAATAGCTTCACCGGGTATATCCAACACCGGTAGCCGATTGCCGTCCACTTTGACCCAGTCAGGGCGATATGCCAATTGAGATACAGCCCGCTGCATCGCCACCATCGTCGCTTGCAGAATGTTGATAGTGTCGATTTCACTGGCTTCCGCGCGTGCAACAGCCCAGCACAAAGCATTGGCCTTGATCTGTTCGGCTAGTAGCTTACGCTTTTTTTCTGTGAGTTTTTTAGAGTCGGTCAATCCGGCAATCGGTTTGGTGGGATCGAGAATGACTGCCGCTGCGACCACAGGTCCGACTATGCAGCCGCGGCCAACTTCGTCGATACCGGCTATGCGTAGGGTGTTATCGGAGAATGCCGCGTGTGACATTGCGTAGAAAGCTGACCATATTGGAAAGTTCGTTGCTTTCGCCGGCCATATCTTCCATTTCTTCTATAGCGTCTTCCAAGCGCAAATTATTTTTGTAGAGGATTTTATAGGCTTTGCGAATCTGCCTGATCACTTCCGCTGGCACGCCGTTACGCTCCATGCCAACCGAATTGATACCGTGCGGCCGCGTGGGTCTACCGCCGACCATGACATAGGGAGGAATATCCTGCGTAATCGCGCTACCCATCGCCGAAAAGCTGTATTCACCGATTTGGGTAAATTGATGCACTAAGGTAAAACCACCGAGTATGGCGTGATCACCGAGATGTACATGGCCTGCAATCGAGGCGCCGTTAGCCATGATCACGTGATCGCCAATAATGCAATCGTGCGCGACATGGGTGTAGGCCATAAATAGGTTGTCGCTTCCGACCAAGGTCAGACCCTGATCTTGCTGTGTCCCCCGGTGCATCGTGCAAAACTCGCGAATCACATTGCGATCGCCAATTTCCAAGCGGGTGATTTCGTCGGCATATTTTTTATCTTGCGGATCTTCGCCTATCGAGGTGAATTGATAAATAGTGTTGCCTTTACCGATAGCGGTAGGGCCTTTAATCACCACGTGCGGCCCAATCTCGGTGCCCGAATCTATCTGCACATCGGCACCGATTACCGAGAATGGCCCAATTTTTACATCGTCGGCCAATTCGGCATTGATATGAACAACCGCTCTGGGATCTATCATTTAGCCCTCTGCGGCCACAGCCGCGCACATGATTTGCGCACTGGCGGCCAACTCACCGTCCACTTCCGCACGGCATTCAAACGACCATAAGTGGCGTTTGTGTTTGATATAAGTCACTTCCAGTCGCAATTGATCGCCGGGAACGACTTGTTTTTTGAAACGGGCATTATCGATACCAGCAAGAAAATACGTTGTACCTTTGCCCAGTTTATTGTCACTCTGCGAAGTAAGTAGCGCGGTAGCTTGCGCTAACGCTTCCATAATCAACACGCCGGGAAAAATGGGTTTATGCGGAAAATGGCCTTGGAAAAACGGCTCATTGAATGTCACGTTTTTCACCGCCAGCAAACGTACACCGGGCTCTGATTCAAGCACCTTGTCTACCAGCAGAAAAGGATAGCGATGCGGTAAGAGTTCCTGAATTTGTAACATATCGAGTGAGCCGGCCATGAGTTATCTGTACGAAAAGGGGGGAAGCGGGAAGTTCGCGTGGACTCGGAACCTCCCTACTTTAGTACTGCATGCTTCCGCGATTAGCGAAGCATCGGAGAAAGTTTATTGCGACAATGTTTCCAGTTTTTGCTGTACGCGGCTGGTGACGTCGATTTGATCGTTTGCATAAATAACGCCGTCAGTCAGCAATAAATCGAACGACTCTTCTTTAGCTAACGCTCTTACTGCTTCGACAATACGTTTTTGCAGGTTGCCTAACTCTTCGTTTCTACGCATATTGAAATCCTCGCTGAACTCCTGTTGTGCACGAGCTGCGTCGCGTTTTTTATCGAGAATGTCTTTTTCGATTCTATGACGTTCTTCCTCGCCCATTACAGCTGTGTCGCGACCCAACTTTTCTTCCAGTGATTTGATCTCTTTTTGCTGAGAAACCAGTGTTTTGTCTCTTGGTGAAAATTCAGTTTCCAAGCGAGTTTTTGCTTTAACGGCTTGCGGCGCTTTTTCCAACACCTTAGCCACATTAACAAAGCCGATTTTCAGCTCTGCATGACTCACGCCAGCACAAATCATCAGCATTAAGAACAAAGAAATTCTATTTTTCATGGTCAAAACCATCTCCGGTTAATATTTGAGTTTAAGACAGAACGCAAGCGCCATTATAGGGCAAAACAGGCTCAAACTAAACTAAAATCCCGAGCCAAAGGTGAACTGGAAGGCTTGGGTTCTATCGGTACTCTCAGAATTCAGTGGCTGGGCGACACTCACCGCCAACGCCCCAAACGGAGACAACCATTCACCTGACAAGCCTACCGAATAACGAAAATATTTGCGCAAATCACCCGTACTAAGTCCTGGCGCCAGAGTACCAGCGTCAACGAACGAACCAATCCGCACCGATTTCATGTCGCTTAGAAACGGCACTGGGAAAAACAACTCGGCTTTGCCTATCAGCTTGGTAGACCCACCAATAGGCCGGTTATAGGTATTGGCAGTATTGATCTCATTTTTGTCTATTACACCCAGGGTGTTTTGCATAAAACCGCGAACGTCACCGGTACCGCCGGCAAAATAGTTTTCAAAAAACGGTAGTCCGGAACTGCCGCCATAGCTACCACCATGCGCAACCTCACCCAATAAGCGGAAAGTAAAATCGTTGGATAATGGAAAATAATGCTGGTGTTTATAACCGACTTTGAAATATTCCAAATCGCTGCCGGGTACAGTAATCAATCCGGAGAGCCTCTGCTGGCCGCCGCTGTGAGCAAAAGTGGCTCTATCCAGCGTGTCATGGGTCCAACCTGCGGAAGTTGACAGCGTATCAAAGCTTTTTGTCCTGATAGCCGAAATATCGTCGCCTGCCTTGAAGCCCAGGAATTTTAAAATCGTATCAGAAGACAAGGTGGTGTTTTCAATCTCGGTGCGCTTCAAATCGATATCAAAACCGATTCTGTCGAACTCGTTTAATGGGATACCAAAATTGACTCCGGCATTGGTGATGGTTGTATTGTAGGCCGCCAAGTTGGCAGCGTAGGCATTACGCGAGGTGTAGCCAAGGTTGTAGCCCATCGCCACACCATCCAGCGTGTAGTACGGATCTGAAAAACCCAGATTGTACCGTGTCAAAATACTGCTGTTGTTGAACGCAAAATCCACCCGCTTACCGGTACCGAAGATATTGTCTTGCGAGACGTTGGCGTTAAAAATGATACCTTGCACCTGCGAATAGCCGACACCAGCCTGCAAGTTACCGGAGGCTTTTTCCTTAATCGAGTAATTGACATCAATCTGATCGGCCGAACCGACCACCGGAGGGGTTTCCACCCCTACTTCTTCAAAGTACCCCAATCTGTCCAAACGGGTCTTGGTGCGCTCGATCTTACTGCTGGCCGCCCAACTGGACTCCATCTGCCTAGCTTCTCGGCGAACAACTTCGTCACGGGTCTTGGTGTTGCCCTTGACGTTAATCCGTCGCACATACACGCGTTTACCGGGATCGACGAAAAAGGTCATCGCTACGGTTTTTTGCTGCTCGTTAATCTCCGGAACCATATTCACGTTGGCAAAGGTATAGCCTTCGTCGCCCAGGCGATCAGAAATGGACTTGGACGTTTCGGTAGCGTTTTTTCGGGAGAAAATCTCGCCCGGCCCGACTTTAACCAATTTGATTAAATCTTCCGGCTGCACGATCAATTCACCGGACAATTTGACCTTTTCCAAGGTATAGACGTCGCCTTCCTTGACGTTGATGGTGATGTAAATTTCCTTTTTATCCGCCGTAATATCGACCTGAGTGGATTCGATGGAGAAATTGATATATCCGCGGTCCAGATAATACGAACGCAGTTTTTCCAAATCCGCGGATAGCTTTTGCTTGGAATACTGATCGTCTTTGGAATAAAAAGACAGGAAATTGGTGGTGCTTAATTCGAATTCTTTCCGCAATACGTCGTTGGCAAACGATTTGCTGCCGACGATATTGATTTGCTTGATTTTCGCAACCCGGCCCTCGGAAATATCGATATGAATCCCCACCCGGTTACGGGTCAACTCCGAGACTTCGGTTTTAATTTTCAGACCGTATTTACCGTGACTGAAATATTGCCGGCGTAGCTCTTGTTCGACCTTATCCAGGATTTGTTTGTTGTAAACCTTGCCTTCCGCTAAGCCGATTTTTTTTAAGGCTTCAGTCAAGTCTTCCTTTTTGATGTCCTTGTTACCTTCGATAACCACCTTCGCGACCGAAGGCCGCTCGACTACATTGACAACCAGCGTACTACCGTCGCGCTCCAGCGATATATCCTTGAAAAATCCGGTGTTGAATAAGGCTCTAATGGCTGCAGCTTGCTTGTCTTCAGAAAAGGTTTCGCCGACGTTAACCGGCAAATAATTGTAGACAGTACCGGCGGAAATTCTTTGCAGACCTTTGACTTGAATATCCTCAACTACAAAGCTACTTGCATGAGCGGCCTTGCCGGACAGCATACTCAGCAACAATATTTGTAATAGCGGTTTTTTCTTCACGCGGTCAGCCATGGAAAAGGAACAGGCGCGATTGTAACACGCAGTTTTCGGATTCCCGCGCCTTCGATGGTAAATACTCGTAAATCCTGGCCGAAAAATTGCTTTCTTATGCAGTTTCAATTGCAAAGCAAAACAATTCAAATAAAATTATAAAAAGCCAACGCAACCAATTGAAATAAAAAATTTTTCCCTTAATTATTTTTTCAGCGAAATGTATCGGCAACCAAGCTCCGGTAAACTATCCGTGCATAATCAGCTTCCAAAGCGGCCGCTTCGACGTCAGCCAGAGCGCTGACTCCACCTGCTCCCTTCACCGACACAATCGCCCTAGCTGCGTCCAGCTTATAAACCCCGGCCACGGAAACACCATGCTCAGGCGCGATCAGGCTATAGCAGGTGTTCAGCCAATGCGGTTCGGCGACTGGCTTTTGATTAATCAAACTCGTTACCGCCAACGCGCACGCCTTGGCTTCGGAATTGGCCGCAAAAGCCGATTTGGGGATAGGTGAGTAGTGCGCGGCATCACCAACGACATGGATAAACTCGTCATATACCGATTGCCCGGTAAGGGGCCGCACCGGACACCAGCCGGTGCTATCGGTCAAACCATTCTGCACTGCGATTTGCGCGGCGGTTTGCGGCGGAATGATGTTCAACACATCGCCCCTGAATCGGTCGCCGAATTCGCTAGTCAGCACCCTATTCTGCCGGTCCAGTTCGAGTAAAGGATTGTCAGCCAAACTATGCCACTCAATCAGACTATTGGAGGTGCCATAACCATAATGTTTCACCCAGCCAGCCTCGAACAGAGCCTGCTTGGAAAAGCTGCGCTTGGCATCGAGTATGAGTATTTTCGATCGAGGCTTATGTTGTTTCAGCCAATAAGCCATCATACTGGCCCGCTCGTATGGACCTGGCGGACAACGGTAAGGATCGGCCGGCACAGTCATCAATAGCACTCCGCCATCTGGCATCGCTTGCAGTTGCCGAGCCAGCAACAAGGTCTGCGGCCCGGCCTGCCAGGCATGCGGAAATTGCTCCGATGCTGCCTTATCGTAATCAGCCATCGCATCCCAGCGAAAATCGATGCCGGGCGACATGATTAACCTGTCATAGCTAACGCTCTGCCCACCGGCCAATCGCAATCGCCGTTGCCCAGCGTCTAAACTGCTGACGCGATCAACTAACAGCTTGACTCCATATTTGTCTTGAAAAGACTGGTAATCGACCGTCAATTGAGGAAGCTCTGTCAAACCGGCAAACAGCCAATTGCTGCCGGGACAAGTGATGTAGTTGGCTTTGGGTTCGACTAGGGTAACGTGGATATTTGCATCCAACAAACGCAGATATTTCGCGGCTGTCGCACCGCCAAAACCGCCGCCCACCACGACAACATGGGCTTTGGAACCCGTTAAATAGGGCATCCCGGCACAGCCGCCGAGGACGCCTACGCCTAACCCGGCGACGCCTTGTAAAAAACGTCTTCTGGAAAAGCCTGCCATTAATTGCGACTCAAATATTCGGCAACCGCCTCCAGTTCCTCGTCGCTATAAGCTTTGGCCAGACGCGGCATCAGCGTAGCGGGTTTTTTATCGTATTTAAAATCCAGCAAGGCTTGCTGGATCTGTTGCGCAGATAAACTCTTTAGCGACGGGATAGAGTTATCGGCACGATGCAAGGATTCGGCATGGCAGTTTCGGCAATTAAAGGCAATCGCTCGTGCATCGATATCGGCATGAGCCATAGAGACGAACAAGCTCGCAACCAGTACAACAGCATAGCAAACCGGGCTCATAGCGCTTAAGCAAGCAGCTTCTGCCGAAACACTTCGTACAACAATACGCCCGCCGCCACCGACACGTTTAGGCTTTCCACCTGCCCAGCCATAGGTATTTTCACCAGAAAATCGCAATGCTGTCGGGTCAAATGGCGCATACCGGTGCCTTCAGCACCCATCACCAGCGCTAAGGGCATATCCAGTTTCATCTGAAACACCGTTTGCTCGGCTTCGCCGGCGGCACCCATGATCCAGATATTCTGCTCTTTCAACCAGCGCAATACTCGCGCCAGATTGGTAACCTGATACACCGGCACCGTTTCCGCCGCCCCGCTGGCTACTTTGCAAACCGTCGGCGTGATCCCGGCAGCATTGTCCTTGGTGACAATCACACCATGCGCACCCACCGCATCGGCGGTGCGTAAACAAGCGCCGAGATTGTGTGGGTCTTGCACTTGATCCAGCACCAGATAAAACGGTGTGGTAGTCAACGCTTCGACATCCTGCTTGAGCTGGTCTTCGCTGCGCATCGCCGGCAACTCCACCGCCACCACGATACCTTGATGATTTTTGCCGTCGGCCATCTTTTCCAGCTTTTTGCGCTCGGCTTTTTCCGGAATGATGCCAAGCTTGGCGAGATCGTCGATCACTTGCTTCAGGCGAACATCCTGGCGTTGACCATCGACCCAGGCACGGCGAATTTTCTGCGGTGAATAATCCAGTGCGGCCTGCACCGCGTGAATTCCGAACAATTGGGTTAAACTCATGAGCGACGGCGTCTTTTGGCTTTTGGCTTATTTGAGGCTTTTTTATCTTTATCCGACTTGACGGCTTTACCGCTCGATTCAACCTTTTTACGACCGGCAGACGACTTGGTTTTGGCAATTTTCTTACCCAACTGCATCAGCTCAAAATCGATCTTCTTATCGTCCAGATTAACCCGCACCACCCGAATCTTAACCATATCGCCCAAACGGTAACGCACGCCGGTGCGTTCGCCGTGCAACTGATGTTTGGTGGCATCGAAGGCAAAATAATCCTGCACCAAAGAGGCGATATGCACCAAGCCTTCCACATAAATCGACTGTAATTCGACGAAAAAACCAAACCCGGTCACGGCGGAAATGACACCGTCGAATTCTTCGCCGATCTTATCCATCATGTACTCGCATTTCAGCCAGCTCACCACATCGCGGGTGGCGTCATCGGCACGCCGCTCGTTCGCCGAACAATGCTCGCCCAACAACACCATGTCAGGATGCGTGTAATAAAAGCTGTCCACCGATTTGCCGGCCAGACAGTGCCGAATAGCCCGATGCACCAGCAAATCCGGATAACGGCGGATTGGCGACGTAAAATGCGCGTAGGCATCAAGTGCCAAGCCGAAATGACCTTTGGTTTCCGGGCTGTAGACTGCTTGCGACATGGAGCGCAGCAAAATGGTCTGAATCAAATGCGCATCCGGCCTATCTTTTACCGATTCCAAAAGATGCATGTAGTCCAGAGGCGTGGGCTGAGCCTGGCCTCCGAGGAATAAGCCCAATTCGCCGAGAAAGGTTTTCAGCGCCAGCAATTTTTCCGTGCCGGGGCCGTCGTGAATCCGCAGTAAGCGCGGCATTTTTTTCTTGTTCAAAAACCGCGCTGCCGCGGTATTCGCGGTGATCATGAATTCTTCGATCAACTTATGAGCGTCGTTGCGCTGCAGAGGCACTATTTCCGCAATTTTACGCTCGGAGCCAAACACGATCTTGGTCTCCTGGGTATCGAAATCCATGGCCCCGCGCAACTCGCGCTGATTGCGCATGACTTTGTACAAACCATACAAGGTCTGTAAATGCGGCAGCAAGTCGGCATATTTTTTAGCCAGTTTCTGATCGCCATCCACCAATATCCGCGCGACGTCGGTATAGGTCATTCGCGCATGAGAGCGCATCACGGCTTCAAAAAACCGCGAACGCAGGACATTGCCCTCCTCGTTAATCAACAACTCGCAGACCATGCATAAGCGGTCCACGTCCGGGTTCAAAGAACACAAGCCGTTGGAAAGTATCTCCGGCAGCATCGGGATCACTTTTTCCGGGAAATACACCGAGGTACTGCGATTTTTGGCTTCAGCATCCAGGGCTGTATCGACTTTCACGTAGTGCGATACGTCGGCAATCGCCACCAACAACTTCCAGCCTTTCGGGGTTTTCTGCGCGTAGACGGCATCGTCGAAATCACGAGCATCTTCGCCGTCTATGGTGACCAACGGCAACTTACGAATATCTTCCCTGCCCTGTTTGGCGGATTCGGGCACTTGTGGGGTTAATGCCTTGATTTCTTCTAATAACTGATCCGGCCATTGATTCGGCAATTCGTGCGAGCGAATCGCCATTTCGATTTCCATGCCCGGTGCCATATGTGCGCCCAGCACTTCAGTGATGCGGCCTAAGGGCTGGCAATGCTGACTGGGTTGCTGGATGATCTCGGCCACCACAATCTGACCTTTCTTGGCATGGCCGATGTCTTCCTTGGCAATCAACACTTCGTGGGCGATTTTCTTGTTATCCGGCACCACATAAGCCACACGGCCTTCGGTAAAAAACCGGCCGACCACTTGATGCGTATTGCGTTCGCTTATTTCAATCACCGCAGCCTCGCGGCGTCCACGTCTATCAATGCCAGCCACGCGCGCGATTACTCGATCATTGGGCATCAGCGGTTTCATTTCCCGCGGCGACAAAAACAGGTCTTCGCTACCGTCATCAGGCTTCAAGAAACCGAAGCCTTCCGGATGCCCCAACACCCGACCGGCGATGGTATTATCACCAGAACCCAGGCTATATTTTTGCCGGCTATTAAAACTTAGCTGGCCGTCGCGCTCCATGGCGCGCAGCCGGCGGCGCAAAGCTTCCAGGGCATCGGGCGTTTCCAGGGCAAATTGTTGGGCGATTTGTTGGCGGCGTAACGGCTTGCCGGCTTCTTGAATAAGCTGGAGGATCAGCTCGCGACTGGGTATGGGGTTCTCGTATTTTTCGGCCTCACGTTGTGCGTGCGGATCGACGAGTGCGTTAAAATCAGATGTCTGATCGGTATTTGATGTCATTGAATCTGTTTGCTGGGTTCTGCCGCCAATCCCATCTTGGAACTGACCGGCAATCGTCTTTGTTATATAAAATCATAGCCTTTCTTCTTGTTCTGGGTGGGTATCACATCGTCCAGAATACGCCGGCATTCGAACTGCCAATAGCCCAAGCCTATATTTCTCCGGCTGTTCAGAATGATGGGGAAATTCTCATGCCCCATAAACATCCGCAATAAGTCGCCATCTTTCAAGCGAAAAGAATCCATGATGATAAAGCTTTTTTCGCCTTCGTTATCTCTTATGCCGTAAATTAAGGCTTTTTTACTCTCCGCGGCAGTGTCGACCTCAAGCGCCTGATAAGCAACCGGAAAGGCTTGGGCGGCGATGACCATTACCTCGAATATCAGTTTAGAATCCTGCTTGGGCAACAGTATTTTGCACACCACGCCGAGGGATCGTTGTTGCGGCATGGCGTCCATCTTGCGAAAACTAACCAAGCTACCAATGGACAGTACACCTTCCTTATCGAAATTGCAGGACAAGGCGCGTTCCGAGTCAGTCTCGGCACGCATTTCCAGCCCGGATTCCAAGCCGGGCCTGCCGGTTTCCAATAGATCATAGGTCGTTTCCAAACCAATAGCCACATATCTATCCAGCCGATCAGCAAAATACACCGTCCCTTGCGGCTCCTTGCCCTGCCAACGCTGCATCAGATAATCGAACAGCTCCGCCGATAGTTTTTGATGATTATTCTTATCGACCTCAAGCGAACTAAAACGCGCTTCCTCTTTGCTGCACAGCTTGTCGGCTTGCTTGATGACTTTACCCAGCTTGGTCAGGTTGAGATAAAGCATCGCCGAATCGGACCTTCGATCGGTTTGCGCGGCATTCAGCAAAAAAGCCGGGGGCAAATCTTCGTCCATTAAAATGGCGCATTGCACGGCCTGCTCGGCAACCGGCTTGGTTTCGATTTGCAGAAAATCGCTGATTTTCTCCAAAAACTCATAAACCAGTTGAAACTCTTTCTGCATCAAGCCGGATGGATAGGCCAAACTGAGCAACAAAATTTGTTTGTAGCTGTCTTCGACCGACGACAGTTTACTAAAGATACCGCCCTGATCAGCCACTTTGGAACTAGCCTTATCCAGCTTGACGGCCAGTTTATACAGCGAGTGCAAATCGATCCAGATCCAGTCCGGCACCGGGTAGCTCATCATATAGTGACTTATCACAATGCGACTCAAGCCCCGAATAGTGCGCTGTATCGCTAAGGCCGTAGATTTACCCTGCAACCAGCCGATTTCACGACGCGTCAACTCCTTCACCACGCTCCAATAACCGATGGTAAATTGCCTTTCGATTGCGCAAGCTAAGCCGAATATTTTTTTTTCGCCTTCACCCTTCGGAAAACCAAACTTGATCAGTCGCGAACGCAAATAATCGTCGATCAAGTAAAAGCTGTCTCTGAGTAATTCCAATGCATGCAGGCGTTTTGCCGCCGGCATTTCCACCGAAATCAACTCTCCCAGCAATTCGTGAAACAAGCGTGCGGCCAAACCCGGATTAGCAGTCGGAAGTTCGGCAACCCATTGACGTAGCGCATCGTCGGTAAACGACGCCAATAATTGCGGATCGTTTTTTTGCTGAGGGATGACCAGAAAAAAAGAGTTTTTCACAAAGCATCCACAATTGAAGAAAGTACCGCCAATGGCATAACATCTCTACAGGCGATAAAGCCACGAGCGTCCGGCCTTGCAAAGCTATCACTCATCGGCTAGAACAACCCTTCGTCATCAACCATCAAATTTTGCAAGGCATTCACATCCTTTCTGAGTTGTTTCCTTGCCAATAACTTGGTTTGTACGCGTTCGGGAAGTTCGGTAAATATCAATACTTGATTGGCCACCAGCAAATCGACCAAATCGTCTATTACCCTAACCATATCATTATCGGTGGCCGATAAGGCTTGTCTAACCTTGTCGCTGGAGAGCTGTTGCAAAAATGCCGCCACTTCCGGGTTATCGACATCAAGCCACTCGTCGCCGCTGTCGCGCAGCTGCACAATCGCTCCAGCGTGATCCCGGACTACAAACGGCATATGCCACCTACAATTCCAATATTTCGCAAAGTGTCAAACCCGCCTGCAACCATTAGCGACGCTAAAGCCGATCATCTAGCCGAGATAGTCAAAGCGCCTAGCGTTACGCCAATGTCTATGCCGCGTCCGTTGCCGGATAGCGCCAGAGAAATTTCACCGCGCGTCAATAGTTGCCCGTCTATAGACTTGGTAGCTCCCGCATGACCTTCAAAGGCGACAAAGCTGCCATAAATTTCATTCAGATTTCTAACTTCGGAAAACACGCCAGTTCCCTCTATCTCCGACTTACCGATGGTAAATCCTATGCTCTTAGAGGCCAAAGCCACTTGCGCCCGTTGACCGTTACTGCAACTGATATTGCCAAGTCCGTCGTATTGTTTGTAAACAAATGACCAACCGCTGAGCTTATAAGTCATCGTGCAGGACGTGAGGGGTTGCGCCGCGACCGGAGAAACGAAAAACATGCCGCCGATGCAAATAGCCAACAGCGGAATAAATCGAAAAAACTGGGTTGTCATTAGAATCTCCATTTTTATTAAATCTTAAACACAAATCGCTACGCTACTGTCACTGCGCAAAACGCCATTATATTACAAACCGTGTAAGCTTCCGTTTACTGCGAAGCGCCCAACGATAACAACGTTTTAATGCCACCAGCTGCTTCGGTATGATTGAGTTCGGTGGCCAACAGATATAGCCTGTCTTTGCTAATACCGCCAGGGTCGGTGACATACTGGGCAATATGATTGGCTCTGGCAATCGCCAAGTCGTTAAGACGCTGCGGATCGGGTGGGAAAACGCTTTCCAATTTCTGTTGCGCCAAGGGGTAAAAATCGGCATCCGGGTTACTCTTAATCCTTGGCTTGCCTAACAGCGATCTATCCATTTCCAACGGGAACACTTCGCCAAAAAACTTGGCCAGCAAACGCTGATAGTCCTCGTCGGACAATTCGATATATTCGTGCCGAACTTTTTCGCCTTTATCGCGCAATTCACCGGACTTCATTTTCTTTAACACATCCTTTACCGCCTCAAAGCGCATCGCCGGCCAGTCCAGGGTTTCGTAGGCAATGCCTTTGATTTCCAGGGTCAAATCGGGTTTGCTCAGCAAGGCTTTGTTAAGTTGATCCAGTTTAGCGGATTCTTCGACTGCCAATTCGGCACTACCTGGTGCGAAAGCCACAGTGCTAAAGTCCTTATCGTCACCCAGCAGCGAACCGAGCATCTTGAACGGCGACAGTGCAGCTTTAGTCACTAAATTAACCAACACGTCCGCCAACAACGAACCGATGCTGAATTTCGGATCTTCCAAACTGCCGGTGATCGGAAAATCCAGATTAATTTTGCCATTAGAATCTTTTAATAAAGCAATCGCTAAATGTAAGGGCAAGGACACTGCATGCGGATTTTCGACGTGCTCGCCCAGAGCCAGCTGATCGATAAGCAATTTATTCTGCACCGCCAACTGCCCTTGTTTGATCGTGTATTGCAAGTCCAGCGCCATTTGGCCTTTCTCTATCCGATAGCCGGCAAACTCGGCCATATAAGGCGTAATCAGCGGCAAAGGCATATTGGTAAATTTCAGTGCAATATCCGAATCGCCGTTGTCGAATTGATACTTGCCTTTGATAGCCACCGAGGCTATGTCGTAAACCTTTCCTTTTAAAGCCAACTTGGCCTCGGCATCCTTATCCGATGAAAAACCGCTGACTTCACCGTCCAGACCGTTCATAGCCGCTACGAAGGGCAAGATCAAGGAATAGTCGGCGAAATCCGATTTACCCTCTTTCAATTCAATTTTACCGATACTGATACGCGGCTCGGCGGATTTACCGACTGCCGGTTTTGCAGGAAGCTTAGCTGTAGCCGCTGGCTTGGTCGCAATTTGCGAAACCATCAGGTCATCGACATTGGTTTGGCCGTCTTTTTTGATATTAAAACGCAAATAAGGATGATCGAGCATCACCTTGGCTAGCTTGAAATCCTGTTTGGCCAAATCGATCTCTATGCCAGTCAATTCCAGATTGGACCATTTCAAGAAATCTTTATTTTTGACCTGATCGCGCGTCACCAAACCTTCTAAAATGGCTGCGCCTTGAAACGTCAGTTGCAGCGGATCGGCGACCGTTAATTGCAGACTGCCCTTCCCGCTTAAGTCGCCATCCACCAATTCCAGCTTCATGAAAGGGTCCAGATAAGGCTGGAACACTTTAAGATTAATATCTTGAACATCCAAGGCCCAAGAGCCCGCAAAAGGCTCCAAGCTCATCTCGCCGCCGACTTTCAAACTGCCGGTTTTATTAAACTTGCTGCTTAACTGCAAAGGCAATTTGCCGGCGTCCTGCGTTTTGAATTTCTGTAACTTGCAATTCAATTCGCTTAATTGCAGCTCCAGCGGTTTTGACAGACTGTAATCGAAAAAATGAATGCTGTAATTGTTCAGCGCTAACTCATCCAGCTTAATCAGCCAGGGCTTGCTGCTGTCAACAACCGCCGGTGCTGCTGGTTGAGCCGCTGTTGAAGCAGCGGTCTCCCCAGCAAACAAAGCCTGATAATTCACTACACCGTCCGCTTGCAACCACGCGCTAATCGCAGCATCGCTGCTTGACACCGTAGTAATGTCGACTTGTTGTTGATTGACATCGACACTAATTCCGCTGACCTGCAAGGCCGGCACGCTGATTAAAGACTTACCTTGATTCTTCTCGGATATTTCCAGCTGCTTTATGTCGATATTGCCGTTGCTGATTTTTGTCAGCAGGCCATGCGCTGCTTCGCTCAATGCATAATCGACTTGCAAGCCAAGTAGACCGTTAACAATTTCCACAGGCAAGATTTGCTGCAAAAACAATTGCCAGCTTCTTGCCAGGCCAATGTTCTCCAGCTTCAAATGGCCTTTGGAGGCCAACGGCGCAATGGTGAAATCGCCATGCCATTCGATAGTACCACCCGACTCCAAACCTATGCTCAAATCGCCCATAGCACTGCTTGCCGCTTGGGTGCTTAGCTCGTGGAACGTCAAATTGAGCGGCAACAGGTTTTCCGACACTGTTTGCCCGCTAGCAGCGTCCTGCCAGTGTATACGTCCCTCTTTGATCGCTATTTGATGGATCAGCAGCGCCAAACTTTCCCCACCGCTGTTGTTTGTGTCAGGCTCAGCCTTTGCCTGCGTGCCTTGTATATCCGCGAAATTGAACGCACCGTCGGCCCGCCGTTCCACATTGAATTGCGGATTAGCCAACTCGATGGTATCTAAAACCACACCCCTCAGTTTTGCCGATTCCAGTGCATCTAAATCGACGAATAAACGCTCGAAACCGACTAGGTTTTTACCGTCCTTAGCCGCTAAGGCAAAGCCTTCCATCGCCAATGTAAAGTTGAATGGATTAAAACGAATCGCTGAAACCTGGGCTTGTTGGCCGGTTTTTTCCTGCAGCAAAGCCGGCAGTTTTTTCAACGCCAGCGCCGGCAGCAGGTAAAAACCCAAAAAGGCATAGATTGCCAAAAACGCCGTTAGTCCCAGCGCTGCGATCAAGCCTTTTTTTAATTTCATTTCTATCCCCACGCCCTGAAAACTAGTGCAACTTATTCAATAACTCGGCTTCTATCCGACATCCGCCGAGATCCGGATAATCGGCCAGATTTTGTTCAAAATCGCGAAAGGACGGATGCTGAAAGGCCAAGCGGGCAATCTTGCCCTGTACTAATTCAAACTCCAAAGCCCCGCCTTTTTCGCGCGGACTGCCGGGTTTGGTGACAAACAGCAGAATGCCGATGTTCGCCAAGGGCTGGCCTTGATCCTGAGCAGGACGCGCGCAGCTATAAGCCTCTATGTTCAAGCCGCTAAACACGCCCGCCAGCTGACCCGCGTTGATCAGTACGCCTTCGTCGGCAACCGTCGGCAGTTGCAGCAAAGTTTCCAGGCCAAAATTACTCAAATGGTTTTGCAATAAAACCGTACCGTTTCCGCCTTTCTCGGTATTCAACAAGGGATACAATTGCCGAGCAGCCTCGTCTTTATTCGGGTTTTGCAAGGCCGATAAAAATTGCCGTGCCGCCGATTGTATTGGGTTGATCACGCCTTCTTTTTTCTGTCTGGAATTGGTCAGTGCATCCCAATCCTGCTCGGTGTTAACCGCCAGTTTCATACTCTTCATCACGGCATAATCTTCGCTGGCCAGACAGCCGGAGAAATCCTTAGCACGGTATTGTTCCAGTAACTTTGGCCGAATTTCGTCAGTCATGGCCCGCTGCGCGGAAATATTGAAATTTTTCCACTCCGGTGAGTTTTTGTTCAGAAAATAATATAACACCGCATTGCGATCGAATTTATTGAAGCCCAAATCCTTCATCGCCAATTTTAGGCGCCGGCATTGGCTTTCCACATCCGGGTAATTCTGCCAATCCGGTTGCAGATTGGGTTTGGCAGCAGGGTCGACCTGATCGATCAGCTGCCGCAAACTCACTTCGCCGTTGGCAGTTTGAATCGGCACACGCCACAATTCATCCAGGGACAAATCATGCGCATCGGGCGTCAGATCCCCCGAGGTTTTCAACAACAAAGACGACGCGATTTCCGGGTATACCCGCAGTTCACCCAGCAATTTGCTTTCGGACGACCAAGCGCTCAATCCGCCTTCGACCACCTCATAAACCGCCAAGCGAATTTGATTGAAACTACTGCTGTCGCCTGCTAGCACCACGCTGGCCGGCAATGAATGAGTCTCCGAACTATATTTGCCGTTAGCGGAAGCGCTGGCAGCCGGGGTTTTGGTCACCACTTGCGGATTGCTCTCCACCCAGTTGCCGGCCAACTTACCCATCACAGCCATACCGGCACCGACTCCGGTGAATGCGAACAAAGTGCTGGCCGCATTGACGTCGCTGATCACTTGGGAAAGATTGGCTTCGTGACTGTTACTGGTCAAAAAATTGTATTCGATCAGGTTGTCTTTGCTGGAATCGAGCCGTAACCAAGGCGTCAAATAGGATTTTTTAGTTTCCAGTTTGAAATTGCATTTGCCGGTGGTGGCTTGATACAAAAAGCCGCTGGCTTCGCGCTTCAGTTTTAACGGATCGTTATGCACACTAAATACCAGCGCCGCAGATTGATCGCCGTTTTCGTAATGGCCGCCGACATCGCTACAACCGCCTTTCAAGGCGTTGTCGCCTTTGAAATCGAAATCCGACACCAATTGCACATAGTAGTCGTCGCCACTAACCGTGGCCTGGCCACGTAGCGGCTTGATCGGCATGGATTCTGACTTGGGATAATCGACCGCAATTTGCCGAGTCGTGGCACAACCTGCCAGCAAACCGCTACCGAGCAAGGCAATATTAAGGATTGAAAAACAACGTATCGACATTAAATATCCTATGGAGTCGCGCAACCCAGGCACGCATGTACAGCATGCGCCCGATGCAATATCGTTTAAATGTAAAATCGAGTTCTTAGGCGATTTATGGCAATAAATGTACCCAAACCAAGCATTTTTCCGTTGACTGAGCGAAGCCGAAGTCAACCGCTCGCTTCGGTTACTTCGGCTTCGCTCAGCACAAGTCCGCTCAGCGAACAACATACTTGGCATCGCCAAATGGGTACAAACTTTCTCAAAAACCACCTTATGCGTCGCTTAATCGTAAATCGATACAATTAAAGTAAGGCCAAGTGATGCCTTTGATAGACGCTAATCAAGCACTAATTCCATGCAAATTAGCTGGGAATGATAAATTGAAGCGGGTTTTGTGGCTATTGTTTTGTTCGGCGCAGTCATTGACCTTAAATCGCGTCTTGTTTAAAGCGATGGATTTGTCGGCGTTGTTTCTTGTTGGGTTTGTGCTCGCGCTCGGACGGATGCAGCGAAGCTTGTTGCTGCTTGTGTAATTCGATTTGTTTAAGCCGCTTATCGATACTAGCTTGGTCTTCGCTGTAAAGCGCCACGGCCTCTTTAGCCGGACGGCGCTGATTATTCAGATCGGTCACCGCAAGCTGCCAAGTGTATTGGTCCTTGGTGACGCTAATCAAATCGCCGACTTTCACTTCTTTGCCCGGCTTGCAACGCTGGCCGTTGACATGCACCTTGCCGCCGTTGACTGCATCGGAGGCCAGACCACGTGTTTTGAAAAAACGCGCGGCCCATAGCCATTTGTCGATGCGGACTTGGTTTAAGTCACTCAACGCGTAACCCGCTCTCCGTCCACGCTTTAAAACCACCCGCCATGCTGACTGCGCCGCTGTAACCCAGTTGATTCAATACCTGAGTAGCCAGTGCCGAACGTCCGCCAGTCTGGCAATACACGACTATAGCCGACTGTTGCTGACCTTGAAAATCCGGATGACTGTCAATCTTAAACTCCAACAAACCGCGAGGAATATTGACGGCCCCCGGCAAATGCCCGGCAGCATATTCGGCCGGCTCGCGCACATCCAACAATAAATTGGTCAAACGATTTTGCGCAGTCGCCACATCGATTTCAGTAATCTGTTGTTTGGCGGCAGCGACCAGCTCTTGGGCAGTAACGCTCATAAATTTTCTCCAATCGTAAACGGGATCAAGCTTCCATGTGCTTTTTCAATTCTTTCGGAATCGAGAATACCACTTTTTCTTCTATCCCTTTGTTTTCGCGAACCTGGGTGGTTTCGCCGCCCCATTCCTTTAGTTGATTGATCACTTCCTGTACCAACACTTCGGGAGCCGACGCGCCGGCAGTAACGCCAACCACATCGATTCCATCCAACCATTCTCGTTTTAAATCCTTATGGGTATCAATCAAAAACGCCTGTTTGCCCAACTGTTCGGCAATTTCCCGCAAACGATTGGAGTTGGAACTGTTCGGCGAACCGACCACCAAGATCAAATCAGAAATTTTTGCTAAATCATGCACTGCATCCTGGCGGTTTTGCGTGGCATAGCAAATATCGTCTTTTTTCTGTTCTTTAATAGACGGAAATTGTTCACGCAATGCGTCGACCATTATTTTGGTGTCGGTCATAGACAACGTGGTCTGGGTGACATAAGCCAAATTATCCGGATTATTGACTCTCAGGTTTTTGACATCATCAGGGGTTTCAACCAGATAAATATCGCCATGCTCGGTGCACTTGTCGTACTGCCCCATAGTGCCTTCAACCTCAGGATGGCCGGCATGACCGATCAGAATCACTTCTCTATCCTGCTTGGCATGTTTGGCAACTTGCATGTGTACTTTGGTTACCAACGGACAAGTCGCATCGAACACCGTTAACTTGCGCTCTTCCGCTTCTTTTTGGACCTGCTTGGACACACCATGGGCACTAAAAATCAAATACGAACCCACCGGAACATCGCTGAGTTCTTCGATAAAAATCGCGCCTTTTTCTTTCAAGCCGTCTACTACCGTACGGTTATGCACTACTTCATGCCGCACATAGATTGGTGCGCCGAAGGTATCGATCGCTTGATCGACAATTTCAATAGCCCGGTCAACACCGGCACAGAATCCACGAGGGTTAGCGAGTACGATTTGCATATTCTTGAGTATTTTACTTGGTTAAGACGAAGCGATTTTAATCCAATTTTGCTTCTGAGACGATAATTCCGTCGCTATCGGCGTACAGATAGTGATCTTTTTTGAAATTGACGCCGGCGAAAGTGATCATCGAATCCCGGTGACCATGCCCGTGCTTACTGCTACAGAGCGGATGCGTGTTCAAAGCTGCCACACCAATCGGCATTTTGTTAATGGCTTCAGAGCCGCGAATACTCCCATAGACGACAATACCCTGCCAGCCATTTTCGACTGCCAAAGCAGTCAAGGTATCACCCAACAAGGCGCAACGCTTTGAGCCACCGCCGTCGATCACCAGCACTCGATCAGTGACTTTCTCTTCCAGCACGGTCCGCACCAAAGTATTGTCCTCGAACACTTTTAAAGTCGTGATTTGCCCGCTGAACTGGCCTTTACCGCCGAAATACCGAAACAAAGGCTCGGCAATTTGAAAGTTTTCTTGGGCGGAAAAACGGTCACATAAAGCGCCGGTAAGAAATGACATACAGCCTCCAAAGGCTAGTAATAACGTGCCAGTAATCCGTACTGGCAATCGACATCGGGCAGCGGAATCTTAACTTCATAACCACCGCCGGACGCTTCCTGCATGGGCTGACCGTATTTATCGACCATATTTTCCACGGTTATATCCTGATTGCCCTGCGGCAGAATTAACTCCAGCTTATCGCCTAGCGAAAACTTGTTTTTGACGCTAATGTCCGCCCAGCCGGTTTCGGTATCGTAATGAGTAATTTCACCGCAAAATTGCTGCTGATGGCTTTTCGAGTAACCGGACAGGTAGTTTTGATGCTCTTGGGTATGATGGCGCTGATAAAAGCCGTCGGTATAGCCGCGATTAGCTAAATTATCCAACACACCCAGTAACTCGGGCTGGAACGGCCGGCCGGCCAGGGCATCGTCTATCGCCTGCCGATAGGTTTGCGCGGTGCGCGCCACATAAAAATGCGATTTGGTGCGGCCTTCGATTTTTAAACTATCGATACCAATTTCCACCAAGCGCTGCACATGCTCGATCGCCCGCAAATCCTTGGAGTTCATGATGTAAGTGCCGTTTTCATCCTCCATCACCGGCAACAACTCACCCGGACGGCCCTCTTCCTCCAGGAAATAGATATTGTCGGCCAGCGGATGCCGCTCGGCACCACCGCAACTGGCGGTATTCAACCCTGCATTCAAATCGTTCATCGAAATGACCGCACTATCGGCCAACAAATAATCGCCTTCGGCATTTTCCACCGCCGGCTTGGTATCGTATTTCCACCGGCAGGAGTTAGTGCAAGTACCTTGATTAGGATCGCGATGATTGAAATAACCGGACAACAGACAGCGACCGGAATAAGCAATACACAAAGCTCCGTGTACGAAGACCTCCAGCTCCATATCAGGACATTGCTGGCGAATCTCCGCGATCTCGTCCAGCGACAATTCCCGCGACAGAATCACCCGCTCTACGCCCATGCTTTTCCAGAATCTAACGCTGGCATAGTTAACTGTGTTGGCTTGCACCGACAAATGAATCGGCATATCCGGCCATTGCTCACGCGTCATCATAATCAAGCCTGGATCAGCCATGATCAATGCATCCGGCCCCATAGCAATGATCGGCTCAATGTCTTTAATAAAGGTTTTGACTTTGGCGTTATGCGGAATGACATTGGCAGCCAGAAAGAACTTCTTGCCTAATTTATGCGCTTCGGCAATGCCTTTGGCGAGGTTGTCGGCCATAAAATCGTTGTTGCGCACCCGCAGGCTGTAACGCGGCTGCCCGGCGTAGACGGCGTCAGCGCCAAACGCAAAAGCGTAACGCATGTTGCGTATGGTGCCGGCGGGAGAGAGAAGTTCGATATGTTTCATGTCTGTACTAAAAAATGAGCTGACAGGCATTTTAGCAAATTATCACCGGCTTCAGGGTATCGCAAGCATTGATCAAAGAACCAGTAAAAATCTCGGCCGGAACGAATGCGGATTTACTTCGCGGGGACAGTCGGTCTTTTAAAAAACTGCGGGATCCGGGAAAGAACTTTACGCAAAATAAACATTGGCATTCGCACGGCCAGGTTATTCTTTCGGCAAGCGTAATAAGCTTCTATGTTTCCTTTGATAATGCCGACCAGACTATTGTTAGAAATACCGCCGGTCCGCATCTTTATCCAGATTTTGGGAATATAGACAGCCTTGACCTTATTCAGGCCTAGAAAGCGCATAGTCAGCTCAAAGTCCGCTTGTCTGGAAAATTGTAAATCAAACCCACCTAACTGTTCATAGATGCGGCGACGCACGAAAAAGGTTGGGTGCGCCGGCATCCAACCTTTTTCGAATAAACCGCTACGATAGTCGCAAGATGTCCAATATCGAACAATTTTTGAGGCATCATATCTGTCGACATACAACAAATCTGCGTAGCAGACGTCTACAGTGGGGTCGGAAAATATGTCGGCAACTTGGGATAATATCGTGTCATCTGCATACACATCGTCGGCATTCAAAGTACCTATCACATCGCCGGACGCCAGAAAAATACCTTTATTCATCGCATCGTAAATACCGTGATCAGGTTCGGTAATAAACTTGGCCAGATGCTGACCGTATTTACGCACCATATCGACGGTGCCATCGGTTGAGCCGCCATCGATTACGATGTGCTCGATGTTATTAAAATCCTGCCGCGATACTGACTGTAAGTTATCGATAATAAACTCCGCAGCATTATAAGATACGGTGACAATTGATATTTTCATTGACCTGAGATAAATAAATATTTAAGAGGCTTGCAACAATTAATGGCCGCATTTACCTCTAACAAACAGAACTCCTCCGTACGCGTATAGGGCAAACTTTATCAATCTTTAATAAAGACAATTGCTCATAACCAAAACACTAATGCCTAATAAATTTGCCCAACCGTACCCAAACAAAAGCACAACCGCGTCTAAGGTCGCCAGTTAATACTCTCCCGATAAAAACCGATATGGCACCGTAAATTATTGCCAACCCTTTCGGCAGCTTAAAAATTGGCGCGACAAAACAATAGAAAGTCCAATGCTGAGAAAATCTGGCATTGAACCGTGAATACGCAATACTCAAATCTTCAGTTCCCCGCAAGCGTAACCTTAACACGTAGTATGGATAGTATCCTATCAACATATCCGATTCGAGCGTATACTTAGTGCCGACAGATAATCCACTATCAATATATTTATCAACAATAGCGCCAAACTTATCAACGAATACATCGGAAAACGAGTACCCACCGCTATTATTACGCTTATACGCCACCAAGTAACTATCTACATATAGATTAACAGGTGCCTTTAAGGCAGCACTATAAATTAAATCAATATGTACAAGATTAGTTCCGCAGTAATCATTAGCATCGACACCTTGCAAATAATCTTTGGATATTATATTTACGGAAATCAAAGTTGAAAACTTGCCCAACTTAATAATAAACTCGTTTGAATTCGCAAACTCATACAACTTCTCGCCACCACCAGGGTATTCAGCCCTAAAATCGAAGTCGTAACCATATGCTCGAACTGAAACCACGCCATAACTTTTACGAGCCAGCAAACTTTCCAGATGCTTTAAGGAGCCATCTATCAGCAAGTCGTCATCGCCAAAAATCAAAACGTATTGTCCGGCAGCCTGATTAAAGCATTGCGCTATATTTAGATCAGGCCCGATATTTTCAGAATTTCTTATGTATCGTATTGGTAGATCTTTATGTAAAAACTCTTCAACACATGCCTTAGTATCGTCGCTAGAACAATTATCTGATACTAAAATCTCTATTGGGTAAGTTAATTCGCCAAGCTGAGATATAATCTGCTCTATATTCTTAACTAAATAATCAGCCCTGTTCCAGGTTGGAATGGCAATAGTTAGTAATGGCCTAGTATTTTTATTCATATTTTTATTATATTGTCGCATGCCACTTTTTACGAAGCATTACCCACATCAGCAACGATGTCGGAAAACCGAACCCGACATTTACTAAAAGCAAAACCAGCACAATACCCGCCGAACCCCAAATCGGCGCCACCCAAACCGAACCACCGACGGTCAATAATGCACCGGACAAGGACAACCAAAGAAAGGGCTCCTTGCGGTGCGCCCTGAGATAGATAGCTAACAATCCGGAAATATGGGCAAACAAAATTGCACCGATCAGAACAAAAGTTTCCCAAAACGGTAAAAACCTAACGCCGTACGCAGTGTAATCGGCCGCATAGCGAATCAAGACAAAAAACACCGCCCCCAGGACAAATACCGCAAGTGAACGTTTAAAACCTTTTTTGAATTCCTTGTCCAGCAAATCCCAATCCTGCTGCCCGGCAGCTTTGGCTAACACGGGGATTCGACTCGTCATCCAAGCTAAACTTAACAAACCCAACATATTGCAAACGGTCATAGTGACTCCCATCTGCCCGGCAACTACGGCATTCTGAGTCTGAAACAACAGCGGAGTATGCATTTGAGTTAAAAAATACCCGCAAAGCCAACTAATTCCCAAGCGCCATTGCATCGGCCAGAGCTCTTGCCACCAACCGAAGTCCCCGGAAATCCCAAACAAAGCTGACGCCCATAATTTCGGATAGCGAAATAGCGCCCATACCAAAGCAATCAAAGCAGCCGACGCGGGCATCATAGCGACCGCATAAAGGCCGCCCCCTCTATTAGGGTAAACCAAATGGCGATGGCGCCTACAATACCTTGCACCAAACGCAGCGAATAGACCTCCACAACTTTACCGCTGCCTTCCACTATAGCCAAAACCGGCAATAAGGCCAAACCTACGGCCGTGCTGACAACCAGAACTAACCAAGGTTGTTGCCAAGCTAAATCCAATTCCTGCGGACGATGACTAAAGAAATATAAACCACCCGGATAAACCAATAAAAACAGCAGCCCGGAAACACCATACCAATACAATGCTTTTTTGGTCAGCGCTAGATAGCGGCCGACATTGTTACCAACGACCTCCCCGTGAGGCAACCAAGTCAATTCGGCAAACTCGTGCGCAGCCTGCTGTACCAGTATGGTTGATAGACCCATATCCAATAACGCCTGCAAGCCGGCAAGACTGGCAAAGGTGTAGTAGTAGCCCTGTTCGGCTGGAGATAAATATCGTGCAATGCAAAATAGCGTAATCAGGCCTGCGCCAGCCTGCCAACCCCGTTGCGCTAAAACTGCTAACGTTTTCTTATCGACCTGCATATAGTTTTGCCTCGGGTTCCCTGCGTCCAATGAATGGATTGGCTAGTTATAAATTCAATTCGGCAAAAAAATCAAAGCCTGGATCGATCAATAGTTAAAGTTCGCTCGGGTAAGTTAAACAGTTTACGGTAAAATCGCCGCAAGCCTCCCGCCAAAAAACCAGGCATTAGACAATAAGCCAGCGATACCATAAACATACGACCACGCCAGCCTTCGCCATACGCCATCATAGACAACAAATAATTAAATTGATTGATGCCTTGGGCTTTGTAATTTAACGCGACTTTAACCAACCACAAACTACTGTTCTTGCTACTCCTATCCCTTGTCATATACCGGGTAATTTCCCCAATAAACTTTATACGGAGCTTTCTATCCCGCAGAAACCGACTAGTCCTAAACCAGCCCGCATACCATTCCAAATCGCCAAAATAATATCCGGGAGCTGTATTTGGGGTATGTGTCATTAAATCATTTTTAGTACTGTAGACTGTGAGAGGTTTCTCCTGCATCGAGAGCATCGTTGATACCAATTGTGGATAGGCGTCACCTATGTTCATATATGCTGATGGCAAATGGGCCGATGCAATGCTGCGGCGAATAATGGTTGCGGAAATCATGCTGATACTGGCAAAAAACAACGGCTCTGTGTGAGCCAGATCCATCGCCGGTAAATATTTGCCTTTATTACCATCATCGACCAGCCATCCTAAGCGAATAATATCCGCATCTTGAGAACTTAGGACCTCTATCAATTCATCTATAAATTGCAAATGCCAGTCGTCGTCGTCACCAATAATCCAGCAATATTCGGAATCAGTTACCTCTATGGCACGCAGTATATTGCCACTACCACCGATGTTGTATATATTTTTATGGTATTTTAAATTTGGCCAGTATTTTTGATATTCTGCCACAACATCTATAGTATTATCATTAGAAGCGTTATCTAATACAACCAGTTCTATTCCCGTTAATCCGGCTTCAACAAATTTTTGCAAAGTTACTTTTAAACAGTTCTCTCGGTTATAGGTAATAATAACAGGCGCGAGTATACTGTTATCCCAGTTAGATATATTCATATTTTAAATTACTAGACAATCCATTTTAAGAACATCCGCAGGCATAATAAATATAATTAGACAAAATATCAATATAACAAACAAATAACGCCTCTACATCAGCAAAAGAGAGTATGAGTAGGTTTTATAGGTCCGTTGGAATCAAACCACCAAAAAATACATAGATAACTTAAATACCGACGTTTAGCTGGCCAAGCGTTGAAAATTCGCAAAGCATATCAGCACCGCTTTAAGCTATTAAAGAATGGATCTTTCAAAGCTTCCGTTGAATGAATGAAACTAGGTGGCACGCACGAATCCGAACGATGAAAAATAGTAGCGTAATTTTTGACATTTTTTGCTTTAGAGACACTTGCACAAAAGGCTTTGGGAAACATATCGCCCCCATACCCTGACAACAACTATCTAATCACGTTAACATTCCTAAGATTTTCTTGTGAAATGCAACAAAGACCACCGCTACGTTGCGAAAGTGGAGCAAGGGACAACGGCATATAATCACAGCGCACTACCATACCAGAAGACTCAGATTTTCGAATGAAGTCTTGAACATTTTCAGGTTCATTTTCCAAATAAATGTAAGTAATTGGCATCGGCATTCTAGTAGAAGAAAAATAAAAATATGTATAATCATCAACGATTAAATGCTTGCTATTATTTAAGTCTATTTTACAAAGACTGGAAATGTTAGAAAACTCTGAGTCGTAATTTTTATCATACACGTAACCAACTAAGCCAACACTTGGCCCCGCATATCCAGCTTGTAAATCTCTTGCGTAACGATGGGCAAATATTAATTGCGATAGCAAGCCGACAATAACAATATAAAAAAAACAGACTGAAAAAACTTTTTTTGGAAAAACACTAGGCAAATTAGCAGAAACAAAAAAAACCAAAATAATAATCAGCAAGCTATACATATAGCCAGCATCATACCAATTTTTTGGCAGATTAAATAAAGCACTAAAAAACACACATCCTGCAAGAACAATCAAAACCGCATTTACCGTCAGGTACTGTCCACGAACAATATCATTTTTAAAATAAAAATAAGGCAGATATATCGTCAAGCCAAAAAACAAGAAAAAAATATTTGAATATACCAAAGCATTAACAAATTTTGCCATTGGACCCAGAGGATGCTGAGGCAAATAATTGGCATCCGTAATCTCCTGAAAGCCAATTTGAAATAAATATCTGTTGAATTGCAATAAACTATATAAACATTTATTTAAAAAAAACTTAAAATCATAAAAAAAAGAAAATGGATCAAATGAAAAGCTGATTATTAGCTGATTTAGCTTAGGGATTTCTGGGCAACTAAAAAAATTTTTCCAAGAAAAGTAGCTCTGCTCCATCAAAAGCGTGATGAGCACAGTCAAAATCATGGATATAAATATTTTTCTTATGCCTACAATCAACTTAAGACCAATTATTAAAAAGAATGGCGCTAAAAACATACCTTTAGGATGCGCGTATAAAATCAAAGACACACAAGTAAAGTATACAAAAATTAATAAATATATTGTTAATAAGTTCTTTGAAAAACCATGTTTATTTAAAAAAGAAAATAAACATATCAAAAAAACGACGGACGGCAACATAAGTTGCTCATGCCTATTAGTAAATAAAAAAACAGGATAAACCCCAATTGCCAAAAGAGAAACAAACAAGGCAATTAACCCCAAGTTTAGCCGATAATCCACTCTATTTTCAGTATAATACGAATTAATAATTGCGCGCCTAATGTGAAAAAAAAGAGCACAAACCCAGACACCAGCAGCAAAAAAACCAACTACCCTCATAACATAGAGATTTTTTATATTTGCATGAATCAACCAATTTACAATCCCAGGAACATACCACGTTAATGGAAATATACTAGAAAAAGCAGATGTACAAGTAGGAAGATTCGATATTTTATAAGGATAGTCAAATAAAAATCTCGACAACCAAAATCGAGTAGCCACCTCATCGGGATATATGGGAAAATTGTAAAGCAGAATTAATGTAACTAAAAAAAACAAAACAGCTACAACTGATATTATATTGTTATATATACCAATACTCATGCAATAAAAATACCAAGAATACTAAAAATGACAAAAAAACCTACGCAGGTCTCATCAAGAAGATGACTCATCTTTTAAAACAAAAAACATTTGAGAAGTTTTAAAAAATGGCATTCGCAATATATCAAAAATCGCAAATAGCGCCACCAACGGCGAGAATAAATAATGTTTGGTTGAAGGTAAATTAGCCGATATGGTAACAATACCAAGCCGTCCTAAAACAGCCAAGATTGACGCTGCCCAAAATGGCGCCCCTTGGGTATAACTAAAGCTCTCTACTGATAACCCAACTTGACCACACAAGTTATAGAAAGATTGTTTTGTAAATAATACCCAATGCCTGGGACAATGAAACCCAGCCCAGGAACTATTTCTAAACAATCTTGCATCTAAACTATCAAAGTTTGGTGTTTTAATCAAAACAAAACCGTTAGGATTTAGTAGCTCTCGAGTTTTTGCCAAAACTAGTTTCGGGTCTTCAACGTGCTCTATCAAATTAAGCAACAAAATTAAATCAAATTTACCATTTGTTTTAAAATCCTCCACTCTACCGAGAAAAAAGTCATGCCCACCATCACGGGCGGCTTTTTCTGCGCCTGGATCAATATCTACAATTTGAGAATACATCACTCTATCATCTATTCTCTTAATCTCGTTTATACACCACCCAGAACCGCCACCAACGTCTAAAACACGAATATTATCTTTATTAATTTTATGCAATATTCCCTTATATCTAATTCCATCTAAAATATTTTTTACGCCTTTGACAACACTAAAAGAATTATTTGAATACGAATAATAGTTAATTGGATAGATGTCTTTCAATCTTCCGACAGGAGGTTCTTTTAAGTACATGCACCCACAGGATAAGCATCGCAGGTATTCATATGCCTTTTCACAAGTAAAATACTCAACATCATAAGCAACCGCCCAATGTTCATAACGGTTTTGTTTGCAAATCGGGCATAAAGTATTTTTAGTTTCCATAGTTAATCTCTAGCATTTGAAGCTAACAAATTATTGAAGACTTCAGAATAGCGACTATCTCGTTCATAAAGTATACCAGCCAACTCGGTATTTAACAGAAAGTCCTCCAATTCATAAAAACACGTATAAGACACACTGGGCAACCAATGATGAAGTAAATGTAAGTTAAACCCCGCGCCGCCAAACAATCGCGAGAACACCCCTCGCCCAAAATTTCTCGTAATTGCTCCATGATTATTGGTATAATAATCGACATTATTATCAGCATTATTATCACGGTGTTCAATAATCTGCCTTACGGCACCTAAAAAAGGAAAAACAAAAAACACGCCAAATACCCACGATACTGCCAAAGAATAACACTCAATCCGGTAAGCAAAAAGAACAACACTTGTATGAAATAAAAGACCTAACAAAGTTATTACATTAAAGTAAGCCCCCCCCTCTTCATTCCCTTCTTTTACTTTCGAATTTTTCAACCTGCCGAGCAAAACTTCAACAACGTAAATTCCTGTTATAGACTTTAAAATAAACACAGGCGTCAGAGCATTGAAATATGAATTTTCTGTATCTTTAACAGTGCCCAAATACAAGTGATGCCTCATATGAATTGGCCTATAAGACTTAACATCTTGCCCAACCAAAACCCCAATAAAAATATTCGCCAATAAATCATTTAAGTTTTTATTAGATGCAATATTATAATGCGCAGCCTCGTGAAAAAATAGCGAAAGATATGCAACAACAAAACCAATTAATAACCCTGATATGGTTACGACTACAGATAGTAATAAGAGGCTTTCGCGCTCTATTTGAACAATAAGGTAACATACTGCAAACAGAACAGCATATGCACCGATAATACTTACCCATACCTCTAAGTAATTTATGTCTAGCGTTCTTAGAAAATCTTTCAGAGATACCCCTCTAGAGTCTTTAATGCTTTTAACCTCACTAAAACCGACAGAATAATCGTTCATTTTGCAGTCCATCCCACTATTATTACACCTAAAAAAACAAAAGCTATACCAACCCATCTTAAACCGCTAATTGGCTCGGACAAAAGTAACCATGACGCCAAAATTACACCAACAAACTGTAAAACACTAAAAGCTTGAGCAACATTTAGTGGAAGTTTTTTTAAAATAAAAATCCACACAACCAATGCAATAGCAAATAGTACAAACCCTATATAAACCTTACTATTATCTAGATCCAACAAATTTCTAATGTTGAATGTTGCTGAGCCTGTCTTCATAAACAAATTTGCTGAAATGGACAAAAAAAGAAAAAGGCAAAATGACAAAACCAAATGCATATTAATTTACCTTCAGTACCTTGTAAGCAACCCATAAATATGTTTTGACATGATTCCATTTATAGCATTCAGTCGCGAATACCTAATGCCAAAATCGAAACACCAAATCGAGGATTAATTTTTTTAGCCGTATAAATATCAACAAAAAAAACGTAACGCAAAATAGCATTAAGAAAAGATGTGTTTAACTGATTTTCGCTCTTCATCCTAATAGGGAAAAACATTAGAGCTCTACGAACAAACCATATTGGAATGAACAATACATAGTTAAAATAATAAATATCAATCAATCTAAATCCAGCACCAGTGAGAATATTCTCTAATTGCCCCCTTGTATACCTCCTTTTGTGATGTGAGACAGAATCTTG
Source organism: Methylomonas albis (assembly GCF_014850955.1). Classification (NCBI taxonomy): domain Bacteria; kingdom Pseudomonadati; phylum Pseudomonadota; class Gammaproteobacteria; order Methylococcales; family Methylococcaceae; genus Methylomonas; species Methylomonas albis. Next base: position 2,748,435 of record NZ_JACXSS010000001.1, read on the forward strand.
TATACCCCACAAAAAACTGAAAGCGGGAACGGTAACTATCGCAACTCCCCCAGGTTTTAAAACCCTATATGCTTCCGAAATTGCCTTATTATCATCTTCAACGTGCTCAATTACATCAGTAGCCAATACAAGGTCGTACACATTATCTTGAGATGGGATGTCGCATATATCTCCCTGATCAACTTGGCCCAAACCCTTTTCCCTACACCAATGAATAGCCTCCTCACAAAAGTCTAGCCCTCTAACATTTGTAAAACCAAGATCCCTAAGCATTCTCAGGTTAGTACCTGTGCTTGTTCCTAAGTCAAGAATTTTAGCTGTAGCTGGAATTGCCAATGCACGTATAATAGAGCTAAATAACTTTCTTCTTCCGACAAACCACCAATGCTGCTCTTCAATTTGAGCTTCTATTTCATATGTTGAATTATCCATAAACCTTGTTAATCAAGTAATCGATGATATATATTTATTAAGCACGATCCAATTCCAAAGAAATAATCTATTATCCCTACTTCCACTACTATGCTGTTTATTCATTTTTAGTACGAATTGGCGATTGAAATTAGATTGATCAGATGTAGTGATTGGCCAAGTTTTTAACCAATTTGTGAGTGGTATGCCAAATCCTTTTTTCGGCCTCGCAAGCAAATCATCAGGGAGTATTCCCTTCATTGCCTTTTTAAGCAGATATTTAGATACTCCTCGATGATGTTTGAGATTAGAAGGCAAACGAGTTGAGAACTCCACTACTTCATTATCAAGAAACGGAGCCCTAACTTCCAACCCAACCATCATCGAAGCCCTATCTACCTTCGTTAATACACTATCTTGCAAATAAAACTTCCCGTAAAACTCAATTGACTTACCGATCAGATCCTCAGCGTCGCTAGAATGCCAAGCATGAATGGCATCGCCATAAACTTCACTCCAATCGACTGGCATGTTCATCAATTCTGATATTTCATCAGCCATAAGAGGGCTTAACCATACAGGGTTCCATACCGATGAGGGATACTCAAGTCCTTGCAATGTCCTTTTAAGCTTGAAATCAAAGCTAAGATAACCTTCTGATACGGGCAAGCGATTCACGCTTGCGAGAATGAAAGTACGCAAAGCTTTCGGCAGCATATAACAGTAAAGCTCCGCCGCCTTGAGTGCTCGAAACGGTGCATAACCCGCAAATAACTCATCACCGCCATCCCCACCTAGCGCGACAGTTACCGATTGCTTAGCAAATTGTGAAAGCAAATAAGTCGGAAGAATCGAACTATCCCCCATCGGCTCATCCAGCATCTCTAATACGTGTTCCGCGACCAACTTTGCACAATCAATACCGAAAATTTCTTCTGTATGATCAGAAGCAAAAAAATTAGCCATCGCCCTAGCGACATGTGATTCATCAAACGCTTTTTCGCGAAAACCTATTGAGAAAGTCCTAATTCGATCTGATGGTTCGCCACTTGATGCGCAAGCAAGAATAGCACTTGAATCGATTCCTCCAGAAAGAAATATTCCTACTGGTACATCCGCAATCATCCGACGTTTAACTGCTGAAGTTAATATATTGCGCAATTCTTCTGCCAAAGAATCCTCAGATTTTCTTGCGTAACTGTTATCAGGAATAATCCGAAACTGCCAATAACTAGAAACAATTGCTTTAGCTTGTTCAAGGCGATAAATCATGAAGTGTCCGCCAGGCAACTTTGATATATTTTTGTAAAGCGTGTAAGGTGCTGGAATAAATCCATAACCAAAATACTTTCTTAGGCTAATAGGACTAATTTCTCTTTTGACCGCCGGATGAGTAATTAAAGCTTTTAGCTCGGAGGCAAATACCAATTGCTGATCAAATATTGTGTAATAAAGTGGTTTCTTGCCGAACCTATCCCTTGCAAAAAACAATTGCTTTTGCCGCTTATCATAAATACAGAAAGCAAACATACCGTTTAGTCGTATCAGTAATTCCGACCCCCATTCCTCGTAACCGTGTATTAGTACCTCTGTGTCTGAATGATCCGACTTGAAGATATGCCCTTTACGCATCAATTCATCTCGTAACTCCAGATGGTTGTAGATTTCCCCATTGAAGACTATTCCTACAGAATCATCTTCATTCCACATTGGTTGATCACCACCGGCTATATCGGTAATGGATAACCTACGATGCGCTAGACTTACTCTATTGTTATTACAGAAAAAATACCCCTCTCCATCCGGCCCGCGATGCCGCATTGCATCAGCCATCCCACGTAATATCTCAGAGTTCTCTTGTCCAACAAACCCAGCTATTCCACACACGGACGAATACCATCAAGATTGATCGTAGTTTTTATAAGATAAACTGGCTTGTCTTGTGATTCATAATACGTCCTCATAACAAGCTCAGCTAGAAGCCCCATTAGCATAGACATAATTCCCGTGATAAACGACATCACACATAGTAATGGTAACGGTGTTAGTATAAAGGATACATCCTCGAACAATTTAAGCGCGATAGCATAAATACCTGCAACCCCTGACATTGCGAGATTAATTACTCCAAACCCACCAAATACATAGATAGGTTTGGTTGCATATTTCGCTAGAAACTTAACAACCAGAAGATCCAAAACAACTTTGACCACTCGTTCCAAACCGTATTTGGATACACCATGAATGCGAGGATAATGACTAACAGCTATTTCCGTAACTTTTGCTCCCTGCCAACTCGCGTAAATTGGAATAAATCGGTGCATTTCGCCATACAGCTTTACCCCTTTAATAACATCTCGGCGGTAAGCTTTTAGAGAACAACCATAATCATGCAAATATACTCCTGAAATCCAAGAAATTAGATAATTAGCTAATCTACTTGGTAGATTCCTCCTTAAATTTGCATCTTGGCGATTTTTACGCCAACCAGAAACAACTTCATAACCCTCGTCAAGCTTTTCAATTAGCCGCCGAATATCTGCTGGATCGTTTTGTAAATCACCATCCATAGGAACAATAATTTCGCCTTTAGCGAAATCGATGCCAGCCATCATCGCCGCAGTTTGACCAAAGTTACGGCGAAGCGTAACTACTTTAAAACGCTCATCAATACTGGAATACATTTTCAATAACTCAACGCTATTATCTGTACTGCCATCATCAATGACGATAATTTCAAATTCACGCTCCAATAAAGGAAGTTCACGTGTTAACTTCTCGTAAAGCAATGTTATGTTGTCACGCTCATTATAAATTGGAATAACTATTGAAATCATCTTATTTTTAGAATTGAAATAAAAGCATATTTACCATACTGAATTAGTACAATGTTGCACCAATTATATTGGCGACATTATACAACCTGCTAGAACAGTTTTTTACAAACGCAACAAAAACATCTGATGACCCTTTGATTAATTCGTCACCTAGAGAGTCAGCGCCACTTAATTCAATGACTTGCACATCCATTTGTCTCGAAAAAAACTTCATTAACTCAGAGACCACGCCTTCGTTAATATCTTGAAGACTTCTTAACTTTAAAGTCAATCACTATGAATTTAACTTTTTAACCTAAATCAATTAAGAGGGTGGGTACCGATAAATTATTTGCATAAAATAGTGCGCACCTATCACTCATACAATTAAAAGCATAAATTATTTATGATATTCAGCAATCAATATATTTGTAAATAAACACATAAATAATGCCATAAAACCTATCATCCCATACCCAAAAGAAATCGACTCAAAAGACTTTGATGCGGAAGAAATCAACTGTGGTACTTTTACATTCGACTCGCATAGTGGATACAAACCGTATACACCTCATGATCCAGAAAATAACGGCCTAAAGTAATTCTTAACGCCACTTCGCTGAATAAATAGGAATAAAATATCAAATAACCAAAGCAGTAAAAGATAACAGTATTAGTGTCGATACAGACAGCCTGTATTTAGAGCGCAATACGATATAACTTTACAAGCAACAACTACAGTTTAAGTATCAAGCAATTTATTTTTCCACACAGAACTTGTGAATAGCTTTAAATACCAACATAGCAGATCCATATAACGAGATAAACTGAAGCCCCAAGATAAAATTACTATGGTTATAGACATCTATAATACTATTGAAAGCGTTATTTGATGCCGTAGGAAATCTCATTTGAAAAAATACCAAGTAGAGCCATATGTTAGCTATAGCTAAGTGTACGAAACAATTTTTTCAAGGCTCCGATTATTTAAAATGCGGCACAATCAATTCTTCATCAAGGATTTTACTGAATTTTGTAGCGCCTTTTGCATTCAAATGGTCTGGCATTTCCCAAGTAAAATCATCACTAGAAAAGCGGCCATCCCCAGTAAAGTCAACAAACTTAATATTATTTCTCGCTGAAAAATCTAACAAAATATCATGCATTTTATTCTTCTTATCTTTATCTAATTCCTGATAGTAGCTGGCATCTGTTGGCAACGTCGCCATTACAACGTTAATATTATGTCCTCGAAGAAACGAAACTAGCGTGTCCCAATCACTCAAGTTATGTATGTAGTTATCACTATCAGTGGTGGAGTTGTGGTCTTTTGCCGCAGCCAACCCAAGGTTTTTGGACAGATCGGGTGCTACATCGCCTCCGTTAAACCATCCTAAACATGAAGCGACCACATCCACAGGCGCCAAAAGCTCTTCGCCGATTAAAGCTTTTCCATACAATGCGATCTTGCTGAAATTACGAGGCTCTAGCCAAAACTGCCAATTAAAAGGCAAGCCGACAGTGGTTTTCAGGGAAATACCAAAATTCTGGCGCAAAGCGAACTGTCGCCACGACTGACTAAATGTCGAATAGTCCAACCCAAATGTAAAATAATTTACAGTCAATACCACCATCTTCAAATTTGGCATAATGCCGGAATATTTTTCGGCAAGTTTAGCATCAAAATACATACCGCTACCTGGGAATGCTAGATTAAACCCTTTGAGCGAAAACACTTCCGGTGTGACTCCATAAAAAGTATTAGATGACCCCACAACAAGCACCTCAACTTTTTCTGCTTCCTGCTCCAAAGCCACTCTTCTAGTATAGTAGTCAGTGTTAAGGTATGACATTTTATATTCGATATATACAATTACCAATAGCAACGGTAATGAAATAAAAACCAACTTAAATACAACTAATCGTACCTCATAATATTCACTCAATGCTTTCCACAAAACGACCATAAAGAGTAAAAATGCAAAAATTATAGTGGAGTAGATAATAGCCAAACTTAGTCGCGGAAAAGCAATATTACCTTTTACCAGTGAACTACTATCGATCTCACCTTTAAAAACGCGACTGTCATCAAAACCGGCACCTAGTATAAATTCAGACATCTCTATATTGAGACCATCTCCTGAGTAGTTTGCCACACTAACTCCATCTAATGTAGCCCTGACAAAGGCGCCATTCATAGCCTCAACTTCCAGAACATACCAACGGGACTTTTCAAGAGCGCTAGTTAAAGTCATTCCACGAAGTCCATTGGGAGCCTGTAAATCTTGTACTATAATCGCGACAGTTGAACCGGCTATCTCAACCCTAAGACCACGGTTATAAGGGGCTGACTGAAATATATTTGGATACCCTTCAGTATCATCCACTCGGAAACGCAACTTTATTCGAAAATACGCGTTATTGGTATTCTCGATATTGCCTAATAAAAAAGGGGAGTCCCTCCCATATACATACGTGGGCAAATGAATATTTACACGGTTGTTTGCGATACTTTTTTCAGACGCTAACCGAGAATTGATCCAAAACGAAATTTCCGTTGAGTATACGATCAATACAACAGTCACTATAAATAAAACAACCGATGTACTTTTAAAAAAAAACCTTGCCATACTAGTAATCGCCTCAGCACTCAAAATTGAAAATAAATGAAGCTTTGGCCTTGTAACCACACCCCCCAAAAAGCGATGCAAGCTACAGCGACTTGATAAATAAACATACGCAGCCACCAAGCGCATTTCTGGAACAGTTCCTCCAAATTGATGCGCACATAAAAATATTGCGCCACAATAAGAAACAAAATAAACAAACAATTCGATACAAAGTCATTCTCGTTAAAAACGCTCGAAAAATGATCTAATGAAAAAATCCACATTAGAATTTGTTTTATAATAATAAAAGCATCGCTTAAACTTTCAGCCCTAAAGAATATATACGTGAAATTAACAAAAGAAAATGTAAGCCCCAACATAATAGCTTTGAATAAAAAAGCCGGTATTATTTTTGATAGTTTCTTTCGCTTTTTTGCAAAGACGACTTCCAATGAAAGACCAATGCCATGAAGCAATCCCCAAATTACGAATGTCCAACTCGCACCATGCCAAAAACCGCTTATCAAAAACGTTAAAAGCAAAGCAACTACAATTCCATACATCCCTCTATCTCGAAGCCCCATAGCAGTAGGCTCGTAGACATAATCACGTAACCAAGTAGATAGAGAAATATGCCATCGCCGCCAAAACTCTGATAGTGATGTAGAAGCATATGGGCGATCAAAATTCAGCATCAGCTTAAAACCCATTACGCGCGCAGCACCACGAGCCATATCCGAATAACCCGAAAAATCGCAGTACACTTGAAAACTAAAAAAAAGGGTTGCCACCATCAGGAGGCCCCCATCAAAGCCTTCCGGATTGTCGTATATTGGTGAAACAAACCTTGCAAGACGGTCTGCAATAACTGCTTTTTTAAACAATCCCCAAGCCATTAGACGTAGCCCTGAAACGACGTCATTATAATTAAACCTATGCTCATCATGAAACTGGTGTAGCAAATTTTGTGGGCGCTCAATAGGGCCTGCAACTAGTTGAGGATAGAACATCACATATAATGCATATATTCCAAAATGTCGCTCCGATTTTTGATTCCCACGATAAACCTCAATAACATAACTTAAACTTTGAAACGTATGAAATGACAATCCGATCGGTAGCAGTAAATGCAATGCAGCTATGGATAAATCAAGTTTGAAAATTTCAGCAAGCTTATTCACATTCCATGTAAAAAAGTCATAGTACTTAAAAAAGAAAAGAATTAGACATGTAAAAACAATACTAATCAAAAGCCATCTGTTTCGTATATGCCCCTCTGATTGTTCAATCTGAATTGCAGCGAAATAATCAATAATTATTGTTGCAGCGAGAATTAGCAAATATACAGGAACGAAAGCCATATAAAAAACACAGCTTGAAGCAAGCAGAACTAGCCAGCGATATTTAAATGGTGTAATAAAATATAGAATGGTGACTATTGGAAAGAAAACAAAAAACAACCAAGAGTTAAACAACATTTACACCGCCGTTTATAAGAATATTGACTCCATTTATATGTCTACTTGCAGTAGCCAAAAAAAATACCGTATCAGCAACCTCGTTTGTAGTGACTAAACACTTCAGCGGACTACTATTTGCAATGTCTTCAATTTGGCGCTCATCAAGATTACTGATTAATGCAGTTTGCATCATCGAAGGCGAAACACAATTAGACGTAATGTTGTGGCGGGCGTTCTCACCCGCCCAAGATCGGCTAAGAGATAAAAGATAGGCTTTATTTGCAACATATTCAGAAAGCCCAACTGGTGGGAAATTTGCCAAATATGATGTTAAGATTGTAATAATGCGGCCATTTTTCTTTTTACGAAACAGCAATATTGCCTGCTTTGTGATTCGTAAAGTCGGCAATACATTTTCAGAAAAGCTTTCTAAAACGTCATTGAAATCTATTTGATGGAAATGCTTTACTTTCATACCTGTTAAAGCGTTATTTATCAAAATATCAAGATCCATTTCTAACATTTTAGCGAGTAAGGTATCGACACTATTTTGATCTGTAAAATCGCACGCAATACCTATTGTGCACGGAAACTCACGCTCTATACGACGAGCTTCTTCCATAGAAGTATTAAAAGTAAAATAAACACGATAATCACCTGTAACTGCTAACCGCCTAGTAATAGACGAACCCAGCCCAGAGGCCCCGCCAGTAACTAATACGTTAATAATTTTAAATCTCCTTCTGATCCGATGTAATACCAAGACTTAGCTTAGCCGAAGCTACAATCATTTTGTCTACCAAATTGCGGAATTTGCAAACAATTTCAACAACATTGACAGAGTCATGCACATCCTGCACCACTACTTCAAGCACCAACTCATCATTCAAATAAACAGGCCTACGAAATTTTATTTCCTGGGATAAAATAATTACTTCAGATATTGGCAAACACATTCCTACAAAATAGGATAAAAATCCACAAAGAATATTTCCATGCATCACTTTTGACTGGAAACCACGAGCTACCGCATACTCCGCATCAGTATGCAATTGGTGATAATCGCCAAAGACAGAAATGAAGCCTTCGTATACGAGCTTGGATACATGAAAACGCTCAACAAACTTATCACCAACCTTAACCATTTACTTTTTGTGCGATAGCGTCGCACATCTCCCCCACAGTCATCCACCCCCTAATTTCAGCACCCGTAAACTTCACTTTAAAATGCTTTTCAATAGCAACAATGAAGGTAATATGGTTAAGGGAATCCCAGTCTTCCACATCAGCCGCTGTAGTTTCTCTTTTAAGACTTACTTCAGTATCATCTATTACTTCATGAAAAATTTCATTTAGTATTTCAAGTATCTCCGACATCAATATCACCTAAACCTTAAATTATCTCAATACAATGTTCAAACTCTTGGTAGACCTCAACATCTAATATCCACCTCCCACCATTATTTTCCGTGAACCCCAAACTATGGTAATGATTTTTGACCAATCCATTTTTCGGTGTAGAAATATATTCCCCACAAATACGCTTAGCTCCCAAACGCTTTGCGCCTTGAACTATTTCATTCAATGCAAGATTCTGTACCCCTCTATTTAATACTCTGCAGCTCATGACCCATGTATCTATAAAGAACTCATCACCATAAAGATAACCAATAACCACACTAATCAAGCCGTAGCTACCAAATTGATCATTCAAACTGAAAGTCCAGTTTAAATGAACGTCTGAAGTGCACAACCTCCTTAGGTCCTCTTCTGTATAGCGGATAGTGCGCAAATTGAACTGATTGGATCGCTGCAATAACTGCGCAACACGTGGAAGATTAAAGGCGGAAAATGATCGAATTTCGCACTTCATCCCAAGGCTTTTTAAAAAACCCCTCTCATCCGTGAAAGATGCCTGAATACTTTCCCTCTTCAGCTCTTGTTGAAAATGAAGTGTACGCTGCCCATCTTCAGAGGTATAAGCACTTGTTTCGAATAAATTTAACCCACTAAGAAAGCAAAGATAGTCAGCAGGATCTTCTGGCAATTCTGGAACTGTAATTTCTGGGAGATGTCTTTTAACAACACCTCTTTCATATGGATTATCATCTATAAATACTATTGAATCGAAACCGATATTCAAGAATTTTTTAATTTTTTTTAGGTTATCAACCTTACTTTCCCAATTTGCCATAAAGATAGCTATATCATCCAGGCGCAAGACCATTTCTGGGTGACTCAAGAATGGGCTTTTAGCAATCTCTTCGTCATTTTTACTACAAATAGCTAGTAACACGCCGCGTCGCTGCAATTCTTTTGCCCAACATTGAAGCTCCGAGAAAGCTTTTCCGTAGCCTAAATCTCCCACTTGAATATTTTCAATACCGTCATCACCTATAACTCCACCCCATATTGTATTATCCAAATCCAATACAAGACATTTTTTTGCAAAACCAGATAGCACTTTTATATTCTCAACAACCGCTTTTGCAATCTCAGGCAAAAAATCAATACTAAACACCATATCGGCATTAACATAGTTGCGATTATCAATTATATAGTTATGTCCAAATGCGGCAGTTAGAGCAGAAAAATCACATATAAAAATATTTTTTGCCTCAACAGCTAGCGCCATCAATTGAAAATTGAGATACCGAATTTGAAAAAGAAATGACGTATCTGTCTTATTTGCGTACTGGCCGAAAACAGAATCGTTTAACTCCATAAAGTTACAAATAAGTACTTTAACACCTTGGGCGTGCTTACTTATCTCTTCAATAAATACCCTAATCCTGGTTATTTCATCCAGTGCGAAACCGCTTCTTTTTTTTAACTCTGTTTTATAAAATCTTTTTTTAAGCTTTTGTACCGATTGAAATAAAACGATATATTCCGGATGAAATTGATACATCTCTGACGTACCATACATAATTTGTCGATGAATTTGGTCGTAACTAGCCTCAAAAACCTCCAAATCGAACCCAGCTTCATAGCCATATCCACGAATAGCATGGGTGAAATGTTGCGTTGAGGAATCACCCAATAAAGCAATTTTTGCCGATTTTAACCCAGAAAAATCTTTCTTAAGATTCTTTTTTAATTCAATAAAATGCATATATTAAACGAACCACCAATTAACTTTAAAACCTATGACATAAAAAATCACACCACTAACAGGTTGGAGAAAAACTGTTTTTAAAACCAATCGAGCCTGTATTTTTAGCACCACAAGATAGGCTTTGATGCTAAATATAGGCCTCTTCCGGCTGAATTAGTGACCTGAATATGATTTTTTCACCAACCTGCTAAGCGAAAATATAAAGGGAACCTCGAAAGATCCTAATCATTTGCTAAACCTCTAGCTTTATTTTTTAAATATGAGGCTTTTCGAAGCATCCTAATGCTTAGCTACATCTCATAAATCATGAAGCAAACTCCCCCTTACGCTAGTGCTGGACGGGTTAAGAGTATTGCACTCATACCCAGCGTACCTAACCAACTTAACAACACAGCCCGAATATGCTCCGCCGATCTAGCTGGTTTAACACACTATAAACTTGAATCAAAGTACTACGGCGACGAGAACCACTCCATTTTCTCAAAAGAGCTCACCCATACCGGGGTATTTCGTTCCTCCTTAGAGTTAAAGACATATTCCTTACAAGGCTTCCTTTCTTGCGCCGGAAATGATAGCTATGGACAGCTGTTTAACATCATAGACACCTGTAACTGAATCGATGCGTTCGTCACTGTCTATTTAACTCAGTTATTCACATAGAACCTGAAAATCGCAGTCATGAGAGAAGTCACATCCATCGCTCAATTTTCTCAGTTTCGGCTTAAAAACCGAGATGAACCTTGCGCCATTGCGGGTGATATGCCCCTCATGCAATCTGGTTTTCCGTTCACGTTAAGGCGATTAGAAATACAAGCCCGCAAATACTTCTAGCGACGTATGAGTAGGCATGGCTCAATAGAGAACATACAGGTTCAACAAAATAGCAGCAATACTTGAGGCTTGTTGTAAAACCAAGCAAAAATAGATTTTTGAGCATCAAACGGATTTAACTAGCCGTATTGGAAAATTTTACGGTCAGCCGCGTGATTCATAGGCTTATCCCATCCATTCCATTTTTTATCAATCCATAACATAATGAAATCAGGTTTCTTGAAATAATTAAACATCAATTTTTCTTATATACAGATACTAATGGAGTGGAGCCCACTAATTTATAGTTATTTAACAAAGGAGTTGCCAATAATCTTAGATTATCAATCAATAAAGCTTTATCTCTTGACAAATTTGCAACGCCTACATATTTACCTAACGAACTTTTTGAGTCAATTATGTCACCTACATGTGTTCTATTGATATCAGTATCTATAAATAGATATAAAGGATTCCTATCCAATATAAATTTAACAGCCTTATTAACTTCTTTCTCAGACACCAGCTCCAACGCAATCTCATTATACGGTACAGAGTTATACTTTCCAGATAGCCATGGAAGTATATTGGAATACTTTGAAACAAGATAAATTTCTGGACCAGTAGAATACTGATCAATTAAATTAACAGCCTGAAAGAAAAACGCCGGATCCATCGTTGACTCAAAGTCAGCAGATTTAAAATTCCACTTATGAATTACATGGCTATTAAAATAGTTTATGTAGCCTAATTGATGTACAAAGAAGAAAATAACCAAAGGAAACAGACTAACTAATAAATATTTATAAAAAAAACTGATTACAGTTGACTCAGTCACGTAGTTCCTTACGTGATCTAGCACTACTTTTAACAATAATGAAAGAAGTATTGCAAAGACAGACCCTAAACTAAAAATATGATTAGGAATTGGATTCCATACAAAGTAAACAAGCAGTCCCGAACTATAAAACGACCAAAAAAGCAATAAATGCCAATATAATTTTTTTTCAGTTATTACCAAAATCGCTGCGACAAAACTTATAAACAATCCAAGAACAAAAATAACAGCAAAAGGAGTATCAGGAACAGTTAATCCTTTTATAACATAAGAAATTGTGCCAAATGAATTAGTTGGATTAGCCATCCAAAGGATAGGACCTAAAATTGTTGCTATTACCAGAACTACCACATGATAGAGCCTAGGTTTAATAAAATTACTTACAAATAATCCAAGCAATGCCGATAGATACAAAATCAGCCCAAATTCTTTATTTGCTACTATAGAAACAGCACAAATTAGAAAAAAACAAACAATATAAAATAAACTATTCTTTCGCCAAAAACAAAAAAGCATGTATAGCGCAAATAAATCAAGAAAATGCCTTATTGGATTCAAACCAGGCGCAAATCTAACAGATTCAAAACCTTGAGCATAAAAGAAAATTAAGGCCATCAAGGAAGTCAATAGTAAATAGTTTTTATCTTTAAATATCAACCAAGCTACGCCAGCCAATATAAAAAAATAAACGGGGTAAAATAAATAAGTAACATGCACGTATCTCTCAAAAGAAAATCCTCCTGTAAGCTTGAGCACCTCAGCTATTAATAAAGTATTTCCCCACCCATATGTATAATGAGTCAATTCTGGTGGCTTACCCAACAAATAGTCGTTTATCGAAGCAATCAATGCAAAATGATGATGAAAAAAATGCCCCGCAAGCGACTGATTTATCAATTCGCTTTTATTTCGCCTAATAAAATCCCATTCCTGCTCACTATACCTTGCAGTTTTAGACGATTTAAAAACTGATTTTGAGCTTACACTGAATAAACTTGCCAATTGGGAACTCTCATCCTCCTTATATTCTAATACATACAATTGTTTGCTAGCTGGCGAATAAAAGTAACGCAAAGGCCTATCAGCTTCATTTAACCATTTCTTCAAGTCAGTTGTTATTCTTATAGGTATGCCCTCACCAATAAGCTTTTGAGGATCCATTCCATGATCGCCAATCGGATCGTAGCGAACCAACCCCCCTATCCCGTGCTCATTTATAAACTCACTATTATTAACTATTAACCCATCTTCCAGAATAGTTTGCTCGGGGATATCCTGAAATTCATTTTCTAAAACACCTCCCCCTCCTACGTAGTATATATATGGCAATATAGCCAAAACACCGACTAAGGCCATTAAACTATTAGTAGTAATAAATTTCGACTTATAGCCGCTAAAAACGCTTCCCCCAAACTGTGCCGGAAGCACAAATATCAAAAGCCATATTAATAACGCTAAAAAAACCAGATAATACCCACCACTTCCGAAAAATGCCAAAAGAAACACGTTAGCCAGAAGAACAACGAACAAATATCCTGCTGCTCTCTCCCAAGCCACTTCAAGCCAAGCCAGCAAAGAATTATCAGTTAAATTATGAGATTCTCGCCTAATATATAAATAAGAAATAGAGTAATACAATACAGTTGCCAACATAACCAAGACGTAAGAAATCAGTTGTTCTCTTTTTCCTACACTCAATACCGACTGCCAAGGCTGAAACAGGCTAGTTGATAGCTGCAACTGCGATCCCAAGAAAAAACCATCCAGCAACAATGCTCTGATTAACTTAAGAACTAGACCTATTAGCCCAATGCTACATAAAAAAACATGCCCATAAATAGCTGTTAACTTGATTTTATACATTAAATAAGAAGTTCAAATTGTTATATTAGTTGAGTTAGACCTAGAACACTTATTTAAAAACTATGTTCATAATGTTACTATCAAACTCAATACTCTGATAATCTAACTCAACATGTTGAGTTGACGTTGACTTAATTGATAATTCCGCTAATCTTGCAAACGCTCTACCATGCCACTTACACTTAACTTTCTTACCGTCACAGTTGCTTTCATCGAGATTAGCGCCTTCATGAGGGCATAAACGGGGATATAAAGCCAAGGTATCTTCAGAGCGCACTAACCTCAAACCAAGATGGTCCGGGCGCCCTATCATATATTCGCCATCGCTCGGCAACACCTGATCGATATCTATCGTTAGATTCTCTGCCTGTATTTTAGGAATAACAACATTTGGTTTCATAATATCCATAGTTTCCTCGAAACTATAGGTTGCACCTAGCTTCTTAAAATCATAACCCCAACTGCGCAACTCACCTCTGCGCGTACGCATCGGAATATCTGTAGACATTAAATTGTCATAGTTACGTTTAAGAATCCAGCGAATTATCGGGAACGTCCATTTTAATAGTTTTGGCGACCCCACTGCATAAGTAGTTTCTACTCGAGTTCTGCAAGGCCCTAATGAGACATAACGCGTTTCAATCATCAATACATAAAACATCCAAGTGGTGTAATACGTTTGAGAGTTTTCTCCAGACTCAAAGTTTGTCAGTGAAAATGGGAATCTAAAACACAATACCTTTTGCATATTTACCGACGTAATCAAATCATCGGCTACAATCGTCGGTATTGCTTCAGCTAACTCGTGGACATAATGAAGGTGCGGAACATCTTTATAATTCCAGTCAGCATCGTCGATCGCATAATCTCCTTCATGGACTAAGGTAAACTCGGAAAAACTCAAACCCTCTGCAGTTAGCCGAGCGATGATATTATTTTTTGTATATTTTTTCATTATTATTCTCTATTTATTCCGGTGAAGCGATTGTTAAAATATTGCCGAGCTTTAACGGAATCTGCAGACCATCCCAGCCAGGGAGATTAATCTTGAATCCAAAAGCCCAAAGCAGGTGCTTAAACAAATAAGTTACTGGAAAATAATTAACTGTGCGCTGGACTCGTACAACCTTGAAACCTGCTTCTTTCATTAAGGTTTCAACGGTACTAGGGTTATACAATTGGGGATGTTGTAAACAAAAGGCAGGCCACCCGTTGCCGGTTATTTTTGCTAATAACGATGATTCATCATGGGTAACTACTGCCAGAACCGCTCCCGGCGCCATTTTTATACGAAGTTTTTTAAGAATTTCAACAGGATTTAACAGATGATCCAAGACATGAATCATTACCGCAACTGATATTGACGTATCAGGGACCTCGGAAAAACCAAACATCTCAGCTGACAAATGTAATCGGTTACTATCGGCAAGCCTATTGAGCGTCGGCCAAACCGCTCGGTTTGGTTCAAATAACCAAAATTGATCGAAAGCAGGATCACTAATAATATTCTTTGTGAACAAGCCAATATCAGGCCCGGTCTCAAGATAACCGCCTTTTTCAAAACTGAAATTTTTTAATATATCAAAATAGCCTTTTTGAGTCTTTTCCAAGGCTTCTAATGGTACTCCTGCTGTATTATCCGGCATTTGTTCATATAAAGCCTCTAGCTGTCCGGAAGAGAAAAAACTTGGGCAATATAATAAATTGCATCTAGCGCATCGCGAATACGAAAAAATAACTTTCTCTTTAAAAAAGCCATTCCAATGTGATTGTAAATCATCTAAATCAATACTCTGGGCAGGACGTTTTGATGCCACCGAAACACTCCCTGTGTCCGAGCACCCACAAGAGGGGCATACTCTTGATTCGTATTTACTAATAGTGTTAGCCATATGTGCATTAATTGGTTATTTTTTCTTTTTTTTTGCAAAGGTTACCCGGCTATGCCAGAAGTAACTCGTTATTATGATACCTATACTGATAAAAACTTGGCTGACCGCAGGATGCACTTTAACCATCTCAACCAATACTGGCATAGCTGCTACATTTATTACGAAATAAGCCATATAAAAACTGGAAAACTTTAAGAACTCAACGACATAGTTTCCTTTTGTTCGAAACACAAGAAACTTATTGGTAAAAAAAGCACTAATGACACAAAAAACTTGGCTAATTACTAAAATAACCATGTAGTGCAAAGCGAACTGTTCAAGAGCAAAGTACAATACTGGATATGCCGATAAACCTACTAATGTATTAAGCCCTCCAACGAATAAATAACGAAGCTTAGGTTTATGTTTTTCTAACCTCTTTTTCAAAGCCCAACCTTGTCTTTTACTATAAAGTTGGGCCTCTGCTTAACCTCTTCATAAATCAAACCAATATATTCTGAAACTATACCGAGCATGGTAAAAAGTATGCCGAACATCAAAAACATCACGGTCATAATCGTTCCATAACCATTAAAAGGCACTCCCCACAATATTGCTTTTACTATTGTCCACACAAGTAAAACAAATGAAAGGGCAGATATTGTGATACCCATTATTGTAATAATCTTTAAAGGCACATAAGAGTGGGCCAATATACCTTTCAAAGCCAGCTCAATAACCTTGAAAGTATGCGCCCCGGACACGCCGGCAAAGCGTTCCGCGCGTTCATGTTCAACGCCAATGGATTTGTATCCAACCCAGGCAAATAGGCCGCGGATGAACCGATTACGTTCGTGTATGGAATTGATGGTTTCGTAAACTTTTCTATCGATTAGTCTAAAATCGCTTACATTTCTGGGGACCATGCCATTGGTCAATCCATTGGCAACCCAATAAAATAATTGTGAGTTAAAACGGCGAATTAAGCCGGTGCCATTGCGTTTAGTAACAATTCCATAAACATTTTCATAACCCTCTTCCCATTTCTTGATGAACTGGGTTATTAAATGCGGTGGGTCTTGCAAATCGGCTGTCATGATCACAGCGGCATCGCCAGACGCATAATTCAATCCAGCAGTAATTCCCCCATCCATTCTGAAATTACGCGCCAGTTGCACAATTTTAAACCGCGGATCTTTCTGATGTACCTCACAGAGCTTTTCGTAGGTATTATCTTGCGAACCGTTCTCTACGATAATAGCTTCAAAGTCGTATGCGCTATTTTCCGCAAATACCGCCGTTAATTGTTTAGCCAATTCATCAACATTATCCTGCTCGTTATAGGCAGGAATTACCACGGAAATTAATTTTTTATTCATGCTGGATATATCTATTGCAAATATTGCGCTACTACGGAATACAAATGTTCGTCCAAATCCGGTGTCATTTGATGTAATGGATTTGATTGCATCGAACCTGTTTCCGTTACCCTACTGGTAATTTTGGGAAAATAAGTTTGTTCCGGATCTATCGGCACGACAAACCCAGCCGGTTCATCGCTTGCGAATAGGCGTTGGAAATTAGGATCTTGCTCGAAATTAGCATCGAGTTTGATACAAGGCAGATTAAAGGCTTTAAATAAGGTTAGCCAATCCGGCAAGCCCAATCCCGAGGACTGGTCGCAACCAATATAGGCGCCATTAAAATAATTTCGTTGCGTCATGCGAATAGATGCATAGCCATTATCGTTAAATATAAATATTTTCAGGTTTAACTTATTAACAGCAACCGTGCCCAACTCCTGTAAATTTTGGGCAAATCCGCCATCGCCTTCCACTAGAATTGTCCTGCGCTGCGGATAGGCGAACGCCGCACCTATTGCTCCGCTCAATCCGTACCCCATGGATGCCAAGCCCTTGTTGGTAACGATGTGTTGGCCTCGCTGTTGAGCGAAGGTTTGCATCATCACGGTAAAGGCGCCGCCGCTACTGCAGGGAATGACGTTATCGGTTTCCCGGCAATGTACAGATAGGCGGCTGACAAAATCGTACGGCGATACATAATTCTCGGCGGTATTGTTGATAGGCTCGATCAACGGCAATTCGGCTTTCACTTTTTGGCAATAAGCCACCCATTCGGCATGATCGCCAAGGCTGGCTGACGCTAATGCTTGTAATACTTGATTGGCATCGCCTTGCAAACCGCAATCGACGCGAGGATGGCCTTTGCTAAGCTCGGTAGGGTCGCATTCGACTTGCACTACTCTGCCCTTAGGCACGAACTCCTGCCAGTTAAAGCCGGTTTGTTGCAGACCCAAGCGGGTTCCCAGCGCGATTAGCAAATCTGCTTGTTGCATCAATAAATTGCTGTAACGTTGCCCCCAGGTATTCGGGCGGCCAAAATACAAGGGATGATCCGCTGCCACCCTATCCGCGCTATTCCATGTGGTTGCCAATGGAATACCCATGGGTTCCAAAGCATCGTAAATCTGCTCCACAGTCTGCCTAGCAACACCTGCGCCGATTAACAAGAATGGCCGCTTTGCCGAGCGTACATCATCGATTAAACGCTGAATTTCGGCTGCCCCAATAGCTGGAAAAGCGAGCTTCTCCGAGGAGTGGAATTGGCATATCGGATCGTTGGCGTCGACTGGCGCACCTTGAATATCCAATGGAATTTCAAGAAACACCGGACCTTTGCGACCTGTAACCCCGGCATCGATAATCCGGTTAAATTCCTCACAGGAAATCAAGCTATCCATCAGCACCGATTTTGAGGTGATCGGCTTGACGATATCGACACCATCGATCTCTTGAATGCCGCGCTGGCGTACTTGTTGCCGACACAGATCGGCAGTCTTTACTTGCCCGCCAATCACCAATAACTCCCGGCTCTCCAAATAGGCACCCGCTACAGCGGTAACGATATTGGTTAAGCCAGGACCGGCGGTTACCAGAGCAAAGGCTTTGCCATCGGTGCTAATTTCATTGAAATATTCCGCTGCAATGCCGGCTGCCACCTCATGAACCACGCTAACGCATTTGAAATGACGATTCACGCTAGCCAAAATGTGCATGATATTGCCGCCCGCCACGTAGAAGCAGTGGGTATATCCTCTTTCCTTTAACCAATCGGCCAATAGATCGCTATATTTTATGGTCTTATTTTGCATCACTTGTTTGCCAGCTTATTGACGGATACCAAAAAAGATTTCTATTTTTTCGGCGACGAATTCCAACATTTCGGTGGTTAAAGCCGGATAAATACCAATCCAAAAGGTTTGCCGCATAATTCTATCGGTTACATCCAGCGAGCCGGAAATTCTGTATTGCCTACCTTTCATATACGGTTGCCGGGTTAAATTTCCAGCAAACAGCAAACGGGAGCCGATTTTGTATTGATCCAGGTATTTCAACAACTCCACGCGTTCATGGCCTGAATCCTCCTTTAGCGTAATAGGAAACCCGAACCATGAGGGATCCGATCCGGGCGTCGCTTCAGGCAGAATTAAATATTGCTCGCAAGTGGCTAAGCGTTGTTTCAAGAATTTAAAATTACGTTTTCTGATTTCAATCAACTCCGGCGCGCGCTCTAGCTGCGCTAAGCCGCAAGCAGCCTGCATATCGGTAATCTTTAAGTTATACCCCAAGTGCGAATAGGTGTATTTGTGGTCGTAACCAGCCGGCAAATCGCCTAACTGCCAACCAAAGCGCTTTTTACAGGTATTATCGACGCCAGGAGCGCAATAACAATCTCTGCCCCAATCCCGAAACGACTCGATGATAGTTTTCAAGCGACGACTACTGGTAAATACCGCACCGCCCTCGCCCATTGTAATGTGGTGAGCCGGGTAGAAACTAAGCGTACCAATATCCCCAAAAGTGCCGACATTGCGGCCCTTGTAGGTTGTGCCTAAGGCATCGCAGCAGTCTTCTATCAGCCAAAGATTGTATCTTTTTGCTATTTGGACAACTTGATCCAGATCAAATGGATTGCCCAGAGTGTGGGCGATCATAATTGCTTTTGTTTTAGGCGTGATGGCAGCCTCGATTTTACTTGGATCGATGTTGTAAGTCGGAATTTCCACATCGACAAATACCGGAACCAGGTCGTAAAGCAAGATAGGGTTAACCGTTGTGGGAAAACCGGCTGCCACGGAAATAACTTCGTCGCCTTTTTGTAAGGCCCGATCGCCCAGTTTCTCCGATGTCAAACAAGCAAAAGCCAGCAGATTCGCAGACGAGCCGGAATTGACCGTCAGCGCGCTGCTAACGCCGATAAACTCGGCCAATTGCTTTTCAAACTGGTCGTTAAATCGTCCGGTAGTCAACCAACCGTCCAGCGACGCTTCAACCATGTAGCTAAGTTCTTTCGCACCCAGAACCTTACCTGATGGTGGGACCACGGATTGTTCCGGAACGAAAGCTTTTTCGGCATAACGTTCAGCGGCGTATTGTTCAACCAAATCCAAAATCTGCGCTTTTAATGTATTTTCTGTCACTGTATTTTCTTTATATCAAATAAAAAATTAATGTTGTTCGGATGCTAAAAACTGCTCTAACTGCTCTGCGCAGACTTGCCGCATATCCTTGCCTTGTTGGTAGGCCAGGTTCCAGTCGACAATCATCGCCAATGCTTGGGCCAGAGTCCAACGCGGCCCCCAACCCAAAAGAGTCTTGGCTTTGGAGCAATCAAGCTTTAAATAGTGAGCTTCATGCGGTTGCTCACTACCGTCGATTTGCCAGCTTGCGCCATTGCCCCATAAATCCGCAAGCTTTTCCAATATCCACGATACTGGTTGAGCATCTGCTTCGCTGGGCCCAAAATTCCAACCCTCAGCGTATCGACTACCTTTTTTATACAGTTGTTCGGCTAACAGGACATAGCCGGTCACCGGCTCCAGTACGTGCTGCCAAGGCCTAATCGCTGTCGGGTTACGAACCGTCACAGCCTCCCCCACCATGAACGCTTTCATGATGTCCGGAATTAAGCGATCTTGAGCCCAATCTCCGCCGCCGATCACATTTCCGGCACGCACCGAAGCCACCGCCACACCGTGCTCAGCGTAGCGTTCGCTGGGGAAAAAGGAATTGCGATAGCTGGCAGTCACCAGCTCCGAACAGCCTTTGCTATTGCTGTAAGGATCGAAGCCACCCATCGGCTCGTTTTCACGGTAACCCCACAACCATTCCTTGTTTTCATAGCATTTGTCGCTGGTGACTATCACTACTGACTTTACAGACGAGGTGTGCCTGACCGCCTCCAGTAAATTAACCGTACCCATCACATTGGTGGCGTAGGTTTCTACTGGCTGTTGGTAGGAATAACGCACAAGCGGTTGCGCGGCCAAATGAAACACAAACTCAGGTTGAAAAATTTGCATTTCCGTCATCACGCAGGTTAAATCGCGAATGTCGCCTTCAACGTGCTGTAGTACCGAAGCAACATCGGCCACTTGGAATAAACTTGGCGTGGTCGGCGCTGGTAACGCATATCCTTTGATCTCCGCACCGAGCCGATGCAGGTATAACGCCAACCAACCGCCTTTAAATCCGGTATGTCCGGTTATAAAAACCCGTTTGCCTCGCCAAAAATCGCTATGTTCTACCATATCTTCCACGGTGCTTTTTGCTGTTGCCAAAGCTGTTCCAAATGCTGTTTATCTCTTAATGTGTCCATGGGTTGCCAGAAGCCTTTGTGGAAATAAGCGTGCAGCTGATTGCTGTTCGCCAGACGCTCCATCGGTTCTTTCTCCCATAGCGTTTCGTCGCTATCGATTAAATCGAACACTGCCGGCGACAACACAAAAAAACCGCCGTTGATCCAGGCGCCGTCGCCCTGCGGTTTCTCCTGAAAACTTTTGATGCGGCTACCCATCAATTCCAAGGCGCCAAACCGCCCGGGCGGTTGCACGGCGGTCACTGTTGCGGCGTTATTGTGGGAATGATGAAAATCGATCAGCGCATTAATGTCGACATCGCCGACTCCATCTCCGTAAGTAAAACAGAATGTTTCGTCGCCGACATAATCACGAACTCTTTTTAACCGGCCACCGGTCATGGTTAATTCACCTGTGTCTACTAAAGTGACTTTCCATGGCTCTGCATATTTTTGATGCACCTGCATCTCGTTATGCTCCATATCGAAGGTTACATCCGACATGTGCAAAAAATAGTTGGCAAAATACTCCTTAATAATATAGCCTTTATAACCCAAGCATATTATAAACTCGTTAATCCCATAATGAGAATATAACTTCATT
The DNA here is from genome assembly GCF_014850955.1 of Methylomonas albis. Taxonomy (NCBI): domain Bacteria; kingdom Pseudomonadati; phylum Pseudomonadota; class Gammaproteobacteria; order Methylococcales; family Methylococcaceae; genus Methylomonas; species Methylomonas albis. Next base: position 2,770,493 of record NZ_JACXSS010000001.1, read on the forward strand.
ATGTGCCACAAAATAGGCCTGCCACCTATTTCTATCATCGGCTTAGGCTTCACCGAGGTTTCTTCATTAATACGAGTACCCAATCCACCCGCCAGAATAACCAACTTCATTAATATTTCCTCTTGGTTATAGACATAATCATCTATCCACTACATTTGCTCAAATTACGGATATACTCGGCAGTTTCCAAAATCTGCCGATCCAGACCTGTTACGGGAAATTCGAACCCTTTTATAATCTCTTTAATAGGCTGCTCGTTTCCCAAATAGCTATCAGCTTCGTCACCTATTATATTCGGACGTTCAATTGTTAGATCGGCAACATCAAGTAACTTGCAAACCTTTACAGCTAACTCGCCAACTTCCACCGTCTCATCACCCACGGTATCGAAACGGACGATTTTTTCGAAACGTTCCGAGAACATCATACGAATACAGAGCAGCAACAAATCCAGAATATAAATGTAAGAACGAAACACGAATTTATTTGCCCGAATTACCACATTTTCCCCGGCAACGACATTCGTGATAATCGAGGATAGGGCATAAGCACTTAGCTTATTAATGTACGGCCCGCTTAAATTAAATATCCTTGGAATAAGCAGTTTTATATCGTATTTATTGCATATCTCTTCAATGAGCAACTCGTCTTCATATTTTAATCTGCCGTATAGATTTGCAGACTTGTCTCTATTGCTATCGTTTAAATAATCGTAAACCGCTCCGGACGAAGACAACAGCACGGCCTTTACCTGCGACTGCTTCAAGACCTGCATCACCAAGCTCCGAATGTCATTGTTCAAGCGGATATACTCATCGTCTGTATATCCGCCAACCTTATCCTTGGTTAAAAACGCAAAGTGAAACAAATAGATATCGTGTTGTGTATGCCGATGGATGATTTCCGTCAGAGGTCTAACGGATACTGTACGACCATCATCCAGTATTATCTGCTGCTCACGAGATCCGTATGCCGATACTCGACCGTTAAATTCATCGCCGTACAAAGCCGAAAACAATTCCAGGGCTGCCCGACCTAACCAGCCACTGGCGCCGGTCACAGCGATATGACTCTGTTTACTAAATAGGCAATCTAATATAAATCGATAATCAGCGCCAAACGCTTTTTCGAAATTAAAAGGCATTATTTGTAGCTCTGACTAATGACTGAACTAATTGCAGACTTCAAATTGACTATATTTGCCTGGGTTTTATCGATAAATAATCGTTCTAATGCTCCGGAATCATTCACACTGATAATAATAAAATGACTGGCGGAATGCTTTTTATCCGATATAAAACACTCAAATACTTTTTCCACATCAATGCGCTGGATAATTTCTTTCAGAGTTGGAATTTGATCCAACAAACCCACGACATAATCTTTCAACTGTTGAGTATCCGCAGGAACTTGCTTAATACCACCGCTCACTTGGGCATAATTAATGGCAATCAACATGCCTAAACCAACTGCTATGCCATGACTTACTTCAAAATTTGAAGCACCTTCCAAGGCATGCCCAAAAGTGTGACCATAATTCAACAGCAAACGCTCGGCTTTATCGAATTCATCAACCTCGATAAACCATTTCTTGGCTCTTAGACTCAATGCAATTATATCCGCATAACACGCTACATCCATATCTACTTGCGGATTTAACTGCATATATTCAGAGAAACTCAAACTCCCTCTGGCATAGCAAATTTTCACGGCCTCGCATAATCCAGCGATTTTTTGTTCTGCGTTGAGGGTTTTTACTAAATTCGGATCAATTATAACGGTCTGTGGTGGGTGAAAGTTTCCAACCAAGTTTTTATAATACCCAACGTTTATAGATGACTTACCACCGATACACGAATCCACCATACCTAATAGAGTGGTTGGAACATAATCCCATTTGATACCACGCATATAAATCGACGCACAAAAGGTAGCTATATCCTGCAGACTACCACCACCGACAGCCGTTAACTTGGATTGCCTTGTTAAGGCTAAGTCCCGCATTTTTATGATTATATCGGGAACGCATTTCAAACTTTTGGTTTCTTCATTCGCCGGTACGGCAATAACCCTGGAGTTTCCGGAAAAAGCCGTTTCAAAAAAGTTATCGCATAACACGGCGCTATTCTCATCTTGCTGCTGTACTTCGGCAAAAGCACCGTTTTCTATTACCACCCGATAATCTGCAATACTCGATTGAATATCAAACGATACGGACATGACTAAACCCTAAATCTGCATTAATAAATTGACCTGTAATTCCGGTATTTTCTGCTGAACAGAGAAAATAAACCAAATTGGCTACATCATCCAAAGCCGCCAATCGTTTAAACTTCGTAGCGTCTGTTATTTTTTTTAACTGTTCCGGTTTAAGATTTAGATGAGTCATCGGTGTATCTAATGCGCCCGGTAACACCGCGTTAATCAGGTATCCATCTTCGGCCAGATCGGTTGCCGCTGAAAGCACAAGTCCTTGCAGGGCGGCTTTAGTCATGCAATATGATAATTTGTCTTGCCTCGCAATATTTTGCCATATAGAGCTAATCACTGATAAACGTGCATTTTTGGCTAATAACTTTTCATTTAACAAAATATTTAGCGATTTCACAATAAATAGGCAGTTAGCTTTGTATAACTCAACGTTATTGTCAGTATCAACATTATAAATATTATCGTTGCAGTTCATACCCTGAGCCCAACATACAGCATTGAACGGCCCCGTAGATTTGAGCGAAGATAGCGCCAGATTCTCACCCAAGGGATCAAATAAAATATGATTCTGATGTGAGCTTTGTGTTCTGGATGCAATAGTGACTTTCCACCCTTTTTTTTCGAACAATTGGCAAATGTGCGCGCCTATCGTACCGGAACCGCCAAAAATCAATATTTTCTGCATTGCGCGACGACCGAATTAATTGCTATCTCTTAATACATTCCAACGTCCTTCAAGCATAGCTATTCGAGACAAATCTTCCTTGGCAATAATGTCGTAATAATCGCGTTTATTCTGTAACCAAAGTAATTCAAAGTGCACTGCGTTCAACAAACCTTTTTCAATATCCGGCTTGTCTAGCGAATGACCGGAAAATATGACTTTTCGAGTTTCAAATCGTGTAAGGTGAACCTGATTAATTTCTTTCAATGCCGGCAACGCGTCAATGGAAACACCGCCACCGACCACAAAGTCCAAACCTTTTTCTTTACATTCCCTAGCAGTGGCAATGCAACACTCCGTCACTTGCGGCTGGTTAATGGCATCTCTCGAATAGCCTCGCGACAGGGAAAAATCCACACGACCAAATACCATGCCATCGACACCGTTATGGTGCCGAGCTTGCTCAGCCAAGCTTTGCACGACCTGAAACGCTTGTTCGGTTTCGATATTAAATAAAAAATCGGTATCTTGTTGCTCGTCTTCGGTGAACACCTTATTCTTGGCATCGATATACTTGGACAAGGCGTAAGTGCTTTCAATCATCGGTGCGATAATATGGTCCACGCCAATTAATTTGCTTTCTAACAAATCGCGCATCGCTTCGCAGCCACCTATCTTCAATCCCACTTTCAAATCGGCTTTACGCACAATCTCGATCAGTCTCAATAACTCGTCCGTCCTGGTTCCTTCCGCTTCAAACTCCGCTTTAATGCCCTCATATCCATACTCCTGCTTGCCTTTCTTTAAAAGGTCGAGCATTGAGCGTTCTCTTTTATTCATATAATGTCCTCTTTTAATAAAATCAAACCAAGCGGTAAGGATTCACCCTAAGGCGGCTCTCCAGCTAGGCAGGAATAAACACGGTAACTATTAGGCTGCCAGATCCTTAAAAGCCTTGCCTAGCAAATCCTTAGTTGAAAGCTGCGGCAAATCATCGAATGGCCACGCAATGTTCAAATCAGCATCATCCCAGATAATGCAGCGCTCGTATTCCGGCGCATAATAGTCTGTGGTTTTGTACAAAAACTCCGCAGTATCCGTTAATGTCAGAAAACCATGTGCAAACCCCTCCGGTATCCACATTTGCCTATTGTTTTCCGCTGAGAGTATCTCCCCTACCCATTGACCGAAAGTGACAGAGCTTTTACGAATATCGACAGCCACATCAAATACCTCGCCTTGCACCACTCGCACCAACTTGCCTTGTGCCTTGGGTGGCAGCTGGTAATGCAAGCCGCGCAATACGCCTTTTTGCGATTTCGAGTGGTTGTCCTGAACAAAACTCCGTTTCAAACCGGTCAGTTCTTCAAATATCTGCTGATTGAAGCTTTCAAAGAAAAAACCGCGTTCGTCGCCGAATACCTTGGGCGTGAACAAAATAACGTCAGGGATGGAAAGACGGGTGGCTTGCATGGGTTAATTAAGAAATTTAATGTTCAAAGGTTTGGGGTATATCGGCATTACCGCGAGTCTCTTGCTCAAGGTTTGGCCGGTCAATCTTATTTAGCAAATCTGTAAATGCACTGTTAAAACGTTCAAGTTGATCAAGCAGCCCTGATACTTCATTTTCGTCATAAACATGGGATGACAAATTACGCATTTCTATCATATCCAGCCAGGTTTTTTCATCTGAGATCACTCCCAAGGCGAATGCCTCTTTAAATACAGCTCTGGGACTGCGCGCATCCATGCCTTGAAAATCCAGCCAACGCTTCAACGCCTTCCATGCCATTTCGTAGGTAAATTCGAAACGCTTGGCAGCAATATCCAACACTATGTCGCCGTTACCCTCGTTAATCCAGCGTTCTCGCTCGTTGATCACAACTTGAAATCTTTCCAGTGCGCGCCGAAAATACGTCAACCCGTCTTCCACTCTAAGGGCTTTGGTTGCGCTATAAACCACTTTTCCGGAAGATCTAACTCGATTTACAAAACGACGATCAGCCTTATTGAGACAAGTAACATCGATTTTGATCAAGGTAGGCAATTGCTCTATTTCTTTACGAATCGCAGCCAAAACATCAGGACTCGGTGAATCTTCCGAATCGAATCCAAAATCATAGTCGCTCTCGAGCTTTGCATCTCCGGTAACGCGCGAACCGAACCAATAAATTCGCGTTGCCGCCACGTATTTCAAGATAATTTTACAAACTGCATCAACGAGTTGTTTGTCAAGCATGTCAAGATTTATTGCTCTGTCCAAATGTTAATGCTTTCCCCAATTAGGATCGGCCTCAAATCTGGCTTAATGACGCTCACAGGGCATTTGACGGTAGGATTAACAAACTGCATAAATTAAAAAACTTGTTTATTGAGTAACGCGAGAAGATACTGCCCATAACCATTTTTCGCCAATGGTTTGGCTAGTTTTTCGATTTGTTCGTCGTTTATCCATCCCCTACGCCAGGCTATTTCTTCCGGGCAAGCGATTTTCAATCCCTGACGGGTTTCGATGGTTTCGATGAAATTACTGGCTTCGATCAAACTGGCATGAGTGCCGGTGTCCAACCAGGCATAGCCGCGCCCCATGATCTCGACGCTGAGCTGTTGCCTATCCAAATACACTTTATTGACATCGGTGATTTCCAACTCACCGCGCGGCGACGGCTTTAAATTAGCAGCAATATCGACGACTTGATTATCGTAAAAATACAAACCGGTCACTGCGTAATTACTTTTCGGTTGCGTGGGCTTTTCCTCTAGCGAAGTTGCTCTACCCTGAGCATCAAAGCTAACGACCCCGTAACGCTCCGGATCATTGACATGATAGGCAAAAACGGTGGCACCTGAGGATTGATCAGTCGCTCGTCCCAGCTGAACGTGTAAATCGTGTCCGTAAAAAATGTTGTCGCCCAATACCAACGCACTGGGTTGCGATCCGACAAAATCTTTGCCGATGACAAATGCTTGCGCCAGTCCGTCGGGACTTGCTTGCACGGCATATTGCAGATCAATACCCCAATCGCTACCGTTACCCAGCAAATGCTGAAACAAAGGCGTATCTTGCGGCGTGGAAATGATCAAAATATCGCGAATCCCGGCCAGCATTAAGGTGCTGAGCGGATAATAAATCATCGGCTTGTCGTAAATCGGCAGCAATTGTTTGGAAACTGCCTTTGTAACCGGATAGAGCCGAGTACCGGAGCCTCCGGCCAGAATTATGCCTTTACGCTGATTCATATTCATCATATAAGTGTGAACAAAGCCTGTTTAGACCGTTATCGGTGGCAACGACAAGCGCATGGCTTCGTTTTCCATTGTTTTTACCACGGCCAGTAATACATCGGTAGCCACATTGGCGGACAACAGCGATTGCAAAAATAATTTTTCATCGTCCATTTATTCATGAACCAACAAATTCCGAAGCTTTCTAGCCGCTATAAAATCCTCGGCCCCCGTCAACCAACCCATTTTCTCAGCAAACACCAAGACATCCAGCAACGATTTTGGCTTTTCGCCCAACAATGCAGCGAAGCGTGGGATTAGTTTCTCACCAATAAAATCTTGTAATCGCCCAAAACGACCAACAAACGCATCGACTTTTTCAGCCCGTTCTTCATTTTCGTCCAAGGCCTTTACCCAGGCCATGTCAATGGCTTCTGTAAACAAAGTGCTTTGCGTATACCTTAAGTGTCCTGCTTCCTTGCTAGCAACTGCCAATGCCAACACGGCGTCTTGCGCATATTCTGTCAAATAAATAACGCTCAAAGATAAACCCCGGTGCGCTCTGCAATCTGGAAAATCCGTACTGGCGGCGTGTCGGCATCCTTAACGACTATGTCAATTTTACGGTCGCCAAAGGCCAATACCAAAGCGGCATATATCCGACAAATCACCTCTGCTCGGTTTACTAGGACCTGATCCGTTTCAAAACAAAGATCAATATCCCCGCCTTTGCCATTATCTTTAACACGTGAGCCAAACAGACAAACCCTCGCCTTATCACCTAAAAATCTATAAGCGGTGCTGCGTATGATTTGAACTTGTTCGTCTGTTAAGCGCATGACTATTTGCTATACAATTCAGACAACATCCGCTCAACGCCCAGTTGCCAAGCCGGCAGCTGCAAATCAAACACGGTTTTTAATTTCTCGGTATTCAATCGGGAGTTTAATGGTCGCTTTGCTGGGGTTTGGTAAGCGCTAGTGGGAATTGCCGAGACCGATTGTTTATCGGTTTTCAGTTCCAATCCGGCTGTACGAGCATAGTCAAACACCAGATGCGCATAGTCGTACCAACTGGTTTCTCCAGCGGCGGTCAAATGATAAAGGCCGGCTACCTCCGGCGTTTTCAGTGCACGGCAAATGGCATGGGCACTGACATCCGCCAGTAACTCCGCTCCGGTTGGCGTGCCGATTTGATCGTTTATCACAGAAAGCTGTTGGCGCTCTTGAGCGAGGCGTAGCATAGTCTTGGCAAAGTTGTTACCCCTTGCTGCATAAACCCAGCTGGTTCGAAAAATTAAATGCCGGCAATCGCTAGCTTGAATGGCTTGTTCGCCAGCCAGCTTGGTTTGCCCGTAGACATTCAACGGACTAACTTGATCATCTTCCTGCCACGGTTTATCGCCACTGCCGTCGAACACGTAATCGGTGGAATAATGCACCAACCAAGCACCGCAACGCTTGGCTTCTTCGGCTAAAGTGCCCGGCGCTACTGCATTGATGATATGCGCCGCTTCGTTCTCCGACTCGGCCTTATCCACTGCGGTGTAGGCAGCGGCATTGACGATGACGTCGGGACGCAGCGCACGGACCGTCTCTGCAACCCCGCGTGGATTACTTAAATCGCCGCAATAATGCTGATCGTATCGATCAAGCGCAAGCAAGTCGCCTAAGGGCGCCAAGCTCCGTTGCAATTCCCAGCCAAGCTGACCATTTTTACCGAACAGCAAAACCTTCATTCAAGCCCCGCCACTGAGCCCGGCAAATAACCACCGGACGCATTGATCATGCCGTACGCTCAGCATAGTTTTTATCCAGCCAGGACTGGTAATCGCCGGACAGCACATTACCTACCCAGGCTTGGTTATCCAAATACCACTGCACGGTTTTACGAATACCGGTTTCGAAGGTTTCCGCCGGTTTCCATCCAAGCTCCCGCTCCAGCTTGCCGGCGTCGATAGCATAACGTCTGTCATGTCCAGGCCTATCGGTAACGTAGGTAAGTTGTTCGGCGTAGGACTTGCCATCGGTGCGCGGCTGCAATTCGTCGAGAATGCTACACAGCGTATTGACTACGTCCAGATTGGCTTTTTCGTTCCAGCCACCGACGTTATAGACTTCCCCGACTTTGCCCAACGCCAGTACCTGACGAATGGCGCTGCAGTGATCCTGCACATACAACCAGTCGCGTATTTGTTGACCGTCGCCGTAAATTGGCAAAGCTTTACCGGACAAGGCATTTTGAATGCACAGCGGGATTAGTTTTTCCGGAAAATGATAAGGACCGTAGTTATTGGAGCAATTAGTGGTCAGCACCGGCAAACCATAAGTATGGTGATAAGCACGCACCAAATGGTCACTGGCCGCTTTACTGGCGGAATAAGGACTATTGGGTTGATACTGCTTGGTTTCGGCGAACGGCGCGTCGCTCTTTTCTAAAGAACCATAGACTTCATCGGTGGAAACATGCAGCAAACGAAAATCTTGTCGCGCGGAACCATCAAGAATATTCCAATATTGGCGCACCGCTTCCAACAAACGGAAACTGCCGACGATATTGGTTTGAATAAAATCTTCCGGCCCATGGATGGAGCGATCGACATGCGATTCCGCGGCAAAATTGATTACGGCCCGAATCTGGTGTTTTTGCAACAAACTCAATAACAAATCGTAATCGGCAATATCGCCGTGGACAAACACATGTCTCGCATCGCCGTGCAGTGAAGCCAAGTTCTGTAAATTACCCGCGTAAGTCAATTTATCCAGATTGACGACTAGTTCGTCGCTTTGCGCCAGCCAATCCAACACAAAATTGCTGCCGATAAATCCTGCCCCACCGGTTACTAAAATGCTCATATTTAAAGATTTTTTTAATTATTCTAACCGTCTGCCCGACGAAAAACGCTAATTTTATCGGGGCCATTGTACCTTAGTACTATCGTTCAGTGTCTAGTGATTCTGCAAACCTTACGGCAAAAACAATGTGAACCGCGCACCTCCCAAACGACTTTCGTTGTCAATCCGCACAAATCCGCTTTTCCCGGCGTTTTTGTGCAGGCCGGCCATCAGTGATACAAAATATAAACCCAAGCCGGTATTCCCGGACACCCAATCTAATTCGGTCGTATCTTGTAAGTCTGCGGCTAAAAAATGTGGTGGGTAACCTTCACCATCGTCTTCAATGGTAATAAACAAGTAGCCGTCTTCTTCGGCCACAGCAATCAGCACCGCTTTTCGCGTGTAGCGCAACGCATTATTCAACACCGCCGCCAAGGCATTACTAATAATGGGATTATCGCAAAAGCATACTAAGTCATCGCCGCAATCCACTTGCAAATCGATATTGTGCAATCCACACAAACGCGCCTGCTGATGTATCGCTTCATTGACGATATCGATCACCGCGCATTCTTCAATATCCAAGCTAAATTTTTGCGAATCGATCTTATACATCACCAGCAATTGCATTAAGCTGTGATTAATGCGGGCGGCCTCAAACTCCAGCTGACCCAATTCCGCTGATTGACCATTTTGCCTGGCCGCCGCTTGCCGAACCAACTCCAACAAGGTACCCAAGGAGTTCTTAATATCGTGAACCGTAGATGCGAGGATGGTAGGAAACAAACCGTTGCTGCTTGGGTTAGTCGGCATAGTTTTAGGCTTTAACCGCTTGAGACTTTCTCAATTTCACATACTCCAGTTGTAATATCCTGAGCTTATGTTGATCGACGCCAATTTGCTTGGCTTTATTGAATAACGCTTTGATGCGTTGATTTTTTTCTTCATAAAATTCATTGACTTTCAAATCATGAATCATGATCTTCAGCATATTGACGATGATGGTTTTATTATCCGGCATGGTCAGTATAGCTTGTTCGAACAACTCCAGGGCCTCCGTGAATTTGCCCTGTTTATAGAGAGCTACACCTTTATTATTAATGGCGATCAATGCCTGTTTGGTTTTCTGAATCAGGATTTCCGAGTGATTATCCATGCCGATGCCGCTTTGCATCCGGCGCAAATCGTTCAAAAACTGATCGTCGTCGATATGCGCATGAATCAGATCGTAAAGTATTTCTTCGGCTTTATCGTGCTCATCGCTCAAGAAACAGGTTTTTACCACTTCCAACTGTAAGTCCCTGGGCGCTTTATTGCCAAGGCGACCGCATATATCCAAGGCATTTTGCAAAGCCTTCTGCGACAATTCTTCATTGCCCAGAGTTTTGTATACCTCCGCCTCCACTGTCGAAGCACGCAACTCTGCCTCGGGGATATTGGCATATTCCTTACGCATTTCTTCCAGGGTTTTTAAGGCTTCGTCGGCGGCATTGGTTTTTGCGTACAGTTTTGCCAATCCGGAAAAATCGCTGCAAGAGCGGTGCACGGAATGTTTACCCAGTTTTACCACCGATTTATAGGCTTTTTCGGCGGTTTCCAGATTGCCGTTTTTATCGGCGGTTTCCGCTAATTTCTTTTGCCTGAGTATCGATTGCGGGGACAATTGCAAGGCCTGCTGCAACACGTTCTCCACATCGTGATACTGATCCAAGGCTTCGTAGGCCTTACCCAGCCAATCGTAACTCTCCATCAACATCGGATTGTCAGCCACCAGGCTTTGAAAACCGGCAATGGCTTGCTCGATATTATTGTTTTGAAAGTCCACCACGCCCAAACCTAAGCGCGCCCAGGGTAACTCACGATGCAACAACACCTCATGGTAGATTTGTCTGGCTTTTTCGAAATCGCCCACCGAAATCGCTAGTTCGGCGCGAATTTTTTGCAAATGCAGATGCATTTTCTTGTCCTCAGACAATAACAAGGCATCACATAACTGAATCGCTTTAGACGAATCCCCGCCGGCAAGCGCCTTATCGATACTGGCCATAAAGTCCTTGCGGGCAAAATTGCGGGTTAAGCGACTCATCAACTGCTGCGCATTGAAGGGCTTGGTCAAATACTCATCCGGCTTGCTGTCCATGACGCCCAACACCGCGCTGGTGGTCTGCTCGGCACTGATCAAAATAAACACGCAGCGATAGTCGATTAAGGTCCGGTGCCTAGCTTCCTCCAACACCTGTTGGCCGTTCTTACCCACACCCAGGTTGTAATCGCACAACACAATATCGAAACTGCTTTTGCTCATGGCATTGATCGCGGCAATACCGTTATCCGCTTCGACCACGGTGACGGCTTGCAAGCTATACAGCATATCCCGCATGGCTTTGCGGAACACAGGATTGTCCTCGACAATCAGGATATTTTTACCGTTTAAACTGAAGCTCATGCGCTGAAGAATGCCATTAAAACCAACAAAAAATCCACTCCGAAAAAATCCATAGCTCAGACAGACTTGAAAAACAAAATTACCATCCCCAACTCGCCCGAGTCCACTTTACAACCAAATGAGTATAGACATGACTGTTGAGGCAAACAAACAAACCCTAGGTTTTCAAACCGAAGTCAAGCATTTGCTGCACTTGATGATTCACTCCTTGTACAGCAATAAGGAAATCTTTTTGCGCGAGTTGATCTCCAACGGTTCCGACGCCGCCGACAAATTGCGGTTCGAAGCCTTGGCCAACGACAGCTTGTACGAAGGCGACAGCGAATTGAAAATCCGCGTCGATTTCGACGAAGCCAAAAAGACCATCACCATCAGCGATAACGGCATCGGCATGACCCGCGCCGAAGTACAAGACCATATCGGCACCATCGCCAAGTCCGGCACCAAACAATTCTTCGAACGCCTGACCGGCGACCAAGCCAAGGATAGCGAACTGATCGGCCAATTCGGCGTCGGTTTTTACTCCGCGTTCATCGTCGCCGACAAAGTGACGCTGACCACCCGCAAAGCCGGCGCGCCGGTTTCCGAAGCGGTGCGCTGGGAATCGGCCGGCGAAGGCGATTACACTATCGAATCGGTCGATAAAGCCGCCCGCGGTACTGAAATCGTCTTGCACCTAAAAGACGGTGAAGAAGAATTTTTAAACAGCTGGAAACTGCGTTCCATCATCAAAAAATTCTCCGACCATATTTCCCTGCCGATTATCATGAGCAAGGAAATCCCGGCCGAGAAAGACGAAGAAGGCAACGAAACCGCGCCAGCCCGCGTCGAGGACGAAACCGTCAACAGCGCCTCGGCCTTATGGACCCAATCCAAAGACTCCATTTCCGAAGAAGAATACGCCGAGTTTTACAAACACGTCTCGCACGATTTCCAAGCCCCGTTAACCCACGTGCATAGCCGGGTGGAAGGCACCAACGAATACAGCCTGCTGCTGTACGTACCCAGCCGCGCTCCGTTTGACATGTGGGACCGCGACGCCAAACACGGCGTGAAGTTGTACATCAAAAAAGTCTTCATCACCGACGACGCGGAGCAGCTGATGCCGCGCTTCCTGCGCTTCGTGCGCGGTGTAATCGACGCCGACAGCTTGCCGCTGAACGTCTCACGTGAGATCTTGCAACAAAGCAAGCAAATCAGCGCGATTAAAACCGGCGCGGTGAAAAAAGTCTTGGGTATGCTGGAAGATCTGGCCGAAAACGACGCCGAAAAATACCAAAAATTCTGGGAGCAATTCGGCAACGTCATCAAAGAAGGCCCGATCGAAGACCACAAAAACAAAGACCGCGTGGCCAAGCTATTGCGCTTCGCCTCCACCCATACCGACGACAAAACTCAAAACGTTTCCTTGGCCGACTATGTCAGCCGGATGAAGGAAGGCCAAGAGAAAATCTACTACGTCACCGCCGACAGCTTCGCCGCTGCCAAAAACAGCCCGCACCTGGAAATCTTCCGCAAGAAAGGTATCGAAGTGTTGCTGCTGTCTGACCGCATCGACGAATGGCTGGTGTCCAGCTTGACCGACTTCGAAGACAAACATCTGCAATCCATTGCCAAGGGCGAGCTGGATCTGGAAAAATTCGATACCGAAGAAGAGAAACAGCACCAGGAAGAAATCAACAAGGATTTCGAATCGGTGCTGAAACAAATTCAGGATGTGTTGAAAGACAAGGTCAGCGAAGTAAAAGTCAGCCACCGTCTAACCGACTCGCCTGCCTGCTTAGTCACCGGCGCTTACGACATGAGCTTGAACATGGAACGCATCATGAAAGAAGCCGGCCAATCGATGAACATGATGGGCATGGGCGGCAGCAAACCGATCTTCGAAATTAACCCGGACCACGCCATCGTCCAAGCCCTAAAAAGCGAGCAAGACGATGCACGGTTTGCGGACATCAGCCATATTTTGTTCGACCAGGCTATTTTGAGTGAAGGTGGTCAGTTGGACGATCCTTCAGCATTTGTGCATAAGTTGAATGGGTTGTTGCAGGGGTTGTTGGGTTAAACACCTAACACGCTAAACAAAAGGCCGGGTACCCGGCCTTTTTTATTGCTATTTACCCAAGCAAAGAGGGCGCACAATCTACACAAGCAGGTGAATGGTATTTTCGACCAATCAAGTTACTGGCGATTAAAACATTTGCGAAGACCTAAGCCAGCAATAGCAAAACTGAACAAAAACCCACTCACGGGTAACGGCACAGGCGCAAGCTGACGTACCCACGTCCCAGGATTGCCGGTCACAGACCCCGAAACGCCGTAAAATTCGGCCGAGTCCACTGAACTAAAGCTGTACGCCGACGAACTTATCGAAACGCCGCCCAACAAACCGGGCCTGCCATATTCATGCTTATTGAGTACCGCGCTCCAATTACCACTAAAATGCCCTTCGGCGTCGGTATCGAACTCTATTCGAGCACTCCTATCGAAATAAGTCTGAAAATGCGGGTCGACCCCTGCATTATTGGGGTTAGCGTAAAATTCTGCCGTGTCGATTTTATAATATTGCCCAAGGCCAAAGCTGAAGGTAAACGGGACTCTCCCACTGGAATAGTCATCAACGTCAAGAACGGCCCGACCGTTTTTGGGTAACAGCGACTCTTCAACGATGAAGCTAATGTTTAAACCAATATCGCCAAATCCGGGCGGATATATGTCGGTAAAAGTATTGCCGGTATAGGTATATTGAACCAACGCCGCAGTTGCGGGAGTGCTTGAGCCGACAGATGCCAATATCGCAGTGGTTAATGCCAAGTAACGAACGATGGAATTCATGATATTTACCTATGTGGTCAGTTGCTTTCGAGACTGGTGAGTTCTTGATGATACTCGCGCATACTCTAGCTTTCAAACCAATCCGCCAAACATCGAAAATTTTGCTCATCGCTTTATTCTCAGAACCGATAATCGACTACCCACATAGTCCCGTAGGGTACGCACCGCGTACCTTCTGGCTTCCAACATTGGGACGCCCCTCTTTCGGTACGCGGTGCGTACCCTACCTTGAATTGCCGATTGGTTTAAACCGGTCCACAATTCGCAACCTGGATTTCTGCAAACGGGGTTTGCGATGGCGAATTATCGGCGCTGTTATATACCAGGAGGTTCGTACTTTTTTACCGTGGTAACGGAACGACGGGCGCCGATTTTGGCAAACGATGCGGCTCGAGATTTACTGCGCTCGGCCATTCGCGCTTGCCAACAACAATGGCCTTTTACGGTTGACGCCCTGGTGGTGTTGCCGGATCACCTCCACGCGATTTTGGCATTGCCTCCTGGCGATGCCGATTACTCCATACGCTGGGGCTTTATCAAAAAATATTTCACCCAACATTGGTTGGCGGCGAACGGCCCTGAACAATCAATATCTTCATCAAAACAACAGCAACGGCGGCGCGGTGTCTGGCAACGTCGATTCTGGGAACATGCATTACGCGACGAACGCGACTACGCAAAACATCTGGATTACCTGCATTACAATCCGGTTAAACACGGTCTGGTGACCTCGGCGGCCGATTGGCCATATTCGTCGTTCCATCGCTTCGTAAACGAGGGGGTTTATCCTGCGTAATGGGGCTCGGATATGGCCGGACAATTTGATACCTTCGATGGTGGCGAATGAACCCAAAGGTACGCGGTGCGAACCCTGCGTTTGATTTCGCTGAAGCATGTAAGTAATCAGGATTCTTTTTGGATATTTTTTCCGCGTCATAGCACGGATTGCAGTGTCATTTAATCCGCAAATAACACCTGATTATTTCAGAACGGCGCATTGACCCTCGCCAATGCGCCATGCAAACCTATTGCTTCTTGGCGATAGCAAAAATCAAGGATGCTCCACCCTGATCAGCCGGATTACTGGTTCCTTCGCGGCGGGTAAACATAAACTCCTTGTCGTTGTTCACCAGCACAAAGTAGGTCAGAAAGGTTTTTCCACCCAGCGTGGCATCGAGTTGGCCGGTTCCATCGGCACTCACTTGATAGGTACAATCCTCGGTATCCTGGAGGACGCCGGCAGCCAGTCCGGCTTTATTGGCTAGACTGTGTATGGTGCAATTTCCCTTGCCATCAAAACTATATACGCCAACCCTTTCGGCCACGGCTCCGGTGGTTTGTTTGGTCGTGGTATCGTAATTTGCACCAAAGTAACCGGTGGCAGCAAAACCGTAAGTTCCGTTCAAGCGGCGATTGGGGTCGCGATTGGCATCTTCGTGCCGTCCCTCGGCGTGACTGACTCCAACCGATAATATCTGCGCTCCCAGCAAGAGTGAAAGCATCAATTTGGAAGCGAAAACCTTTTTTGCACTTTTCATAATAGCCCTATGGATGATGAATGTTTTTGAAACAAAACCAACGCGAAAATTGACGCCGTCATCTGGCATATTCTTCCGAAAACTAGTGACTCTAGGCGCCGCTACATAAAAAGAATCTCATGCAAGCAGCCTGCTTTCTCAATGTCGCGCATCGTGGGTTCGGGTCCATGCATCACATCGCTTACTCCGCGCGAGGAACAGACATCGACAACCTAACCTATTCTTGTTAGCGCAATTTTGGTGCCAGCCAACATTACCTTATAAATCATCTGGTTTATGAGCGTATCACAAAAGAAACAGGTGATTTCACGCACTGACGACGTGAAATCACTCAGCTAATAGAATGCGGTAACCAATGTACACCGCATCGTTCGCGATTGATGCGGTTCGCAAACTCACCTCACCCTACCCTCCTTTTGGCTGGGCATTTGCTTTAAGATTTCGTCGGGCTGCTTTAGTTTATTGTCGTTTCAGTATGAAACTTTGTTTTTAAACGCGGAAATTCTTGACAGTGGAATACTGGTTACAGACGTTCCCAGTATGAATAAAGTACTTCTATGAGGTGGAGATAATTTTTCTAAATCAGGGGCTGTTGCCATTTTGCAATCATCCCCCTGAAATTCAATTATTCTGCAGCATGAATGGGGGCTTTCAATCAAAAGATAAGCCAACACTTCGGCAAACGGCGACAGGATTGCCGCCTCTACCCAATCGCCACCTTGTTGAAAATGTGTTTGCGAGGCTGCAGCATTTCAGGGCCACGCGACTCGACAAGCTCAAACACAATTTTGAAGGCGCACGCCTTGACTTGCGCGTCCTATGGTTCCCTGTATAAAACGGCAACAGCCCCTAACCGAAGGTATCGCAACAAGGACATTTCCAATCGACATCGGCTGGCCGCGTCGGGTGGACGTGATTCAGCAGTTTTTTCGATCCGCCAAAATCATGATAGTTTTGGCAGACTTTTTCGAATGCGGCCTTGGGCGATGCGGCATAGCTAAACTTAAATTTAGGATACCTGCCAACATGTTGCTTCAGCCGGGCATTTAGATCGGTTTCCGAACGGCCGACGTATTTGACCACGAATTTATTGGTTTTTTGATTGATGATGCCCAAGGCATAATTGCCCTCGGCGCTTTCCGTGATTAGTTCGTTGATTTTGGCATTGCTCAAATCGTAAGCCCCTTGCATATCAAGTGAAGCCATATGTCCTCCAGTAGCGTCTAACTATTCTTATAATCAAGTCGTAGGTCCGGCAAATATGCCCGATGCCATGATAATACTCTCATCCGCGACAAGTTTTGCCTAAAATATTCCACGCTAAGTCCGGCACATGCGGCTCAGACCGCACAACCTGACAGAATCATCAGCCTCGGTTTACTTCGTTTATGGACATCTACACCAGGAATAAGCGAGCATCGTTTGAGTTTATCGGCATGCTTGACACAGTAGCGCCAACGTGAGCGAACAACAGTATCAACCGAATAATGCCAGGGCTTTTTTTATCGTCGACCACACCCCCCAGCTCAACGGAATCAACACATATAGCCAGAACAACACCAGCAAGATCGGCTGGGAAGATTTAGTCGCTTGGATTTGCTTCATCGTAGGTCTCCTGCCCATCAGTGTTCGGCTTCATCGGCCGGATAAATACCGTCCAGCTCGTCGAAGTCGCCATGTTTCATGTGATGTTTCTCGTGAACCGGCCGGATCGACAGATTGGCGATAAAGCCCACGACCAACAGTCCGGCCATGATGTACATGGTCACGTTGTACGCATCGGCTTTAGCCACGCCCTGACCTATTTGATATTCGCGGATGTAATTGACCAACACCGGTCCCAACACCCCGGCGGTAGACCAGGCCGTCAATAAGCGACCGTGAATACCGCCGACGAAACGCGTGCCGAAAATATCCGCCAGATACGCCGGAATGGTCGAAAAACCGCCGCCATACATACTCATGATCAAGGCGTACAGCAACACGAATAGCGCCATATTGCCGGCCATGCCCATGCTGGGAATGGTGGCGTACAGCCCTGCACCAACCACGAAGAAAATAAAATAAGTGTTTTTGCGTCCGAGAAAATCCGAAGCCGAGGACCAGAAAAACCGCCCACCCATATTAAACAGACTCAGCAAACCGACGAAACCGGCTGCGGAAGCCGGCGTTACCAAGCCTTTGAACATTTCTTGTATCATCACCGAGGCTTGCCCCAAAACGCCGATGCCGGCTGTGACGTTCAGACACAACACCAGCCACAATAAATAGAATTGCGGGGTTTTCAAGGCCTGATCGATATGCACATGCTTGTCGGTGATCATCTTGTTTTGCACCACCGGCGGCGTCCAGCCGGCCGGTTGCCAATCAGGCGGCGGTATGCGGATGGTCAACGCGCCTATCATCATCGAACAAAAATACAGTCCGCCCATCACCAGAAAAGTTTGCACCACGCCAACCGATTCGGCAGATTTGAAATGGTCCATCAGCAACACCGACAAGGGCGCGCCTATCATTGCCCCGCCGCCGAAACCCATGATGGCCATGCCGGTCGCCATGCCGCGCCGGTCGGGAAACCACTTGATCAGAGTCGATACCGGCGATACATAACCCAACCCTAAACCGATACCGCCAATCACCCCGTAACCTAGATAAATCAGCCAGATTTCATGCAGCTGTACACCCAGCGCCGAAATCAAGAAACCACCACCAAAACAACAGGCCGCGACGAACATCGTTAACCTTGGCCCGACTTTTTCCAGCCATTTACCGCCGAATGCCGCCGACAAGCCTAAAAACACAATCGCCAAACTAAAGATCCAGCCCAGGGTAGTCAGCTTCCAATCATCAGGCGCGGCACTGCCGATGCCTATCACGCGTGATAATGGATCGTTAAACACGCTAAATGCGTAGGCTTGCCCTATGCATAAATGCACTGACAAGGCCGCCGGCGGCACCAACCAACGGCAATAGCCGGGCTGCGCGACGCTATGTTGTTTGGCAAAAAATCCCGACATGCTTGAATCCACTTTTTAGCTAAATTTTCGATATTGGCGTTTTACCACAACGCCGACCTAAGCGGTATTTTAGCATTGCCGACCAACAGACTTTAAAGCCAATAACAGCTAAGTCTCATCAGACAGCCTGTCCCGATAATCGCCCAATTCAGCAATTAAGCGATATACCGCAATCCATCCTATTTAAAAACACAGTTTAATTAAAAGACTAACGATCTCCCCCCGCCACCCCTGCCGATCCGGTACTTTCTGATCCGGCACGCTATTTGCTGCTTCCAGGGCGCGCTCAATCGCATCTACGTATCACGGATCGTAAAAGCCTTCCAAACTTCTAAATACCTGACAATAAACAATGAAAAAAACTAAGTTACAGGATTTTCCAGTTGCCCATACAGGCCAACTAGCCGGCGTTGCGGCATTGCTTTTTACTCTGCACGGCGTCACTTACGCCGCCGAACCATCCTCAACCGAAGATCAAGCAACTAGCGAAACAACAGCCAAAAATAAAACCACCAAAACCGCTAACCAAACACAAACCAGCGACTCAGCCACTACCCTGGATACCGTAACCGTAGCAGGCTCGGCCCCGCTAAATCCGCCTAACCAAAAACCGCAGTTGGATACCGAAGCCGCCACCGGCAGCCGCTTGGGCCTGACACCTCGTGAGACACCGGCTTCAATCACCATCATTGACCGGGCTACTTTTGAGAAACGCGGCGCGCAGACCACCCAGGAAGCCTTGGAAAAAGCCCCAGGCATACTCGTATCGTCGCAACCCGGCTCAGCCGGCTCTGTGTCAATGCGCGGCTTTACCGGCGCACAGATCACACAGCTGTTTAACGGCATTACCGTGCAATACGATGTCGTTGCCGCACGCCCCATAGACAGCTGGATCACAGACAGGGTTGAGGTATTGGGCGGACCGTCCACATTTTTATATGGCCAAGGCGCGGTAGGCGGCTCGGTCAACTATGTCAGTAAAATCGCCCATCGCGGCCCGGATGAACACCACGGCTTGGTCTCGCTCGGCGAATACTTAAACCGCCGGGCTTCCTACGGTTTTAATGGCCAGCTCGGCAACACGGACAACTGGCTGCAAGCCGACATCAGCTATTTGGGTTCCGAGGGCTATATCGACAACACGGAAGCTGATTCCGGCGTGATGTCGTTTTCCTTGTTAAGTGACATTACGTCCAAACTGTCGCACACCATCGCCTTCGAGCATCAGATGGAAGACCGCGATTCTTACTGGGGCACGCCGGTGCTGAATCCGGTGGTCAACGGTAGAATCGTCCCTTGGGGCACCGAGGGTTTAGGCCCTAACGAAGGGCAAATAGACCCCGGCACCCGTTTTAAAAACTATAACGCCAGTGGTTCGGTATTCGATCAGCAGGTGTTTTGGTTACGCGATATTGTCGACTATCAACTGTCCGATAACACTCAATTCAAAAACACCTTTTATTACTATAAAGCCGATCGCCAATACCTAAACGTGGAAGGTTACGACTGGAACAGCACCAATACTCTGATTACCCGTAATAAATCGTTTGCGGTAAATCACGATCAGGCGTTGGTTGGCAACCGTTTCGAAATCGTACACAGCAGCAACTGGTTCAGTCTGCCCTCCAAAGTCTCGGCCGGCGTCGATATTGCCTACAACAAACAGACTCGCGCACCGAGCATGGAAAGCTCCACAGGCACTGTCAGCGTTGTCAATCCGTATAATTTCAGCACCGGCACTTACTACGATAACCCTTTGGCCACCGGACCTGTGTCCAACGCTCGCAACGAGCTCTATACCGTAGCCGGCTATGCTGAAAACCGGCTGACCCTGGTGCCCGATCTAAACTTGATTACTGGTGTACGGGTAGACGATATCCGTCTGGATTCGAAAAATTTACGTACCTCCTTTGTAGCGCCAACCGCCACCAACCCCGCCGCTTTCGGCCGCCGCTGGACCGCTGTGACCTGGCGGGCAGCACTGATGTACGACATCACCTCTACTTTTAACGTTTATGCGCAATACAGCACCGCAGCTGATCCTCCATCCGGGATTTTGACCACCGGCACTTTCGCCGCATTGCAAGACTTCGATCTCACCACCGGCCGACAAGCGGAAGTGGGTACCAAATTTGACTTTTGGGACGGCAAAGGCTCGGCAACCCTGGCGGGTTATTACATAGAACGGAAAAATCTATCGATAACCGATCCGACGGACCGAAATAGGCAGTTACCAATAGGTGCGCAATCGTCCGGCGGCGTGGAGGCCAATATTGGGGTAAAACTCACCGATGAATGGAGCGTGCAAGGCAATATGGCCTATGTCGATGCCCAGTACGACAAGTTCCTGGAAACCGTCGGCACCAGCACGGTGTCCAGAAAAGGCAATCGGCCGGCCAATGTCGCCAAATGGGTGGCTAATGCCTGGCTGACCTGGGATTTCGATGCCGACTGGCAATGGAATTTCGGCTCGCGCTACGTCGGCGACCGCTTCGTCGATACCGCCAATCTGATTAAAGCCCCGGCCTATGCAGTCTTCGATACCCAACTGGCCTGGAAATTTAACCCGCATGCCACCGTCACCGCGCGCGTTAAAAATCTGTCCGACGAGCAATACGTCGAATGGGGTAGCGGCGGCAACGCCCCGCTATTCTTCATCGCGGCGCCGCGTACCTTCATGATGGAAGTGAAAGTAGACTTTTAATGCTCGGCTTGTGCAAGCGCTATCTATATCTGAGCCACCGCTGGCTGGGTATAGTGCTATGCCTGTTTATGGCTATGTGGTTCGTGTCCGGGGTAGTGATGATGTATATCGGCTACCCCAAACTGACGCCGCAGGAAAGGCTGAGCGCCTTGCCTGGCTTGGCTGCCGAGCGTTGCCGGGTCAACCTGGCGCAAGCCTTGGCAGCCGGCGGCCAAGTCAAAAGCCCCGATAGCATTCGCTTGACCAGCGTAGCCGGCGCGCCGCGTTATGTATTTACTTACGGTAAAACCCAAATCGCCGTGGATGCCGAAACCGTGAACCGTATCGATCAGGTGACGCCGGCCCAGGCCTTAGCGTCAGCCGGCAGCTTTCTGGCGACGGCCGGCGGCGATTATCTGGATCGCATCGATGAAGATGCCTGGACGCATTCCAAAGCGCTGGACGAACATCGGCCGCTGCACCGGGTACAAATGGACGATGAGCAAGCCACGCTGCTGTATATTTCCAACACTACCGGCGAAGTAGTGCGCGACGCCAACCGCAACGAACGCTTCTGGAATTGGCTGGGGGCCTGGATTCATTGGTTGTACCCGTTTCGCGGCGGCGCTTTGGATCAATACGCCGCAGACATCATCATCTACACGGCACTGGCCGGTTCGATATTAAGTCTGCTCGGCATCGTGGTTGGCTTGCTGCGCTGGCGTTTTAAGGGCCGTTACAAACACGGTAGGAAAACCCCTTATCGCAATGGCTGGATGCGCTGGCATCATATCTTGGGACTGGGATTCGGCGTAATCGCTTTCACCTGGATACTAAGCGGCTTATTTTCGATGAATCCGTGGAAGATATTCGACTCCGGCGCCGCAAAACCTAAGCTCCAGGCTTACATGGGCGGAGAAATTTCGCAGCGCTATTTCCCACTAGCCGTGCCGGAGGCCTTGGCGCGTTTTCAAGATGCCGGTTTTCAGGCGCGCGAAATCGAATGGCGTTTACTCAACGGTCAAGGCTATTACATCGCCTTTGATGGCCAAGGCCGCAGCCGCATTCTGGCTGCACAGGCGAATGGCCGGGTTTTCGAGAAATTCGGCTGGCAGGAACTGCAAAACGCGGCGGAACGACTGATGGGACAGAGCAAAGTCAGCCAGCACCGCGTGTTGAGCGAGTACGACTTTTATTACTACAGCCGCGCAGCGCATACCATGACCGGGCACATCGAGAAACGTTTGCCGATCCTGCGTCTGGAATTCACCGACCCGGCCAGCACTTGGCTGCATCTCGACCCCTACACCGGTAACTTCAGCAAACTCGATGCGGGTAGACGCGTCAGCCGCTGGTTATTTGCCTTCCTGCACAGTTGGGATTGGCTGCCGCTACTGAACAATCGGCCGGTCTGGGATATTTTATTAATAGCGTTCAGCGCCGGCGGCCTACTAATTAGTGTATCTGGCATAGTGATCGGCTGGCAGCGGCTGAACCGAAAACTGTCCGCGTAAATATGGGGAAGTGGCTCCATGGTTTTGATTTCCTAAAACACGCGCAGTGCGGCCCGCGAGCATGTGCCGGCTAAAAGTTCAACATATCCGTCATTCAATTTTAGCGCTCGCTTGAATGATGCCGACACTGCTTGCTCGCATCTCATGGGGGATGGATAGATCTAGGCGTGCTGACGAATAGTGGCCACGGGTGTGGGTGCACGGAAACGGGCATCGCCGATAGTCACCGGTCCGCGCCAGCCGGGACGTTTCACATCTAGCCAGGCGACACATAGCGTTCCGTTTCTGTCCACCGCTAAAGCTGTGATGACGTTTTCGCTCTGCTGGAATACCGACACTGGCGCACCTGGAGGGAATCGCGGCTCGCCTATCGCTACCGGCCCATTCCAGCCTGGCATGGCAGTATCCAGCCAAACGATGCTCATCGCACCCTGCGCATCCACCGTCAACCCGGCATACACGGTCTCGCTCTGCCGGAAAGCGGTGACCGGCGCCCCCGGCACTAGAACGGCATTACCAAACGGCATCGGCCCCTGCCAGCCCGACGCCGTCGTGTCTAGCCAAGCTACATTCATCGCGCCGTGTCTATCCACGGTCAGTGCCGAAATCGTCGACTCACCCTGCCGGAACACCGCGACCGGCGCTCCGGCCAGCAAGTGCCGGTCGCCGAATGGCGCGGGTCCGTGCCAGCCTGGGCTAGCAGTGTCGAGCCAGGCGACGTTCATCGCACCGTCGGCGGCAATAGTCAGGGCCGAAAACACCCCGCCGCTCTGTTCGAACACCGTCACTGCGGCACCCGGCGACAGATGCCCGGTTCCGAATGCCAACGGACCCTGCCAGCCGGGTGTAGCGGTGTCCAACCAGGCGATATTCATCATTCCTGCAGCATCGACGGTCAGTGCCGAGAAGGTCGTGGCGTCCTGACGAAACACCGAGACCGGCGCGCCGGGCGATAATGTCGCGCTACCGAAAGCCAGCGGCCCCTGCCAGCCAGACCTGGTAGTATCCAGCCAAGCGACGTTCATCGATCCGCCTCGGTCTACAGTCAAGGCAGCGAACTCAGTTTGCGCTTGCTGGAAGACGGTAACGGGCGCACCGGCCATCAATGTCGCGCCGCCCACCGCGATGGGCCCCTGCCAACTGCCGCCCAGCTCAAGCCAGGCCACGTTCAGCGTGCCGTCGGCACCAATGGAAAGCGCAGTGCGCACTGTGTCGCCCTGCTCGAACAGCGTGACGTTTCCGCCCGGAGCAAGCCTTGCGCCGCCTATCCTCAGCGGGCCTTGCCAACCCCCATCGTTGCCTAGATCCAGCCAAGCCAGGTTCAACGTGCCTCCGGCATCAACTGCTAAGGCCGCATACATTGCGCCGGCATGCGTCCAAGCCAAATCAACCATCCCCAGGCTAATGCTGTCGTTGTCGGCACCCTTCCAAGCAACCACAAGGGCTTCGTTGCCGTTCATGTCCACCGTTGCCAACGCCGGCGCGTGCGAACTTTGTTCCGCCGAAGCATGCAGGTTGCTGAAACTATGTCCATCGTCGAAAGACACCATGAAGTGCAGATAATCGTTGTGCTCGCCTTTCCAGGCTATCACCAGCCGATTGCGGATGGACGCAATGCTGGGACCGGTGTTTTCGTCGCACCGGACCGGCAGAGTCGTCTTCGTCCCCATACCAAGAATGCGCTGGTCCGCCGCAAGCTGCACCGGGGCAACGTTTAACGCGTTGTTACCCGAACCCTTCCAGGCCATAAACAGCACGCCGCCATGCAAAGTCAGTGCCGGCGCGGTTTCGGTGTTTTCGTTCACGAAGCGATAGGTGCCGCTGACCGCCCGACCGTTGGAGTCGACGATACTTAAATTCAGGCTGTCGTTACCGTGGCCTTTCCAGGCTATCGCCGTATAGGGGCCGAAAGGCACGGCCGCCGGGGAATGGTCCGACAATTCCGGGTTACCCGCGCCGCCAAGTCTGGTTTTGTCGGCAAGTACCGGACCGCCGCTAATGTACGCAAAATTTAAATCCTCATTGTCGGAGCCTTTCCAAATCAGCTTGGAGCCGCCCAAGGTCGGGCCCAAATCGGCTGTGTCGGCATAGGTCTGTTTATTCTCGATTCCGCCCGTGGCGATGCGTACACGGTCGGGTATCGGCTGATTGGCAACCGTCAGGCCTGAGAAGGTTTCGAACTGCATCACTACGAAAGCCGAATTGAGATTCTGATTGCCGGAACCAACCCAAGCCAAACGCAAGCTGCCGTCCTCGAATGACAATGCCGGCTGCGCGTCGGTGGTCTCGCCCAATACCCAAACCTGCGTAACCGGGTACATGTAGCGCAGCGCATCGATATCGCCAGGGCTCAATAGCGGGCCTGGACCGAAGGTCGGTAGACCGCCCGGCCGCGGCTGCAAGCGCGCATTGGGCGGATAGTGCATCAGTGAGCTGCCGTCATAGGGACCGAGCATCGATTCGTCTTCGAGCGGCTTATAATTTTCTTTCCATTCTTTATCTTCAGGGCCGATCACTTGCACATATACATCGCGGTCTGGCCGTTGTTGCTCGTGGTACATACCTAGCGCGTGTGCCGATTCATGGATCAGCGACGATTCCCGATTGAACTGCGTAGGCTCGCAATTTAGGTTACGGTTACCAACGCCTTTCCAGGCAATGCAACCGCTAGCACCTGCCGCGGCCAGTGCAGGAGCGGCATCGGTGTTTTCCGCGCCCAGAGTGCTTTGCTGCCAGACGAAATTTACCGGTACCAGCGCTCCAGGGGCGGTTTGCACCTTGCCTATAGACAGCGATTCCCCATACTTCCAGGCAATGTAAAGCTCGCTGTTAAGTGCAACGAGCGCAGGTGAAGCATCGGCAAGCAGCGGACTGATAAACTTGTCGGCAAAGCTTACACCGCCGTCGCCCGACCGCATCAGATTCAGCCGATTATCGCCGCCATGCCAAGCCAAATAAAGCAGACTGTCGAAAGAAACCAGGGCCGGTCCGCTCTCGCTGGTATCCGGCAGCGTCGCTAACACACGCAATTGCCGGACACGAACTCGGGCGATGTTCAGCCGCGGATTCCCTGCTCCGCGCCAGCCAACGAACAGCGCTCCCTGGTGAACACAAAGCGCTGGCGCACCCTCTGTGGTTTGCCAGGGCGCGGCCAGTGTGACCCGCAATAGTTGGACAAAGCGCATCGGCACGGCCGGAGGGGCAATGTTCTCGGAACTGATCAGGCGCAACTTGTCGCTGCCCGTTTCGCGATAGGCAATCACCAGCACGCCCCCGATGGTGGCCACGGCGGGCCGGCTGGATGTCTTCTGCCGCAGTGTGGCCTTGGCGACGATGGCACCGCCTGGCCCTGCCAACAAAGCGACGTTCAGGCGATCATCCGTGCCGCGCCACACCATAAAATAGTTGCTGCCATCGCAAGCCAGTGCCGGACCGTCATCGGAAGTCTCGGCATACGTCGTTTTCGAGGTAAAGTTGAAACCTATATCGTTAACCGCGCAGTTCAATATCTGCGTGCCCCCGTCTCTCCCCACTGGCGAGTTGGAACGGTCGGCCACGCGCTTGATTAACACAAAATCGTCCTCATCGATACGTGGCACAAACTGAATCCCGGTGACGCAGCGATAATAATTAATCGCGTTGAGAATGCCTGCGTATGCCGTTTGACCGGGTGGAAATTGCGTCTCGTCGATCAAATAAGGAACGCGGGCATGCGGCCAGCGTGTGTCGAGGTCTGATGTTGCGAAGCCCATAGTAATTACTCCGTGTTAGTGCCGACTAAATTGACATCCCGTGTGCGGGAGTATCGATATTTACGCAGCGGTTTAATAACCCAAATGATGTTTTCGCAACAAATAAGGTAGGTTTCTAGCGTCTATACCCAGCATTGCGGCGGTAAGCTTTTTAACGCCATTCGCCTTCAGCAAGGTATCCAACAACACTTGTCGTTCAAAAAGAGTCAGTTTTTCCCGTAAGCCCGGCATCGCCGTTAATTCATTCTCGTCGTTATTGGGATGCGACCCGGCCAGATTCATAGGCAAACTGGCAGGCAATAGGGTCGGCCCCTGCTCGACGATGGCCGCATGTTCGATCACGTTTTCCAGCTCGCGGATATTGCCTGGCCAGTTATGCTGCATCAGCAACGCATGTGTGCTGAAATCGATACCCTCTATCGATTTACCCAAATTGGCATTATTTTTATAAAGAAAGTGCCGTACCAGTAAATGAATGTCCTGTTTGCGCTCCCTTAACGGCGGAAGCGGAATCGAGAACACATTTAGCCGGTAATACAAATCCTCGCGAAACCGTCCCAGTTTTACCGCTTCGGCCAGATTGACATTTGTCGAGGCCAATACCCTGACATCGACCGGCAAGGTTTTCGAGCTACCTACCGGTTCGAATTCGTGTTCTTGTAGCACTCGCAATAACTTAGCTTGCCCCGCTAGGGACATGCAGCCAATTTCATCCAGCAAAATCGTCCCGTTGTTGGCCTGTTGAAAACGGCCACGACGATCAATTATCGCGCCGGTGAACGCACCTTTCACATGGCCGAATAACTCGCTCTCCAGCAAGGTCTCGGACAGTGCGGCGCAATTTACTTTCACGAATGGATGTTTACCGCGCAGACTATGAATATGTATCGCGTTGGCCACCACTTCCTTGCCGGTGCCGCTTTCGCCTTCAATCAGCACTGTGGCATCGGTTTTGGCTACCGAGCCAATCAGGCGGCATACGTCGCGAATTCTTTCACTTTGGCCGATGATATTTGGGAAATCCTGCAAATCGGACCAACCATAATCGCCAACTTCGGTACGCGGACAGATTCGGGCAGGTAAATCGGCCGAGCCCCGGCCCAGCAGCACCAGATATGTCCTGGCTTCGTAATCGATATATAAGGTCTCGAAGCACATTCCAGTCTTGAGCCCGGCGCTCAGGCTTGGACAAAATACGCATTCCGGCCGTGTTCCGGCGTCGTCTGGAATCCGGAAGAATGTTTTGTAGTTGACGCGCTTTAATTCCGCTGGCGGCAAACCGGTCATGCGCAAGGCCTGCATGTTCGCATCGATAATATGGCCGCTTTCTTGGTCAACGATCAAGATCGCCTCGCGGAATACATCGAAAAGCGTCTGGTAAAGATCAGATGCATTGCTCATACGTACCTCCCATAAGCAGTTTGATGCCTGCCCGCCGCTTGATACTCGTCCATCCTGCCCGCAAAAGCCGAGATAACGTAGCTATCTAGCGAAAGCCCCCATTCCCCTTGGGCAAAGTTTGTGCCTATAGACAAGTCCGGTCAAACCCTCCGGCACGAGGCATTAAAAAGCCCAATCCCCCGCGTGTCGAAATTCCGGCCCGAACAACACCCCCGGGCTTTGACCCCAATGCCGTTAAGTTAAGGCTCCTCCCCCTTTGGAAAAGGGGGATCGAGGGGGGATTTATTCCAAAAATCTCGCCAGCACCCCTCTTATACAAAGAGGAAAATTAACAACACCGAAATCAAACTTAACGGTATTGACTTTGACCCTAGCTGGTATTTTTTAATTCCTAACTCAGCGACTTTTAGCCCTGACTCGATTCAACTGGTCTTTATTTCATCAGAAAGCGCCCATATCACTCAAGTGAGCTTATACACTAGGATAATGGGTAATTGGTCACAGAGTCTGATCGATATGGATGCAGCAGGCTTGCAGTCTGCTTTGTTACAGAGAGCGGACGGACACGCATAAAAATGCCGCGCGTTTCGGCTAAATCGGGTAATTCGGGATGTTTACGTTAATAGTCACTGCTCGCCGGTAAATCCGATAAATCCATCCAAGCTATCGGCATCAGATTAACTCCAGCAAATTTGCGTACATATAATCCCTGAGAATAACTGCCTCCGGCATATCCACGAAACATGGCTGATCCCTGCCATCGATCAACAGAAATATTTTGGCCGCCGCTTGCCGGCGCCGAGCTACTATAGCCAAGCGTTGCATGGCCAAAATCGGTGGCGATACTCCCAGCAGAATTAAACGGAAATGTTGCTGACGTAGTATTACCAATGCGGATTGGATCGACGCGACGACGTGAATATGTTTATAACCTTCGGCCAAAAGATAATTTCGGAGGCTCTCACGCAAGTGGCGTTCGCGATCAAAAATTAGGATATTTGCTGAGTTATCAAAAACGATGCTCATTTAATTCTCCAAATATTAGAGAAAAGAAATATCCATTGATACAATTAAACCGACACCAGTTTTAACTACAATAATGCTATAAATTAATTAGGTATAATTTTATTTATTTTTGCACATAAGGAAGCGTCGCCCTGTTTTTTTAATTTATATAAGTCAAGCAGGCTAATATTAAGAAGCCTTACTATATCCATAGCCAATTTATTACTTCCGAGAAAATAGGCCTGCGCTACCCGCTCCCGACCACAAATACGAACCAAATTTTTCGCGCATGCCAGCTCTTCAGCATAAGCTTTAGACTTTAAAAGCCCTTGCTCAACCAAAACAAGGTCAGTGAAATAATGGGTCACACCTTCATTTAGAAACTTGCCAAAGATATTCAAAAAACCTGGCGAGGCAAACTTATGGATGGCTTCATGAAGTGCATGTCCAATATTCGCGCTTGGCCGCAAATGAATTGTCTGGGTTTGCGCGTGGTAAAACCCGTAAATATTTTTTAATTCCTTTTCAGCGGATGATCCCATGGGTATAACTATATTGTGTAAGGAAACTAATTTATGTTCAAAAACCTTATCAAAATCGTGGTGTATAAAATTTTTCGGTATTTTTATACTGATTAATTTTCCCGCGATATAAGGCCTTAATACTCGACTGCGTTCCAACACACTCTGCAAGAGCGCGGCTGTTGACTTATTAATTCTGGTTTCAGTAGTTAAGCCGGCCTTTCTCAAAACATCTAACGGTAAAACCCCAAGCGCCGGCGGAGCAAGCCGTTTCAGATGTTCGGCATTAGCGGCGTCAAAACGCCGTTTTTCGTCATCAAAATCGGACAACATTTCCGGAGATTGCCCCAAGCCTTCAGATGCAAAAATGTACACGGTCATTCTCCTTGCATGTCAAATCCACCCACTAGGGGCGCTGGGTTAACAATTTGCGCCAAGTTTCCGAATCCGCTACCCCGTTTGGCGTCAGTCTCTCGGCTTTCTGGAAGGCCTGAACCGCAATTTCCGTGGGTTGATCAAAAATCTGGTTTACCGTAAGTACTGGTGGTTTATCAAGTAAAGCCATCGTAACAACCGAGGGTTGTATCCATCGGTTCAGCAACGCCTGAAGCTTACCGACTTCATTACCCCGAGCGCCGCGTCGCAGCACCGAAGGACATGCTTTTTCCGTTTCCGGGTACAAATTCAGCCCATTTATCTCGGGCACAAAGCGTTGATAGCAATAGGCATTTCCGTATCGGCCATCGTGATTGCTACCGATCACGGCAGAATAATATATGTGAAGCGCTTCGTGCAGTAAGGTCATGGCCATGAGATCATCCGCACGGGCATCACCCATATTCTCCCAAAACCCTTTGCCCAATCCGATAACGTAGCTACCGACCGGGAAATTGCAAGCTTCGTAGCTAGTCGGCGCCCGCTCACCACCGGGGCAGCCCCAGCAATGATAATGAATCCGACCACCGGCCAGCAGACCGGCGGCACGCCGCAGACGGAGGGCCACCAACGCCCCGAGATCTTTCCAGATCGCGTCGGCTGTGCGCCATTTGGGAACAAGCTCCGGAAATGTAGCAAATACTTCTCTGAAAAGCGTCCTGGTCCGGGTAGACCGTGGTAATTTTTCCAGGGCCCGCGCGGCTCTGTACGTTAAAACAACGGCTTTTTCGGCGGCGCCTCTCAACGCTATCCGCGCGTCCGCGGTTGAAACGGGCTTGCCAACGATCTGTTCTATCTTTTCGCGCTCTTGCTGGCTGCATGTAAAACGCTTTACAGGGTTCGCGGCGTTAGGCGGTTGGGCAAGTCCGGGCGAATAAAGCTCGCCGATATTGAGTGTAGCGGGCTGATCAATAGCTCTGGCCGAATATATGTACATGTTTGCCTCTTATCCAAACCGGCGGCCGAACGCGTTAGCGCGCACCGGAGTCGATCTGCGCTCGTGAAAAAAGCATATACGTCGATAACGATACATCCACTATCCGCCATGTGCTATCCGCTCCGCGATATACAAACGCACCGAAAATACGCAGCGGAGCAGCCTCCTGATAATTGAGATCCGCAATTTCCCGGTGCCATTTTTTTAGTCCTAGTTCTAATTTTGCCGTCAACGCCCTGGCACGCGGCACGGTCATCCACCGCGTCATAGCCAGCTCTACCTCACTGCGAAAACCCACAAAAGACTTTCGGTATCTAATCCTAAACTCTATATCGCAGCGACGCTGCCTGCCGCCTTCACGTTGACACTCGGACCACGCTTTGCGTATATGTCCATTCTTCTCAATGTCCTCGCCGATTTCACCTATCGATATATACATGGCATTCCCCCCTGCTGAACTATTGAATCCTGAACACTCTCAGTTTTGATATGTCGCAGCCTGACCGGGCGTGATAGGGGCACCTGTTTTAGCATCCACGATTAGTTCAAATCTGGAGCCCAAAGCGCTTAAGGCAATTTTTCTTACCCCATAGCCGCTAAGAGGGTCATTCGCCCACAACTGCCCACGCGGCGATCTTTGCACCAATACCCAATGCCAACCGCCTTCGAGATCGGCGATTATCGGTGCCCCTTGTTTCAACGCATCAAATGCTTCCGACCGTGAGGCACTGCGTATAATCGCGTTTTTGATACCATACCTTGACGCGAGATCCTGGTTGAACTGCTTAACGCTCGCCGGATCGTGCAGATGACTAACGAGACGGCTAATGATTAACTTGGCCTCGGTCTCTATGTCACCCGCTGATTTCGCGGCTTCAATTTGCTTTTTCAGATCGGTGAGTACAGTTCGATTACTGGGTTTATCCAAACCGAACACTGTTCTTAACGCCATGGCCCGCGAGCTACCCAAGCAAAAACTACCATTCGCTTCATCGGCACTGAAAACTTGATATTTGCTGCTCCGGCGCCATGGACTATTTTTGCTCGCATTACCTGAGACCGGATCGACTCTGGTCACGGGGTAGCTTCTATAACTCAACGGTACACCCGCCTGCGTTTCATAAACCGCTTTCAACCTTTCCAGAAATTGCAGCTCGGATGACCATTCCCACCACTTGACCTCCTCCTTGCGGGCCGCGGATCCATCATTGGTTCGGCCCGCACCGGCGGCATATTTTTCTCTGCGATCATAATGAATCTGCATTTGCTTTTTAGCTGTCCTGATCGCCTGATCGACATCATCGCCCCCCAATTCCCCAAGACCAAGCGAAAACGGCGGCTGTTGCTGTGCGTATAAATACATATTCCCCTCCATCCGGTCTTCAGCCAGTAATAAATTCGATGCCCTTTTTTTGCAAGCCGATCCTGTCCGGTAATCGCGTTTTCAATTAATCCTCAAGCTGCACCAATCGTCGCATCGCGATTGGCGCTAACCACCATAAGCTGTGTTGTACCAAGTTCGCCCAAGCAGGCGGCCGCCAACCTTTTTCAAGGCCTGCTGCTGGTCATTGACATTGCGAATTGCAAACTCCAACAGACAGCCTTCTTCCAATCGCAAGGACAGCGGAAATCCGGACAAGCCCCACGGGTTAATGATGTGGGAAAACGTCAGATAAGGATCGCGCGGCTGGCCGTCGCAACGAATTTGCCATTGATAGCCAGGCGTTTGCACCGCTACCGGGTTGGCGGCATAGGCATCGGTGAATTGCGCGAAATACATCAGCAGCCCGCAATAATTGCGGTGCAATTGGTAACTGGCCAAAATCACTTCTTCGCCAAATGCCGGTGCATCGTGTATCGACGATTCGTCGAAAAACCCGGCATCCTGCGGTATGCCGCAGATCTGGCAAGTGCTCATGGCGCGGTGCCGTAGCCCAGAATTTTGTAGCCGTGCAACACCAGATACAGCTCGGCACCCCGGTATATTGAGCCTACCGACACTTCTTCGATCTCGATGCGTATCGTCGAACGCGGCATAAACATCATCGGTTTCGCCAATGGCCGAAACGGCCGTTTGCCGTTGGCTTCACCCAGGCCGGC
Source organism: Methylomonas albis (assembly GCF_014850955.1). Classification (NCBI taxonomy): domain Bacteria; kingdom Pseudomonadati; phylum Pseudomonadota; class Gammaproteobacteria; order Methylococcales; family Methylococcaceae; genus Methylomonas; species Methylomonas albis. Next base: position 2,803,614 of record NZ_JACXSS010000001.1, read on the forward strand.
GATATTATGAATCGGTTGATTTTGCAATTCCCTACCGCTACCGCTATCGACGATGCTGTATTTAAAATCGATGCCGCAAGCCTTAACAAACAACGCCTGGCTCAATACCAGCTGATCTTGTTCGCCTAACTGCGCGATCAAACCGTTCAGGCCATCCGCCACCAACGGAATGGTGACTGGCGGCTGAATGTCCAACTTGGCGGGAATAAAGCTGTAGCCTATCGCCACCGCCACAAACACGCCCTCGGTACTGATATTAATCACATCCTGCACCCGATTGCCGGCATTGCCTTGCAACTTGAATTTGGCAACGTAATCGTAGGGGATTTCTTTGGTGGTCGGCGCGACAGCGGCGGCAGGCATACCCTCCGCCGTTGGTCGCGGGGATCCCGGCTCCTGACCTAACTGAAGTCCTGCTCTCATAATCGTGATCTCCCATGGTTTTGGCTGCGATCGCTATCGCGGCCGCAGAAATCGGCGCACGGCACAAGCATCTGTAATATCGGGATGTGCATTACCATAACGGCTTCCAGACATCGGGCGGACTGGACGGCACGTGCCAACGGGTTTGCGGCGGTTGTTCCGGTTCGTAACGCGCTAGGCCGTTCACGCCGTCTTGTTTGATATAGCCTTCCACGCCTTGCATATCCTGGTCTTCGGCAAAACCTTGCAATTCGTCGTCTCCGGCAAAATCCTCTTCCGCCTCCAAACCTTGCATCAGCTCGTCGTCGGGCCCGTACAAATCGCCGTCGGCATAGCCTTGCAGCTCCTCGTCCGCATCCAGCCCTTGCAATTCATCTTCGGCAAAGCCCGACATCGCCGGCGCAGGGCCATATGGCCTTGGTTGTTGGCAATGGCAGCCGGCCAGTCCGGCCTGCTTCATTAGCGGCGCGGCCGCCGTCAGTGCTTGCGCTCCGCCGGGTACTGCGGACGCCACTTGTCTAACTATCGGCATAGCCTGCTGTATATAAGGACTGACGGCTTTCAAGGCCAAACGGGCCGGCTGAAACTGCAAGGCTCTTTTACCCAATTTACGCAGCTTGCTCCAAAATCCGCCGACGTTACCCAAGCCATCCACGCCTTGCAGATATTGGTAAAGATTTCCGTCCGGACCCTGGCGGATTTCGCCGATATAGCCCAGGCCCATGATTTGCTCCAGACTATCTTCGTCGATACCGTAAAATTGTTCCAGCTCGCCAAGACCCTGAACTTGATAGACATTGCCATCCGGCGCTTCATACAACTCGCCGATACCATCCTGGCCTTGAATGCCGGCTTGTCTGAGAAACGGCGTGGCCGCAGTCAGCACGGCAGCGCCGCCGGGAATGAATGGCGCAAATGTGCGGGCAATCGGCAGCGCCCGTTTCAGGCCGCGCTTGACCCGGCTCCAGAACCCGCCTATCGGATTGCCTAGGCCATCGACACCCTGCACAAATTGATACACCTGCCCGTCCGGTCCCTGGCGCATTTCCCCCAGATAACCGATGCCCATCATTTGCGTGACATCGTTTTCATTTAAATATTGCATGACATTTCTCCTGTCGGCTGCTTGACTTATTGCACGTCGCGGGTCAGATAACCGTCCAGCACCACCCAAATGCGTAACGGTCCGATGATGTTAGCCAGCCGTTTTTCCGGCGAATCGACGGTTAGCTCTGAACCCGGCAGGCCTTGCGGAAAAGCCAGTTCCACCCGAAAATTTTGCTGAGGCTCGATAAACACCGGCTCCGCGAAGCGGAAGGTGGCGGTAGGATCCGGCTCGCCATGATTGCTGATCGTCGGGAAACCGGGGCTGATACCCGCCCCGGAGGGGAACCAGAAAGTCGGCATTTCGATCATGGTTTTTTCGCCGACGATCAGAGAAATGACCGAGTTGTAGATCAGATCGGCCAGAATTTCGCTTTCGCTGGTCACAGCCAGACTTTCAACTTCCACACTGCCACCGGCGCCGCCTTTCGGTGTAATCTTTTTCTTTTCGGCGATGCGCATATTCGACACGATCACCCGTAACGCGCGGGCTTCGAAGGTGTTCAAACTCGGCAACATCCCGGCCGCCTGCATATTGGTTTCCAAGCGGGTTTTGCCTTGCACATCGACAAAAAATCGAATCACCCGCGGATCGGTCATAAAATCTTTAAAGACTTTTTTCGGGTCTTTATCCGATACGTGAAACGCGTCGTACAGGGGTGCGTGCAGTTTTTCTTTCACGCCTTGCATCTTGGCCATGACCATCTCCTCAACTAATGATTTTCGATTCAATCAAGCCGCATTAGGCTGCTTGATTTGGTTTACCAGCGGTTTTCAGCTAATGCGTTCGTACAAGCGGCCGTCCTCGCCGAGGAAATAGCGGCCTAGCGTCTGGCTTTCGGCTGCAGATGGTGCGGAAGCCTTTGCCTCGCCGGACTCGGCTAGACTGTGGATTTGAAAGTCGCCGGTTTGGTAGAGCTTGCCGTCTTCTCCAAGAAAAAACTGCCCTGCCCCAGCGCCCTCCACACCGGCCAAGTCCTGCAGCTGATACAAAATCCCGTCGTCGCCTAGGAACAAGCTTTGGGTTCCCGAGGGACCGGGGTTTACGATCATCAATTCATCCAAGCCCAATTGCTGGTCAGTACTCATCACCGCCTCCAATGTTTCCAGTTTATTGCCGGCATTGCCCTAGCCTTCGATACCTTGCGCTGTTACCCGATAACTGCCGCCGACAATGTAAAGTTGCGTGCCTTCGACATTGCTGACCAGTCTGGGCGGATCTTCCAGGCGATGAATGTAAGTCAGGGCTTGTCCTTGCTGGCCTTTATCTGAACGGTAGATCAAACCCACTAATTCGCCCAACTCGACCACAACGGGCGGAATGGTTCGACAGTGCTTAACCTTCATCACGCCGCTGGCCCCGAAACTGTTGAAACGGCTGTACAAGTCCTCGCCTTGCGCCAGCTCTTCTTGCTTAACCGCGTCGAAAATACGTCCGCTAGCCTTAGAAAACGGGGCATCATGATTAGTCATTTTCGTGGCCTACGCAGTACCGCCGGTGGTAATTCCACGGCGCGCATGGCTTGCATTTTCACCGGTCTGACCGAACCCACCGGCTTCAACGCCACCGGCCGTAAGGCTTGCATCGTAGCGGGCGCCATTACCGGTTTAGGCGTCGTTGATACTGTATCGGGAACCAACAGCCGCCAGTCACGCAATAGCCGCTCAAGCCGATTAGCCAGGTGGGGACGCGGTTTGGCTGCCAGGCCTTGCCGCCAAATCCGTCGCAACACCGCTTGCAACCAGGCGCTTTTTTGCAATAACTGCCGGCGCTTCAGCATATGCCACAGCGTTTTGATGCGCGGATCATTTGGCTTGAATGCTTCGTGGCTGATGGCTCGCAGCAAATCCGGTATTAGCGAAGACACGTCAGGATTTGCATCCAGGCCGTGCAATGTGACGCTATCCGTTGCCGCCACAGCCCGCGGCAAGGGTACAATTTTTTTTACCGCCGCTTGTGACGACCAGCCCATCGCATGCGGCATCGTCGCGTCCAGCGGAATCCATTGACCGCGATACAGTACTTCCAGGTAAATATGACTGAACTGATCCGGGCGAGCCGGATTGGCGCCGCTTAACACCAATCTGACCGGATGGCCGATGGCTTCCAACATTGCGCCGAGCAGAATGGTCATATCGTCGCAATCGCCGGCCCGCAGCTGTAACATGCGTCTTGCCGAATGCAGCACCTCCACTCGAAAGGTATCCTTGGTATAGCGAATGTTTTGTTGTACCCATTCGAATAAGGCTTTTATTTCAGCCAGATAATCCTTGGGTTTGACCGCGCGCTGCAACAAAATATCGATGGCCGACTGGCGCACCGTAAAGTCCTTAGCGCCGGTTTTAATCAGTTCGCATACCTGTTCGACCGTCTGCAAGGTGCCCGGATAACCGCTGGGGATTTTTCTGATTTGGATATTAGCTTGCGTAGGCATGGTGGTTTAGCTTCCAGTAATTTGGGTATCCAACAACGAAACCAAAGTCGTCTAAAGCTAATAGAGCAACGCCCATGCCATGCATGAACAGCCATGAATTTATAGAGTTAAGTTATTATTTATATTGGGAGTTTGAAATGTATTCCCGAACATGCATTACCGGCAAAACCATTCAGCCTCATAAAATTTATGATGTTAAAGCTTTAAGGAACAGGACCTGATAACCGGCCAGCCATGACAGGTACGCCAGTCATAAAAATTATGAGCGTGCTCATCAAGTTTATGAGCGGCAGACTAATTTTTCGCTCGCGAGATTTATGCAAAAAAATCAGCGAGAACGCTTATTCTGTAATAGACAGTATTTACCCCGGTTATTTAGCCGGGCAAAAAAACATACTATAAATCCAGCCTTGAAATTTCCGGGTTCTCCGTTCATGCTTCGACCGGCTCTGCACGAACGGATAGACGGTTGATTTACCATGACCGCCGTTCGCACTGAGGTGGTCTAAGTGGAATTTTTAGAGGTTCCCCCTAATAAGCATGCCCCATCTGAATCACAATCAGCCCGGACTTAAAAACTATGAGCGACTCAAGAACCCGCCTGGATAAAATCAATGCCCGGATCAGAAACAACCCGGTATTGTCCTTGTTGATAGCAGTCAGCACAGTGGTTATCGGCCTTTCGACTTTTACCAGTGCCACCCGCAACTTGATGGAACTGTTTAGCAGCGCGGAACAGCGACCGGCGATCAACGGGCTATGGCAGGCTCAGGTAAGCTATGACTGGCCTAATGCCGATTATCAAGAAAGTTTCAATTTCGCCGGTAGCGATAAGCAGCTATACGGCAGTGCGTCGTTTACCCGCAGCGTGAACGGCATTTTGGAAGGGGAAGTGGTGGCAGATACGGTGCATTTCATCATTAAAACGCCGGAGTCTTCCGGCTCTGAGCCTATCCGCGAGGCGATCCACCGTTATCAGGGCAAAATTGTCGGCGATGAAATTAAATTCGTGATGCAAACCGAAGGCAGTTATTCGGCGCACGTACCTATCGAATTTACCGCAAAAAGAAGCTCTAACCCCGCGGTCCAGCCTGCGCCGACACCAAACTGAGCCGGGCATTGCCTGGAACAGCACAAGCTTCTTTTCCAGTGGCTAAAGTCTGCACCAAACTCAACGGCGTTGTATTCAGGGTGCATATTCGACCCGTTTTGATCGATTGATCCATCTAATTCAATGACAGCAAGTTGACCTATATTTGTCCAACTGCGTAGCCTGGTTTGGTAGCCTTCACTCCCTGGTTTCCATTCCATCCAGGCTACGCTGGCTACCGTGCTAAAATTCTGTTCAATAAATCAGGACGAGCTTGAAAAACCTTTTCCGTACAGCGTATGAAGGAACGAATCCAATGTCTGAACTTGCTTTGAAACTCATTGAAGAAAACAAGCTTACCCTTTCTCCAATATTAGACTTGGGTAATTGCGGCCTAACTGAAGTTCCAATGGAAATTTCAGAGTTAGTCTGGCTAGAAGAACTTTCATTTTCTAATTTAAAGGAAGTCTTTGGGTTTGAGAGAAAAAACCAGAACAATGGCCCTGTAAATAAAATTAGCTACTTCAAGAAAAAAGGCAAAAACAACCCATTTTTAAAACTCATCAATCTTAAGAAGCTCTGGTTTAATTGTTTCGATGGACAAACTTCTTATAGTCCTGAAAGCCTTTCCTCGTTAACGAACCTAAAAAACCTGGAGTGGCTGGATTTTTCTAACACTAGAGTTTCGGACATTTCCTCCCTATCACAATTAAAAAAATTAGAGTGGCTTGATCTTTCCAATACAAAATTATCCAGCATATACCCAATTTCTAATCTTGTGAATTTACAGGTACTTGACATATCAGGCACCAAAGTCGCTGATTTAACTCCTCTAAAAAACTTAAAAAACATAAAATCACTTTTTATCACTCGCACAAAAGTACAAGATTTATCGCCTATCGCTGGCATGAATAACATCGAAAAACTTTATTGCGGTGGAACAGCGGTTGACACTTTAAGCCATTTGGCAAAATTAAATACACTTAAAGAGCTAAACGCGCACAATACAAAAATCATTGATTTAAGTCCAATAAATCAATTAACAAATCTAGTAAAAGTCGACATCAGCGACAACAACATCGTTGATATAAACCCGTTAGCGAGTCTTATTGATTTGAGAAGTCTTGATATTTCGGGGACGAGGCATGCAGACTTAACTGCTCTGAAACAACTATCAAATTTAGAGACTTTAGATATTGGCCGAAAGAATGGTTTTTCGGTTGGTACTGATTTAGAGCCATTAAAAAACTTAATCGCACTTAAAGTATTGCGAATAAAAGGTTCGAAGGAGGTTGATCTGACACCGATACTCGGGCTAGAAAGCCTTAATCACATTGCAGCCATATCTATCCCTATCAGCGATCTATCCCCCTTTATTCCTTGGATTAGATCAGGAATTCCCATAAAAATAAAATCTCTCTCCTCGTTATGGCAAAGCTCTCATGGTTATAACAGCATTACAGTTGATAGTGATCATCTTACGATTCCACCTGCTGAGATTGTCAAGCAGGGCGCCAAAGCCATCCTGAATTACTTTGATGAAAAACAAAAACAAGGCATCGATCACTTATACGAAGCAAAATTATTAATTGTTGGCGAAGGTGGGGCTGGAAAAACCAGTTTATTGAGAAGGCTTTATCAAACCAATAAGCCACTTCCCGAGGAAGCGGAAACTACCAAGGGAATAGCAATTCATCGACACGAATTTAAACTCGATAATGACCGGATTTTTCGTCTAAATGTTTGGGATTTTGGTGGCCAGGAAATCTACCACTCTACTCATCAGTTTTTCCTTACAAGACGCTCCTTATACGTATTACTAGACGATACCAGAAAAGATAATAAAACCGTTCAAGACGAAGGTTTCAAATACTGGCTGGAAGTAGTTGATCAATTGTCCGATCATAGTCCGCTTTTAATATTCCAAAATGAGAAAGGAGGACGCAGCAAGAAAATTGACGAAGCCGGCATTAAAGGTCGATTTGATAACGTTAAAGACGTATTTCGGGGTAACCTCGAAAACATTAACGCCGCAGATAAGCTAAAAGGTGCACTTGAATACTACGCTCGAAATCTTCCACACATAGGCGAAGTGCTTCCAGCCCGTTGGGTTTCTATCCGAGCAGATATTGAAACGTTGGCTGAACACAAACCTCATATTACGTTGCAAGAATACTTCGACCTTTACTCTAAACATTTACCATTCGATCGTGATAAAGCCTTGTTTTTAAGCCGTTATCTACACGACCTTGGCGTGTTTTTACATTTTCAGGACGATAGGAACTTACTAAAAACAATCATTCTGCAAAATACTTGGGCCACAGAAGCAGTATTCAAAATGCTGGACGATGAAGTTGTTAAGACTGCGTTGGGACATTTCAGTCTGCAAGATTGCCAAAGAGTTTGGCAAGATTCTCAATATGCCGACATGCACGCTGAACTACTGGCCCTAATGCAGAAGTTTGAACTTTGTTATCAGCTACCTGACACAGGCACCGAGACATGGCTTACTCCACAACTGCTGCCCCCATCAAAACCTGCCGCGCTAGCGTCTTGGGAACAGCCAGGTGACTTAGTATTGCGCTACCGCTACGAATTTATGCCCAAAGGTTTGGTTAGCCGTCTGATGGTGCGCCAACATCGTTTCGTATCACACCCTGAATTGGGTTGGGTTACTGGTATGTTGTTTGAACAGGATATCAGCGAAATTCTCGTTGAAATTGCACCGAAGGGTGGGGAAATTATCTTACGCGCACGAGGCCCGGAGCGTAAGGAATTGCTAACGGTCATCTCGACCGGTTTAGATTCATTAAACGATAGCTTTCATTTAAACGACGAAAAACATAATGAAAAAGTCGAAAAGCTCGTGCCATGCAATTGTAAAAAATGCCGCGAACAGACTAGGCCGGAATCTTTCGATTTAAAACGACTTTTGCAACGTAAACGCGATAAAAAACTAAAAGTAGAATGTCCGGCCAGTTACGAAGAAGTAGATGTATTGGAGTTGCTGGATGGCATCCGCTCAGACCGTCTACCTGCGTGGGCAGAGGAAACTAACCCAATGAAGAAGCCTTTAAAAATATTTATTTCATATGCGCATGTCCAGAGAAAATATGCCTCTATCTTCAAGGAAGATTTTGAACAATATATTCGTTTACCAGAGTTAAATGTTGAAGTTTTTGCTGATCAAGAAATTCCAATCGGCGATGATTGGGATCATTTTCTGCAGGGCAAGATTGCCAATTGCGACGTAATGATTCTGTTAGTCAGTCAGGAGTTCATGAATTCGCAATACATACAGGAAAAAGAATTCAGTGTCGCTGTTGAGCGCCTGAAGTCTGATGCTCGTAATCAGCTGTTAATTGCACCTATTTATTTTGCCCCATGCCAATTTAATTCCGACGAAGAACTAGCTAGGCTGCAGTTTTTTAAGCCGCATGGGGATCAATTCGACCAAGCACAAAAAGGAACCAATTTTGCATATACCGATTTAATAAAATTCCGGGAAACGGATGGCCAACCAATTCCAAACTCTAACCGGCAGCATTACATGATGGAGCTAATGAAAAAGTTGAAGCCGGAATTACTAAAACTTAAAGGAAATGACTAGTAAAATTAGCCGAATAAGCCTAGAAACTCATCCTATACCCACCTGTTGGATAATCGCCGGACCCAACGGCGCGGGTAAAACCACCTTCGCGTTGGAATACCTGCCATCGGTGGTGGGTTGCCGGCACTTCGTCAATGCCGATTTGATCGCCGCCGGCCTGTCGCCGCTGGCGCCGGAACAACACTTGGCGGCCGCCAGCCGTTTGTTCCTGAACGAAATCGAAGACTGTATCGCCGCGCGCCTGGATTTCGCCTTTGAAACCACCCTGTCCGGACGTGGCTATCTCAAGCTGATCGAGCGTTTTCATTCCACCGGCTGGCGGGTGGAGTTGATCTACCTGGCCTTGCCCAGCGCCGAAATGTCGAAATTGCGGGTCGCGGAACGCGTCGCCCATGGTGGCCACAATATTCCCGATGCCGATGTGGCACGCCGTTTTCCGCGCAGTTTGCACAATTTATTGAACATCTTTGCCTCACAGGTCGATCAAACCCGCTGCTTCATGAACAGCGGCGGTATCCCCGAATTGGTATTTCAGAAAACCGGAACTACACGGGAAGTCTCACATCCCGAACTTTTTATATTGTTACAACAACAGGCCCAACCATGAGCGAACTTACTAATCCAACCCCCAACCCGGATACACAAGCCATGCTGGATTGTCTGCGTCAGGCCGTCAGCAAAACTCTGGAACGTAAGCGCCGGTTAGGTCAATACGTGGTGCAATGGGACGGCAAAGCACCGTTCGCGATTGGCGACGATGCGCCGGACACATTGAAGCCGAAACAGGAATAAGGCAGGGCTCCATCGGCCACCCCAAAAACCGAACCACTCTCCTTACGAGCTAAATCGTCCAGCCTGGGCCGGTACCGCTGTTTGTGCCCACGCGGAAGAAATTGTAGGTAAATTTCCCGCCCTAGGTCTGTTATAGGATTTTAGCCGGTCAGTCACCAACTGCTAATGACCAAAACCGTTAATTGACCAGCTTGAAAAAACCAACCCATTTGAAAACCGTCACTTATTCGACTTAAAAATTAACAGGCAAGCGCCCAGCCATATCGGCTTTGCGCGCAACCATCTTCTCCGCCAGCGCCTGGCTGCCGCCGCTGTCAATAATGACCTGCCGAATCTGTTCGTCGGGAATCCGTGTCACCACCATTATGCTCTGCTTGATGTCGTCAGCACTCATGTCAGCGAACAGCTTGACGGCGTGCGGGTTGCCAGCGTCATGCCGCAGTACATCGAGCTCGTCCACGCGGGTGCCGAATGCTTTGCCTTTGGGATCCCCCTGCGCCCGGAATGCCAGTGCGCCGCCCACATCAAGTGTCAGCACTTTGCTGTCGACGACACCCTGGTTGTCGCCATTGAAGCCGGCGGCGTCCCAGTTGGCCGTCCAGGCATGCACAGCAAACCAGTGCTGAGCCTGTTTGCGCTCGCTTTCACTAAGATGCGCAATGCACTTTTTATCCAGTTCGACCCACTCTGTTGCGATCTGATCAGGCGCGTTTGTGTGCAGATAAATCAAAGTCGGCGCACCAGCCAGTTGGTAGAGTTTGGCTGCCATCATTTCGTTGCGTGCATGCGCCTGCGATTCCAGGGTCTTCACGTAATAGCGTCGTCCGTTGTCGTCCTGATAAATGCCTGCGGGGTTGGTGCCTAACTGCCCGGCAAGCCGCTGCATAGTGTTGGTATCAATCAGCGGCAATCGCTAGGCTCCGGGTTGGGGATGGGTTTGGTTCGGCGCACCAGGGCCAATTGTGCCGGTGTTTCGATGGCACCCTTGCGCGCATGGCGAACCGCATGAATCGCCGCTTCGGCATCCATGCCTAATTCCACCAGTAGCCGCGCCGCGATCATGCCCGCCCGGCCTAGCCCGCCTTTGCAATGCACCAGCACATCATAGCCATGGCGCAACATCTCGCGAATCTCGCGGCCTTGCTCGACCCACTGTTGTTCAAAGGCCTGGGTAGGCACGGAATAGTCGGCAATAGGCAGATGGCGCCAGGCTATGCCTAGTCGGCGAATTTCATGCCCAAGCTGCGGCACTTTGAGGGCGGTGAGCTCTGCGGGTTCGACGAGTGTTAGCACCAGCTTTGCCCCCCAGGCCGCAATGGCATCCAAATCGATGCCGAGGTCGCGCTCCCAAGCCCCGGTGTAAGCAAAACGGTCGTGCTTGCCTGGACAGAAGGTGATGCCTATCCGGCCATGCGACGGGCTGGCTCGGACTTCTGCGATTTGAATAGGGTGTGAGTGACTGGTACGCGCCGCTATCATAGTGCCATCCTGCCGAAATATTGCATGTCTGCGCACGAGTCTAGCACGAGCAACCGTACTGGTAATCCAGCATATAGTTGAACATGGCGGTGACTGAAATGAAATGATCTAATAAACTCGTACACCTCGTGCACGGCCCGTAGAGATAAAGATGAGTAACACCGAAGCGCCCAGCGATCATGAACTGATTTTACGAAGCAAGCCCATTTCATTAGCAAATCTGTCTATCCCTTAACTATGCCTAATCGCCTTGAGCAGCAAGCTATCGATATTACACACCAAAAACGCTTACTGAATATCTTTAGCGGTTCGGTTGGTAACCTAGTGGAATATTTCGACTGGGCGATCTATGCGGCCTTTGCGTTGTACTTTGCGCCCGCCTTTTTCCCGGAAAGCGATCAGACTGCGCAATTGCTGAATAATGCGGCGATATTTGCCGTGGGCTTTATCTTTCGCCCCTTGGGCGGCTGGTTGCTGGGCAGTCTGGCGGACCGCAAAGGCCGTAAGAGTGCGTTGGTCTTATCGGTCAGTCTGATGTGTTTAGGCTCCTTAATCATCGCCTGTACGCCGGGTTATGCGGTGATCGGCGACTGGGCTCCAGCCTTGCTGTTGTTCGCCCGCATGTTGCAGGGATTTAGCATTGGTGGCGAGTATGGCAGCTCGGCAACCTACCTTAGTGAAATGGCAACGGCTAATCGTCGTGGCTATTACTCAAGCTTTCAGTATGTCACCATCGTTTTGGGCCAGATCCTGGCCTTAGGCTTGTTGATGCTCTTGCAAAAGTGTCTTTTAAGCAGCGAAGAACTGCATGATTGGGGTTGGCGGATTGGATTTATTGTCGGCGGCCTGCTCGCGGTCGTCGCCATGGGTTTGCGCGGTAATATGGCGGAAACAGCCGCCTTTGTGGAGCAACACACCTATTCCAGCCGGCATGCCAATCTGCGGGAATTGCTTAAATACCCTAAGCAGATTTTCACCGTGGTGGCGCTAACCGCCGGCGGTACCTTGTCCTACTATACCTTCACGGTCTATATGCAGAAGTTTCTGGTCAACACCACTGGTTTCAGCAAGGACGACGCCACACTGATCTGCACCATCGCCTTAGTGGCGTTTATGGTGATGCAACCGATCTTTGGCTTGCTTTCAGACTTTATCGGCCGCCGCTTCATGTTGATTGCATTTGGCGCGTGCGCAACGGTTTTTACAGTGCCTATCCTGGCCTTACTGTCCCAGCCGCAAAGTATCGAATCCGCTTTATTCTGGTATATCTGCGCCTTGCTGATAGTCTCGGGATATTCATCGGTCAACGCCATTGTCAAAGCTGAGTTATTTCCAGTGCATATTCGAGCGCTAGGGGTGGGTTTTCCTTATGCCCTGACGGTGGCCTTGTTCGGCGGCACCGCAGAATATCTGGCCTTATGGATGAAAAGCCTGGGGCATCCGGAGTGGTTTGCTTATTACGTCAGCGTCTGCGCTGCCTTGTCATTGATCGTCGCCATAACGATGAAGGAGCCAATGAAAACATCGCGGCTGAATCGATAAAACCGGCTATATAGAGTTTGCTCAGTAAATCAGCCGCTGCAATGAAGAGCAAGTCGGGCCGACCAAGAGGAGTTAAAGGGTGCGATTGAAGCATTTATCGTGAGGCAATCAGAAGGCCCAGCCTTTTAATGGGCGCCGAAGAGAGGTACGGCGTAGTCAGATAAAAAATGTAATAGCTAATTTACGCAATTAAATACTAGCTTGGGTAAGCGTTTCAGTCTAGGCCATATCCAACGTCTCTAAATTCCGCACATAGAAAATAGACCTGCCTCGAGGCACCGCAGCGATTTTGCTTGCCGATTGCCCGTGAGTTTGGGATAAATAAAGCCTGTTACCACGACACCCAATCTTATGAACTACTGGCTAATGAAATCCGAACCCGATACCTTCGGCATCCACGACTTGATTAAACGCCCCGCACAAACTGAACATTGGGATGGTGTGCGTAACTACCAAGCGCGGAACATGATGCGGGATGCCATGAAAATCGGCGATCAGGTGTTTTTTTACCATTCCAATTGCGACGAACCGGGCATCGTCGGCATCATGCAAGTGGCGCGGGAATCCTATCCCGACTTTACCGCTTTCGACCCCGACGACAAGCACTTCGACCCAAAAAGCAATCCAGACAAACCCACTTGGTACATGGTCGATGTAAAATTCGTCAGAGCGCTATCGCGAAATATCAGTCTGCGCGAACTTAAACTGAAAACCGAGTTAGCTGACTTGGCTCTGCTACGCCGCGGCAACCGTCTTTCGATCATGCCGATCAACGCCAAGGAATGGGAGTTTATTTTGAGTTTGGAGTAATTTTAAGCTTTGGAGGAACTTGCAAAACTCGGTAAGCCGAGCGGAATTAGTTGATCGCACCGCGAAACAACGGGACGTGGTGAGCATTGAGGAATTTATTTATGCCGGTTGCCGCTGTCTCACCCTGCGCAGGATCGCACCATCATTGCCCCGGCGTTTATCGCCAAGATGACTAACCACAAAACCAAGACAAGAACCTTACTTGCTCGATTGGTGACCGATAGCGGCTTGAAGCCGGGCATAAACTGCTGGAAACGTAAAAGCGAAGCCCCCAATTAATAGACGTTTTCGCGCGCCCTTGTGCCCTGTGGGTATTTGCCGAGCTCTCTAAATCTCGCCTGCCGGAGCCTATGCATGGAGCGCTGATTCAAAAAGCTACCGGTGTGGGTTAGTCCTGCATATTCCATTTATGCCCTTTGGGTGCAGGATTCCACGACCATAGAAGCGAGAGTGAAACCGGTCAAAAAGTCCTCACAAAACAAACCTTGCCGATTTATCTTAAGCATCATGCGTGGGTTATAAATTAATACAAATTCCAACGACCTGTCCCCCAATACCAATTGTAGCGATAGCCGTTATACCAGTTGTTATAAAAAATCGGTTGCCACCGTCTCCGCCACCGATAGTCAGCTTGCTCTGATTGTCGCGCTTTTACGGCCTCTTTTAGTAAGGTGTTAGCTTCTTTGTCACCCTTGCTAGCCGTGATGGATAACCATTTTTCAGCCTCGCCTGGGTCTGAACCCATTTCACCCAGGCCGGTTAAATAAAGCCTTCCCAGGGCTTTTTGAGCATTGAAATTGCCTTTCTCCGCAGATTCTCGCATCCATTTAATCGATTTATAGGTATCTTGGGGAACGCCGTCAGCTCTAAAGAAACGTAGGGCCAAGTCGTAAGCGGCCCGCGGGTCGTTTGCAGCCAAATCTTCAAGGGCTTTGATTTTTGCTGCGTCTTCAGGCGGAATTGCCGGTGCCGGCTGAAAGGATGCATAGTCTTTTGGACGATCCGCACAGCCGTTTTCATCGCAAATTCTAATGGTGTCGGACTTAACTTGTTTTTCTTGACCCGTACAAGATACAAGGCTAAACGTTACGATTATTACAAATGCCGTTGACAAAAAAGGCTTTTTTAAAAGCATGAGTATTTCCTTTTTCTTTTTACGAGTTATGGTCTATTATCGCTCGAATTTTTTAGTTTGCTAGGGCGTTATTAACTGAACGGCAATTTTTGGAGTTTTTTGGATGAAGGTTAAATCAATTCGAGATTTATCATTAGTGGTCTCTGTTTTTGCTTTTGCCGGCTGTGCGCAACAGCCTGGTTTGCAAACAGGTGGCAGTTCAAATTTAGTGTCCGGATCTGCCGGTGGAGCGACCAGCGTCAATGCTAATAAGTCACTAGAACGCTGTGTCAGTCCGCTGGGTACCCTGGCGGTAAGTGATGGTCGTTTTTCCGGGGCATCGGGCGTGACTACAGTTGATCCACTAATCCGTTTGGCCGTACAACAATCCAATTGTTTCATTATCACCGGTATTGGCAATAATAGTACTAGCGCCATGCTGGATCGAATTACCGATCAACAGAGAAACTCCGGGGAATATAGAGCAGGTTCAAAACAGCATAAAGGTCAACGTGTAGCGGCTGACTATTTGCTCGATCCGCAGATTATCGTTGCTAACGAATCGACAGGCGGGCAACAGGGCTCTATTGGCGCAGGGTTAATTGGCGCCGGCTTGGGTGCCGCAGGCCTAGGCGGTTTAGGCGCTATTGCCGGAGCGGTTTCGCATGCTGTGGAAACTAGGACCACCGATGTGGCACTGACACTGACCGATATTCGTTCGACCGTACAAATTGCCATTTCTCAAGGCAGTGCCACCGCTAACAATATGAGTACTTCGGGCGGCGGCGCTTTCGGCGGTTGGGGTGGGCTTTTTGCCGGCGCGGCAGGCGGCAGCATAGGGATGTACAGCAGAACCCCGGAAGGTATAGCTACCGCGGCAGCCTTTTTTGACGCCTATAACAATATGGTCCAATCGCTCAGAAACTATAAAGCGCAGGAAGTGCAAGGTGGTGGCGGTAGCGGTCAAGGTGGCGTTTTGCAAGTCAAGTAACAACCCGCGCATCGTCTGCAAATGATGCGCTACTCCTCGTGTTGGCGCGGTTATATCCGTAAATTCCCTGTATAATCGCGCCCGCACTCTTCCGGTTTATCCGGTTCCTGTTTAATTAATCCTTCTGTATAAAATCCATGGCACTATACTGCGGAATCGTTGGGCTACCCAACGTCGGTAAATCAACTCTGTTTAACGCACTCACCAAAGCGACCATCGCTGCTGAAAACTACCCTTTTTGCACCATAGACCCCAACGTCGGTGTGGTACCGGTTCCGGATCCGCGCATGGATAAACTGGCAGTAATCGTAAAACCCGAGCGTGTGTTACCGACCACGATTGAGTTTGTTGACATCGCAGGCTTAGTAGCCGGAGCCTCAAAAGGCGAAGGCTTGGGCAATCAGTTTCTCGGCAACATTCGCGAAACAGATGCAGTTGTGCATGTCGTGCGCTGCTTTGTGGACGACAATGTGATTCATGTTGCCGGTAAAGTAGACCCCATCAATGATATAGAAGTCATCAATACCGAATTGGCTTTGGCCGACATGTCTTCCGTCGAAAGAGCGCTGCAAAAAGCTGCAAAAGCGTCAAAGTCGGGCAATAAAGACGAGTTGGCGAGAAAAGAAGTGTTGGAGCGCGTGCTGGAGCATCTCAATGCCGGCGAAGCGGTGCGTACTTTAGGTTTAACCGAAGACGAAGCCCAACTCATCAAGGAATTGTGCTTGATAACTATCAAGCCCACACTATATGTTGCCAATGTTCAAGACGACGGTTTTGAGAATAATCCGATGCTGGACAAAGTCAAAGCTTTTGCCGAAAAAGAAGGCTCAAAAGTCGTTGCCGTTTGCGCGGCAATAGAAGCCGAAATCGTGCAATTGGATGAAGATGAAAAGAAAGAGTTTCTCGAAGACTTGGGTCTGGAAGAGCCAGGATTGAATAGAGTGGTGCGTGCCGGCTACGAGCTGTTGAATCTCTCAACTTACTTCACCGCAGGCGTCAAAGAAGTAAGAGCCTGGACTATTCCAGTCAACGCCACCGCTCCGCAAGCCGCTGGCGTCATCCATTCCGACTTCGAAAAGGGCTTCATTCGGGCTGAAGTCGTATCGTACGCGGATTTCATCACTTACAACGGCGAGCAAGGTGCTAAAGACGCTGGTAAATGGCGACTTGAAGGCAAGGAGTACAAAGTCCAGGATGGCGATGTGATGCACTTTCGTTTCAACGTTTGACAATAGAAAATATGAGCCCTATAATGCGCGTCTTTTCAAGGCTATTCCCAGTGGCGATATAGCTCAATCCGGTTAGAGCGCGGGATTCATAACCCCGAGGTTCCAGGTTCGATCCCCGGTATCGCCACCATCTAATTCAAGGACTTACGTTAATTCGTTAGTCCTTTTTTTATGTCCGCGTCACACTCACGTCACAGTAAGAGATAACAATTCTCGACAATCCTCAATAAATTGAGGGGTGTTAATCGATTTCAACAATTAATTCAGAAAACCAAAAAGACAAAGGGATGTCCATTTTCAGTCGAGCTGCATTAGCCTCTACTCTGGTTGTCAGCATTGGGTTTGCCGGATCGTCTAGCGCCGCTTTGTATGACCGTGGTGGTGGTTTGATCTACGACGATACTCAGGATATAACTTGGTTACAAGACGCCAACTATGCAAAAACCACGGGTTTAAACATTTACGGTGAATTGAATTGGTATGCTGCTCAAAATTGGGTTTCCAACCTTGTTTACCATGACAGCGTTCGTAACGTTATCTACAGCGACTGGCGCTTACCAACGGCTTATGCAAATGTAGATATAACTCGTTACAGTCAATCAGGAAGTGAATTAAGCACCCTGTTTTATATGCTTGGCGGTGAGGCGGGTAAGTCGATTGCAACAAACCACAATTACAATTTCGATTTATTCGACAATATTCAGCAAGTATATTGGCTGGGTACCGAGTTTACCCGTATACCGGGTTTCGCTTGGTATTTCGATGAAAGTGTTGGTTATCATGAACTCAACTCTGAGAGCTACGTATCCTCTGCTTGGGCAGTCCGCGACGGCGATGTAGCAACTATTACCGTCCCCGAGCCGAGCATTATTTGGCTATTTCTAACGGGATTTTGCCTGCTGGCGTTCAATCTGGCTCCTAAGGAAGGTCATGACTAGCTTATGTGATCATTCCTAGTCGCCTACCAACTGCCAATATTCCTCTTCCGCAGGCGCCGGAACGATTACCTGCATTGCAGGAAATCCTAATTCCCGCTATCGCCGGGAATTCCAATCTCGGAAAGTTGCCCCGATCCAGCCAAGCCGCGCCGATATACTGGCCTTGCGTTAGGTTGGCGAGCTTAGCGCAGCCGGCCCCACGTACAAACATGCTGGAGTCGGCATCTTGTCAGCTCATGAAAACAAGGATGTAAGCCGGCAAGCCCTATACGGTGGGCTTTGCCGGCTTTTTTATGGCTGATGAATTTTTGATGGTACAATTTTCTCAAGTTGGTAACTGGCTAAACCGGAAGGACTCGTTCCCCGGTCATTGGAAGTAGTTGTAAGAAAAGGCTGCGATTCGTCGTGGCCTTTGCTTTTTGTGGCCGATTGTATTGATTGAGCTTTTTGATTAAACTCAAACAGTCGGCAACCCCAGCTTTGGCTGCTGGGATCGATGTCGGCGCAAGCAAAGGGCAGTACCGGGGTTAATTCGTCTGCGGCTCTTGACCGCAGCAGCGGATTAACCCCTTTTCTTTTCTGCCACGCTATGTCCTAGCCCAGTAAA
Organism: Methylomonas albis; assembly: GCF_014850955.1. NCBI lineage: Bacteria > Pseudomonadati > Pseudomonadota > Gammaproteobacteria > Methylococcales > Methylococcaceae > Methylomonas > Methylomonas albis. Next base: position 2,821,778 of record NZ_JACXSS010000001.1, read on the forward strand.
TTTCCGGAACGAGCAGGGCTCCTGGATTTTCAGGAACGGTCAATTCGGCTCCTGCAAAACGGACACGCGCGTCCGATTTAGATACCGGTAATCCCCGGAATTAGCCTTGTAACTGTTTGGCTGGGCCTGCCGTCAAGTCGATATTGCTGCGAACGTATGCCGGCGCCTCCTGATGAAGAACGAAACCTCACCCCACAACTGCTACCGCTTTTGTTCCTTGGCCTTGGCCAACTGCGCCAGGAAATAGACGTCGTAATTCCAGCCTGGTCGAGGCGGCGGCGGTGTGCGTGGCTTGGGCATGGTCATCATGGCGATATTTCGAGTTTCAAAGCTGATAGTCTATGCCTTGGATTGGGCGTTACTGCGGCAATGTTCCTGATGTGGCCAAACCACCGGTTTCAGGTTCAAATCTGATGGGTGAATGTGTACACGACGCCCCGATCCACACAATCAGGGGTTGAATGCTCCCGTTCGGCCACTTTGCGACATTCAATGACTACAGGGGGAGGCAGCAATAAGCTCGAAAGCTGTCGTTCGACTGCCGGGTTATGCATTGATTTCAAGAGCCAAATTAATCGATTTCAGCACATCATCGTCCTTCCCAAGTGCAACCGGAAAACCTTTGACGTTGAGTATCCTGCTCTCAATCGAAACAACAAGCTTTTCTCTTTCGACACCAAAACCAAATATCTTTGATCTCTCACCTAAAATTGAACGAGCCAACAGATTGAAATTAGATGAGGAATCGCCACTTTTAAATCTCGCATGCGCTGGTGCCACTACTGAAAGTAATAAGTCCCGTAATGCATCAGCCTCACAAATTACCTCAGCATTTGAGGCATACCGTATACAGCGCACCACATCAGAATAAGCGACGTCTATATCCTCACTTACAAGCTGATTGAGGTGGTCAATTTCGGTAACGGCTGCACTTGGTTTGCCATTCGAAGTGAACTGGTCCGCGCTTAGGTAGTAAGACTCTATGGAGCCCTTACGCAAAACAAATAGGCCACACTGCTCCAGCAAATCAAGCAATGCTGTAACTCGAGCCCTTATGTTTGCCCAAGCGTCGTCAGATGCAATATTGCTTAGTTCAATGGCGTTAGTTGTAAACAGCGCACATAAAGCAGATCTGCGCCTTGCCTGATTCTCCTCATCGGCTTTCCTGTTAACCCAATATGGATGCGTTTCTGCTCTAGCAGAAATCTCAGTCCATCGGCTATCTACCAATTTGCAGAAATCACCGAATATCGAGCCAGCCATTTGCTGCGCAGATGCAAATCCCAGTGCGCTCGCTTGTTTGTCTGCGAAATGGTTGTCAATAAGGTAGGAGTTGACTAGTTCAACTCCATCAGCAATTCCATCCGCATCTGCCAATGCCACAGGTGTTTTTCCTAGGAGACGTAGCAACTTTGCAACAGTTGGCATCTGCCCCTTGCCGATAACGGGAAGAAGCTGAGATCCGGCAGCTTCCAGATGCATATCTAGCTTGCCAGCAAGTGCGCTACAAATGATTACATCAGATGGTCCTTCAACTAATAGAGGCCGTTTGGAAAATAGTGATAGCTTATGCTCTTGACCCAGTCTGGCAATTAGACCCTGTACTTTCTTGTTCTTCAATTCCCCTGTGTCAGCCGGAATTTGAACGGGGTCTGTCATAAGGTCATAACAGAAGACAAGCGACAATAAGTCTTCTGTGCTTTGAATTTGGAGCATCTCTGTTGAGTGCGTTGCAATGATGACTATCTTCTTATTTCCACCGGCTGCTGGATGCCCTGCAACGCTAAGAATTTCATTTAAAAGAAAGGCCTGTAGTTGAGGGTGCAAGGACACTTCAGGTTCATCAAGAAGAAGCGCGCCCACGTCGTCGTCATAAAGTGCGGCCAATATCCCTACCATGTGCATCAGCCCTGATGCCTCTCGGCCCGAGGAATACGGTTTTGCTTCAATATCTAATCGGGAAAACGATATTTTTAGATTTCCTCCATCCCAATCAATAAGAACATCCCTCTTAAATAGCTTTCTGAGCCGTTCCTGAATTTTTATCAAAATATCAGCCCTCTCTGCGAGAGTTTGGAAATCCCCATTTAAGGTTTCCATTTTATGCCGGCGATTCGCATCACTTTTGCTACCAAAGACAGCCTGATCGTAATTTGGCGAGCCTCCACGATGACCGTCATAGTCAGATCTAAACTGTTCCAACAGCCCCATACGACCAGCCGAGAGAAAGCGAACTTGCTTACCGTTCATATGCTGGTGGAGATTATCCTTTAATCCTCTAAGAAGATGAGTCTTACCAGAACCATTTGGTCCAAGTAGAACTGTAAGGCCTCGGTTCAAAATGAACTTACGAGTGAAGCTGCCATTGTGGCTGTTGATTTGTGCTGTCAGTTCTATAGGAAAGTTCACTGTGGAGGCCTTTTACGTATAAATAGTGAATTAGATCTTACACGGAGTTTATCGATGGTAAATAGTAATGACAGGTGATGATTAAATTGCAGTCATTAAATAAAATGAAGCGAGAGACAGCAACGGGTCGCTATGGATAGCTATCCATAGCGCCCCCTATGTATAGTGCCCAACTATGTATAGCTGTAAATTACTATCGACGGCAAAACTTGGTTTCTCTGACACTTGAGCCAACCATCAGTCAATAAGCTTTACATAGTTTTGCCGTTGTTCTGAAGGTGAAATTCACTAGCCTTAAGATACTTTAATGAAATTTGCCTACCAATCAATTTTAATCTGGCCTCCTGAGAGCTAATTGGGACACTATGTTGATGTTTCGCGCCTCATTAGTTGGCTGTCGCCGTATATCAATACGAATGATGGTTGTTATCCGGTTGGTGAGAAATTGATACGGTTTCGACAAGCGTCAAAACTATGCATAGCGTACTGGTAGTCATCTCTGGCTGCGCGCGGGTTGCCAGTCGAAATAGATCACTGCTATACATAGTTGGGCACTATACATAGGGGTCGGTTTTACCCTTTCAATCCAGACAGATCAAGTTTGGTCAATTGCTACCGAAAGACATCGATCTACTAATAACCGATATGGATCGCCAATCCACCATGTAGCGCCAGAAATGAGGCGCGCCTGGAAGCCGACCAGGTTTTCAGCTCAGATCAGCCGCCTCGTAAAGTGGCCGGATTTCGATTTCGCTCGGCCCCGGCATGGGATTTGGGCAGCGCCTTACCCAGGCAACCGCCTCGTCCATATCTTTGACTTCCCAGAGCCAGAAGCCGGCGACCAGTTCCCGTACCTCGGCAAAAGGCCCGTCGATGACCGTGCGACTGGTACCATCGAACGCGATACGCTTGCCGTATGAAGAAGGCTTGAGGCCGTCGGCAGCGAGCAGGATGCCAGCATTGCGCAGTTCGTCATTGAATTTACCCATCGCTTCAAGCATCTCGGATGTCCAGGTTGTCGGGAGAAAGCCCTTTTCGCTGTCTTCGGTCGCCTTCACGAGCACCATTACACGCACTGTCTGTCTCCTCGATTGATACAGCCTATTTTTGCTGCCATTGAATCAGATGGCGTGGTTGACCACAAGGGATCGATACCACCAGCTAGCCACAAAAAAAGCCGATAACCCAAGAAAGGACTATCGGCCGTTTAGTGTGTATCAACTGCTCTCTGCCTGATGGATTAAGTCTAGGCGTAGATAGAAAACAGCCAGGAAGTTATGCGCGGAAATAATATGCTGATCACAAAAAAGCCGACACTAGGCCGGCTCTTGTAATGGGGATCGCTGGCTTAATGAGTTGCCCAAGTCCAGCGCATAAAAATGTAAAAAGCAGTCACCACCTCGAACGCTGCCAAGTTTAGGCGCTTGATTGCTCTCGACTGGGTGTGATCATATCGCCTCAATATAGCCGCGCGAACCCTGAAAACGATCATGCAAAGCTTAAATTTGATGTACCAGTTCATTTAGCACCGCCTTTGCCGGGCTGGCTCGCCCCAACAGTGGCAGAATCATTGACTGCCGCTGCGGCCCGGTATTTCTTCAACTCGGCGTCGATTCCCGCGGCTTGTTCGGCAGTGATTTCGGCAAATTTGATTAACTTGGCCAAGATGGCTGCTTCCGGGCAAGCCTCAGCGGGATTGGCAGTATAAGTCGGTTGGTGTCCTTCAGGCTCGACATATAAAATGGAATCAAAGGCCCCTTTGATTTCTCTAAGTTCGCGCTCCACCGCCCATAGCGAATAAACGATGGCTTCTCCATACGCGGGAGCGGAACAGGCATCGATTAACAGCTCCACAACGGCGTGGGCGCGTTGCGCGGACTCAAAGACACTGTCCAGGCTTGGGGTTGCTGTATTTGCACTCATGCTGCACCGCCTTTAGCACTGTCGCGAAGGAATAGGCCGGCTTTGACTTTGGCGTCTGCCAGCGATTCAGCCTCGAATTCGACCAGCATTGCCTTGGTGGCATTGTCGTACAATCGGTATAGGTTGCCGGCGGCTTGCAGGTGGTTATCTGCCCAGCGCTCAACCTCGGTGAATTCTTGCGACTGGTCGGCAGCAGGGTCGTCTTTGCCCCAGATGCAGGCCGCAAGAAGGCGCTCAGCAGAATTAATCTCGCCTTGAACGCTGAATAATGCGTTTATGACGTTTTGATCCTCAATATGGCATGCGCAGTTATCCAGAATAATCGTCAAGACCGCATTCGCACGTTGAATAGTGTTGAAGCAGTCGTGTTTATTGAAAAGCTCGGTTTCTCGGGCGGTTCCGCCCTCGTTGAAAAATTTGGTGGTCATAGCGGTACTCCATATCGTGATGAAAACAGCCGCTCGATAGTCCTAACAATCGGGCGACGTGGTTAAGTGGGTTAGGACTACCGCGATATGGAAAGCGGCCAGCCTTTCGGCTGCCCAAATAACCACGCCATAACGATAAGCACAGCATAGCCGTGCAAAAATGACGGGCACAAAAAAGCCACTGATAAAAGTGGCGATTTTTTCGCCATATCAAAACGGGGTCCTAATCCCGGCGCCAACGTGTTGGCACGGTTAAAGCTTAGGCTGGGTGTTGGGGTGGTGTCAAGGAAATTTTTCTACCCAGAAATGGAATTAGGGTATTGCCTAGATTGAAAAGGTGGGCGATGATATGTAGAAACGCACAATAACTTTAAAAATTACCCACTCGCACTGGCTTAAATGCAAAGCGTGAAGGCGGAAATATGGCGTACCCAGAGTTGATATTCGATTGGTATTTCTACCGTGAACTTGCGGACAACGTATGGCATGCCCAAATGGCTGGACACCCAAAGGTACTGACTTACAACGGCCCGGACATGACGCTTCGCAAACAACAGCGAAAGGCCGCTATGCATTATCAGGTCAAGGGTAATAATTATGAGATCCCGCATATCCTCAGCCGTGACGAATATCCATTTGCATGTACAGTTGAGGGCGGCAATGCATGGGTCGGGCATATCCCCGGCAGGGAAAATAGCGCTCAAGGTGGGCTGATTGCCGGTTTTTTGAGAAGCCATCGCATAATTGCCGGCCAGGGGGAGTGGTCAAAGTTCCTCGTGAAGGTAATCAATCATCCTCGTGGACCGGTTACCAAATAATCCAAACCCCGCGCAGTCGGTGTTATCCCCAACTCCTGTGGAAAACCCTGTGACAAAGCCGTGACAACGCAACCTAAGTAGCCGCCAGGCAACAAGGAAATTTAAATTGACTGAAATTTGGTCAGCACTCAGCAGCGAGATATTGCGAACGCCGCGCACGGTTGACGAGGCCGTTGACCGGCTTTTGCTCATCATTAACGACACCGAACGCCATGCGGTTGCCAGTGCGGAGGAAGACGAACTGGTCGAGTTCCACTTTTGCCTTGGCGTAGCGATCCGGAATGCGTTTGGGCTGCACAACCCCGGCAGTGAATTGGCGGCGGCTTGCGGCACCGACATTCATCCGGATGATGCAAGTGGCGTCATTATCCAGGCGCTTTGGGAACGGCTGCAGGATGATGCATAGCGATTGCCAGCCAGGGTCTAAATATTCGGTGGAAACCGCAAGCGGTCCGATTGGTGAGCGAGTTGCCATGCTCCAGCACGAGGCGGGCAAATACAAAGGCGCCAATTTGCCAGCGGCCGTTACCTGCCTACAAGAGGCTGCTGAGTTGATGCGGCAACATCCCAGTAATTATCCCTTGGACCGGTGGCTTTGCTTACCGGTGGTTCTTCAAAAAGCAGGGTTATTTGACGTAGCTATCGCGGAATTTCACCGGTTGTTGAATGAGGTTGAAGAGCGCGTCAAGAATGAGGCTCCCCGCCAGAGACCAGCTATCCGGCAAAAGTTTGCGCACCTCAATTATTTCCAGATTTACGAAAAAATGAGCTTGGCTTGCGAGCGCCAGAAATTAGTTAATCAAGCGCAGCAATACGCAGTACTGGCCGAACAGCACTATCAGGTGTTTATGGATATGTCGGTGGAGGCCGGTCACTATAGATCGAGACACGAGCACCCGACCACCGATCATAAGCCTTCGGCGTGAATGACGAAAAACAGAGGTTAAAGCCCTTGGCCCGCCGAGTCTTGAGCATCCGCCTGCTTACCGCGCGAATCTATATATTCTCGCGGCTCAATTTTTGCCGCGAGATATTGCGACCGCTGACCGGGAGTGAGGTTAGATCATTTTCCAGGTCATTTTGACTTCATTGGGGTACAATCCAAACAGTATCGCACCTCATATGTCGGATAGATGCAATTAAAAAATTATCATTTATGCTCATAAGCCACGAACGAGAAAAGCTCCTTCAAACAGTAGTTTATTTTGCTCAAAACACTAAGTTTTGTGGCAAGGTAAAACTGTTCAAGTTGCTATATTTTCTAGATTTCGAGCATTTCAAAGTAACTGGTCGAAGTGTTACGGGACTCAAATATAGTGCCTGGAAAATGGGGCCTGTACCCACCAAGCTATTTGACGAAATTGAGTCGCCGGAGCCTGATTTTGCTGAAGCCCTAGAAATTACCGAAATACCCACATATCGGGGCAATCCAATGTTGTCGTTCACACCAATTCATCCATTTTCGAACGAATTTTTTACTAAACGTGAACTAAAGCTACTTGACAAATTGGCAACCGAATACAAAAACACCAAAGCCGAAGACATGATAGAAGCGACCCATCTGGAAAATTTACCGTGGGATAAAGTTTTCAACCAACAGGCATCACCACAAGCTGAAATCCCCTATGAATACGCATTACAGGTTAACGAAAAAGATGAGATGCTTAAAATAGTTCGAGAGCGTAAGGAGATGATTGAGGCTATTGGATGAATCCAGGGGCCATTTTCTTCGACACTAATTTCCATTTCCACGACGGCGAAAGCGGCGAAAAGCTATTTGTAGTGCTTGGATCGAGCAAAGGCGTTTCCGTCGTTGCTAAAACGACCTCGCAGTCTTATGGAAAAGGCATTGCCTATGGCTGTCAACCAGATGACAGGTTTCATAATTTTTATCTGCCGGTACATTCCTGCTATCTAAAAAAAAATACCTGGATTTGCTTGAATGAGTTCTATGAGCTTAAGCAATCTGAATTGCTGCAAAAACGATTTAGCGGAGTAGTCAATCATATATGCGATCTTACGCCGCAAATAACAAGAGAATTACAGGATTGCTCACTCCTTAGCGAGGATATTTCCATCAGACAAGAACTGGTTGTCAATCTTTGTCTTGTAGACCCGCATAGCGACAAAACTACTCCTGTTTGTTAAGAGTTGCATGGAGGCGCGCCGCTACACGCGCCACGATGGTGATGTTTACCGCTGCGACCATCTTAGCCATTGCCGGGGTCAATCAAGCCGACAATCCTACCATTTCGCTTCCACTAATCGGATCTACACGGGCTGTCGCTGCTTCAACCACGGCTATGCGCTGGCGATCATTCGAGGCAGTAACCCGCTGATTCCCCCATTCACAATCAAACTTCCAGCAATTGATCCTAGTGAACACTTATTTAAAATTGATGCAGATCGAGTTGTTTATTATCTTGTAGGGATCCAGCATTCGGAGACGATCCAAACATGACGGACTCTAAAGAGAACACAGTAATCTCAGCTCAGCGGTGCTGGGTCTGGTATAGCAGCGAGCAATCGGTGGCAGCCGGGCAAATTTCCGTGCTGGCGGTGGCCGAAACGCTGGTCTCGGTCGCGGTTTATTTTTGGCTGGCACAGCATTTTGAGCGCCAATGGTGGTGGCTGTTAACCGCCTTGGCCGCGCCAATCTTGTTGTTGCGTTCGGACGAATCCAAAGAATTAGGCTTGCGATGGTTTACAAAATATTTCGACCCTAATCCTAATCAACGACCATTAACCCGCACCGAGAAAGGGTTTATGACCGTACCCGCCGTAATGCTGGCCGTCACTATCATCTATTGGTTGACATCGACCTGGTTAGTCGAATATCAGGGATGGCCTCTATTCTGGCGATCTCTACTGACTGGTGCGATTGCCCCCTTGGTAGGTATAGCGGTAGGTATAGCGATAGCGATTGAGAGAGCGGTAGCAGTAGCGGGAGCTGTAGTGCGAGCGATAGAGCGAGCGGGAGAGGTAGCTTTAGCTTTAGCTGTAGCGATAGCGATAGCGATAGCGATAGCGATGGGAGTGTGGACACGCAGTTTGTTGATCCGGATCACGGCTAGTTTGCGCTATTGTCGGTCGGGGCTAGCCAACTTGCCGAACAACTGGCAGCAACTGTTATGGATCGTCGATGTGAAACATGAACCGGAGCTGATACCGGGTCTCAATCAAACTACTGATGATCTTAGTCTCAATCGACTATTAAGCGACGATCAAAAATTTGCCACATATCCGGTTGCAGTGGTCTTATTTCTCCCTGCCTTGCTCTGGCGCTGGAGTTTAAAATCGACGCTTTGGATGTGGTGGCCGGTTGCGCTGTTATTACGCCGGCCGCTCGCCAACCTCTCGCCTGAGTTGGTCCGCGACCATGCTGCCGTGCGCGTCTGCAGCGCTGGGCAAGCCATAGTCTACTGCGCCGGATTGATGGCGCTTTGGCTGCTGGTCAATCGATGGCCGGACTTGCAGCAATGGCTGGCCGTATTGCCGGAACCGTGGTCGAAACTTGGCGGGGAAATGCTGACAAAACAAGCACCGCCGCCGATTGGCATTCGATATGGGTTGTTGTGCTTAGCCAGCGGACTGGGATTGATGACCGCCTGGCAATCCAAACGGCTAAAAGCCATGCACAAACCGGTTCTGGAAGACGATAGCAAATTTACCGTGTTAAATGCGGACCGGCAAAATCTATTCGCAGCCCGCGCTCGCCACCTGGAACATTGGCATACGGCAACCGTGGTTTCATTGATAGCCTTGGGTTATGCCGTGGTTTTATGGAAAGGCCAGCAACTCTATCCGCAGGAAATCGCGCACTACCTGCACCCTTGGCTGTTGCAACATTTATAACAATGGAATTGCAGTCAAGTCTTGCAATCAAGCGTTTACGGGTCATTATATCAGCCAGATATTCATGGAAGAGTTGTCATACGTAACGGTATCGTTGAAGGCTGCTTTTGGCCGAATTTACCCATTTTGCCAAAACCAATTAGTGAAGCCACTGCGATACCCCGCCGTGATGCGAACAGGTACCTCGGCGATGTTGGCTGAAAGAATAGCTGCTGTCGCGGCATTTGGCGCTTGCACCGACAGGAATAGCACCTGATTTTGAATGTGCCGGTGAGTGGACCGCTTTACCACTCTTATTCGTGTAGTGACCATGCTCCACCAGCTCGTTTTCGTTGGGAACGTCTGCCTGTATGCCGATGGACGGCGCCGGGCCTTTTGCGAATGCCCCAGGCATTTGAATGATCGAAACAGCAAGCAAGCCAATCAGCAAAACCACTTTGTTATTCATGAACGCGTCCCTTTTATGATGATCATCAAGTGAGCCTTTTAACCTTTGTTGCAACCGTGTGGAATTGTCCATGAGTTGCTTGGCTTGTCATGTTTGGCGTAATCCGCAACCGGAATGCTTTCGCCGGTCGCGCGCTCAATTTCGTCGACAGTGACCAAGTAGCGATCCAGGTTTTTCTTGGTGGCATCGGTGCTGTTCGGCACAATCCAGGCAATCGCCCGTTCATCTTGGCCGGTGCCGCGAATGATGACCTTCCAGAAAGCATCAGGCGTTTTGACGCCATGGGATTCGATGAAAAAATCATCAGCGGGGTTGTCGCCCCAGATCACGCCGCCAAGGACCAGTAGCTCGTCGATGTCGCGGTAACATTCGATAATTTCCTCGGTGCGTTCCCATGCGCCCCGATTCATCTGCTGCGTTTGCGGCAGAATGTTGGTCATAAAATTGGTCTGCTTGATGGCAACATCCGAGTAATCGAGATGATTTGCCGGTACTTGGTGTCCTCGGTCGTAACCATGCCCGTATGGCTTTGTTGATGTTTGCTGACATTCTGCCGGTACATTGGGATCAAGGAAAAAATCCGGGTACCGTTTAAAATTACCGGAATCCCTTTGGGCTGAGTACCGAAACTTGGTCGGGCCGCGTTTCGAGCAATCCAGCCAGACAGTGAATCCCTGATAATCTAGCTTCAAGATTTTGCTGGCTGGCGTGACTGGCGTTTCGGTCGCTATAGTGGCAGGTACCGCCGGAATCGGTGTGGCTGGAGGCAAAGCCGGTTCGCTGACAATCGATGCCGGTGCAGCTGTTGTTTTTACCCGTTCCGGGTGGCAGTGGTATTCCCCAGTTTTGCGGTTTGTGTGGCAGCCTTCACCATTGACGCCGCCGGGATGGGCGGAAACGGGAGTTTGTACGGCTAGGGCCAGAATTAAGGCAGTCAGCCAATATCCGGGATTTTTGATGTGCATGCAGACTTCTCCGAGTGGGTGCGAACGGTAATCTTAGCGGCAGTTTGCCATGGGTGCCAGTGTTTACCCGACAGACGAGAACAGGGAGTTAGTATCGTAGTGCCATCTGAAGCGGCGCCATGTAGCAAGAATTCCAGACAGCAAAAAGCCGAGGCGGTGCGCGGCCTTCTAATGTGACAACTTCATGAGGCCAAAGGGCTTACCATTTCGGCTTGGTGTGTCGATTATGTTTGTGATGTGATGCCTTGATTCCAAGAATAGTTGTCTTGGGAACGTCAAGGCGTTAATAAGGATCGTCCTCGCCGAGCAATCCACGCTCAAGCAGGACTTTCCGCTGTCTCTCCCTCGCCAGGGCCATGCGATCAACGAATAAGGTTTTAAGCTTTTTCATCATGTCAGGATCAATCGCGCTGCTCTGAACTTCAACACTGGCAGTTGGCCTGCCGTGACTTCGGTCCAGCAATTTATCGGCGGCTTGGAGTCGAACGGCTGCTGGTGCTTCAGTATCACGCATGATTTCAACGAAGACCTCAAGCGCTTCATCGCTATATTCGCCGGCTTTGCCTTTTAAATCGATTGTAGCCTTGTTCGGTGTGCCTTTCTTACGGCCTGAGCCGGGTCTACGTCCACCGTGTTTGGGTTTGCTGTCCACTTGATTTATCGTTCCATTTTTTCAAGCCTGGTTAATCAGCGTCATAGTTTTCGGTTATTCCCAGTCGCTCAGCACGGCCCTTAATCAACCGCTCATGCTCAGCCTCGGCAAACGCCAGCGCGTCTTTGCTGATTTTCTTTAGGTCGTCCCACGGAATAATGCGGACAACAGATTCCTCTTTAACTTCGATTCGATCTTTCCATAGTTTCGGCTGTCTATTTTTCAGCCAGTAGATACAGGCAAGTGTCTCTGGCGCATGATGCTTAACAATGTCGGTAGTAACGACTGCACCGTCTATCACGCTGATCTTGGTTTCGGCGTGAGAATAGCCGGTAGCGCGCTTAAACAGTGCCTCAGCCACCGTGGCATCCGCAAGCATTTTGCCGCGTGTCATGGCAGCTGCGAACTCGGGGAATTTTTTCTTCCAAAGGTTGATCGTCGATTCGGCGACATTGAAGAAGCCGGCCAACTGGGAATCGGTTGCGCCAAGTAAGGCGTAGTTGTAAACCTGATTAACATATTCAGGTTTGAATGCCGAAGGCCGGCCTATAGCGCGCTTTTTCTCTTTGATTGTCATGATGCCCTTATTTTTGGACTCCGAAAATTATTGGGTTGAGGAATGATAAACCGTTAATTTCCGCCTAATGGCGACGACTTCCGAATGGGTTTCTTCGACGACTCTGAGCAGTTTGGCGCCCAGTTTCAGTTCGTCGAACTCCGGATTGATTTCGCGGAAGCGGTTGACGATTCGCTTGATTTCCCCAAATCGGTTAAATGCGACCGTGGCTGCCTGTTCGACAATCGTCAGCTGCTCAAACAGATCCCGGATGGCACTATTTTCGTCTGCGGTAACCTGTTCAAGCGCCCGCTTAATCTGCTGCTCTTGGGCAATCACCGGGTCGCGCTGCCAGTCGTCCGACAATCCAAACAAAAAATCAAGGCTGACCTGATAGACGATTGCGGCCTTATATGGCAAAAAAGCAGGAATAGTCTGCGGATCGCTGGCATGCTCGATCTTGGACAGTTTTGAAGAGTTTTGGTAGCCAAGAAGTGCAGCGGCTTCTACGCCGCTTAAACCATTCAATTCGCGGGCTGTAATCATGCGCTTCCCGAATATTTTGGTGATTTCGCATTTTGGCTGGAACAAACGATTCTCCATGATTTTTAGGTGATGGACAATTGAAACACATGAGAAAATTGATTCCGGCGTGGTTTTCGTAAGCAGATTTGCAGACTATATGGGTTAGCGCACATCACTATGAAGCGCTAGAATCTTAAATTACTTGGGCCAAACAGAGAGATTCAATGGAACTTAAAGACCTTCTCGATCTTCACGAAAAATTAGAGTCTCGTATAAATGCTTATTGGACATACTGGTCAGTTGCTATTTTCGCAATTGCTGGCTGGCTATTTTCTGGCAAGCAATCTTTATTACACGATCAAAAGTTTGCCGTCTCCGTAGCCGCAATGGTCTTTTTCTTTGCGAACCTTGGTGTGCTTTGGCCAGCTACTCGTTTAGCGACAGGGGTTCGAGATGAAATTAGATTAAAAACTAGAGACGTCCGTTTTCTTAGTCATAAACTTACCGATGCGTTTAACGAAGATAGCCTGGCTTATCGTTTACAACTCACTTTTTTCCTGCATCTGGCGGTCGATGTTGTCGTGCTTTGGTGCTTATTTAACGCATGAAACGTCGCGCATTAAAGTGCCCTTATAAATCGTAGATCCAGATTTAAGAATGTGCGGTCGCTACGCCCTTGCCACAACAGCTGAAGAAATGATCGAACATTTCAAACTGATGCGCGAAGTCAAATTCAAGCCGAGCTACAACATCGCACCAGGTCGAAAAATACTGAACATCGTTGAACTCGAAGACGGATCGCTAAAGCCGGTTAATCTGCATTGGGGGTTGGTGCCATCGTGGGCCAAAGACACCAAAAACAGCGGGCATCTGATCAACGCCAGAGCAGAAACGGTGAAGGAAAAGCCGTCGTTCCGGTCTGCATTCAAACATCGACGCTGCCTGATCCCGGCCACCGGCTTTTACGAATGGCAAAATCGCGAAACCGGTAAACAGGCCTACCACATCCACCGCCCGAACAGCCGGCTGTTCGCCTTTGCCGGCCTTTGGGAACATTGGGACCGCGGCGGCGAAACCCTGTATTCCTGCACCGTCATCACCACCGGCGCCATCGGCCTGATGCAGCCGATCCACGAACGCATGCCGGTTATCCTGGCGCCGGTAAGCTACCAAAGCTGGCTAGACAAAACCGCCGATCCTGACGCCGCCTTCGCCTTATTGGCCAATAACTCTTACGAAGATATGAAAGCCACGCCGGTGAGCGATTGGGTGAATAAACCCGGGAACGACGGCGAACGGTGCGTGGAGGTGGTGTAGGGCAGGCACGAGTTAATTCCCTAAAACCTGTCGTCTGCTGACCTCTTAGTCTAAAATTCCCGCCAGGAGAATCTACATGGCAACAAAATCGCAAATTGAATGGACTGAGCAAACCTGGAATCCCACCACGGGATGCACCAAAACATCGCCCGGCTGCAAACATTGTTATGCAGAAGTGATGGCCGCGCGCCTGCACGCCATGAAAGCCAGAGGCTACGAAAACGGATTTCAACTCACCCTAATGCCGGAAAGACTCAGCCAGCCGTTAAAGCGCAAAAAGCCCACCGTGTACTTCGTCAACTCCATGAGCGATTTATTCCACGAAGACATTCCGGACAGCTACCTGGACGACGTCTTTTCGGTCATTGAAAAAACCCCACAGCACACTTACCAAATACTGACCAAACGCGCGGAACGCCTGCCGGATTACTTCAGCCAGCGCCGTTGTCCGGCCAACGTCTGGCTCGGTGTATCGGTGGAAGACCGCAAGTTCGGCGTGCCTCGCATCGATCAGCTTAAACAGGTGAGTGCCGCCATTCGCTTTCTGTCGATAGAGCCGTTATTGGAAGACCTCGGTACCATCGACCTCAACGGCATCCACTGGGTCATCGTAGGCGGCGAATCCGGCCCCAAAGCCAGGCCGATGAAGCCGGAATGGGTGGAAAACATCAAAACCCAAGCCGGCGAAACCGGCGTGGCCTTTTTCTTTAAGCAATGGGGCGGCTGGGGCGCGGATGGTGTAAAACGCCATAAAAAAGCCAACGGACGAGAGTTCGGCGGCAAAACCTGGGATCAAATGCCGGCACAACGACTGTAAATCAAGGAATCCTATGCCAAAAAAATCGTATGAATGGGGCACACCCGGAAAGGAATATCCGTTTATCAGACAACATAGCATTGCCAAACATGAGATTTTAAAGGCCTACCTAATTCAATACTTCAAGACCTTAACCTCCAATCCAGGCCGGGAAATTATCAAATTGACGTTAATTGACGGCTTTGCAGGCGGCGGAGCCTATCTGCATGAGGATACTGGGCAAATCACTCTCGGCTCGCCGTTTATCATGCTAGATGCGGTAAAGGAAGCCGAAGCCAGCATCAACGCAACCAGAACCAAACCCTTAAAAATCGACGCAGACTTTGTTTTTATCGAAAAAAGCAAACGTGCCTACAAGTTCTTAGAATTCGAATTAAAACTACGCGGATATGAAGGGCTTATAAACGACAAAATTTTTATCTTGAACGCCGAATTTCAGAACAAATCGGCAAACCTCGTCGAGCGCATAGTAGGCAAAACTCCCCGGGCGAGAAGAGCGATATTCTTACTCGATCAATACGGCTATTCCGAAATCCCGCCAAGTTTTATTCAAGGCATACTCAATAAGCTTCCAGGAAGCGAAATTATCCTGACCTATGCCGTGGATTCGCTTCTCAACTATATTTCCGACTCCGAACAAACAACAAAGCTGCTAAGAAAGATAGAAATGCCCGACTTGCTGAGAGGTAAAACCGTCGAAGAAATCAAATCCAGCGGGCCTGATTGGCGGCTTTTTATTCAATCGATGCTGTATCAAGATTTTGTGAATGCCTGCGGAGCGCAATTCTTTACATCGTTTTTCATTCGATCCGACCGAGGCCATGGCGACTATTGGCTGCTGCACTTCTCTCAACAGCCTAAAGCCAGGGATGTCATGGCCGGAATCCACTGGGATTTGAACAACTATTTCATCCACTATGGCGATCCGGGTTTAGATATGTTTATGCTGGGCTATTTCGACAAAAAAGATGATACCCTGTCAGGCCAAACGTCGATCGATAGCTTCTTATTCGATGGCACGGCGAAAGAGCGAAGTATCGAAACCTTGCGAGAAGAAATACCGCAATTGATTTGTAAAATGCCGGATGGTGTGCGGTTCGATCAATTATTTCTCAAAGCCTGCAATTTCACGCCGGCAACATCCAACCTGATCAAGGAATCGATAATCAATCTGGCAAAGACAAAAGACTTGGATGTATTTACCGAACAAGGCAAGAGGCGTAAAGGCTTTAGCAATATTAACGATTCAGATCAGATTGTTTGTTCAAAGCAATTGAAGATTTTTACCTTTGTAGATTGATGCTTGGGTTACGTTGAATGCAATGAATCCCGACATAACACGTTGATTTTAAGCCCTAATGGTTGGCACCCGCCACAAAGTGCTGATAGAGATATGCCAAAATTTACATGGACTTGATGAAAGAGTAGACTTTGAACCTGTAATTTTCCGAGGAAGCATTGGAGCGAGAAGACCGAGAGTTCGATCAGCCTTGAATATCAACGTATTCGCATGACTGAAAAGACCGTCCGAATGTTGGGTGGAATTCCCTCTAACAATGAACACCACAATGTACCCATGGTACTTCAAACCAAGGAGGTAACTATGATGAAAGCCAGCTTAAAACTCGTAGCAAGTTGGGTTGTCGTACTGTCGGTTTTCGTTGGCGCTGGAGGGGCACAGTACATCTGTGTCCGATCCAATGCTTCTTTTACTTGTTAAACATTGTAATGCCTAATATAGATTTTGGCTTTCTTGTTTGCGGATACTTACCAGGCTTGCCGTTAGCTTTTGTTTTTCCTGTTTTTTGCCAAAAGTTTGAAAGACAATTTAATGCGTTCAGGGAGCTTTTTACCGACTTAGGTTTGACCTGACATTGTTGAGAGTGGTTCTACTCCAATCTTGCCTGTCTATCGCTGTGAGCGTCGCCAAGCTAAGTGGTACCGCCAGCTCAACAAACGCACCGGTTTTATCGATAGGCGATGCAAGTGGCTGCCCTATGGATTCGATGACCAAAGGCGCGTAGGTGCGCCCCTTATATGTCATGGCAATCAATGTCGGAGACTGCGAAGGCAGTACCGTTTCAATCCAGTCCTTATCGCCACCACGGACCTTTTCGACGGCATTAACCAGCAATGAGCTGTCCTTGGCCAGCTCAACCGGCAAAGCCCATTCCATCAATTGATCGAATGGTCGCTCCACTTCGTTTACTGGGTCTTTCCAGGCTCTAAACAATGCTGTCACTGTGAGCTTCACTGGCGGCATGCCGTTGAACACTTGTACGGAATTAAGCTTGGTGATGCCTGTTCGCCCCTCGAACTGCTGAAGCAACCGGGTGGCAGCGGCATTACCAGTACTCCCGTCACCAAGTAGCGGTATAGCGTCGACAATTGGTTGAATAGCCCCTGATTGCAGCATGGCAAACAGGGTTGGCGCTTTCGTTTCAGGCCCAGCCTGCTCAAACGGGCTTTGCCAGTTCAGTGTGACATCAAGATTGGGATCGACTAAGGCCGCTTTGACTACGACATACTTGTCGTTGTATTTCTTCCTGATGCCATTCCGGTCTACCGGGTAGAACGAGGCTATCAAGTGTGGCGATAGCCCGCCCCAATCGGAGGTCAACTCAACGGCTTCCGGCGTTTTGGGTTGGTTTTGGTTGATTGCCATTTGCATTCCTATTGGTGAGATTGTTGCGTGAACGGGTGGTGCGCGGCTTAGATTCGGTTATTGGCAGAACTGGCTGCGGCAATGCCGGATTTGTCCACACTCTTAGTGTTTGTTTTTGGGGTAGCGTGGCAAGTGCGTGTATGGGCAGAGCCTTTGCTCTGACCGCTTGAAGCGTTGCGGAGCGCGCCACGCATTGAGCTAGGTCTATCCTGCCTAGAACGGCCGAGCCTCCTGCCATGTTCTCAAACTCTTGGTTTTGTTGCCAAAACCGCATGAATGCATCGTCAATGGCCTGGATTGCCGGGCCAAGTGCGGCGACGGATTCGGATATACCCAGAAGTTCGGCAGCCTTATGTTGGGGCATGTGAGGATCGAAGATTTGGCGGGCTTTGACCAACCTGAGGCCAACCTCTCTTGAGATGGCGACTCCTTTTTTACCGGTCTGTGTATTGAGCATTTTGGCCTTTTTGTCGAATTTTACTTGCCGAATGGGGGGCGCCTCATGCAGCCCCCTCGAAACAATGTCGAATCTTGCTATTTAGCCAGACAGACCACCCGTTACAATGTGAGCAATACCTCGATGAGGCAGGTCTCGACCAACATCTTGCGATGGTAAGTTAATAGTCGTTCCACGGTTATCGCTGCCACTACCGAGCGGCTGAACTACTTGCGGTGCGTCGGCGATTGGTCCGGCTGATGGCATTTTTACAACTGGCACTGATGGTGCTGATACAGTCCTTGCTTGGGCTTGAGCCACTAATGGGGCAAGGGTGTTAATGGCTTTGGAGCCGTGACTTGCATACACAGATGCGCTTGTACCATTGGCATCTACTCCATCAACACCGCTTAAAAACAGCTTGTTAGCCCCGCCAGTACCTTTCAAATGCGCGGCTTTCGCATAGGCCGCGATTCTTGCCGGATCAGCGTTCTTTGAGAGCGCGCCAGACCGAAAGCCGGCTTCAATATTGCGTGAGGTGTAATCGTTGAAAGCTTTATCTTGCAAGGCAGAATCACTCAAAAACGCCTCCTTTCCGCCCGCAATCTTCCAGTTTCCGGCATCATTCAGGAACGCGGTTTGTCCACCTTGGTACCATCCTTTGCCGCTGGCCTTTTTTGCAGCCTTCAGCCTATCCAGATCCACAAGCCCACCATCTGCTAGCGCATCAGCACCGAATTGGTACTTGCCGATATAACCGAACTTATTTTCAGCACGTGGATTGCCATTTGATTCGGTCCGCTGCGTTTCAGCAGCCAAAGCCCTTGATTGAGCATCGGTAAGCCCGGTTATCTCTCCGCCACCAAATCCCAGTGCAGCCTTTAGTACGTCGAATTTGCCTTTTAGGTAGCTGCCTGCTTTATCTAGTGCGGCCATAGTGACAGGCGAGCTTTTTACAAGGTAATTCCCTGCATCCTTGGCTTGCTCAGCGACCACCGAAACAGCCTTGTTTGCCGTGGCTTTCACGCCATCAACAGCCGCACCCAGTTGTTCGCCGGTATTCTTCAGAAACTCCATAGTTTTTGGCGAACTTTCCACCAGGAAGTCAGTGAACCTATTCCAGCTATCGGCCATCTTGCCGCCAAGACCGCTGAAAAACTTCCGGCCATCTTCGGTAAATACTCCCCAAGCTGCCACGCCGGCAGCGGCCACCAAAGCACCTACCGGGCTAAATATAGCCGCAATCGCCGTTGACAATGCCCCACCGGCAACTGTGGCTATCGCGGTACCCGCAGTTGCCAACCCTCCAAGCAGCCATGGGACAAGCCGGCCAATGATTGAGCCAGCCGCGCCGCCACTGAAACTATCGCCTTCGCCGCCGCCAAGCCCTGATTTTTCATCAATGCTTTTGAGTACCTTTGTCGAGGCTTTATCGTAGACCGAGCTTTCCTTGTGAAAAATATTCAACTTGCTGAAAATCTTCCGCAGCCAGCCTGTTTGCTTGTCATCCTTGCCGACGCCGAAGAACTCCAATCCCCGGCGCATAGGCTCGGCCACCTCCTGAAATGCCTTCACCGTTGGATCAGCGTCTTCAATCCCAGCGCCTATGCCGGATAGTGCGGTTAACCTGCTGGCCAATGCTGATAAAGCAGAATCTGAGGATTTGCCGCGGCCATTGCTACCGGTATCGTCGTTACCGGTAAACCTGCCTGCGCTATCCCGGCTTGTGGTTGTAGCCGCCTTCTTCGCCGCCGAACGCATGGTATCAGCATTGCGTTTTTGAGCGCCTTGGCTGGCTCCGAGTGATTCGGCCAACGCCTTGATAGCGCCTTCGGAATTGCGGGAGGATGTCGGGGTAGCAATGGCGCTTTTTGAGACAAACCTGCCGCTGGCGTTACGGTTAGGTAGGTTGGCTGGCGTTGATGACGGAGCCCGCTGCCGGGTACTGTTTGGACCGGCGCCTATAGCTGCTTTCCGGATTGCCGCGATGTCGTTTTTGATGTCGCGCAAATACCCCGGCATTCGGCCAAGGTCGATAGGGTCGCCGACTAAAAAGCCCTGACTATCACTCTGCAATGCCATGATTGCCGCCTACGCCGAAACGGCAGTGCCGGCCAGGAGGTCGACGTCGTATGTTGCCGGATACTGGGGGTACGGACCGGATTTAAGGAAGGCGTCGAGCTTATTGCATTCAGTGTTCGCCGTAGCAATGGCAGCATTTTCGGCGGTGAAGGTCGGCTCCGGGTATAACTGTAAAAACTCTGCCTCGGTAAGTGGTCTGTCTGGCTTCACTTTTTGGCGGTTGTAGGTGTCGATGACGAACTGTTTTTTCCGTTGCAATTCTTCGATTTTGCTTTGAAGGGGCAAGACAGTGTAGTTGTGGTAGTTGTTACCGGGATCGTTTGCCGGCTGCGCTGCAATGGCTGCTGTTAGCTGGGTTTGCTTCGCCGTAATTTCTGCATTTTCGGCCGCGAAATCGGAATCGACCGGCGCGTTTGGGAACAACAGCAGGAATTCAGCCGGCTTCATTCTGTCAACCATCGCCGAGTCAAAATGATTTGAGCGCTGCATACGCGCGTACCCAATTTTATCGTTTTGGTTGAATCTGACTATTTCTTGAAGCGCTTTGATGCGGTTTTGGACTTCGATTATTTTGTCGCCCGATATGGTTTGCAGGTTCATGAGTGTGTTCCTATGGAATTTGGTTAGTGGGAAACTGGCTCGGCTTGTTGGCAGCAAGTTCCGGACAAAAGCCGCGCATCGCCAGACGGATCTTGGAGGAAGGTTATCAAGTTGTTTCGCTCGGTCATCATTGCCTCGGCTTTTGTGTACAGTTCATCAACCACTGAATCGACTATTTCAACTGAGCAATGTTCTAACGCCTGGGCTTCGGTCATGCCGATTCCCCGGCACTCTGCTAACTGGCGAGCGTGTTCTGCGGTGGTTTGGTCGGCCTCGGCGAACGCCCCATCGATTTCAGCCTCAAGCCTCGCAATTGCTCCGGCGACTTGTATCCTCAAATCAGTATTTATCAGCGGGTTTGGCTCGACTGAATTGCCTTCAAAATCAGCTTTTATGGATTGCAACAGGAGCATTCCTTTGAAGAAATGTTCATAAAGCATTGAATCGTATTGCAAAGCCGCTGGGCTAAGCCGTTTTAGGCCACTAATCGCATCATCAAGGCGCGAAACTAGCTGTTCTGAGGTTTCTTTCATTACGCGATCTCCGCTTTTCTCAAGCCGTCCTCGAATTGGGTGGTATTAAGGTGATGCATCTCATAAACCGGCGCACTGGCGACAAAGGCATGCAGCTTTTCTTGTTCGGCTTTCAAGGCTTCGACGGTGGCGGCGTGGTCGGCCAATTCTTGGGCTGGATAGGGTTCGATGGTGGCTATCTGTTTCTCGCTAAAGCCGGAATGCTTCAGCTCGCTAACTCGGTAATCATGGCCTTGGCGCAAATGCTCTGCTGTGCGCTCGTTCAGGCTGATTTCGCCCGAAATTGCAGCGATTCTCCTGGCAACTATCCCCAGAAGTTCAGTGCCTCCAGCCGCTTGCCAATCAGCCTCGACCTGGGCGAAAAGCTTTTCGCAGTCCTTCAGGTGCATTTCAAGCACACTAACGGCTTGACTGATTTTCTTTGCTGAATAGCTATTTCCGGCAAGCGCCCGGCTATCAACGGCCTTCAAGGCGGCTATGGCCGGCAGAATGATTTGCTTTGAGTAAACCGCCTCTGTGTAGTCGGCTTTGGTAATGGTTTTTGTGCTCATGATTTTTCCTGTGTTTCTGTAGGTGTGGCTGGGTGTAATAAGAGTAACGCCGCCCGGACAGGCGGCGCGGCGAACTTTCCGAATCCTGATTTTCTACTCTGCGAGCTCAGGTACAGGGACGAAACAAGCTAATTTGGTACCGTCCAGCAAGTCGAAATTATTGTTGCCGCCGGAAACAAATTGCTCGATTTTTTCAAGTTCTGAGCTCAGGTTTTTACGAATACCGAAGTGTGGGTAATAGTGGGCATGCCCTTCTGGCAGGATGGCGTCAATTTCGAAAATTGAAAATCCTTGCCCGTGCAGTAGCTCACGCTTTGCTCCGTATAAATTTGCTAAGTTTTCAACGGCCCAATCATGCAACTTTATTTCGTTTTTGATTTGATTAACTCTAACTTCGATGGCGGCATCAATGCCCTGCAGCAGAGGGGGGTTAAGGCTCGGTACGCTATCGAGCACTGCTTGATGCCTAGCCAGATTTGTAGCTAGCCAATCTTTGAATTTGACGACTTTTGGAATTGATTCGTCGTCTTCAAAGCTGAATTCCATGTCCTCGTTAATCGTTTCGAGCAACGCGACTATCGGCCCAACGTGGCAAACAAAATGCTGCGCTTCATTGATTTCGTTTCTATCGATTATTTTTGCTTTCATGGTATTTCCCCTATTGGGTTGTAAAAAAATGGTTGTGTTAAGCGGCGGCGTGCGCAAGGTTTACCCACTGCATGGTTTCCGGGAGGTAACAGCAGAGTACTGTTGCCACCTCCCCATGGCGGTTCTTGTCTACGATCACTTCCGCCGGTGCGTTGTCGTCTTCGTCGTCACGGTGTAAGAGCAGGATTTGATCGGCCTCTTGCTCGATAACGCCTGAATCCCGCAAATCGGCCATGTTAGGCCGCTTGTCGGTGCGCTTGGTGCTTGCCCGATTGAGCTGAGCCAAGGCCATGACGGGTATGTTGATTTGACGGGCGATGTTTTTCAGGCCGGTGGCAACCTCGCCAACGTCGAGCGTTTGGTTGCCGCTGCTTTTGACCGGCTTTACGCGGGTCAAATAGTCCACGACGATAAAATCTAAGCCGCCATCAATGGCCCACGCCTTGGCCTGTAACGCCACGTCGGCTATGGTGACGGCGGGCTTGTCGTATATGCGGAAATTGAGGTGCGCTACTCGGTTAATCGCGGCGGTGATGCTCGCCCAATCCCCGTCTTGCAGGTTGGCATCTCTCAGGGCTGTACCGGCAATGCCACTATTCGCAGATGTGACCCGCAACATCAACTGCCGCGCTGCCATCTCGGTCGATATGATGCCGACGCGCTTACCGGCCTTTGCCAAGTTGAGCAGCACAGAAATCCCGAATGCCGTCTTGCCCACACTCGGGCGGGCGCCTACAACCACCAAGTCACTAGGGTGCATGCTGCCGAGCACTCGGTCTAGGGCTGTAATACCTGTTTGCAGGCCAAGCCCGCCGGTTTCTCTGGCGTCGAGTGCCGTTTCCAATACATCAACAAACTCGCCCAGCGCGGATTTGATGGTGTGGTTGTAGTTGCGGGTTTCGCTCGATACCGCTGCCAGGGTAGATTGCATCATCTGGCCGAGCACGGCGTCCAGGTCAGCCCCGCTCTGTAATTCGTTCAGGGCCTCCGACAGTGTTTTTTGCACATGGGTTGCTTGATGTAGCGACCTCAGCCCATCAAGGTACTTTTGCAAGTTCTCGGCGGCGGCATGTGTGCCGCTACGAAGTTGGTTGAGCTCTTGCAGCAGGCCAGGGCGGTTGATGTGCTCGGACAGCGTATACATATCCGGATCGCCGCCGTTTGCCGCGATTGCCTTGGTGGCGGCGATGACTGGTCGCCACTTGCTGAACCAGCGTTCGTCTATTTCGTGGCCTGCTAGGGCACTTGGTTTGTTTACAAGGATGTTGACAACAGCATCCTCGTATTTGCTTTGCTTGTTAGGGGTCATTGGTAAACCTTACGTCTTGATTTTGGCAATGGTTCCGGCGTGGTCGTAGCGTGCTTGATGAAAACCGGTAGCGTTGGCGGAAACTTCTCGCCGGATGCGATACAGCCCTGAATCCCGCGCTCGATTTGGATTGCAGACAGGTTCGCTATTTGCAACGACCATTCACGCCGCGCGATTTTGTAGTCTTCGTCCGTGAGGAATTGATCAGCCCAAAGGTTGTGATAAATACCGATCATCCGCAGGAACAATACATCCGTCTCCGCCAATGCTCTCTGGCTCTGTGTCATAGAGTTGAGCTGCCGCTCTGTAAATTTGCTGGTTGATACTTGCTGATTGCTGGCGTTTGGTTGCATGGCTGGTTGCTCCGGGTTGTAGTGCGATGGTTGAGTTCTGGATAAATCCTTCGATTTTGTCGGCATTGCGGAGGATTAGGTCGAGTGAGTCGTAAACCTTACCCTTGTCGTTTTTACCCATATGCCAGGCTGATTTTGCACAGCCAGTGATGGCCGCTTTGATTTGTTCGGTGGTGTAGCTTTTTAGAGCTTTAGCGATCACCGATTTTCTTTTGGTATCTAACAACCCTCGAGGGTGGCCCATGGTTGTCTGCCAAAAATTGAAAATATCGGTTATCGGATCGGTGTTGCTTTCATCGTTGGTTTTTTGAGGTAATGCGATTTCTCTTTTGTTTGTTTTTATACTGGGGGTTAACAATGGGGGTTCTATTGGGGGTTCATGTACACGGAATGTACTTTTCGGGTTCGAGGTGTGTACTTTTCGAGGTTCGAGGTGTGTACTTATCGCTCGTCTTTTAATATCACGTAGGTTGTTGATTTTTTCGATAAGTTCGAGGCGTGTACTATTGATTAGTACAATCCGTGGACTTTTCTCCGGATCGTAGATAATTTTTTCAAACCAACTTTCATCAAAAGTTATTTGATATGTGTTTACTTTTCGCCCCTCCCCAATTTCTGCATGGGCTCTAATTTCAATTAGGCCAGCGCCACTTAGAACGTGAAGGCATTTTGAAATGGTGGATTTCGATTTAATTGAAGTTTCAAACATCAGCAATTGATAGCCCACGAAGCAAAACCCATTGTCATTTGCATGATCGCAAAGCACGATAAGAACGAGTTTCTCCATTGCGTCGAGTGGCATGTGATAAGCCATATTGATATGTTTATTACTCATTTCCTACCGGCCTGTCTGGCTATAGCAGCTAACGCCTTATATGATGCCAGTCCGGCATACAGCTTGACGTAAGCCAGGCAGGTGGGGCAGGTGTGGTGCTCTCTGGGCCGCAAAGGTGTGCCGCATCCGCAGCACAGCCTAACCATTTTGCGATTGGTCGGCATGACGCTACCTACGCCGCCTTGCCGGCCGCTGCGCCGCTTTCCAACCAATCAAAAAATGCAGATTCCTTTATCAGTACTTTGCGGCCCATTTTAAAAATGGCACCAGCCTTTTTCAGGCCGTTAGATTCTTGATAAAAAATATAGTGGCGTAAGGTTCCGACCGGAAAAGCAGGATGTTTTTTATTGAATAACTCGACGGTCAGATATGGTGACTCTATTTTTTCGTTACTGCTTAATACTTCGTTCTCTTCAATTTTCATTTTGTCATCTCCAATTTTCGCCAGCTGTCTAGCTGCATTGGTGATAATCGTAAATGATTGATTTTATTTGTGGTCTTAGTTAGCCTTGTTTCCGCTATTTCTGTTATTTGGTATTTTTGCGCGCTTTTTTTGGCAAAAAAAAACCGGCTCTCGCCGGCTAGTTCATATTTGTATCGTTTATTTAAATCTACTCAAATACTTCTCCCTAAATTCGGATCCAGACTGAAGTTCTCCGTCGTTATATTTTATTTTTTTGTCCCCAATGATTTCGCGTATTAAATCGCTCTTAAACTCGCCTGAAACTATTTTTCCCCATGCTGCTGGTGCCTCGAGCTGATCAAGATATTTAACTCTATATTTTTCAGTAAGATTATAAATCAACAGCAGGGATTCGCTCGTTGCCCGTTGCATAGGTGTTAACTTTTTTCTACCAATGGTTGAATCTAATTCAACGAGCCTGTCGATATTTTTATCCCGAAACTCTTCAAAGGTATCGGGTGGTATTCCTTCAGGCTGAAACTCAATGATGAAGTTTTCTTCCTTCTGCTTCCGCTCTTCCTCGCGATGCTCTGCCTCAACCCTAGCTAAATCAATTTTAGATTGCTCTATTAGCTGTTCCTGTTTAGCTTCCCTGGCCAAATCTCTTACTTTATCCTGCCATCCCATTACCCACCCCCAAATAGCTTGTTATTCATCCGCTCTACAACGCCGGTAATGTGGCCGTCCGATAGATGGGCATAGCGTTGTACCATCTGTAATGTTTTATGCCCTAAAACTTCAGCAATTTCGGCTAGGCTTGCGCCATTCATCGCGAGATAACTGGCGGTTGTGTGGCGTATGTCGTGCCAGGTGAAGCCTTTAATTTCGGCTTCCGCCATCGCCTTTAACCAGGGCGTTTTCAAGTCAATAGGTTTTAATGGGTTTTTATGCGAAGGGAAAACGAGTGGGGTATCTATCCTGCGAACCTTGCTCATATCTTTGAGTAATTGCAGCGCCAAGCATGTTAATGGAATACGGCGTTTTTCGGTGTTTTTGGTTTTATGCAAAATAATACAACCTTGTTCAAGGAGAACTACACCCCACGCGCCTTCTGTGGGCGGGTTTGCAGGTGCTTTGCCCCAATATAAATTCATGGTCTCGGCTTGGCGCATTCCGGTCGATAACGCCAAGATAAAGGCTGGATAGAGCAGGGGGTTTAACGATTCCTTACAAGCCTTGGTCAATCGTTCCCTCTCATCATCGTCCAAAAATCTAACCCGGCCTTTTGCGGCCCTGGGTTTTTCGATATTCCGCATCGGTGAATCTTCCAGCCACCCCCAGCTTTTAACCGCCGTGTTAAACACCTTAGACAAAGAGGCCATATATCGTAGGGCTGTGGTCGGACTGCGCTTTTGTCCGGTCCTGACGGTTTCATTGAGCAGTTTGTCTTTGACAAGAGTGAGTGTATCGGCTGTCACGTCGGACAGCATCATATAACCTATTTCTTCATTCCAGCGCCGAAGATGTAGTCCAGTGTGTTCGTCTTGTGTTTTGGTGAGCCCAGCCGACAAGAGATAACGTTCGATCATTTCCGCAACGGTATGCTTTTTAGCTTCAGTTGTTTTGAAGTGCCGACCTTCTCTGATTGCGCTCTCCGTTGAGGCCGCCCACCTTTTGGCGTCAGTTAGACGGCCAAACGTCGCTGATTGAGGCTCATATCCCTTTAATCTAATTTGGACCGTGTAATACGGCACCCCATCCTTTTTAACCCGCTTTCTGATATTAGCCATATTTGCCCCATTTGGGCAGCAATCGGCATTTTGATATGATGCTATCAGCCGTTGCTTAACCCGAACCGTTAAGTGAATAGGTTAGGGCTTGTTGGTGCTGGTAACACCCTCAAGCCCGTTTTGCTTATGGCGGCATTATACCTTACGTCACGCTCACGTCACACTAGTTGGCAAAAAACGTCGATTATTATCGATAGTTGGCGACAATAAAAACGCACTAACCTATTGAATACGCGATTAAAATATTGTTGTAGCTTGTCGAGGATTGTTTGTTTACAGGGATTCATAACCCCGAGGTTCCAGGTTCGATCCCCGGTATCGCCACCATTTAAATCAAGGACTTAGGCTTTCTGCCCAGTCCTTTTTTTACGCCTGTTGTTTAGACTGCTACCGATTTTGCAACGAGTGAACAAACATTGTTTGCATAGTCGTTAAGGTGATCCGGTGCTAAATGTGCATATCTAAGCACCATATATTAACTACTCCAACCGCCTAACTCTTGCAATACGTTCAAAGGGGTTCCATTCTGAACGTGCAAACTCACCCAAGTATATCTTAATCCGTGCCACGTGAAATTTTCGATTCCGGCGCGCTTTAAAGCCGCTCGCCAAAACTTTGTTCCCACCTTGTCTACCGGATTACCGCGATAAGTAAAAACACGAACTTGATGATTTCCGATTTGTTTAACCACAATATTAATCGCATCCAGGTTTAACGGAACTCTGATAACAAATAA
The DNA here is from genome assembly GCF_014850955.1 of Methylomonas albis. NCBI lineage: Bacteria > Pseudomonadati > Pseudomonadota > Gammaproteobacteria > Methylococcales > Methylococcaceae > Methylomonas > Methylomonas albis. The sequence continues at coordinate 2,849,432 of NZ_JACXSS010000001.1, forward strand.
TGTCGGATTGACAATCCGCACTGCGAAAGGCCGAGACCATCAACAGCGTAATGCCGTCCTCGGCGGCCTGTTTCAATGCGCACCAGGCGTCTGCCGCAGCCGCTGTGAAATAAAAACGCCCTGCCCTGCGGCATGGGTTCCACGACGATCAATTCAGCCGACTCCCTGCATAAGTTCACGCCTCTGGCTGCCGGCAGTTCTTCCGGAATCCCCAACTCCGCCAATATCTTGCGAATCCTCAACAAGTAGCCGTCAAGCTGTTCCGCAATCATCAGCTATATCTGGTTAATAGGCGCGCAAGCGCTGATAATCGCTCTGCGTATCGACATCCAGCGCCGCTTCTTTTAGCGGCACTTTTACCAGCGATTTTTCAAAGTGTAGTAATAAGGGCTTGGCGCCCCGGTCGCCTGTTAAATCGGCTAGTTGTGCAAAAAAAGCAGCTGGAAACACGGCCGGCACGCCAAACGACTCCGCGTATTCACTGACCACCATGCGCTCCGGCGCATTTTGCCAAGCGCTAAGCAAACTGTGCAGATGCACAGCGTTAATCAAGGGTTGATCACAGAGCATCAACAACGCCGCGCTGGCCGTGGCCGGCAAAGCCTGGATACCAGCTTTAATCGAACCGGCCATGCCGTCCGCCCAACTCGGATTCAAAACCACCTTGCAGCCGTTCAAATCAACTGCGGCTGTTATCGCCTCAATATTCGCGCCCAATACCACCACAATCCGCTCCGCCAACACGGCTTGCGCATTGGTAAGCGCATGTACCAGCAATGGCCGATCTCGCCAAGCCAGCAATTGTTTGGGGCTGCCCATTCGGCTGGAAGCACCGGCCGCCAGGATCACGGCATGGACATTCTCAATGACTGCATTCATGCTTGATTGCGACGATGTCATTGCTGAGTTGCAAGCCGTTGCGGCCCTTGAGCTGGGCATGAATGCCGGCCATGATAGACAGCGCAATCTCTTCCGGGGTTTGCGCGCCGATGTCCAAACCCACCGGGCCAAATACCCGATCGCTGATTAGCGCGGCATTGTCGCCCAGGCTTTGTAACAACCGTTGTTTGCGATGCGCCGGCCCCAGCAAACCGATAAACGGCGCGCGGCAATGCACAATGGCTTGCAGATAGCGTTGGTCGTATTCGATGTTGTGCGTCATCAACATCAGCGCGTTGAAGCGATTCAAATCCAGCAAACCCGCCACCTGTTCCGGTACTAGATGCAGTAACAGGTCGGCCTGCGGAAAGCGTTCGGGCTTGATATGCGCGGGGCGGTGATCGACCAAGGTCACCCGCCAACCCAAGGCTTTGGCGCAGTTTACCAGCGGTATCGCATCGGCACCGGCACCGAATATCAGCAATTGCCAGGGCGGTTGTACCGGGTCGTAAAAGGTTTTGATTTCCTGACCGTCGAGCAGATGCGTTTCGATGCGCGGTGTTTGTTGCAAGGCGGTTTGCAGCGCGGCCGTGGCAAACGGAAACGGTGCGCTAGGCAATATCGGTTGATCTCCGACGATGGCCGCCGGCAAAAACTGGCTGCGGCCGGCTGGAAAATCCGCATGCCCGGAATCGAACACGGTAACCAACACGCCGCTTGCCTGAGTTTCGGCCGCCTCAACCAGCAAATTCAACGGACTGAAATCTTGTTCGGCTGATAACAATTGCAGCAACACTCGGACCGCGCCATTGCAGCCCAGTCCCAAGCCCCAGATTACATCTTCTCCAGAGCGCATATCGTAAAACACCGTTTTGGCATGGCCGGTTTCGAATACCGCAGCGGCCTGCTCCTGCAAATCCCGCTCGAAACAGCCCCCGCCCAGCAAGCCGATCAGGTCGCCGGTCTTGGTCATCAGCATCCGCGCTCCAGCCTTTTGGTAGGTCGAGCCAAAGGTTTCGATGATGGTCGCCAGCACGCGGTCTTCGCCGTCGCGTTGCAGTTGCCGGTAGGCTTCGAGCAGATGATTGATGTTGTTGGCCATGATTTACTCGCTTACGGGTCTGCGGGCGATTGTACTAGCCATATCAGCTCCAGCTCAAATTGTACGCAAACTAGTTACAAGCGTCAGATTGGGAATTCGGAATGGATGGGATTAGATCAAACTTAGCCCCTTCCGCTTAAAAAACCTGGATTGGCGTCTTTAAGACGTGGCTTGCATACATGTGCGAGTACCCTGCGGATCGACTTGATTTACCCTGCGCCACTGCCTATTCGGCAGCATCGAAGCAGCACCTGTTGCTGGGTTTCCAGCATCATCCCATTCAAAATGCTAACCGGCTCTAATCCCAAACACCCTGCAAGCCACTGTTGACGGCATGTCCAATCATTTCCAATGATAATCAGCCACCCTGGTATGCGTCTTGCAAAACACTGGGTTCATTAAAAATTCTTTTTTACACCCTACATAACCCAGGATGTTTCATGCGTAGATCGATACCCAACACGCTAGCTTTAGCCATAGCCCTGGCTGCTGCCGGATGCAGCTCCCTGCAGCAAAGCAGCTTGCAACAGGCTAGCGACGCCGCCGGCGCAGCTACTATCAAATCCATCGAATTCACCGGCACCGGCCGTTGGTATCAGTTCGGCCAAGCGCCCAATCCCGATCTACCCTGGCCGCCTTTCGACGTCAAAGCCTACACCGCCGACATCAATTACGACACCGCCAGCGCCAGGGTGCAAATCGCCCGTCTGCAAGTGGTGGAACCCGGCCGCAACCGTCCGGCGCCGGTCGAACAAAACGCCGATCAATACGTCAGCGGCTATAATGCCTGGAATGTGGCAACGACCGGCAATGCGGCGGCGACTGCACAACCGGCTGCCGTGGAAGAACGGGCCGCTGAAATCTGGGCGACTCCGCACGGCTTTTTCAAGGCGGCACTGACCAATCATGCCGAAACCAAGGACATCGCCAACGGCAGCGAAGTTTCTTTTAATATCGGCGGCAAGTACCGCTATGTCGGCACCATCAATGCCAAACATCAGCTGGAATCGGTAAAAACCTGGATCGACAATCCGGTGCTGGGCGACACCTTAGTCGAAACCCGTTATAGCGATTACAAAGCCTTCGACGGCGGCCAGTTCCCCAGCCATATCGTCCGCACGCAGGGCGGTTTTCCGGTGCTGGATTTGAATGTCACGGCGGTAAAAGCCAATCCGGCCGTGGATATTGCCGTACCGGCCGAAGCACTTAAACCAGCGGCTGTTGCCGTTGCGGCCAACAAACTGGCGGACGGCGTGTATTACCTGACCGGTGGCACCCACCACAGCGTGGCTATCGAGCAATTGAACCATATTGTGCTGGTCGAAGCGCCTTTGAACGAAGAGCGCTCGCAGGCCTTGATCGCCAAATTGCAGGAAATCATCCCCAACAAACCGATCAAATATCTGGTCAATACCCACGCTCACTTTGACCACAGCGGCGGCTTGCGCACCTTTGTGGATGCCGGCGCCACCATCGTCACCCATCAACCGAATCAAGCCTATTACGAAAAAGTCTGGGCCAATCCGCACAGCATCAATCCGGATAGGCTGGAGAAGTCCAAGAAAACCGCCAACTTCACCAGCTTTGCCGGCAAACAGGTGTTATCCGACGGCAAGCGCACTATCGAGATTCATTCGCTGGCCGACAATAGCCACAGCGATGCCTTTGTCGCGGTGTATTTGCCTAAGGAAAAAATCCTGATCGAAGCCGACGCTTATACGCCACCGGCTGCCAACGCGCCGGCGCCAACCTCGGTCAATCCGTATTCACTAAACTTGTATGAAAACATTCAGAAGCTGAAACTGGACGTCGGTCAGATCGCCGCATTACACGGCCCACGGGTAGTAACGCTGGCGGAGTTGCGTAGCGCAATCGGCATTACCAAAGCTTCCCGGTAACCGGCTAAGGATCGAGGCAATAGCGCAATGCTGATGCCTCGATCCTGATTTATCCGCACCCAAAAACCGTATGGCGATATTCCAAGCACGCACACACCGGCCAAACATGCAAAGACACCGCCACGCTATTTCGTTTGTGACCCGCATCGCTACAGGGGCATCCATAAACGAGTCAGCGGTAAGGTACTAACCCGCGCGAACACCACTGAACGCACCGTCTGCGCCTCCCGAGAATCAGGATTTGCCGGCGCACGACTCGGCGGCAACCTCGAATAGTTTTTGCTTGCATCGGAAACTAAGCTGATCCTACTGATTGACTGAGCATTGCCTTGCTATATGATGAACCTTCACCATGCGGAAAAAGGGGCTACTATGTTACGCACCATAGGTTTCCACGGCTCGCGAGCCATCGTTTCTATCCTAATACTCCTGCTGTTTTTCGGGCAAGCGCTTGCCGCCACCAAGGCAGTCCCAAACTGGGATGGGTTTGTCGGCCAGTTCGTCGAACATTATTTTGAACTCCACCCTAGCTTTGCCGCCAATGCCGGCCGGCATGAATTCGACGGCAAATTGCCGGACTGGAGTGCGGCCGGTTTAGCCCGGCAAAGCCAATGGCTAAAATCGCAGCGCGAATTAGCCGCCGGCTATCGCGATACATCGCTGAAAGAATCGGAACGCTTCCAGCAAAACCAGCTGCAGGCGGTAATCGACGAGGAATTATTCTGGCTGCAATCGGCCAAGTCACCATCGAAAAATCCGCTGTTTTATTCGCAGGCCCTGGATCCCAATTTTTATCTGACGCGCCCTTATGCACCGCTCGCGCAGCGCCTGCAAGCCTTCATCAACTACGCCGCGAACATCCCCAAGGTCACCGCGCAAATCCGCGCCAATCTAAAGCTGCCTTTGCCGCGCAGCTATATCGAAGTCGGCAAGACTATATTCACCGGTCTGGCGACCTTCTATGAAATCGATGCCAAGGCGACGTTTGCCTCGGTAGACAATCCGTCCTTGCAACAGCAACTCAATACAGTAACGCCGGCCGCCGCCAAAGCGATGCGCGAGCTAGCCGACTGGCTGGAACAACAACGCGCTACTGCCAACGACGATTTTGCGCTGGGTGCCACGCGGTTCCGGGCCATGCTCAAAGCCAGCGAAGGCGTCGATATACCGCTGGAGACTCTCGAAAAAATCGGCCGCGCCGATCTGGACCGCAATCTGGCCGAGCTGAAAGATGCGTGTAAGCAGTACGCCCCGGAGGCGTCGCTGCCGGACTGCGTCGCCAAAGTGGAAGCGCAAAAACCGGCCGACGGCGCGGTCGTCGAAGCGGGCCGGCAACTGATACTGTTGAAGGCTTTTTTAACCGAAAATAACCTGCTGTCGATTCCCGGCCAGGAAGAAGCGGCGGTCGCCGAAACCCCGCCGTTCAAACGTTGGAATTCGGCTTACATCGACATCCCAGGCCCTTACGAACATGCCCTGCCTTCCATCTACTACGTCGCACCGCCCGATCCGGCCTGGAGCGCTGCCGAGCAGGCCGCCTATGTGCCCAGCAAAGCCAACCTGCTATTTATCTCCGCGCATGAAGTATGGCCCGGCCATTTCCTACAGCATCTGCATGCCGACCGCGCTGCGTCGAAGCTGGGGCAATTGTTCAGTAATTACGCGTTCTCGGAAGGCTGGGCGCATTATGCCGAGGAATTAATGTGGGAAGCCGGTTTGAACGCGGGCGATGCGCAAACCCATATCGGCCAATTGTTGAATGCCCTGCTCCGCGACGTGCGTTTCCTATCGGCAATTGGTTTGCACACCCAAGGCATGACCATAGAAGCGTCGGAAAAAATGTTTCGGGAACTGGCGTTCCGCGACCCAGGCACCGCCAAGCAACAAGCCGCGCGCGGTACCTTCGATCCGGGCTATCTGAATTACACCTTGGGTAAACTAATGATCCGCAAACTACGAGAGGATTGGAGCGCCAGCCGCGGCGGCCGGGCGGCGTGGAAGTCCTTCCACGATACTTTTCTGTCCTACGGCGCGCCGCCGATTCCGTTGATCCGGCAGGCCATGCTGGGCGGCAATAGCGGGCCTGCTCTTTAACTTGCTATCGGGAGTGGCTGATAGAAATGCGCGATAGCGGCCGAATGTCGCGCTAAAACGGTTCATTAGCTCGCCAATTTGAGCAAGCGCTATTTCGGCTTGCGTGGATCATCGGCGGGATTGGTATGGTTAATTGCCCATGGCCCGGTGGCACATAGCTCAACAGTAGTTTCCTGACCGATTGCCCAAGCCTAGTTTTCGGAAACGATAAATTAAAGATAAGAATCTCAAAATTCATGAAATCTTGATCGGCAAGGATCGGCCAAAGCCCGCCGCTCGGAGTAGCTATCCAATTTTAATAATTAAGGCATCATTTAACCCAATCGGCTGTCCGGTATTCGGCTAGCAAAATGACATTATCAATGCCCCATCACCTGGAGCCAATCCGTTGTTCAGCCGTTTTAGGCCGCCAGCTCTCAATGCGAGCCGAGTCGGTTGCCAGCCAACTACTCAGCCGCTAAAAGGGGCAGACCCGAGATGGAATCCGGGTCATCCGTTTGCTTTCGGGTTTACCTTTGCTCCCACTACGATTCATATAGGTCCCATTTCACTTTGCCTCCCGTGGGCTAACTTGAGTCGCGGACACAAAAAACTCGATGATATCCTGAGTACGCTCGGGCCAATGTGAATGGATTTGATCACCTTCACAGTACAACGTTTTTACGCCCCCGGCACACCCTGAATAAGAGGAGCAACCATTTGCGATTTTATCCGGAATAGGATCACATTTATTACACGCCGCCCACCAACCCACCGCTTGCTGACCATAACCAGGAAACAGGCGATCCTTGCTGCTGTGCATAACCATAACCGGCAAGGGTTCAGGGCATCTGCGGTCGCGTAAATCATCATACGCAACCCCGGCTGCGCTCGGCGCAATGGCTCGTGGGATGTGTCCCGTGCCAGTCATAAATGCTAATGCCATCGCCGAAGTCCCTCCATCGGAATGTCCGGTAACATAGACTTTTTTTTCATCAATACACCATTTTTTAGCCATTAAACTGGGAATGGTGCCTAATTCTACGGTAGTGCTGGGCGATAATTCCGGATGATCCGCATAGGCCACGATGAAACCGGCTTGGGTCGCAGGAAAAGTGAACCCAGTTGTTTTTTCGGTTTTAGCCCGATTCGATCCCGCCGGAGAAAATACCAGTAATAGTGGGTGGGCAACGGATGCATCATAATTGGCTGGTGTGCGGACATTGTATTTGATGCCGTTTTCGGTTTCTTCGCCATAAGTCTCTCCAGCGTCTCCACTGAGTTGATCAGGTTTGCAAAGACGTTGCAGCATCTCAGGCCGATACGCGGCTTGCCCCAATTCTACCGAGTCGCCACTATGATCCATCAAAAGCATGACAACCATTATTAATATCGGTAACCCGAATAGCACTCTCTGCCAAGAATTAATTCTTAAAAGATAAACCTTTAATTGAGTCATATTCATAATAATATTCTCCCTAAGTTCGCTTGACTCGCCTGTACCATTCGATCATGCCTCAGGTGAGTGATTGAGTGCTTCCTTATTCGCTAACTTCAGTAAAATATAAGCCAGCAACAGCAAGCTTCCGATCATCACAATCTGCAGCATATAGCTTTTTCCCGGAACCGATTCCAGGCCAACAGAGAACGGAATATGCGTATCAAGACGCTTATCCTTGTCGACAATAGCGATGTGGGCCAAATAATTACCAGCACCATACTGGCTAAAATCGACCAAACTATCGAAAGTGCCGTTTTTAACTTTTTTCGGCTGCTGATAAAAAACCCTTTGCCCTTCAGGTTCTTTGGTGATTTCGAATTCCACGCTGACATTGCGCAGACGTTTACCTTCGTAGTCGAACACCAAATTAGTTGGGCCGATTTCGGGAATGATGCTGCAATATTCCCGATCCCCTGACAGTGTGGGGGTATAGGCCGTGAAATGGACTCGTTCAAAACCAACCCTCGTAACGCAAGTATCGGCCTCGTCAGGCGCACCGCGATGCGCTTGAACAATAGTCGGCATTAATCCGACCCAAAAGACAACAGGCAGCAGACTCAGCCACCTAATGCGCTTATGAACCACCTTCTTTAGTCTGTTGATAGAGTTAGACATTGATTTGCTCCCTCTGTGATTTTGTTAAATCCGATGGTCGGTTTAGAAATCAAAGGTTTCCACCTCGGAGATCAGAAACAACGGCTCACCACCGCTAGAAATCTCAACGGCATGCTGAGCTGTTTCTTGACCGCCTGGTGAATTCAGACAAGCCTTTAATTCAGCGAGTGATGGAAAGTAAACCTCGGCAATCCGATGAAACTGCGCTGCAGATTTGTCTGCATTGGAAAGAATCAATGAGGCGACAAATCGTGTTTTGCCGACCAGCTTTTCCACGGCCATCGGCACATGCTCATCAGCATATCGACGTTCAAACGTTTTTAGATCTGTTGGCGTAGGGTACATTACGATTAATTTTGCGGCTTTCATAGGAATTTTGAATATTTATGTGACTGGGTGACTATATTAAATAATGAGTTATGGCAACTGTAAAATACATATTTTCTATGAAATAATAGGTTTTTCCTATTTTAAAAGGGGCAAAGTGTGGAAATGCAGCAAATTCGCTATTTTCTGGCCGTCTGCGATAACGGTTCGTTCACTCGCGCTGCACAAGCAACCTATGTGGCCCAACCCTCGCTGACGCAAGCAATTAAGAAATTGGAAGATGAACTTGGCGGTGAGCTATTTAGCCGAGATCGTAGCGGATGTCGGTTGACGGCTTTAGGACGTTTAATCGAACCTTCGATACGCGAAATAGTGCACAAGACGCAAGCTGTCAAAGCAGAGGCTGTGCGTTTCAGCCGCTTAAATACTGTGCCACTTCGCATCGGAGTGATGACGACAATTGCCGCACACCATTTAAGTCCATTCTTCGCTGACTTTCAGCAAGAACACCCACATGTAGAACTGGAATTAGTCGTCGACAATGAATGCAATCTATTGAATCAACTTGATGAAGATGGCTTGGATTTAGTTATCAGCGCACCAACATCCTTACCGGCAGGGCATTACCAGTCTTTAAAGCTTTACGAAGAACGCTATGTCGTTGTCTTCAACGACAAACACCGTTTCAATCAAATGCAACACATTGATTTAGCAACCATACAAACTGAACCTTATTTGGATCGCCTGAACTGTGAATTGCGTGAAACACTGAGGAGTGTGTGTCAGGGTCGGCAGGTCAATCTTTATGCTGCCTATAGAAGTAATAGCGAAGATTGGATACTGAGTATGGTGCGCGCCGGCATCGGTGTTGCGCTAATGCCGGAATTCACCATCACCAAAAATGCAGATAAGATTCGAGTTCGTTATCTGTCAGACCCAGAAATTCGTCGCACAATCTGCGCTATATTCCCACTCTCATCGGCCGCAAAACCCGAAGTGGCAGAAGTATTGAAAAGTCTGCGGATGAGTTTTTAAAAAGTCACAAGTTAGCTCAATTAGAAATGGGCAATTTGCAGTTTCGCACCAACGGCTGCTTTGTAGCCCTCCAGTTTGCAAAATCTGGCTTTGGCTGACTGGCCGGTTTGGAGAAGCGTGACAGGCCGTTTTGGGTCGACTCCTGCCCTCCCCATCAAAATACTCGTTCCCCACATCATCTTCGTCGTCTCGTAATGCTCGAAGCGGATGCCTGCAAAACTGTTTATCGTAGTTCGGGGTAAGTAAAACCATTTTCAGCCCCTGCATGAAATTAACTCCTATACTATACCGACAACAACTTGTATTGCCATGTGCGTTGAAGCCAGCAATATGTCGAACAATTTGGCGCGCTAGGCTTAAACTTGTAAACGACGCACATTTGCAAATATGCTCGGGGAAAAATAACCCAGCTTGCTCACCAGCTTTTCCTTACGAAGCGCGGAGTATTCCAGTGGCGCCAATCCGGGCCTTGGGACCAAATGCTGGAAGCAAGGAATATCAAGGCTTACAGAGCACGGCAATTTACGGCACGCCGGATACGGGCGACTAGACGTTTCCTACGCGCCACTGGACGCTGGAAACATAGGTTTGAATTATAAATACAGGCCATTGGACGGCATAAAATCTCGCCACAAGTTCTAAATATGGCGGGTAATCATCTGAGGTGGGTCTTTTACATTCAACTAATGAGGAATCTACTATGCCTAAGTCTACTTTCATCCCCGCCGCGGACCATGACTTTTTAGTCTGGTTCGATCATTTTCTCGCCAATCTGACGCCGGAACGCGGCGTAGCGGCGGACAATTTGACCGCGCTCAAATCCGCCAGCGACGATTTTCACGCCAAAACCGCGTTTGCCAATAATGCGGCAGCCACTGCCAAACAGGCTACCGCCGATAAAAATGACAGCCGCCGCTTAGCCGAATCGCTGATTCGTGCCGAAGCTCGACGGATCAAGGCGCGTGCGGATTATACCGGCGGTTTGGGGGCGCAAATGGGCATAGAGGGGGCTGAATATACCAACGATCTCGCTACTTCCAATCCCAATCTAATCGGCATCGATCAAACCGGCGGGAAAGTTTCTTTAAGTTTTACCAAATATAACAGCGAGGGCATCAACATTTATTGCCAGCGTGAAAACGATGCCGACTGGGTATTGCTGGGCCGCGCCACAGTTTCGCCGTATGCGGACAACCGGCCACTGCTACAACCCGGCAAACCGGAGTTGCGCCGCTATACCGCTATTTATATGCTGAAAGACAAGGAAGTCGGGCAATTTAGCAATGATCTGGTCATCAATTGCGCGCCCTGAAAACAAGGCTATAAAAAATCAGGCTTAAAAACCGGTAGCGATTGTTTTTCTATTGGATGTTGTCTCAAGGGAACCTGCGCGGGGTTCCCTTCTCCCTCCGGGAGAAGGTTAGGATGAGGGTTTATAAATAGGACAAGGCGCATTTGCCACAACTTCCGGAGAGGTGGTGGTTTTATGGCTTTTCTGCCCTCTTTCGAGCCGCAGCCAACCCATCAACGCTTGTCCACAGCGCTTCTTGGTTTGCCGCGCAGTACGGTTACCATCCTCAGCCGGTTTGGTTTGCCGAGTCACCTCGGTTACTTGCGCCGGATGACAGTTTTATTAACAGCCCACTGTAATTAGCGCGGTATCTACTATATTAAGACCACCTATAAAGCTAACTCGGACCAATCGACCATGACCAAAAGAATCCTGTACTTTTTAACACCAAGCGAAAACATCAGTCCATTCGATGTCACCATTGCCGCCGATGCAGGCTTCGATATGGTGGTGCCGTTTACTAAAGTTCAACCAAAACAAGTATCGGCGATGGTTCAAGATGCCATTTTTTGCCGCCCGCCCAATCGCTTTAACGATACAGGGATTTTCATCGGCGGACGCGATGTGCATATGGCGACCGACATGTTTCAAAATGCCAAAAACGCCATGGTGGGACCTTTTAAGGTCGGCGTATTCGCCGATCCGAATGGCGCTTACACCACGTCCGCCAGTATTGTCGCCTTGGTTGAACAAGTTCTTAATGAGAAGACCGGCAAAAGCTTGTCAGGGAAGAAAGTAGCCATATTTGGAACCGGGCCTGTGGGTCTTTGCACGGCTATATTGGCTACCCAACAAGGCGCAAAGGTGAAATTGTGCCAACTTGTTGCCGACGATGACGAAAGATCGGCCCAACGCTTTTGCGAGCGTTACAACACCCAGGTTGAATGGGTGTCCGCGCAGACTAATGACGAAAAAGAAAGCGTGATCCGGGATGCCGAAATCATTATTAGCGCGGCCAGAGCCGGGGTGCGCATTTTGGAGAACGCCTTGGCGCATGCCGAAAACCTGATCCTTGCCGCCGATACCAATGCGGTCCCCCCTAGCGGCGTGGCCGGCATCGGGCTTAACGACCTTGGGGTTGTCGCGGAGGTATCCGGTATCAGCTTTTTAAGCATAGGCCCCATGGCCATCGGTAATTTGAAGTATAAAACCCAGTTCGGCTTGTACGAGCAGATACAAAAAACCAATACCGCAGCGCTAATCGATTTTCCCGAAGCGTATCAATTTGCGCTGTCGGTATTGAAACAGCAAGCCACCAAGCCGGAAAGATCAATTTAAAGCAGCAGCTTGAGTCGTCTGAGCACTCTACCCGACCGGTAGGTTCGCCGGTCGAAAAGCTGCGCAAAATACCGTCGAACCAATAAGGCTTAGCCTGTTCAAGCACTAGCTTTTTTATCCTTACGGACGCCGCGCACGGCATAGGTTCTGGCCTTATCTTTTGCGTTTTCCGCGAAGAACGTCTTCCAGGATTCGCCGCCTCTATCGGCAACCACTGCAGAGAAATCCTTAAACAGGCTGATACCTTCCAACATCAATTTGGGGCTAAGGCCGTAGTCGTGGGTCAGGTAGTAGCTGATGCTCATCAGATAGGTTTTTTCCTTACTATTGAGCTTAATCAGTCGCTGCTTTTGTTTGACATAAACATAGTAAGAAGTCAGTGCCAGCAGGCTGATACCAAAAAATTTCGTCCACAGAAATATATAGGCATCGTCTTCATAGAGTTTCTGGCCTTTGCTCAAAATGGCCTCGGTTTTGTTCATATTCATCCTCGTTTAAATTGTGGCGGCATCTTAATTTAAGTTTGAAAATTTTGGGTTAAAAATGTTGCTCGCCACTACGTGCCGGCAGTTAACCGTCTCCAATGGCTATACCGGCCGCTGCAGTTTGATAGCATCCCCAGTATTACCGCAAAAACCTGAAAATCCGAGCAGCTAAGCTTATCGATCTCGATCATCGAAGAGGTTTATAGCAATATCCACCTATTTCTAACGCTAAGCGGCAAATCCGCAGACTGCTTGCCCGTAGCAAATAAATCAGGCTACCGTCAAAAACTCACCCGCCAAAAAAATAGCCTTCCCTGTGAGGGGCGTTTATTGTAATGCCGTCTAATATTGCGGCTTCCGCAATCAAGAAAGATTCATTTTTTAGCCTAAGCATCCCATTTCAAGAACGCAGTCATAGAGGTCGTCATCATGGCAAATGGCATTACAACGAACTGGCAGAACACCGATAATTGGTATCGAGCAATGATCGAATCCTCCGAAGACGCCATTATTGGCAAGGATTTACATGGCAGGGTTGCCAATTGGAATTCGGCCGCCGAACAGATGCTCCGTTATACGGAACAAGAAATTCTAGGCCAGCCGATTACAAAACTGATCCCCAAAGTACTGCATAGCGAGGAGAAAGTGATTCTTGGCAGAATCTTGCAGGGGGATCAAATTCAACACTATGAAACGATTCGACGGCGAAAGGATGAAGACGAGTTTCCGGCATCTATCAGCATTTCACCAATAAGGTGTCCGCAAGGGAATATTATCGGCGCGACAAAAATTATCCGGGATATTAGCAAACGTAAAGCGGCGGATTTATTGAGCAAAGACAACCGCTTTCGCGCACTGTTCGAGACCATACCCCCAACGCCTGTTTTCATACTCCGATGGTCTAACCGACGCCCAAAATGCCGACGGAGAGAGCTTTAGTGAGGCGCGCGCATTAGCTCTGTTTAAACAACAGTTCGACAGCCCGGACAAATCAGCCGAGTTATATAAAACGTTTATTGATTTTATCGATCCCCATAAAGCGCAGGACGACATGTCGCTGCTGGTTGTCGATTGCGCGTTGTTGCAGTCATAGTCCAAGCGCAGCCGTATTGCGGCTAGTTCAAACAGGCCGCAAACATTACCGCCAGCCCGACGGTAAACACGCTTGGCTCAGCAAACGAACGAGTGTAGAACGGGTTAAGTTAGAAACCAAACGCATACCCCACTGTCCAGAACGCAGCACCCCACAACCACCCCCTGCTGAAATACGAACAACAAAACACCACCGCCACCACCAATACCTTTAAAAAACAATAATATAATATCTGGCACATCGATTGCTCTCTCAAATGCGTATTTGAATCGCCAATTTCAATTTCCATATCGCCAGCTCCAAGTCCAACGCATGACTGACCTTAAAACCAAAGCGGAGAAAACGCGCGAGCGGCTGTTGACCGCCGCCAGCCGCATCTTTGCCGAGAAAGGCTATCAGGACTCGACCATCGCCGAGATTTGCGAGCAGGCCCAAGCCAAATTCACCTCGGTAAATTATCACTTTGGCGATAAGCAAACCCTGTATTTGGAAGCCTGGCGCCATGCCTTCAACCAAGAGCTAGGCCAGCATCCACCCGACGGCGGCGTGTCCCAGCAGGCGCCGGTAGAGCAACGGTTGGCCGGGCGCATCAAATCGTTAATCCGGCGAGTAGCCGACAACAATTCCTATTCATTCGCGATCATTCACAAGGAAATGGCGCAATCAACGCGCTTGTTGGCGGACATTCTGGAAAAGGAAATCAATCCGCAGCGCCAGCAAATGTTCGGTTTGCTGCGCGAATGCCTGGGCCAGGACGCCAGCGAACAGCAATTGCAGTATTGCCACGTCAGCATCATGGGCCAATGCTTTCAATTGCTACGCCTGAAACAAATGCAACAAGACCGTCCACAGCGCACACTCCCCAGCGATCTGAGCGACATCGGCGCGTTCGTCAAGCACGTGGTGGATTTCTCGTTGGACGGTATCCACGCCATCCGTTCGCAAACTTTACCTCAACGTATCCAAGTATGAACCGAGAAATTTCCGAGTTACCCTCGTCGAGTAAGCGCCGGCCCCATACACCAAAGCAGAGCGCGGCGGCGGTAAAAAACGGCGCTTTTTTGAGCAGCAAGACGCTCCGGCCGTGGTCGCCATCCAAGCGGCCGGCAGCGGCAATTTCCCGGCATTGATGGCTTGCGACAAGGAGCTCAGCATCATCGCCTTAATCGGCGTGATTTTACTGATCGGCATCGTCAAGAAAAATGCGATCATGATGGTAGACTTTGCGTTGCTGGCCGAGCGCGGTCCGGATTCGCGCGAAGCGATCTTCCAGGCTTGCATGCTGCGCTTCAGGCCCGTCCTGATGACCACTCTCCGCGTTGTTCGGCGCGTTGCCGCTTGCATTGGGCAGCGGTTATGGCGCGGAATTATGCCAGCTATTGGAGATTTTCATCGTGGGCGGCCTGATTTTCAGCCAGTTGTTAACTTTGTACACGACACCGGTCGTTTATGTGTATCTCGACCGGCTCCGGCTGTGGTTGCACGGCCGTTTTTCCAAGCGCGCCGCCAGCCAGGCGCCACATTCCATCTAAACCGATTGTCATGCGTTTAAGAACAAGCCCAGCGTTGATTGCTTCCTTACTGACCTTGCCATTGGCTGCCTGTACGGTAGGCCCGGATTACCTGCGCCCGCAAGCCAATATCTCCGAGGAATTTAAAGAAGTGCAAGGCTGGAAACAGGCCCAGCCGCGCGATACCGGTTTGCCCGGCAAATGGTGGGAGATTTTCAACGACCCCAAACTGAACGAACTGGAAGAGCAGGTCGCCGCCGCCAACCAGTCCATCGTCCAGGCCGAAGCGCAATACCGGCAAGCCCAGCATCTGGTGCAATCGGTGCAATCGTCCCTGCTGCCGGTGGCGACATTGACCGGCACCTTCAACCGCTTCCGCGCCGCCACCGGCCAGAACGTGGCGGTAGGTGGCGTACGCAACCTGTTTGGTCAGGCAGTCGGCGTGGCTTGGGAACCGGATTTATGGGGTAGCGTGCACCGCCAGGTGGAAGCGAATACCAGCAACGCCCAGGCCAGCGCCGCGACCTTGCATGCGTTGATACTATCCAGCCAATCGGCGTTAGCGGACAGTTACTTTCAAATGAAAACCCTGGACGCCCAGAAAGCCTTATTGGACGAAACGGTGGCGGCTTTTGCGAAAACTTTGGAGATTACCAAAAACCGCTATGCAGTGGGCGTGGTGGCCAAGGCCGATGTGGTACAAGCCGAAACGCAACTGGAAACCGTGCGCGCCCAGTCCATCGACTTGGGTGTGCAACGCGCCAAGCTGGAACATGCGATTGCAGTATTGATCGGTAAAACCCCAGCGGAACTGGCGCTGGCAGTATCGCCATTAAATGCGCAACCACCAGGCATTCCAGTCAGCCTCCCGTCGGAATTGCTGGAACGCCGCCCGGACATCGCCGCCGCCGAACGTAAAATCGCCGCCGCCAATGCGCAAATCGGCGTCGCCAAAGCAGCTTATTACCCTACGTTGAATCTGGCCTCGACCAACGGTTTTCAGTCGCCGACCGCAGACACTCTGTTCACGATGGCCCGCCGTTATTGGTCTTTGGGACCGGCCGGCTTGGCCTTGACCTTGTTCGACGGTGGCGCCAAAAACGCTCAGTACAAGCAAGCGATAGACGCCTACGACGCCAGCGTCGCCGGGTATCGGCAAACCGTGCTGACCGGTTTTCAAGAAGTGGAAGACAATCTGGCTGCCTTGCGTATCCTGGATGAAGAGACCCAAGTGCAAGACAAAGCCGTCGCGGCCGCCAAGCAGGCCTTGGCCCTGACCAACAACCAATACCAGGCCGGCACCGTTAGCTATATCAACGTGATGACCGCGCAAACCGCCGCACTGTCCAATCAACAAACCGCGGTGCAATTGCTCGGGCAACGCTTATCCGCCTCGGTGTTACTGGTCAAAGCCCTGGGCGGCGGCTGGAATGAAACCTTAGTGCCAACAGAAGACGAAGCTGATGGCGAACGCAAATGGACGGATTATTTGATTCTGCCGGTGGTGGAGTAGTGTTGCCGATGGCTAATTTACTAGCCGGAGCCTTAATACGGTGGAATGTTCGTAAGGAATATCAAGCCCTTCACCAGCGTTTCAATCGACGACCATGTGCATTTTGTGCTTGGAGATAATCTCGCATCCCTCTGAAATGGCCGTACTCGTTTAATTTTGGCTTAGTTGAAATCGATGAAAGTTTGTATCGATAACATTATTGGGATTGGGTGGAACTCCCCCTGCGTCAGAATAGTTGTGGCCTCAAATTTTCAGCTCACTTTAAATTTGAGATAAAAAATGAATCCTTCCAAGAAACAGTATTCTGCTGAGTTTAAGGAGCAAGCCCTGGCGAAAGTTTATAGTCGCGGGCAGCGCACGATTCAGGCCATTGCCGACGAATCTAACCTCAGCATACATACCTTAAAAACCTGGATGAGCAACGCGGCACCGACGGATACCCCGAAACCCAAACCAGCCAAACGCCCCCAAGATTGGCGCCCCGAAGAACGCTTGCTGGCACTTCAGGAAAGCCATGGCTTGACCGGTGAAGGGCTGAGTGCCTGTGTCGGCAACGCGGGCTATTTGCGCATCAACTCGTCCAGTGGCGAAGCGATTTTTGCGCTGCCGCCCGACCGCGTTCAGGTGGCGATGACAGCCTGATACTGCGCGGCCTGAAAGCCGAGAATCAACGTCTGGAGCGCGAACTGAATCGTAAGGACAAAGCCCTGGCTGAAGCCGCTGCCTTGCTGATCCTGCAAATACCCACACGGGGCACTAGAAAAGGTCCGGGCGCTGTTGGGGGGCGAGGTCGAATGACCTCTGTGCAACAGCGCCAAAATCTGATTGATTCCATTACTGAGACGACAACAGCCGGTGCCCGCCAAGATCAAGCCTGTGCCGTGTTGGGTCTGAACTCGCGCACTTTGCAACGCTGGCAGGCCGGAGAAACTCTGGGCGAAGACCGGCGATCACGGCGGCAGTACTCGCCGCCGCATGCGTTGACCGAGGCCGAGCGCACCCACATTTTGACCGTGGTCAATTCCGTTGAATTTGCGGATTGCCCACCCAGCCAGATTGTTCCGCGGCTGGCAGATCAGGGCATTTATCTGGGCTCTGAATCGACGATCTATCGCATTCTAAAAGTCGCCCGGCAACTGAAACACCGCCGCAGTGAACGCCCCAGCCAGCCTCGCACCAAGCCCAAAGCCTTAAGTGCGACGGCACCGAACCAACTTTACAGTTGGGACATTACCTATCTGCCGACCGCCATCAAAGGCCAGTTCTACTATCTCTACCTGTTCCTCGATATTTTCAGTCGCCAGATCGTCGGCAGGCAGGTGTTTGCAGAAGAAAGCAGCCACTACGCCAGCGAGCTGTTGCGGGATATTGTTGGGCGCGAAGGTCTACAACCTGGGCAAGTCATCCTGCATTCCGATAACGGTAGCCACATACCCACAGGGCACAAGTGAAAGGTGCCACCATACTGGCCACACTGCAACAGCTCGGCGTCATGCCCTCACTGAGTCGCACGGCGGTGAGTAACGACAATCCGTATTCGGAATCGCTGTTCAAAACCTTGAAATATCGGCCGCAATACCCGTTGAAACCGTTGGCCGATCTGAGCGTCGCTCGTGAATGGGTGGCAGATTTAGTGCATTAGTATTTATGACCTTCAGGTTACAACCACGAGCATCGGCATGGTGCCATTGGTGTCACCCCGGCCCAAAGCCATGCGGGTGTGGACGAAACGCTGCTGGCTCAACGTAAGGCACTTTATGAAAACGCTCGCCAACAAAATCCTCGCCACTGGAGCCAAAATACGCGTAACTGGAACCCAAGTTCTGTTTGAGTTCATTGCTTATCGTATGAAAGTGGCAGTCTGATCATCACGTCAAACCATCCCTTCAGCCAGTGGGAACACATCCTTCCAGACACCATGATGACCGTTGCAGCGATTGAACGCATTATCCACCATGCCATCATTATTGAAATAGAAGGAGAAAGCTATCGGAAAAAACAAAGTATAAAAAAGTAACCCATTATTTTTAACTAAAACCGGAAAAAATAATTGACGCCGGACACATGAATGCAAACATAGGTTTTATCTTGGAAACAAAGGCATTTGACTATCTACTTCCGGAGACCACTGCCAAGTTGCGTACCAGGAAAACCGGCAGGTAAGGCAGCTCATCCTCGAGCCTTAAGGGCTTGCTGAATGCGCACCGTTCCACACTGCAATCAGTTTGTCAGCCACTTGCAGTTTGAAAGATGAGTCGACGGGAATGAATTGCAGATTGGTGCGGATCAATCCAACGTCGCTGACGACAAAGCTTGTATTACAGCGAAATACCACCGCAATCCTCAGAATGCGCTTGTCGAATTTGTCGTTTTGCCGAATAACTGACCAAGTGACTGCCTTTCTGGCCACTGACTGAGCAACCAGCCAGACCGCTCAGTAGCTTTAATTTGAATCCAACGGCACCTGCCACCTAGGTTTTTTCGGTATTGAACGATTTCGCCTGCCACGAAGGTAACCTGCTGCGGATTGGCGGTCTTGCTCTGCAACGCGACTAGGTTGATTGCCAGACTGAGTTCCAGGTTCTGTTCGCGATGGATAATGTCCAAGCGTTCAGCAACAGGTTGTTTTTTTCAGGGTGGCTGTTAGTGCGGCTTTTGCCAGTATCCGGCCAAACGCTGCAAACCAGCTTTCCAGTTACTGAGAGAGCGTGAAAACCGGTTTTTTTAGTGTCCACGAAGTCAACCGGTTAAAATTGGTATCACGAAATCAAATTTTTGAGATTTTTATAAACATATGACTTTATAAGCCATTGATTTTATTGGTCGGAACGACAGGATTTGAACCTGCGACCCCTTGTCCCCCAGACAAGTGCGCTACCAGACTGCGCTACGCCCCGAAAGTCTATCGCTAAACACATGCTCTCACCTAGTAAAGCGTGTCGCGCATACTATCATACTATTTGCGAAACGCTATTTCAGCAGCTCCAAAATATCTTCCAACTCACCTATCATTTGATGGATAAGCTGCTTCGTACGCAAACTATCTTCTTTTGCACTACCACTCGCCAGATGGGAACGAGCACCACCTATGGTATAGCCTTGCTCGTATAACAAAGCTCGAATTTGTCGAATCAACAGCACATCGTGACGCTGATAATAGCGGCGATTACCGCGGCGCTTTACCGGACTAAGCTCCGTGAACTCCTGCTCCCAATAGCGCAATACGTGGGGTTTTACAGCGCAGAGGTCGCTAACTTCGCCTATCGTAAAATAACGTTTAGCCGGAATAACCGGCAGTTCGTTGTTATTACTGGGTTCCAGCATATGCTTCTACTCGAGCTTTCAATTTTTGCCCTGTTCTAAAGGTCACGACACGACGAGGCGTAATCGGAATTTCTTCACCGGTTTTCGGGTTTCTTCCTGGACGACCACTTTTGTCGCGCAATTCGAACTTCCCAAACCCGGAAATTTTAACCTGCTCACCGCTTTCCAGACTTTTTTTAATTTCGTCGAAAAACAATTCTACGATTTCTTTAGCTTCTCGCTTGTTTAAACCGAGATCTTCAAATAACTTCTCTGCAATATCTGCTTTGGTTAATGCCACAATCACTCCCTCAATTTCGCATTCAGTTTAGCCGCTAAAGTGTCCAGCACTTTGCGAAATATAGCATCAATTTCCGTGTCGGTAAGAGTTTGTGCAAAATCCTGCAAGACCAAAGCTAACGCAACACTCTTATAACCTTCTGCAACGCCTGGTCCGCGATAAATATCGAAAATCGATATTTCACGTATCGCCGTCTCCAGACAGTCTTCAATAGCGCTAGTAATCGCGTCAGCCGATACAGACTCCTCCAC
Organism: Methylomonas albis; assembly: GCF_014850955.1. Lineage (NCBI taxonomy): Bacteria > Pseudomonadati > Pseudomonadota > Gammaproteobacteria > Methylococcales > Methylococcaceae > Methylomonas > Methylomonas albis. The sequence goes on from NZ_JACXSS010000001.1 coordinate 2,869,948, forward strand.
CAATAACGCCATATCGCGGCGTACCGAGGGATATTTGGACAATACGCTAAATTTAGGCACACGGCGTTCCAATACGGCATCCTGCTCCAGTTCGAACAAGAATACCGGACTGTCGAAGCCTAACTGCTTCTCCAGCGTCGGGTGCAACATACCTAATAGGCCTATAGCTTCACCGCGTTGGTTTTTAATTTGCGCGGTTTGACCGGGATGCAAGGCCGGATGTTGATAGGCAACGAAATCTGCGCCAATACCGGCCAGACCAAATAAAGCTTCAACATCAGCTTTCACGTCGAAAAAATCCAGTTTTCTGGTTTGTTCGCCCCATTGCTCGGTGTTAACAGTACCCAAAGCTACACCGGATATCATCTTACGCTGCTGAATTTGTCCGTCTTGATAGAAAAACCGCAAGCCAGCTTCGAATAAGCGCACCCGGTTTTGCTGACGGTTTATGTTGTACAAAGCCGCGTTCAACAAACCGCACCATAGCGTTGTGCGCATCACCGCTAACTCGGAAGATATCGGATTTTGAATCCGGATAAACTCTTCGCCGGGCGCGACGGCATTTTGCATCGCTTCATCGACAAAGCTGTAGGTAATCGCTTCCTGATAACCACGATCAACCAAACAATCCTGCAACCTCGCCAGGGACAACTGCGCTTCGGGCGCTTTACCCAATTCGGACCGCATTAACAGGCTGCTGCTAGGTAGATTGTTATAACCATAGATTCTGCCGATTTCTTCCAGCAAATCCTCTTCGATAGCAATATCAAAGCGAAAGCCCGGAGGGGTTATTTCCCAACCACTTTCGACCACTTGCACGCTCATGCCCAAACCTTCAAACAAAGCATGTACTTCATCATCGCCGAACTGAATCCCCAAGACTTTGGCGATGCGTTGGCTCCGCAACTTGACGGGAGCTCTAACAGGCAGCTCAGCTGCCGAAATAATTTCTGAAACAGGACCAGGGCTACCGCCGGCGATGTCCAGAATTAACTGGGTCGCGCGCTCGATGGCCCGGCGTTGCACATTAAAATCGACACCTCTTTCGAATCGATGCGATGAATCAGTATGCAAACCAAATTGACGAGCCTTGCCGGCCACATTAACCGGCGTAAAAAACGCGCATTCAAGGAAAATGTCTCGGGTTTCGCCAAATACCGCACTGTCCTTACCCCCCATCACCCCGGCCAAGGCCAAGGCTTGCTGTTGATCAGCAATGACTAAGGCGTCGCCATCCAGCTCTATGGTCTGGTCATTCAATAAGGCCAGCGACTCACCGACTCGACTGCATCTAACTACAATAGGCGCACTCAGCTTATCGGCATCAAAGGCATGCAAGGGTTGACCCAACTCGATTAACACGTAATTAGTGACATCGACCACTGGACTTAAGCTTCTAATCCCGCAACGACGCAGCCGCTCTTGCATCCACAATGGGGTGACCGCAGCAGGATTGATGTTTTTGATCAAACGTCCCAAATAAACTGGACATGCTTCAACAGCTTCAATCTTAACTTCCAAAGCTTGTTGGTGTTGCGGCTCGATAACGGCAACTGTCGGCGCTTGGAAAGACAGGCTGTTCAATACCGCTACTTCCCTAGCAACGCCTTCAACGCTCAAGCAATCCGCACGATTAGGCGTCAAACCCAATTCGATCACATTGTCGTTGAGCATCAAATAGTCGCGGATATCGATGCCCACCGGCGCATCGGCCGGCAATTCCATCAACCCTACCGAACTAACCGCTAAGCCCAATTCTTTTTCCGAGCACAGCATACCGAACGACAATTCGCCACGCAGTTTGGATTCTTTTATTTTAAAATCGCCCGGTAATACCGCGCCTATCAATGCCGCCGGAATTTTCAAACCGGGCCTGACATTGCTAGCCCCACACACAATTTGTAAAGGTTCGGCTCGACCGACGTTGACCTGACAAACCCTAAGTTTGTCGGCATTGGCATGCTGTACGGTAGATAACACTTCGCCAACGACCACGCCGCTGAATTCGGCGGCAACCGGCGTAACGGCATCGACTTCCAGACCGGCCATGGTCAGCTGCGCAACCAACTCGGCGGTATCTACAGGCGGATTGACCAGTTCTCTTAACCAGGCTTCACTGACTTGCATGATTACTATCCACCGTTAGTTAAACTGTTGTAAAAATTTCAGATCGTTTTCGAAAAACATCCGCAAATCGTTAATCCCGTAACGTAACATTGCCAAGCGCTCGACGCCCATGCCAAAGGCAAAGCCGGAATAAACTTGGTTATCTATGCCGACAGACTTAAAGACTTCCGGATGAATCATGCCGCAGCCCATCACTTCCAACCAGCCGGTTTGACTACACACGCGGCAGCCTTTGCCATCACATATTACGCACTCGATATCGACTTCGGCGGAAGGCTCGGTAAATGGAAAATAAGACGGACGGAAGCGAACTTGTATGTCTTTCTCAAAAAACGCACGCAGAAACTCAAATACCACGCCTTTCAAATCGGCGAAACTGACATCGGTATCGACCAAAAACCCTTCGACCTGATGAAACATTGGCGTGTGGGTCAAATCGGAATCGCAACGATAAACCCGACCCGGTGCAATCACCTTCAAAGGCGGCTTCTCGGATTCCATCACTCGAATCTGTACCGGTGAGGTGTGGGTTCTTAATACAGTGTGGGCATCAAAATAAAAAGTATCGTGCATCGCCCGCGCGGGGTGATGCTCGGGAATATTCAGTGCGCCGAAATTATGATAGTCGTCTTCGATTTCTGGACCTTCGACTACGTTGAAACCGACACTGGCAAAAATCTTGGCAATTCGGCGTAAGGTAATCGTGACAGGATGCAGTCCGGAGACGCTTTGACCGCGACCCGGCAAACTGACATCAACACATTCACTGGCCAGACGCGCAGCCAGTTCAGCACTCTCCAAGGTCAATTTCCGCGCCTCTAACGCCTCTTGAAAGGTGTTTTTAGCGTCGTTAATCACTTGACCGGCACTGCGGCGCTGTTCGGGATCCAGACTACCCAACTCTTTCATCTGTTGAGTAAATAAGCCTTTTTTGCCTAGATAATTGACTCTGACCTGATCCAGTTGGCTAAGGTCTGCTGCTTGTGCAAGCTCATGTAATGCCTGCGTAACAATATCTTCGATACTAGCCGACACGACTAAGCTCACTTTTGTCTGCAATTGAGGGAAATTCCAAAAGGATAGGGTTCCACCAACAAGAGGCGGTGGAAAACTCCCTGCAAACCAGGGAGTCGAGCGATTAAGCCGCTCTGCAAGAACGGCTTAATGTTTTCCTTACGGTTTGCTTTGGTTCGCTATAGCCACTTTCGCGATGGCGCCGAAAGCGTCGATATCGCGTACAGCTAAGTCAGCCAAGACTTTGCGATCGATCGCAACATTGGCTTTATTCAGACCGTTGATCAACCGGCTATAGGAAATGCCGTACAAACGTGCGGCAGCATTGATACGCACTATCCACAAGGCGCGGAATTGACGTTTTTTCTGTTTACGGTCGCGATAGGCGTATTGACCGGCCTTGATGACCGCTTGCTTGGCGACGCGGTAAACCCGGCTACGGGCACCGTAGTAACCTTTTGCCAGCTTTAAAATCTTTTTGTGTCTTGCTCTAGCGGTGACGCCGCGTTTAACTCTAGCCATGTTCTACTCTCTTCAATAACGGTGACAAATCAACTGTACGGCAGCATACGCGCAACCAATGGCGCATCTGACGGATGAAGAATGGCTGTTTTACGCAGTTGTCTTTTACGTTTGGTGGTTTTTTTGGTCAGAATATGACGCTTATGCGATTGTTTGCATTTAAAACCGCCGCTGCCGATTTTCTTGAAGCGCTTGCCGGCACCACTATGGCTTTTCATTTTTGGCATTTGTTTTCTCCAATGATTAAAAGTAAAGTCCCTGAGATAAAACCCAGTGAGGCAAAATGCTTGGCCCCATTGAATTTCCAGACACATAAGCGTCCGCTAGCCGATTCGTTCCTGAATCGCGTTGCCGTTTTAAAAAACGACTAAAACCTTATGGCTGAGCTATTTCTTTTTCTTGGGGCCCATCACCATTACCATTTGCCGGCCTTCCAACTTGGGAAACTGCTCGACGATAGCCATTTCTTCCAGATCCGTTTCGATACGTTTCAACAAGTCCATACCCAACTCGCGATGAGTTAGCTCCCGGCCTTTAAAACGCACAGTGATCTTGGTTTTGTCGCCTTCGCTTAGAAATTTGATCAGGCTACGCAGCTTAACTTGGTAATCGCCTTCTTCGGTACCAGGCCTAAACTTGATTTCCTTGATCTGGATTTGTTTTTGCTTTTTCTTGGCGGCTTGCAGTTTTTTGTTTAACTCAAACTGGTATTTGCCGAAGTCCATGACTTTGCAAACCGGAGGATCCGCATTGGGCGATATTTCGACCAGATCCATATTTGCATCGTAGGCGAGTTGTAACGCTTCGTTTATGGAAACAACCCCGACTTGTTCACCTTCAGCGCCTACTACCCGAACCCGCCTGGCGGTAATCTCGGTATTTAAGCGCGTTGCATCTTTTTTAGAGCTGATACCCTAATCCTCCAAGTTGTTATTATTTTCGATCCGCAATCTGGTTTCTCAAGCGTTCGCCAAGTTCGCCAATTGACAGACTTCCTAGATCCTCACCCTGCTGCGTGCGGACACTGACAGTCTGAGTTTCTAATTCCTTGTCGCCGATAATCAAAAGATACGGCACTCGCTGCATGGAATGCTCGCGGATTTTAAAGCCTATCTTCTCGTTTCTCAAGTCAATTTTGACCCTAAGACCTTGTTTTTCAAGTTCTCGCCGCACCTGTTCTGCATAATCAGCTTGGCGATCAGTAATATTCAATATCACTAACTGCACAGGCGCCAACCATAGTGGAAAGGTTCCGGCAAACTGCTCGATCAAAATCCCGATAAAACGCTCCAAGGAACCCAGAATCGCCCGATGCAACATTACAGGCACGTGCCTGGCGCTATCCTCGCCTATGTAAGATGCGTCCAATCTAGCCGGCATCGAGAAATCAACTTGTATAGTACCGCATTGCCAGACTCGACCTATACAATCTTTTAAGGAGAATTCAATTTTGGGGCCATAAAAGGCACCCTCACCTGGCTGCAAAGCCCAATCCAAGCCTTTATTGTTCAGCGCCAATTCCAGCGCAGATTCAGCTTTATCCCAGACAGCATCATCACCCACTCGGTTTTCCGGACGAGTTGACAGCTTGATGATCACGTCTTCAAAACCGAAATCTTTGTAGACTTCAAACAATAAATCAATAAAGGTAGATACCTCTGATTGAATCTGATCTTCGGTGCAAAAGATGTGCGCATCGTCCTGCACGAAATTCCGCACACGCATCAAGCCGTGCAGCGTACCGGATGGCTCGTTGCGATGACAAGAACCGAACTCCGCCAACCTCACCGGCAAATCCCGGTAACTCTTGATACCCTGATTGTAAATCTGAATATGGCAAGGGCAGTTCATCGGCTTGACCGCGTAATCACGATTTTCCGAATTTGTCGTAAACATCATGGCACTGAATTTATCCCAGTGCCCGGATTTTTCCCAAAGACTGCGATCTACAATTTGCGGCGTTTTGACTTCACCGTACCCATTTACGCGCAATTTCTCGCGCACATACCGTTCAATTTGTTGATAAATAGTCCAACCCTTATCGTGCCAAAACACCATACCCGGCGCTTCTTCCTGGGTATGAAACAAATCCAGGGCTTTACCGATTTTACGATGATCGCGCTTCTCCGCTTCTTCCAAACGATGCAAGTATGCCGCTAAATCTTTGGCATCACCCCAGGCAGTGCCGTAGATACGCTGCAGCATTTCATTTTTGGAATCGCCACGCCAATATGCGCCAGCAATCTTCATCAATTTGAAGGCTTTTAATTTCCCCGTACTAGGCACGTGCGGACCGCGGCACAAATCGGTGAAATCGCCTTGATTGTATAAGGACAGATCTTCGTTAGCCGGAATCGAAGCAATGATTTCCGCCTTGTATTTCTCGCCTAGTCCCTCGAAAAAACTAACCGCTTCGTCGCGCGACAACACGGAACGACTGATGGCAATATCTTGTGCAGCCAAATCAGCCATTTTCTTTTCAATAGCGGCCAGATCCTCAGGCGTAAAAGATCGCTCAAAGGCAAAGTCATAATAGAAACCGTTTTCTATCACCGGACCTATCGTCACCTGCGCTGAAGGAAATAATTGTTTAACAGCCTGAGCTAGCAAATGTGCAGTGGAATGGCGGATTACATCGACACCCTCCCCGTCTTTGACCGTAACGATTTGCAAACTTGAGTCGGAATCAATCAGCGTGCTGGCATCCACTAACTTGCCATTAACTTTGCCAGCCAAGGTTGCCTTGGCCAGGCCTGCACCGATAGACAGGGCCACATCCATTACGGAAACCGCTTGGTCAAATTGACGCTGAGAGCCGTCAGGCAAAGTTATTACAGGCATTTTCGATTCCAGAATAAAAAAAGCACCGTCATGCGGTGCTTTATGTTTTGGTAGGCGCGAGTGGACTCGAACCACCGACCCCCACCATGTCAAGGTGGTGCTCTAACCAGCTGAGCTACGCGCCTAAAGTCTATCGTTCGAGGCGCGCATTATAATGACATTACTCGCTTATGCAAGCTTTTTCTGCACAACCAAAAGCCAAGCTCTAGATCAGGCTGTTTCAAATACGATGGAACCTTTGGCGCTAGGTGCCTGCGTACTGCTCTCACTATTGCCCGCCAATTTGTTTAAGAACTCTAACAAAGTTGGCTTCTTACCATTGGCCGCGCTACCCAGCACATTCACTAGATCGTTAAAACTATCCTGCAATTCTTTGTATTTTCCCGCAGCCGCACCAGCAGTATCACCCAGAGTCGTAATCAAATTTTGTAGATTATCGGTAAATTTACCGTAGCCGTTTCGGCCTATCGCTTTGTCACCATACTGGGCGTCATCGTTAGAGCCGTGACGACGGTCCGCGCTGTATTTCAAAGCCTGACGCAAATCGTGCAAGAAACTATGCAATGCCTGACCTACATCGACGACAGTTGCACTTGGCTTCGGCGCAGCATCTGCAGCTGTAGTAGTAGTCGCTGCCGTCGCGGTTGCTGCCGGCGAAGTTGTCGTAGTAACTTGTGTGCCAGCGTTATTCTGAGCACTGTTTGATACCTCTGACGCTGCTTGCCCGGTTGGCACTGTTGTAGGCGACGATATAGGCGTAGCAGACGCAATCTGTTTCGGTAGCGTCTGAGCGGCAGCAGTGTCGCCTTGCGCAACCGCAGCTGACTGCGACGCACCACTTTGCTTCAATATCTGCCGCAAATCCTGCAAAAAGGTCTGTAACAACTGACCCAGATTGGATGAATTATTTTGACCGCCGCCGGCATCGCTTTCAGTACTGTCATCAGCGACAGAACCGCCATTGCGGGCAGGAATATTCAACCCAAAACTTTGCAATGTTTGCACGACACTTTGCATAAACGCACCACCACCGTGATGATGTCCATGCTTTTCACCTCGCCCGCTTACCGCCTGGCGCTCTTGATCGTCATCGTTATACGTACTTTTGGTGCTGGATATGCTGATGCTGGTTTGCGATACATACAACGAGGTTGTCATTGAATTGATCGTAGTCATTAGATTCACCTTGACGCTGACATACAAAAAACAAACGGCTCATAACCACACAAAAACACAGTGCCCATACATTTAAGGCGCCCGCTTTGGCGGCATTACAACCATACCGATTTGTTTAGCGGCAGAAATTTTGTGAACTTTAACTAACTATTCAAAAAAAGACCAAACCCACTTGACTCCCAACAAAACCTCAAAAAACAATTTCAGCAAAATTTGCTGCGGCCTTGCCAATAGACGAATTCAGCCATTCCTAAAACTAAATTCCCAACCAATTTTGTGGCTGCAAAAATGTGTCATACAACGCCGCTTCCGGACTACCAAGATCAGGCTGCCAATTGTATTGCCAATGCGCAACTGGAGGCATGGACATCAAAATCGATTCAGTCCTGCCGCCCGATTGCAGACCAAACAAAGTCCCCCGGTCGTACACCAAATTAAACTCGACATAACGGCCGCGCCGGTACAACTGAAAATTACGTTCCCGTTCGCCGTAGGCGGTATCTTTACGCTTTTGCACGATAGGCAAATATGCCGCCAAGTAATGGTCACCGACGCTCTGCATAAATGCAAAAGCTTGAGAAAAATCGGGCTCATTCAAATCGTCAAAAAACAAACCACCAACGCCGCGGGTTTCGTTGCGGTGCTTTAAAAAAAAATACTCGTCGCACCATTTTTTATAACGTGCATACACGTCTTCGCCAAACGGCAGACAAGCCTGACGCGCAACTTGATGCCAATGCAATACGTCCTCACAAAAAGGATAAAACGGGGTCAAATCAAAACCTCCACCAAACCACCAAATAGAAGGCTCACCCTCTTTTTTGGCAATAAAAAACCGCACATTGGCATGCGAAGTCGGCACATAAGGATTGCGCGGATGCATCACCAACGACACCCCCATCGCTTCAAATTGCCGATTAGCCAGCTCGGGTCGTTTAGCGGTTGCCGAAGGCGGTAAATTACTGCCAAACACATGCGAAAAATTAACGCCGCCTTGTTCAAACACCTCGCCATTCGTCAATACCCGCGAACGCCCACCACCGCCTTCGGCGCGATCCCAAGCATCCTCAACAAAGCGAGCGGAGGACTCTTCCGCCTCCAAAGCAGTACAAATTCGATCTTGCAAATTCAACAAATAAGTTTTTACTGCGGAAATATCGTTCTCAATCATGATAAAGCGCGTTCCTGTCGACAGTAGTTTTACTCGGCAACCCTTATCAGGTAGTCCACTGCGCGCAAATTACCACAAAACCGGTACTCAACCATATACCAAGGTTTGCGCAGGCAAAATGATGTCATTTGGCAATCCGGAATGCTTGAAAAGCACTTACCGCTGGTTTAAAACCGTTAGCCTTTAACATCTAAAACCAATTGCACTATTGGCTTGATGTTTCCCGATGTACAATCTCGCTTTTATTCCTTGTTAAAAGTGTGGATACATTATGGGATTTGAAGAACTAGCATCGCTCAGAGACGAACTTGTTAAGCAAGCAGCAGCCGAAAAATCAACACAGCTGCAAAAGAAGGTAGATGACAAAACACCTGCCAAGAAGACCGGCAAAGCTAACACGTTAGTCTCCAGCATAGGCTTGCTCCAAAAGACTTTTCCCTTGGCATTTCCAAAAAAACCCGCAGCAAAACTGCCGCTAAAAATCGGTATCCATAGGGACATCCTGGCGCACGCCGACCAACTTGGCACAGATAAAAACCATTTACGCACGGCACTTAAAGCCTGGTGCTGGGGGCATCGTTACTGGGATTGCTTGACGGAAGATGCTGTCAGAGTTGATTTACAAGGAAACCCAGCGGGCCAAGTGACGAAAGCAGATGCCGAGCAGGCAAGTAAATTGAAAGCTGAACGCCGAAAACGGTCCGAGGCAGCTGAAGCTTTGCCGACAGAACACGCATAGCTTTTGTGCGTTCACCGGCCAAACAAGTTAAGCTTAAACAATAGTAACCAGCCATGGACTGTTGCGGACAGTGTCCGTGGTATTCGATGACAAATCAAACTCGGAAAGCTCAATCCAAGCAAGAGGTTTCCATTCATCCAAAGATAAGCAACTTTCTTTGCTTGCCAACATTATGACGGTTCTCTGAAAAATTTTTGTCACATAAAGCGCCTGGTTCCCATTAAAATAAGCTCGGATTCTGCAACGCAGCCCTATAAAGTACAATTTTCGACTGCAAAATTTGCAGCGTTTTTCTCGCGATTAAGCCTTTTTGTTTCCCGACACCAAGGCTTCCCTTCCTCCTAACAGCCAAGTCTCAAACATGGCTAAAGTTGGTAACACAGAGCCTTAAAGCCCCACGGCACCAGCCGGGCGTTACTCTTTTATAGCTTTCAAACTCCGACACTGGATCGCAGTTTGCTCGATCCTAGATTTTTAGTTCCCAGGAGGAATTATGTGTTGGAGTGGCGAGGCATCAGCCGCGCTTGCCGTAACCGGCTTTGCGAGCACTGCTTTTTTTTATCGACGCGGCGAATCCAAGGTCTTATGCTTGGCATTGGCCTATTTTTCCCTAATGGAATTACTACAGGCGTATACCTATTCAGTGATAGACCAGTGTCTTAATCCGAATAATCAGGTCGCCACCTTTTTGGGGTATATGCACATAGCATTTCAGCCATTTTTTGTGAATGCGGTCACCATGCACTTTGTCCCGGAACCCATACGAAAACGCATTGGGCCGCTTGTATATGGACTCTGCTTTACTGCGGCTACGGTATTTATGATGCGGATTTATCCATTTCAATGGGCTAGTTTTTGCTTCGACCACTATTACCAGTTTTTACCCGGCACTAATATCAAATTCACCATGCCTTTTTGCGGCACGGAAATTTGCTCGACGTCCGGACAATGGCATATCGCCTGGGCAATACCTGCAAGCGGCAGCATTCAAATGGCTAATAGCTATGTATATGCCGCGTTCCTGTTGCCCTTGCTTTACGGCTCCTGGAAGCTGGTGCTGTACCACCTTACGACCGGTCCGTTGCTAGCCTATTTGTCCACCAATAATATGAACGAATGGGCCGCCGTATGGTGCCTATATTCAATTGGCCTGCTTCTGTTATTAATCAAAACACCCGTCCGTCAATATTTGCACGTTTCCGACTGGTACGGTTGCCGCTATCCCCAGTTTTTGTCGGAGAGCGGCAAACCCTTGATCTAGAGCTTGTAGCGCCCAGGAAAAAGACGATTTCTCCGCCTATCGTTGCGGAGAAATCCCCCGAAATAATTCTATCCAAAAGCCCGACACGGGATAAGCGATTATACTAAAGAACACCAAAAACCAGTTTAGCTCCCAAGGCTTGCAAGCTTCCTACTGTTTTTTCATCGCAATAAGCCTGCCCCACTGCAATTGCCTGCACGCCCCAGAACCAGGTTCGAACAAACATTGCCGGCATTCCGGATCAGCGCCGAGACCACACAGCCCGACACCCACACAAATAACTTTCACCAACAAATGACGATCAAATTCGATAATTTCACCCCCTATCTCTGATAGTCAGTTGTAGGTTCAACCCAACTAGGAAATAATGCACTAAAGGGTAGTTTTTTGCCGCTGTCGATCCGCGACAATACCTGCACATATCTCAAACCACCCATTTATGGATTCAGATAAAATTTTCCGCGAAGGCTTATTTTCATTTTTAATGGGAATTTTCTGCCTGATATTGGCTACCCCCAAAGCCCAAGCGGAATGGCACGGAGAACTCACTCTTCTCAGCGATTATTTGTTCCGGGGTTATTCCAAGAATCGTGGCGCCCCCTTAGCGCAAGCACATATAGATTATCAGGACCCTTTGGGCTGGTTTGGCGGCGCGGGAGTTTCGCAAGTCAGCTTCGACGATCATCTCAGTAAAGATCATGCCAATGTCGAAATCAAACCGTATCTGGGTTGGAGCCTGCCCTTAAATCAAGACTGGCGCACTGAATTATCGGTAACCGGCTACCTGTTCGACGGCAAGATTTTTGAAAGAAATGCCTATTACGCCGAATTTTACGCCTCCCTGCATTACCGGAACTGGCTGAGCGGAACAGTCTCGATAGCGCCTAACGCCTATCAGCGCGATGCAACGACAATGAATTACGAGCTAAAATATCGCCGCGATATATTGGACAACCTGCAATTCTCCGTAGGGCTGGGTTTCTACCAGGCCAAGCAATTATTAGAAAATGATTATTTTTATTGGAACGCTGGTACCTCTTGGTTTATATGCCCTAATCTGGCCGTGGATATGCGCTACGTCGATGTCAACCTAAACCAGCTTCACGATGAGCCGCACCACAACCATGAATTTTATCCGCGCTTACAGGAACAAAAGTTCATATTTTCCGTGACGCTCGGCTTTTAAATAATTATTCGCTCCTTTGAACCTTCCCGCTGCGCCGCGGAATATACTTGCATACCAAGTAATTATCATAGATCCAAGGTTTGAGCCATGCTGCGTTTAGTACCTAACCCACATCGACCGATCATGTCCGAACAGCCCGACACCCGCTTGGACGAGCACGCCTTGCTGCAACTGATTGGGGAAGGCGATTCCGCCGCGTTCGAAACCTTCTACAAAAACTACTATCCACGCTTGTTTCGCTTTATTTTACGAATGACACACCAACCAGAGGCAGTGGAAGAATTAATACAGGAGACCTTACTCGTCGTTTGGGAAAAGTCACACAGCTTCAATAATGAAAGTAAAATTTCCACCTGGGTATTTGGGATCGCGTACCACAAAACATTGAAAGCCATGGCCAAAAGCGCCCGGCGCCGCAATGATTACGATATCGACGAATGGACCGAAACCATTGGCGATCCAACGGCAAATCCAGCCAACAATTGGGAAAACGAAGATTGGCTTAATTATGCACTGGCCACTTTACCGCCAGATCAACGTGCCGTCATCGAACTCACTTTTTACCACGATTTGCCCTATCAGGATGTCGCCAAAATCCTCGATTGCCCTGAAAACACTGTGAAAACCCGCATGTTTCATGCCCGCAAGAAACTGCAGGTTTTTGCCGATACACAGGAGATTTAAGAACATGAAATCACACAATTCAACATCCGTTAGTTCTCACTCGGATATCATGTTGTTGTTGCCTTGGTACGTCAATCAAACCCTAGATGCAACCGAACACCAAAAGGTAAGTACGCATTTAAAAAGCTGTCTAGTCTGCCGACGCGAATTACTAGCATTACGTAAACTCGCAGTAGCCGTGCAACAAGCCTCCGACCTGGATATAGCGGCTGAAGCGTCCTTCGCAGGCTTGCGAGCCAAATTGCAAACCACCAGTCAACGCCCACTTAACCCAGGTGCCGATAGCTCACGTCAAAAACCCGTTGCAGCTAACATAAAACCATTCTGCACTCGTCACAGATTGTGGCAAATCGCCGGCAATACCGGAAAAGGTCTGGCTATTGCCGCATCCTTGTTATTGGTGACGCTACCTGCTGCTATACAATATTTGCAGCCAGCCAACACAACAGACTATTACACGCTTTCGGCAGCTAAACCGGCCAGCCAAACCGGTCAGTTACAAGTGGTATTTGCCAAGAACTTATCGGACAAAGACATAGACGCCGCACTTAGCCAAATTGGCGGCGTACGGGTAGACGGGCCTAACAGCGTCGGCGCTTATATTGTCAAAATCACTACCGGCAAACAGGATACTGACATGGCCGGAACATTGGCGTTGCTCCGCAGCCGACAGGATGTAGTGCTAGCCGAACCCATTTTACAACCGTAATCGATCATGAAATTAGCGCGCTTATATCTGTTTATTTGCTTGCTAGGCTTGGTTAGCGCTTGCGCCACCACCAGCGATAGCGATTATTCGCGGCTGGGTGACAGCAAAACCGCGGAAGAACGCCGCTTGGTGGTAACCTTTGCCGATAGAACGATCAATCGGGAGTTAACGGCCAACACCTTGGACGGTTACCGTTTACGCGGCCAATATGGCAATTCCGGCTGGAGCGAACATATTGCGCAGGAGCTGGCCGAGCGCCATCATTTGCGGTTCGTCGCTCAGTGGCCGGTGACCATGTTGGGAGTCAGCTGCGTGGTGTACGAGGTACCGGATACCTTGCCAGTACAACAAGCGATAGCAGAGTTGCAACAGGATCGGGATGTCACGTCCGTGCAGCAAATGCATAGTTTTCAGGTTTTAGGTAAACAAGCACCGCCGACTCAGACATATACCGATCCGTATCTGCATTTACAAACCGGTTTTAACTCTTTACGGATAGCAGAACTGCACCGCACCACCACCGGCCGGGGCGTGCGTATTGCGGTAATTGATACCGGCGTGGATACCGAACACCCGGACTTGCAGGGTCGAATTAAATACTCGGAAAACACTGCGCCGGAACCCAGCGATCATAATTTAGCCGACATTCACGGCACAGCAGTTGCTGGGGTATTATCCGCCCATCCTAACAACGGCATAGGCATTGTTGGGATCGCTCCGGAAGCGGAAATTTTGGCGTTTCGGGCCTGCTGGCCGGAAAAACCTAACGCCGTGGCAGCGCATTGCAACAGCTTTACATTGGCCTTGGCCTTAAACCAAGCCATGCGCATGAATAGCCATATCATCAATATGAGCCTTAGCGGCCCCGAAGATAATTTGGTTCAGCACCTGATCGAAAAAGCCCTGGATAAAGGCATTATTGTGGTCGCAGCGGTACCAAGCCGGAACCAAGCCGGTGGTTTTCCGGCTAACATAGCCGGTGTGATAGCCGTTGGCCAGGAAAATGACGACAAGCGTCAGCAAATTATCGCACCCGGCAAAGACATCCTAACGACAGTGCCGCACCAAGCCTATGACTTTATGAACGGCAGCTCTTTTTCAGCGCCGCACGTGGCCGGCATGGCCGCTTTACTGCTACAACTGCATCCGGACTGGAAAACCGCAGACATCAAACGCCGACTCGGCAACGACGCCTCGACCGCCAATTTGCTTGACTCGAATACCGCCCTAGCCTCTCCGGAACACACCCGCTAGTTGCCACAACAGCCACCCTCAAGAATCACCCTTATCCGCTGACTGATCTCGGCCGCGCCATAGATAGCGATGGCCTGTTGTGGATAAGTTTGTTTTATCGTTTCCCTCACTTTGACACTTAGCCGCTCCGGCACCAAATCGTTTTCAGTTAACGGAAATACAAAACCCTTGCCGACGAGCTTCTCAATCCGCAACCCTTGCTCGCTGTTGCCAGCGTAAGGATACGCCAGCGCCGGTGTGCGGGTACTGATCACATCCATTAGTGTATTATCGCCGCCTAAACTGATAGACAAGGCAGCGGTTTGTAAGTGTTCCTGAAAATTACTCAGAAAAGACACGACCTGAACATTGCTGCTTTGCACCAAGCGCTGTAACTCGGCTATTTCGCCTGCCGTGGCTCTGGAACTGACTACCACTAAAAACTGATAATCCGGCAGCAACGGCGCTGTCTGTACCGCTGCACGCAACAAAGCCTTGCCAATTTCACCGCCACCCTGACTAACGACGATCTTACTCTGTCGCGTAGGTAAGCTAGCCGGAGACGGCGGACTGACATAGCCCACATATACCAAACGATCGGCAATTTCGGCGGTTAAACTAAAGGTTTCCTCGAAACGGACAATTGCAGGATCACCGCGCACGAATACAGTATGAATATGTTCCCGCACCAGTTGCAGCATACGTTGCTCCGCAGCCAGCGGCGCCGGCACCAGAATTTCCCGAACAAAGCAAAAAATCGGTATTGCTCCGCACTGCTGTCTGACAGACGCAAACAGCCCCAGAATTTCTTTTTTCAAGCGTCGCCGGCCAAACGGGAAAAACTCGACAATCACCGCATCATAAGGCCAATCGACAAAGCGCTCGATAGCGGCGGCGCGTTCGGCCCAAACCGTTTCAATAGAGTCATCCCGGTCCGGTGCGTACAGCTCGTCGCTGGCACTGTCGATCAGTATTCTGGGTAAGCGTAGCTGCCTAAATCCGGGCAGTTCCGGCATGTGTTGTAAGCCTTGTCCGCCGTGGATCAAATCGACATCGGCATACGCCAGCAATTCGCGAATCACCAGTAAGCTGCTGGTCAAATGCCCCAAGCCGACCAGGCTTTGACAATAAAACAAGATTTTGCGGCGCTTGGTATGCATCAGATTAAAAGCTGTACTTAAAGGTCAGATCCAACTGGAAGGAATTATTACCCTCCAGTTGCCCGAAAGCCGGACCGGCCATGAACAGAGAGCCGGCAAATTGCACCTGCAAATGCTTCCATTCGTCCAATGACAATACCAGATCGAACTCATCGCCCAGCGTGCCGCTACGGCCATTGGGCGTGGCGCGAATTCGCGAATCGCGAATTACCGACGACGGTGTGGCCTGTTCGTAGTGGTGATACAGCAGGTCGATAGAACTTTGCTCGGAGATCGGAAATCCCAACGCCGCCGTCATGATGTTCAAATTTGACAATTCCGGCCGAAACAATTCGCCGTAATAACGAAAACGCTGACTGCCGGATAATTTGATCTTGTTGTTATGTAGCCCGGATTGCCGATAAGTGCTGTCGGTACCGTCGCTAGGATTGGAATCCCCGGAGCCGTAAGCATAACCCAATGTCAGGTAGGGCTCCATGAACAAATTGGTATACCAAGTAACGCCGGCGTCCAGGCCCCAAGCCTCGACGTGACGTGGGGTTTGCGATCTAACCCCGGAGATGTTGCTATTAATGTCGGTGAAGGTCTGGGTGGTCTCGTCACCAAACACAAACGCCGAATCCAGCCAATAGCCGATTTTACCGACATGCTCGATTTTAAACTTCCCCATGGCCCGTCCGCCGAACCAGTTCAAGTCGCCGTCGCTGGCGTCTTTACGATTGGCTCGAATCAAGTCGCCGGGATTTTGATTGTCCGAATTGTCGAACTAACTCAAAAAAAATAAAGACAAGTTTTGCTTCGGGTCCCATTGCCAAATCACGTCGCCCATCAACCTGACTACCCGGTCGCTAACCGCGTCGATGAAATCCTGGTCAGACTGTTTGGAACCCAATTCCTTGGCAATGGCCAATTCGGCAAACAGTGTGTCTTCACCAAAATAAATCCGTGCTGAATCCAACTCATCGTTCCACCACCATTGCCGCTTATCCGCCATCCGTTGCCGGCCCAATTGCAAACTAAAACCCGAATCCAGAATTTGGTGCATTAACAGCCAGGCCTGGGTCAGTTTAATGGCTGCTTCGTATTGGTCCAGACCACTCTCGGTGTACACCTCCGGATCGTAATAAACATCGGATTGCACAAAAAATGACAAGGATTTTGACCACTGATAAAACAATTCCAGCTTCATGTCTTGGTAAACGTCAGCCGTGTCATCATCACGACGCGGGTCCAGCCGCCTATCTTCCACATAGCGCGGCTCCAATTCGTAGGCGCCGCCAATGGTCAAAGGATGACCGAACACATCGGCTTTAAACTGGTCGGCCGGCCGTTTGTCGCCGGGGTTGATCCGCAACGGTTCTTTTCTGACGCCATCACCGGCATCCTGGCGGAAAGCATTTTCTCGAGTTCCATTACCCGTTTACTCTACTCCAGTTTTACCCGTTTTTGTCCGGCAATCAATACGTATCGATACGGCAGTTATTAGCTTCGCCCCAGAGTTTTGCGTACTCGTCATGCCGAAATCCCAGGTTATTCAAAGGATCCATTGCTTTTCGGTAACGACAGCGACAGTGAAATTAAGGGCCCAGACGACAAAGCCCAATATTTTTGGCCGTTTCAAAAAGTGAAAAAAGCATCCAAACCTTAGGTAATTTCATACGTCTCAGTAAAATCCGATTTCGGCATAATCAAACCGTCAATAGAGTTGCTGTTTAGCCGCGTTTGCTATTTAATAAATAACTGCCAAAGCAACCCCGGTGTTCTACGTCCGGCAACTCATTTTTCCCAACCTTGAAGGAGGGACAAAATGTCAAACCCACTTAGCAAGCTGATCAACAAACTATTCACGGATCCGGTCGAACAGGTCGGCGTCGCTCTGCCTTCCGCGGCCTTGGTGGCGGTGTTTTTCAGCTATCGAGAGCAGATTCATCCGGCCCTGCTGCACTTACCCGACCCTTTCTCTGCCAGCACGGCCGGCGCACTGCTTTTTCTACTGCTGACGCTGGCAGTCTCCCTCATCATCAAACGTCTATCCCACGACTTACTCAATAGCGCATACGATCATTTGTACCGAGACCGCAAACGCCTGAAATCGGACAGTTGGTACCGACGCGCGCAGACTCTGGCTTTATCCACCAACGACCCCTTGCTCAGTAAATATCACGAAGCGTTGGACAGGCTCAGGGACAACGATAATCCGGTGGTCTCCAAGGTGGAAGCGTTGCAAATTCAATCCAAACTGGCCCGCAGCCTGACTTTAATATTGCTGATATTCAGCTTGGTATTGTTTATTGAAAAGCTGATTTTACTGGCGTTGGTCTGCGGCAGCGTTTCAGGGTTAATGCTATCCAGTTTTTGCAAGGAACGTTGGGCCGCATCTGAATTGGTTTATCAAGCACTTTACGAAACCTATTACCGCCAGGAACGCCGTCATCCGATATGGACCTCACCAATGATTCATATCAAAAAACCGGTGCCGCAGTCACGCGCGACCGAATCTGTAGATTAAGAAATACCGTGATTAACTGACTCGACAAAAAGATTCTGTTCTGCCTAAATCCTTGACTGACCTTAGTGACATTGCTTTTCGTACCTGCGTCACGCGCATATTAAATCGAAACAGCCGGTGTCGAGTCGCAGACAACCAAAACTAGACCGCGGGGTATATCATCCGCCCGGCTAGCCTAACCAGAGAACTTAATCGATCAACAAGATCGTTACCAAAGAGGCGGATTTATGCACAAACCGACATATCGACTTAAAACCCTGGGTTACGCCGGGCTGAACCTGCTCCCGCTTTCCGTTGCCGCGCAAACCGCGGTCGTTAACGGCGAGGAAAAACCCATCGCCCTATCCATTCACTTTCTGATAACACTGGGTATCTTGGCAGTGGTTGTGCTCGCCTTTTTGCTGTATTTGCGGCATCTGCAAAAAACCTTTCTGGAAACCTGCACCCGCGAAAAACAACTCGCGCTATTCTTTCAAAGCCCGGCCGGCCTGCCGGAAGGCACCATACGCGGCGTGATAGCGATGTTGATCGTCACCGCCTCGATGCTGTTTCTGGCCTTACCCAACAACCAGTTTCCGGACGTATTGGGCGGCATCCTTGGCACTATCATTGGCTTTTATTTCGGTGCGCGCGGGCAAACGCGCGACTCGGAAAGTGCTGCATTACAGCAAGCTCACGAAGCCACCACGCAACGCGACGCAGCCGTCAGCCAGCAACAAGAATCCAAAACCGGCTCCATGCTGGAAACCGTCAGCACCGGCATCGACATGGCGCGCACGGTGGCCGGCTTACTGCCCAAAGACATTGGCGGTAAATACGTGGATCTGGCGACTAAAGTCGAACAAGGCGTGAATGTCGCCAAAGGTCTGATGGGCGAAGGCAAAATCGAAGATGCGCTGCACGCAGTCACCGACACCCAGAACACGCTGGACCAAGATGGCCCCTTAACCGACATCGTCGGCAGCGCGGTAAAAACCTTCGGCGCTACGCTGGGCACCTTCATGCCGCCTGCAGCACTGATCGCCGCCGTGGTGGCCGGCACCGTCAAGCTGACCGGCATTTATTATCAAAAATGGAAAGCCCGGATTTTGCACATGCCCTTCTCGCCGGCGGCCGGTTTGACGCTGGAACCGGTCGACGATAACACCGGCTTTATGTTGCTGCGGCAAAGCCCGTTATTTCGTGCCGCGTTCCAGGGACAAATGGAAAATCCCAAATTTTTGACAGACGCGGTTAACGACTTCATCGGCAATGCCGATTCGGCGGCATTATTCGAAAAATATGCCGAACTGGGCGGCTTTACTACCTTGCAGCAATTTGAAGAAGGCCTGGACGAATTTCATCGTACCGCTGTGGACCGTGAATTGAAATCTTTGATCCTAGCCCGTGACCCGGCCATGTTCGGCAGCACCGGCGGTTACGAGTCAGTATTGCAAGCCGTAGACAAACTGCACCAAAATCCTGACGCCTTAAAAGACTTGGATAGCTTGATCGTGGTGACCGAAAAGCTACAAGCAGAAGACAAACCCGTATCCGGCATGATCAACAAAATTCTGGAGGGCCAAGCGTCATGAGGCCAAATCTGAGGATAACCCTGCCTTTGTTAACAATGGTTTTATTAGCATCCGGCTGCGCGACCCGGCAATTGAAAAACTTTAAAGAAGCCGCCGCGGAAAACAATTGGCAGGAAATCGCTGCAGCGGAAGTCGATTGCAAAGCCGACGACGAGAGCTGTAATCAACTGCATCTGCTAAAAGGCGATGCCTGTTACCGGCTGGCCAAACAAAACACCGATAGCGTCAAAAACTACCAATGCACCGCCGAGCAACTCGAACAAGGCATACATCTGACAGCAGATTGGACGGCAGCCGAGGCCGTAGTCGGCAAACGCGCCCAGTATTTCGAAAACTGGTGCGAGTCGTTGCGTTTATTGCGTAGCGAGCAAACCAGCACAGCCGCCGCCACACCTTACAATCAAAAGCTGCACAGTTGCGCCCAGGAATTTCTGCAAGCCCCAGGCGACTTGAAACCGGCCGCCACCTTTTTTCTGTATAACGCCGAACTAGCCGCAATTCGTTTCCAAATCAACGATACCGGCAGTTGCCAGGCGCTAAAGCAATTGCAACAGAACGAGAGCCAAGCCGCCACACAGGCCGCCCAAAGCCGCTACGCCGATTATCATCGGCGCTTGTTAAACGACATCGCCGGGATCAAAGCCTCGCTTCCCGGCTGCCCATAAGCCTTTAGCAGATAGGAGCCAGTCATGGCCTTTAGTCGCCCGCTTAAATTTCAACTGCCTATGCTGCGCGGCCGCGATGTACTCGAAGTGCAATCGCGTTTAAAAAGCTTGCAGATCAATGGTGTCGGCCAACCCGACGGTTTATTCGGCGCCAAAACCTCCGCAGCCGTGGTAGCGTTTCAAACTAGTCACGGCTTGGACAGCGACGGTATCGTCGGCCCGCTAACCTGGAGCAGTTTGTTCCAAGACGACAGTTCCCCGAATACGCAACGTCCCGCCGCTAACGATGCCGGCAGCACGGTTATCGGTCAAGATTTACTCGACGAGCTAAAAACCAGGCACGCTTATCAGGACGGCGTGTCCTGGCAATTAAGCACGCACGGCTTATTGGTAGGCAACGACAATAACCCAATTGGCACCGGCGGCGAACCGAAAACGGTCGCCAAAATCTGGAGCCAATACGGCAGTGCATTGGCGCATTGGTCCACCGAATTAAAAGTGCCGGTCGAGCTGATCATCGCCTCCATTTGCACCGAGTCGTCAGGCAATCAAAACGCGGTGCGCGAAGAACCGGGCTTTATCGACGAAGTGCGCACACCGCATAAAATTTCGCCCGGTCTGATGCAGACTTTAATTTCCACCGCCCGCGCCGCCTTGAACAAAGACGACATCGATAAAGCCTGGCTATTAATTCCCAGCAATTCGATTCAGGCCGGCACCGCTTACATCGCCGGGCAGTGGAAACAAACCCATTTTGATCCGCCGAAAGTGGCATGCGCTTACAATGCTGGCGGCCTCTATCGTAACGACTCGGCGCGTAATCGCTGGAAAATGCGCCAATATCCGATCGGCAGCGCCGAACACGCTGACCGCTTTGTCAAATGGTTCAACGATTGTTTTGTGTTTTTTGAGCACAACGGCGGCGCGCCGGAATGCAGTTTTTTTAACGCGTTGCGCAAATAAGACCCGGCTCGATCATTCTGCCATCCCTGCGCGCGAGGAGATTGGCGATTGTCGCAAAAGCAGTTTGGCACCCCACGCTACTGTGCCCCTGTGGCTCTGAAGCCTCCCCTGCCGTAATTTGACAATTTCCCGCGCTGAGGAATCTTAATGGCACGCAGGTGTCGATTCGCGTAAGGTATTGCCGCATCGCCCTCACCCATGGCATAAAGTCGGCTGACCTTCTTGCCGACATGGAGGCCCAACATGCTGCAAAAACGCCTGATTGCTCTGCTGTTGCTGCTGATCCTGTTACCGACTTTATCGGTCGGCTACATGGCCTATCGATTTGCCATCGACAACATCCGCGCCGATCGCTTCAAGATTGTCGGCCGCGTCGCGGAAAGCCGTCACGAACAACTCAAGCTGGTATTGCAACGCGCCGATAGCCGAGCCCACGCCTTCCTGGCCGAAGTATTGGTGAAATGCGTGGTTGCCGACCAATTAAACCACGATTGTGCCACGGCATTTTTAAACGATTATTTACTCACCGAAGGGGCCGCCGGTGCGGTGTTTTTCCGGCGCGATATTGACGCCGGCAGCGTCAGTGTCGGCAATCAAGCCGTGGCTATCGCCGATCTTAAAGCATTTCAGCCCGGGCAATTAGCCGACTTCAGCAAACCGCAACCCGGGCAAGCGCGGTTTTATTATGTGGTTGCCAAGGACGCCAAGCTGCCTTGGCAACTGTTGGTCAGCTATCCGGTGGGCCTGATTCAAGGCATTTTTGCGGCGCATCCCGATCTAGGCAAATCCGGCGAATCTTTCCTGGCCGATAGCGCCGGCTTTTTCGTTACCACACCAAAATATCCGAGCGAGCAAGGCAATAGTCATCCGATCTCGGCGCAACCGATGCAAAGCTGCCTGGCCCGGCAAAACCTGGAAACGCTGGATAGCGACTACCGGGAGCGGCCGATCATCCACGGCTTTCGTTATATTCCGGAAACCGGCGGCTGTATCATGGCGCATATCGAGCAAGCCGAAGCCTTGGCCCCGATTCAAGCGCTGGAAAAACAAATGCTGATCACCGTGCTGCTGTTTGTCGGCTTGACGACGATAATCGCCAACGCCCTGGCCAGGCGTATTGTCAGGCCGATCTCGCGCCTGACCTGTACCGCCAGACGCATTCGCGACGGCGACTTGTCGGTGCGAGCCGAAGTCCGAGGTCTGGATGAAATCGCCGAATTGGCCAGCTCCTTCAATCACATGACCGATGCACTGGCGGATGCTCAGCATAATCTGGAAACGAAAATCGCCGAGCGCACCCAAGCCCTGCGCACCAGCCAGGAACGCTATATGCTGGCAGAACGGGCGGTTAATGACGGCATCTGGGACTGGGACATTGTGCGTCACGAATACTACTTATCGCCGCGCTGGAACAAAATTTTGGGTTATGCCGACGGTGAACTACCCAATGTGGAATCGATTTTCTTCGAATTGATTCATCCGGACGACAAAGCCCGCGCCAGCGAAGTGTTTCGTAAGCATTTGGAGCATAACGAACGCTACACCACCGAACTGCGCCTGCGGCACAAGGACGGCAGCTATCGCTGGGTGCTGGATCGCGGCGACGCCTTGCGTGATGCCGAGGGTCGGCCGGTACGGATGGTCGGTTCCATCACCGACATTACCGAACGCAAGGCCGCAGAAGCCGAGTTGCTGAAGTACCGCGAGCATCTGGAAGAGCTGGTGGCGATGGCCACCACGGAAGTCAAAGCCATCGTACAAACTGCGGTGAACGGCGTGATTTCCATCGACAGCAGCGGTCTAATTCGGATGTTCAATCCCGCGGCCGAAAAACTGTTCGGCTGGAGCAGCGCCGAAATTGTCGGTAAAAATATCTCGCTATTGATGCCGGAACCGGATGCGTCCGCACACGACAGTTACATACGGCATTTTTTAGCCACCCATCAGGCCAAAATTCTCGGCATAGAGCGGGAAGTCATCGCGCAACGCAAGGACGGCAGCCGCTTCCCGGCCAATCTGGCGGTTGGCCACGGCATCATTTCGGAAGGTCGGCATATGTTCGTTGGCTTTATTTCCGACATTAGCCTGCAAAAACAAGCCGAACAGGAACTGCGACTAGCCAAGGAAGCAGCGGAAGCGGCCGCCAAAGCCAAAGCCAATTTCCTGGCCAACATGAGCCACGAAATTCGCACACCGATGAATACCGTCATCGGCTTTGCCGAAGTGGCTTTGCAAGATCAAAACCTGGCCGGCGACACCCGTGGCCACATCAAAACCATCCTCAGCTCCGGCCGGCATCTGCTGAGCGTGATTAACGATATTCTGGACTTTTCCAAAATCGAAGCCGGCAAGGTCGAATTGGAATCGGTCTGTTTCAACCTGCCGTTTGCGGTGCAAGAGGCCTTGCAGATTATGGGGCTGCGCGCCGCCGAAAAAGGCTTGCGCATCGACTTGGCGATAGAAGCTGGGCTACCTAACCATTTCGTTGGCGACCCGAACCGCTTGCGGCAAGTGATTTTGAATCTGGTCGGCAACTCGGTAAAGTTTACCGATACAGGCAGCATAGGCGTGACGATCAAGCGTGCTGAAGGCATAGAGATGTTGCATTTTGCGATCAGTGACACCGGCATCGGCATGACCCAGGAACAAACCGAACACATCTTCGAATCATTTTCGCAAGCCGATACCACCACCAGCCGTCGCTTCGGCGGCACCGGTCTGGGCACCACCATCAGCAAACAAATTGTCGAGTTGATGGGCGGACGCATATGGGTGGAAAGTCAAGCGGGCGTGGGCTCGGTATTTCATTTCACCGTGCATATGCCGGAATCGGCCAGCGCCGAGAATTGCCTGTATGACGTCAGCTCAATACATACCGTGGCCTATTTTTCGCCGCGCCGCTTTAGGGTATTGCTGGCGGAAGACATAGAAGCCAACGCCACCTTGGCGCGCTTACGCCTGGAACAGCAAGGCCATCAAGTCAGCTGGGTAAAAAACGGCCAGGAAGCGGTGGACGCCTTCCGAAGTGGCGACTACGACTTGATCCTGATGGACCTGCAAATGCCGGTGCTGGACGGCATCGCCGCCACCCGGCAAATTCGCGATCTGGAACAAGCCCGCGGCAGCCATATCCCGATTCTGGCCTTGACCGCCAGCGTGTTAAGCCACGAACGCCGCGAATCGCTGGACGCTGGCATAGACACCATAGTCGGCAAACCCATCGATGTCGACGATTTATTAACGCAGATGGAACGGCTGGTGCCCAAAGGGCACGGCATTGCTAACACCGGCGTGAATATTGCCGAGCCGGCGAAAATTGCCGTGGACTTTACGCCGTTGGCCGGCGTCGCCGATTACGAAAAAGGTTTGGCAACCTGGTTGGATCCGCTAATTTATGCCGATGCCTTACTAAATTTTGCCGAACAACACGGCGCGGACGGCAGCAAATTGCTACGCAATCTACAGGAGCACCCGGAGAATCCCGAAGCGGTCCGGCGCATCGCCCATGCTTTAAAAGGCGTGGCCGGCAATCTGGCACTATCGGTGATAACCAGTCTGGCTACCGAGATTGACGCGCAATTCAAAACCGGTGATCCGCAAAATATCGTACATCTGATCGATACGCTGGATACTGCGTTAAACACCGCAACTCAAGCCATACGCCGGCTAAAACTACCGACTAAACCGGCAGCGGTGTCCGTCGTAGCCTTTGATGCGGAGAAGGTCGGCTGTCTGTTACAGCAATTAAACACCGCTTTGGATGCGTTGAATCCGGATCACGTCGAGCCGATTCTGCAGCAACTGTGCAGCTTTCTCGACGAAACCGAGCTGAAAGCCATCCGCTTCGAAGTGGATAGTTTCGATTTCGACGGCGCAAAAACCCAAGTTAAACTCTTATTGGATAAATTAGCGATCACGCTGAAGGGAGTTACCCAATGAAAGACAGCTACAAAGTGCTGCTGGTAGACGACGAACCGAATAATTTAAAGGTGCTGCAGCAGATACTCAAAGATCGCTTTCAACTACTGTTTGCCATCAACGGCGAAAAAGCCCTGGCGGCCGCCAAAGAACATCAACCGGACATTATTCTGCTGGACATCATGATGCCGAACATGGACGGCTACCAAGTGTGCACGCAGTTAAAAGCCGACCCGCTGACTGCGAAAATCCCGGTGATTTTTGTCACGGCGATGGGCGAAATGGAAAACGAAGCGCGCGGTTTCGATGTTGGCGCGGTCGATTACATCCAAAAACCGGTCTCCGGCCCCATCGTGTTACGCAGGGTGCAAACCCATTTATCGCTGGTGCGAGTAGACGAGCTGGACCAACTCGCCCGCGCCGCCATCGAAATGCTCGGTGATGCCGGCCACTATAACGATCCGTACACCGGCGACCACATCTGGCGCATGGCTGCCTATTCGGCGGCACTGGCCCGCGCCGCCGGTTGGACGCCATCGCAAGTGGCGATGATGGAATTGGCCGCGCCCACCCACGACACCGGCAAAATCGGCATTCCGCACGGCATTTTAAAAGCGGCACGAGCGCTCAATGAAGAGGAATGGCCGATCATGCAGTCACATTCGCAAATCGGCTACGACATTCTGAATAAAAGCGATAATCCGGTATTTAAAATGGCCGCCGAAATCGCCCGCCATCACCACGAAAAATGGGACGGCAGCGGCTACCCGCTGGGCTTGGCCGGCGAAGCGATTCCGGAGTCGGCCAGGATAGTGGCAATTGCCGACGTGTTCGATGCGTTGACCTCGAAACGTCCCTATAAAGAACCCTGGCCGCTGGAAGAGACTTTAAAATCGATGCAAAGCATGGCCGGCAGCCATTTCGATCCGCGCTTGCTGGCTGCGTTCATGGAGATTATGCCGGAAATTCAGCGCCTGAAAGCCGCCTGGGGCCAATAAACGCCTAGTGAATTTTACTAAATATCGTATCGGTGACGAGTTTTCGTATCGGTTTAACCTGCAAATCGGCTTTTCTATCTCGCCCATTGTAAGCCGTTCCACACCCAGGCCTTGGCCCACAAGGCTTGGCGGCCGTCTGAGAGCAAATCCAATTTGATTCGACAGTTTTGGCATTTTTTATGCTGCTTTGAATTTGTCATTCAATAATAAGGGGCGTGTCATGAGAACCTACGACAAAATACAAATCGGCGATGTCATTCACAGTAACTGGTATGGCGACGGCACCGTAGCCGACCTTAATGAAACCGGGACGGGCAAAATCAAATTCGGCAGATTCTTTGTGATGTTCAGGGAGTTTGAGATTTTTTATGCTAACGGCTGGATGCTATCGGTGTAAGGCCAGTAGCAAATTGCCACCCTTTTTAAGTGGCTAGCTATCAGTTTAGCCCGGACTTTAGCCAATCTTACGATTTGACCGCACTTTTACTGCCCAACAAAATCGTATGGCGTTGATAGCTATCGTCCGGCGCTACGGCCTCGGCTTTCCGCAAACGCTCGGCTTGGTCTTTTTCTATCGCTTCCCTAAGTACCTCGCGGTAGGAGCGATTGATGTTATTAGCATACTGCGTGTCTTTTTTATCTTGTGTTTCGGCGATGGTCTTGGTGGGTTCGGGGTCATAACGTTCTGCAATTTCTTCAGCCAAGTTTTTCAGCTGCTGACTGATCGCCAAAGCCAAGGTCGACGAATGGGTTTTGCTTTCGTCCAAATTGAAAATTCGGATCATTTCATCGCGCAGATTAAACCCGTACACCACCGGGTCGCCGTGCTTTTGCTGAAAATCGTAGGCGATATAGAAATCCAGCGGATTGCTAGAGCTCTTATCAAAAAAGATCGTGGCACTTTCCATGGTGTAATTCAGTGCCTCCACAAACTGCTTTCTAGCCTGCTCCATTTCCTCAAAAATAAAGTCATCGGCAATTTGTTTTACGATGTATTTCATAATCCGCCCCGGTGTAAATTCGAGTTAACCGTCAAAATAAAACTCGCTGCATCCTACTCTGTTTCTTGCCTGCCGTGGTCATGAATACACTTCCAGCACCCGCGAGAGTGATGGTTACTTCCCGCTTGTCGTCGCCTGTTCAACAATATGCTTTGACGCTTCTTCCAGCAAAATGAGTGTCGATGTTTCTTCGCCACCAAAATTTCGGAAAGTCTCGTATTGGGTGCCGGGCGCAAATTCCAATCCGGTAAAACGCTCGGCACCGTCGTAATCGACTAACAGCTTGCCGTTTTTTGTGTATTTGGCGTTATAGACCAACGATCCCCTGCCCGCGCCAAAACCTACCGTCAATCGTAATGCAGCATTACCCGGATCAAATGCCGAAATCGCCACATCCAGCCGCGTAGCATTCTCGTCGGTGACAATATTAAATCCCGCAGTTAATAAAGAAGCCTGAATATAACGCCTGAGTTTATCGACAATCTCCGCGTTCTCGCCGCTTACATCAAGCTTAATGTCCTTGCCGTAACTCGAAACGTTTTCCGAAGATATTGTTTTCAGTTGGTGAGTCGAACACGCGGTTAAGATCAATAGCGATAGAATCAAAGACAGTACGTGCACATTTACCTCAGTTTTTAAAATCCGTATTGCGTGGGCTCGATGTAATCGAGGATTCGTTGAATATAGCCCCCTCGATTCCGTCAACGCTTCATTTGGGATTGTATAAGGGGGCCGCTACGCGGTGGCTACCTACCCAGCTGATTTGCCAATCACCGCAGGCAATTGCTTGGGCGCCTTGATGCGCAATTGTTTATTGATGTTATAGCGCCCGAACACCACCTCGATATCGCCCGTTGCCACCCCCAACTCTTTGGCCAGAAAGCGCACCATATGATCGGTGGCCTTGCCGCCCACCGGCGCGGCGGTGACGCTAATCTTAAGTTGCTGACCCTTGGGTTTGCCGATGGCATCCTGCTTGGCAGAAGGCGTACCGAGCACATTCAGCACCAGCACATCGCCATCCCAGCCGCAAAACGAATCCATCACCAATCCCTTGCCCGCTTCCTTAGCCCCGCCCTTCGCTTTGACTTTTTTAGGTTTTGCCATGCTGTCGATTAATTCCGAAAAAATGCGTGTTTAAAAATGAATAACCAACGCGGTCTTTGCAAGACGACGCGGAGCGTCTGGGAACGCGTTGGCGCTATGAAGTGGGACGGGGTCAGTCCCCTATGCCGCGCCGAGCACCGGAGGTTTTGCCGAGATCAGCCCGCAGGGGAGCGGCAGGGAGAGCCTGCCCCGCTTTTCGGGCATGCCGCTCGTTTTCGGAGGGGCAGGAAGCCCCTTCCGAAAACCCTCGGCAAAACCTTCGGAGCGCAGGATAAAAGCGGCATCCGGGTCGCCTTTTCTTTGGATACTTTCTTTTGGCGACGCACAAATTCGCCTGGAGCGAATTTGAACAGCCGACCGGCTGGCCCGAAGGGCGAAAACCAGGGATGGTTTTCGTAGCGAAAGTATCGCGGTCCCCGGTCCGCGAACCGGCATTAAATCAATCCTCGCGATAGCGAATCATTGTCGATCAAAACCGGCAATCCCGCGTGGGCACAAAAACCGTGCCCACCCTTGTATGATGAATTTTAACAACCGATAGCGCAGAAAAACCGATTAAGCTGTCATCGTTCATTGGGAGGCCGTCCCACCCTGAGGACTGGTAGTTTACCAGAGCCTGTCCGTGTAGATTGGCCCCCGCCCTATTCACCCATACCGTGGAGTATCCGAGGCTAAGAGCCTGCATACACAAGGAAGGTAGGTGCATGTGCAGGGTCGGGAACCGATGAATAGTGTACTTCCCTTTAACTGTATTCAAAAACGATTATGACGAACCGCCCGCTCAACACTACCGCTGAATCTGTCCATCGCCTGTTTGCCGGCGTGGATGTGGGAGCCGATGAATTGGTGTTGGTGATCCGCAAGAACGGCAAGCCGTTCGATCCGCAAAAATATGCCAATACCCGTAGCGACCGTACCCGGTTGGTCAATAAGCTGATCAAATTACCCGGCATCAAGGTGTGCCTGGAAGCCACCGGCATTTACCATTTCGATCTGGCGATTGCGCTGCATGACACCGGTATTCCTGTGATGGTGGTCAATCCCAAGGCCTCGCATAACTTCGCCAAGGTATTGATGAAAAACAGTAAAACCGATGCTGTCGATGCCAATACCCTGGCTGAATATGTCGAGCGCATGAATTTCGTCGCCTGGACTCGTCCGTCAAATCAAAGCCTAGCCTTGCGCTATTATGCTCGTCGCATCGATGCGTTGACCGGTCAAAAGGCCGCCGCGAAAAATCATCTGCATGCGCTGAGTGCGACAGAGGAAACTCCGAAGGCCTTGCTGCGCGATGCCAAGCTGGCGATTAGTCAACTGGAAAAGCGCATCAATACCCTGGCTAGCGAGGCGCTAGCGTTGATCGACAAGCATCCGGAACTTCAGCGCATATTCGAACTGTTGACCGGCATCAAAGGCATTGCCCAAACCAGCGCCATTGCCTTGATGGGCGAGCTGCTGTTATTGCCGCCCAATCTGTCGCACCGTGAATGGGTCAAGTTTGCCGGACTCGATCCCAAGGCCTTTGAATCCGGCAAAAGCATACACAAGAAAATGCGGCTGTCCAAAGCCGGTAACCGGCATATTCGCTCCGCGTTGTATATGCCGGCCTTGAGTGCTAAACAGCATGATCCACATGTGCGAGCTTATTTCCAGCATCTGATCGACAACGGCAAGAAACCGTTACAAGCTGTCTGCGCTGTCATGCGTAAATTGTTGCATGCGATCCATGGCATGTTGAAGCACGACCAGCCGTTCGATAACACACAGTTTTATGCCATCCCTGAATCGATCATCGCTGAGTAAAAGATGATGAAATTTGTTGCTTTTGAACAGAGTATCTACCCGGCTGAATAAATTTAATTTAAGACTTGTGACCAAAAAATATCAGACAAATATTCTCGAACAATAATCCTTGCGAGCTGGATTTATGCAGATAACATATAACCATCAACTAACATCAAGTTCAATTGTCATTTCAGCTTTTTCGCTGTTTGAAAAATCAAAATGACGGGATATGCAAACGAATGTCAGTGCTATATTATTTGGAGAAGTTCTTATGGTTAACGTATCTCCAACATTTGGATAGATGGAGTAATTAAATTTTATTATTCCTGATTCGCCAGACAAACACTTTTCAGCTGCTTGAGTAAAAACAGTATTTACATTAATCATATATAGAATCCCCATATTCATATAAAAACTTCAGAGTTGTAGAGCGCATAAGCGATAGCGCCATGCGCCAAATGATTTAATGCCATTGCGGCGGAAGATGCTTCGCTTTTCCACCCTACTTGATACAACTATCTTCACGCCGCCCGATACTGCCGCACATCAATCTCCACGCCAGCATTAATAGCGGACTCGGCCTGATTCAGAATCGAACGTGTGATGTCATCGCTAAAATATTCTTCGCCGCAGTTATTACAAATCTGCGCCGGTACGTTTTTAAACACCAACGTTGCAGAGCCTCGTTCCAGCGTCAAACTTGCGGTGCCGCTGGCGGTATCTCCATGTTTACAAATCGGACATTTCATGGGCGTTTCCTCTTGAAATCGTTTTCCCAAAGAGAGGGGGTTGGTTGATAGGCCGTAATTACAATAAACTCATCATCCGCTGAAAATCTTGGAAACGGAGCGCAAGCGAAGTGAAGATTTTTAGTCCCCGATAGCCGTAGCGCCGGGCGGGTTTTCGCAGCGAAGCGGAGAAAACCTGCAAGGCATCGCGACACGGCGTCAAGTCATGCGAGAGCCGATGTTTCGACCCCCTGTTGGGTCGAAACGAGGTGACGCGGACGAATCGGGGCCGCCGAAGGCATAAACTGCCAGCAAATTTTTCGCGCTGAAATCGGATGGGACCCATTTCAGCTTTACCGAAAAATGCTGGCGCTCCTGTTCAGCGGTTGCTGATAAAACATGAATCGGATTTCCGTTTACCCAACCCAAAACCAATTGGCTGGGGTACGGAGTATCGTTAGGATAATTCGCAATCACTTCGCCGCCGACCAACACCGACCGAATATCCTGATCAGTGATTCCGCGTTCAAACATACGTATGATTGCGTGTTTTCGATAAATCAGCTTCATTTTAGCCGCACTTGCTTTCACCGCAATTGAGACAAGTCATACACCCATCCATCAACACCATTGCTTTAGTCGAACATTTCACGCACAACACCGCTTTTTCCGGAAACGCCTGCCCCTCCGTAGTGCCATGCTGCGCTTCAAACTCCCGGCGTTTATCGTCGACCAATTGCTGGTGATGATCGCTGAGTTTGTCCGGCTTGATCATACCGATATGTTTCATATGCGATTCGATGGCGTGACCGATCTCCGCTACCAGGGACGGCATGAATACCCCACCTTTTTTGAAATAGCCGCCCTGCGGGTCGAAAACGGCCTTCATTTCTTCCACCAAAAAGGTGGCGTCGCCGCCTTTACGAAATACCGCCGAAATCAAGCGGGTCAGCGCCAGCACCCATTGAAAATGCTCCATGTTTTTGGAGTTGATGAAGATTTCGTAAGGCCGGCGCTCCTGATGCACCGTGCCTTCGTTCAGGATGATGTCATTGATGGTGATATACAAAGCATGCTCGGACTGCGGGGTTTTGATCTTATAAGTAGAACCCAGCAGCATTTCCGGGCGCGCCAGATTTTCGTGCATTTCTTCCAAGGAAGGCTTTTCCACCGCGGCCTCAGCTGCCGCTTCCAGGTTTTCTTTAGTCAGCACTTTGTAGCTGACGATTTTTTTATTGATTTTGTGTAGGGTCATGGGATTCTGCCTTGTGTATATTGGGTTACACGAACCCGTTAAGGTTGTCTGTTAAAATCGTTGTTTGCCGAGCTTGACTCGCACGCTTGGCGACAACATAATGTAGCCAAGGATTGAGGATACTCGGTCGACAAAAAGCCTCGGTGGTTACATCGGGGCTTTTCGTTTTTCAGGGGTAGCATTTCAATCCATAACCATGTTTGTCGCCCCGACTGTTTTTATAAAATTTATCGTTCACAATTTCGAAAGCTCTATTGCTTTGCTCGGGTCTCAATATATGCAGCCCTATTGGGCGCGCCACCAAATCGGCAAGCTGTAATCCGGCCGAATTACTTTTCTTGTCGGCAAACACCAACTGAAACGGCAAGGGTTTATGCAGATAACTATTGCCCGCGCAAATCCGCCGAAACTCCAATTCCAACTCATCGTCTTCAACCTTGCCACGCTGCTCCACGACAATATGGGTGATTGATTCAGGTTGGCGCAAACAATAAAAAATCCGTTCCAAACCAAACCGCAAGCCTATGTGATAAGGATTCTCCGCAGCTTGGTGCCTTTGGCGATAGCGTTCTTTATCTATCACGGTGCTCACAAGGGCAAACGGGGTGTTTTGAATAATTCCGGTTAGCTCGTTTAAGAAATCCGTTTTAAGTTGCTTGCTTTTCACAATGCAAAACTTCCACGGTCTCGCCGAATATCGGTTTCACGCAAAATCACCTGATCGTGCCCAAAATGCTTGAGTTTAAATTCTTGAATTAACGGAACAACGGCTTGCACGTAATCCCGTTTTTTAAAAATACAAAACATCAACACGAATATCGGATAACTCGGATCGATACTCGTTAAGCCATGATCGCCACTTTCATCGACATAAACGATGTAATCGGAGAATGTCTCGCGCACCGCGGATAACACCGTTAATCAAAACTTACCGTAATAGCCTTCCTTCAAAGCGTCGAACAGGTTGGCGGCGGTGTGAATTTCGCCGTCGTATTCCACGTCTTCGTTGCCTTTAAATTCCACGACATGGCCGTCTTCCAGGGTGAACTGGTAGGTGGTGTTTTCCAGATCGGATTCTTTCACCAACACGCCCTGGAACACTTCCGGATTGAAGCGGAAGGTGGTGCAGCCTTTCAGACCTTTATCGTAAGCGTATTCGTAGATGGACTTGAAGTCTTCGTAAGGATAATCGGTCGGCACGTTGGCGGTTTTGGAGATAGACGAATCTATCCAAAGCTGCGCGGCGGCCTGGATGTCTACATGCTGCTTCGGCGAGACCTCGTCGGCAGAGATGAAGTAAGCCGGCAATTGCTGATCCGGGTCGTCGCTGTACGGCATCGCTTCCGGGTTGACCAGATGGCGGTAAGCCAGCAATTCAAAGGAAAATACGTCGATTTTTTCCTTGGATTTTTTGCCTTCGCGAATTACGTTGCGCGAGTAATGATGGGCAAAACTAGGCTCAATACCGTTGCTGGCGTTATTGGCCAGGGACAGCGAGATGGTGCCGGTCGGCGCGATGGAACTGTGGTGGGTAAAGCGGCAGCCCACTTCCGCCAGCTCCGCAACCAATTCCGGCTGTTCCTGTGCGACTTTTTGCATGTAGCGGCTGTATTTGGCGTGCAGCACTTTACCCGCTACTTGGTCGCCCAGTTTGTAACCGTCCGCTTTCATTTCCGGGCGTTTATGCAGCATTTCGCCAGTAACGGTGAATAGCTGGTCCATAATCGGCGCCGGACCTTTTTCCTTGGCCAGTTCCAGGCCGGCTTTCCAGCCTTCCAAAGCCAACTCTTTGGTGACTTGTTCGGTAAACGCCAAAGATTCTTCATCACCGTATTTCATGCCCAGGATGGTAATGGTAGAACCCAACCCCAGGTAGCCCATGCCGTGGCGGCGTTTGCCGATGATTTCGTCGCGTTGTTTTTCCAAAGGCAGACCGTTGATCTCGACGACGTTATCCAGCATGCGGGTAAAAATGCGGATGGTTTTGCGGTAGCCTTCCCAATCGAAGCTGGCTTCTTTAGTGAAGGGTTTATCGATGAAGCGAGTCAGGTTGATCGAGCCCAGCAGACAGCTGCCGTAAGGCGGCAAGGGTTGTTCGCCGCAAGGATTGGTGGCGCGGATATGTTCGCAAAACCAGTTATTGTTCATCTCA
Source organism: Methylomonas albis (assembly GCF_014850955.1). Taxonomy (NCBI): domain Bacteria; kingdom Pseudomonadati; phylum Pseudomonadota; class Gammaproteobacteria; order Methylococcales; family Methylococcaceae; genus Methylomonas; species Methylomonas albis. The sequence goes on from NZ_JACXSS010000001.1 coordinate 2,904,426, forward strand.
TTGACTTTGTCGATCAATATAAAACCCGGTTCGGCGTAGTCGTAGGTGGACGACATGATGATGTCCCACAAGCGGCGGGCCGGCATGACTTTGGTGATACGACAAGCCACCAGGCCGGCGTCGTTGACCACATAGCCTTTTTTATTGGGCAAATCGCGCCAGACGACTTTGTCGGTGTCGGTTAGATCCAGTTTATCGGCATTGGCTTCGCGTTCGGTAACCGGGAAGGATAAGGGCCACTGGCCATTGCTTTTCACCGCTTCGACAAATTCACTGGTAATCAGCAGCGACAGGTTGAACTGGCGCAAGCGGCCGTCTTCGCGCTTAGCACGGATGAAATCCACCACATCCGGATGGGCGACGTCGAAGGTGGCCATTTGCGCACCGCGGCGGCCGCCAGCCGATGACACGGTGAAACACATCTTGTCGTAAATATCCATGAATGACAGCGGGCCGGAGGTATAAGCGCCGGCGCCGGATACATAGGCGTCGCGCGGCCGCAGTGTGGAAAACTCGTAACCGATGCCGCAACCGGCTTTCAGGGTCAAACCGGCTTCGTGGACTTTGTGCAGAATGTCGTCCATCGAATCTTCGATAATGCCGGACACGGTGCAGTTGATGGTTGATGTGGCAGGCTTATGATCCAAAGCGCCGGCATTGGAGGTAATCCGGCCGGCCGGAATCACACCCTTGCGCAGCGCCCACAAGAATTCCTTGTAGTGTTTTTCTTGCAGGGCTTTGGTGATTTCTACGCTGGACAAGGCCTTGGCGACCCGCTTGTAGGTGTCGTCTATGGTCTCGTCTATGGCTTTGCCGTCCTTGGTTTTTAAGCGGTATTTGCTATCCCAAATATCCAGGGAAGCACTTTGCAGCGGGATTTCGGTAGTGTTTTGCGTCACAACATGAAGTTTTGCAGTCATTCGTGGATTCCCTTTTCAAGTTGAATGGTTATGGGCTATTACGCCGCGCCGGCACGGCTAAGATACTAATTTTTATTGGATTAAAACCGAAAACACTACAGCAGCGACACATACTGCATATAGTGTGTATGTTGAAATTCTAGCACAACATATTGTGTTATCGGCGGGAATTTTTTCCTAATAAGCCCTGCTTTAGACTTTGTTTTTTTAACTCAAGGAGTTAGCGACGGCATTTAATTTTAAAATGACCCGGATAGTGCCGGGACGCTTGCCAAGCGCTAGACAGATTGCAATACAAACGGCCTGTATCGGCAGCTGGCTGAGCTAAGGCTTTTACCGTTAAGGCGTGGTTAATATTTCCGGCTAAAATGGATTCGCCAGCTGCTTGCAGTGGCTTGAAGATGACGTTGGCAACCTAATAATTACACCATCGAGGCAAACATGAATAACATCAGCAAATTTTTACTGTCAGGCGCTTTGCTTGCGTCTTTTAGTTTGGCACAACCCTGTTTCGCCGGCCTGGAAACACCACGCATCGACCAACGCCAAGAAAACCAGGAAAGACGTATAGAACAAGGCGAGGCATCCGGCGCATTAACCAACCGTGAAGCCAACCGTTTGGAACATCAACAAATGCGCATCGAACGCCAGGAAGCAGCTGCGAAAGCCGACGGCGTGGTCACCGAGGGTGAAAGAGCTCGCCTGACTCATCAACAAAACAAAGCCAGCCGCAACATTGCCCGTAAGAAGCATAATTTAAGATAGGATCAATAAGCGGTTTTAAAAATCCGGCACTTAAGCCGGATTTTTTTGCCGGCTCAGCTATCGCCTTTCATCAGATTCAGCAATTCGTCCGCCGACACTTTACCGCTCATATCGGCGCCATCCAGCAAACTATCGGCCAAATCGCGTTTATGGCTGTGCAACGCGACGATTTTTTCCTCGATGGTATTTTTAGCGATCATCCGATAGATAGTCACCGGTCGCTGTTGCCCCATGCGGTGGGCGCGGTCGGAGGCCTGATCCTCCACAGCCGGATTCCACCAGGGGTCCATATGAATCACGTAATCCGCCGCTGTCAGATTTAAGCCCACCCCGCCGGCCTTCAAACTGATCAAGAACAACTCGCCTTCGCCGCGCTGAAACGCATCCACGCGTAGCTGCCTGTCCTTGGCCGGAGTGCTGCCGTCCAGATATTGGTAGCGGATGCCGCGCTGCTCGATATAGTTTTTAATCAATTGCAAATGATCGACAAACTGGCTGAACACCAAAGCCTTGTGTTTGTTATCCAGTAGTTCGTCGACGATGTCGCCAAACGCCGCCAGCTTGCTGCTAGGTAAAGACACAGCCGAATTGGCCAGCAAGGTGTTGCAACAACTACGGCGCAATTTGCTGATGGCCGCCAGAATCTGAAATTGTTTTTGTCCAGGCGGCGCGTCGGCGCTACTCAATGCCGCCAGGCTATCCCGGCGCAGGGCTTCGTAAAACGCCGTTTCTTCGCTGCTGAGTTCGACGAATATGGGGATTTCGGTGCGCGGCGGTAATTCCTGCAATACCTGGGTTTTGGTACGGCGCAGAATAAAAGGCTGAATCAGCTTTTTCAGTTGAAAACGGGCCTCGGCGCTGCGGTCGCGTTCGATAGGGCCGGCGAAGCGTTGGTTAAATTGCTCCAGAGACCCCAGTAAACCCGGATTGATGAAGCGAAACAAATTCCACAACTCGCCCAAATGGTTTTCCAGCGGCGTGCCGGTCATGATGATTTTAAACTCGGCTTGCAGATTCATCGCCCCCTGCGAGCGGCGGGTGGCGATGTTTTTGATCCATTGTGCCTCGTCAAGAATCACGGTTTGGAAGCGGATGTTTGCCAGCATATCGGCAACTTGCTCCTGCTGCAGCAAACCGTAGCTACAAATCAGCAAATCATACGGCCCTAAATTGTCCAGCAAACGCTGACGGTCGCCGCTGCCGAGAATTTGCGGATTGAGCGTAGGGGCAAAACGGCCGGCTTCGTTTTCCCAATTCATACACACCGAAGTCGGCGCCACGATCAGGCTGGGGCCTTTCGGCGCGCGATCCACCAGCAAGGCCAAGCCTTGCACGGTTTTGCCCAAGCCCATGTCGTCGGCCAGACAAGCGCCCACACCCCACTGTGCCAATCGAGCCAACCAGCAATAGCCGTCCGTTTGATAGTCGCGCAATTCGGCTTGAAAGGTGGAAGGGATTTGCGGCTGGAAATCCCGAGAATCTTTTAAGCGCTGCATGTGCGCTTGCCAGTGCTTGTCGGCTTTGAATCCGGCGTCGTCCTGCCAATCTTCCAGGGTCAAGGCCGCCAACGGATTGATGCGCACTTTCTTACCATGCACGTCGGCGTAGGCTCTTAAATCGTCGAGACGCCGGCGAAACTCTTCGGTCAAGGCGATGAACTGGCCGTCCTGCAATTTCAAAAACCGGCCCTGGCTGGTACTCAACAGACCCAGTAATTGCTGAATTTCAATGACGGTATCTTCATTGACTTGCAATTCGCCTTGCAACGCGAACCAATCGTTGTCGCGCTTGATTTGCATGCTAAAACCGCTACCGCCGGTTTGCCCCAACATCCGAAACTTGATACCTTCCGGCCATTCCAGCACCGCCTGTTCGGCCGGCAAGGCTTGCAATTGCAGCAACAATTCCAGACAGTGTTCCGGTTCCTCCAGCAAATAATCGCCAGCAGTATCGCGTTCAGCCTGCGCCAATACCGTACAGGCCTGCAAGACGGCCTGGGCAAGCTGTTTCTCCCACGCCAAATCCCGCTTAGTTTGACAGTGCCGGCCGTCTATTTCGGCCAACACACTTTCGCCGCCATGGCCGGGCTGAAAATAAGCGCCACCGGTCGCGAACGGCCGGATCAACAAGGCAACGCGCAAGCCTTCGCCCAAGGGCAATAAATGCACGCGCGGCGTGGCATCGGCCTGGACCTGCTCGGCGCTGCTGGAGCTGCCGCCAATATCCGAATGCACGGTCAACAAGCCGGAAATACTTGTCAGGGTTTGCAAGACCCGCTCTTGCGCGGATAAAGGTACTTCCAAGCCCTTGGGACCAAGCACAGAGTAGATTTTGTGGTGGTCAGCGGTAAATTCTAGAACTTTCAGCCGGGTGGGGGTTTCCTTGGCAACGTAAAATTTTTGCTCGTAGCCGGGGACGGGTTCCAGACTGATTTTAATCTTGTCACTGCCGTCCAATTTCCTTACCCGTAACTCCGCCTCGCCTTTGGACACTTCGACCCGTACCTCGACTGAGTCGGCCCAAAACAGCAGCGGATGGCCCACCAAGGCCTGCGGCATGCTGTTGTCGAATTCAAAAACCGTACCGCTGCCGTACCAGCCGCTATCGCGATATTCCTTGATATGCGAACAAAGCTTAAAGTCCTGCTCGGTAAAATAATCAAAGCTATTGGTTTCTTGCGCCAGCCGTTTCAACGCAATCGCCCTGCCCTTGCTCCAGCCGCCCTTGGCTTGCTGTTTCTGTTCGCGTGGTTCGATATCCAGCTGATGACTGGCTTCGTCGTAACTGAGTAACCAGACCAAGCGCGTCGGCTTATCGGTTTGTACGACCGCATCGGCTTTCCTTTCCTGTTTCGGCAGGTTAAGCAGCGCGTCCAGCGCCAAATCCCAATCGGGTCGACTGGCGAACAAATCCGCCAGCGCCGGTCGCGAATCGAAAAAACCGCAATCCCATTGCATGGCTCTGGATGGTTCTATGCTTTTGAATATTTTTGCCAATTCCGCCGCCGGCCAGCGATAGCCGTTATCCAACAAATGCCGATAAAGTTTTTGACTGAGCGGTGTGACATGATTGAATTGATCGGCTTTCACCCAAAATTTGATCAGGGCAAAAAATACATGCAGCAACAGTGGCGCGGTGAGTAAAGTATCCGGGGAGCCGCTATCCCGATAACCGGTACCGATTTTATAGGTCAAATCGGTCGTCAATAGCTGTTCGCGTAGCGATAAGTCTCCTTGTAAAAAGCGCTGAAATAAAGCCAGTTGCTGGTAAATACCCAACCAATAATTATCGGCCTTGGCGGCCTGGTTGATTAATGTGCCGAGTTTGGCGCGTTGTTTGGCATCGTTGTTTTTCAGGATTGCCAATGGATAGAAGACCCCTGCCAATCCATAAAAATAGGCGGTACGCTGGCCGGACAATTTTCGCAGCCGCGTCAAGGCCGCTTCAAAGCCGCTGACGGCAAGGGCATAGTCGCCGCGCAAAAAGATCAATGCGGCGGCGATGGCTTGCAGCTCCGGATCGTCCTGATCAACCACCAATTGCGCAACCTCATCCCATTCACCGCGCAGCAAGCGCAGCTCCAGGGCCATTCGGTTCAACATTTCTTGCTGCATGCCTTGGCCAACGAACATCAACTGCTGTAAAAAACCATCCAACTTTTGGTCGGCATAGAGATACAACAGCTGGTGCAACCCCGAGAAACCCGCCAAACCAATCAATATTTGCGGATGATGCTTGGTAAACCAGGCGACATCCAGCGGGTTTAAAAACCAGGACAAATAAAGTTCGTTAACCGGCGGCAGTTTGCCCAAATAATGGGAGCCGGACTCCAGACATTCGCTGACTCTAGCGTAATCGCCGCGATAAAACTGGATCCGCGCTTCGCGAATGCAATCATCCACGGTGCTGTAACGGTAATAGCCGTGACCGGGCGGATTTTGCATTTGCACCGCCCCTGCAAACAGATCGAAATCCTTATCGACGACGGCTTGCCGGATCAGTACTTCCGCCAATGTTTTACAACAGCGGGTACCGCCTGACTTGGGGTTTTCTTCCAGCAAACCTGCTTTAATCAGCGGTTTCAAACGGGCTTTGACCGCATCGGATTTCAGGGTTTTGTCGCCTTCCCTGATACCCAGGCTAGCCAGACATTTAGCCAAATTGATCAGCGAACTATAGCCGTAATAAACAGCCAGCAACTTCAAAATAATCTGTTGCTCGGCAGTTAATGTCCTGTAGGTTTTAAGACGTTCGACTAAATGAGAAGATTGCATGATTCCGGCAAAACGACAAAATGGGTGATGTTACCAGCTTGGCGAGACAAGCTAAAGAACCTCAAGTCAGCACACATAAAAAAGCCCGCCGAAGCGGGCTTTTTTAGAGCGCACAGACTTACAGCGATGCCAATACCTTGGCCACGGTTTCGCCCATAGCCGCCGGGGTGGGCGCGATAATCACGCCCAACTCTTTCAGCATTTCGACTTTTTCCGCGGCTGACTCACCCACCGAGGAAATAATCGCCCCAGCATGACCCATCCGCCGGCCTTTCGGTGCCGTTAAACCGGCAATATAAGCCACCACAGGTTTAGTCATATGTTCTTTGGCAAACATACCGGCTTCCACTTCCTGCGGACCGCCGATTTCGCCGATCATCACCACTACCTTTGTTTCCGGATCTTCTTCGAACTTTTGCAGAATGTCGCGGTGCGAGCTGCCGTTGATCGGGTCGCCGCCGATACCGACCGAAGTCGATACGCCGATACCCAGCGCTTTCATTTGATCGGCCGCTTCGTAACCCAAAGTGCCGGAGCGCCCAACGATGCCGACATTGCCCGGCATGTAAATATGACCCGGCATGATGCCCAGCATGGATTTACCCGGACTGATGGTGCCGGCGCAGTTAGGGCCGGTCAGCACCATGCGCTTTTCCTTGGGGAATTTGCTCAGGAAGATTTTGACTTTCATCATGTCCTGAGTCGGGATCCCGTCAGTGATAGACACGCAGAATTTGATGCCGGCTTCGGCGGCTTCCATGATCGAGTCTGCGGCATAAGCCGGTGGCACGAAGACGATGCTGGCCTCGGCACCGGCTTGTTCTACCGCTTCTTTCACGGTGTTGAATACCGGCCTATCCAAATGGGTTTGGCCACCTTTGCCGGGGGTAATGCCACCGACGACATTCGAGCCATAATCGATCATCTCCTGAGCATGGAAAGTACCGATTTTTCCGGTAAAGCCTTGCACGATGATACGGGTGTGTTTATCGATAAAAATTGCCATATAAATTCCTTAACCTTGCGCGCCTTACAGGGATGTAACAGTGTCGGGTGAAGCAGGATGCTGAAAGCGACCCGCGACCACTTCGTTACGGGCTTGTACCGCTTTCTCGGCCGCTTCCGCCAAGGTGTTCGCCGTGATGATAGGCAAGCCGCTTTCTTCGATAATCCTGCGGCCCTCTTCGACATTCGTGCCGGACAAACGCACGATCAGCGGTATTTGCATATCGATTTTTTTCACCGCATGCACCACACCCTCGGCGATCCAGTCGCAACGGTTGATACCGGCAAAAATGTTCACCAGCATGGCTTTCACATTTTTGTCGGCCAACACCATCCGAAAGGCTTTTTCGGTACGTTCGGCCGAGGCACCACCGCCCACATCCAGGAAATTGGCTGGCTCACCGCCCGCCAGTTTGATCATGTCCATGGTCGCCATCGCCAAACCAGCGCCGTTGATCATGCAGCCGATGTCGCCGTCCAGACCGACGTAGCTCAAGCCACGGTCGGCAGCGGCCATTTCACGGGGATCTTCCTGCGACTTATCGCGCAACTCGGAGATTTTTTGCCGGCGGAACAAGGCGTTGTCGTCAAAGCCCATTTTCGCGTCCAGCGCGATCAATTCATCATGGCCGGTAATCACCAAAGGATTGATTTCCACCATATTGGCATCCAACTCGCGCATCGCCCGATAGCAGCCTTGAATTAGTTTCACTGCTTGTGGAATCAGGTCGGCATGCAAACCCAAGGCAAAACCCATTTCGCGGGCTTGGAAATCCTGCAAACCGACGGCCGGTTCGATATAGATTTTTTTAATCGCATCCGGATTGTTTTCCGCCAGATCTTCAATCTCCATCCCGCCTTGCGCGGAACCGACCATGACGATGCGCTCCTGAGCGCGATCTATCAGCAGACTGAAATACAATTCCTTGGCGATATCGGTGCCGGCTTCGACATACAAGCGCAAACATTGTTTACCGGCCGGACCGGTTTGGTGGGTCACCAGTTTTTTACCCAACAAGGATTCGGCGGCGTCGCTGACTTCGTCGTGGGTCTTGCAAATCTTGATACCGCCAGCCTTGCCGCGTGCACCGGAATGAATCTGCGCTTTAACCACCCAAACGTGGCCGCCGATTTCGCGGGCGCGCTGCACCGCGTCTTCCGGGCTGTAGGCCAGACCGCCATCGGCTATTTTTACGCCATAATCGGCTAATAGCTGTTTTGCTTGGTACTCATGAATGTCCATGCATGTCTCTCTTAAATTAAAAAATGTAGCTTGGGTTTACCCGCAGGGCATAAAAGCGCAGCGTAACCCAACATTGGAAGCCGTCGTGTTGGGTTACGCCTATCGGCTTTTACGCCCTAGGGTGAACCCAACCTACATAATTGAAATTATTTGGTTTTAGCGGCAATCGCTTCAGCGGCTCGGACGATGTTATTGGCCATGCGCTCGGAAGCGGCATCGATCAAACGACCATCCAGTGCGGCAGCGCCTTTACCTTGCGCGGCGGCTTCTTGCAACGCCACCAGGATGCGCTTGGCTTTTTCGACTTCCGCCGCGGGGGGGTGAAGACTTCGTTAGCCAAAGCAATTTGTGAGGGATGAATCGCCCATTTGCCTTCGCAACCCAAAGCAGCGGCGCGGCGGGCACCGGCTTTGTAGCCTTCTGGGTCTTTGATGTCGCCGAATGGGCCGTCGATAGGACGCAGGCCATAGGCGCGGCAGGCTACCGTCATCCGGCTGATCGCCGCATGCCATTGGTCGCCGGGATAATCAGGGTTTAAGCCACCAATATTCACGGTGCGGGCCCGGTTGCTGGCGGCATAATCAGCAACGCCAAAATGCAAGGCTTCCACCCGACCGCCGATAGCGCCTTGCTTGGCAATGTCTTCCACATTAGCCATGCCCAAGGCAGTTTCGATCAGACACTCAATGCCGATCTTGTTTTTCAAGCCTTCCTGCATTTCCAATTGCGTTAACATCGCGTCAACCATATACACGTCGCCATAGACGCCGACTTTAGGAATCAGCAGCGTGTCGATTTTAGCACCGGCTTGTTCGACCAGGTCGACGACATCGCGCACCATGTACTGTGTATCCAGACCGTTAATACGCACGGACAGGGTGATACCGTGACCTTTCCAATCCAGATCGTTAATAGCCTGGATCACGTTTTTCCGCGCTTTTAGTTTATCGTCCGGCGCGACAGCGTCTTCCAGATCGAGAAATACAAAGTCCACACCACTTTTCAGGGCTTTTTCGAACATTTCCGGACTAGTGCCCGGTACCGCCAATTCGCAACGTTGCACGCGTTGGGCATTGGCTTCGTAAAGTGTGTGACTCATCAATAATATCCTAAGGTCAGAGAGCGAACGGCTGGTTTTGCAGTTACGGCTATTTATAAATAGTCCGCCATTTTACTTTCGGGGCCGCTAAAGTCAATTTGCACAGCGCACCGGATTAGGGCTTGTGGATTTCCAGACCCGAGATTAGAAAAGCGAAGAAGTCTTTATCCTCATTGGTAAACAATCCGAAGCGCTCTTGATGCGTCGTTATAAACGTGTTCACAAACGAAATAAGTTCCCTATGATCCGGCTTAGCACTGCTTAAGAGAAATATCGCTACCGTGTTTTCGAAATCGCTTGCCAGATACATATGCAGCGCGGCTAACGCTACAAGCTGTGCTTCGCCGTTCATCTTTTCCTTGGGCCAGCGCGCCGCCAAAAACCTTAAACGATTCAAAAAAGCTCTAACCGTACGCGGCGCATGTATCGCACCGGCACGGTCGGCAACGATCAAGGGCATCCAGATTTCCAAAGCCTCCTTGAATACATCGCTGTCTTGAAGCGGCTTAGCGCCGACAAACTCGAGACGCAGGCTCTTACCGACTTTTTTGACCCTGGATTGCCACTGCTGCCAACGTTTCGGGTTACGCCTGATTCCCAGCCATCCAGCCAATATAGCGCCAAGCAAACCCAACACCGCCAGGCTGCCGCTCCATAACTGCTGTTCTGTCGGCCAAGGCTCCGGCGCGGGACGGAAGTAAGTAGCAGTATTCTTTTCAGCCCGATTCGATTCAGGAACCGCTGGCTCCGGGGTCGTGACAGGCTTATCCGGTTGTTTTGTTGCAGTATTGGACGCAGCACTGGCATTGCTTTGCAGAGGGGTCTGGCTAATCTGTGGCGTATCCGGCCAATGGTAAAAAGCCGCGAACCCCATCACGCCAGATGCCACCAGGATTTGCAAACCCAAGATCAAGCCCCAGCCCAATTTTTGAAATTTTTCTTCACGCTGAGCGTCACTGTCCACCTCACCCTGCTCAGCAAACAGCAGCTTATGCATGGATTCCGAGCTAGCCTGAGGCACCGGCACTTCGATATTGATGAGTTTTTGCAGATAAAAACGGGCCAGATTTCGGGGTTTGGCTTTGCTTGGATTAGCCTCATTTTCCTCGCCATTGCCATCAAACTCGTGCAGGGCCTTGGCCAAGTCCTCAAAATGTAATTTAACGTTGGCCAACACGTATTTAGGTGCCACACCCAAGATCACGTATAAATCGCCGGCGTTGACCAAAAAGCTCAAGGTTTCCAACACCCGCATTGCGTGCTCACGCTGGCATCTATCCAGGTCGTCTATGAACAATACCAAAGTCCTGGCCCCCATTAACTGAGTCAAACGTTGAAATTTGCTTTGCCAAATTTGCCGGGTACCTACCGGCTCGGCGGGCACCGCTAAACCGACCGTCTTGGCAGCGGATTTGAGCAGATCGGTACTGGCCAAGCCGAACAGCGACGAGGCTTTGATGGTCAACAAAATCAGCGGCATCATGCCAGCCAAGCCGGTGAGCAACCAGAATGGTAAGGAGGAATTACTGTCGCCGGCATGTTCCAATTGGGCGCTGATCAATTGTCCGCGTTCATCGGTGAGAATGCCAAATGCTAGCTTTACTGCATCCAAAAACTCAGCATCGTTATTAAAATGAACTGCTGGCAGACAGTCAGCCGCTCGGTGCACAGGAGCTTGTAACTCAGGCTGCACCAAACAGACTAATTTTCGGCATTCCGCTTCACTTAACTCGACAGCCGCCGTACTGATAATGGAATTGGCTTTATCCGGGCTGCTAACAGCAGCCGGACACAGCTTGTTATACCCTCGCCCGGTCAGGAACGCGGGCTTCTCCAGGTTCAGTTGTTCGGCCAAGTCATGCCAAGTGGTCACTACGGCTTGCTGGCGCTCTTTATGGCCGGACAAAATTATCAAAGCCACCAACAAGCTCAACAACGGCAGCTTCAACCACCAGGGCAGATAAAGCAAAGAACGTAGCCGAAACCACAGGGCCGGCAATAACCACGGCCACCAGCGCGGCGTCGCTTGTTGGCGGACACATTCCAGAATCGAACCCAAGACTTGCTGCTCTTCCTGATGATGCCAGGCGTTGTACAGCACCGGCCGCATACCGGCGCGGCGCAATTGCGCTTGCAGATAAGTCATCACCGTGCTTTTGCCGCTACCCCAATCGCCGGTTATTGCCAAGGTCAAGGGTGGCGTGGTGTGTTCGTTGAGCAAGAAATGACTAATATCCCGCGCCAATTGCAGACTGCCCAAGTAATCGACGCTGGCCGGACCGCCCGGGTTATCGCTGCTACCAACTGCGTGTATGCCAAATTTTTTGGCAGTCAGTTCCGGGCCTAGCTCACCTGCAAGCGCTTTAAGCAGCGGCCTGCCGGAAACCACCAGCCAAGCCCAAAGGTACCAAATCAAAACCCAAAACCACGGCGCCGGCATTTTGCGGTATTGGATGTCTTGCCAAGTTTTACCACCATCGGCGCTACTCAGGACGGAGCCATCGTATCCCACCGCCCAGCCACGCTGGCCGTCGCTGAGGAATTGCACGGCGCTAAGCCCTGCTGGCGTGCCGCTGCTCTGGGCTTGCCAAGTTTTGCCGCCATCGGCGCTACTCAGGATGGTGCCATCGCCTCCCACCGCCCAGCCATGCTGACCATCGTCGAGGAATTGCACGGCGTTCAGCTTTGCTTTCGCACTGCTGCTCTGCGATTGCCACGATTTGCCGTCATCAGCACTACTCACAATGGTGCCTTCACTACCCACCGCCCAGCTTCGCTGACCGTGACTGAAGAATCGCACAGAATTCAGCCGCGACGGTGCGCTGCTCCAAACTTGCCAGGTTTTGCCACCATCATCACTACTTAAGACAGTACCATCTCCACCTATAACCCAGCCCCGTTGGCCATCGGCGAGGAATTGCACAGAAGTAAGCATTGTCTGCGTACTACTGCTCTGCGCTTGCCAGGTTTTGCCGCCATCAGCGCTACTGAGTATCGTTCCACTGTCTCCCACAGCCCAACCGAGCATACCCTCACCAAGGAACTGCACAGCGTTCAGCCATCCCTTAGTGCCGCTGCTCTGCTTTTGCCAAGATTTACCGCCATCGGCACTACTCAGGATGGTACCATTGCTTCCCACAGCCCAACCGCGCTGACCGTCGCCGAGGAATTGCAAAGCGTTCAACGCTTCCAACTCGCCACTGCTCTGGACTTGCCAAATATTGCCTCCATCTACGCTAGTCAGGATCGTGCTATTACCCGCAAGCGCCCAGCCCCTTTGGCCGTCTTCCAGGAATTGCACAGAGCGCAAATTTGCCTGCGAACCAGTACTCAGGGCTCGCCAAGTTTTGCCGTCCTCGCTACTCAAAATCGTTCCACCTCGACCCACCGCCCAACCTCGGTAACCATTGAGCAATTGCAAAGAATCCAAATTTGCCTGAGTGCCGCTTCTTTGCGCTTGCCAGGATTTGCCACCATCGACGCTGCTCAATATCCAGCCATTGTCTCCCACTGCCCAGCCCTGTGAGCCATCTTTGAGAAACTGCACCTTATTCAACCCTACCCAAGTGCTGCTACTCAGGGATTGCCAATAGTTACCGCTATCTACGGTACTCAGGATGGTACCACCTCTACCTACCGCCCAGCCCCTCTTGCCGTCGTCCAGAAATTGCACCGAATTCAGCATTTCCAGTGTACCACTACTCTGAGCTTGCCAGGTTTTGCCGCCATCGGCGCTACTGAGGATGGTGCCATTGCTCCCTACCGCCCAGCCACGCTGGCTATCGCTGAGGAATTGCACGGCATTTAGCCATTCTTGCGTACCGCTGCTCTGGACTTGCCAGGTCTTGCCGCCATCGATGCTACTCAGGATGGTGCCAGCGTCACCCACCGCCCAGCCCTGCTGGCCATTGTCAAGGAATTGCAAGGCATTAAGCCCTGCTGACGTACCGCTGCTCTGGGCTTGCCAGGTTTTGCCACCATCGGCGCTACTCAGGATGGTGCCATTATTTCCCACCGCCCAGCCATGATTGCGGTCGATGAAAGAGATGCTGTTTAGACGACGAGCTGGCGAATCGGGTTGGAGAGATGTGGCGGTTTTATCCGGGGTTGCAGCGTTTGCAGATTGCGCTGCTGATGGGTTGGATGACGCAGCCTGGGAATAACCATTTGTTGGCCAAGCGATTGTCGCGGTTTGCCAATGCTTGCCACTGTCGTGACTGTATACAATTGAGTCATCACTAGAAAAGGAACTTCGACCCACCGCCCACAAGCGCGAGTCATCCGCCGATACGGCAATATCATGCAAATCTGTGCCAATTACCGGCAGACGGCGAAAAGCATTTCGTTCGATGGGATACTGCCAAAAATCCCAACTTGCCCAGTTTGGCTCGACCCGAAACGCATCCGGATGCGGTTCCTGGATGAAAGCGAAAATAGTAAGGCTAAGCGTAGCAACCAAGGCCAAGATAAAATTGGACACCGGCGGTAGCCAACGCGGATAGTTAGACTGGGTTTGATCGGGTGCTTGCATGGCAACAGAGTTTTAATGTTTTTGTTGCCGTTTTAGCAGTAAATCAGTGAACAGGGAAGCACTCAGGTAAATTGGCTTGTTCCGTACGTTCTGAATGGGTCTGGCCTCAGCCCAACTTGCCGAAAAGCGGCTTCTGTGGCAACATCCCGCGATTTTCTAAGCTTCAAAAATTCCAAGGAGACACCAGATGGCAGGTCGCAATCACCTTTTTGTTCCAGGTCCAACCAATACCCCACATGAAATTCTGAGCGCGATGCATGTGCCGATGGAAGATCACCGTTCGCCGATTTTCCCTAAACTGCTGGCGCCGATTCTGGAAGACCTGAAAAAAGTGTTCCGCACCGAAACCGGCCAATGCTTCGTGTTTCCGGCCACCGGCACTGCCGGCTGGGAAGTGGCGATGACCAACTGCCTGAACCAAGGCGATAAAGTGTTGATTTACCGCTTTGGTCAGTTCGGCCACCTGTGGGCGGAAGCATCCAAAAAACTGGGCTTTGACGTGGAAATCCACCAAGTGGAATGGGGCAAAGGCATGCCGCTGGATCATCTGGAAGCACGCCTGAAAGAAGACAAAAACCACGAGATCAAAGCCATCCTGGCCACGCATAACGAAACGTCAACTGGCGTGACCAGCGACATTCCGGGTGTGCGCAAAGCCCTTGACGCGGCGAGCCATCCTGCACTGCTATTCGTGGATGGTGTTAGCTCCATCGGCAGTATTGATTTCCGTCAAGACGAATGGGGCGTGGACGCCTCAATCGCCGGTTCGCAAAAAGGTTTTATGTTGCCGGCCGGCTTGGCGATTCTGGGCTTCAGCCAAAAAGCCCTGGCCGCTATCGATAACAGCAACTTCCCGCGTTCATTCTTTTCACTTAAAGACATGGCGGCGTCCAATAAAGACGGCTACACCCCGTACACGCCATCCACCCCGATGCTGTATGGCTTGCGTAAAGCCTTGGAATTATTACTGGAAGAAGGCATGGAAAACGTTTACGCCCGTCATCACCGACTGGGCGAAGGCGTGCGCCGCGCGGTTGCAGCCTGGGGCTTGCAAACCTGCGCGCAAGCAGGCTGGGATTCCGATACTGTCACCGCGATTGTGGTACCAGCCGACAAGGATGCCCGTCACGTGATTAGCACCGCTTATAGCAAATACAATATCTCGCTGGGCGCCGGTTTGAGCGAAGTGGCCGGCAAAGTCTTCCGTATCGGCCACGTTGGCGATATGAACGATGTGTCTTTGCTGGGTGCGATTGCCGGTGTGGAAATGGCTATGCTGGATAACGGCGTTGACATTAAACCGGGTAGCGGCGTCGCAGCAGCTATCGAGTATTACCGCACTACCGCAAAATAACACGCTTACCCTGTAATAACGGGTGGCCCGTTTAACCGGTCACCCGTTCATTCGCTCTGCCAGGATTACCGACTAAACCTCCGACTATCTCGCCCCGCTCACTTATCAAAACCAGCCGATATGCCTGGGGTGACTGTACTTTAGGACACAAGACAGACGGCCTTATTTTGTGCGCTAAGCACCAAAAGCACCCAACATTTGCACCATTACACATCAAAAACCATTGGTTTTTAACATCCTAAAAAACAAAAAATCTGCTTAAGTATTTAAAATACAAAGAATTTTAAAATACAGGCCTCACTTTTGCTGCACATATAATCGAGTTACCCTCTAACTCCGAAGCTACTGGAGACAATCATGAGACACAGCCTGCTACTGTTTACAGCACTGACCGCCCCTGCTCATGCAGAACTTCATGAACACGCGCCTACCGAAATCCACAGCCAAGCATGGCTAAACACCACCATGCAGATTAGCCAACTACCACGTTCCGATTTTTTCGAACAGGCATCGTGCTGGCTACCCAACAGCTCAAACGGCAAAAATAGCCCCGTAGAGTTAGATAATTGCGTGGCCAAAGCGATTTATACCCAAGGCTTAAGTCGACAAACTCCCAGCGAAGTTAGCAACAAGCAGACCCTGAACTGGTCTGTAATGAACTATCCCGCCATCAGCAGCGGGGCTTGGTCGTTTATCCCCGATATCGGCTATCAATTTCTTATCGGAAAAAATGCTGAAGCCCAATCGTTTGATCAAGCCACTACGGCTCCTAGTGACAAGACCTTATCGTCAATGCCCCTGGCAACATTAACCTGGTTTGCTTTGGGCTGCATGTTGGGGTCGTTGGCGATGATGCGTCGGCATCAAGAAAAGCTGGCTATCGCCACCCATTAATTTTTTGCAGGGTATTTGCGCTTCGATTTTCAAATCTTTATAGTTCTTTGTGCCGGCAGCTTTGCTTAGCGCCGGCATTTTCAGGGGACTAACACTATCTCCCGATCATTAGATGACTAAGCGTTGGGAGATGCGAAGATGGCCAAAACCTTATATCAACTGTTAAACATACCCGAGTCGGCTAACGACCAGCAAATCCATCGTGCATTCAAAGATATTGAACGGCATGGATTGAAACGCGAGGACGACTCCGCAATAGATACGCTGAACCGTGCGCGAGAAGCGTTTGTGATACTCTCCGATTCTAGTCGGCGCATTGCGTATGATCGCAAACTGGCAGCCAGCCGCTTACAGCCGACAGAAATAATACCCCCCACGGCAATCGACCGCAGCCAAGCCGGCCCATGGTTGCAACGATTGGCGATTGCCCTCCTGCTGCTATTTCCGATAGGCTCATGGCTTTATCACAATAACCAGCAATCCCAACGACAAGCCGAACTAGAGCAGATCCAAAATGCCAAGTTGATTGCCGCCACCGAGGCGTTAAAAAGCCAACAAGAGCAGTTGTTACACGACAATCAACAAATAAGCGCTCAACGCCAAGATGAACAGGCAGCTCGACGCATGGAAATGGAGCTACGGCTCAGACAGCAGCAGATGGACGATACCAAAATGCTTAGCCAGCAGCAGCTACAAAACCAAACACGCAGCCTGGATTTAATGGAAAAACACCTAAATACGGACACTCGCGATCAAGAACAATACATCGCCGAGCGCCAAGCCGAACTGCAATATAAAAAACCGGCGATGGCGATGGCTTTGCAAGAACAACAAGACCAACACTTAGCCCTGCAGCGGCAAAGATCGTTAAGGCAACACGATGAAAACATCGCCAGCATCAATAGCCTGCGCGCGGCGCGCTTGAAAGCCTATGACCGTGACCACGGTAGCGGCGGGATTAGCACCTCCAACCCTGCCGTCGACCCCTAAAACCCCTGGCAACTGAATTAAGCCTGAAAGCGCATAAAGTTTTTACGATAGGAAATCCAATGAGCAAACCCAAAGTCCTGATTAGCCGCCGCTGGCCTGCAAGTGTTGAAACCAAACTGCAGGCTCTTTACGACGTCACGCTGAATAGCGACGACCACCCGTTCAGCACGGACGAATTTAAGGCAGCGCTACAAAATTACGATGCTGTGTGTCCCAGCGTTTGCGATGCCCTGCCGGCCGAGGTGCTGAATGTCGCTAATAAGCGCTGCAAAATTCTGGGCAATTTTGGTGTGGGTTATAACCATATCGATATTGCCGCCGCCAAACAGCAAGGCCTGATCGTGACCAATACCCCCGGCGTGTTGACGCAAAGTACCGCCGATATAGCGATGACCTTGTTACTGATGTCGGCGCGGCGCGGAGCCGAGGGCGATAGACTGGTACGCGCCGGCGCATGGACCGGCTGGTGTCCAACGCATATGATGAGCAGCGACGTGACCGGCGCCACGTTGGGACTAATCGGCTTTGGACGCATCGCCCAGGCCATGGCACGGAAAGCTCATCATGGCTTTGGGATGAAAATCATGTATCTCAAACCTGGTGCGGCAGAGCCAAGCATCAACGACGAACTACAGGCTGCGCGCTGCAATACCTTAGAAGAACTACTACCGCAGTGCGATTACGTATCGTTGCATTGTCCGGGCGGCAACGAGACACGGCATTTAATCAACGAAAATACCTTGAATTTAATGAAACCCACCGCCCACTTGATTAATACCGCCCGCGGCGATGTGGTAGACAGCAAAGCCTTGATTAAAGCCTTGCAAGAAAAGCGCATTGCCGGCGCCGGCCTGGATGTCTACGAAGGCGAACCAGACATAGACCCTGGCTTTTTGACGCTGGAAAACGCCTCACTACTTCCCCACCTGGGCAGCGCCACTGTTGCGACGCGTACCGCGATGGGGGAGAAGGTACTGGAAAACTTAGCGGCGTTTTTTGCCGGATTACCCATACCAGACAAAATCATCTGAGAATGGGATAAGCACTCGCTGAAGTTTTCTATCGGCTCGCTCCGTGCAGCTCCCGATAGAAACCACACGGAAGCAGAACCCGTATAACTTAAGCGCCTTTCAAACGCCGACGACCGGTAGCCACAAATCCGGCAATCACGGTACCGAACAACCATACCGCTCCAGGCACTGGTACAGAGGCCGGAGCTTCTGTCGTAATGTTTAATTGATAGCCGGCATGGGGATCATAGTTTCCACTTCCCGAATTACCCCCTAAATAGATCGAATAAACCTGCCCTGCCTGAGCCAGGAACGTATATCCATTCACATCGTCGACGGTTGCGGAATAGGCTTTCCCCGGATTACTGACCCCAATGCTACCGTCGTAAACAACGCCAACGGAAGTAAACGGATCACTTTGGGTAAAATCGGTGCCGTAGTTCCAACCGGTATGCCGACTGTAACCGCTGGAAGAGCTATCCATACCGGTAAATACGGTCACACCAAAGTTGTGCCAGGATTTATCGGGCTCGGAATCGTTGAACAGCGAAGTAAGATTGATAGTCACCAACGCGGTCACATCGGACTTAAACAAGCCGATATCGGTATTATGCCCCCAGCCTTGAGCTCCATCGTACCACGCACCTTTTGCGGTATCGATATTCGCTAACGACGCACCGTATGCCCCCCACGCGGTGCCATAACGGGCGGCGGCGTCCGCTTGAGATATTTCCAGACTGTCACCGGCTGCGGTGATTTCCGCCGCCCAGTTTGCCGAACCATAACCGACATAACCAAACGGGCGAGCGCCCCCCACCGTGCCCAGCCAAGGTAGCGGCGTACCGCTATTGCCGGATTCTCCAGTGCGGGTCCAACCGTCGGTACCCAACGCCGCCGCGTCGGTGTATTGATCGGGGGCATAAGAGCCATCGATCGGCCTATCGGTGCTGTAGTAAGTAGCAGATGCCGAGGCAACAGAAATTCCGGCAAGCGACATAGAGCCTCCCGCCAAGATCATGGCGATCGTTTTTGCTGTTTTGGTATTGATCATAAACTTGTCCTTAAAGAGTTAGGGTTAATTATTTGAATACGCTCAAACTAACGTGCAATATGTAAAGCAAAAAATGCGCCACTATCTAGTTACATCAATTGACTGCTCTCGCCCGCTTCATCCAACCAAACGTTGCTCAATATTTCAATCATTTGCCCCAACGCCAGTAGAAGCCGGATAAACGCCTAGTCAAATAACCCAAAGGATAAAGGCCATATAACATAGTTTAGTTAGAGTTCCCACCGAACCGGCCAGATCTAAAATCTTCGATGAAAAACACCAAAAACCATAAACCTCGCCCCCCTTAAACGAAAAAAGTCGGCACAAGCCGACTTTTTTCGTTCACTTAAATATCCATTCAATCAATTTTAACGCCGGCTCGTTTTTTATTTACCCCAAGCAAACCAAGCAAACCGACCAAAAACGACCAGGCAGCCGCAGGCAAAGGCACGGGCGTCGTACCAAGCAGATCTCCAACGATACCTACATTCACCGAGAAAGAACCCGTTTCGTTGGCCGCCAAATCGAAATTAAAGACCCCGGAGCTGCCCGCCAGGGAAATATTATCCTGTCCACTGAATAAGTCGGCCGTTAACTCATCGTATCCATAATCGCCAAAACTAATCTGCACAGCACTATTGGCGAACTCACCCACGACAACCGCGTGCAATAGGTAGTCAAGCGACAACCCAAAAGATCGGCTTTGACCGCTATGATTCACGAAAGACAGGGCGAACGTTGCAATCTGCGCCGAGTGAATATTCTGACCTTCACTATCGTTAACGCTTCCGACCACCGAGAACTCGCCGGAAGCCTGATCCGGAAAATTAAAATTCGGCTGCAGTACCGCATCGCCATACACTTCAGTTCCATCATCAACGTTACCACTGCCAACATACCCAACAACGATCCCACTAAGATCTCCGGAATATGTGAAGGTCAATGCCGCCGAACCCGTAAAGGAACTCGTGGCATAGGCATTGGAAGCTCCGACCGCCAACAAAGCCAAGCTCAACGCACCGTATTTAATATGATTGCTCAGGATATTCATATCTCTCTGTACCCAATAAATTTTTTCAATTTAAAGAACAGGCCGCGCCTCGTATCAAGTCGCAAGCCTGCTCGTTTATCCAATTTCAAGGCGCCAACAGAGCAGAAAACGGCTCCAGAGGATCAACCCGCCCACTTGCCCCAACTGCAGGCACCGCCAACATCGCATCTTGAGCAAAGCCGCTGCCTATCGCATTTCCAGCAGTTACCCCAGACTCATTGCCAACATGTCCATTGGGCACCGATAGCTCGGGATGATCAAATGGCGCTCTTTCGTAACGCACCCGTTCGTCGGTAAAGGTTTTCAAAAACTCAACCAAAGCGGCTCGCGTTTTAATGTAGAGCTGACTAGTGCCGGCCAAATTGATTTGGGCAACCGATTGATGTTTATCGACATTATCAAAGTTACCTTTCCGAGCATAAAACTCAATGACTTGCTCCAAAGTCGCCATGCTGCCGTTATGCATGTACGGACCGGTCAATTCGATATTTCTCAAAGTAGGCACCTTAAACGCCGCTTTAGTCGCATAAGCCATTTTGGCGGTCGTCAAATTTGCCAATGCCGCTGAAACGCTCGGCAAATAGGCCGTAGAGACATCAAAGAGACAATCGGTAGTTCTGGACCCCCCCTCTTTACTGCCATCTTCAATCAGCCCGTCGGCACTCACAAAAAAGTCGGTTCCAGTCAACGTATTGTCTGCCAAGGACCAAATGAAATCGCAAGACCATTGCGAGTTAACAACCGAGTCGACAACGCCCTGACTATTGTCTTGCAGATACTCCAAATATTGCTTGGTGTAGGATAACGGGTGGCCAAAATCGTCCACACCATTGACGCCGGGATCAGCGTCAGGATCTCCAACGCCTGAATTTATAAAACCCATATCCATTAATTTTTTGTAATAGACGCCAACATCGAAAGTTTTGTCGCGAGTAATGACATTACCGTGAATATTGATCCCTGCATCGGCCGCACCGCCCGGAAGATAACTCCCCCCCAGCGCCAGAGGGCCATAAGAAATTTCAGCGTTCGCCGGACCATACTTCTTGGTTTGTCCGGTTGCCTGATCTACGGTGGGCGTCAGCAGCATTGCATTGGTGGTTATAGCCGCCAAGGTAGTTGTCGGCCCGCTATGGCACATCTGGCAATGATTATTCACAAAAGTCGATTCACCCTGTTTCAAGGTCGCAATTTGTGCCGCGGTGTAGCCCAAATTGTCCCAAGTTGGCGTGTTGTTCACATCCCGGTTCGTTAAATCGATAGGCGCTTGATCCGATACCAAGGTCGATTCGTATAGTTGGATAGACAAGCCGAAAAACATCGAGAAGTTAGCTTCCATTTGGTTATAGGCCACCCCACCTGCCGGCGCTCCGAACGTCCCGGATGCAGTTCCGATAACAGACCAGTATTTCGAGTTGAACGCCTTTTTAATCAAGGCTTGGTAAGTGGTATTCAGCCCCGGCTTGAGATTTCCGCCGGTACTCAAACTATAGGGCGCTAACACACTGTCTTCGTTATGAACTTTCTGACCTTGCAAGGGTTGGCGTAACAAAAGCTTTCTGCCGACATCCGGCCAAGTGCGCTGCCGGCAAGACATCTCCGCATCGCTCAAGCCAGGCCCGGTAGCCTGAGAGGCCAAAGAGGAATTAATTAATTCCAGGCGCTGCTTCTGCACCGACTGCGAATTAAGCTTTACCCAAACACCCGCTTTTGGATCTCGCCCCCCCAAGGACTGCTACCGTTGAAAACGTTATTGGCTCGACCATCCCAAAAATTGCGATGATTAAATACCGAATTGATCACCGTCGGCGCATTTCTGGGCTCCACACGACGAGTACCCGTCGCGCCGACATGATAAGTGGAATCCACACTACGATTACACTGATCGTTGGCACCGATAAATTTCGACGCGCCGGTATAAGTACCACTAAATGTCCCTGAAGAAGCCATTACATCGTCGGTACTAAAACTAACGCCACTGGCTTTAATTAAAGGATTGACATATTGTCGCAACGGAAAATCGGCTAAACGCATGGTATAGTTTGGACCACCCGCCGCACCGGTCTTGGTGGCCTCGAAAGTTTGACCGGACGCATTGCTGCTTTTTTGGCCAGGATTCAATTGATTGACCGCACGACTATCTGCGCCGGCATGAAAATGACAAGAACCGCAAGCCATACCATCGCTGCCGACATTGGCATCCCAGAATAAGGCCTTACCCAAGGCGATAGCTGCCTCTTCGTTGACAACAATCGGATCGGCACCGTCCGTCAATCCGGGAACAGGCGGTATCGGTACGCGCTGTAACGGTAACGTCTGCGGACCATGAGCAAATACCGACTGCGCCAGCAGGATACCACTCACCAAAATCAATTTATCGAAAAATCGCATGCTGACCTCTCATCAACCTTATATTCAAAAAGCTTCCACACCAGAGGAAATTTACTTACCGCTCCAGGACCCGTATTTTCCGAGCAATCGACAGGTCAATCCAAAAGCCGCATTCCACCTTTAAAGCACAAAGCGCACCATAGAAATTATTCTATTGATTATCAATTACTTAAAAACGAAACCCACAAAGCGAAACGGCAAACCCTCATAGAAATGAGTTATATGCCCCATACTTCATATAGTTGCCGGAATCCCCCCCCACCAACAGACCAGGCACGCCTTTAAATCTCGAAAAACCCGGAGCATCGCCTAAGAGACTCTTGAAAATCTACGCACAAAAAAAGGGGCAAGGCGAAATCCTTGCCCCTTTTCTATTGGAGCGAAGAAAATTAAGCCAATTTTCTTCTACCGGTAGCCAACAAGCCCAGCAAGCCGCTACCAAACATCCAAACAGCAGCAGGCACCGGCACCGCCGCAACGGCAGCATCGCCAATCACGACGTTATCAAGCACCATATTGAAAGTTTTTCCATTGGTTGGTGTAGCCGGGAAACCCGCAAAATGAATCCAAACAGCGGATACATTATCGAAAGCGCTATCCAGCCCACCAGATGCTTGCGACAAGTTGCCGTCAAAACCATTCGCCACCGTGGAATAGGCTACACGATTTGCATAGTTTGTACCGTCACCACTGGATAAACCGGTATTCACCGCCGTGTCGAAGCCTAAGATTTCCCAATAAGGGGTAGCCCAGTAATTGGCGCTGGTAGTTGGCACAGTATTACTAAGGCGATTGCCGTTTTGGATTACCGCACTAAAATCCAGCGAATCCAGGCTGAACGCACTACCATCCAAAGAGCGGATATAGATACCACTAGAGTCTGCATGATATTCAAGACCATACAGATCCTGATCGTTAACCGCATCGTAACCGTTGGCAAACTGATGCAAATGCGCACTGGCGGAACCGTCATCCGGATGCCCGATCACCATGCCGGCTTCCTCGTAACAACCATTGGTGCCAGCACCTGAGCAGCTACCCGTAGAGGTATTGGACTTGCCGTAATAAGCAGCGAAGGCCATTTCCTGAAAGTCAATGGTTCCAGCCGCCAATACCCCGGAAGAAGCCGTAACCAAGCCCGCCGCCAGCAAGCTGTTTAGCGCTAATTTTTTCATGAATACTCCAGTAAGTTTACATTTAGTTTTTAATCCCAATACTGCTCTCGCACCAACCAAGCCCCCCTATCCTGTGCTGCTCGAAAGCGACTGAGCTGTCTTGCCATACGGGCGAGACAATTCGACATAAGTCGACAACATAACAGGCAATATTCATACCATAATAAATAATTCCATCCCAGCACCCACTTATACTCAGCCTAATCCCCAGACAATACGGACCAACGAGCAACCTCAGTTTACCTCGACCTAAATCAAGCCCAAGCCGGCAAGCTCAATCAATCGCGCCAACACATCATCACTAAATTTAAACTATGTTAAATGACTTATTATTCCAAAGAATTTTGGCCATATCGCACATTCAAACAATTATTTACATTAAATTACATACACTTACAATTATTTCCAACCCACAACTAATCACCCTGCCAACCATCTGCCACCCAAAAACTGAGACCCAATTCTTCTCTTGATGAGATTCGCCTTATCGTATTCGCCTTATCTTCGGACCAACCGCACACCAGTCAACCAAAACATCAGTTAATATTTCAGGCATAATTCGTGCTGTAAACTATAAGATTTTTATATAACCGCGCATTCAGACGTAATGAAAAAAAAACTGGTTTTCCTCGCATGTTTTATGCTGCATTCCCCTTTAACCCAAGCAACAGCGCTCACTGAGACCCCACCAGCCTGCCCCACCGCCTTAATCGACCAGTCAACGCCGCTCAACTGGGAAAGCGTAAAAGGGCGCGTCGTGCTTATCGACTTCTGGGCGACCTGGTGTCCACCCTGCATTAAATCCATGCCGTTTTTTAATAGCTTGCGCCGTCAATACCAATCGAAGGATTTGGAAATCATTGCCGTCAATATCGACGAGGATAGCGAACTTGCCCGGCAGTTCCTGCAAATCCACCCCGTCGAGTACAAGTTGGCTTTCGACCCGAACGGCGACTGCCCGAAAGCCTTCGATTTAAAGGCCATGCCCTCTTCTTATCTCGTCGATAAAACCGGCAAGATACGTAAAATCTTTTTAGGTTTCCGCGAAGAAGACCAAAAGGAAATATCGAATCAAGTTGAGCTTCTGCTCAGGGAGCCTAATTGACATGCGCCGCGTATATTCGGCAAGTTGTTTGCTGCTTGCGCTTGTTTTTCAGGGGTGCGCCGAAGTGTCGCCCTGGGAACGCGGCAATCTGGCTCGGGAAGATATGAGTATTTCCCCTAACCCTAATTTAACCCATTTCAGAGAGCATATTTTTACCAGCAAAGAAGCCACCCAAGGCGGACATAACGGCGGCGGAGGCGGCTGTGGCTGTAACTAGCTCGGAAACGCGCACAACGCTGGCGGCATTGACTTCCGCCGCCCTGAGCTTGCCGGGAATGCACTCACAAGCCGCTGTGCCCAGCCAGCAACCGAATCTTAATTTACTTTACGGGCATTATCAGGAAAGCAACGACCGCATGCAGGTCGATGTTTACCACGTGGATTTTAGCGTACCGTTCGCCGACAGGATCGAAATGGCGTTCAGCTTGGACCGCGACACCTACAGTGGCGCATCGCCGGCCTACAGCGTACCGGACGTTATGACCAATCAACCGAAATTCACCCTGAAAACAGACGGCTCTTCCGCCAGCAACGCTGTGCCTGTCGACATTGTCACAGCAGCATCAAGCGGAATTACCGCCAGCGGCCTCACCACCATCGGCGGCCTCAACAATTTTCAAGAATTTGTCGAAGGCCGCAGCGCAAACGACCAACCGATTACCGATGCGCTAGTCGCCTGGACTACAGACCATCCAAAACCGGCTTCCGCTACCTTGGCCATTGGCGGCACTCTGGATTTTCAGGAAATGGCCTACGCTGCGTACTATGGCAGTTCCAACACCGGAACCGGTTCGTGCTCCGGCCAAGGCACCAATGGCTGTTACGAAGAGGCCAATATCGTAGTCGGACACGTAAATGACGGTACGCTCAGCGCCCATTTACATCAATTTGCCAACGACTACGACTCGTCCAAAGGTATCGATCTTTACGGCCTGGAATATCACGCGGACTCCAGCGGCATCTACCTGAGAGCCCTTGACGGCAGCGCATTCAGCCTGGACTCATTGAATTTTAACGCCACCATCCAAAACGGCAATCGTCTTAACAATGCGGTGGCAACGACCTCGCCGAACTACTGGGCAACCCCGTATTGGGAGATGCTCGGCTTCAACACGGCAGTCAACACCAATTTAGCCAGCGGCGACGGCACCAACTATGCCACTCGCATAGCCTATCAAACCATCGCCAACGGCTTTAACGGCAACCTCTCATTAGCCGATGGCACATTGAACAGCAGCTTTAGCAACGTCAACGCCGTCTGGATTCATTTTGCCGGGTTTCCTTCTACGCCGACCAACGGCAAGACCTTCAATATGGTTTTGGATAACGTCGTCACGTCATCCTCTACCTCGCAAAATGCCAACAGCGATGCGATGAACGCGTGGCTATTGGCTAAATCGGAATTCGAAGCGGACATCGTTAAAAATCTAACGATAGCCGTGTATCAGTCGTTGCTAAACAAGATAACGCCAACCATGCAACCAGTGCAGCGTTATCAACAACAACCCTTGGAAACCCGCACCATGCCTACATTTAGCGGGAAGTATTATTTCGACAACGCCACACTCGGCTTTTCGGGCGGCCTTTCCGAAGAACCGGACTTTGTCTCCACATTCGGGTCCGTCAATTACAGCCGGGAATTCAACAACAAATTAACCACTCTGACTGCGGGTTACAATCTTACCTCCAATCAGATAACCCGCAATACCGATACCCATTCAGGCCTGTCGGAAGCGGGCCACGTACACGCGTCCGACCCCACATCCCCAAATTACCCGGCGCTAACAGAATCCAGCGTCTATAACAGTTTTAGCGTCGGTCTATCCCAGGTTCTGGCTAAAAACACCTTATTTCAGTCCACCGCAAACTTTACCCACCAGGAAGGATACCTCAGCAACCCTTACAAATATGTCTACATTCGCGGCGAGGTCACTGCTGCTGAATACTACGCGCTATCGCAGCAGACCAATAAACTGGATTGGAGCAATATCACCAAGTTGGAAATGGTCGGCACCGAACTATTTCGTGAAGTTCGTCCGGACCAACGCAATATGCTGTCGTTTTCAAATCGCATAAATCAGCACATTCCGGCACTCAACGCCTCCAGCAGCCTCGATTACCGTTTTTATACCGACGACTGGAGCATCAACTCTCACACGGTGGAGTTAAAGTGGTACCAATCGCTACCATTCGGCATAACGGTCACTCCCGGCCTACGCTACTATTCGCAATCTCAAGCCGATTTTTTTGCTCCTTATTTTCTGGCCCCCCGGGCAGACGGCCATTATTCCAGCGACTTCCGCTTGGCGGACTTTGGCTCGTTAAGTGGAAGTATCGCTTTCAGCAAACAACTTAGCAAAGGCATCAAGTTAGAGGCCGGCGTGGAGTATTACACCCGGCAGAGCGACCTGAAATTGGGCGGTGGTAACGACACCAGCTATGCCGATTACAGCTATTACATGGTCCACGCGGGAATGAATATTAATTTATACGCACCCGCAAGCCAAAAAAACGAACACGAAAGCCATCAATCTCATCTGCATCACGGCGCGCCGCTTCCCGCTGGCGTAATGTTTGGGCATATGATGACTAATCCCGGCGAGTTTATGGTGGGCTACCGTTATCAATACGCAAATCAATCGGGCAATATTCTGCGTGGATCGAACGTTGTTGCCGATACTTCGCTACTAACCGCCGGCTGCGGCAATAACCCATGTGCGTCCAGGCCCCGCGAGATGAGCATGAATATGCACATGCTCGACATCATGTACGCCCCGACCGACTGGCTTAACCTGATGGTAATGCCGCAAATCATGGACATGAAAATGTCTTCATCGCCCATAGTTGGCGCAACCACAACCGACGAACATAGCGGCGGCCATAGTAGCGGCGGCCTTTCGGACACCACCATGGCCGCGTTGCTCAAGCTTTACGATCATCCAGACCATCGCATTCATCTGGGCTTGGGCTTTAGCGCACCGACTGGCGACGTCGAGGCCACAGTCGACGGGAGAGATGCTGTCACCAGCCAACTACATGACTACGGCATGCAACTGGGTAGTGGGACCTGGGACTTCAAACCCAGCCTGACATATTCCGGGCAACAAGACAACTGGTCGTGGGGGGCGCAATTAAGCGGCATTAAACGCATGCAAAACCGTAATCGATCAAACTATGTTTTGGGAAACGCCTTTCAATCGACGGCATGGGGCAGTTACCGAGTATCCAACTGGCTTTCCGGATCGATTCGTAGCGTCTATACCGCTCAAGGCGCTATCAATGGCGAATTTGTCCGTACTCATTCATTAACGTCGCCCATCGATTACACCAGCAACTACGGTGGACAATTTTTAGACTTCGGTTTCGGCCTTAATCTGTCCATTCCCGAAGGATCGCTTTCTAGACATCTGTTTAGCGTCGAATGGTTGCAACCCGCGATAACGGACTTCAACGGCAACCAGTTGCAACGTGAAGGTAGCTTAAACGCCACTTGGAATTACGCGTTTTGAGGATACCGTCTCCTGATCTCAACTCATTTCTGTGCCTACCTATACCATGAACCAATTCATACAACTCGGCCGAACTGCCATTGAAAATAAGAATTTCGTCGAAGCGGCGGAATGGTTCGGCAAGGCGGTCGCGGAAAACCCCAAAGACGCGCAATTCCTGGCTTGTCTCGGGCAATCCCTTTGTTGGCAAGGCAAACTCAATGAAGGACTCGCGCATCTGCGCCAATCGGGGCAGTTCTTACTTAAAAAAGCCCGCAAAAGCCGAGACATCAATCTGGCTTTGGATCTGGCCGATCAACTACAGTTTTGGAATGACTTTCCCGGCGCGCTGGAAATATGCAAACAAGCTGTGCAGATTAATCCGGGGCAATTGCGCGGCTATCAATTATTGGCCTTGACCTACTCTCGTCTAAATCTGAAAAAACCCGCCCTCGCAGCCGGTAGACAGGCATTAAAATTGGCGCCGAATAGCGCAGTACTGGCGATTTTACTCGCCACTCTGGAAGCTGCCGATGGCCTGAATCAAGAAGCCAAACAACGTTTGGAAAAGGTGTTGCAAAATCCCTTATTGACCGCCGAAGAAAGGTTCCGAGCCAATAAAGAGTTGGCTCGTATTCTGGACAAACTTGGTCAATACGATCAGGTATTCGCACATTTGCATGCAGCTGCCGAGGTAGCGCCGCGCCTGCCGGAAGTAAAACGCCAAAACGCCAGCTTGGTTCCCAAAATGCTGGAAAGCCATAAGACCGAATTCGATCGTGACTTGCTTGGACGATGGGCTAATACCGAGTTTCCAGCCGATCAACCCGCGCCGGTTTTTTTGCTGGGTTTTATGCGCACCGGCACCACCCTGACTCAGGAGGTGCTTGCCTCCCACCCGGAAATGTTTGTCGCGGACGAAACCGATCTGATTGCCTCGGTTACTAAGGAATTGAACCGGCTTTCGAATGGACAAGGTAGTCTCGCCGAGCAACTGCGAAAACTCGATTTAGCCGGTGTATTGCAATTACGGGCGTTTTACTGGAACCGGGCCCGCGCCTTGTACGGCGATAAGATCGGCACTCGCTTATTGCTGGATAAAACAACAATGAACACCATCGATCTAGGCTTGATTAACTACATTTTCCCGGATGCCAAGCTGGTATTTTTACTCCGTGATCCGCGCGATGTCTGCTTGAGTTGCTTCATGCAAACCATGCTGCCGACGCCTTCGACCGTGCACTTGTTTAGCTGGGATGGCACGGCGCGATTTTATGCGCAAGTCATGGACTGGTGGATGACGATCAGATCGAAATTAACAATGAATTTTATCGAGTTTCGATACGAAGACGCCGTATTCGATTTCGAACCGGCGTTCCGTAACGTGTTTGATTTTCTTGATTTGGACTGGGACCCGGCTGTCGCCGAATTCCATAAAAAAGCGGCCGGTAAGTACATCGCCAGCCCCAGCTTTAGCCAAGTCGCGCAACCTTTATACTCATCATCGGTTGGCCGCTGGCACCACTATCAAGCGGAGTACACCGCCATCCTACCGGAGCTGCAAACCTTTATAGACGAGTTTGGCTACGAACATTAACCCATTCGGGGAGCGGGCGAGTGGATTCAGTGCAGCAAAAGCTTGCCACGCATTCAGCATGCAAAACTACAATAAGGTGCGTTTATGGCGAAAAACCTAATTTCTAATGGGCGAGCACGGCAAAGATCGCTCGCCAACCCAAATCCGTACGCAAATATTAGAAAATCCCCATAGAGTTTAGCCGACTCAAAAAAGCTCACCACAAATAAACACTGGTCGTCGAAAGTTTACGTCGTTGTAGCCGTGAGCAAACTAACTAAATACGTCATATGCCACATACATGCGGCATATGACCTAGTTTATTTTCCAAATCCGTCTTGACAGATCATAAATATAGTCTAGCCCTATCTTATGCTCAAAAAATCATTTCCAGGGCACTTGTAAGTCATTGATTACAATTACACAAATAAGCCGCACGCAAAATACCTGAATTTGGGCATGGATATTGCCAATGCAATTGCAGATGTCGTGTCGAAAAACAGCGTATTGGGTCGCCTCGGCGCCAAAAAGCCCGGAAGTGCGTTTTTCCTGCAAAGCCTATCCCGTCGCTACATCCAACCGAACCTGATTTGACGAGGATTTTTTATTTTATGAGATTCATAACAAGCACCCCCAAAACGTGCGCGCTAACGGCGACTATAGCGCTCGTGTCTTTACTGACCCTAAACCTGGGCAGCCAGATTGCCGACTCGTTCAGCAAACCGTCCCAGAACCAGAACAGCGACATCGTAGGTCATGGTGATGTCGACACCTTAAAAGCCGCAATGGATGTCTGGAAGCAAAATTACGAGGCGCGCGGCGGGAGCCAGGAGACTCTGAAAATCAGTATGGGTTATTCCAAAGTTTTGTCGCATAGCTTTAGCAGTGGCCGTGCACTGATGGAACTGAACCTGAAAAGCGGAGCGCTAACACTAAAAACCAGTGGGATGGATGCTGGCAAATATAGCCTGTGGCTGGTTGATAACGGCGCTAGTTCCGTAAAACCCGAAGCCGGCGATAAGATGATGCCGCTGGGCGATTTCTTAGTCGCCGACGGCAAAGGTCAGCTAGAAACCCAATTGCAACGCCAACAATTAACCGGCTTTACCCTGGACTCGGTGGTCGTTTCCAAAGCCGGTCAAACCCCGGCGGAAAACGTCACACTTACCGGTTCGCCAGATCTGATGCATAAACTCTATTATGCCGACAAACCCTGGCTAACCACCGCCATGGGCGACTTTAACGGTCGCGAGTATGAAACAAACACCGGATTTGAGTTTCTATTGCCGAAAGCAGCCAACGCCGACACATTGTCGGACTTGACGCCAGTACTGGGCGCCCAGGTCGCGTTAGGCCGGCAAATTTTCCATAACGAAACCTTCGGCGGCAACGGCAGAACCTGCGGTACCTGCCATCGCGCCGACAATAACTTCACCCTGGACCCCAACTACATCTTGAAACTACCTGCGAACGATCCGCTGTTCGTGGCTGAAACCAATCCGGCCTTGGCTGACCTGGAAGACTCGACCCTGTTACGTAAACACGCATTGATCAAAACCAATGTCGACGCTCATCCCGATCCCGCTAACCCTAACACACTGGTCAATCCTGATATATTCCGCAGCGTGCCACACACTTTATCTTTGGCTACTACCGCCAAAAGCGAAACTCTGGCTGCGGGCGGAGATTTCGTTGCGGATGAGGCATTTGCCAACGCCACCGGCTGGAGCGGCGATGGCGCACCGGGTGGCGGATCGCTAAAAGAATTTACCCTGGGAGCGGTAGCTCAGCATATGACGACTAATTTACTCAGGGTGCCCAATACCGATTTTCGCGTACCGAGCAACGCTGAACTCGATGCTGTCGAGGCTTATATTTTATCTCTGGGCCGAAGCAAGGATTACCCGGTCTATAAATTAAGCTTTTTCGACCCCCTTACGCAGGCCGGCAAGGTGTTGATAGATACCAAGCAAAACCCCTGCTCCGGCGGAGGCCAACAAACTACCACCAAGATAAACGGCGTATGGGTTGCGACATGCCCGAGCGGTCAATCCGTAGTCCAAGGCACCACAGCCAACTGTAACGGCTGCCATCAAAATGCCGGCGGCCGCAGTTCAACCACCAACGCCAACCCAACCCGCAACACAGGCATCGAGCAGATGAAGATCCATCCCGCTCGCCTGCTCAAACCGGATATGCCTTATGACGGCGGCTTCGGCCAAACCGCAGGAAGTTGTGGTCCGGACGGCGAACCTTGTTATGGCGACGGTCGCTTCAATACGCCACCGTTGATCGAAGCAGCCGACACCGCACCATTCTTCCATAACAATGCAGTCAGCACTCTGGAAGAAGCCATTGCAGCCTATAACAGTGACGCGTTTAATTTTTCAAATGGTTCTTTGACCTCGAAGAATGCTGATCGCAAAGTCAAGCTTGACTCTACCCAAGTTGTAGCCGTCGCTTCGTTTTTGCGCGCCATCAACGCGTTGGAAAACATTCGACTGTCGGACCGTTTGGATAATCAGGCCAAACAAGTGGCAAATAATGCCACTGCCAAAGAACTAGCCAAACTGGCTATCGAGGAAAACCAAGACGCTATTCAGGTATTGAAAGACGGTGTGCTCGGCAACAATTGGGAAGCGGTCAAAAAATTGGAATCGGCCGCTTACTATCAGAACCTGGCGCAGTTGGCACCGGGTCAGACTCTGCGTAACGCCTTATTGCAAAGCGCTTTGAATAATAAATTACTGGCTAGAAACCTGATTGCGACTTGCAACCCCAACGCACCAGTACCCTCTACAGTGGTCGTGCCACCAAGCGGTAATCAGTACGATTGCTCTGAAATCGGTTTTCAATAACAGTTGAATGGGCTGCGGCCTTAGGGAACCGCAGCTTTTTTCCGCGAGGTTGAAAATCCCGTTAAAAACAGAAAAGTTTGCAAAAAATATTTGTATGAATTCAATCACAGGTAAAAATATGTTTATCCCCCGCTTTCACAATATCGGCACTGGGCTTGCGTTAATCTGCGCGCTTGGCTCGCCTACCCCAACCCTGGCCGCCATCAGCAGTTTTCAACTGGATTGGAGCGGGGCCGTGTTTGGTAATCAGGCCGAGGCACATGCGTTGCTAAGCGTAGACGACATACTTTTTCCCGATACTAGTGGCCTTGTTTGGCTAACGCCTGGGATAGAGGTCACCGGTTTCAACATCACTGTCTCCGGCGCCGCGACAGGTAACGGCAATTTCGACTTAACCGATTATGCGGCATTCATTTGGGATACCACCGGCGCGACTCTGGATTTCACCCAAGAATTGGTTGGGCAAACCATTAGCAGTGGATACAACTGGGGCGAGGGTTATGATACAGGCGGGGATTTTAGTTTGATCGCCGCCGAGTTGAGCAATGCCCCAACCGGCGACGGCTGGTACTTTAAATTGGCCACCGCAAACGGTACTGGTGACAATCTGAAACTGACGTCTTTTCGTCCGTACCAAACGTCGCCGGTGCAACCAGTACCCTTACCCTCGGCGTTTTGGCTTTTTGCAACCGTGTTCGGCCTGTTGTACCGCAATGCCTGGGGAGAGCGTCGTTAGTTTTAAGCTACTAGCCCTTAGGCTAGGCTTATTATGTAACCGATAATTCGACACCAAAAACAGCCGTACTGTAAACATCACTGTACTATTTGAAAGCTCCGGCAACTAACCACTTTCCTTCCATGACTACAAAAGGGAACTTGAAATTTACTGCCAGCCTTGTCGGGAAGTATCTGTTTAGCGCTTCCGGACTCTTTGAAATTGACAGCCTAACTCGCTAAACAAGCAATTTGGTTTGCACTCGAGGGAGAAATCATAACTTTGATGTTTGCCGGACACCAACCCTGGCGGCGAATACCGCCAGATAACGTAAAGCTTGCAGCCTCATGCAAAGAGTGCATCTGCAGAACGGAGTGAAAAAACTAAATCCTGTGTTTTTCAACAGGCATAAAAAAACCGGATGGAGTACTAGACTCCATCCGGTTTAAAAAGCCCAAAAATTTTTAAGCTTTAACGACCGCTTTACGACGACCGGTGTACAGAAAGCCCATCAAAGCACTTGTCATAAACCATACAGAAGCAGGGAGAGGTACGCTAGTAACAGGGTTTTGATCAGCAGCTGCTTTCAGATCGAATCCAAACAGAAAGCTTAAGTTGTTGGTGATCACACCTGGTTTTACAAAGGTCAACAAGAACGTGTCAGAGGCACCCAGTGCGTAATTACCGACTTCGCTAACCCAACCGCTTGCTGTCAACAGACCCAATTTGAAAGGGCTAGCAGATGCGAAGCTGCCTACACCGCTAAAAGTGTACACAGGTGCATCAGCAGCCAGATCAGCAGTAGCAGCAAAGATACCGAAGGTGTCACTTGAAGTAAATGGGAATGAACTAGAACCGAAGGAGATAAAATTGCTATCGGCGTTAGTAGATTCCCAAATGATGCCAGCCGAACTTACAGTCGAAACTGCAAACAGGCAAACAGCAAGCCAAAGTTTTAAAGATAAAAGCGTTTTCATGGATATTCCCCATTTAAAATTAACGTTAACAATTGGCCATCCTTTTGGCCACCTTACTCTGCAATCAAAATTGTTCCTCAATTCCGACTACGAAGGGGGTTGATATATACAAATACCTGCCCACCACCATATAAGCAAATACAATGCCATAATTAAACATTATTTTTTTCAATTGGTTACGTAATAGAGAACTATCGCCTGTAAAATTTACCGACATGTTTTGAGGTTTTTTTTACCTTTTAGCTTAAAAACTCACCAAATCGGTGCAATTAGAATCTAAAACCAAGATATGCTAATTCTTGCGGACACAAAAAAGCCGGATGGAGCCAAATCCGCTCCATCCGGCCTAAATCATAGCTATTCAGTGTCTACAAGAGTTATGCGGGCACAGCCGCCCGAAGTTATGCCACTTATTTCAACACATTTCCGCAATCGCCAGCAGAGAGACGAGTCGCAGCTTTCTTGGTTGCACCCGGAGTCGCGGTAAACCGAATAAACAATTCCTCCCGCGTTTTATTGCGCTGCCTTATCTCGGCTTTTACACCTTGCTCAGCCAATTGATTTTTATATAGCATTGCGCGCGGCCTTTCATTGAATACTCCGAGCGATATTGCCCCCTTGACTTCACCGTCAGTAATCGGCCACACATCGGCAAATCCTTTGGCTTTTAACATCAGTTTATTGATGCGGCTTTGCTCGGCATCTTTGGCAGCGGGATAGTAAATCTGAAAATCCGTTGCGAGTATTATCGACTTGTATACGGGCTTGAATACGCTCAAGTGCTCGGCATTAGCCCACCGCTGCGCAGCATTTTGGTCGTTAAACGGCCCAGCCTCATAGCAATTATTGGTAACCGCTCGCTGGCGTCCGGCACCTATTGAGCTAGCGGTTTGGCTGCGGGCTTTGAAATTTGAAACGGCCGGGGGCCGATTCAAACGCTGCAAAATATCCGTCACTTGCTTAGCTTGTAATTCAGCAGCCGAGTTATCCAGATAAGCGGAAATTTGTGCTCCGCGCCTAGCGGTTTGTCGTTCGCTAAGCAATATTAATTTCGGTACATTGCTTGGCGGTTCGACAGACTTCGTCAACGCACCAAAATGTAACTCCCAGAAAAAAACCAACACATTCAGCAGACATAAAAGAAAAAACAGGGCTTTCATGAGGCATTTTCATTTCGGCAATAGTTAAGCATACCTTTAAAGACCAAATCGCTATCGACAATGCTTGGAATTGCTAGGTATCGAGCTACTGTCTCCGCATCGCCACCGCTCAATACTAGCCGATACACTTTAGGCTGGCGCGCCAACGTGGCTTCCACCAAGCCTGCTGCCGCCAACAAAGTACCGTTATTGATAGCAGCTTCCGTGACTACCGCCAATTGTGTGTCAGCCTGGTCTTCGTTAAATGGTAGCGCGGCGGTATTTTGTGCCAAGGATTTTTTCATTAGTAGCAAACCTGGACTGATCAAGCCTCCCAGATGCTTGCCATCCGTCTCGATAAAATCGATTGTAATCGCGGTGCCGCAATCGACTATGCAGGTGTCGCCGGGATAATAACGATGCGCGGCCAGCAATGCCAACCAGCGATCCACGCCCAACCTCTCCGGCTGAGCATAAGCATTTTTGACATTAAATGCCGCTTGTGAGGCTCGCGGTATGATTACCTCTATTCCAGGCCAAAGAGCCCGCGCCATTTCAAGCAATAGCAATGTCACCGCGTTTTCCGATACCGACGCGATGGCTAATTGCCTGGGTGCAGCTATATGCAGCCAAAACTCGCGTAAGCATTCTAGAAAATCCGCTTGCCGATAATCCATGAAAAGTGTCGGCTGCAGCAGACCGGCATTTGCTTGAGTCCATTTCAGGCGAGAGTTGCCAACATCCACGAGTAAAATCATATATGTCTGAAACTGACTTCGCCTGACGCAAACGCGCGGATTTGGCCGTTCGCTTGTTTTAGCAATAACAAGCCTTGATCGTCTATGCCGGCTACCACGCCACTAAACGCTTGTTCATGCATAAAAATGTCGACTTGCTTACCTTGCATACAATCGTATCTACGCCATTCTTCGAGATAATGGCCCAGTGAATACATCTCGTATTCCGCCAGCACCGGCAATAACTGATTCAATAACGCACCCACCAGCCAATTGCGTTTGCCGTGAATCGATCCCGCCAAAATACCATGCAAATCCACCCAGTCCTGCTCAATGCCCTCCCCTTCATGCGCCGGTAAATAGACGTTTAAACCCAAACCCATTACCGCGTGGCAAGGTCCACTGCTTTCTCCGGACACCTCTATTAAAATCCCGGCCAATTTACGTTGTCGCCAGTAAATGTCATTCGGCCACTTCAAACCGACTTCGGAAATCCCGAAACCTCGCAACGCACGTACCACGGCAACACCCATCGCCAGGCTCAATCCTGTAATCGCAGCCGGTCCGCCCTGGAAGCGCCACAAAATCGATAAATAAATATTGTGGCCAAATGGTGAAACCCAAGTCCGACCCCGCCGGCCTTTTCCCGCTGTTTGCCGTTCAGCCAAACAGACAGAACCATTGTTAGCGCCCTGCCGCGCCATTTCCAATAAATGCGTATTAGTGGAGTGAATCTGATCGTGAATTTCCAGCTCACCGAGTAACGGCCTGACGCGAAACTCCAGGTACCGATCGATCTGCTGTTTATCCAGTAACTGCAACGGCCGCTGCAAACGGTAACCCTTGCCGGATACCGCCAGTAATTCAACACCGAATTCGGACAACGCACTTAAGTGTTTCCATACCGCCGAACGACTAATGCCAAGCAAGCTCGCCAATTCGGTCCCGGAATGGAATCGACCGTCCGCCAGGACGTGTAACAGCTGTTTGAGCTTATGAGAAATCAAACGTCAACCTTACGAAAACCCTTTGAAACCGTATAGCGCGGTTAAAACTCGTTTTTATCACGCAATTGCTGCAGCTGCTTTTTGACGACGTGCTTAATCAACAGCTCTCTATCGTCTTCAGTGAGATTGACATACTCCACGCAAATAGCAAACGGCTGATCCGGGTTATCTTCCGAAATATCCTTACATTGCACGACCTTCGCATAAGCAACGATCACCGCCATGCACGAAGTCAGCAACATCCGCAGCTCCAACAACATACCAACCTCTATCGGCGTATCGTTACTAAATGCCAAACCCGTCGCGCTGAGACTGACTTCCTGGGTATCGTGCTCGGAAAACTCTTCACTCTGCGCGCTAATCGCCTGCGCGATCAGGTTAATCTTGGTATCAATGATTTTCAGATATTCGAACATTTCCGGATCGCGTCTTTCCAAGCGTGGCGACAACATTCGCGCTTCCTGGGCTAGTACATCCAAGGCTGAAGTCAATGAACAATTTCCTAACACGTCGTTGGAGACATGACTCAACGCGTCGGCATGTTTTTTGTCTATGACCTTATGCAGCAGGCTTATCGTGTCGTTGACGCGGAAATAACGCCTTTTTTCTTCTATTTCATCCACCATGGTGTGTTCGTCCTCGGTATATTTAAGTAGGGTAATATTTCGAATAAGGAATTTTAGCTTAAGCGCCATCAACTGCTTAATCCCATCCGGTTAATCCGGAACAATAACGTCGTAAGTACGCATCAAACTGCTAATTTCAACGCGCGCCAGACTGACCACTGGCAAGATCAAATCCACGTCCGTTAACCCGGCGGCATGCAAAGACTCTTGTTCTACATACAACTCGTTGACGTCGTAGATTTGCAAGGCCTTGAAAATTGCCGAGGTGTCCTTCAAAGCTAATCCGACCGGCTGCTGCTGACTTTTCAATTGCCACACGGCATCATCGACAAATAGTAATGCTACGTGCTGGTCGAAGGCAGCCGCAGTCAAAATCGCGTCCAGGGTTTCCTGCAGATGAGTGCCACTGTAAGGCAAGCGGCGCATAATAAATAGATAACGTTTCATTGAATACTCAACCGAAAACCACGCAGCGATCAGCCAGCAGTGTAGCTTCCAGCCATTGCCCCAAACCGCCTATCCGAAACCCCAGTGCCGTATCGTCATCCTGCTTGCCTTGTCGCGCCGCCTCATCTAGACACAATAAGCCCCGGCGCTGTGCCGCAGAAATACATACCACTAAATCCAGGCCAGAGTGCTCGGCCAATTGCGACCAATACCGAGTAATCGACAACTCATCGTCCGGAGGATTTGCATAACGAAAAGCATGATAGATACCTTCCTTATAAAAAAATACGCGTAGAACTTGGTGCTCGGCGGCCAACGCAGCTTGAATAAACCGATAGGCATTCAGGCCCGCATTGCTGGCGTAAGGACTGGCATTAACTTGTACGGCATATTTCATCGCGCTGTAAAATAATCGTTAAATTAAATATTGAACGCATTTTAATACGGGCATACGCACACTGCCCGTTTTTGCCGCATATTGTTTTGCCATTGAACCAACTTTGCCGCTTCCGGTCCCAGCCTCCATGACACTTAAGCCTCTAATTTTCAGCCTTGGCCTAATCCTATTCTGTTCGTCGCCACGGGCCTTGGACATTGAAAAAATCCAACTGCCGGACATGGGCGATTCCGCCGGCGCCATTATTTCGCCAACGCAGGAAAAGGAATTCGGCGAAGCGTTTTTTCGTAATTTGCACCAGCAAACCGAGATTAATCAGGATGTGGAGATCCAGCAGTACATCCAAACCATAGGCCGGCAATTAGCTTCCCACAGCGATACCCCATCCAATCCCTTCCATTTTTTTGTAGTGATGGATCCCAATATCAACGCCTTTGCCGGTCCGGGTGGATACATTGGCGTCAATTCCGGCTTGATTTTGCTGACCGAAGCGGAAAGCGAACTGGCATCGGTGATGGCTCACGAGATTGCTCACGTCACCCAACGCCATCTATATAGATCGATCGAAAAAGCCAGCAAGATGTCGATTCCGACAGTCGCGGCCACGTTGGCGGCGATTTTGATCGGCACCCAGTCGCCCAACATGGGCCAAGCGGCTCTGATGGCAATTCAAGCCGGCAATATTCAGTTTCAAATCGACTTTACCCGCGATCACGAAAAAGAAGCTGATCGGGTGGGTATGCAAACGCTGGCAGGCGCCAATTACGACCCGCGCAGCATGCCTACCTTTTTCGAACGCTTGCAACAATCCACCCGCTACTATGGCAAAGGCGTACCGGAATTTTTAAGGACTCACCCGGTATCCGAAAATCGTGTCGCCGACACACGCGGCAGAGCCGAAATATATCCGTACCGCCAGTATCCGGATTCGTTGGCTTATTTATTGACCAAAGCCAAGCTCACTGTAATGTCCGCTCAGGACAAACGCACCCCGTTACAGCACTTCACAACGCTCGAAATGCAAGGCACGTCGGAGCAAAGAGCTGTCGCCCGTTACGGCATAGGTTTGGTGTATCTGGAAAACCAACAATACGCCGCCGCCAGCGAAGTGTTTCAAAAACTCACCGAGCAATATCCGACCCAGCCACAATATATATCAGCACTGGCGCGTGCGGCCATGGATGCTCACGACTACGAAAAAGCCGGCAAATTATTTGAAAAAGCGATCAATAGCTTTCCTAGCAACGACGCTCTGAAAATCGAATATACCCGCAGCCTACTCAAGAACGCCCAGCCGCAACGCGCCAAGCAAGTACTGCAAAGCTTGTCGGACGGTGAGAAAGATCAACCGTTTTATTACGAATTGCTCGCGCAGATTTTCGCCGACCTCAAACAGCCTGGCGAATCGCATCGCTACATGGCCGAATATTATTACGCCAGCGGCGAAACCGAGGCGGCGATCATGCAAATCAGATTGGCAAAACAAGAGAGCGACCTAAGTTTTCAACTGCAGGCCATCCTCAACGAACGGCTTAATTTCTTTCTAAGCGAGGAAGAATCACGCAGAGCGGAGCGCTAATTTTAAACATTAGAAAGAACTGATACTTTCTAAGTTTTTGTTTAAGAAAATTAATTTCGTGACGAAACCATTTCCCAAAGAAAAATGATTTTTTTTGTTGGACACACGGTTTTTTTTAAAATAAACTTCGGCCACCTTTTACGGAGTGAATACAACCTTAACCGGTTGTATTATTGAGGGGGAGGGAAGCGGCCTGTAAAAAAGGCTGATAATAATAACAATAAAATAGTAATTGCTTGACTAAACTGCCTCACGGCAGGCGTCCAACATAATAACAATAATAATTACAACAAACAGGACGGGCCCGCGTATAGCGGGCTTTTTATTGCCCGTCGTTTTACCTTCGCCCCCCATCCGCTTGCAGCCTCGATTGGCCTAAGGGCGTCATTTATCTTATAATTCAGCCTTCTTCGCTCGATACTGTTACAGTCTATCGGGCAAAGCTCCCCCGCAAACTCAGATAAGGCTAAATCATGGCACGCGTTACCGTTGAAGATTGTTTGGAAAATGTAGAAAACCGTTTCAAACTGGTGTTACTCGCCAGCAAAAGAGCACGGCAACTGGAAAGAGGCGCCGATGAATTCATTCCGCGCGGCAAAGACAAAGACACCGTGTTAGCACTTCGTGAAATTGCCGCTGGCTTTGTTAACGAAGAAAACATTGATCGTCTGCATCGCTCCGGGTTCGTTTCGGAAACCCATCTGGAAATCTAACCCCGATGCCCGAGATAGCTGTCAAAACCGTACCAGCGCTACCCGCTATCGAGCATCCTGAAGAAAAACTTCTTCACCAGCTCTGCAAGATCCTGCGCAGCTATCTCGACCAAGAGCAAATCAACGATGTGATCCGCGCCTATCATTTTGGCGCGGCCGCACATTCCGGACAATTCCGCAGAAGCGGCGAAGCTTACATTTGTCACCCGGTATCGGTTGCGACCACGTTGGCCACTATGCACATGGACCACCATGGCATCATGGCCGCCATTCTGCACGATGTCATCGAAGACACCCCCATCAGCAAGGAACAACTGGGCGAACAATTTGGCCTGGAAGTTGCCGAGCTGGTCGACGGCGTGACTAAACTCTCCAAGATCGACAGCCGTTCCCGCGCCGAAGCGCAAGCTGAAAACGTCAGAAAAATGTTCCTGGCCATGGCGCAAGACCTGCGGGTAATCGTCGTCAAACTCGCTGACCGTTTGCATAATATGCAAACCATGGGCAATATGCCGGTCGATAAAAAACGCCGCATCGCCAAAGAAACTTTGGAGATTTACGCACCAATCGCCAATCGCCTGGGCATGAACGATGTCAGGCATCAGCTGGAATCGCTGGGCTTTAAAGCGCTCTACCCCAACCGTTTTACCGCTATCAACAATGCCGTAAAAAAATCGCGCGGCAACCGCAAAGAAATCATCGACACCATCCAGAATGCCATCCAAAATCGTCTGAAG
Source organism: Methylomonas albis (assembly GCF_014850955.1). Lineage (NCBI taxonomy): Bacteria > Pseudomonadati > Pseudomonadota > Gammaproteobacteria > Methylococcales > Methylococcaceae > Methylomonas > Methylomonas albis. The sequence continues at coordinate 2,946,280 of NZ_JACXSS010000001.1, forward strand.
GAAAGCGACTTGGACGGTGCGGTGGCTGGTCGAGAAAAAAACATCGCCAGCATTTATCAAAAAATGCTCAGTAAACACATTTCCTTTACTGACGTATTCGACGTCTACGCTTTCCGAATTTATTGCCACCAAGTCGACGACTGTTATCGCGCTTTAGGCTGCGTACATAATTTATACAAGCCGGTTCCCGGCCGCTTCAAGGACTACATAGCACTGCCCAAAGCCAACGGCTACCAGTCGCTACATACGATATTGATAGGTCCTTACGGCGTACCTATCGAAATTCAGATTCGCACTCACGAAATGCATCGTTTATCGGAGTCTGGGATTGCCGCGCATTGGCTATACAAATCCGATAAAGATAAAAGCGAGACCATTCAGGCGCGCGCCAACGAATGGCTGCGCGATTTGCTGGAAATCCAAAAATCCGCCGGCGATTCGCTGGAGTTCATCGATAACCTGAAAGTCGATCTTTTCCCGCAAGAAGTATTCGTCTTCACACCCAAGGGCAAGATTATCAAGCTACCGCGCGGCGCCACTATCGTCGACTTCGCTTATCTGGTGCATAGTGATGTCGGCAATGCCTGCATTTCCGCACGCATCGACAAGAAACTGGTACCGCTGCAAACCAAGCTGGAAAACGGTATGACAGTGGAAGTCATTACCGCCACCTGGGCCAGGCCGAACCCCTTATGGTTGAATTACGTCACTACCGCCAAAGCCCGTAGTTGCATCCGCGCCTATTTAAAAAACTTTAATCAGCAGGAAGCGGTTAATCTCGGCCGCCGCCTGCTGGAAAAAGAACTGCAAAGCCTGAATATTCAACTCGAAAATGTCGATAACACCCGCATCATCCAGGTGTTGCAGGTATTAAAAAAACACTCTATGAACGAGTTGCTGGAAGACATTGGCCTGGGCAACCGCATGCCCTTCCTGGTGGCCAAGCGCATCAGTCAAACCGACGTAAACGCCGCCGTCAAACTCGACGACAACGAATCCACGCATAAAACCCCGCTGGTTATCAAAGGCACCGAAGGCATCGTAGTCAGCTTGGCTAAATGCTGTCGGCCAATTCCAGGTGATTCGATTATCGGCTTCTTCAATCCCGGCAAAGGCATAGTCGTCCATCACCATGAATGCCGTAACAGCAACGAAGTCAGAAAAAAACAGACTACCTGGCTGGATGTGGAATGGAGCCCGGAAGCCAGCGGCGAATTCCCCGCCGAAATCCGCATCGAATTGCTAAACCAACGCGGTTCGCTGGCCACCATCGCCTCAACCATCTCCAGCATGGACTCCAATATCGAAAACATCACCGTGGTCAGTCAAGACGACCGCGTCTCGGTAGACTTGCTGACCTTGGCAGTGAAGGATCGCGTGCATCTGGCCACTATTATCCGCAAGTTGAAAAAGCTTTCTCTGGTTTTAAAAATTACCCGCATCAAGGCATAGCATGAACAAGGAAATCATCTCGACACCTCGGGCGCCGCAAGCCATCGGCACTTATTCGCAAGCCATCAAAGTCGGCGACACTGTTTATTTATCCGGACAGATCCCGCTTGACCCGGAAAGCATGCAAGTCGTGGACGGCGACATTGCCGTACAGATCCGCCGGGTTTTCGATAATCTGAAAGCAGTAACCGAAGCCGCCGGCGGCGACTTCAGCGACATCGTCAAACTCAATGTTTTTCTGACCGATTTATCTAATTTTCCCACGGTCAACGAAATCATGGCGGAGTATTTCAGCCAACCCTACCCCGCTCGTGCGGCAATAGGCGTTGCGGCATTACCCAAAGGTGTTGGTGTGGAAATGGACGGCGTGATGGTATTGCGCAACGAATACTACTGATCAGAGCTACGGGGCGTTTTATTTCGCCTCATTTATTTATTCATGAGTCATCCGGAACCGCACAAACAAACTGTCACCACGTTGACAGGCATCGGTTCCCAATCCGCCGCCCGCCTGGAAAAACTGGGTATTCATACCCTCCAAGACCTGTTGTTCCACCTGCCCTTGCGTTATCAGGATCGCAGCCGTATCGTCCCCATCTCGCAATTATTACCGGGCATGACCACTTTGGTCTGCGGCACTGTGGAATTTACCGACAGTATCCAGCGCGGCCGACCCAGCGTGATTTGTCGCATAGCCGACGACAGCGGCAGCCTGTCGATACGGTTTTTTCACTTCTCCGTCCAACAATGCCAACAACTGAAACCCGGCACCCTGCTCGGCTGTTTCGGCGAAATACGTTACGGCTACAACGGCCTGGAAATGGTGCATCCGGAATACAAAATCGTCGCTGCGGCCGAACAACTACTTGAAGCAACGCTGACGCCGGTCTACCCGCTGACCGAAGGTATTTCCCAATCCGCATTGCGCAAAGCCATCAAACAAGCATTAACACTCTGCTTGCAAAGCGACAGTGCCATTACGGACTGGCTGCCCGCCAACTTGCTGGCAGAACATGGCTATCCCTCGCTGAACGATGCCTTGCACACCCTGCACAATCCACCGCCGCAGTTGTCGGCAGAGATTATTAGCGGCGGCTCCCTGCCCGCATTAAAACGTCTGGTGTTCGAGGAGTTTTTAGCCCACCACCTAGCGCTACTGCAAGGCAAATTGGCTTATAAGAGCTGGCAGTCGCCAATATTTAAAGTAAACGACACGGTAAAACAGGCATTTCTTGATGGCTTGCCATTTCAGCTGACCGGTGCGCAACAACGGGTTAGCGTCGAAATCGAAAGCGACTGCCGCCAGTCACAACCCATGCTGCGCTTAGTGCAAGGCGATGTGGGTTCCGGCAAAACCGTGGTAGCGGCTCTGACCAGTTTGATGGCCCTAAACTCGGGTTATCAAGTCGCGATCATGGCACCCACAGAACTATTAGCCGAACAACACTTTCGCAACTTCAGCCTGTGGTTCGCCGAGACCGGCTATCAGGTGCTGTTTCTAACCGGGCAATTGAAAGGCAAATCCCGGCAAGCCACCTTGGAAGCCCTGACAGACGGCTCGGCCAACATCGTGATCGGCACCCATGCATTGTTCCAAGATAGTGTGCATTTTCATAAGCTGGGCTTGATCGTCATCGACGAACAGCACCGCTTCGGCGTTCATCAACGTTTGGCTCTGCGCGAAAAAGGCCAGCATGGCGGCTTAAGACCGCATCAATTAATCATGACTGCCACCCCCATTCCGCGCACCTTGGCGATGCTGCAATATTCCGACCTGGATATTTCCATCATCTACGAGCTGCCGCCTGGCCGCAAACCCATCGCCACCAGCGTGATTTCCTCGGAACGCCGGGAAGAAGTCATCGGCCGCATCGAACATTGGGTGGCGCAGCAACGCCAAGCCTATTGGGTCTGCACTTTGATCGAAGAATCCGAAGTTCTGCAATGCGAAGCAGCCGAGAAAACCGCCGCCTATCTATGTCTAGCCCTGCCGAACGTAAGAATTGGACTGATCCACGGCCGAATGAAAACGGCTGAAAAAGACGCGGTGATGCAAGCCTTTAAAAATCGCGATTGCGATTTATTGGTCGCCACCACGGTGATCGAAGTGGGTGTGGACGTACCTAACGCCGGCTTGATGATCATCGAAAATCCGGAGCGTTTAGGCTTGTCGCAATTGCACCAGTTACGCGGCCGGGTTGGCCGCGGTAATCAGGACAGCTATTGCCTACTGTTGTATCAATCACCGCTCTCGCAAGCCGGCAAACAACGACTGGCTATCCTGAAAGAAAGCAACGACGGCTTCGTGATCGCCGAAAAAGACTTGGAACTGCGCGGCCCTGGCGAGGTGATGGGCACCCGCCAAACCGGGCAGATACAGTTCAAAATCGCCGATTTGAGCCGCGACAGCGACTTGCTGGAACTGATCCCGGTCGCCGCGCAATTGATCCATCGCCAACACCCCAACGCCATTCAACCGCTGATCCAACGCTGGATCGGCCATAGCCGCCATTACGCCGAGGTTTAACGCTTGCCCGACAAAAGTTTCTTATTCAGCCGCCCGCCCATCTGGAAAAGCCACGAACAAAGCAGCCAACGGCAACTGCCGAACGACCTGCAATCCTGGCTCAATGAAACCGGCTCGCTGACCAAACGTCTGCGCGGCATACACGGCAACCGCTTCGGCGTAAAAGTGCTATTTCACCGCTGGAAACCGGCATTCATAGACGAATGCCAGCTACTAGGCTTGCCGCCCTGCCGCTACCAATTGATCCGGGAAGTACTGTTGCACGCCGATGGCGAGCCCTTGGTGCTGGCCCGCACCATCCTGCCCGAGCCAACCATCGAAATCGCCCATCGTAATTTATCCCATCTCGGCACCAGACCCTTGGGCGAGGTGATTTTTGCCTATCCGGATTTGGAACGCCGCCAGCGTCAATTCAGCCGGGCTGATACAAACATTTGGTCACCAGCCCTACAAACAGCTGTTAATGTTGATGATGCTATTTGGGGGCGTCGAACGGTTTACGCGATCCATCGGCAACCGTTGCTGGTGGCGGAGTTTTTTTTACCTGCGGTATTTGCGGCACACGTCAATACCTAAACCGTTTATTTGCGTATTCCGATCAAAGCCGCTACCTATTTATTTCCAACCACCACCCAACGCTTTATAAAGGGTAATCGTCGCCAGTCGCTGTTGCTTGGTAACATTGATCAGTTGCAGGTTCGATTGCAACGCACTTTGTTGCGCAATCAAAACTTCCAAATAACTGGCTCTGGCGGATTTATATAACTCATTGGCCGCCTCGACCGATTGTTTCAATACCTCGCTTTGTTGCTTTTTGAGTGCGCTCATTTGTTGCAGGCTTTTGATATTTGACAGCTGATTAGCGACCTCAACATAGGCATTCAGAATGCTTTTCTGATAGTTATACATTGCACTCAGTTGATTGGCCTGGGCGGTGTTAAATGCGGCTTCCAATGATTTCATGTTGATGATAGGCGCCACCAGGGTTCCAGCAAGCGAATATGCTAGCGAGGCGGGCGAGGTAAACAAAAATTCCGGGTTGAACGCCTGAAACCCTAAGCTGGCGGTAATGTTGAAGTTGGGATAGAAAGCCGCCTTGGCTGCCTGCAAATCGAATTTGCTGGCTTCGACTTGATGTTCCGCAGCACGCACATCGGGACGGTTGATCAATAACTGCGACGGGATACCGGCAAGGACTTCTTTGGGTAGCGCATCGAAGAACTCGGTTTTCGTCCGCTCGATGGGTTGTGGATAGCGGCCCAGCAAAAAATTGATGTTATTTTCTCGCTCGCTAATTTGTTGTAGCAGCGTTTTTTCCAATACCTGGCTATCGAGCAGTTGCGCATTGAATTGTTGAACCGCCAGCAGATTTGCCCTGCCGGCTTCTTTTTGTATCTGAATGATTTCCAGCGCTTCCTGTTGTTTTTGGATGGTCTGCCGGACAATATCCAGCTCATTATCCAATGCCAATAGTTCGTTGTAGTAAATAGCGACATCGGTTACCAGGTTGGAAATCACAAAATGTGTGGCTTCAATACTGGACAGGTAGTTTGAAACAGCCGCTTTACGCTGGCTTTCCAGTTTACCCCAAACGTCGACTTCCCAAGACGACTGCAAGCCGATAAACATATCGGGCAAATTTTCCGGAACGATTTGACCGGGCCTGATTTCAGTTGTCGCATTACCAGCGCCATCCATCGTGTAAAGCCCAAACTTACGCACACCGCCGCCCACATTCAAACTGACTTGCGGCAGCATGGCGGCATTTGCCAATTTCACGCTGGAACGCGAGGTTTCAATGCGTTGCAAGGCCATTTGCAGATCGAGGTTATTGCCGACCGCTGTATCCAGCAATTTGAGCAACAGCGGATCGGCAAAATAATCTCGCCAGTTAATGCTGGCTACGGCGGTGCTAACTTGTTTATCGTTAAAGCTGTCCGGAAGCGGCTTTTCCGGGATCGACAAATCGGTATTTAGATTTGCGCACCCGCTAAAGCCCATGATCACGAAGAAAAGAACGAATGGGTGAAAAACTTTAGGTTCCATGAGCGATCACAGGGATTCAGTGAATGGGACTTCATCTTTTCTGCCGCCGAGATGATTATTGTCGGCCTTGCCGGCAAATACCACATATAAGCCGGGAATCACGATGACGCCGAAAAAGGTTCCAAATAGCATGCCTCCGGCGGCGGCCGAGCCGATGGTATTGTTACCAATTTCTCCAGCGCCCGAGGCAAACATCAACGGAATCAGACCCGCGATAAAGGCTAATGAGGTCATTAAAATCGGTCGTAACCTTAAGGTGGCGCCTTCAATAGCCGCAGCATACGGCGACTTGCCGAGTCGATGTTGCAAGCTAGCAAATTCGATGATCAGAATGGCGTTTTTGCCGAGAATACCAATCAGCATAATCATGGCGATTTGTGCGTAGATATTGTTTTCCAGGCCCATGATCCATAACATGAACAGCGCGCCGAATATACCAATGGGCAACGACAAGATCACCGGCATCGGCAACAGAAAGCTTTCGTATTGGGCTGCTAGCAGAAGATAAACAAACAACAGACAAATCATAAAAATATAAATGGCCTGATGACCGGCATTGGCCTGATCCCGAGACGAGCCGGCCCAATCGTAGCCAAATCCTTTGGGCAGTTTTTTCGCCGCCACGTCCTTGATGGCGTCGATGGCTTGGCCACTGCTATATCCCGCTGCCGGTTGGCCGTTGACCATGGCCGAGGTGTACATGTTGTAGCGCGTCACCTGTTCGGGGCCATAGACTTTTTCGATGTGCAGAAAAGCGGAAAACGGCACCATCTTGCCGGCATCGTTTTTGATATACAACTTCATCAGATCATCGGGCTGTGCACGGTATTCCGGCAGCGCCTGCACCATGACTTTATACATCTGACCAAAACGGATGAAGTTGGTCGCATATTCGCTGCCGATCAAGGTTTGCAAGGTGCTCATGGCATTTTCGGCGGTGATGCCTTTTTGTGCCGCCTTGTCGCCGTCGATATGCAGCACAAACTGTGGGAAACGCGCGTTGAAGGTAGTAAAGGCATTGACGATTTCCGGTCGTTTGTTCAATTCCTCGACAAACAGGTCGGCGACTTTCTGCAATTGTTCGAGACTGCCGCCGGTTTTATCCAACAAGCGCATTTCAAAGCCGCTGGAATTGCCGTAGCCCGGCACCGGCGGTGGCGTGAAAAACTCGATACCGGCATCCTTGATATGCTGGGTCTTTTCTTCCAATACCCCAATGACTTCCTTATCTGAGACGCTTCGCTCGCCCCAGTTTTTCAAGCTGATCAGATTCATGCCGTACACCGCGCCACTGCCGTCCGACAGCACACTGAATCCCGCCAAGCTTGATACTGAGTTGACGACTTCAAGTGAGGCGGCGATTTTCTGCACGTCATCGACCACTTTTTCGGTGCGTTCCAGCGTCGCGCCGGAAGGCGTGGTGATGTTGGCGTAAATGGTGCCTTGATCCTCTTCGGGGATAAAACCCGTCGGCACATTGGCGCCTATCAAGCCGGCGCCCAGGGAAAACCCCAGCAAGATGGCAAACGTGATCAGTCGGCGATTGGCAATGGCGCCGATCAGTGTCTTGTAGCGGGCGGCCAGTCCGTCATACCAGTGATTAAATCCGCCAAACAGTTTTTGTAACCGGGTGGCTTTTTGCTGGGAGTGGTGATGGCTTTTAAGCAGCAAGGCGCAAAGTGCCGGCGTCAATGACAGCGCGGTAATGCCGGACAACACAATCGAGAAAGCCATGGTTAGCGAGAATTGCCGGTAAAAAATGCCGCTGGGTCCGTCCATAAATGACACCGGCAAAAACACCGCCGACATGACCAGTGTGATGGCAATAATTGCACCGCTGATTTCGCGCATCGCTTGTTCGGTGGCTTTCATCGGTCCGATATGCGAATGTTCCATCTTGGCATGCACAGCTTCAATGACCACGATGGCGTTATCAACGACTATGCCGATAGCCAGTACCAGGGCAAACAGGGTAATCAGGTTCAGGGAAAACCCCATCAGTTGCATAAAGAAAAAGGTGCCGACCAACGAAACCGGTACCGCCAGAATGGGGATTAGGGTGGAGCGAAAGTCCTGTAGGAAGATAAACACCACCAAGGCCACCAAGACAAAGGCCTCGATCAAGGTTTTAATCACTTCATGGATAGAGGCGTCCAAAAACTCGGAAACGTCGTAAGTCAAACTGTAATCCATGCCGGGTGGAAACGAGTTGGCTTTGATTTCTGTCATGGTTTTTTTGATATTGGCGATGACTTCCTTGGCATTACTGCCGGGCCGTTGTTTCAGCATAATGGCGGCGGAAGGTTGGCCGTTTTCCTTGGACAAAACATCGTAGTCCTGCGAGTCGAACGCCACTTCGGCAACATCCCGTAAGCGCAATAGTTCACCATCTTCCTTGCCGCTCAGCACGATGTTTTCATAGGCTTCCTGGGTGTTGTGCTTGCCGGAGTATTTCAAGATGTACTGCAACGCTTGCGCGTCTCGCCCCGAACTTTCGCCGATTTTACCCGGCGCGGCCTCGACGTTTTGCGCCCTTAGTTTTTCAATGACTTCGGTAGGCGAAATGTTATACATCAGCAACTTATCGGGCTTCAACCAAACCCGCATCGCATATTCCCGTGAGCCCATAATGTCGGCAAAACCGACCCCTTCGATGCGTTTCAACTCTCTCAACACATTGATGTCGGTAAAGTTGTAGAGAAATTTTTCATCCAAGGTCGGGTCTTTACTGAGGATGTTGACGTACAGCAGCATGCTGTTTTGCACTTTCTCGACGATGACTCCCGACTTGATCGCTTCTTCGGGCAGTTCGTCCAACACCGATGCCACGCGGTTTTGCACGTTGACCGAGGCGACTTCCGGGTCGGTGCCGGCTTTAAAAATAATCTGGATCACGCTGACGCCATCGTTACCGGAAACCGACGACATATAGGCCATGCCCGGTACGCCGTTGATGGCCCGCTCAAGCGGAGTGACGACTGCCTTGACGCAGGCTTCGGCATTGGCGCCGATGAATTTTGTCGTGACATTGACTTCGGGCGGGGCGATATCGGGAAACTGAGTAACCGGCAGTTGAAATAACGACAACAGCCCTAGCAAGGTAATCAAAATGGATATAACGATCGACAATACCGGCCGATGGATGAATTTGGCAGTCATCATGACGCTTCCCGCTCCCTTAATTTGATGATGGTAGGGCTTGCGCTAAATCGATGGGCTTTGCGTGTATCTTGTCGCCATCCTTCATGCTTTCCACGCCTTCATAGACGATGCTGTCATGCTCGGATAAACCGGATTCGATCACATAAAAATCAGGAAAGCGCATTTTCGGTACGATATTGCGCTGCTCAAGTACGCCATCCGTGTTAACGACATACACATACAGTTTGTCCTGTACTTCAAAGGTCGATTTCTGCGGCACAAACAAAGCCTGTTTGAGTGGCTTGTTGACGATGATTTTGCCATTGGAGCCATGCTTCAACAGCCTTTCCGGATTAGCGAACCGGGCTCTGAAGGCGATGTTGCCGGTGCTGTGATCAAACTCGCTTTCGATCATTTCGATTTTTCCGGCATGGGGATATAAGACGTGATTGGCCAGTTTCAGGCTCACGCTATCTGTCTGTTTATCGTTTGCCGAAACATAATTGAGGTAATCGATTTCTGATAGATTGAAATAAGCAAATACTTCCTGATTGTCTGAAATCGAGGTGAGCATATCGCCGTCGGCAATCAAACTGCCGACTTTATTGGGAATCCGATTGACGAAGCCGCTGAACGGCGCTTTGATTTGCGCAAAGGAAAGGTTCAACGCGACTTGTTCTTTATTGGCCGCCGCTTCGTCCACATTGGCTTTCAGTGCCTCGACCTTGGCTTTAACGATTGCGAGTTCACCTTCCGCCACGATGTTTTTTTCCAGTAGTCGACTGACATTTATCACTTCAACTTCCGCCGCTTTCAAATTGGCTTGAGCGCTTTTATGGGCCGCATTAGCCTTTTGCAGCTCTCGCTGAAAATCTTGGAAACGGAGCGCAAGCGAAGTGAAGATTTTTAGTCCCCGATAGCCGTAGCGCCGGGCGGGTTTTCGCAGCGAAGCGGAGAAAACCTGCAAGGCATCGCGACACGGCGTCAAGTCATGCGAGAGCCGATGTTTCGACCCCCTGTTGGGTCGAAACGAGGTGACGCGGACGAATCGGGGCCGCCGAAGGCATAAACTGCCAGCAAATTTTTCGCGCTGAAATCGGATGGGACCCATTTCAGCTTTACCGAAAAATGCTGGCGCTCCTGTTTTCGAATTCCATGAAACTCAGGGTGAATAACAGTTGCCCTTCTTTGACCGCTTGTCCCTCGTCGACATGAATTTTTTCGATATGCCCTTTGATTCTGCTCCTGACTTCGACATAGCGTACCGACTGAATTTCGGCAACATACTCGCTGCTGTAGCTGGTGTCCTTGACGATGGGATGAATCACCTCGTGGGTATCGACTTGAGTCGGCGGCTTTTCGGTGTTGCAGGCTGCCATGCCCAAACAAAGCATTAGCAACAAAATTTTGCTGATTTTCATTTTTCCGTGATTGGCTGGATTGACGCTCGATTTAATGCCTGCCAGGCCTTAAACGGTCGTTGACGAATGATCGATGGGTTCTTCCGGTTTATAGTGCGCACAACCGGACGCTAACGAGAGGCTGAGGGCGAGATAAATTAGGTAAATTCGGCGTTTTGGAAGGCGACAGGAAAACATGGGCTCGAATCTCAAGGTACACAGACAGCAAGATTTTAGTGAGTCAACCTTACAATAACCTTTCACTTAGCTTAGGGAAACGCTGATTAAATCCTTCGACAATCTCAGAATGAACGGTAAGTGTTTGATTCCGTTCGTGATCGACTGCGAGAATGCAGGAGTTAGAGCAACGCAGGAGCAGCTGCCGAGAGCCTGTCAGAGCCACTTGTGCTAGTGAGGGCAAGAGCGGGGTCGATTTGTTCAGCGCTTCGTTAAATGAAGGCCGTAAAAGTGAATAGAGGATTTAACGTCCGACAAAGTCGATTTCGATCCGAGTTCCCCGTTGGTTCGATAATCTGCTGTCAATCTTGATTTGCGCCGCATGGAGATCGGCAATTTCTTTGACGATAGGCAATCCTAGTCCACAGCCGTCTCCCGGACTACCGGGCACGCGATAAAAACGTTCGAAGATCTTGTCTTGCTCGCTATTAGGTATCCCCACCCCATCGTCTTCCACGATCAGCTTGATATGTGGCGCGGAACTCATGGTGACATTGATGTGTCCGCCCGATTGGCCATAACTGATGGCGTTGTCCAGTAGATTGCCCAGCAACTCCCTCAGCAGAACATCATCACCATTGATTTGCACCACGGTATCCGGTGCATCAAAACCCAATTCAATTTTGCGATCCAATGCTCTTGGCACCCAATCCATGCAACATTCGCGCACCAGTCGGGTCAGGTCTATTAATCGAAACTCCGGCGCACTATGTGAATCTGAAAATTATTCTGCCGTATTCATTGCCGTTGTCCGTGGTCGGTCTGCTGGAATCGTTGATGACCGCCACCATCGTCGATGAGTTGACCGACACCAGCAGCGATAAGAATCGCGAATGCAAAGGCCAGGGACTGGCTAACATCGGCGCTGGTTTGCTGGGCGGCATGGCCGGTTGCGCGATGATCGGTCAGTCGGTGATCAACGTTAAATCCGGCGGTCGCGGCCGTTTGTCCACCTTGGTGGCGGGTACGTTTTTATTGATCATGGTGGTGTTTCTGGATCAGTGGATTTCCAAAATCCCCATGGCTGCCCTGGTGGCCGTGATGATCATGGTTTCGATCGGCACCTTTAGTTGGCGCTCCCTTCTCAATCTGAAAACGCATCCCTTATCGACCAACATCGTTATGCTGGCGACCGTTGTGGTCGTGGTGTGGACGCACAATCTGGCGCTGGGCGTGTTGGTCGGTGTGTTGCTGACTTCCCTGTTTTTCGCCAATAAGATCAGTCATTTCCTGTACGTCGAATCCGGATTGGATGAAAGTGGCGGCACACGAATTTATAAGGTCGTCGGCCAGGTGTTCTTCAATTCGGCGGATAAGTTTGTCGCCAGCTTCGATTTCAAGGAGGCGCTGGAGAACGTGGTGATCGACCTGACCCGCGCACATTTCTGGGACCTCACTTCGGTCGGCGCGCTGGATAAAGTCGTGATCAAATTTCGCCGCGAAGGCGCCGAGCTTGAAGTCATCGGCATGAACGCCGCAACCGCCACGATTGTGGACCGCTTCGGCGTTCACGATAGGCCCGAAGAAATTGAGAAAGTCATGGGAGGCCATTGATGAATACTATCCAAAACCTGGTACTGGCCAGCATCGACGGCTCACCCTTAACCGACGCCGTCTGCGACTATGCGGCCTGGATCGCGCAAAAAGTCGATGCGCCGTTGAAACTGCTGCACACCATCGACCATCATCCGGAGCACGCCCATTCGACCGACATCACCGGCAACATCGGCGTCGACAGCCGCGATCGTTTGCTGGACCAACTGACGCAACTGGAACAGCAACGCAGCAAACTGCGGCTGCAACAAGGTAAGCAGCTGCTGCAAGCGGCTCGGGAACGAGCGATGCAAGCCGGCGTTCTCGACCCGATCACCAACCAACGCCACGGCAGTCTGGTCGAATCGCTGATCGAGCTGGAGAATGAACTGAGGGTACTGGTGATCGGCGTGCGCGGCAAGGTGCACGAAAACCAAGCGGATAAAATCGGCGCCAAGCTGGAGTCCATCATCCGCTCGCTGCACAAACCGATTTTGGTGGTCAATGCCGAGTTCAAAGCCCCCGAGCGCATCATGCTTGCCTACGACGGCAGCCAGGCCGCGGAGAAAGCCTTGGAAATGGTCGCCGCTAGCCCGCTATACAAAGGTCTGACCTGCCATCTGGTTTGCGTCAGCCAGGATGAAGGCAAAGGCCAATTGCTGGATGTTGCCGCCAACAAGCTGCGACTGGCCGGCGGTATCGAGGTCATCGCTAAAAGGCTGATCGGCAAACCTGAACAGGTGCTGTGCGATTATCAAGACCAGCACGGCATTGATCTGACCGAGATGGGTACGTTCAGGCATACCCGTATTCACGACTGGCTACTGGGCAGCGTTACCGTAAAGATGTTAACGCATAGTCGCAAGCCACTGTTGTTGCTACGATAGAAAAATTTCATTGAAATACTGCATTAACTTAATCGTTTTTATCGCACTATAGAGGCGTTATGAGCTTGCTAGACCCGTTACTACAAACCAGGAGTATTCAGCTGGATTTTTTTAGAGGTGTAGCGCTGATGGTGATTTTTATCAACCACATGCCGGATAACCCCTGGTTTTGGTATACCCCTTCACGGTTTGGCCTCAGCGACGCCGCCGAAGTGTTCGTGTTCTTATCGGGCTTTGCTTCGGCGCTGGCCTATGGTCGTTGCTTCGAACGTTCAGGACTGTGGCTGGGCTTCGTCCGCATCCTGCATCGCTGCGTGCAAATTTACAGCGCACATTTGGCTTCATTCGTGCTGCTGGCCCTAGTTTGCGTGATCGGTAATCGCTGGGTGCCGGAAATGGACGATATTCAACGACTGAATATCGCCTATTTTTTCGACGCAACCCAGCAAGCGCTCTACGACTTGTTCACCTTGACTTATGTGCCCAAGTATTTTGACATTCTGCCGATGTATCTGGTGATGATGGTCTGGCTACCGATATTTTGGGCCTTATCGCGTGTGCATGTCGCGCTGGCCTTAGGTAGTTCGGCAGGATTGTATTGGGCAAGCTTTTACTACGGCTGGGAGTTGACCTCGGACCCGGTTAGTGGTCGCCCCTGGTATTTCAACCCATTCAATTGGCAATGGATGTTTTTCACCGGTTATGCCGTTGGTGCCGGCTGGTTGCGGATCAACGCAAGACGCTGGTTGACGGCAATCTGCATTGGCTTGGTATTGGTGTCAATCCCATTGGGACATGAGCCCACTTATAGCCACGTCCTGTTCTGGGCCGAACTTCGCGCAAAACTGGAACCCTGGCTCGACAAAAGCCATTTGGGTTTATTGCGCTGGCTGCATCTACTGGCGCTGGCTTATCTGATGCATCAGCTGTGCAACTGGCGCCCACAATGGCTAATGGGTGCATGGCCTCGCGCTATTGTCACGATGGGGCAACAATCGTTACCCATTTTTCTCTGCTCCATGGTGCTTTCATATGCGGCCGGCATCTGGCTGGATCGCTTAGGGCGCGATGCGTGGCTGGAAGTGGCTTTGGTTAATTTGAGCGGCTTGGGCCTGATGTTGTTAGCCGGTCAAGTCATGGTCTGGTTGGATGCTAAACCTTGGAAGCATTCACCCGTAAGTCGTTCAGCAGCATACGACTACAGCCATGATTCGGATCACTTTGTCGGTCATTATCGTTGGGGTAGTCAAGCCATCCCCCTTCCATTGCTGATCGGGCTGGCGACGCTTCCGGCGTTGTGTATAAGTCAACGACCCGTCACAGGCGACATCTCGTCTGACCTCGTCATGCAGGTGCCCAATGCCGAACCACTTCAATCGGTCGAAGCGATATCACCCGATACCGAGACCGATAAAGTAATCGACAGCCAGCAACAGATTTAACAAGTATTGTCGACTTATGGAAGCCCAAACCGTCCATCAGTTTTTCTTGCAGCTGATGGTCATTCTGTTGACGGCTCGGCTGTTCGGTGAATTGTTCGCGCGGCTTAAAAGCCCACCAGTCGTAGGCGAACTGTTGGCCGGTGTTATTCTTGGCCCCAGTTTGCTGGGTTGGATGGAACCAAGTCAGGTCATCAAATTATTGGCGGAAATCGGCATCATTTTGCTGTTGTTTGAAGTCGGGCTGGATACCGACATACGCCAACTAGCAAAATCCGGTTGGCAAGCCTTGTTTGTCGCGGTCAGCGGTTTTTTGTGGCCGTTTGTGTTTGGTTTCAGTCTCAGCCATTGGCTGTTTGATCTTAACTTGCTGGAATCGCTATTCATCGGCGGTACGCTGACTGCCACCAGTATCGGTATTACGGTCCGCGTGCTTACCGATTTAAAACGTCAGCACAGCCGGGAAGCACAGGTGGTATTGGGCGCGGCGGTGATTGACGACATACTCGGCGTCGTGCTGCTGGCCGTACTGTACGATTTTTCGCAGGTCGGACAAATCAACACAGCCAATGCCCTGCAAGTCATCGGCTTTATCGCCATGTTCTTTGTTTTGGCGCCGTTGTTTGCTAAAGCTATTTCCTTGCTGATCCGGCAATTTGCCAAAATCAGCCAGACCGACGGACTCATCCCCACGCTGATTGTCTCTCTTGTGCTGTTTTTCGCCTGGTTAGCCCACGAAATGGGCGCCCCGGAATTGTTGGGCGGGTTTGCCGCGGGACTAGCGCTGTCACGGCGCTTTTTTCTGCCTTTTGCTATGGCTTTGCATGAAGACCCGGATTTTACCGGACGTATCGAAGCTCAGATGCGGCCTATCATCCAATTATTCGTGCCGATATTTTTCGTGATGGTCGGGCTTTCGCTGAATCTGCGTGAAATCGATTGGGCCTCGCCGTTCATTTGGTGGTTTTCCGCCAGCCTGTTGGCTGTGGCTATACTCGGTAAAATGCTGGGTGCCTTAGTGCTGCGCGGACCTTGGACTGAGCGCCTGGCTATCGGTATTGCCATGGTTCCACGCGGCGAAGTCGGCCTGATTTTTGCCGAACTCGGCCGCACATCAGGTATTATGGTCAACGAAGTTTACGCGGCGCTGATTATTGTCATAGCCATGACCACCCTGTTTGCGCCCATGTTATTAAAAGGTTTTTACCGCTACGTGAAATAAGTCGATTGCTCTATTTCTTAGCGGTATTAACCTAGGTCGACGCGGCAAACCAACGTCGTCCACGGAGCGAACCATGCTAGAACACGGAGATACCGGACGCCTGCACATCGTCTTGATCAGCATACACGGGCTGATACGTGGGCGTGATTTAGAATTGGGCCGCGACGCCGATACCGGCGGGCAGACCAAATATGTGGTGGAGCTGGCCAAAGCTTTGGCAAAGCAGCCCCTGGTCGAACGTGTGGATTTGGTTACCCGACGCATCGTCGACAGCGACGTCAGCGACGATTACGCCGAAGCCGTCGAAGCATTGGCGGAAAACGCGCAGATCGTGCGTATCGATGCCGGTCCGGAAGGCTACATCCGCAAGGAAGAGCTTTGGGATCATCTGGACAGCTTCGCGGACAATCTTTTGAGTTGGCTGCATCTTCAGCCACGCTGGCCGGATGTGTTGCACAGCCATTATGCCGACGCCGGCTATGTGGGGGTGCGGCTGGCGCATTTGACAGGTTTGCCCTTGATTCATACTGGCCATTCCTTGGGGCGGGACAAGTGCCGTAGGTTGTTGGCGCTGGGCCTGGCAATGGAGGAAATCGAGCAGCGTTATCACATTTCCCGGCGCATCGATGCGGAAGAAGATACGCTGAGCAATGCCGAGTTGATCATCACCAGTACCCGCAACGAAATCGAAGACCAATACGAACTTTACGATTACTACACCCCGGAGAAGATGGCGGTCATTCCGCCCGGCACAGATCTGGAGCAATTTTACCCGCCCAGCGCCAAGACGGCTGCTTCCACGTTTGCCATATCACTTAATAAATTCTTGTATGACCCGAATAAGCCGATGATTTTGGCCTTGTCGCGACCCGACGAACGCAAAAACATTGTCACCTTATTGGAAGCCTACGGCGAATCGCCGCGTTTGCAGGCTATCGCCAACCTGGTGATCGTCGCCGGCAACCGCGACGACATCCGGGAAATGAACGACGGAGCGCAAGGCGTGTTGACCGAATTGTTGCTGGTGATGGATTGTTATGATCTGTACGGCCGGGTTGCGTTACCCAAGCACCACAGTGCGGACGAGGTCGCGGAGATTTATCGTCTGGCGGCGGCAGCCAAGGGGATTTTTATCAATCCCGCCCTCACCGAACCGTTTGGACTGACGCTGCTGGAAGCGGCCGCCAGCGGCCTGCCGCTGGTGGCCACCGAAAACGGTGGCCCGGTCGACATCATCGGCAACTGCCGTAACGGGTTGTTAGTGGACCCGCTGGACAAAACCGCGATTGTGGAGGCCTTACTGAGCATACTAGAAAATCCGGAGCACTGGCGGACACTGTCCGCCAACGGACTGCGGAATGTCGCCCGCTATTATTCCTGGGAGGCGCATACCCAAGCCTATCTACAAAAACTGCAGCCGCTGTTGCAACATTTCGAACGTCTGCCGAAAACGCCGCCGGTCGGAAAAGTGGGCCGGCTGCGGCGGCAAGCGATTTTTACGGCGATGGACAACACGCTCTTAGGGGATGACGAGGGATTGGCAAAATTCGTCAACTTGATCAGAGAGAAGCGGCGAAAGTGTCTGTTCGGTATCGCTACCGGACGCCGGCTGGATGCAGTTTTGGCGATTTTGAAGCAAAAGCGGATTCCAAAGCCGGATATTTTGATCACCAGCCTGGGCACCGAAGTCTATTTCACGTCGCAACTGATTGCCGATATTGCCTGGAGCTATCATATCGATCATCTGTGGACCCCACAGGTGCTGCGCCGTGTTCTCAGTGGCCTGCCCGGTTTGACACCGCAACCCAAGCAAGAACAAAGTCGCTTCAAGATTTCTTATTATTACGACAGCGAACGTGCACCGCCGATGGACGAGATTCTGACCTTGTTGCGTCAAAAGGAATTGTCGGTGAATCCCACTCTGTCATTTGGGCATTTTCTGGACATCGTACCGGCGCGAGCCTCGAAAGGACAGGCATTGCGATATGTTGCCCGGCAATGGAATATTCCCTTGGAACGCATCCTGGCGACGGGCGGCTCCGGCGGCGATTGCGACATGGTGGCAGGCAATACGCTGGGCGTGGTGGTCGCCAACCGCCATCGCGAGGAACTGGCGAATTTAGCCGAGGTGGAGCAAGTCTATTTCGCCGAGCGGTCAAATGCCTGGGGCATACTTGAGGCCATCGACCACTATGATTTCTTCAATCTCTGACAAAGCGTCGGAGTCATGCTGACGCGTATCCTAATTTGTACCGACCTGGACCGCACTCTGCTACCCAACGGCCGCCAGCCTGAGTCACCGGGTGCGCGCGATATTTTCCGGCGTTTGGTTGCGCGCCCCGAGGTGACGTTGGCTTATGTCAGCGGCAGGCACCGCGAACTGGTCGCGGAAGCCATACACGAGTACGATTTGCCGGCACCAGATTGGGTGATCGGCGACGTCGGCACCACGATCTATCGAGCGGGTGCAGCAGAATGGCAGCATTGGGCGACTTGGGAAGACGATATCGCCACCGACTGGCGCGGCCTGATGGCCGAGGATTTGCGGCCTTTATTCGACGATTTACCGAACTTGCGTTTGCAGGAAGAAGCAAAGCAAAACCGTTTCAAACTTAGTTATTATCTGTCGGTGCAGTGTGATACTGAGGTATTGCGCCAGGAAATGGCTAGCCGACTACAGGCGCAATGCCTGCCAGCAAGTCTGATTTACAGCGTGGATGAGACTACCGACACCGGTTTGCTGGATGTGTTACCGGCCAGAGCCACCAAGTTGCATGCCGCCGAGTTTTTGATGCAGCATCAGGGCTTCGATATCGGCAATACAGTATTTGCCGGCGACAGTGGTAACGATCTGCCGGTGATTGTCAGCCGGATACCGTCGGTGCTGGTCGCCAATGCCGACCGTGCTGTTGTCGAACAGGCACAAGTCTTGATTAGGCAAAATAGTAACCAGGCGGCTTTTTATCTGGCGCGAGGCGGCTTTTTGGGTATGAACGGCAATTACAGTGCGGGTATACTCGAAGGCATCGCTCATTATCTTCCGGAAACCCGGTACTGGATGATGGAGGCCCATGAAGATTGATCGCAGTATGGCCGTTTTCTGCACCGTACAGTTCAAGCGTCTTGCAGACAACGGCATGATGCAACAATTGCTGCGGGGCTACTAAGCTCGCAATGGGCGCCAATGCCCATCCCAGTTTCGCATTCGTTACGCCATGTTGCCACATTAACTCGAACAGGTTACGGTCATGTACGAACAAGTTTCCCACTCGCTCTTGAACGCCATTCTGGATGATCTGAAGCCGGAGATTCGGCGCCAGGATCTTCGGCACTTCTACACCCGGCTGGGTGCTAATTTTTATGCGATTTATTCGCTGTTTTTCAACTTATATGGTCACCGCGAGGATTTCAAGCCGCAAATGCTGCGACTGGTGGAAACCATGGCCAAGGGCTATATCGATCGATCCGCCGAGTTGGAACGGGTCGACATCGAACGCGAACAGGATCACAACTGGTTTCTGTCGCAGAAATGGGTGGGCATGGCCCTGTATACCAATGGTTTCGCGGACAATCTGGCTGATCTGGCCACCAAGATCTCGTACTTTCAGGAACTTGGCATCAATTTGGTGCATATCATGCCGATTCTGATGTGTCCGACCGGCAAGAGTGACGGCGGCTATGCAGTCAGCGATTTTCGGCAAATCGACGACAGGTTGGGCGATTTGAATGATCTGCGATGGGTGGCTGAGGAATTCAGGAAACGCGATATCCTGCTGGTGCTGGACATCGTCATGAATCATACCTCCGACGAACACGACTGGGCCGCCAAGGCGGTCGAGGGCGATAAGCGTTACCAAGATTACTATTTTGTTTTCGACAATCGGGAAATTCCCGATATGTTCGAGCAGACCATGCCGCAAATCTTCCCGGAATCAGCCCCTGGCAACTTTACCTGGAATGAGAAGATGCAGAAATGGGTGATGACTGTGTTCCAGCAGTATCAGTGGGATTTGAATTACAGCAATCCGGATGTGTTTATTGAAATGCTGGATATCATCCTGTTCTGGGCGAATCAGGGGGTGGACATCCTGCGACTGGATGCCGTCGCCTTCCTGTGGAAGAAAATCGGTTCTTCCTGCCAGAACGAACGCAATGCCCATCTGATTCTGCAACTGATGAAGGATTGCTGTCAGGTCACCGCGCCGGGCGTGCTATTCATCGCCGAAGCCATCGTCACGCCGCTCGAAGTCATCAAATATTTCGGCGAGGACGCGATCATCGCCAAGGAATGCGAAATCGCCTACAACGCTACCTTGATGGCCTTACTATGGGATGCCATAGCCACGCAAAATACCAAATTGCTTTATCAAGGCGTCAAAAACCTGCCGGCGAAACTGGAACGAGCCACTTGGCTGAATTATGTGCGCTGCCACGATGATATAGGCTTTGGCTTTGACGACAACGACATCCTGGCCGCAGGATACGATCCCTATGCGCACCGGCAGTTTCTAGTCAATTATTTCAGCGGCCAGTTCGAGGCGTCGCCAGCCAGAGGGATGGTGTTCATGCGTAACGAAACCACCGGAGATGCCCGTATCAGTGGCTCGCTGGCGTCCCTGGCGGGACTGGAGGCGGGTCAGGAAATGAATGACCAGGGCTTGATCGATACCGCGATCAAAAAGATTCTGTTATTGCATAGCCTGATATTGTCTTTTGGCGGTATTCCCTTACTTTACAACGGCGATGCGCTCAGCGTCGTTAACGATTATGGCTACCGCGACGACCCCGGCAAAAGCGACGACAACCGTTGGATACATCGCCCCAAGATCAACTGGGACCGAGCGGAATTGCGAAAAAAACTGGGCACCACTGAATATAGCTTGTTTAATGCCATGAAAAAAATGATAGCAATCCGCAAGGAAACCTCGGCGTTCGCCGATTTCAACAACCGGGAACTGGTCGAGGTCGATAACCCGCATTTGCTGTGCTTCATTCGTTTCAATCACGACCGGCCATCGGAACGCGTTTTGGTCGTCGCCAATTTCGACGCCAACCCGCAATACCTTGATTTATATCTGCTCAGGAGTCGGGGCATCGATCCTTTTGGGCAATTCGTCGATTTGTACAGCGGCGGCAAGCCGGCGCAATATGATAGGCGGATCGTGTTGCAGGGTTATCAGTTCTATTGGTTGACAGAAATATAATCATTAGATCACCCGGCATTGACTGACCATGACCGCGTATATTGACTGAATAGCCTGTAAAATCTGGAGTTACATCGCGAATGATGCGGATTATGTTGCCCACGCTTTGACCGTTAGCTCGAGAATAAACGGACGCTTGTTCGATGTTAAAACCCAAGGGACGGAGCCCACCAAGCTATAGTGATGATTATGAAACTGAACCTTGTTTTTCTCCCACTCTTACCGAAAATTTCTGTCTTACTCTGCACGCTGCTGCTATGGTCGCCTGTAGGTCGTTCCGCTGCAGATTTTCTGAAAGTGGATGGCGCGACTATCAAAGACAATCATGGTATGGGCAAGGAGGTTCATCTTTACGGCACCAATCTGGGCGGCTGGCGGGGGCATGAACCGTGGATGTCGCCATTAGCCGGTGCGTCAAATGAATGGGACGCACGAAATATTCTTAACAAGCGTTTTGGTAAGGATGCCGTCTGGGAGCTCTACCACGCTTACTGGGATTCATGGATCACGGAAACCGATTTCAAGAACATCGCCGCCGCCGGTCTCAACTGTATCCGCTTACCCATATACGCGCTTAACCATATGGATGACGGGGGCAACTGGCGACTGGACGATACAGGTGCCATTGATTTATCCAGGATTGAATGGACCGTCAACAAAGCTCGGGAATACGGGCTTTACACCATCCTGGATCTGCATGGCGCGCCGGGTTCACAAAACGGAGCACATCATTCTGGTCGGCAAAACGGCACGCTACTTTATTCCACCCCGCTCTATCAGAATCAACTGGTGGAATTTTGGGAAACCCTTGCCATGCGTTTTAAAGACAACGCCGGTGTAGCCGGTTATGACCTGCTAAATGAACCCTCGGAGACCTTTCCCGGCGGGATGGGGTCCGAGGTGGTCAATCTATACGATCGCCTGTATCACGCTATCCGGGCGATTGATCCCGACCATATCATCATTATGGAAGCCATCTGGTGGTGGAATACCCTGCCGAATCCTCAAGAAAAAAACTGGGAGAACGTCGTCTATTCTCTGCACTATTACCAATGGCAAAACAATGAAGACTTCATGGTGATGAAGAATGCCGTGGACGGGTGGATTCAGGACGCGAAAAAATGGGGTACTGAATATAACGTACCGCATTTTATAGGGGAGTTCACATTGTTCGGCAATGCCGAATCCTGGAATTACGGCCTTCAGCAATTTACGGAGTCGGGCAGCCACTGGACCACCTGGTCTTATAAGGTGTTAGGCCGCAATAATTGGGGCATGTACAACACCGCAGAGCAGAATAGCAATGTTGCCAATATTGCTACGGATGATTTCAACACGATCAAGCACAAGTGGAGTCAATGGAATACGCCGGACTATTTTTCGCCCAATCCCACAGTCATCGACGCCATGCAAAAAGCAACCTTAGGCCGAAATCTGAAGCGGCCCAGGCGCACGGTTAATGCCATCTCCGAAAACCAAGCGGAACAAGACGTTGTTGGCGTGGTTAATTAACGTTTACTGTAACGGATTGCATTCGCAGACAACGTTACGATTGCGCTCTTATCCTTTCGGCAAGGATGGGAAACAGCAGAACGGAAATCATCGCAGCACTGACCAGAACTGCGGCGCGATCCGGCGACATCAGGCCGGACGAAGCCCCCAGCTCGGTAATGACGACAATCATGGGTAGGCCGGTGGCGGAATAAAGGGCAAAAGGTAGTCGATCAGAGGGTGAAAGCACCTTGTGGTAAAGCAGTACCGGTACGCCGCGAATCAAAATCAGCAGCCCCAATAAACAGATAATCTGAATGGGCACCAATGGATTTGCCCAAAGCGCACTGACATCAAATTTCATACCGGAAACGATGAAAAAAATAGGAATTAAGAAGCCATAGCCGATGGCATCCAACTTCTGACGCAGAATCACACCATTGTCACCTTGGCTGGCAAGACTGACCACCATGCCGGCCGCGAATGCGCCGATCACCACATTCAATCCGAATTCGCCGGCCAAAACCACTAATAAAGCTTGGAGCGCAATGCAGATTCTCACCGGCAATTGGCCACTACTTTGCATGGTTTGGGACAGGAGATTGATGATAGAAGAAGATCGCGCGTTGATAGCCGTATCCGCAATCACAAAAGTAATCCCTACGAAGGCAACGATGAACACAGTATGCAAAAAAGTACTATGGGTTGGGATGATCATTAAGGAAACCACCATCAGCGGGCCGAATTCTCCCATCGCCGCGGCAGAGAGAAGCAGCTTGCCAAAGTCCGTATTCAACATGCCGTCGTCACGCAGGATTGGGGCCAATATTCCAAGAGCAGTGGTCGACAATGCCACGGCAGCCAATAAGGGTGGAGCCTGAATCAGGCCGATGGCACGCACAAAAAACATGCACGCCATGGCGACTGTAAACGACAGAAACCAGCCGCCAATGGCCAGTGTTAAGGGTTTGCCGTGAATTTCGCCGAGATTGATTTCCATGCCAACCATAAACAGCAAAAACGTCAGGCCTAGCTCGCCCAACATGCCCACTAAACCGTCTGGGGCTACCCAATTGAAAATATGCGGGCCAATCAGCATTCCCAAAAGCATTTCCACTACCACCACCGGCATACGGAAGCGAGTCGGTAATCTGGCCAGCAAGGGCGCGAAAGCCGCCACCAAGGCGATGACAAATAACGCTATTCGGTAAGATTCCATAACTGTCTCCTGATGGTTTGAGTTGGCAATGTGAATATGGAGCGTTTTCAATGCACCATTTACTGAACCCGTTCTTTTTGCAAATCCTTATCTAACAACGCTGCATAAACGGGCGGACATCCCAACCAATTCGCGATTAGTAATGCAGTAAAACAGGCGATGAATAGCGGCAAAATCAAGGCGTAATCGCCGGTCATCTCGATGATTAACACGATACCCGTTAGTGGTGCTTGCACCACCCCGCTAAAATACGCCGCCATTCCGACAACGGCAAATAATCTGGGATCTACGTTTAATTCGGGAAAAAACAATTGTGTGGCCACGCCGACGCCCCAACCCAACAGTGCGCCCAATACCAGGATCGGCATAAAAATTCCCCCGGCCGCCCCCGAGCAGGAACTGCCAATCGTCAGCACGAATCGACTGATAAAGAACAAGCCGATGGTCTGCAATGTAAGTTCTTGACCGACGAGAATATTGTTCACGAAATCATGCCCACCGCCCAATAACTGTGGGGCATACCAAGCTGTGGTAGTCAACCCGCTAGCCAATAGTAGCCACCAGAGCAATTTTGGCCAAGCCTGCAGAGTGATCAAGCGCTGTCCCCACAGTAAGGTATGGGTAAACAAACTACCCAATAGAGCTGATAACAAGCCCAAAGGCACAAATGCAATGAGCTGGTTAAGCGGCGCAGCAGCGACATGGGTGAAATGGAAGACCGGTTGTTGCCCAAGCGCTACGCGGCACACCATGTCCGCGGTGAGGCAGGCAATGGCGGCGGTAATGAATTCGAGCGACGAACAGCGCCTTTCAAGTTCTTCCAGTACAAATGTTACGCCGGAAAGTGGGGCATTAAATGCTGCCGTGAGGCCCGCACCACCGCCGGCAGCGATTAAAATTGTATGATAGTGCTTACCATCTTTAGGCCAACTATCGGCTAGCCCTTGCCCTATCGAACTGCCCATGTGCACACAGGGGCCAGCGCGGCCAACCACCAGGCCGCCAATGCTGCCAATCACCATGCTGAAAAACTTGGTAATGAGTACCCTCAACCAGCGGAAGTGTCGGTGCCCGAGCAGTACACCCTTAATATGAGGGATGCCGCTACCACTTGATTCGGGGGCAAATTGCCTGACTAATCCAGCTGAGACAATGACCGATACTAGCGCGAATCCCAGAATCATGCCCACGCCAAGGTGGCTATTCTGATGGGATAAGTCTAAAAATTTGTGTCGAAATGCTTCGGCGCTATTCATCGCAAAATGAAATGCTAGCGAGGTTCCGCCGGTCAATAAGCCGAGCACGATTGCTTGGGGGATTAAACGGTTCCGCTGCCGGTTAAGCTCCACTGCTGACACGGGTTGGCTTTCTGATAAGTCACATTTCAACAACTTTCTCCGGCGCTAGGTAGGGAGTTTACGTTTATAGGGTGCACGACACATAAAGCAATTCCCTCTAGCCGTTAATTCGGCCTCGGACTTAGCAGATGAACTGAAGTGGCGGCTACTGTTTTAGATAGTCCTGGCTTGTTTAGTTACATTGAGGAGCATCAGAAATCTATCAGGCCATTAGCATTCTAGTGATGACTCAATGTTGAAGCAAACAATGTTTGTATGCACATATTGCTATAAAACATCACCTATCCTAATCATTTGTATTGCTGAGACTATTGTCTTCGACAGCGTATAGCCAATGGTTTAGCCAGGGGGCGGACCAACATCGCAAGCGGATATTTAGTCGCCTATTTGAGAGTATTAGGGTGTCGAGCCACTCGATCCTGATTGTGATAATACATGTCCGAGCAAGACATTCTATTAGGATCCGTTTCAAAATCGTGTCCGCGGATACTTCGGGTTAAATTTTCAGAGCTGATTGTATACAGACGGGACTTAGTACAAAGCAGCCCTTTCTGCTTGGTAATTTCAGCAAGCCGCTTTGATCGAGCTACCTGCTCGGGATCGAGTTGCTCGCAACCTGAGATGTTTAACAAGCTGATAAGAAAAAGCACATCAACATAACGGATGGTGTTCATATAAACGCCAAAGGCTTTGGGGATGTTTGGACTGCCCGAGTAGTCTCGATACTAGGTATGCCATTTACAATGACTGAACTCGGTTGCCATTAAGATTCGATACTTTCCGACGCTTCATAAATCAACAACTCTACTAATTCCTTAAATTCATCGATTAGCGTGATGCCAGGCTCCTCAAGTAGTTTGGGCGACTTCGGGTCAATGACGAAGGCATTGTCCGCTCGCCGCAACATTTCCAGGTCATTTAGGTTATCGCCGACCGCCCAGATCAGTTCGACAGGGGGCAGTGTTTTATCAGTCAAGAAGCAACGCAAAACATTGCTTTTACAAATGGAAGTCACTGCATCACTTTCGTCAGGCAAGAAAGTCGGATTGATTTGAAGTTGCCCATTGCAGACGTCACCATCGAAGGTCAAGGTATGAGCCAAGGCGAAATCGGCAAATATGCGACGCCTCATGATATCGGCGGCAACGAAGTAGCTGTCACTGACTACCCCGACCATGAAACCGGCTCGCCTTGCCTGCTTGACGAATTCGATGACGCCTGGGCGAATTTCCAGTGTCCGTGCCACATATTCGAATTGCTGCTTGTGAACAAACCGGAACAACTCGGCTATCTGCTCGCTACGGCTTATGGCATCATCGTGGGGCGTATCCAGCAATTGCATCAGTGCCGTTTCATTTCCGGTATTGCGTGCCAACTCCAGCGCAAATCGCGAGGGCGTTATGGTGCCGTCCATGTCCAGCAAAACCAGGGCACGCCGCCCCTTGCGCTGGGTCAGAACATAGTCAATGCTAGCCGCGACTTGGCGTTGGCTTTCGTACATAGCTATCACCTGCTCCACGTGCAGCCGCCCGGCAAGTTTGGCGCGGTTGAAAATGACACGACTGACCTCATTGGCCATCAGCGATAAGTCTTGCAGCGGCTGGCTATCATGTTCTAACGAGCCGATATCGACTTCTGCCAGGTGGGCACCGGCTAAATGAGCATCAAGCAATAACCCTGCATCCACGCCATAACCATCTTCGAAACTTAGCGTTTGCAGCAGGCATTTGCGCGCAGCGATGATGCCCCCCAGCGGTTGGGATAGATACGCTAGTTCGGGAAAAAAGACCTTTAGCATCGGTTTGGCGGTGAGTTCCGTCACCCGGCCACCACCACGTCCGAAGCGGGCTTTGACAAAGTCCGCCCGCTTATTCAGCAGCGGCAAACAAAGGCTGGTGACAATGCGGGGGCGCAAATTGCTCAGATCACCATCCAGGTAAACGATCAGATCATGGCTGGCTGCCGCCACACCGTCGCGCATGGAGGCACCTTTGCCAAGCATACTGCTAGTCAGCACCTGGGCGCCGGCCTGTTGCGCCAAAATCGCTGTGTTGTCTATGGAGCTATCGTCGACAACAATCACTTCGGCCGTTGCCGGATCGGCCAACGCGTATGCCACCACTTCCTGAATACGTTTGGCTTCGTTCAAAGCCGGTATGACCACGGTCGTGCAAGCGTTCACCTCGCGGGGATGATTGATTGGACTGGATTTCTTTCTCTTGACCACTCGGTGACGATATTTCAATTTCATACGTTATTCCTGGTCATTTGCGGCCCCGCAGTTGACACCACGGTTTTTGACAATCCCTACTCAGCTTGTCCCTGCAGCCAAGGTGATATTCCAGACACTGGCACAAATTTGTCGGGCTCTATGCTGTCGTCGATGAAGATTGATCGATAGGGACTGCATCGTGTTGACCGCAACAGGATGCCAGCGACAATAGCGAGGCGAGGCACACCCAGTGGATAAGCCGTCTCATGTGATTTTTTGAAAACATTGTAGTTTCGGATTCTATATTGCTTTGTCAGTATTGCTACGGGAACAGAAGGAACTTGGGCAAGCGCGTAATAGATGTGTTGTCTATTTGGTTGGCGCCAACTCAGTAAGTAAGTGGGCAAGCTAAGTGACAGAAATTTCAACGTATGTTCAATTTTTGAAACCACATCAAGCCTCTTCACAACAGTTGATCCGTTCTTAGACTTGCCGAGGGCATTATAATAACTGCATAATGTTGATGCAAACAATGTTTGCATCAACATATAAAAACGAGCGCAGGTGTCATTGTGTTTTCCCATGAATTGTATTGTAGCCAGTAACCAAATAACAGCGCTCAGACAGTTGGAATCATCCTGACCACATTAGCTCTTTGGTGGATAATGATGTTTTTTTTAATGGCAATTTTGCCGCGTTTAAATCGTAACGAAATGGACAAAACCGCACTGCAAACCAGCAAAACCGACAGTTCCAAACAATGGCCTTATGAGGTCTTGAAACAATTTCGCTTGATTTTTAAGGCCGTTCAACAACATTCCCAATGGGTTGAAACGCATTGCGGGGTCACCAGCGCTCAACTCTGGGCACTTTGGGAATTGTCAAAAACGCCTGGATTGAAGGTCACCGAGTTGGCCAAAGCGATGTCGATTCATCATTCCACCGCCAGCAATATGCTCGATAAATTGGCCAAAAAAGGATTGATCATGCGGGAACGCGTTAGTGAGGACCAGCGGGTCGTCACGGTGACCTTGACTCAGGATGGTATTGAATTACTAAACCAAGTGCCGACGCCGCCTCAGGGCATATTGCAACACGCGTTATTTGACTTACCGGAGAATGTTCTCAAGTCTCTTGCCAAGAATCTGGACGTACTTGTCAAAGAAATGAAAATCAAGGATGACGAGGCGGCGATGTTGCCCATTAATCCTCTACCTAAAAAATCGCCCTCCCACAAAAGGAAAGTATGAACATTTAGGCCAACCCGACAGATACAACAACAGTGATACTGTTGGAATATGAACTTGGGACGTGATACTGAGATGGAAAATTGTATGAAAGACTTAAACAAGGTTTTGCTCGGCTCATTAACAGGTGCCGGACTATTTTTATTGCCAACCAGTGTGTTGTCAGAGACTGTATCTCAATCCCTGGACTTGAGTGGACATTGGGTCGGTTATCTGTGTATCGGCTTATTTGCTGTGGCGTATGTGTTCGTGGTGCTCGAAGAAGTTCTCGAACTGCGTAAATCTAAGCCGATGATGGCGGCGGCAGCGCTGATTTGGGTGGCCATTGCCCTGATCTACAAGGATCGAGGACTATCGTCCTTAGCGGAGGCAGCGATTCGGCACGATGTCCTGGACTATGGCGAATTATTGCTATTCCTGATCGTCTCCATTGCTTACATAAATGCCATGGAAGAGCGGCGAGTTTTCGATAGCCTCCGGGCTTGGCTGGTTAACAAGGGCTTGAGTTATCGCCAACTGTTTTGGGTGACCGGCATCCTGGCGTTTTTCATCTCCTCGGTATCCAACAATATGACGACCGCCATGCTGATGTGCGCAGTCGTCATGGCGGTCGGGAAGGATAATCCCAAGTTCGTCGGTATATCCTGCGTCAATACCGTGGTGGCAGCCAATGCGGGTGGTGCGTTTTGCCCGTTTGGCGACATCACCACATTGATGGTCTGGCAAAAAGGCATTATCGAATTCTGGGCGTTTTTCAAGTTATTCGTGCCGTCGGTGGTTAACTTCCTGATTCCCGCTGCCATCATGCACTTTGCCATTCCCCAAACCCAGCCTGCACCAATTCATGCCCAAGTTGTCACGCGGCGAGGCGCTAAACGTATCGTCTTGTTATTCCTGCTCACCGTATTGACGGCAGTCGGCTTTCAAAACAGCCTGCAGATGCCGGCTGCTGTCGGTATGATGGCCGGCTTAACCTATCTGCAATTGTTTGGCTATTTCCTGCACATCACTCACCGCGACGAACCGGAATTAGGTCTCGACCCCATGTCTGGCGAAGAAATAGCAAATGCCGCCGATGGGGATAGTTTGCGCTTTGATGTTTTCCATCATTTGGCACGGATGGAGTGGGATACCCTACTGTTTTTTTATGGTGTTGTGCTATGCGTTGGCGGTATGAATTTCCTCGGCTACTTACATCATTTATCCGAGTTTCTTTATGGTGAACTCGGTGCCACGCCAGCCAACATCCTGGTGGGCGTCATTTCGGCCTTGATCGACAACATCCCGGTGATGTTCGCAATCCTGGCCATGCATCCGGAAATGTCGGAAGGTCAATGGTTATTGGTGACACTGACAGCCCGGGTCGGCGGCAGCTTGTTATCGGTCGGCTCTGCGGCAGGCGTGGCGTTAATGGGACAAGCCAAAGGCGTATACACCTTCATGATCCACTTAAAATGGGCTCCGATCATCGCACTGGGCTATTTAGGCAGCATCGGAGTGCATTTTTTAATGAATATGCCTCTTTTTTAACTGGGTCGAGAACAGCTTGTCTAATCGACAAATAAACCATCCATTCACCAGACCAAGATCAGGAACTACAAACATGTATGACGATGAAATACTGACAGATGAAACCTCAAGCAAACGCCATTTTTGGATAGAGGGTAGCGTTTTTGTTCTGCTTATCCTGTTATCGCTTGGGGGCATTTTCATCACTGATTTTTCCCCAGACGATGGCTATGGCTATTGGCTTTTGATGGTATTCGTGTTTGGAGTGTTGTCGGTGTTCGTTTCCTGGTTGCAAACCAAGCGCAAAGACGTCGATTTTGGCGATATTCTCAAGTCGCAAGCGATGCATTGGTTTCATACGATTATCGCGGTCGGTGCCGCTTCTTTATTGAATAAATCAGGGCAACTGCAAGGGCTCAGCGCAGACCTGGTGATTTTACTGATTTTGGGATTGTCCACCATGCTGGATGGCTATCACATTGGTTGGCAATTTAGCCTGCTCGGTTTTTTTCTCATCGGCTGCACCATCATTATTGGCTACGTTAATCCTTTTATGTGGGCATGCGTAGCGCTTGCAGTCATGGTCATTGTCAGCGCATTGATCATAGGCTTATCACGCCGGCATGCAGATGATTAATTTCGGTAAAGTTTTTCTAAACGCTACGGTGAAAGTCATCGTCACACGGCTTTCATTTGCTGGGGTAACCCGGTGTTTTCATGATCGTTAAGGGTGATCATTAATACGCTAAAAGCTTGGTATATCGGCGTGTGTCGGCTTCCGGCGGTAAAGATTATTCACCATCCCTGAGTGAATAATCACGCCTACACCGTCACGGTGATTGCCTTCGGCGGCCTTGGCCGTCCGCGTCACCTCGGCTTTGACCCAACAAGGGGATCAAAGCCTTGGCTCTCGCATGATTCGACGCCGTACCGCGATGCCTTGCAGTTTTTCTAATCGAAAAACCGCCCGGCGCTACGGCTTCCGGGGACTACACAACCTTTACTCGCTTACGTTTCGTTTCCAAGGTTTCGCAGCGGATGCGCTTCACGCTGTTCAGTACATCCTAGGGCCCTGCCAATGATGTCAAATTACCTAGTTCGTTTCAAAATCCAAATTTAGGTGCCCGCACTTCGTATCTTGTAAGGTATTCCAATTGAAAATTCATTAACAGGTTCGCCATGGCTACCCTGTTCGACTAATGCTCGCTTGACTTCAGGAGTTGTTCCACCTCGTCGAGAAATGCAGCCAGCTCACCCTGTTGACCAGCGCCCCCTGAAGACCATTCCTCCATATGCCTGACTATCACTACCTCTTTGGCGTCCCGCGACAATCGCTCCAATTCGCCGTCATTCATGCCGCGTTGGCGCAGGTAGAATTCGGCCCATCTGCTAAAAGCCAATATCCAAAGCGAGATCGTGAGAGAGGTGTCCCAACGTGTCCAGCTCGAAGTGCTAGCAAGAGGCTGTTGCACAATCTGCCGTTGCTTCTTCAAGATCGCCTGCATCGACTTTAAGCTGACCTTCTGCTGCTCGTGGCAGCTATACGCGAAAAGGAAGGCGGCTATGTTGGTCATCTGTCCTTCGCGCGCTCGGTTAAACAAAATAGGTAGATCCTTCTGTAGTGGTTCCAGCATGCCATTTAGCTCCTGAACCCAGATTTCACAGACGTCATCAGTGTTGACGCGGTCGTTCTGCAATAAGGGAAATACCACATCCTGGAATAGCCAAGGCTCGGCCCAGGCAAGTTGGTGCATATGCCCGCGCATGGAGTCGATCAGGCATTTTAGTTCATCTGCTAGGACGCTCTCCGGCAGAGTCGCGTGCAGCGCATGGACTAAACCTTTGTAGATTTCAGCCTTCTTGTCATTCTTTGCCGCATGGTTAATCATCCAGCCTAGCGTTCTTACCCGTTCCGGATAGGTAAAGCCAGCGACCAAATTAAGCACTTTAGCAAGCCCTCCCGGCTTTTCCAGCTCTATTTCAATCGCATTTAGCCCCATCCATTGCAGTAATCCATTGTTGCTGCGAACGAGAAGGCTCCGTTGTACTTCGCTGATTTCAAACTGTGCCGATAGTGAAATTTCGCCGACGATCTGGCTCAATAGTGACAACCGCATCGCGTCCGAGCCCTGCGGCTCATCTGGTACGCCGGCCATTTGGACTTCGGCGATTGCCAGCAGAGCGTTTGGGGCGCACCACCATAGAAATTTAATGGCGAAGAACTCCGGCCAAGTTAAAGCTGTGTATTTTGTTGGGTGGGATAAATGATGTAGGTGATAGGGGCTATGTAACAGTGCCGTTAGTGATTCTCGAAAGAATTTTGCATCAATCACGGCTAATTCCCTATCCAGCTCGTCAAGCGCACTGTCAAACGATACCTGAAGGAACTGTGATAGAAATTTCTTAAATTTACGTTCGGATTCGAGTTCAGGAAAGCGATAGTCCCCAAATCGCGAATGCGCAAGCATATTGCCGAGCACTTCCCAAGTTGTCGTAAAGTCCGCGATATCATCTGCCTGCTGATCTAGGCAATTTTTCAGCCCTGTGGTCTCGGGCAGTGTGAGCGAATTATCTGTGAGCAAACCCAACAACGCCATCCTCTCCTTCAACAAATCACCGCTTAATCCTTGTAGCGACAATTCTCCAGTCCATGCGCTTAATACGTTACCTGCTTGGGTCTTCTCGAGGAAACGAAGCGGTTCGTAGCGTGGTCGAGCAGTAGGCGATGCCTCGGAGTCGAAGAGAAGCTTCATACTGGGATTCGTGGTCTTGCCTGCAGGCTGCAAGGCTATTGCTGCTTCCTCCAACAATTCGGACTTGTATTGCTCGACTTTCAGCAGAACATCGGAAGGAATCGGGGTAACCAATAAGGGGTAATTTTCGGCGGCTTTCTGAAACGAGTTGGATAGATGGAAACCTGCGACCGGCAAGCTATCTTGTCCCATGATCAGGATATAGCGATCATGCAGTCGACCTTCCTTTAACCCGTAAATGCGCAATTTCACTCGTTTCATTTGTTGGCTGTTTTGCTCGCAGTTTGCCAGTAAGTTGTTAATTCCATCCCGAGCAGTATTGTCTGATTTCCGCCGCATGGGTTTATCTTCCCTGGTTGGTTTAGGCAAGGATCTGAAGACGATATAGTCGGCCTTCTCTGACGCACAGATAAACAACAGACCCAAGCCGACATCCTCGAAATAGGGATCGAAAATGACCATCTGATACTGCTGATATTTGGTCAGCAGCGCCCTGAACCACTCTACAAATTGCAGCAGTCCCTCGCCGTCGCTTTGCCCCCAGCGAAGAAAAAACCGACACTCCGATTTCGGCGGATGGAGTCGCGCAAAAAGGGATGCGAGATCGCGGTTGGCTGGAGCCCAAGGATCGTTACGCCTGCCGATAAGGTTGCTATATCCGAGATTACCGTGATTGATCGTTAAAGCCGCCTTTACCCGTGCAGGATCGCGCGACTGCGTGGTTTTTTCCAGCCAGTCAAATTTAACCGGACTAGCCCCATGGCCTACCACATGCCCCTGAGAGTGGATTTCTCGAAAATAATATACGCGCCACCTGCAACATAGGGTGCCTGTACGGGAATTATCACCACGGAAACCGAATATCTCTAACTCGGTGCTGTCGGCTATCGCCTGCATTGATTCGTCCAGCTCGAATTTGCAGTCAAACATGTTTTCCGCATCAGGTTCCGCTTTAGCGATGCTTGAGTAGACGACTTGGCTATCGTTTGTGATGCACAGGCGGAACTGGAAACTGCTGAAATAAGGCAACTGCATCGGACTAAATCGAACAATTAGGGCGAACGAGTCATCGGCCCAGTTCACGTTCAATAAGGGCCGTTCCAGGTTGTCCAGCGCCGGAAAAACTAGTAGTTCCAGGTCACCAAATCGGGCGGCATCGACACCACCAAACTCCAAGCCAGTATCTTCACTAAGGTGCTCGACCACCAATGCAGTCAAACCCAAGTCATAGTCTTGGCCTAGACAGAACAGTGCCCCTTTATTGGCTTGTGTGATCGAAGCACTGAGGGCGCCGGCTCCGCCATGTGGACTGGAGAGTCCGTGTTGGTCATGTGCGTCACGGTTAAACAAATATGCAACGGGCCGATAAACTAACTCATCTGCAGCGAGTGCAAGGTTTCCGAACAGTCTTCTTAATTTGGCCGAGAGTTTGAGCGCCAGTTTATCGCTGATTTCCGAGATGGTTCGTCCGGCGCTCAACTGCCGAAGAAGGTCTTCGCAGTAGATACTTTTGATATAAAGATTGAGGCGGGTAATCTTCGCTTTGGCTTGCCCCAAGGGATGAAGTTTATCGTTGTCACTGAAGGACCACTCTTCACTGGAATAGCTGTAGGGAAGTAGGCGACCGTAGACGATACGATTTTCAATCGACTGTTTGGATTTGATTTGCAAAACCCAAAGTTGCAGTGCGCAGTGGTGATCATCTGCAGAAAACAACCGCGTTAGCCGGCCATCGTTGAGCAAGTCATCTAGTACAGGAATCATCGGTTTCTTCTGAGTAATTTTTCGCATTCTATTGTTGGCACCTATTCTGGAATCGCCCCCGTTTTTAAAGATATGCCAATATCAGGTTCGATTGAAAACTCAGCCGTTCTCAATAATAACTAACCCGTTCCCATCGAACCCAGTGCGGTGTTCAATCGGACCGGGTGGCAGGCTTAATAAGGAATATGCATTATTCAAAAATCTTGAATATCACTTCAGCTACCGACGCCACTAAATCGCTATCAACGCTTTGTTCGCCATAGCTTTGTTGCGGCCGGGAATAGTCTTTTCGAAAGGCTTTTTTGAATTGCTCGGAGCTGGCTTTTTCTTGTTTGGCGGCGATTTTTTGCTGATTCAAAATTTGGCCGCCGGCCTTTTTCCACTCCAGCAGATGACTGATTTGTCCGCCGTCCAACCAAATGCCATGGCTTCTGCATTGGTCGATAATCACACCGCTGCGATAGCCGTAGATCACCCGATTCATTAACACCTGGCACACCGGGCATTTAAGGTATTTTACGGTGGCATTTTTCGGATAGCGGTCTTGGTTGATGTTGCTCAGCAACTCCAAATTGACAGTCACCACCGGCGCTACCGCGCTATCCAGCAAGGTTTCTATTTCACCGGGATCGAAAAACAAGCCATAGCAGTTGGCGCAACGCTCGATATGCAAGGCACCGGCGGCATCCAGACTTATGGTTTGCAGGCTTTTTTCACATTCCGGACAAACTCGCTCGCTGGTGGCATCGATGACTTGATAGTCATGCTTGCCTAACAGATCAATGTCATTGCGGACCCCGCAATAACTGCAATATTGCGTGTTGGCGGGTAAGGGTGCGGAACAACTGCTGCAGTTGGCCATGCTAAAACTTGTCCAATATTTGTTGTTTCTTGGCGGCGTATTCAGCCTCGGTTATCAACTGCGCTTCGAATAGCTGCTTCAATTCGGTCAGTTTGGCGACAGTTTGATTGCTATCAGCAACGGCCTGATTGGTCGCCGCACCCAACGATTGCGCCATGCTTTGCCCCAGCCCGATGCCGGCGCCCATTCCCATACCAAGCCCGGCGCCGCCGCCTTCATTGCGAGCGGCGTCGCGTAAGGCATCCAGCTGTTGCACCTTGGCATAATCCAGACCCACCGCTTGCGCGGCTTGCGCTTCAGCGGTCAGATCGGCAATACGATTAATGCGGCGCAAGGTATCTTCATCAAAATCAGTACCTTCGATACGAAAATCGCTAATACTAAAACCCAGTTTACGAAACACGATGGCCAGTTTGATGGCTATGCCTCGGGCTATTTCGTCGCGGTTGGCGTCGATGTCGGCAAAACTATGCTGACATTCCGCCAGATAATCCGAAATGGGATTGATGATCCGCGCGGAAAGAATGTTGCGAAAATCGTCTATACGCATCTGGTTATTGCTGCCGACGATATTGACGAAAAAATCTCCGGGATCGGCGATCTGATAGCTGTAGTTGCCGTAAGCTTTTAAAGCGACCGGGAAATGATATTTGGGGTCCTGATATTTAATTGGCGAGGTGGTGCCCCATTTCTGATCGAGAATCTTGGTTTTACGGAAGAAATAAATCCCTACCTTATGCTCGCTCTCGAAAAACTGCATGAATTTCTTGATTGTGGTCCAAAACGGTACGTTATCGGTCTCTAAATTGATCATACATTGTTCTTCGATAATCGCCTTGACCTGGCCCTGATAGACGAAAATACAGCCCTGCCCCGGACCGACGATTAATTTGGAGGCATTTTTGATTTCGTCGCCGTTTTCAGTCCATTGCGCCAGCAACAGATAGGGGTCGGGATTTTCCCATTCGATAACCGAACGTAGTTGCCGTTTGATACCGTCTATAAATGCCATTATGACCCTCGCTGGACTGGAGAAGAATTGATTAATTGCGTAACATCGCGGTTTAAGTATGGCAAAAAACAGGAGTTGTGGTGGCAATCAGAAGATATAAAGGCAAACAACCTAAGGTCGGCAACAACGTGTATATCGACGAAGCAGCGGTCGTGATCGGTGATGTGAAAATCGGTGACGATGTCTCGGTGTGGCCAAGCACGGTGATACGCGGCGATGTGGAAACCATCACCATCGGCGCCGGTACTAACGTTCAGGACGGCTCGGTATTGCACGTCTCCCACGCCGGCGACTATTCGCCGCAAGGCCATCCCTTAACAATCGGCAAAGGCGTCACTATCGGCCATCGAGCCGTCGTGCATGCCTGTACGATAGGCGATTATTGCCTTATCGGCATAGGTGCGATTGTGATGGACGATGCCGAGCTGGGGGATTATGTGATGTTGGGTGCCGGTGCGTTGGTGCCGCCTGGCAAAAAGCTGGAAGGCGGTTTTTTATATGTCGGCACACCCGCCAAACAAATGCGCGCCTTGACCGACTCTGAAAAAAACTTTCTGGAATATTCAGCCAAACATTACGTGAAGTTGAAAAACGACTATTTGACCGAATCCGCTATCTAAGCAAGGCTAATAGTCGAAGATGCGTTGTCAGAAAACAGCCGTTAACTACACCCGACTTTTACGTCGAATACTCTAAATCTTGTCCACTAGCCGGCTTGAAATAGCATACCGGCTAGCGCTTTGCACCGTATCAGCGAGAACTCACTCTATGCTAGCATTCCCTAGTGAATGTGCACTTCCCTAGATTTGGATTTATCACTTCTTGCCAGCGTGTAGTCGTCCTGGTCGCCAAGCATGGGCGTGCCATCGCTATTCAGCTGAATCAACGTCCCTTCGTCTTTAATACTAAATTTGCGATTCAGATCGTTTTTATTGGAGGTTAACGACAGTATGTGGGTTTTGTCATCCCACTCGTACTTACCTTTTTCGTAAAACTCTCGAGAAGAGGATTTTGCGTATTGGGTTACCAATAAGTAATTGTTCTTTTGTTTCAAAGACAAGGTCATTTTGAAACCATCGCAATCTTTTTCTTTACACGGCAGATAGCCATAAAAAACCCCACGAAAGCCTTCTGTTTCATCCGCCTGATTTAAATGAGCGGAATGATCCATGGTTTTCTGATGGCTCATTTCCCGCGCTTTGAGAGTTTTTTCCTGGAGCTGCTTATCGGACTCCGCCCAAGCCGGGTTGAGAGCCGGAAGCAATGCACTCAAAAGAATCAAAGTCACATGTTTTTTAATTTTTCTAGTTAATGTTTGCATATGAGATCTTTCTGTTCTGTAAGTAATGTAGTAAGACAAAAGCAAGTAAGGCTGAAGAGTACCAGCTTAATCGCTAATTTCAACCGGGCAGATATTCTATCTCCAATAAGCCTTCCTATTGCCAGACTTTTCACATAAAGCCCCACTTATTGATCGAGCCGAACCGCACTAGGCACGCTTGCACTATTCGCTAATCGCGCAAAACCTCAGCGTTATTTGCGGGGGCTGTATGCGCAAAAACCCTCAAACTCATGATGTTGATACGATATTTGTTTGACAAGCTCGCTCGTTTCTTTTATTGTTTCGATTCGCTACCAAAGAGCGGGTCGGCAATGCCTAATTCAGTCTTTTTCAGACCGGAACTCCTCATATGGAGGTGTAACGCAATTCCTGGCTGATGTATTCAATCCGGTCAGCGAAAAATTCGATCTTGCTCGGCGAAGCGGGCACGCAATTAGTATCGAAAAAATCGCGTCGATTGACATCAAATCAGTGCCGGCCCTGATACGGGGCGAACAGGTTTTTCATTTCAAATTCGGTGGGGCACTGACCGATATACTATTTCAAGAGGTAAAACCATGACAGAAGTAAAACAAGAAAAAGATAACTTCGTGTTGTATGTGGTGTTGGCTACTGCGGTGGTCGTTGGCGCCATCTTGGCAGTCAAAATGAGCGAAAACGACAAATTTGCGCCCATCAAGGATCAAATTGCCGAAGAAAATCGCTTAATGAATATCCGCGTCATCAGCAACCGCGAGGATTAATATGATGAAAATAACTTTTATCGGCACCCTGTTAGCCTCTTTATTGTTGACCAGCCCCGTCCAAGCTACCGAATATATTTATCGCGACATAATGGCGAACACTCTGGCACCCGAGCACTGCCAAGTAGAGAGCAAAGCGAAGGAAAATGCTGCCAAAAGCTACAATATCGACAGATTCAGCAAGAAATTCTGCCAATCCCAAGGTTACGGTTGGCATGTTGACGAGATAAAAAGCGCGGGTAACACGGCTTGCGATACCTGTAGCAATCCACAGGAAGCCAAATGCCGTCAGGAAGATGTAGTGGTTAGTTGCAAACGGATTAAGCCAGGCACTGTAGGAATGTTGCCTGGCAAAGGATAAGCAATCCCGCACGCTTCAAATTTGACGTCGCCGGAAAACCAGGGTTACCGGCGGCCCAACCTGCCCCTACTCAAGGTTGCAACCATTCGATAATGTGGTCTTCCATATCGATAACTTGCGACTCTTTGATGGCATAACTGCCAATAGATATTCCCGCGTCTTTCACCGATTCGCTAGTGCCGGTCAGCAAGGGATGCCAGCTGGGTAAAGATTCGCCATCGGTTAATAAGCGATACGCACAGGTCGAAGGCAACCAGTTGTACTCAGCAAAATCATGCTGCTTCAAATCGATACACTCCGGCACCAATGTGCAGCGTTCGCTGTAATGGGTGCAGCGGCAGGTTTCCAGATCGATCAAATCGCAAGCCACGCTGGTAAAAGCGATTTCGCCGGTGTCTTCGTCTTCCAGCTTGTTCAAACAACACTTACCGCAGTTATCGCACAGCGATTCCCACTCTTCCGTGCTCATTTGCGTCAGGGTTTTCGTTTCCCAGAATTTCACGACTTTATTGGGGTTTGAGTTGACGCAGTTGATAATGCAACACGGCCCAGGAACCGAGTACTGCCAATACTGACGAGATCATCAGTAGCAAAATAAACTCTGAGAAACTCAAAAACAGTAAATCGAACGAACTGTTATACAAAGTCGATAGCTTCTCTACCGGCGTTTCCAAGATCAATAGCATGATCGTCATGATCAGCCAGCCCAGAAAACCCGAGATAAAACCCAGCCAAAAACCGGTGTACAAAAACGGACGCTGGATAAA
This sequence comes from Methylomonas albis, assembly GCF_014850955.1. Taxonomy (NCBI): domain Bacteria; kingdom Pseudomonadati; phylum Pseudomonadota; class Gammaproteobacteria; order Methylococcales; family Methylococcaceae; genus Methylomonas; species Methylomonas albis. The sequence goes on from NZ_JACXSS010000001.1 coordinate 2,986,008, forward strand.
CGCATGGGTAGCGCCAACCAATTTGGAAATAAACACTTCATCCTGGCGATTTTGCAGCTCCAGCCTAATGGTATTGCCGGTAATAAAAGTCACCGCAAATCCCAGTAATAGGCTAACCAGCATCACGCCGCGGCTGGCAATCAACATGATGGTTTGCAAGCGCGCCACCCATTGCATATCGACTTGCACGAAATCGACTTGCGGGAATTGTTTAAAATCGGCCATCAATTTCTCGATGTCTTCGTTGTTTTCCAGCGCGTTTTTCGGCACTACTTGAATCACACTCGGTAATGGATTGCGTTCCAGCGCATTCAAGGCATCGCTGAATCCGCTATTGGCTTTAAACTCCTCCAGCGCTTGTTTCTTACTGATGAATTTAACTTCCATGACACTACCGTTTTGCTGTATTTGCTCGGCGAGTTTCTGCCCGGCCGCATCGCTAATGTTGTCATGCAAAAACAAGGACATCTGATTGCTGGACTCTAGATTACCCGTCAACTGCTGGATGTTGGCCACGACGATATAAAAGCTGCTGGCCAGGGAAATGGCGATCGCCAGTACCAGGATAGTCATAGCAGAGGTAAAAGGCGTGCGACTTAATCGGCCCAGGCTGGAAAACAGACCATGCGCGTGATTAAGTAAATAGGCATGGAATAACTCCCCCAACCTGCTGCCGCTTTGTTTGCGGTGATTCTGTTTCATCGTCAACTCGCTATCAAATGACCTTTATCGAGCGTCAACACTCGATGGCCGAGATGATTAATCAACTCTATATTGTGGCTGGCAATCAACACCGTCACTCCGACTTGTTTGAATTGCTCGAACATGAACATTACTTCGGCGGACAGATCGGGGTCCAGGTTACCGGTCGGCTCGTCGGCCAGAATTAATTTGGGCTTGTTGACAATCGCTCGGGCGATACCCACGCGCTGTTGCTCCCCACCGGATAGGGCCAAGGGATGTTTCTTTTCCTTACCCAATAAACCCACTTTATCCAAAGACGCCCGCACTCGCCGCGCCACTTCTTGATGGTTGTAACCCGAGACCACCAAAGGCAAGGCCACGTTGTCAAACACGGTTCTATCATTTAGCAGCTTGTAATCCTGAAAAATCAGGCCCAAATTGCGGCGCATATAGGGTATTTTCCGCTCGCCGATACGACTAATGTCTTGACCGTCCAGCGAAACGCTACCGCGCGTACATTGCTCCATCATCGCGATCAACTTCAGCAAGGTACTCTTGCCCGCGCCGGAACGGCCGGTTAAAAATGCCATTTCGCCGCGTTGCAAGTGAAAGCTGACGTCGATCAAGGCCTCGCCGGCGTCGGGATAGCGTTTACTTACGTGTTCAAATCTCAACATGGGATCAGTCTGTTACACTTCATTCTTGAACAAATAAGGCATCGACAAAATTTTGCGCATTGAAATCCTGTAAATCATCGATCTGCTCGCCCACGCCGATAAAACGAATGGGAATATGCAGTTGATTGGCTAGCGCGAAAATAATGCCGCCCTTGGCGGTACCGTCCAGCTTGGTTAACGCGATACCGGTCAGTTCCACTGCTTCGTTGAATAGTTTAGCCTGCGACAAGGCATTCTGCCCGGTGCCGGCATCCAGTATCAGTAACACTTCGTGCGGCGCGGACTCGTCCAGCTTGGTCATGATACGTTTGATTTTTTTCAATTCGTCCATCAGGTTGGACTTGGTATGCAATCGGCCGGCGGTATCGGCGATCAACACATCTATCCCTTTAGCTTTAGCTGATTGCAAGGCATCGAAAATAACCGAGGCGGAATCGGCCCCGGTGTGCTGCGCCACCACTTGTATATCGTTACGCTCGCCCCAGGCTTGCAACTGCTCGACCGCCGCCGCCCTAAAGGTATCGCCTGCCGCCAACATCACGCTATGGCCTTGTTGTTGCAAGCGTTTGGCCAGTTTACCAATCGAGGTCGTCTTGCCTGCACCGTTAACACCGACCACCAGAATCACGAACGGCCCATCCTGCTGCGGAATTCGCAGCGGCAAACTGCAGGGTTCCAGCATGGCTAATAAATTTTGCTTCAAGGTTTGGCTCAATACTTGGCCATCGCTGAGCTGATCGCGTTCCAAACTATCGGTCAGCTGTTTGATCAATTGCGTGGTGGTTTCGATACCCAAATCAGCCATCAACAACTGGGCTTCGATGTCCGCCAACAACTCCTTAGTAACCGCTTTATGCCCGAATGCCAAACTGCTCAACACCCCGCCTAGACCCATTCTGGTCTTTTTCAGCTGGGTAGTTAAACGCAAATATAAGGAACCGTCACTGCTGACCTGCGGTACTTCTACTACAGGCACCTGTTCGGCTGGAACCTTCTCGGCGGCTTCGAGGGTTAGGCTTTTATCCTCGACTCCTGGGCTGTAACGGCTGTAAAACAAAATTCCCAACAAGGGCAACATCAGCACGGCCGCTACCGCGTTATGCGCAACAGCCAATGCCAACGGCAGCTGGTATTTGACGCTAAAAATCCCTAGTAAGATCTGCACCAATAACAGGAGACTCAGGATATTCCCTGCCAAACGCACCGGTTTTGGGTAACGTTCCGACGTAGCGGACAACATCAAGGCGCTGAGGACCACAAAAGTAAATGCCGCCAAGACCCGATGCAGCGCTTGGATTGCCATTTTCGCGTCGGCCGAAAGACCGTTATCTCTGAACAGATCCAAAATGCTCAGATAATCGGCCCCTGGTAACCATTCACCATTACAACGCGGAAAATCGCTACACGCTAATCCGGCATAATTGCTACTGACCCAGCCGCCCAACACAATCTGCACCAGCAATACCAGCATCGCCAAACCGGTCAATATTACAGGCCCGGAACGAACCTGCCTTAACTCGGCGACCGGATTAAGACGCAAATAACTCCAGCCTAAAGTCCAAAACGTGAAAAAACCCAATAATAGATGTGCCGTCACCACGCCAGGCCGAGTGCCCGAGGTAACCGCCCACATGCCTAAACCGGCTTGGCCAACAATCAATAACATTACCAATGCAGTCAGCATCACCGCAGGCGAACGCGGTTTTTCCTTCCACGCCAGTCCAAACCAGATCAATACCAACACTGCCAAGCCACCAGCTAAGTAGCGGTGGGCCATCTCTTTCCAGGCTTTTGCGGTATCTACGGCGTATTGCGGAAATGCTGCGGCGGCTTCGGCTTTAAATTCCGCGCTGTCGCTGACGAAAGCCTTGCCGTAACAGCCAGGCCAATCCGGACAGCCCAAACCGGCGTGGGTTAGTCGAACGTAGGCGCCGACAACAATAACTAGCAACGCCAAAAACGCGCAGCACAGGGTCAATTTTCTGAACATATTTCTAACCGATTTGTGAAATTCTGAGTAACTTGTTTAAGTCGCTTTTTACTTGGTAAGGATCGTAACCTGGGGCATATTGCATCATCAGGTTCCCCAATGGATCCATGATTATCAGCATGCCTTCCGGCAAGGGCTGCGCGCTTAATTGTGTTAATTTTTCCTGCAATGAGGCGGCCGGCAAGGCTTTTAATAAACGACCATCGTCGCGCCATTCGGCCGGCAGCTGATAAGTTTTGTCAAACAGCACCGCCAAACGACGAATCCGGGCAATATCCTTACCCATCATTAATGTCAGTTGATGAGATTTATACAAGGCATCCCGACACGTTTCCTCGCAATCCTTGGTCACCGGATTGACCAATACCCAGTGGCCCTTCAACTCCTGCATGTTTTGCGCGGAGAATGTATCGTACCCGGAAAACTCTTCGGCTGACGTCACTTGCGGCGGGTTGATTAGTACGCCATTATTGGTGCCTAGCTTGACGATATCAGGATTTTTCGCCAAAAAAAATGCAAATCCAAAGGGAACGATGGACATAGCAAATATCACTAAGATGGTAATGCGGTTTTTTTTAAATTGATTTTCCACGGTGTATTTTTCGACTACTGATCCAAATAAATAGGGCTGTTAAGGTCAGCGCCAATCCAAACCATTGTACTGCATAGGCCCTATGTTTTTCAGGCGGGATTGCGACAGCAATCTTCCATTGCCGCTGATAGCCCTCGGGCTGAGCCGGATCCAGTTCAATCTGATAATCGGCCAAGGCGTAGCCCAGTTTGTCTGCCAAGAGCTTGCTATCGACAATTTGCACTCTGACCGGCCAAGTTTCTCCAGGAATTTCCGCCCCCTTTAATTTGATACCAGGCTCGGGAAAATGGTTGATTCTGCCCTGCACTTGCTGGGCGGCCACGCTGATACCGATATCCGGCAACACTTCACGCGAGGCACCCAACGCGACCCAGCCGCGGTTAACTAATATGCTAGGCATGCCGCCATCGGGCAAAAACGGTGTCAATACCAGATAACCGGGTTTGCCGTTTAGAATCTGGTTATCAACCAAAACCTGATGACTGACATCGTAATGACCAGTCACTAAAACGGGTCGATAACGTAAAACATCTTTATCGATTTCGGTTTGCCGGCCCAAATCCAAGGCCTCAGCATTGGCAGCCGCTTGTTGCTGCGCCAGTAAAACCGTCTTCTGTTCGCCGCGTCCCAACTGCCAAAATCCCAAGCTGCACAATAAGCCGAATAACAGCAAATATCCGCTCAATGCCAGTAACGAACAGCGAAATTCGATACCCCACGTACTAAATTTGATCATAGGTGTAAGCTCCTGTGTGGATATGTGCTATTGGCAAGCGTACCCGAATCACCGAGAATGCAGGTTTTTATTTATTGTCGCCGCCATGCTCATCAAAACGCTCACTATCGTCGCATTCCTGGCCATCGTCATTAGTCTTGGTTCCGCGCTGTTTCATATTGTCAGACACAAGGAAGACAAGGATTCCGCGAAAACCGCTAAGGCATTGACCATGCGCATCGGTCTTTCGCTGGCTTTGTTTATCCTCCTGTTCATCGCGTACGCCAGCGGCATGATTCAACCTCACGGCATTGGCGCGCGCATGCATGCCAATCAAAACCAGCCGACAGCAACCTCAAACCCTTAAGAATCGACAAAAAAAAAGCGCGATCCGCAAAGACCGCGCTTTTTCCGGCATGACTAACGGCTGTTACATCAAGTAAACAAATACGAACAGACCCAACCAGACCACGTCGACAAAATGCCAATACCAGGCGGCCGCTTCGAAAGCAAAGTGGTTTTCCGGGGTGAAATGGCCTTTCCAACTTCTGAACAATACCACCGATAAAATAATCGCGCCGACGCAAACGTGGAAACCGTGGAAACCGGTCAACATGAAGAAGGTTGAACCGTAAATACCTGAACCCAGGGTCAAACCCATTTCATGGTAGGCTTCGTAATACTCGGTTGCTTGAAATGCCACGAATAAAAAGCCCAAACCGACAGTAGCGATCAAACCTTTTATCAGTTGATCGCGACTTTTTGCCAACAAGCCGTGATGCGCCCAGGTGCAGGTAACGCCGCTAGACAACAACAGCAGAGTATTCAGGAACGGTAAACCGAAGGCGCCCATCGGCTCGAAATCGCCACCGACTTTACCCGGACCATTGGTTGGCCATACAGCTTCAAAAGCCGGCCACAACACGTCATGGGTCGAGCGACCGGGACCGCTTATCATGCCGCTTTCGCCCAGATGCGGTATCGAGATATTGCGGGCATACCACAAAGCACCGAAGAACACCGCGAAGAACATGACTTCGGAAAAAATGAACCACATCATGCCCATCCGATAAGAAATACCGACGCCATGATTGTACATACCGGATTCGCTCTCGGTGGACTGCAGCGCAAACCACAAACCCAGCATTACCAAAAATATCACGAAACCTGTCATCATCATGCCAGGACCTATCGACGAACCGTTCAGATGATTGGCAAACCCCGCCAGCGTCATCATCAAGCCGCCGGTAGCCATGACCGGCCACACGGCTTTATGCGGTATGTAATAACTATCGTGTGTAGACATATCCTTCCCCTCTATTTTTTACTGATGTTAGTGTTATCAAAAAAAGTGTATGCAAGCGTGACGGTCTTATAGCGTTCGGGTAACTTGGGTTCTACAACGAAACGGACCGGCATGGTTTTTTCTTCGTTAGCTGTAAAGGTTTGTTCGGTAAAGCAAAAACACTGGGTCTTTTTAAAAAACTCTGCGGCCAAACCCGGCGTAATACTGGGAATGGCTTGCGCAATCATTGGCTTATCAGTGTTATTTTTGGCATAAAAGTTAACCGTGTAATATTCGCCAGGATGCACTGTCATACTTTTGACTTCGGAGCGAAACAACATGGGCGTTGACTCGTTTAAGGACGTGAGAAACTCCACAGTCACTTCCCTATTCTTATCCACCACATACTCAACTTCGTTTACTGCTTCACCTGCAACCTTGCCGTTTAAACCGGTCAAATCACAGAGCACATCATAAAGCGGCACCAAGGCATAACCGAAACCAAACATGGCCATCGCAATCAACGCCAGCTTACGGACCAGCTTGGCATTTTTTTGCCCAATATCCTCGCTCATTGCGAGATGGCCTTAAGAACCGCAAATACGTAAATAGTCAAGGCAATCGCAACCAGCACCAAAGCCGTCAAAATGTTTTTCTTTTTTGTGTCCATATCATTACCTGACACACCACACCCACAGGCGTGGCGTATCTCATTCACTCATTTCATGCGTTAAAAATGCTCGGTTGGAATAGTCTCAGGTGGTGTTGCAAACGTGTGATAAGGCACTGGGGATGGCAAGGTCCATTCCAAACCATGCTTGCTTGCATCTTCCCAGACCTCATCGCTCACTTTCTCGCCTGTTCCACCACGGATGGTATCGATGACGATATAGACGAACAACAATTGGCTAAAACCGTAGATGAACGCGCCAATACTGGACACCATATTCCAATCCGCAAATTGAATCGCATAATCCGGGATACGGCGCGGCATACCAGCCAATCCTAAGAAATGCTGCGGAAAAAACAAGATGTTCACGGAGATGGCCGATAACCAAAAATGCAGTCTGCCGATTTTCTCGTTGTACATATTGCCGGTCCATTTAGGCAACCAGAAATAACCGGCAGCCATCAGGATGAAAATGGACGCAGGTACCAAGGTGTAATGGAAGTGGGCAACAATGAAATAAGTGTCGTGGTATTGGAAATCCACAGGTGCCACCGACATCATCAAACCGGTGAAGCCACCCATGGTAAACAGCACCACGAACGCAATCGAAAACAACATAGGTGTTTCGAAAGTCATGGCACCTTTCCACATAGTGGCAGTCCAGTTGAACACCTTCACGCCGGTCGGAATCGCGATCAGCATGGTGGCGTACATAAAGTACAACTCACCGGCAACTGGCATGCCCACGGTAAACATGTGGTGAGCCCAAACGATGAATGACAGGAACGCAATGGCACCGGTTGCATACACCATCGAGGCATAACCAAACAGTGGTTTACGGGCAAACACCGGAATGATGGTAGAGGCCACACCGAAAGTCGGCAGAATCATCACATACACTTCAGGGTGACCGAAGAACCAGAAAATGTGCTGATATAAGACAGGATCACCGCCGCCAGCCGCATCAAAGAAGCTCGTATCGAAGAATTTATCTGTCAACAACATGGTGACCGCACCAGCAAATACCGGCATGATCGCGATCAGCAAGAACGCGGTGATCAGCCAAGTCCAGACGAACAAAGGCATCTTCATCAAGCTCATGGCGGGAGCACGCATGTTGAAAATGGTGGCTATCACGTTGATTGCGCCCATGATCGAAGAGATACCCAATAAATGCACCGAAAAAATGGCAAACGGGAAAGCCTTACCGGTTTGCAGCACCAAGGGCGGATACAAAGTCCAACCACCCGCAGGCGCGCCGCCTTCCATGAACAAAGTGCTGGCTAACATCAACACGCCAGCGACCAACAGCCAGAAGCTCATGTTGTTCATCCGTGGTAAAGCCATATCCGGCGCACCGATCATCATCGGTATCATCCAGTTGGCCAAACCCACGAATGCCGGCATTACCGCGCCGAATACCATCACCAAGGCGTGCATGGTGGTCATCGAGTTAAAGAAATTGGGATCGACAAATTGCAAGCCCGGCTCGAACAATTCGGAACGAATGATCAAGGCCATGGTACCGCCGACAAAAAACATTATCAGACCGAATACCAGATACAAGGTGCCTATATCTTTGTGGTTGGTGGTAAATATCCACCGTAAAATGCCCTTCTCAGGGCCGTGATCGTGGTGATCGTGATGATCATCATGTTCAGCTACGACAGCAGTCATACTTTATACCTCAGCAAAAATTAGAAAATGAGTTCATTGCGAAAATCAGTGAATTACTCATCATCGTCCCATTTGGGTGTGATTTTATTAGGCTGAATCTCATCACCCACGTTATTACCCAATGCCGGTGCGTTTCTGATGTAAGTAATCAGCTGAGCCAACTCGTCGTCCGGCAATTTTTTGAACGCCGGCATTTTGCTGGTACCTGCCTGAATAAAACCAATCAGCTGATCCATATTGCCTGTGACTTTGGCACTATCTCGCAACGCGGGGAACCAACCGGAGATACCGTCGCCATCAATTTGGTGGCAAGCCACGCAGTTTTTCAGATAAACAGACTCGCCTTTTGCCATCAAAGTATTACGGGTTTCATCACTCAAGTCAGGCGCTTGGTTTTGTTTATCCAAAGTGGCTTTCACCCAGGCATCGTATTGATCCTGTTCCATAGCAATCACCACCACCGGCATAAAACCGTGGTCGCGTCCGCATAACTCGGTGCATTGACCGCGATAAGTACCGGGCTTGTCGACAGAAGTCCAAGCTTCGTTAACGAAGCCGGGGTTAGCATCTTTTTTCCAGCCCAGATCAGGAACCCACCAGGAGTGAATCACGTCGGCAGCAGTAAACAGAAAACGGATTTTCTTACCGACCGGTACCACCAAAGGTTTGTCAACGTTCAGCAAGTAATTGGGGACGTTACGTGGATCCATACTGCTGACCCGATGGGTTTTCTCGCTAGCCTCATCTAAATGGCTCTCGAAATGCACGCCGTTATCCAGGTACTCGTACTCCCAATACCATTGTTTACCGGTGACTTTGATACTCATCTCGGAATCCTGCACCTTGTCCAGATCGATAACGGCTTTGGTTGCGGGAATTGCCATACCTACCAGAATCAACGTAGGTATGATGGTCCAGATAATCTCGACAGTCGTATTCTCATGAAACTGCTCGGCTTTATGACCCTTTGATTTACGATGATGATAAATCGAGTAAAACATAGTGCCGAATACCGCGATCCCAATAAACACACAGATCCACAGAATCAGCATGTGCAAATCGTAAAGCTCGTTACTGAGTTGCGTCACGCCCTTCATCAGGTTGAGTGTATAGTCCGCATGCGCAGTCTCCAGGCCCAAAGCCATCAAGACCAGACAAGCGAGCAGTTGCTTTGTTTTCTTCACGGAGCAGCCTCCCCATTAGTAGTTATAAACTTGTATGCGTTATATCTTCGTAATATCGTCGCCCGACATTGACGGACGAACAATTCCATTTACTGATAATTATCATAAATTAACTGGGCAATTTTAACCCATGACTCACCCACAAACCAGAAGAGGTTTTCCCGTTTGTAAAAAATACACGTAAAAAAGGCTTGGGAGCATCGCTGCTCGCAAGCCTTTTGTTGTCTAGCAAAGACAGATTTATGCGGTCATTACTTCAACGTATCCGAATAAGCCATGTCGAATTTCGGAATGTGGCTATCCAACCAGCCTTTTACCAACTGACCGACGTCCTCGGTCACTTCGGCTTCACCCGCGTGGAATTTTTTCTGTAAATCCGCGCAGATACCGATCAAAGCTTCATGTTCCGCTTTGTGACGGTCATAACCGCCAAAGCCTTTAGCAACCATTTCCCTTTCTTCGTGAGCAAAGTGATCGACCACATAGGTAATCAATGCATCCAGCGAAGCGCCAACCGTAGCGCGCGCCGCGCCGCCAGTAGCCTCATCGTACAGTTTATTCAACAAACCGAACAAGGTTTGGTGTTCTTGGTCGGCAAATCCGACATTAGTGCCATACTGAGCCGCAGTCCAAGTAATTAAAGCCATAAAACGTCTCCTGGTTGTTTTTGTAATGGAGCCGTCATTTTGAACATCTATTACTCATTTTTTTTGATATACATCAAGTTTTTGCCAGTTTGGTAAATTCAATTTAGTTGCTAAAAGATCAAAATCAGCAACTGCCAAAAACGGCAAAACACCCAAAAGAGGCGCGTCTATGACCTTGCGTAGAAAAGCCAGATTGCCATCGAAGCCCGGCATAGCCTGATCGATATGCACCGCAACCCAGCCTGCGCAGGATAAATTGGCCTGGCGTATGGCCGACATCGTTAAGCGCGCGTGATTGATACAACCCAGCCTGACGCCCACCACCAGAATCACCGGCAAATGTAAAACTTGAACGAGACCAGCATTATCCAAAACATCGCTCAACGGCGAATACCAGCCACCCGCACCCTCAACTATCACCACATCGGCCAGTGCTTGTAAGCGGGTAAATGCGTCGACGATAACCTCCTCACTCACTTCAACATTGCCACAAGCCAAGTGTGGAGACATTGCCGCTGCAAATGCATAAGGATTGATTTGCTCATATTCCAGGGGAAAGGATGCGTATTGCTGCATCAGTAGTGCATCGGAATTTTTCAGTATCCCATCTTGCCATTCGCAGCCCGCAGCAACGGGTTTCATCCCGACAACGCTTAAGCCCTGGATTTGAAACCAACGCATCAAGGCAATAGTCGTCCAGGTTTTGCCGACATCAGTATCGGTACCGGTGACAAAGAATCCGGCTTTCATCGCCTTGCCCGCACGAAAATAATGTCATAGCTGGCAAGTATTTCGCCGTTTAGCATACTATTTTCATACTGCATCAGCATTTGCTGTAATTGCGAGCGCGTGGTCAGCCGCCGATTTCTGGCGTGGCTGACATTATGCGCACCCAGGTCTTTTAGCTCCCGCATCAAAGCCAGCACCGAGGGATACCTTAAGCGATACATTACGGTTTCCACATCGACCTGCCCTAACCCGGCCATCTGCAGAAAATCGCGAATCTGTCCAACACTATAAAAATCGTTAACATGGGCAAAATCGTCGACACCGATCCAGGCGGCTTTCAATTCCCTCAAGGTTTCCGGGCCGAAAATCGAGAATACCAACTGCCCATCAGGCATCAATACTCGTCGTACATCGGCAAACACCGCCGGCAAGTTCTGACACCACTGTAGCGCCAGATTCGAATAAACCTGTTGGAAACTCCTATCCACAAACGGCAGTTCTTCGGCATCGGCGCAGACATAATCAACCGGTAAACTTCGGTTGTTCCGCCGCGAAGCCTGCAGCATCGGCAAAGCAATATCCAATGCCAAACAGGATAGATCCTGGCTTTCGACCGATAAATGCCGCGTCAAAAAGCCAGTGCCGCAACCCATATCCAATACCCAACCCGGCATAGACTGCAGCGGAAATTTTTGCAACAAGGCCAACGCTACCTGGCGTTGCAACTTCGCCGCCGAATCATAGCTGTCGGCGGCCGCAGCGAAGGAATGCCTGATCTTGGCTTTATCCAGCACAGCAAGACTCATTCAGCCGCCGCAACGATGTCGCATAATTGCTGCGAATGCGATAGAAACGGCACGTGTCCGGCATTGGTCAAAACATGTAATGCAACGCGCGGATTCAGAGTCTTTATGGCGCGCCCGGTTTGCGCCGGAATCAGGGTATCTTTGTCGCCTTGCATTACCGTGATCGGACAACGTAAACCCACTACGGATTTACGTAAATCGCTGTTTTTCAGAATATGCAAACCACCCTGCAACGCATCGCTAGCCGGTGCATCGCACTCATGCACCGCCAAGCGCAATTTATGCAATAACGCTCGACTTTCAGGCAAGCCCTGCACTTGCAAACCCAAAAAGCGTTGCAAGGTCAGTTGCGTGTCTTCGCTAAGTTGGGAGACGAAGCCATCCAGCACCTCCGGCCTCACCCCCGGCCAATCGGCATTCTTCACAAACTTAGGATTACCGGATAACAAGAACAAAGACTGCACGCGATCAGGGCATCGGGCCGCCATATCCAAAGCCACCGTCGCCCCCAGCGACCAACCCAACACGCTAAAACGATTGACCGGGATAGCGTTGAGCAAGGCGGCGGCGATAGTCGGTAGATCAAAGGTCCCCAATTCGGCGCTACGACCATGACCGGGCAAATCCAGGCAAATCACCTGACGATGCCTAGCCAAGTGCCTGGCAAATTCACGCCAGATACCGCTATGCATCGCCCAACCGTGCAGCATCACTAACGGTCGGCCCTGGCCATATATTTCTCGATGAATTCCAGTCATGACAAGGCCTTGTCCAATGCTTCCAACAAAGCATCGACCTGTTGTTCGGTATGATTAGCCGAAAAAGTAATCCGCAAGCGGGCGCTACCGGCCGGCACAGTCGGCGGCCGAATCGCGCTTACCCACAACCCATGTTCCAACAATCGCTGACTAGCCACCATGGCTTGGCCGCTGTCGCCAATCAGAACGGGCTGAATCGCGGTAAAAGAGTCCATCAAGTGCAAGCCTTGCTGCTTCGCACCTTGCCGGAAACGGCGGATTAGCTTTTGCAACTGTTCGCGGCGCCAGGACTCGACTTGCAGCAAACGCAAACTAGCGCGAGTCGCTTCAGCCACAGCCGCCGGCAGTGCCGTAGTAAACACATAACTCCTGGCTTTTTGAATCAGCATCTCGATCAAATCCTCGGAACCGGCCACAAACGCACCAAAGGTTCCAAAAGCCTTACCCAAGGTACCCATCAGGATAGGCACATCATCCTGACTAAAGCCGAAATGCTCGACCACGCCGCCGCCGTTTTTACCGAGTACGCCAAAACCATGGGCATCATCGATCAATAACCCTGCATGATGCTGTTCGGCCAACTCAACCATGGCCGGCAGCGGCGCCAAATCACCATCCATGCTAAACACGCCGTCGCTGACCAACAAAGCCTTCCCGGAAGTAACCGCTAGCGTAGCCTGCAAATCTGCGGAATCCGCGTGTCGATAGCGCTGAAAACGCGCCCGCGACAGCAAACCGCCGTCCAATAATGAAGCGTGATTCAAGCGGTCCTCCAGCACCGTATCACCGCGCCCCAGCAAAGCGGAAATCACCCCCAGATTGGCCATATATCCTGTGGAAAACAACAAAGCCCTTTCTCTTCCGGTGAACGCCGCCAACTCTTCTTCCAAGGCGTGATGCGCACTACTATGCCCGCAAATCAGATGCGCAGAACCGCTGCCGACACCGTAACGCTCAACACCGGACTTGAATGCCGCCGCCACCTCGGAATGATTGGCCAGTCCCAGATAATCGTTGCTGCAAAAATTGATCAGCTCCCTACCGCCGACATTGAGCTTTATGTCTTGCGGACCATCGACGACACGTCTGTACCGATACAGATTGTCCTGCTCCAGTCGTCGCAGCTCGCCGGTAAAATCGTAAAAAGCGTTGGACATTAGGCGTAACTGGAACCGCCCATCTTGACACCCAAACGCTCGAACAATTGCTGATCGTGATTGGTCATCGGATTGTCGGTAGTTAGCAATTTGTCGCCATAAAATATCGAATTGGCACCAGCCAGGAAGCACAAGGCCTGCATCTCATCGCCCATTGCTTTTCGGCCAGCCGAAAGACGGACGCGCGATTGTGGCATTAAAATTCTGGCAACGGCAATGGTGCGTACAAAAACAATGGGATCCAGCGCTTCAACGCCGTGCAGCGGGGTACCTTCCACTTGCACCAACATGTTGATAGGCACGCTTTCCGGATGCTTGGGCATATTCGCCAATTGCAACAACAATTTAGCCCGATCGACCGTAGACTCGCCCATGCCGACGATACCGCCGCAACAAACATTGATACCGGCATCACGCACCCGCTCCAGGGTATCCAGGCGATCTTGATAAGTACGGGTGGTGATGATTTCGGAATAATACTCTTCGGACGTATCCAGATTGTGGTTGTAATAATCCAGACCGCCATCTTTCAAGGCTTGGGTCTGTTTATCGCTAAGCATGCCCAGCGTGACGCAAGTTTCCATGCCGAGCGCTTTCACGCCCTGCACCATTTCCACGACCCGCTCGATGTCTCTGTCTTTCGGGCTGCGCCAGGCCGCGCCCATGCAAAACCGGGATGCGCCCTGCTCTTTGGCTTGTTGCGCGGCTTTCAATACCGCATCCACCGGCATCAAGGCTTCCGGATTTAGATCGGAATCGTAACGTGCGCTTTGCGGGCAATAACCGCAATCCTCGGAGCAGGAGCCAGTCTTGATGCTCAATAAACTGCTAACCTGAATCTCGTTGGGATCGAAATATACCCGGTGTACGCTTTGCGCCTGAAAAATCAGATCGTTAAACGGCAGTGCCAGCAATGCTTCGACTTCGTGCAACTGCCAATCGTTACGAATGGTTACCGCTGATTCCAAGGGTTTCTGGCTTGCAGACATTCTGATAATCTCCGAAAAGTAAGGACAAAAGCGGTGCAGAACACCCACTTATCAACCTAAATTTAAAATTATGGTAAACAACTGGCTGAACATTATACAGAAGAAATTGCTGCCGCCACGCTGTGTGTTATGCGCTGGTCCGGGATACAAGGATTTGGACTTGTGCCTAGGCTGTTTGACCGACCTACCCCGTAACCTTTCCTGTTGCTACCGCTGTGGAGAACACTTCGAGACTGCTATAGACGTGCCGCAGTTGTGCGGCCGCTGCTTGAAGAAATCGCCGGCCTTCGACGAGACCTATGCGCCGTTTTTATACCAAAGCCAGATGCGCCATATGATTGGAAGATTAAAGTTTGCCAACGATTATAAACACGCGCGCTTGATGGCGGCCTTGCTGGCCGAGCATATTGCCGACAGCGCAGAGTTACCGGATTGCCTGTTACCCGTACCCTTGCATCCCAAGCGTTATCGGGAGCGCGGGTTCAATCAGTCCATAGAAATTGCCCGGCATTTATCCCGGCAACTGGGCATTCCGCTGGATTTGACCAGCTGCGTTCGCCAGCGCGACACTAATCATCAAACCGGCTTGCCAGCCAAGCAGCGCCGGAAAAACATGCGTCAGGCCTTCAAGCTTGTTAAGCCCCTGGCGTTTCAACATATTGCGATTATTGACGATGTAATGACTACCGGCGCGACCTGCTCAGCGCTGGCCGCTACGCTGAAGCAAGCCGGCGTCGGCAAAGTTGATGTTTGGGTTTGCGCACGGGCCTAAAGCGCCAGCTCAATTATCCGGAGCGAGCGGCAAACCGGAGCGCTGCAATACGCTGATAGCATTCAGCCACTGATCCAGCCGCAGCGCGAGTAACGCCTTGATAATCAACAACCATAGTCGATTAGCCGTCATCTTCACGTATAATACGCCGTCCACAAAACGACTACACATGCCATGACCACACCGCGTCTCGCCTGGGCTATTACCGGCTCCGGACACTATATAGAAGAATGTCTTGAATACATGCTGACGCTGGACAAGGTCGATCTGTATTTGAGCCAGGCCGGTGAGGAAGTATTGAAAATGTACGGCATTCGTCTGGACGACATCAAGGCTAAAATGCCGGTCTACCGGGATAAAGCCGCTTCGGCGCCTCCGGTCGGTTTATTCTACAAGGGCTATTACCACACCTTTGTCATGGCCCCCACCACCTCTAATACCATCGCCAAATGCGTGTTGGGCATCGCCGATTCATTGGTCACCAACCTGTATTCCCAAGCCGGCAAATGCCGCGTACCCAGCATCGTTTACCCTTGTGACACCCTGCCGGAGATTGAAACCACCGCGCCCGGCAAGAAAAAGTTCATGGTTTATCCGCGCCCCATCGATTTGGAAGCCACCGACAAAATTCGCTCTTTTCCTTATACGCAGGTGGTTGATGATGTCGAGCAACTGATCGTTGCGGTCAATGCCCGATTAGCCAGCCTATGAGCGAACGCATCCTGTTCATCACTGGCCGACTGGCGGAGAAACAAGTCCGGCAGGTATTGGAAAAAATGCAGCCGGACTTTCAATACAAAGTCTATGTGATGGGCGTGACGGTGGCCGCCTTGATTACCAGCGACATGATCATCCGCCGCATGCCCGATGCGCAAGGCGCTGACCGGGTGATCTTACCGGGCCGCTGCCGCGGCGATCTGGCCGCGCTGGCTCAACACTTTGGCCTGCCGTTCGAGCGCGGCCCGGAAGAGATAAAAGACTTACCGCAACATTTTGGCCTGGCTGCCCAGCATTACGACCTAAGCCAATACCAAACCAAAGTTTTCGCGGAAATCACCGACGCCCCCAGCATTAGCGTCGAGGCGGTGATCGAGCGAGCTTACTACTATCAAGCCAGCGGTGCCGATGTCATCGACATTGGCTGCCTGCCCGGCACGCCGTTTCCGCATCTGGCCGAATGCATCCGCACTTTAAAACAAGAAGGCTTCACCGTCAGCATCGATTCGTTGGAAGACGCCGATTTATTGGCCGGCGGTAAAGCCGGAGCCGATTACATGCTGAGTTTGACCACCAAGAGTCTGTGGATTGCTGACGAAGTGGCGACCACGCCGATTTTAATCCCGGAAGTCCATGGCGACTTGGACACGTTGGACGCGGCCATCGCGATATTGCAGCGCAAAAACCGCGCTTTCATCGTCGACCCCATCCTCGACCCTATCCATTTTGGTTTCACCGATTCCATTGTCCGCAATCATGAATTCCGCCGCCGCTATCCGGAGGTGGAAATGATGATGGGCGTCGGCAATCTCACCGAATTGACTCACGCCGACACCTCCGGCATTAACGCCATGTTGCTGGGGATATGCTCGGAGCTGAATATCAACCATATTCTGGCTACCGAAGTCAGCAAACACGCGCGCCGCGCCATCAAGGAAGCCGACAGCGCTCGCCGCATCATGTACACCGCCAAGCAGCACAACACCCTGCCCAAGCACATCGCCCCGGATCTATTGACTGTGCATGACAGCTCGCCGTTTTTGAACAGCCGCGCGGAAATCGAAAGTTTGGCAGCAGAAATCAAAGACCCCAGCTACCGGATCCAGGTCAGTAGCGACGGCATTCATGTGTTTAACCGCGACGGCCTGCACACCGCGCAAGACCCGTTCGATTTATACCCAAAACTGCACGTCGAAACCGACGGCGGCCATGCCTTTTATTTGGGTGTAGAACTGGCCCGCGCCGAAATCGCCTGGCAGCTGGGCAAGCGCTTTACCCAGGATCAGCAACTAAGCTGGGGCTGCGCCGCGCAAGGTACCGAGCCGGTGGTGGATTTACATACCTTCAAACCCGCCGGCAACACCTTAAAAAAGCACGAAGACTAAGGCGATTTACGGCAATAAATGTACCCAAAGCAAGCGATTTTCCGTTGACTTAGCGGACTTGCGCTGAGCGAAGCCGAAGTAGCCGAAGTCAACTGTTCGCTTCGGCTCCGCTCAGCGAACGACATATGAGGTATTGCCAATGGACATAAAGTTTCTCACAAACCTCCTAAGCTCTTTGTCAGCTGCACTTGTCGCAAACTCGACAAATCTTTAATTCCAGTCTACATCCGCCGCGTTGCACACCCGTAAACTAGGCTGTAGCGCATGTGGTATCGGTCTTGCTTCGCTTTAGCTAAAACCCAAGACACCTCCAAAAAATGAAATCTACTCGACCGCACACCCATGGCTGAATTTCCCTTAAAACTGGCCGTCGCCACCAAAGACAATATTTCCATCAACGAACATTTCGGCCATGCCACAAAATTTTCGGTGTATAGCGCCAGCGAGACCGGCTGCGAGTTACTGGAAACCCGTGAAGTGGCTAATTACTGCCTGGGCCAGCATGCCGACGAATCGGCAATGCCCGGCATTTTGGCAACCATTGAAGACTGTTACGCCGTATTCGTGGCGCGCATCGGCGACGGCCCCACCGCAAAAGTCCATGCCATCGGCGTCCGGGCCGTGGCGGAATATGCCTACGCAGCGGTCGAGGAATCCTTGCTGGACTATGCCAAACGCACCGCTGCTGGTGAGGAAATCGGATGACGCCCGATCACGTTCAGCAATGGGTGAACGATCACCCTCTCAGTCCGATTCACGTTGATTGCGCAGTGACGGTGATGCTGAAAATCATCGACGGCAAATGCAAAATGCGCCCGACTGAAAAAGTGGTGATGGCGCTGCTCTATGACTGCGTTAAACACCTGCCGGGGCAAATTCTGCAAGCCGATCTACATCCTATGATAGCGACGGCCCGCGCCAAGGAAGACGACGAAGCCCTGAAAAACTTGATTTACGAAAAACGCTTGATGGCAGAAACTGCAATTTCCCGACCGGTGATGAAGGGCTTTAAAGCCATGATCCGCGAGCAAGGCTTGCTGGAACGCCGAGAAGACGCCGAAACGGAAGCCTGAGCCGCGCTCAATCAAAAAAACCGAAACTCATTTGTCCGCCTAAGTTTGGCGGGCGAAACAAATCGCTACGCAACGCCGGCAGCGAACCGGTTAGTTCCAGCTTTCTGGCAATCAACTTGAAGCGCTGCGCAATCAAATCGGCATAACCGCCGCTGCCACGCTGGCGTTGATGAAATGCCGCATCATAAGCTTTGCCGCCACGGCTATCGCGGACCCGATTCATCACATGCTCGGCTTTTAGCGGGTAGTGTTGTTGCAGCCATTCTGCAAATAGATCCGCCGTTTCCAAGGGCAGGCGCAACAGGATGTATTGCACGCTTTGCGCGCCGGCCTTATGAGTTGCACTGACAATGCTTTCCAGTTCGTAATCGGTCAGCACCGGAATCAGTGGCGCCACCAACACGCCAACCGGAATTCCGGCTGCCCGCAAGCGAGCAACCGCCTCCAAGCGGCGTTGCGGGGCGGCGGCGCGCGGCTCCAGAGCACGCGCCAGCGTTCTGTCCAGCGTGGTAATCGAAAGATAAACCGCAGCCAACCCCTGCCCGGCCATCTGCGCCAGAATATCAATATCGCGTTCGATCAATGCCGACTTAGTGACGATGCTCACCGGATGCAGGGTCTCGGATAACACTTCCAAAATCTGCCGCATGATGCGCTGTTGCCGTTCCAGCGGTTGGTAAGGGTCTGTATTGGTGCCCAAGGCTAGCGGCGCGCAGCGATAACTGCGTTTGGCCAACTCTTCGCGCAACAGGCGCGCGGCCTCAGGCTTGACCAAAATTTTGCTCTCAAAATCCAGACCGGCGGAATAACCCAAGTAAGCATGGGTCGGCCGGGCAAAGCAATAAATGCAGGCATGCTCACAGCCACGATAGGGATTGATCGACCTATCAAACGGGATATCGGGCGAATCGTTATAGGTAATGACCGACTTACTGCTATCCATGATGACGTCGGTCGCCAAGGGCGGCAGCTCGGCATCCAAACTGCCCCAGCCGTCGTCTTCAGCTGCCTTGCTCAGCTTTTCAAAGCGGCCTGCTGCATTACTGATGCTGGCACGGCCTTTGTAGATCAGGGGTTTGGACATGACATGATCGCCGATCAGGGTTAGAACAGTGAAACTTTACGCTACATCGCGGCTAGCCATTATACGCCGCAGCCCGCCGGTTACGACCGTTCGCCAATCAAAAGATTGATTCCACGAACACAGCAAACAAGCGCATTGTCACCGCTCTCCCACCTCATACAAGCTGATAAACCAACACAGCACCAACACTTTCCGTCCGTCTGACATCACTTTCCAAGCACCGCAACCGGTGTTTATTATTTCAAACAAGGACTTGAAAAATGGCGCAAAAATTGATTGCCGAAAGGAATTAAGCATACATTAAACACCAAGTCCCAAGCTGGCGTATCCCGACTTACTACCGCCCGTATTCCCACGGCATATAGCGACTTTCAACTCTACTATTACCGTAATACCCTGGATAACAAAGAACACTTGGCTTTTGTGATGAGCGGTATCACCGATGCAGAGAATGTCTTGGTGCGCCTCTACTCGGAATGTGTTACAGGTTATCCATTACAAATCAATATGATAATGATTTTTCAGGGTCGACTAATTCAGATAAAGGAGTATTCAGTGGCAACAATTTGAAATCCTGAATATCTCATTTTGGCCGATTGATTGAAGTCGGCAATGGCTGCTTTGTAGCCCTCCGGTTTGGAGAAACTCGACTGGCAAGAGTGGGCCGATTGCGATAAATCAGCAATCTCAACCCTGTTTTACACAGAACGCCCAATTTCCCTGTTGCTTGTTCAACCACATTTTGCACAATACAGACATATTTTCAGCTATCGGCTAAGCTGATGTTTCAAGCTAGAATGCAAATAGCCCTTAAAACTTTTGCAGCAACTCAGATAGTTGTTTTAGGGCTTCGTCGATGGCGAAACGGTCGATTTTTTTAGCAACGTCTTCTAATAAGCACAGATGTTCATGCCCGGCCATCGTTCTGCGTAATTGCTCCAACATCGCTTCGGCGGCGCCCAGATCGTTTTCCAGCAATTGCGACAACTTGGTTAAATCCGCCGCTATATCGGCGTCGGCAAGCGGTGCCACAGCCTGTTCCGGGCCGGAACCTTGGCTGTCCGCCAGTGTTTGCAAAGTCTGAATTTCCGCGATTAATTTACGCAAAAACCCATCCATGCGCTGCAAGTGTTCAGCGGGCGGTATTTGATTTTGCTTAAGCACAATATCGATACCGGCGGCAGCTTCGAATAAATCCACCGCCCCCAGATTGCCACTCACACCTTTCAGGGCATGGCAACGCTCTTCGGCTCGTTTCAGTTCACCGGCATTGATCAAGCCGCGAATCTGCGCGACGACATCCGGATAATGTTCTCGAAAACGATATAACTGCTTGCGGTAAGCCTCCGGACTGCCGCCGATGCGGCGTATACCTTGCACAATATCCAGGCAGGTCAAAGTTTGTAAATCTTTAGGATAATCAGCGAGATCATAAGTCCGCGCCACGTCGTTTCCCCGGTTTTCATCCGCGCTAATCGGAATCCAGGTCGCCAAGGCTTTGAACAACCGGTCGGGATCGATCGGTTTGGTAATGTGATCGTTCATACCCGCCTCCAGGCTTTTTTCAACATCGCGGGCCATGGCATGGGCGGTCATCGCGATGATGGGCATAGAGGCATAGCGTTGATCGCCCGCCGATTGCGCCAAGGCCCGAATCTGGCCGGTGGCCTGCAAACCGTCGAGCACGGGCATTTGAATGTCCATCAATACCGCGTCGTAATGATGTTGCCTAACCATGCTCACCGCTTCCGCGCCGTTAACCGCTTCGTCCACCTGAATATCGTGACTGCGCAATAATTCGCAGGCAAACTCGCGGTTGATTTCATTATCCTCTACCAACAATACTCGGATACCTTGCAGCTGTTTGCTGCCGGTAATGTCCGCACCGCCCAACTGTTTAAATTTATCCACCACACCCAGGACCCGTCCGCGATCCAGCGCGGATAGAATGGCATCCAGTAACGAAGACGGCGATACCGGCTTGATCAAAAAACCGTCGATACCGGCCCGGCCGGCCAAGCGCATCACATCTTCGCTACCATACGCCGTCACCATGATGATCTTGGGTTGCGGCTGCAAGCGGGTGTCGGCGCGAATCAGTCTAATCGCTTCATCGCCGTTCATACCCGGCATTTTCCAGTCCATCAACACTACATCGAAGGGCTGCTCCACCGGCATATCCCGCAAAACACTCAGCGCGGATGCGGCACTTGCAGCACAACTTACCTGCAACTGAAACGGCCGCAGCATATCGCTGATGATTTCCCGGGAAGCATCGTTGTCATCCACCACCAACACTCGCACGTCGGCGAGTAACTGGCCTATGCTCTGTTCCAGCGCTTCTTGATGCAACAAAGTAGCCGTGGCAACGCCCAAACGTGCGGTAAAGCAGAAGGTTGTGCCCTGGCCCGGCTGCGATTGCTCGATCCAAATCCGGCCCCGCATCATTTCCACCAGGGTTTTACTGATGGCCAATCCCAAACCGGTGCCTCCAAAACGCCGACTGGTGCCCTGATCGGCTTGGGTAAACTCTTGAAATAGTTTTTGTTGATCGCCTTTGGACATGCCGATGCCGGTATCTCGCACCGAAATCTGCAAATCGATAGTGTTATCGCCCTTGGCGACACAATGGAAAGCCAGCTCCAATTCGCCGGCCTCGGTAAATTTAAGCGCGTTACCGCACAGATTGGTCAACACCTGGCCGAAACGCAGCGAATCGCCCACCAATACCGGCGGAATTTGCGGATCGTGACGGATCAGAAATTCGATGCCTTTCAGACCGGCTTGGTAACCGATCATATCGGCCAATTGGTCCACCACGCTATCGAAGCGAAATTCGGTTTCTTCCAACAATAATTTACCGGCCTCTATTTTGGAAAAATCCAGAATATCGTTAAGAATCCCCAGCAAGGTACGCGCGGAATTGTGGGCTTTTGACAAATAATTGCGTTGTGATGCCGTCAATTCGGTCTGCAAAGCCAAATGCAACATGCCCAGCACACCATTCATCGGCGTGCGGATCTCGTGCGACATATTCGCCAGGAACTGGCTTTTGGTCTGGGTCGCAGCCTGAGCGGCATCTCTGGCCTCTTTTAACGCCACCTCGGCTTGTTTGCGTAAGGTGACATCTTCGTAGGTGCTGACGAAACCGCCATCGGCTATCGGCCCACCGCTGATCTCTATGACCCGGTTGTCTAGTCTGTGCCGAGTAAAATTGTGCGGCAGAAAATGTCTTATTTCCTCCAGCAACTGCCTGAGTTCGGCATCGGGATTTCGGAAACGCAGCTGCGTATCCGTCAAGTCGAACTGCATAAAATCGGCATGGTCCCTACCCACTTCCAACATACTTTCCGGATAGCCACGCACCTCGCTGAGCTTTTTATTCCAAACCAATAATTTTAAATTGCTGTCGAAGGCAATCAAACCTTGCGACATGCTATCCAACACCGTTGCCAGCATCACGCTGTTATGCGCCAACTTGGCGTTACTTTCCGCCAATTCCCTAGTTCTGGCCGCCACGTGTTCTTCCAGACTTTCGTTGATGCCGGCCAATTGGGTCTCGTTGTCGGCTAGCTGCCGATTCAAAGCCAATAACTCGCTATCGCGGGTTTCGATAGTGCTTATCATGGTGTTGAAGGCTTGAATCAGCGCGCCTAATTCGTCATTGCTCTCTTGCACCGCACGCAGGGTGTAATTCTTTTGACTGTTAATAGTCTCGACCGTCCTTTTCAGCCTTACCAGCGGGCCGGATACCACTTGCTGCAAACTGGAAGCCAGTAATAAGGCAAACAAACCTGACAACAATACGATACCCGTCGCGCCGACTAAAAAGTCTCGCCACAGCGAATCCAACTCAGCCAAACTGGAAGCTATCCACACCCTTCCCAAGGTCCGGCCGCCCAACGCTATCGTTTCGTTGACGGTGCAGTAAGCGTCGTCGAATTGCGGCTGATCCATTGCCAGCGGATCGGGATGTTGCGGCGGACAAGCCAGGCCGTGTTCGTAAAGCGCAAACAACTGATTGGCGCTGTCGTAAATACACGCCGATACCACGCTATCCTTGACGCTTAAGGCGGCCAAAGTCGCATTGGCGACACTGCTGTCGTTAAAGGATAAGGCCACGGTACTGCGGTTGGCGATGATGCGTGCCAGAGAACTCAAATCCCGGCCCATATCCTCTTTCACCCGCATGTGTTCCTGGGCAATAAAACCGGCACCAGCCAACATCAGCGCCAGTACGCTAGTTGCCAACATGATCAGCACCAGTTTGGTTTTAATAGTCAGATCGCGTTTAAATTCAGCCTGGTTTGTCATGGTGTTCCGGATTGAATTAACGGACGATACGGGCGATTTCCATCAGCAACGCGTTGATTTTTAATTGCGCATTGCGTACCGCGTCGGGATTGATTTCCAGTTTAATTTGGCCGTTTTCAGCGTAGAAACCGATGCAGCCGCCTTTGCCGGCAAAACCATCGGCATCGCTAACCGTCAGTATCTGATTACCGCGCACCTGTCGCGTCAAGGCCTGCAATTCCGGCGCATCTTTGTCGATATACAAAATCTGGCAAACCTGCGGGTCGTCTATGCCCGACCATATTTGCAATAAATGCCCCTTGGTATCGCGGCTGGCCAAATCGCTAAGCAAGTTGACGATAGGCTCGGCACCAACAATACAGACATGCAGCGTGTCGTTCATCAACGCCGGCCATTCCACGAACTTGGTGAAATTGAACACATAGTTGGCCTTGGTTTTGGCGTTGAGTGCATCGTCGGCAATTGCTTCCAGGCTGAGACTGCTCAGCAATACCCATAAAAACACAGCCAAGCCCACTAATTTTCCCCGCATTAAAACTCCAGGCGTGCGGTCAATTTCACCGTCATACCCGGCCCGGCCAGCACGGTAAGCGGCGTGCCCAAATTCGGCGAGGCAAAGTCGCTGTTAAACGCCGCATAATTTTTAAAATCGAATAAATTCAATACATCCAGGCGCAGCTTCATCCGGGTATCGTGCGGCGTGTCAAAGCTTTTTATCAGTGCGATATCGACTTGTTTATACCCCCACCACTGCCCCGGAAAAATAAAATCGCTACCTTTGGGCGTAAAGGTATCGAAGCGGCACGCACCACTTGTACAGTTAATGCCGGAGCGGGTGTCAGGCGTAGCCAGTGTCAATTTGGTGGAAAAAATCAAATCCCACGGCAAATCGACGCTGGCGGTAGTCACCAGTTTGTGTTTTCTAACCCCGGCAGTATCCAGCCATCCGGCGGTATGGGTGTTGGGATGCTCAAACAAATAGCTGCTGTTGTCGGTGAAGGACTGCGGTTTGTTTTCTTCGGAATCGGTAAAAGTATAAGCAAACGTCATCCCCCAGCCGCTGTCCTTGCTGTACGGCTTTTCGGCCTTAACAAATACCGAATTGGTCTTGGTCTGTACGCCGTTATCGAACAAAATTAATTGCCCAAAGCCAGGCACGGCCTGAAAAGTGCCGCCGAACCCCGAGCCGGCCCCGTAAAAACTGCCGTCTGTGTTGCGACCACCCAGCAAACCGACCAAGCCATTGTAACTGTGCACATGCGACAAACTGATCTCGGTATGCCAATCGCCGAAACGATTACGCATGCCGATATTGAACTGGTCTGCGTACGGCGTCCGTAGATTATTACGCATCAGATTAATTTCCCGGCTACTACCGGCACTGGCACCGGTCAGCGCCGACAATTGAGCCGGCGTATAATTCAAATACGCGGGGTTCCAGGCAATGCAATCGACACCCGCAGCGCAGTTGTCATTGGGGTCGCCCTGGAAATTGACTGCGTAGCTGGGGTAACTGCCCTTGGTCCGTTCCAGTTGCAGCACATCGTAAATATTGCGGTCATAGGCTTTGGCGTAGCCGCCGAACAGCACATGCCGCTGATCTTCGAAAAGGTCGTATGCCAAACCTAATCTGGGCGCAATATTATTGCTGTCCGCCGCGCGGTTGGTGCCATTGCTAAGATAATTTTCGATGTCGTAACCGGCGTTGGTGTTGTGAATGTTACGCCAGTTGCGTAGCGCGCCGCTAACATCGCCTGGGGTGACGTAATTCAGATAGCCGGGGTTATATTCATAATCCCAGCGCACGCCAAGGTTCACACTCAGATGCCGATTAGGATTCCAATCGTCTTGCAGATACACGCCCAATTGCGTCACGTCCGTGCTGGCCGAACCGTCTCCGATTCCCGCCAATGGCGTTGCCCAGCGCACTTGGTAGGGATTGCCGGCAGGATTGTTTAAATTTAAGCCGAACTGCGGGTTGTACGGGTCGCGTTCCACCGCACCAAGTTCTATTTGTTTAACTTTACCGCCCAGTTTCAGCACATGGCTGCCATGCCAATCCAGGCCGCTGAAGGTTAGATCGTCTTGAAACCCCGGTCCACTCTGGCCCTTGTCCTGATAATTGGTCGCCCCGCCGCTATTCAGCACACTACGGCTAGTCAGATTACCACCGCTCAAACTGCCGTCGAGGCGACTCAGCAGCAAACCGGGGCTTTGGGTGGCCGGTAGTTGCCGCCAATTGGCATCTTCATAAGTAAACCGGGCTTCGTTGACCCAATGTTCGGCGCTGTACTGATATTTAAAATCCAGACGTTTTTCACTGTTACCCTTTGCCAAGGCATACGATTCAGCGTTTTGACCGCCAATCCCCAAGGTTTCGGTTTCGTCACGCAACTTGAAAGAGATTTCGATCAAGTGACTATCGTTAAGCGCCCAATCCAACTTACCGAAAAACAAATCTGCGGTAAACGGCCTGTTCACGCTGCCCAATTGCGCTTGATACGGCGCGGGCAAGCTGGAGCCATCACCGGCGCTGACATTAGCGTAATCGTCGCTAAGTTTACGTTCGTAGGCCATGAAAAAATGCGCAACATCCTTGGCAATAGGGCCGCTTAAGGTGACGCCGAACTGGGCTTGCTCGGTATCGCGCTTGCCGCCGTTGAGTTGCTCGCTAGGCGTGACGCTGCGCAAATCCTGATTGGTATGATCGTAAAACGTTTCGCCGTGAAAGGTATTGCCGCCGGATTTAGTCTGCACCGAAATTGCCGCACCGCCGACTTGATCGTACTCAGCCTTATAGTTCTGGCTGATAACCTTGTATTCGGCGACGGCCGATTCCGGAAACACATTGCCACGACTGGAATCCTGGCCGGCTACCCCGCCCCTGACCACGTAGTTTTTCTGACTGACGCCATCGATAAACAAATTGACGCTATCCGGCCGCTGCCCACCGCTTTGCAAACGGGTACTGCCATTTTGGTCGGTAACCACATTCACGCCGGGTGCCAGATCGGCATAATTTAAAAAATTGCGGTTGACCTGCGGCAGACGTTGCATTTGCTCGGGGGTTAAATACGTCGCTAACTCCGCCGAATTGCCTTCGCTAGCCTGATCGGCAACCCGCTCCTCAGAGCCTAACGCAATGTCCACCACGGCCGTTTGCCCCACTTGCAGCGTCAGCTCTTGACTGTTCTGCTGCCCGTCCGCAGCCAATACCTTAAGTTGGTACCGACCGGGTTTTAATGCCATCAGTACATAAGAGCCGTCCGTTCGGGAAAAGGTACGCGTGGAAAATCCCCGCTCCAGGCTAGTGACGATTATTTGCGCGCCAGCCTGGCTGTCCGCGCTTCCAAGCGTGACTTGACCACGAATCGTCGCGGCACTGATGTCGGCGCGCGCCGGAATACTGAAGCAAATTGTTGCCAACAGAACACCGGCAACACCTAGTAGCCCGCAGAATATGCAGCTAAGTGGTCTTGGCAAGGAAATCGCCGCGTACGAAAAACCCTCAACAAAAACCGACCGCATACTAGAACACCATGACCGATTCAGCATCAGCTATGCCTGAATAAGCCTTAGTCATTGCCCGGTATTGCATGCGGTCGCGGTGCTGGTTTGCCTAAATAAAAGCCTTGGGAAAAGTCGATACCCAAGGCTACAACTTTGGCCTGAATCTCGGCACTACCCACGAACTCGGCGACTGTACGCATGCCCAAACGGCGCGCGGCATCGACGATGACACGCGCAATCACTTCAGAATCGGGATTGTCGATAATATTCATGATGATGGAACCGTCGATTTTTAAGTAATCGATTTTTAAACGCAATAAATGCGCAAAGTTGGAATAGCCGCTGCCGAAATCGTCAATCGCAAAATGACAACCGTAGCCTTTCATTCGCTCAACAAACTCGAGCACCTCCTCGTAGCTTTCGATGCCTTCTGATTCGGTGATCTCCAAGATAATCCGCGACCCAACGCCGGGCCGAGATAAGTGGTCAGCGATGAAACTCACGGTATCCGCATCGATAATATCCTCGACCGTCAGATTGATACTCATCTCCCCCACAGAGTCGGGCAACACTTGCAGCACTTGCTCGATCATAGTCCGCGTCAAGGCGGTATATTGCCGGGTACGTTTCGCGACACCGAGAAAGCTAGGCGGAATGACATTGCCATCTTCGTCTATCATCCGCATTAAGGCTTCGTATTTGACGATTTCGCCGCTACGATTGTCGACGATGGGTTGATAATACGGCACGATGCGGCGGTCGGCCAACGCACTACGAATCTTCTGGCTCCAGTGGATATTGTCCTTATAGTGCGATTTGATCTGCATCTGATCGGCATAAATCAAATAATCCCGATGTTCGATTCTGGCTCGCTCCAAAGCCAGCGCAGCGTGAGTATATGGATTGTCAGTACCGGAACAGATGCCGGCCGTGACCCGGATATTGATCTGGTCTTCACCGCAATCGATCGCTTCTAATTCCAAAAACCTGATAATTCGGTCTATCAGCTGCTCAAAACTGCTGAGATCGCAGCCGTTTTGCGAGAACAGCGCAAACAGATCGCCGCCGATGCGATAGGCTTGGGCATCGGCACCGCCCATTTTTTGCAAACACTCGCCAATTTCCAACAAGACTTTATCGCCGTTGTATAAACCGTAAAAATCGTTAATGGCTTTGAATTGATCGATATTGATCATGCCCAACATCGGTTGCTCGGCGTTCGCTAGATCCTGCATCAATTTCACTCGATTGGGCAAACCGGTTAATGCATCCGTGGTTTGTTCCCGAATCAATTCTTCCTGCCTGATCAGATGGGTCACATTAACGCTGGTCGATATAAATTCTCGAATCGAACTATCCGCGTTCAGGATAGGCACGATGGTGTTGTTGATGTAAATCACCTCCCCGCTTTTGGTCAGATTGCTGTAAGTGCCACGCCAGATTGCGCCGCTTAGAATCGTGTTCCATAACTCCCGATGCAAACCGGGACCCGCATGAGGATCTTTTATCACTCGACTGGTTTTTCCGAGCACTTCCTCGCGCGAGTAGCCATAGGTTTGGACGAAGGCATCGTTTACAAAAGTGATCAAGCCTTGGGGATCGGTTCGGAACACGATATTAGACACATCCGTGGCATGCCGGTATTCATTCAGGCGTTTGACCCGCCCTTCCAAGGCCCGGCGCAAGCGGCTAAGTTCCAAATGCGTTTTGACCCTGGCCCGTACTTCGTCGATATCGAACGGCTTGGTAATAAAATCGGCGGCGCCCATGGAAAAACCGCGAACTTTTTCGATGGACGCATCGACTACCGTCACGAACAGCACGGGTATGCCGGCACTTCTAGAATCGCTCTTAAGCCGCCGGCAAACCTCATAACCATCCATACCGGGCATTTTGACATCCAGCAACACCAAATCCGGTGGCGTCAGGCCTTGCGCCAACTCAACCGCGCGCATGCCATCCGTCGCAACCCTAATGCCGTAATCATCCTTTAGTACTTCGAGTAAACCGTGGATATTTTCGGGAAGATCATCTACCACTAAAATAGTCGGTCGGGAATTGAGCGCTAGGGGTTCGTCTTTGTTCATCGTCAAGGAAAGTAGTTGGGCAAGTGTTGCCAATTCACCCGAACGATTATAGTCTGCCGTAGCGTTTCCGATAGGCCGCCAACTCCAAATGGAGCCTAACCCGCGTCAAAAGCATCTCAGGCATCACAGGCTTAAGTAAATAATCGTCTGCGCCCAATTCCAGTCCTTTGGTGTCGTCACCAATGTCGCCAGCCGCAGTGAC
This sequence comes from Methylomonas albis, assembly GCF_014850955.1. Lineage (NCBI taxonomy): Bacteria > Pseudomonadati > Pseudomonadota > Gammaproteobacteria > Methylococcales > Methylococcaceae > Methylomonas > Methylomonas albis. The sequence continues at coordinate 3,015,712 of NZ_JACXSS010000001.1, forward strand.
AAAAATCACCGGGATCTCAACAGTTGATGGATCACTACGTAAGTGGCCCAGCACTTGATAACCGTCCATTTCCGGCATGTGTATATCCAGCAAAATCAAATCAGGAGCAGGTGTGCGCCGCGCTATTTCCAGGGCCTTTTCACCGGAAGTAGCCGCCATCACCGCATAATCCTGCCGCAAAATATTCAGCAAGGTATGCAGGTTTTCATGCACATCGTCAACAATCAGAATTCTCGGTTTTTCGTTTGAAACACATATATCGTTCATATAAGCCCTACATCTAGCCTGATTGGCGGCGAATAGAGAGTTGGCTGCCTCGAAACAGTCCCCCGTTTAAAATCGTAAACAAACTCTTGCCAAAGTTAGCCCATGATCCACCCAAGAGCAAAGTAAGGCCGTTTACACGCCACAAATAGAACAACATGGACCGCGTAAAACCAATGTCTAACTTTGAAAAATGTGTGCTAAAAATGCAAATTAAGCCCGGAACAGGCCTAGCTGTTTAAGCGGCATTATTCAAGGCTACTAAATATCTTTTAACAGCACGTTGCAGCTGGATACTTCGATAATGGTGTTAAAGGTTTCGAGCGCCTCGCTTAACAGAGGCTCCCAGTTACTATCCGGCAACTGGTTTTGTCCGCATTGTTCAAGCGCGTTGATTACGTAGCTGATGGTCAAGATATGAATATCCACCGCCGGCAAATAAACCTCGTCGCTGTCGTCCGGTTCTTTCAGTTCGGCGAGTAGGTGGCTGCGCACTAATTTCGCCAGCACATCCTGGACAATCGCAATGGGCACAGCCAGTTTTCCGGCAATGTCGGCAGCGCTTAGAGGAGCATGCAATTGGCTAAAGTTTTTGACTATCAGATGCATGATTTGTAAGGCAACCAGCTTTTTAAGCGCAAAACTTAAATTGGCAAAGCGATTGTGGTTTCGATAGGTTTGATAATTTTGGGTAAAAAACGCCATTTCGCAGCCGAATAACACGATCATCCAACAGCTTTGCAGCCAAACTACAAACAAGGGCAGCGCCGCAAAACTGCCGTAAATAGCGTTATAACTCGACGCGCCGATCTGCAGGCTTATATACGCCCATTGCAGCAGTTGATAGCTAAGGCCGGTCACCACCCCGGCTAGGATTCCGGCCCGAAAGTTTATTTTATGGTTAGGCATAAAAATAAACGTAAAGGAAAACAAGACGATCATCAGCAACACCGGCGACAAACTTAGCGCCTTAACCACCAGCCAGGTAGCGAACGCCGGCAATTGAATGACGGTAATAAACCAGGTTATCTGCGTGCTAACCAACACCGTTATACTGCTAGCGGCTATCAACAGTACCGGCGCCAGCAACATCAAGGATAGATAGTCGCTAAATTTGCGACCCAAAGACCGGCTTTTACCGATTTTCCAAATGTAGTTAAACGATGCTTCGATATTGCCAATCAAGCTGATGATCGTCCAAAACAGCACGACAATCCCTATCCCCGCCACCACTTCACCCTTGGTACTTTCCAACAGGTTTTTCGCAAAGCCGATTAATTGCGTTACCAAAGCATCTTGATTCGGCACGCGCTGCAGCAGCTCTTGCTCCAGCATGGTTTCAAAACCAAAGCCCTTGGCAATCCCGAACAACATGGCGATGACGGGCACTATCGACAAGATGCTGTACAAGGTCAAAGCCGAGGCTCGCAGCTGACAAAGATCGAGATCGAAACTTTGCAAGGACAAAATAACGATTTTTAAATATTTGATTATTTTTTCGTGAACATACGGCAGATCTTGCTCGTGCAGCAGCCAAATATCGTCTTGGATAAATTTAAGCAATTTGTGGTACATGGCTGGGCTTGGCGGGTGGCGGTAACTGCGAAAATAGAATCCCTTCTCCGCCGACAGTATAAATTGAAAAAGCGAAGTTTATGGTAATACGCGGTGCACCGCCGATAAAGCTGCGGCGCGACTTGCTATAGGCAGCGAGGCGTAAAACGAGTTATCAGAGCTTAATGAACATCGAACTGTAAGTTTGCCAGCCTGGCATACAGTCCGCTTTGTTTGCGTAAACCTTCGGGCGTACCGGTTTCGACGATGCGCCCTTGATCCAACACCACGATGCGGCTGACCTTATTCACGGTGGCCAAGCGGTGCGCAATTATCAAGGTGGTACGACCTTGCATCGCCGCATTCAAACCCTGCTGTATCCGCACTTCCGACTCCGCATCCAACGCGCTGGTGGCTTCGTCCAGCAACAACAACGGCGCGTTTTTCAAAATGGCCCGGGCGATGGCAATACGTTGGCGCTGACCACCGGATAAGCGCGTACCACGCTCGCCGAGAAAGGTTTGATAGCCATCCGGCAGGCGATCTATGAATTCCGCCACCTGCGCCAATTGCCCGGCCGCGATGACTTCCGCGTCGCTGGCATCGGGTCTGCCGTAACGAATATTCTCCAGCGCGGAAGTCGAGAAAATCACCGCGTCTTGCGGCACGATGGCAATTTTGCCGCGCAGTTCTTGCAAAGATAGATGGCGAATATCCTGACCGTTTAGGCAGATAGCCCCGTGCGTAACATCGTAAAAACGTAATAGCAATTGGAACAGCGTGGTCTTGCCGGCCCCGGACGGACCGATAAAAGCGACGCTCTCCCCTGCCGCGATGCTTAAATCGATACTATCCAGTGCGGCGGTTTGCAAGCGCGACGAATAACTAAAGCTGACTTGCTGAAATTGAATCTCTGCCGTGTTGCTGTCCGCCAAGGACTGAGGTGAAGAGGTATCGACTATTGCCGGTTCGGCATGCAGCAGTTCCAGCAAGCGCCCGGTTGCGCCGGTTGCCCGCATCACGTCGCCCCAGACTTCCGCTATGGTGCTGACCCCGCCGGAAGCCAGGGTTGCATAGAGTACGAAAGACGCCAGTTGTCCGCCGGTCATGATGCCGGCGTTGACCTGGTTGGCGCCTATCCATAACACGAAAATGATGGAGCCCATCACGGCGGTGATGACGATAACCGTTAGTGCGGAACGAAATCGACTGCGACGCACAGCGGTGAGGAAACTGATTTCGGCACGCTCGCTAAAGCGATTCGCTTCGCGGCATTCCTGGGTGTAGGCTTGGACAGTAGGCACCGCGTTAAGAATCTCGCCGGCCAACGCCGAGGCGTCGGCGATCTTGTCCTGCGATTCCCGAGATAATTTTTTTACTTGCCGGCCCATAGCCAGTATCGGCAAGGTCAGCAAGATCATCAGCCCCAAAATCAGCGAGAACAGATACAGGCTGGTCAATGCCAGCATGATCATGCCGCCGACAAATTGAAATAGGCTGCGCAAACCCATTGAAATCGAACTGCCCACCACAGTTTGAATCAGCGTGGTATCGCCGGTCAGACGTGATAACACTTCCCCGGTTTGTAAGGTTTCGAAAAACTGCGGAGACAGGGCCAAAACCCGTTCGTAAACCGCGCTGCGCAAATTCGCCGTCACCCGTTCGCCGACCCAACTCACGGTGTAATAACGTGCAGCTATCGTCAACGCCCACAGGCAGGCCAAACCAAATAGCACCAGAAAGCGCTTGTCCATGCTCAACGAACCCAACAAACCGCCCTGCACGGCCTGTCGCTGACCAAAGCCGAAATCGATTAGATCGCGAAACGCCAATGGCACTAACAAAATCGTCGCGGAACCAAGGCACAACAAACAAAAAGCCAGAAGCATTCTGGCGCGATAGGGACGGATAAACGGCCATAGCGCCTTTAAGGTCGATATTTTGCGGGTGGAATCGGTGTGCTTAGCATTGGAAGCTGGCATCCCAGTACCTCTTTGGGTGGTGCTGTGATTTGGCGCGAATTTCGAACGCCACAAAATAAAAAACCCGCTAAGCCTTGCGGCTAGCGGGTTTTTAAATTTCTTTGGACTACTCTGGAAGAGTAGATGGTACGAGGGTCGGAACCATAACATTCATAAGCACTTGTTTTATTTATCATAAAAATTTAACAGCCTGAGCAAGGACACACACAAGGACACAATTCTAAGTCTTATCCGGTATTTTCCTACCTAAACAGCTCAAATCCAAATATTTCGCTAGTCGTTACTATAGGGTTTATTTAGCCTGGATCAGCCTAAATAAACCCGACCTCACAAATGCTGAAAAACTGCCGATTTCCGCCATTCGGTTTTTCTCCAAATCCAGGTAATTCGCGTCTTTCAGCCAATCGCATCGCACACGGCAAAATTTCTCCAAAAAATTTAATAGATAATTAAATATTTATATATCAAATAGTTACTGTAAATCGACTGGTATTTAGGTCTGCCGTTTCGGTGTATTCAATGGCAGAAAGTGTAAATGATCGGCACTTTGCGAATACTGCACAACGGGTAAAAACGGTCCGCTTTGGTGCCAGAAAACCTTGAAATTCCTGGTTTTCACGCTAATTGTCCGAACTTAAGCGGTTCAAAACGAAATTCGCGTGCAAATTTTTGTGCAAAAACCGCGCAGGCGAGGAGGAGTGAATTTACGGCCGGTCGGCCGTGTTTGCGATCGCGATACCGGTACCGGGGCGCTTACAACTCGATCAGCTCCAGATCGCAGATCGGTGAGTTGTAATTGATCTCCCGCAGGTTACGCAGACGGTTGAACAGGCCGATCAAGTGATGGTGAGTCTGGTTAAATTGGCGCAGCTCGGCGCGATTCGCCTGCCGGGTTTTGGCGTAACGGTAGGCCAAGAACTGATCGCGCGATAACTGGCTCGCTACCGGGTTTTTCAGATCGATAGCGATTGCCAATAGCTCGCGGCGCTGACGTTTGCCGTCGACTAACTGTGCGCCATGCCGGACGAACCATAGTTCGATCAGTTCGGACAGCAAGCGGCCGTCGCCCGACGATCCGGCTGCGGCGCGGTGCTTCTCCAAATAATTGCGCTCGAACACTATGGCGGCATCCTTGGATAGAAAGCCGCGCCGGCGAATACGGGGTATCCCTTTACGTTGGACTTGTACATGCCAAATCCCATTTTCGTCTTGATGAATGGCCATCCTTTCATCCTCATGGTTGTAGGCTGGCGATAAAAAGGCAAGCCGGCTCGATCCGGCTTGCCGATTAGGTTAAGCCGCTTGGCTGATAATCTCCTCGATTCTGCTTTTGGCAAGCGAGGGTTCGGCGAAGATCCGAAAAGCTTCAAATTCGTCGGCAAAAACTGCTTTGCACAACTCTTCACCGATGATCTGATAGGCCAATTGGGCTTGTTCGGTTTTTTCTTGGCCAGTGAACGGATGATGATTCAAGTAATGAGCCGCGACCCCTAGGACAAACACCTTCAAGTGTTGCTCTCTGTCCTCGACACAAGATGCCAAGGCTCGCTGTTTAATCTCGCCGGCAGCAATAGCCAATTGCCGCCAACGCTGATGACCAATATTCCGCGAATGGTCGACCAGCATTTGCAAGGCGCCGTTCTGTAAAACGATCGCCTCGCCGATCGCTTCGCGCTCCAAATTCTTGTCGGCAATCAAGCGCTTCAATGCAATGTAGTCGTCGCTGCTCATATCGCCGTTAGCCATTGCTTGGCCGGCCTGTTTCAGCTTTTGGTTCAAGTCGGACAGCTCCGACTCAATATCATTCTGCCGCTGTTCCAGCTTAACAATATCCCCGCGTTTTTCGGCCTCATTTTGCTGGGCGGCTTCCAGTTCGGTTTTCTTAGCCAGATAATCTTGTTCGGCATTCGATATAGGGTTCATGTCGGGTACTCCAATTTAGTGAATAAATTGCTGCGCGGTATCGGCCGCGCAGCGGGCGGGGTTAAACCAAATGGTCGTGGCTGCCGGTTAATACGCGCAATGCCTCTTGCGACAGGTCCGCCGTTTCTTTGAACAGCTCGATCTGCTGAATATCCGGATTAATATCGCTGAAGACAGCAAGCGTACCTTGCACTGAGTTGAGTTCCTTGCGGATCGCCTCCGCCTCTTCGCTGGACATTTTCTGAGTGAACTTGATCTTTTTCATGGCGCCGGATAGCTTTTGGACGGTCTCACTGAGATATTGCTTTTGTGTGTCGTTTAAATGGTTCATGGTGTTTCCTTTATTTAGCTTGAGAATCGCCGAACAATATCTTGATCGGCGATATGTTTAATCCTGGGTATCAAGCGCCAGGACTGAAAAGCACGCCGAGAAACTCACTGGGAACAGCGTCTCTAAAATCGGTTGGTAAACCACCAAGCGCTATTCGCGTTGCATGATCGACATGCCACCCCCAAAACAACACACCCAACGATATTCTCGAGTCATATGTATCTGCCACCAAATAACCCAGTGGATCTTTGGATTTTTTGTAATACGCTTCCGTATACAACTCGTTTGCGATAGATTCGGCATTAGCAGTGATGAAATCCCGAATCGCATTTGTAACTTTAGGGCTAGGAAATACCATCAATCGACAGCGGTTAAATGTGACGTCTATCCCTTGCACCCTTAGTTGGGTCAAAGGGCTATTAACTGGCCATGGTGTAATTGCCATTTTCTTTCTCCAAAACAGTTAAAAATTGCTGGTCGGCATTTGTGTCGGCCGGCGGTCTCTCCTCAAGCCTTGTCTGACGTGTTTCAAAATTAAACTGGAATATCCTCAACCCAATAATCCGACGACAGAATCATGCAGCCCGTATCAGGAACCTCGCCGAATAGAATGGGGTGCGGATGGCCGGCGGCGGTGAGGTTGACAACACCGTCGGCGATGAAGGATGGTTTGTTTTCCGGGCGCTCTTGTTGGGTTGCGGGGGTGTTTTTCTTTTTGCCGGTGATTAGGCTGGCAACTGCCGACAAGGCCAGCGACAATGCCATTTGCATGACAAACGCGGAAATAGCAATCGCAGTAGCAGCCGACGCACCGAGCGCGGTAGCAATACCGATAATGACCGCAGGAACGTCGCCGCCCGCCGACGGCACTATCCATAACTCTTCATCCGCCCACGGATCGAGCGCATTTTCCCCAGTTACCTGCCGGCAATTATCCTGGTTGTTTATATCCACCAATACCGCCACATAATGCCCAGCATCACATTCCGCTAAAAAGCCATCGCGCTGCACCGAAATTGCGCGCAATGCCTCGGCCGGTGTTTGTACGTCCAGCGTCCAGACCGGTTTGTATTTTTCCAGGTCGCCTAATAATCTGATTGTTTTCATAAGAATCTCCGTGATTAATGGTTTTAAGCAGTTGGCGCCGGTACGCCGGCAAACCGTTGGCCGTTCAGATGTTCGGGAATTGCGCCGGCTGGCGGCTCGCTGTTACCAGCGTTGACCGGTACCGGTAAATCCCACAACAACACGTTGTTCACGCTCTTCATGTTGTCTTCGGCCGCCAGCGCTTGGGTAATCGCCGGCAAGTTGGCAGTAACGAACATGGCCAGCGCTTTTCTGACCTTGTGCCGCGGCCAAACCCGCACCAGGCCTTGGTGTAAATCGGCGTCGAAGCCTTGCCGGCGAAGTTCCGCCAAAGGGTTAAATGCAGTCATGTTCAAATCCTCGTCAGTGGTTGGTTTCCTCCTCAAGCCCTGGCCAGTCCAACGGGATTGCTTAGTCGATCAGTGCGTCACCTCCTCGGCGCGGTGCGCGGTCGCAAAAAACGGGAAGGAACGGCGGAAAATGCCGCCGAAATAAATAAAAAGAAAAAATGCGATTTTTGCCGTCCCAACTGTACCACCACCCCTCAAGCCCACGTCTGGCGTGGCTTTCAGGTGGGGTACAGTTGCCAAAATAGGCGGTACAGTTACTACACCATGTCGGATGCCCAGCTTTTTTCCCGTTGATTTCGGTTTAGTTGGTATCGATATGGTATAGATAGATAAATAATTGCTATACCACTTAACATACTGAAATACAGCGTGTTTTTCTTGGTGGTACAGTTGGTACAGCAAAAACGCCGGTTTGCAGAATTTCACGAGTCCAGCTCCTCGACCGGAATATCCAGCAATAAAGCAAACCGCTGTACCAATTCAGACCGTTCCGGCAGATCGTAATACTTGCCGCCGCCGCGATCGGAACGGCCGTGTACCTGAATACCCAGCTTGGCCATCATCCGCCCGGTTAAATTGGCGGCTGCCGCCTTGGAGACTTTCTCGCCCTCCTCGGAGCTCCATGCCACATACTCGTCGACCAGTTCGGTCGCCCGAATCCTGGGCCGGCCACCGAACGGTTCCGCCTTGGCGATCTGGTGATAGAAAAACTGGTTCACGCCGCTCAGGTTGCCCAGCTTCTCGGCGATCAGCGCGGCGGTTTGTGGGCAGCGGTACGGATCGAAGTAGGCAATGTTGACGATCAGCAGATAGTTCAGCAGTTTGGCCGGGCCGTCGTGGTTGATCCAATGCCACAATCGGCGGAAGTAACCGGGATCCTGAGCAAAGCCGTCTGACGGCTCCAACACCAGATAGCGGCGTTCGCGGATGCCGGCACTCAATACTCTGGAATGATTGCTGGCGAAGATCAGCCGGCAATAATTCGGCAGCGGCTCGATCTCCAAGCCTTTGCGCTCCAGGTTGACCGTAGTTTCGGAAATGATGCCTTTCAGCCGGTCGGCGACGTGCTTGTCGGTCAAATCCACCTCGTCGGCAAAGATCATCAGCCGATTAGCCACCAAGCCGTTGAAGCGGCCGGCGATGGCATAAGCGCCATTGGTCTTGTTGCCGTGCGAACCCAAGATCCGCAGCAAGGGTTCAGCCATGGTGCCCTTGCCGGTGCCTTCGACAGATTTAAGGACCACGGCCACGCTGGGCTTGATGTCCGGCTTTTGAAACAAGTGCGCCATCCAACCCACCAGATAATGAAACGACGGCTCGTGGCCGGCGCAAATCACGTAGCGCAAATGGTCCAGATAGGGTTTAACGTCGCCAGCCTTGGGTTTCACCTGCAAGCCGCGGTAAAAGTTCAGTGCGTCGGCTGGGCATTTTTTCGGATCTGGGAAAAAGCCGGTACCGCCAAGCTTGATATTCTTGCCTGGCCATTCCATCCACGCTTGGCCCGGATTTTTGCGTTTGCCGCGGCCGTGGCCATCGCTCATGCCTATCAACGGCGCATGCATGAACTTTTTCTTGAATTCCGCCGGCGCCTCGAAAGTCAGCACGTTGCCTTGCACCTGGCAATAGCGTTGGCCGATCACCAAGTTTTTGCCGCCGACCAAGGTATGGCAATAGTCGAGGTTCATCCGTTTCAGGATCGCGATGTCGTCCGGGTTCAATTGCGTGCCGTCCGGTAGCGCGGTGAGCATATCCTGGTCTTCTTCGAAGGGGTCGACCGCCGCTGACAAATTGGGCGCCGTTTTAGCCCCATTCGTTGGCGTTTTCGGCACCTGCACCGTACTTTTGTACGGCGCAGGTGGCTCGACAGCCGACAGTGCACCCTGTTCGGCCAGGTTTTCGAACAAGTCTTGCCTCAAGTCGTTGGCGGCATCCATCAGACCGAGCCTCCAGCCGCGATAACGTCGTTCCAGTCGGTGTCGGTTTGCGCCGGGATCAGGTATTTGCCCTTGACCGCCAACGCCGCCTTTTTCGCTGCTATCTGGCCGACACCGCTGGCGTCGTTATCGCCGGCAATGACGATCTCGGCCGACGGATACAAGCGCCTGGCCACCAGTGCGACGGGTTCCAGATTGCCGGCATCGGCCGCGACCAACACGGCCACGCCCAAGGCTTCGTGCAGACTGGCGCCAGTGGCCCAGCCTTCGCAGATTAACAAGCGCTCGGCGCCGGCCGGTTCGCCGATCGGCGAAAAGCAACCTTTCTTGCGGCCACCAGCCATAAAACGCTTTTGGCCGTTGCCTTCGATGAACTGTAAATTCACCAGCTGGCGAGTGTCGTCGTAAAACGGCACGATCAGCGTGCCGCGGCCGGTGCGGATGCCGTAGGGCTTGACCGATTTGCGTTTCAAGTAAGGGTGTTGCCGGGTCTCGAATACCGGCTTGGCGTTCTGCCAGATCCAACGCGCTTTCTCGGCGGTTTCCTGTTGGCGTTGCCAGCGCTCGCGTTGGCGGCGCTTGCGCTCGGCTTCGATTTGCCGACGCATCACCAACGACAACGGCTTGGCGCATGCGTCGCCAAAGCGCCAGGTTGTTTTCAAGCCTTTCGGAAAGTGCTCGAAATAGCCGGCCGAATGGCCGTCCAAATGTAGGATATAGGCGCCGTTCTGGGTGCCGCTCCGGTCGCCTGCCACGTAGACGCGGTGCAACACGCCGTCGGCGATGATCGGTTCGTTGACGGCCATTCCAGCGGCTGCCATGTCGGCCCGGAATTGGTCGATGATTGTTTGGACATCGTTTGTCATTGTCTGCTTCCTTGCCGGTGCGCGGCCGCGGGCGGTCTCCGGGCGGAGAACGGCCACGGCCGGCGCAAAACCGGCAGCTAAAAGTTGCCGGTCGGCTTATGCCGCGTCTGTGTGGTTGCCGCGTTCGTCGGCCGCTTGCACGAAAGCCACCTGCTTTTGATAAAACAGGTCGCTCAGTTCGTCGCAGATGTCTTTCAAGCGCTCCACACTGGGGTCAATCAGATAGCACAGCTCCGACAGCGTAATGTTGTTGTGCTCGTTTTGGCCGTTCAGCAGGCCGGACAGGCAACGCAATTTGCTCAACTCGGTCAGGAAGTCTTCAGCCTGGTCGCACCAATAGCTGAGCCGTTCGGCGGAGTCGGGCGCCATGGCAACGGTGCCGGCCGGTTTGATGCTGGCCAATGGCGATGACATAACAACGGATTTTTTGACGGGTTGCGCGCTCACATTGCACCTCCTGCCATGCCATAAGAACTAACGTCGCTGGTTTCCTGCATGTATTGGCAGACTTCGGCTAATTGTTCGGCTTCGGTTTTCAGGCAAACGATCAGATCGAATTTTGCCGGAATACCCTTGAAGGAGTTTTCGATCAGCAGGTGGAAGATGCCGTTGAGGGAGGATATGGTTTTGCTGAGTTGTACGGCGGCGTGGCCATAGGATTTAATCCGACGCGGCTTTCCGATAAATCGGGTAGACGCGGCTGGATTTCCGGCGCTGTTGTCGATCGTATTGCAGACGTTAATTAAATCCCCTGCCAGGCTTTCCAAGCAGACGAATAGATTGTGAGGCGCCGAATGATCCGTAGCGGAATGCTCGACCAGTCTGTGGAAAATGTCGTTAATTCCGGACAGGGCGGCGTTGAGTTTTACGGATTCATCGCTGTAGCTGATGATTGGGCGGATTTTGCCCGTAGCTGGGGTGCTCATAGCGGTTGTTCCTTTGCTGAAGGTTGATAACCGCCGCACAAAGGTTCCACGCTTTGGGCGGCGACGCGTAACGGGTTGGAACTACCTGGCAAAGGGTCAGGCCGGCCTTTCGGCTGCCCGCTACGCGCCACCAAAATAATTGGGCGCACCGCGGGCGCGACCATTTTCTTGAGGCAATAAAAAACGCCTTGAATCGGCGTCTTGACGCCTTTGCTAACTAACGGGGTTCCACGCCCGACTTCCGTTTTTTTCGAAAGCATGACCAGCATAGCTTTACGATTTGGCGCTGTCAACCGGATCATGCGGCACCGCCAATTTCTTTAATCAGCGCTCGAATATCCTCGACACGCCAAGCCACGGTGTTTGGTCCAAGTTTTACTGGCTTGGGCCAAAGTCCCTGTTTTACGCGATTCAAGAAGGTGGTTCGACCGACAGGGATAAGCGGCGGAATATTTTTGGCCTTACTACCGACTATTTGGGTAATTCTAAGAAAACCGGTTTCCGGAAGTTTGTTGGCTGTTGACATTTTGCACTCCTCTGATGCAGTTGAATTTGGAGTGCATGATGATCGAGAGAAATTTTTTAGTCACCGCAATTGCGGTGGTTTAAAACTGTTGCGGTGCTAGTTCCCAACATCTTTCAAGCGACGTTTTGCTTCTGCAAATCTGCTTTGCAATGTTCTTTTTGATACTCCCTCGTAATCTCCATACTTGTGGTCTAGGTATTCGATCAGTTTTGCCTCACTTTCAAAACCCTGATGCTTGGCTATACCAGGACTTTTCCCGGATATAAACTCCAACAACGCGCCGATGGTTAAAAGATAAGAATTCTCCAGTCTCGGATCGATTTTGCTTGTAGATGTTGATTCAATAATCTTTAAGTCAAAATCTAATGGAACAAATTCTTTTCGCAGCCTCTTTTCCCTTTGAATAAGAAATACGTAATTGTCAATTTGGTCTATTGGAATTTTGGCTTCTTTAGATAGTTTTTCGAATGCGCTTAATTCGTGATAGCACGGGAGTAACTTTTTTATAGATTTTTTTGTAATTTCAAAGTTTTGAGTTATAGCGAGGTTTTTTTCATCTTCATCGGTAAGTTTGAACGTTCCCTTAATATCAGGACAATATCGATATTCGATAAGAATACCGGGGTCAGCGTCTAGTGCTTTTGAAACGTATGTCGCAGCCCTTAGGCCTTGGTCAGTTTGAATAAACCAATCTCCATGCCCTTGAAAATAAACCAAGACCATTTTCACTCCGTCAAAGTGTAAGCCGTCAGAAAGGAAAACCGGAAACGAGCTGACGAAACCCGCTTTTCGCCCCGTCGGGCTATCCGGTTGATTCGATTATAACGATGACGCTCCGAAAGCCGCCAATTATTGATCCAGAAACAACCGCGTGAAATCAGCATCCATATTAGCCGGCCGGTCGCCGAATTGCCGCCAATATTCGCAAAGACCTTTGATGGATTTTAGGTCGATGTGGCCGCAGTCGAGCATGATTTTCAACAGTTCCAAGGTGGGCATGACGTTGACCTCGAATACCTTGGCTAAGGTGGTCATATCTTGATCGTCGGTTACAACCGGCACTTTTAATTCCAGCGCGTAAGCGATATACAACGCATCAACGCGAGACGGGCCTTGCAAGTCGGTTTGCACGTAATCCCAAACATATTCGAATGTCCGTTGAATAGCTTGCTGTTGCTTTCTTCCAAGCGTTGGAAAATATTTGCGATTGTCGGCGAATTCGGCTTCGTTCACCCAATAAAAGGTGTGTTGTAGCCTTGGGTTTTCCAGCTCTTTATTGAGTTCCGGCAGGATGTAAAGGCAAAATTGCTTTTCGCCAAAAGGCACGAACAGTAGCGGGCGGATGGTTTGTGCCAGCCTGAGATAAGCGTTGGTGTCGACAAGTATTTTCGACTGAGCCATCAGGTCAACTCGGCGTGGAGACTCCGTGCATCGAGCAATGTCATATCCAATACCGTTTGAACGTATCCAGGGCTCTTATCTTGTTGCTTTAGGTAGCGGCGTAGCAGATCGAAAAATGGCGTGTCGAAGACGTGTTCCAGGGTGGCAAGATAATCTTTGGCACTGGGTTTACCGTTTTCGTCACGACCGGCGCTTGCCAACAGGCTTTCACTTACGTTGTAGTAACCTTTGTTGAAATTGGTTACAGCGCCATTAAATGCCTGGCCAAGTTCAATCTTAGGTTTGCCGATCTGCTCGGCGTATTGGTTGGCCTGTGCCAGAATGGTGTAAGGCGAGATTATTTGATCCCGTGCCAAGTCCAATACGCGGTTGGCACGGGCGCCAGGAGCGCGGTGGCGCTTGATGTCAGTGTACGCTTGTTCTGCCAGTGCATGCGGGAATAACAAGGCGCCGGCAAAGGCGTCGGCAAAATCCTCCGCGGCATCGCCTTCCAGATTGGGCGACAGGCAGTGGCCGAGTTCGTGTGCCATCCAGAATTTGAAATCGTGGACGTTGGTATCGAGATTTAGATAAACCCAGGTGCTTTGCGAATCCGGCAAGTAAATATGCAGGGCGTTTTCGTGCCGCTGTTTGCTGCCCCACATGACCGGCACGACAACGGCCTGTAGATCGCGAAAGCGGCGAATCAGGTGCTTGAAGTCGACGGTATCGGTTGGTGCCAGGTTGATGTCTTCCCGAACTTTGGCCGCGGCTTTTTGCAAGTAGTCATAATCGACAAGTGGATTTTTCAGTACTGGCGGCATTTCCAGGGTGTCAAACGGCAACAGCGGCGCCAATTGGCGTAAAAAGCGCCCGATTTCCTGTGCTTTTTCGATGTGGTGATCCTTGGTTTTGGTGCCTTTCATTTTGCGAAAGGCTACTTTTGGCGCGTTGGGTTCTTCGATGAACACCAACTCGTTTAAGGCGAGATTGAGCAGTTTGCCGAGCTGGAGTAGTTTGTTTGGGCGCGGAAAGGATTTGTGGCTAAGCCATTGCGATACGGCTTCTCGGGACACGTCCAATTCGGCGGCGACAGCGGCTTGGGTTAAACCGGCATTCTGCATCGCGCGTTCCGCATTGGCTAGATTCAAGGATTTTTGCATGCGCGAAAGTATATGGGCGCGTCAAGTTTTGTCAAGTTAACTAAGCACCGTACTAAAAATATGCAAATAAACTGCCCGCACTGCCAACACAAAGCCCACATCGCCTCGCGCAACAACCTGAACGACGAAAAAACCATTGCCGACCTTTACTGCAACTGCTCCAACCCCGCCTGCGCCGCCCGCTTCGTCATGCAACTGGGCTTCCAACGCTGGATCAACCCACCGGTCACCAACACCCTTGAGCTCGCCGCCAGTTTGATTGGGAAGTTATCGAAGGCTGATAGGGTGGCGTTGTTGAAGGAATTCGGTTAACGGCAACTTTTGTGTCATTCGAAAATTTGAGCTTAAGACAGTTGACATTTCGAAATCAGCCGTTTTACGCCTCAATAAACGATGTTCTATAGGCCTTACGATGCAGAAGGCGCGTATTTGTCTGACTTCTTATCCTTCTTCAACGAGTAGGTAACCCCATATATGACCGTCTAAGAAAGACTTTTCTTCCTGAGGAAATAAATGGACGTATAAATATTTCTCAGATGAATCAAATCCTGAAACTATGTTGTCTACGTCATAGTAATAATTATCTTCGACAACACCTATTTGTTCTGAATATTGCGAAGGCTTTCGGAATAAAGGTTTTCCAATATATATTGGAGGCGCGGGTATAGATTTTTCTCTTTTGGGAAATCTTCTGCTTGAGTCAAATTCTTGTTTTTTAAGTAAGAAATCAATAATAATATCTAAACAATAGTTAAAGTTTTCCCGATTTAATTCATTTGCAACAAAAGTAGGTGAATATTCAAAATGCCATGCATCTTTTTCGGTTCTTACAGCGTTGGGTGTCAGCCTTCGAAAATTTTCAATGTCTACTGTACTAACACCAAGCTCCATGCAATCTGTTTTTAATTGGTCGTGATTGATTTGTACATAGTCAACTGGCTTTGTGACATTTTTACTTATCCACTGCTTATTTCTTGTCCAGTAGTAAGTTTTCATTCCACCTGAAGCCCAATAAAGCAGACCGAAAGATACATCTTCATTCTGATCACGTTCTCTGAATCGATAGATGCAATACTCAAATTCATAGGCAATAAAAAATGCTTTTCGAAGTCCTATGAGAGCGGGCAAATATTTTTCTTGCTCTGATAGAGCTATAGATTCTTTTACTAGCTCTTTAGGCTCTCCATCTTTTAGAATATCTGTAAGAAATATTTCGTTTAACTTTGCGCCAATAATAGCTTCAAATAATGTGTCAGTAAATTTAATCGCAATACTAAAATAATTTACTACTGATGCGGGCTCGGCCAGTTGCCCATAATGCTTAGAAATTACTCTTTGTTTGTTTAATGCTTTAATCGATCCAGATTTTATCACTGGAACATTTCTTTTTTTGAGCTCTCCGAGAAGCTCGTCAAAAGACTTGGACTCCAAAGCCCTTTGTTCATCCACGTCTAGTTCATCTAGAACAGCCAAAACAACAAGTTCGACAAAATCCTGTAAAAGAATTATGCCTGCCGTGCACATGTGTTTATCACCTGAATTAACTAAATATTTGGTTTCACCATAAATTGATTTTGCCACTAACAAAGTATTTAATGTTGAAGGCTTCATTTTTTCCTTGCTTGTAAGCTAATAAATAATTATATGGTCAACCATATATATTTAAAAATTTGCGTCTGAATAAAATATTAATGTTATGTTTTGGTTTCCACAACACATTAATGGCCGTTAATGGACTGATTGTCGCCATTGAATCACTCCGAGCGATTGACCGCAGCGGGTCGTTTTTACTCTTTTCGTTCGATATATCGGCATATCTCTATCAAAAAACCAGGGGCGCTAACTTTGTCTGCATGCTTGATCTGGCCGTCACGTACACGACTAGATCAATCGTAGTGCTTTACATAGAAAGCGGGTTGACGTTATCGCCGATTTTGCGGCATCCAAATAATCCGCCCATTGCTGCATCATCTTGTGCCGTTCCGGCAAATGCGCGGTTCTATTGTACGCACGGCCGTTGGGATCGCGGACCGCGTGGGCGAGCAGGTGTTCGATAAAGTCCGTTCGAACGCCTAAAACTTCGTCGAGTATGGTTCTGGCCTGCGCCCGCCATATAAACAAACGACTATCACTGGCCATGGCATATCAATACCTAAGCATGATGCGGAAACTGGATAACCGTAGCCCCGTTTCGTAGTGCATCGAGATAATCCGCCCAAGCCTGCATCATCCGCCGGCGCTCGTCCAGATACTGCGCCCGGTTATAGGCTGCTCTGACCTGGTCTTTTGGCATATGGCATAGCTGGCGTTCGATTGCATCGGGCGACCAGCCTTGTTCGTTGAGCAAGGTCGACGCCGTCGTTCTAAAGCCGTGAGCGCTCATTTCGTCGCTTTCATATCCCAGGGTTTTCAAGGCGGTACGAATGGTTCCGTCGGACATGGGCCTACCGTCGCCGCGGCTTGACGGAAACACGTATCGGCCGACACCGGTTAACGGTTTGATTGAATCCAAAACCTCAACCGCTTGACGTGACAGGGGGACAATATGTTGCGTTTCGGTTTTTGTGACCAAGTAACGCCATTCTTTGGCTGCCATGTCGACGTCTTTCCATTCCATTTGCCGAATTTCTCCCGGCCGTTGAAAGAGGTAAGGCGATAGCCTTAACGCGCATTGCACTACAAATGTGCCTTGGTAGTGGGCTATATCTCGAAGAAGTTGGCCAACTTCCTTGGGTTCGGTAATAGCGGCGTTGTGTTTGACCTTTTGCGCCGGTATTTGGGCGCCGACCGCTTGAGCTGGATCGTAGTCGGTAAAGCCGTGAGCAATCGCGTAGGCAAAGGCGGCACTGATGTCGGCTCGGACTCGGTGCGCGGTTTCCAGTTGCTTCTTAATGATTAGAGGCCTGATGACTGCAAAGATGTCAGGCGATTTCACTTCGTCGATTGGTTTTTGGCCGATCTCCGGAAACACGTAGAGTTCGAAGCGGCGAACTTTCTTGTGATTGGTTACGTCGCGCACGGTGTGTGCCGACGATTCCAGCCATTGCCGGGTTATATCTTCGAAGCTATTGGCGATGGGTAGGCCGGAGTCTATTCGGTTTTGGTTCTCGACAACTTGAGCTATTTCCGCTTTGGCTTGCTTTCGGGTTTCGCTCGGATCGATGCCGTCGGCGATGTTGTTTCTGGCCTCTTCAGCTTTGCGCCTGGCGTTTTCTAGTGTGGCGTCGGGATATATGCCAAAAGAGAGTTTTTTCCGCTTTCCTTCGAAGGTGAAGATGAACTTCCAGATTTTGGTGCCGTTTTTACCGACGACAAGATAAAGCCCTCCCCCATCGTTGATGAAGTATTCCTTTTCGCTAGGCTTTGCCGCTCTGTAAACCGTGTCTTTATTGAGATGAAGAGCCATAGTGTGTCCTCAATTGTGTCCTCGGTAACGGGCATTATAGGAAAGGACACAATGAAGGACACAAATTTGGGTGTATGTCCCTGCATTTCGTTGAACTTCTTTGAACAATAAAAAACCCGCTAAGCCTTGCGGCTCGCGGGTTTTTGAATTTCTTTGGACTACTCTGAATGAGTAGGTGGTACCGAGGGTCGGAATCGAACCGACACTCCTTTCGGAACCGGATTTTGAATCCGGCGCGTCTACCAGTTTCACCACCCCGGCAAAGAAAGCGTCATTATACTGACTTTTTCAGAAATGCCAAACTATTTTTTACGCCGCCAAAGTCACGGCTGCTTTCAGCTTTTTCATGGCGTTTTGTTCCAACTGCCTAATACGCTCGGCCGAAACCTGATAACGATCAGCCAATTCGTGCAACGTGGCTTTTTCTTCCACCAACCAACGGCTAGCCAGAATATCCCGGCTTCTGTCGTCCAAGCTGGCCATGGCATCCATCAGCAATTCTTCCTTACGGTCTTCCCAGTCGCTATTTTCCAGCAATAAAGCCGGATCTGCGCCATGCTGTTCCAGATAAGCGATCGGCGCTTGCGCGTGGTCTTCGCTGTCGTCGCCACTGGGCTCCAACCCTATATCACGACCATCCAGACGCCGTTCCATTTCGTAAACAGTTTTGACATCCACATCCAGATTTTCCGCAATCGCTTCCGCATCGTCTTGCGATAGATAACTCAAGTCCTTTTTGAATTTACGCAGATTAAAAAACAGTTTGCGCTGTGATTTAGTCGTTGCGACTTTAACGATGCGCCAGTTTTTGATCACGAATTCGTGGATTTCGGCTTTAATCCAATGTACGGCAAACGACACCAGCCGCACCCCCATGTCGGGGTCGAAGCGTTTTACCGCTTTCATCAAGCCAATATTGCCTTCCTGCACGATGTCCGCCAACGGCAAACCATAACCTGCATAACCTCTGGCCACATGTGCCACGAAACGCAAATTGGACATAACCAGCTCGCGTGCGGCGTTTAAGTCGCCTTCATCGCGGTAACGCAAAGCTAAATCCTGCTCCTGCTCTACACTGAGCTTAGGCATTTGAGCTACCAGGCTTAAATAAGAATCAAACGTCCCAACCGATAAATTGATCGGTAAAGCCAAGCTGTTGTTCATATCACCCTCGTTTCCGGTGGAATAAATTAACGATGGTCAAATTCTAGCACTCGACAAACAAGAGTGCTAATAATTTAGTAAAAATCTTGTAATACAAAAAGTTACAATGTATTTAACCTTGATTTTAATGCAAAACCAGCTAACGATGCCGCCTTTACGAATTCCGGCCAAACTCGTTAAAATGGAGACTGACTCAATAGCAGCCCACCCACCTCATCACAACCATAGCCATTTACTCGAACATGTCAGCTACCGATAGCCCAGTTTCATCCAACTTCATTAGACACATCATCGCCGCCGACCTGGCCGCCAATAAAAACGACGGCAAAGTCGCCACCCGCTTTCCTCCCGAACCTAACGGCTATCTACATATCGGCCACGCCAAATCTATTTGCCTGAACTTCACCCTTGCGGCCGAAAACAATGGTAGCTGCAACTTGCGCTTCGACGACACCAATCCGGAAAAAGAAAGCGTCGAATACATGGAAGCCATCGAGCGCGATGTGCAATGGCTGGGTTTCAAATGGGCCGGCAAATATCACGCTTCCGATTATTTCGAACAACTTTTCGATTACGCGGTGCAGTTGATTAAGCAAGGCGATGCCTATGTCGACAGTTCCACCCCGGAACAAATGCGCGCCGACCGCGGCACCTTGACCGAACCCGGCAAGGAAAGTGCGGACCGCAGCCGTTCCATTGAAGACAACCTGGACTTGTTCACGCGAATGCGTGCCGGCGAGTTCGCCGACGGCCAATATGTGTTACGCGCCAAAATCGATATGTCCTCGCCTAACATTAATATGCGCGATCCAACCATTTACCGTCTCCGCCGGATTCATCATCAGCGCACTGGCGATGCTTGGTGTTTGTATCCGATGTACGACTACACCCATTGCATTTCCGATGCTTTGGAAGGCATCACTCACTCCATCTGCACCTTGGAATTTGAAGATCACCGACCGCTTTACGACTGGGTATTGGACAAATTGCAAACCCCTTGCCATCCGCAGCAAATCGAATTCGCCCGCCTGCAATTGGAATACACCATCGTCAGCAAGCGTAAATTGTTGCAATTGGTGACGGAAAAACATGTCAATGGCTGGGACGATCCGCGCATGCCGACCATTTCCGGCTTACGCCGCGCCGGTTTTACCCCGGAAGCGATTCGGGATTTCTGCGAGCGGATTGGCGTCACCAAAAACGATTCATGGATCGAAATGGGCGTACTGGAAAACTGCATTCGTGAAGACTTGAACGAGCGCGCACCTCGGGCGATGGCGGTATTAAAGCCGCTGAAAGTAGTCATCACCAATTGGGAAGACGGCAAAACCGAAACGTATCAAATCGCCAACCATCCGCAAAAACCGGAAATGGGTAGCCGCGAAGTGAATTTTTCCAAAACCATTCTGATCGAACAAGACGACTTCATGGAAACCCCGCCAAAAGACTTCAAGCGTTTGGTATCGGGCGGCGAAGTCAGACTGCGCGGTTCCTATGTGATCAAATGCGAGGAAGCGATTAAAGACGCTGCCGGCAATGTCGTAGAACTGCATTGCAGTTACGATCCGGCCACCTTGGGCAAAAACCCGGAAGGCCGCAAAGTCAAAGGCGTAATTCATTGGGTATCAGAGCAACACGCCCTGCCCGCCGAGTTGCGTTTATACGACCGATTGTTCAGCCACCCCAATCCGGACACACTGGACAACTTCCTGGACGGCATCAATCCCAACTCGCTGGACGTGTTAAGCGATTGCCGGGTAGAAGCCAGCTTGGCTAATGCTTCTTCAGATACTCGTTACCAGTTCGAGCGCACCGGCTATTTTTGCCTGGACTATGCCGACAGCACGCCGGAAAAATTGGTGTTTAACCGCACCGTGACATTGCGCGACAGCTGGGCGAAATAAGCGCTTACATCATCATGGCCGCATTGCAACAATTAGTTAGTCATCTCGAAACCCAAACCGGCCAATCTCTGAATAACCACCGCCTGAGCAGTGTCGGCGGTGGCGACATCAATAGCGCTTACCGACTGCAAGCTGCCAACATCGATTGGTTTATCAAATTAAACCGCGCCGACTTGGCGGCCATGTTCGCCGCCGAAGCGGCCGGTTTACGCGAGTTGGCCGGCATGGGTACAGTGCGTGTCCCGCAGGTGATTTGCTTTGGCGACTTTCAACAACACGCTTATCTGGTGTTGGAATTCATAGAATTGGGCTCCTTACATGGGCGTAGCGCCAGCCTATTCGGCCAACAACTCGCCTTGCTACACCAGCGACCACAAGCGTATTTCGGCTGGCCCATCGACAACACCATCGGCTCCACCCCACAACACAACGCCAGACACAACGACTGGATCAGTTTTTGGCGGCAACAACGCTTGGGCAAACAATTGCAGTTTGCTGCGGCCAACGGCTATGGCGGCTCACTGCAAACGCAAGGCGAAAAACTGCTGGAAAACATTGGCGCTTTTTTTAGCGATTACCGCCCCCACCCGTCCTTACTGCACGGCGACTTATGGGGCGGCAATGCCGCCGCCGATAGCCAAGGGCAACCGATAATCTTCGACCCGGCTTGCTATTACGGCGACCGCGAAGCGGATCTGGCCATGACCGAGCTGTTCGGCGGTTTCAGCCGCGATTTTTATGCGGCTTACCAAGCCGAATATCCGCTGGACAGTGGATACAAAACCCGCAAAACCCTTTACAACCTTTACCACATCCTTAACCATCTAAACCTGTTCGGCCGTGGCTACTTAAACCAAGCCAACAGTATGATCAGCCAATTGCTTGCCAAATTAAACTAATTGAGTTTATATCCGCAAGGGGTAGTAGCCAAGGACATCGGCAAGGAAACGCGAATCAAGCCGATCCTCAAATCTGATTGTCATAAGCAAAGTCACAGCGGCTCATCAGCCCTCGCTACCGCCCACAAATAGGCGATAGGCTGGATTGCCGGTCTCATCCCGATACGCCAGCCCCAAAGTTGACAGGCATTGTTCGAAACGCCGGCGTTGCTCGCCATCGATCTGCAAGCCTATCAATACCTTGCCAAACGCGGCGCCGTGATTGCGGTAATGAAACAAACTGATATTCCACTGACTACCCAGCGACAGCAAAAATTTCAGTAACGCACCAGGGCGCTCGGGAAACTGGATGCTATAAACACTTTCCTTTAATTCGCACGGCGCATGACCGCCGACCATATAGCGGATATGATCCTTGGCCAGTTCGTTGCCGGTCATATCGGTAACCGGAAAACCGTCTTCAACCAGTTGCTCGATAAGATGCTGCCGGTCGTTTTCCGCGCCGCTGCTACTAATACCAACAAACACTTGGGCCATGTGCGCGTCGAAGTAGCGGTAATTGAATTCCGTAATACTGCGTTTGCCTATCATTTTGCAAAATCTTAAAAAGCTGCCCGGCACCTCCGGTATTTCGACCGCCAGCAGAATCTCCCGATGCTCGCCTACCAGGGTGCGCTCGGCAACGTAGCGCAAGCGATCAAAATTGATATTGGCGCCGCTGTCGATGGCGATGAGCGTGTGCTGCTGCACATGTTGTTGTTCGGCATATTTTTTCAAACCCGCCACCGCCAAGGCGCCAGCCGGTTCGGCGACCGAGCGGGTATCGTCGAAAATATCTTTAATCGCCGCGCAAATCTCGTCGGTACTGACGGTGATCACCTGATCGACGTACTCACGGGCGATGCGAAACGGTTCCTCACCAATTTGCTTGACGGCCACGCCGTCGGCAAACAAACCGACTTGCTCCAATATCACCCGCTGGCCGGCTTTTAAAGCTTGATTTAAACAATCGGCGTCGTCGGGTTCCACCGCAATGACTTTGATGTCCGGACGCACGAATTTGACATAGGCGGCGATGCCGGACACTAACCCGCCGCCGCCGACCGGCACGAATATCGCGTGAATATCACCGTTGTGCTGCCGCAGAATTTCCATTCCCACCGTACCCTGCCCGGCTATCACTTCCGGGTCGTCGTAGGGATGGATAAAGGTCATGCCTTTTTCCGCGACCAATTCCATGGCATGGGCGTAAGCATCGTCGTAAGAATCGCCATGCAGTACGATTTTCGCACCGCGCGCCTTCACCGACTTGATCTTGATTTCCGGGGTGGTTTTCGGCATCACAATCAGGGCTTTGATGCCCAGTTTTTTAGCCGCCAAAGCCACACCTTGCGCATGATTGCCGGCCGAAGCGGCAATAATGCCGTGGGCGGTTTGTTCGGGTGTCAGCGAAGCGATCTTGTTATAGGCGCCGCGCAATTTAAAAGAGAACACCGGCTGTAAATCTTCACGCTTCAGATAGACCTTGTTATTGATTTTTTCCGACAGTGTCGAAGCAAAATCCAATGGGGTTTCCTCGGCAACGTCGTAGACTTTCGCCCGCAATATCTTTTCTATGTATTTTTGCATTATCGTCCTCGGCAAATGCTGGCGCAATTACCGTCCATGCGTTGGTCTTTGGGCCGTGCAGGCGCTGCCGCCTGCAGCCGTATCGTGGTAAAAACTGCTGAGAAATCAGCCTTAATCGGTTATTATCCCATACAATGACGGGTTAAACGCCGTGTCAGATTTATAAGAGCAATCCATCAGGACCATCACCATGACTCAAGACGAATTAAAAAAACAAGTCGCTCAGGCTGCCCTGCAATATTTGAAAAACGTGCCTATCATCGGCATGGGAACCGGCTCCACCGTTACGCATTTAATCAATCTGTTGGCCGACTGCGACTTCAAAAGAGACATCGAAGGCGCGGTATCCAGCTCGGCTAAAACCACCGAGCATTTGCAATCCATCGGCATTCGCGTTATCGACCTGAACCAATCCGGCGATCTGGATATTTACGTGGACGGCGCGGATGAAGTCACCCCACATAAAAAAATGCTGAAAGGCGGCGGTGGCGCACTGACCCGCGAGAAAATCATCGCCGGCGCCAGCAAGAAATTTGTCTGCATCGTCGACGAAAGTAAATGCGTGGACGTGATGGGCAAATTTCCGCTACCGGTTGAAGTGTTGCCCTTGTCGCGCAGCTTCGTGGCCCGTCAATTGGCAAAATTGGGCGGCCAACCGGAATTGCGCATGAACAAGGACACCGGCGCCAGCTATATTACTGATAACGCCTGTGAGATTCTGGATGTGCATAATTTAAGCATTCTGGACCCCGTCGAACTGGAAAGAACCATCAACAATATCCCCGGCGTGATTACCAACGGCTTGTTTGCCATCCGTGCGGCAGATGTGGTGTTGGTAGGTAAAGGCAGCGAAGTTATTACTTACTGAACCGCGTTACTCGACATTGCGACAGACTGTCCACCGCGACCGTCTTAGTCGCCGAAAAGGCGGCAGTGCCCCGTACCCGTTCAGCATTGCCGGCTTTTCTCCATTAAATTTCTGGCTGCTCAAGCCTTAGAACTCTACAATATCCGCCCATCGCAGCCGCCGGCTGCTCTGCTTTATTGCCACATTTCTCAGAGTATTTTAGGAACCACCATGTCTGACATTGAAATTGCCCAACAGGCAAGCATGCGCCCGATTATTGATTTGGCCGGCGAAAAATTCGGTATTCCCGCCGAGCATTTGGACCCTTACGGTCATTACAAAGCCAAGATTTCCCTGGAATATGTCAACAGCCTGACCGATAAAACCGATGGCAAACTGATTTTAGTCACGGCAATTAGCCCCACGCCGGCCGGCGAAGGCAAAACCACCACCACGGTAGGTTTGGGCGACGCCTTAAGCCGCTTGGGCAAGAAAACCATTATCTGCCTACGCGAACCGTCGCTCGGCCCCTGCTTCGGTGTAAAAGGCGGCGCGGCCGGCGGCGGCTATGCGCAAGTGGTACCTATGGAAGACATCAATCTGCATTTTACCGGCGACTTTCATGCTGTCGGCGTGGCCCACAATTTATTGTCCGCACTGATCGACAACCACATCAATCACGGCAACAAATTGGACATAGACCCGCGCCGCATCCAATGGAAGCGCGTGATCGACATGAACGACCGGGCGCTACGCAAAATCACCATCGGCCAGGGTGGGCCGGCCAACGGCTATTTGCGCGAAGACGGCTTCGACATCGTGGTGGCGTCGGAAGTCATGGCAATCTTGTGTCTGGCTACCAGCCGCGCCGACTTAAAAGAGCGCTTGGGCCGGATTGTCATAGGCTACAAATCCGATAAAATCACGCCGGTTTACGCCAGCGACTTGAAAGCCCACGGCGCCATGGCGGCGATCTTAAAAGACGCTATCAAACCTAACCTGGTGCAAACGCTGGAAAACAATCTGGCGATCATCCATGGCGGCCCGTTTGCCAACATCGCCCACGGCTGCAATACCGTCACTGCCACCAAAACCGCTTTGAAACTGGCCGATTATGCGGTAACCGAAGCCGGCTTTGGTGCCGACTTGGGCGCGGAGAAATTTCTGGACATCAAATGCCGCATGTCCGGTTTAAAACCGTCGGCAGTGGTACTAGTCGCCACGGTACGCGCGTTGAAGTTCCACGGTGGCGTTGCTAAAGACGACTTGAACCAGGAAAACCTGGCAGCGCTGGAAAAAGGTTTTGCCAATCTGGAGCGCCATCTGCATAACATCACTCAGCACTACGGCTTGCCCTGCGTGGTCAGCATCAACCATTTTACCTTCGACACCGACGCCGAAATCGCCTTACTGCAGAACAAATGCGAATCGCTGGGCGTGAAATGCGTGGTCGCCAAGCACTGGGCGCACGGCGGTGCCGGCGCGGAACAGCTAGCGCAGGAAATACTGCACATCGTCGACAATCGCGAACCCGGCTTTAGCTATGTTTATGACAACGAGCTGCCACTGTGGAATAAAATCGAAGCCATTGCCACCAAACTGTACGGCGCAGCAAAAATCAGCGCCAGCCCCAAAATCCTTGCCGAAATAAAGGCGCTACAAGCCCACTACGGTCATTTCCCGATCTGTATGGCCAAAACCCAAATGTCATTTTCTACCAATCCAAACGCTAAGGGCGCGCCGTCTGACCATATCGTGGAAATCAATGAAGTACGCCTGGCTAACGGCGCCGGCTTCATCGTGGCTATTGCCGGTGACATGATGACCATGCCGGGCTTACCGAAAGTACCGGCCGCGGAACGCATCGATATTAGCGACGACGGCGTGATCAGCGGTTTGTTCTAAATATCGATAGGCGAATTGGGTCGATTGTTCGAGTTTTTTCCAACGCAATCGACCCGTTTCCGTCAACCTTGCACGTAGCAGGTATAAGCACCCTGGACTATGCTTGAGCATATAAATAGTCGCCGGGAGTGGACATGCTTGACCTGCACACCGTTAAATTCAGTCACAAAATAGCCGCTCTATCGCTAATCCCTTTAGCGGGTTTACTGCTAATGGCCTCCTTCGTGGTCTACACCCATATTGTAGAGATGCAGTCAGCGGCAAAGATTATCTCTTTAGCCGACTTTTCCGTGTACGCCAGCGATCTGGTACATGAATTACAAAAAGAACGCGGGTTGTCGGTCGGGCATTTGGGCAGCGGTGGCCAGAAATTCAAAGCGGAACTGGAACAACAACGCTTAGCCACCAACGAAAAACTGAAACAACTGAATGCTTTTCTCAAAACATTCGATACCAAAGCCGCCGCCACCAACCTGACGGCGGGCTTGTCGGCAGTAGACCGGCAAATCGACCAACTCGACGAGACTCGTCAGGCAGTCACCGCGTTACGCGCCAGTGGCGAAGCCACCATCAATTATTATTCCAACCTGAATGCCGCCTATCTAGCCATCATCGCCCAACTGCCGCAGTTGAGCACCAATGTGCAAATCAATCATAAGCTGGATGCCTACGCCAATTTTCTGAAGGGCAAGGAACAAGCGGGCGTGGAGCGGGCAGTCTTGGCCAACACCTTTGCCAAAGACGCATTTGGGCCAGGCATGTATGAAAAACTGGTGACCTTGATTGCTTTTCAGAATACTTATCTGGATATTTTCGCCTCGGTCGCCCCACAACCGTACCTGGATTTTTTACAACACACACTGCGCGGACAATTCATAGACGAAACCGCCGCCATGCGCAGCATAGCGCTGAGCCATGCCGATAAAGGCGGCTTTGGGGTGGATCCGGCCCACTGGTTTGCGATGCAAACCGGCAAGATCAATCTGTTGAAAGATGTGGAAAACTATATCGCCAAGGACACCATAGACTCGTCCAAGGCCATCGAAAACAGCGCCAGCCGCCGCTTGTTGTTCAACGGTGTGTTTATCGTTGTGGTCGCGGGTTTGTCTTTTTCGCTGTTTTGGATACTGCGCAAGGATATAGCCAATCAGTTGGGTGGCGAACCGTTGCAGGTCAATAATTTGGCGGTCAATATCGCTGCAGGCAAGCTGGAACGGCGGGGCATGCCGCAAGCGGAGCAACATGTCGGCATTTTTGCCGCAATGCTAACCATGCAAAAACGCCTGGCCGATGTAATTGGCACTATCGGCAGTTGTTCGGAGCAAATCGCTCAAGCCTCTAATGAAGTAAATAACGCCGCGCAAACACTCAGTCAAAGCAGTTGCGAACAAGCGGCCAGTATCGAACAAACCAGCGCCGCGCTGGAGCAGTTGACCGGGTCGGTGGAACACAACCATGAGAATGCGCAAACCACGGAAAAAATAGCGCTTACCGCCGCCGAATCAGCCCAAAGCGGTGAACAGGCAATCAGAGACACCGTGGAGGCGATGAACAAAATCGCCGAAAAAATCGGCTTAATCGAGGCCATTGCCTACCAAACCAACTTGCTGTCATTAAACGCTTCCATTGTCGCCGCCAAGGCGGGCGAACACGGCGCCGGTTTCTCGGTCGTGGCAACAGAGGTTAGGAAGCTGGCAACCCGTAGCCAGGATACCGCCAACGAAATCGGCGAACTAGCGAATACCGGCCTGGACATCGCCCAAAATGCCGGTCGTATCTTCAGCCAAATGCTACCCAGTATTCAAAAAACCGCTACGCTGGTACAGGAGATAGCCACGGCCTCTGACGAACAGGCGGCCGGCGTCCGCCAAATCAGCCAAGCGGTAGGACAATTGGATACGGCTATTCAGCATAATGCGGCAGCTTCAGAGCAACTGGCCGCCACTGCTGAAGAACTAAACGATCAAAGCAAAACGCTTATGCGGGAAGTTGGCTTTTTCAAAATGCAATAACAGCGAAAAGATATTACAAGAATAAAAAACATGAACGAGTTCGTTTGGCAAAATCAATGTCTGCTGGGTAATGAAGAAGTTAACCAACAACACGGACAATAATTCCAGCTAGCGAACCAACTGGTAGCCTCGAAAGACACTCAAGCGCTAGCCGAAAACATCATGCTGCTTTATCAATATGTGAGGGAGCACTTTCAAGCTGACGAAGCTTTTATGAAATAACATGGCTATCAGGAATAGCAAAACGATGAGCAAACGCATAATTTGATGCTGGAGAAACTGGTCGAGTTTAGTCAAAATATCAATCGGCAAAAACGCCAGGAATTAGATGTGATTGGCTTCATGCGAGACTGGATTTTTCATATAGTGGAGGAGGACGCCGCTATCAATGCTTATTTCAAAATCCAACAAGATCAGAAATCGGACAATTCACTAACTGTTTAATTTACTAATAACGAGGCCTGAAAATGAGCGAGTTTATCTGGCAAGATGACTACAAAATAGGTCACGCTACGGTGGATGCGCAGCATAGGCAATTGTTCGATCTGGCGAATAAAATTGTTGAAGCAGAGTCTAGCGAAACGTTGACGCATTTATTTGCACTGTTTTATCAGCACATCCGTGAGCACTTCGAAGCCGAAGAACATTTAATGAAACACCATGGCTATCCGGGTTATGCACAACATGTCGCAACGCATAACCAAATGCTTGATAGATTGAACGACATTTCCCAAACCATTTACCAAAGACAATGGCGACCTGCCGACATAAAAATATTTGTCCGCCAATGGGTGTTAGTACATAT
The DNA here is from genome assembly GCF_014850955.1 of Methylomonas albis. Taxonomy (NCBI): domain Bacteria; kingdom Pseudomonadati; phylum Pseudomonadota; class Gammaproteobacteria; order Methylococcales; family Methylococcaceae; genus Methylomonas; species Methylomonas albis. The sequence continues at coordinate 3,044,568 of NZ_JACXSS010000001.1, forward strand.
CCTTGAAGAAGACAAGCTGCTGGGAGAATACTTAAAAAATCTTCCAGCATAACTCCCAGATCAAAGCCTAGTCCGCATTTGCGATGAGATGCTCTTGAGATTGCGCCAAATCGCTTAGTAGGGATAATTCGTCCAGCGACAGCACCCGGCTAATCGCCAGAAGTATAATAAATACGTCATCGACACGCGCCATGGCTTGAATAAAATCGGTACGAATATCAGTGCCGAAATCCGGTGCCGGCTGAATGTTGGCGGGCGGAATTTCCAAAATTTCCCGGACTTCGTCCACCAACATTCCAACCAGCTGCACGCTATCACCCACTTCAACGGCCACCAGCACGATGCAACTGCGTTTGTTCACTTCTGATCGCTTCCGGCTAAGACGAGCCGATAAATCGATTACCGGCACCACGCTACCCCGTAAATTAATTACCCCGTAAATGTAATCGGGCGTCAACGGCACTCGTGTGACGCTGGCAATCTCAATAATCTCCTTAATATCCAAAATACTCACTGCAAAGCTCTCTGTCCCCACTAAAAATGTCAGGTACTGCCCCACCGGCTCTTGAACCGCGACTGTCCGGCTAGCTTCTCGTCGAATCAGATTACTCATGGTCTGCTCTCCAGAGACTAAAAGCGCTCAAAGTCTTTGTCGTTAAAATTAATCGACCCGTCACCTGCGTGGGTAGCCACAGGTTTAGGTGTAAAAACTGGTTTAGCCGGCCCCCTGCTTGGACGCGGTGAGGGGGGAGCCGCTCTGTAATTTTGCGTTCTGGCATCTTCTTCCAACTTAAAGAAGGCTACTGCATGCTGTAGCTGCGTTGCTTGACCATTCAGCTCTTCCGACGTAGCCGCTAGCTCTTCAGCACTGGCTGCATTTTGCTGGGTTGCTTTATCCAATTGGCGCATGGCTTCGTTGATTTGATTGATGCCACTGGATTGTTCGATTGACGCCGCATTGATTTCTTGCACCAGATCGGATGTTTTGGAGATATTAGGTACCACTGCATTAATCAAGGAACCGGCTTTTTCGGCGATGGCAACGCTGTTGGTCGCCAACTCATTAATCTCTTCTGCGGTCACGCGGCTGCTTTCTGCCAACTTACGCACCTCTGCCGCCACGACTGCGAATCCTTTACCATGCTCACCAGCAGACGCCGCTTCAATGGCAGCGTTTAAGGACAACAAATTGGTTTTGTAAGCGATATCCTCAATTAAGCCAATTTTCTTGGCGATATGTTTCATGGCAGAGACCGTTTCATTCACGGCATCCCCCCCGTCACGCGCTTCGCTGGCAGATTTGGTCGCCATTTGTTCGGTGATGTGGGCGTTTTCAGTATTTTGTTGCACCGACGAATTAAGCTGTTCAATCGATGAGGTCGTCTCTTCCACACTAGCCGCTTGCTCGGTCGCCATTTGGCTCATCGATTGTGCCGTGGCACTGACTTGCTGGGATGCGCTCAATAAGGCTTCCGAATTGGAACGGACTTCTTGCACCACTCTCACCAAGTGTCCGCGCATAGCCTTCAAGGCATTCGCTACCACGCCAATTTCGTCTTCACGATCAATATTAATCGCGGTACTAAATTCGCCTTGCGCCAATGCGTCCACCACCCGTTGCAGCTCGTTCAAAGGCAGAATAATGCCGCGTGTAATTACCCAGCCAAGTATGCCGGTTAATATCAAGATCGATGCACTGATCACATTCACCATAAAAGTTGCGTTTTCTTTTTCAGCCGCGGCTTCGTCAGCCGATTTTTTGCCTATTTCAATCACATACTCTTGGAACTTGTCGATTTTACTGTTGAACTCCTCGGCAATGGGCGCCCCGGCTGCAAGTACCGTCCGACTGTCGGCATCATTATTTTTTCTAGAAACCACGATAATTTTATCGATTGATAAAGCATATTCTTTGTACGTTTTTGTCATTTCCTCTAGGAATTTTCTGTCTTTTTCGTCATCAACAGTTTTCTCTATGGCCGCAAAGGCCTTCTCAATACCGTCCTGCGCGTCTTTGATAGTGGCTTCGACTTTTTCCTTTTCCGCGATATCCTCAGTCAACACATGCCGATAGACCCTGACCCGCAAACGCCCCAACCGCTGCCCGGCATCACCCAGGGCCGCCAGCGCCGGCACCGTATTTAAGTTAGCAAAGTTCGTCTTCTCATAAACACTATTCATGCTGCGTTGCCCTATCCAGGCAACAGCCGCCAGACCAATAATGGCCACGACAACCAGTAAAATCATTTTTCTTACCACGGTCATTTTCATTGTTTTATTCCTGTTAAATTAAAGCCTGGGATGTTGGGTATTGCTTGAGGGCTTTAGTTACCCCTGGGAAACCGCTGCATGAAATTGGCAAAAATCGATTCCCAACGGTGTTGCTAGAATTTCAAGATTCATAGATCGGCATTTTTCGGTGTTTGGAATGGATAGCCGAATCAATAAGACCCTGCACATCCAAAATTAAGGCGACGTTACCATCACCCAAGACCGTTGCGCCGGTAATACCTTTGAGTCTTTCGAAGACCTTGCCTAAGGGCTTAATTACAGTTTGATGTTCGCCATGTAATTCGTCCACCACAAAGCCTGCTTTGTTTTGACCTGACTTAACGACCACTACACTTTCACGGTTTTTGCCGGGATCTTTAGAAGTATTGTGAAAGTAATCTGCCAATCGCAAATAAGGCAACACTTGACCGCGCAAATTAATGTAATGCTGTATCTCATCGATCTCGCAGTCGCTAGCGCTCATCTCGATGCATTCATCCACCATGCTCAGCGGAATAATGTAACGCTCCTGGCCGGTGCCAACCATGAAGCCGTCGATAATCGCCAAGGTCAGCGGCAAACGAATGGAAATGGTGGTGCCCTCGCCTTCTAGGCTGTCTATCTCAACCGAACCGCGTAAGGCTTCGATATTTTTTTTCACAACATCCATGCCGACACCGCGCCCGGATAAGTTCGTAGCCTGATCCTTGGTGCTAAGCCCGGCGGCAAAAATCAGGTTGTGAATTTCCTGCTCTGACAAATCGTGATCAGGTTTTATCAGGCCATTGGCTATTGCTTTGTCGAGTATTTTCCGGCTGTTCAAACCAGCACCGTCATCGGCGATTTGAATCACGATATGCCCCGATTCGTGATAGGCATTGAGTTGCACGATACCTTGCGCCGGTTTACCGGCAGCGAGGCGTTGCGCGGGACTTTCAATGCCGTGATCCAGGGCGTTGCGGATCAAGTGGGTTAACGGATCGTTGATTTTTTCGACAACGGTTTTATCCAACTCGGTTTCACCGCCACTGATATAAAGTTCGATGTCTTTATCCAGCTCCTTGCTAACGTCGCGCACCACCCGTTTAAACCGGGAAAAGGTTTCGCCGATTTGCACCATGCGCAATTCCAATGCGGTATCGCGAATACTGCTGACCAAGGCGTTCATGCTCGCGGCCACATCGCCGGCATCGCTGAGTCCGTGCCGCTCGACAATCAAATTCATTGCCGCACTGGAGATGACCAGCTCACCCACCAAATTGATCAAGTGCCCAAGCTTGGTGGCGTCGACACGAATGTAATTAGCTTCGCTTGCCAGTTTTTGTTTGGTCTGCTCCTGTTTTTTTAAGGCTTGATCGACTAATGGCTGTTGCACAACATGTTGCTCGACCAGTATTTCACCCAACGGTTTGCTAACCCCTTCTTCTTCTGCCTCAATGATTGCCTGCTGACTTTGCAAGGCATGATTAACGTCGTTCTGAGTCAGCGCGCCAACCTGCAGCAACATATCGCCCAAGCGCTTAATATCATTGTCATCCTGAGCGTTCAGCAGATCTACATATTCTTCTATTTTGGAATTGGGCGGCAAAATTTTGATCTCGCAATCGTCCGAGGCAAAATCAAACACCGCTTCAATTGTTTGTTTATTCGCGGTGCTCTGAAAAGCAATTTTGAAATGCAAATAGCAAGTTTCCGGATCCATATCGTCACCAGCCGGCATTGCAGGGGCGACGGTAAGGATTTGTTTAATCTCACCTAGAGTTCGCAGATAGCGAATAAACGACAAGGGATCCATGCCATTTCGGAAGGCATCTTTCTGAAACGCCAGTGAAATAAGCCAATGGTCGTCCACCGATATTTCGCCACCACCTTCTGTTTCCAACTGCACGCTATCGTCGCTGGGCTGCATGTCAGTAGTTTGCCGTCCAGTCAATTGCCGAATTAAGCGTTCACTGTCCGCCGACAAGCTAGCAGGTAATGCTGCTTCTTGCTGTGTCAAACAATGTTCGATCAATTTAGCCGTGTGGTCTTTACTATCCAACAACACAGAGATCAATTCCGCATCGATACTGCGTTCGCCGTTGCGCACTTTATCCAGAATCGACTCCGCTTCGTGGGTAAAACCCACGATGGCATTAAAGCCGAACAATCCGGAAGAGCCTTTGATGGTATGCATGGCCCGGAATAAACTATTGATGGTTTCGCTATCGTCCGGTTTGCTCTCCAGGGATAGTAGAGCGTCTTCCATATCTGTTAACAACTCTTCGGCCTCTTGGGCGAAAACTGTTAAGGCCGCGTCTAATTCGCTCATGATGATTTCCAGTCTGCGGAGATAACGATAGGATCACCGAAATGCTTGCTAAGATTAAGCAGTTCCAACACTTCAACCACCGCTTCGCTATGTTGGCTCAGGCTAAAAGTGATGCCTCGGCTTACTGCTTCCTGCTTCAGAAACATCAGTAGTTGCAAGCCGGCGCTGTCTATTTCGGTGACATCGGCGAGATCGATTTGAATCTCCTTAGCCGAACTAAGATACGGGAACAGTGCCTCTTTGTGTTCCAGCACCGAATAAATGGTCAATTCACCTTGTATGGCAAGATGGGTAACACCCTTTTTTTGTTGCTTTAGTTCGATAGCCAAGGTTTTCTCCCCTTGTGCAGCGGAGTTGTTTTTAAGGCAACACCAATTTGGAAACCGCATCGAGTAACGTTGGGGCTTGAAATGGTTTGGTCAACCACGCTTTAGCGCCTGCCGCCTTGCCAGCCTGCTTTTTATCATCGGCGGCTTCGGTAGTCAGCATCATCATCGGGGTGAATTTGTAGGCCGGTAATTTTTTAGCTTCAGTAACAAAGGTTATGCCGTCCATATTTGGCATATTCACATCGGTAATGATCAGATTGATTTTTTGTCCGGTTAATTTGTTCAGCGCATCCCTGCCGTCGCACGCTTCGATCACATCGTAGCCCGCACTCTTAAGGGCAATACCGACAACCTGGCGGATGGATGCCGAATCATCAACAATCATGATGGTTTTAGCCATTACTCAATCCTTCATTAAATTTAGAAAAATGTAATCTCATCGTCAGTGGAGGTACTTTGGTGACTTACCGCCGACCCGGAAGAGTGATTCATCAGTTCTTCCGGCATCGTGTAGCTCAGTTCCATTCGCGCCAATGTTGCCCCAACATCCAAACTATTGGCTTGGCGCTCGCCACTGTTACGCGTGGTATCCACCGCGGTTTGTAGACTATTTAGATTGTGTTCGACATGGGACAACATTTGACTGACCCGATCCTGAAACTGGAACGCCGTCAACACCGAGAAAATCTCATCGCGAATTTGTGCGCTGTTACCGCGCAATTGGTCTGCATCATCTCTGAACATATCCAAAGCTACCCGCAAATCGTCCAGTGCGGTGCGTATGGCCTGCTCGGCATCGCGTATCGCTTTGTCGTCCGAAGACCCGGATGCCTCCGACATTTTTAAGGTGGAGGCCATCGCTTTGTTAATATCCGCAATGGCATGGCTAATTTTTTCGCCAGTGGACGACGAAAAACCAGCCAGTTTACGCACTTCGTCGGCTACCACCGCAAAGCCCCGGCCATTTTCGCCTGCTCGGGCTGCTTCGATAGCAGCGTTAAGTGCCAATAAATTGATTTGTTCGGCCACCTTGCGCACTTCCTGCGCCATGGTATCCAACTGACCGGTATGCGCGGACAGCTTACGAACCTCGTCGACTACCGCGTGTTCAACGTCTTGAATTTGATTTAAAACTTTTAAGACCGCGGTCAAGGCATCCCGGGTTTCGCTGAATAACACATCAACGCTACGGCCTTGACGACTCCGCCCACCGGCGGAAATCAGCCTTTCCAACTGATTAACCATCGCCGCAAAACGACTTGTCAGCACGGTAATTTCTTGTTCGGTGTGAGTTCTGGAAGTTTGTACTTGTCTGAGCAGGATGGGCACCACCTGCAGAAATAAGCGCTCCAGCTCAATGGCATAAGCTTCAAGATCTTGCAGCTTTAAGTCTTCGTCGCCCCGCCAAGCCTTATTAACCTCGTTAAGCACGGCTTGCTGGCTATTATACAAAGTAGACCCCACCAGAACACCGGCAAAACCAAGCGCGGCAGTGGCGCCCATGCTGATCAGACTAAACCCTGTTTGCACACAAGCCAACAATCCACCGGCCACTCCCAAGCCAACCGTTAACACATAAAAACCAATGGGGCCGGGGCTTTTGGCTGTGGGATAAGGTTTACGAAGCATGGGAATTCCATTTGTGTTTTTAGGTATATCAAGGATAGTAGATAGTTTTGCAGCTGCATTCAACCCACTATCATCTTAGGTTTTTTGTTATTGTTAAGTTCTCAGCATTTCATGTAATCATTTACTGACATAATCAAACCACCTACCCTACTTTCGAAGGACTGTTTATTAATATCGCCCCAATAACACCCGAAGAATTCGAACGCTTCAGGATTCTGATTTACAACCATGCCGGCATCGCTCTTACACCGGAGAAAAAAGTCATGGTAGCCAGTCGGCTAGCCAAACGTCTTGACTATTACCAGGTGCACAATTACGGCGAATACTATCAGCTGGCTACCAGCCCGGATTACCCACATGAGTTTCAAACGCTGGTCAACATACTGACGACCAATGAAACCTATTTTTTTCGGGAACCCAAGCATTTCGATTTTTTTCAGCAGCACATTCTTAAACCCTGGCGCGGTGAGCAGTTTCGAGTTTGGAGCGCGGCTAGTTCAACGGGAGAAGAAGCTTATACTCTAGCGATGGTATTAGCGGAAAATCTGGGCATGCGCAATTGGGAAATTTTCGGCTCCGATTTAAGTACCCGTGTGTTGGAGATTGCCCGCCAAGGAGTATATCCACTGGATAGACTGGAGCAGATGGATAAACACCTATTGGAAAAATATTGTTTGAAGGGTGTCCGCAGCCAGGAAGGTTTTTTTCGGGTGGATAGCCAGCTGCGCACCCGCGTAAAGTTCGATCAAATCAATCTGATGAGCATACTGCCGCCTTCACTGGGTAAGTTCGAAGTGATTTTTCTACGAAACGTCCTGATATATTTCGATCAGGACACCAAAAAACAGGTCGTCGAACGGCTGATCACCGCCTTGAAACCGGGCGGACATTTCATTATCAGCCATTCGGAAAGTCTGCATAGGGTTACGGAACAGTTACAAATGATCAAACCCTCAATATACCGAAAGCCATGAAGCGCCTGCCATTCAAAGACACCCAACGCATCGTCATTGACCCTGGTGAATTTTATGCCTCTCGCCAGCCGGAAGTAATTTCGACCCTGTTGGGCTCTTGCGTGGCTGCCTGTCTGTACGACCCGATCAACCGGGTTTTCGGCATGAACCATTTTCTCCTGGCCTACCGCTCACATGCGCAAAACCAGCCTATCATCGAATCCGATGAAGGCCGTTACGGCATCTATGCAATGGAATTGTTAATTAACGAAATGATGAAACTGGGTGCAAACCGTCTTAACCTGATCGCCAAATGTTTCGGTGGCGGCAATGTGCTCAAGCTGCGAGAAGACCGAAATAATAAGGCCACAGTAGGCGATGTAAATGTTTTATTCATAAAAGAGTTCCTAAAAAAAGAAAACATTCCTATGCTTAGTGCCTGTCTTGGCGGCAATATCGGCAGAAACGTCCATTTCGTCGGTACTGATTATTCGGTCTTTATCAAAAAAATCGATCACGACCAGGAAAGACTGATTGAAAACGAAGAACGCCGCTATTGGAAGAAAAACATTGAGGAACATGAAAAATTCAGAAGCAGCGCCGAATTCTGGTAAACAAACTCTGATTTAACCGGCACATTTAAAGGCTATATGGCAGACACAAAAGTATTTATTGTTGACGACTCCGCAGTGGTCAGACAGGTATTAACCGGCCTACTCGATAGCCTTCCCGGCATCAAAGTTATCGGTGCCGCGCCGGATCCAATCTTTGCATTGGCCCGCATGGAAAAGGATTGGCCGGATGTCATCATCCTTGACATAGAAATGCCCCGCATGGATGGCATCACTTTCCTGAAAAAGTTGATGCATGAACATCCTACCCCGGTCGTTATTTGCTCGACTCTAACCGCCAGGGGCGCGGAAGTAACGATGCAAGCCATGAGCGCCGGCGCCGTTGACATCATCACCAAACCCACCGTTAACCTGAAGGGCTTTCTGCAAGACTCAAAAACCCTACTCGCCGATGCGATCAAAGGTGCTGCACATGCCAGACTAAAAAAATCATCGGTCCCGACCGGCAAACCCCTGGAAGGCAGCCCGAAATTAACCGCCGACGCGGTACTCGCGCACACCAGCCTAATCACCATGACGGAAACCACCGACCGCGTCGTCGCCATCGGCACGTCGACCGGCGGCACCCAGGCATTGGAATACGTGTTGACTCGGCTGCCGCGCACCACGCCCGGCATCGTCATCGTGCAGCACATGCCGGAAGCTTTCACTGCCGCTTTTGCCAAACGGCTGGACAGCTTGTGCCAGATTACCGTCAAAGAAGCCGAACAAAACGACCGGGTCATCCCCGGCCTGGCCTTGATCGCGCCTGGCGGCAAACACATGTTACTGCGTCGCAGCGGCGCCCAATACAGGGTGGAAATCAAGGATGGCCCATTGGTCAGCCGCCACCGTCCGTCCGTGGACGTGCTGTTTCGCTCGGCCGCGCAAGCCGCCGGCAAAAACGTGTTAGGCATAATCATGACCGGGATGGGCGACGACGGCGCACATGGCATGAAGGAGTTACACGATACCGGCGCACTCTGCATCGCCCAAGACGAAGCCAGCTGCGTGGTCTACGGCATGCCCAAGGAAGCGGTAAAACTCGGTGGCACGGATGGCGAACTGCCTTTATCTGGTATCCCCAACTTGATCATTCAATCGCCCAATCGGGCAAAGTTCTTGAAAGGGTAAAGGGCCAGTTTTGTCTACAACCGGCGGCAGCGAAAACCGTAATAGGCGATGAACAGGTAGCAACATAAAGGAATGAAAAATGCCTGCTGAATACCGATATGATCGGCAAAAGCACCTTGCAGTAACGGTAAGATAGCCCCGCCGACGATGGCGGCGCAGAGAATGCCGGAGCCTTGGCCGGAATGTTTGCCAAGGCCGGTCAAAGCCAGCGAAAAAATGGTGGGAAACATGATGGAATTGCACAATCCTACCGACAGTATCGTTATCATTGCCAGTGTGCCGCTACCCAACATCGTCGCCAACACCAAAGCTGCTGCCGCCAAAGCATTAAACGCCAGCACCTTGCCGGGATGGATTTTCTGCATCACCGCCGCACCGATAAACCGACCGACCATCGCCCCGCCCCAATAAAACGACACGTATTTGCCGGCATCTTGTTCAGCCAAGCCGGCGATATCCGGCTCGCCCAGAAAATTAACCAAAAAGCTGCCGATTGACACTTCGCCGCCCACGTACACAAAAATCGCCACGGCGCCCAATACCAAATGCGCATGGTGCCAGGCGCTATCACCCTCTTCGTTTGGGCCACTAGCCTCGGCTTGCTGGTTAATCTTAGGCAACTTCAGCAACGCAAAAACTGCGGCCATTAAAAACAACAGGGCCGCGAGCAATAAATACGGATTCTGTACCGCTGCGGCTTCCGCAGCCTGATACGCAGTGAGTTGATCTGCATCCAAAAGCTTGATCTGATCAGCGCTCTTAACCGCAATCGACAAGATAAACAAGGCGCCAAAATACGGTGCCAGCGTGGTGCCCAGGGAGTTGAACGCTTGAGTCAAGGTCAAGCGACTCGACGCGGTATGCGGATCACCCAGCACCGTCACGTAAGGATTGGCAGAAACCTGCAACAAGGTAATCCCCGAAGCCAACACAAAAAACGCCGCCAAAAACAAAGGATAGGAATGCAAGCCGGCAGCCGGATAAAACAGTGAACAGCCGCAGCCGGCAATCGCCAAGCCCACGATGATGCCGCCCTTGTAATCGATTTTTTCCACCAGATAGCCGCTGGGCACCGATATCAGAAAATAAGCCGTGAAGAAACAAAACTGAATCAGCATTGCTTGGGTATAACTCAGGGTGAACACCGCCTTTAAATGCGGAATCAGGATGTCGTTAAGACAGGTAATAAAGCCCCAAATAAAAAACAGCGAGGTCAAAATACTTAAAGAACCTGTGTAAGACTGTCTACCCAGGTTTGGTTGATCCGGCATAGGTTAATCCTGCTAATTGATTTAGGGTTTGACGACCTGAAAACCAGCCGTTTCGGTACCAACCATCACCTCGAATTCGCCGGGTTCGACGACACGCCGCATATCTACGCCAATAAAGGACATATCCTGCGGCGTTAAAGTGAATTGCAAAATCTGCTCCGCACCGGCTTTTAATGCTATCTTTTTGAACGCCTTTAGCTGCTTCACCGGCCGCGATACCGACGCCGCGACATCGTGCAAATACACCAACACGGTTTCCTTTCCAGTTCTCGCGCCGGTATTTTTAACCTTAACGGTCACATCGACATTCTCGCCCATGGCAATTCTGTCTTTGCTCAAACTTAGCCCGCTGGTTTGAAACGTGGTGTAACTCAAACCGTGGCCGAACGGGTATAGTGGCCGATACTGATTGCTCTCGAAAGCCTCTATCGGCTTGTGATCATACATCACGATGTCGTTGGTATCGCGCGGATAGGAAATCGGCAGTTTACCGCTGGGATTGGTATCGCCGAACAAAATATCAGCCATCGCCGCCCCGCCTTCCATGCCCGGCAAAAAGCCCAACACCACGGCCTGCGCCTTGTTAGCTAATTCGGTGATGATGCGCGGTCGGCCGCCGAATGTGACTAAAACCACCGGTTTGCCAATTTCGAATATCGCTCTGGCCAGTTGCATTTGCACCGGGTCCAACTGCAAGGATTCGATATTGCCCTCGGTTTCGGTATAGGTTTTTTCGCCCAGCGCCAAAATCACCACATCGTGCTGCCGAGCTTGCGTCACCGCCTGTTCGATATTAATTTCATCGCTGAAATTTTTGCCACCCACGTAAGTCACTTTAGCGCTGGTTTTTTGCTGAATCGCTTGCAGCAAGGTGGGCTTGTCTTTAGGGTATAAATGTTCGGCGGCACCTTGCCAGGTGATGGTCCAGCCGCCGTTCATGACGCTCAATAAATTCGCGGTCGGCCCGGTTACCAGAATGCTGGCCTGCTTGCTCAAAGGCAGCATATGCTGCTCGTTTTTTGCCAAAATAATCGCTTCCCGCGCGGCTTGGCGGTTAGCGGCCACGGCGTCTTCAGTGACAAAATTACCGTCTACCGCCAGCGCCGGTTCGCGTCTGTCAAACAAACCGCTTTGATATTTCACCCGCAAAATCCGCGACACCGCTTCGTCGATGCGACTCATAGGCACTTCGCCGGTCTTGGCCAAATCCAGCAGCAAGTCATAGAACGAGTAATCAAACGGCACCATACTCATATCTATGCCGGCCATTACTGCCATTTTCACTGCTTCGCGCGGCGAGGCTGCCAATTTATCACGGGTATACAAACGGCTGATGTCGGCCCAATCGGAAACGGTGAAGCCTTTAAACCCCATCTCGTCGCGCAAAATGGTATTCAGATAATGATGGTTGACGTGGCCGGGAATGCCGTCCACTTCCGCAGAATTGACCATCACAGTGGGCGTACCCGCTTTCACGCCGGCTTCAAAACCCGGCAGAAAATATTCGCGTAAGGCCCGTTCGCCTATCCAGGCCGGAGTACGGTCTTTGCCATTTAAGGGATAGCTATAGCCAACATAATGCTTCAAGCAAGTGGGCGCCTTGTCGGCTGCCGCAAAATCGTCGCCGTGATGACCATGGATATAGGCACTACCCATGGTCACGGCCAAATGCACGTCCTCGCCGTAGGTCTCCCACAAACGCGGCCACAGCGGTTGCCGGCCGATGTCCACGACTGGCATGAAATTCCAATCCAACCCGGACGCTTTCACTTCCCTAGCGGTAATTTCGCCTTCCTTAAAAGCCAAATCCGGATTAAACGTCGCCGCCATACTGATCGCTTGCGGGAATAACACTGCATTTTCGGTATATGTCGCGCCGTGGATTGCGTCTATGCCGTAGAGCACCGGGATTTTCAGGCGACTCTTGGCGGCGACATCGCGTATCAACTGGGTAATCTGCCGCCATTTTTCGATGGGCTGAGTTTGATTATTCGGCGTGGTGGGCGTATTCAGTATCGAACCGATATGCCGATTGAATATGGCATCTTCCAATTTGGCTAAATCGACAGGATGATCGGCCACCTCGCCATTCAGCACCGAAATCACGCTAAAGTCGATCTGCGTCATCTGCCCGACTTTTTCTTCCAGGCTCATTTTGGCCAATAAGGCCGGGACCTGCGCTTCAACATTGTCGTTTGTTTCTTGTGCACTCACACCGGACTCCAACGCCACGAATAGGGAAAGAATTAAAAAAGCTAGTTTAGTTTTCAAGAGATTTGCTTAAAATTTGGATGACGCACGTTCAATCGATTGGAATACCTGCCTTACGCACGGCAAAAGTCAGGTCTAAGATAGCAAGGCGCTAGCAATTATTGGTAAAAAATCAGGACGATTGCATTATAAAGTGGAAACATCAGCTTGGCTGAAAGCTGAAAATATTTCTGTATTGTGCAAAATGTGGTCGATTACGCAATAGGGCAAATCCGGCGTTCCGTGCAAAAAAGGCTTGAGATTGTTGATTTACCGTGATTGACCCCAAAGAGACTATCACTTTAATTTTGCCAATGACCACAAATAGATAATAAGCCGATGTTGGATTTGCACGGGTAGGTTGGGTTGAATGATAATGAAACCCAGCTTCGCAGCTGATAAATCTGGTAATCCTAAGTGCATTTTGTTAAATGTAAAGAAACTCGTTTATTTCAAAGCATTTGCTGATGCCAGCAAAGGACGCTATGCGAACTTCGGCTCCCTTGGCGAACCGAACTTAAGTCAAGAGGAGCCGATAGCCAAATGACGGAGTATTGTTGCAAACGCCATCCTTGCCGAACACTATTATGGAAAGCCAGTGCAACTTAAAGTTGAGAAGAACGCAGAACTAGTCGAGCGAATGCTCGGAGCTCACTCAGTGGTTTTACATGTCGATGAAACCGGCCAAGAAATGAGCAATCTTAAACAAGCATCCGTTCGCACAGGCCAAGTTGAAGTAGTTCAAAATTTTGGGCGGTACTACACCTTATTGCTAGTACGTTGGCATGCAGAGGTTTTCTCGCAATTATCAACTACCGCACACTACCAGCATGGTGTGGGTGAACTCTTCGGTGTGAACGAATACATGTGTACATTCTTGGTCCCTGATAGTTTCCTGAAAACTCGAAAAATCTGGCCATTGCAATGAACATCAAAGCAAGTCTTAACAATCACATTCAGCCGACCCAAAAACCGCTACGCGATTTTCGGTCGTCTGATGTGTGGCGTTAGCAATGCCTATTCCACACCATACGGGGATGACATCTTCCTACTCCCCCAAGAGCCCTGGAGGGAACTAGGTATCCCACCCATCAAGTGGCTTGAGCAAAGCTTTCCGAATTTTCTATACACCGCTGGCCACATCGTAAAAAACGGCGTTCCTTATGAGTTGGGAGAAGGGCCCAATAAGGGCGGGTTCTACTTCTTAATTCATGAGTCATGAGATCGTCTACGCTGGGAAGTCCAACACTATTTACAAGCGCCTTATCCAACATCGTAAGGCTCAGCTTCCTTTCTCGCATTTCTGGTGCTTTGGCGGTATTCCAGAAATGTTCCTTGAGGACGTCGAGTCGTTTTACATTTACATCTTGCAACCGCCACTGAACAACAAGTATTCGCACCTTTACGAACCGGTCGACTCGTTCGTGAAGTTGCACAAACAGGGAAAGCTTCAATATGCCAACCAACATTGCTAACACATCGCTCCCGACGACCGATCAATTCTTACGCGAAAACTAGCTAGCGTCCAGCCATATCGGCTTTGCGCGCAACCATCTTCTCGGCCAGTGCTTGACTGCCGCCGCTGTCAATAATGACCTGCCGTATCTGTTCGTCAGGAATCCGTGTCACCACCATTATGCTCTGTTTGATGTCGTCAGCACTCATGTCAGCGAACAGCTTGACGGCGTGCGGGTTGCCAGTGTCATGCCGCAGCACATCGAGTTCGTCCACGCGGGTGCCGAATGCTTTGCCTTTGGGATCCCCCTGCGCCCGGAATGCCAGTGCGCCGCCCACATCAAGTGTCAGTACTTTGCTGTCAACGACACCCTGGTTGTCGCCATTGAAGCCGGCGGCGTCCCAGTTGGCCGTCCAGGCATGCACTGCAAACCAGTGCTGGGCCTGTTTGCGCTCGCTTTCACTGAGATGTGCTATGCACTTTTTATCCAGTTCGACCCACTCAGTTGCGATCTGATCAGGCGCGTTTGTGTGCAGATAAGTCAAAGTCGGCGCACCAGCCAGTTGGTAGAGTTTGGCTGCCATCATTTCGTTGCGTGCATGCGCCGGCGAGTCGAGGGTCTTCACGTAATAGCGTCGTCCGTTGTCGTCCTGATAAATACCTGCGGGGTTGCTACCCAACTGCCCGGCAAGCCGCTGCATAGTGTTGGTATCAATCAGCGGCAATCGCTAGGCTCCGGGCTGGGGATGGGCTGGGTTCGGCGTACTAGGGCCAATTGTGCAGGTGTTTCGATGGCACCCTTGCGCGCATGGCGAACGGCATGAATCGCCGCTTCGGCATCCATGCCTAATTCCACCAGTAGCCGCGCCGCGATCATACCCGCCCGACCCAGGCCGCCTTTGCAATGCACCAGCACATCATCGCTATGACGCAACATCTCGCGGATCTCGCGGCCTTGCTCGATCCACTGTTGTTCAAAGGCCTGGGTAGGCACAGAATAGTCGGCAATAGGCAGATGGCGCCAGGCTATGCCTAGTCGGCGAATTTCATGCCCGAGCTGCGGCACTTTGAGGGCGGTGAGCTCTGCGGGTTCGACGAGTGTTAACACCAGCTTTGCCCCCCAGGCCGCAATGGCATCCAAATCGATGCCGAGGTCGCGCTCCCAAGCCCCGGTGTAAGCAAAACGGTCATGCTTGCCTGGACAGAAGGTGATGCCTATCCGGCCATGCGACGGGCTGGCCCGGACTTCTGCGATTTGAATAGGGTGAGAGTGACTAGTACGCGCCGCTGTCATAGTGCCATCCTGCCGAAATATTGCATGTCTGCGCACGAGTCTAGCACGAGCAACCGTAGTGGTAATCCAGGATATAGTTGGGCATGGGGTGACTGAAATGATCTAATCCGACAGATGGCCTATCATCTCGTCAAACCGGCGTAAGCTTTCGTTCGGTCCTTCCAGCATTCGCAAATGGCCCAAAATATCGCGCGCTTCCGGCCAGCGTTGCTCCGCCACATTATCATAAAGCGTCCGATATAGGCGCTGAACCATGAAACCTTTGATCAGCTTGGCGGCCGGGGTTTGCTTGAAACTCAACGAACGCAACAGCGCCGGCACCGCGATAGCCGGTCTACCGGCCGCGAGACTTTGCATAGCGACGCCTAGCCACTGTTCGGCCAAGCGTTGGCTACGGACGATTTGCTTCAACTCGGCGCCGCAGCGCGGGCACAGTGTGGTTGCGCCGAGCCGGGCGTTGCAGGCCGGGCAGCGCTGCATCACGATTCCAGGTAGTAGATGATGTCGTTCAAGCGTTCCACCGGCTCGCGCAGCCCGGCCTCGTCGCTGCTCTCCAGACAAGTCGAGATTGTTTCGATCAAATCGACCATGTCTTCCTTGTCTTCGGCGGAGACTGTTTCGAACAGCAATTCGGCTTTTTTGATGACTTGCAGCGCGGCGACCACGGCTGGGCTTTCCGAAACCGAATCCGCCTCGCCATTGGCCGAACCGCCGAACAAGCCGTCGATACGCTGTTTGGCGCTACTCAGTTCGCTGTCATCAAAGCGGGAAATCGCGTTGTTGATGGTGATGGCTTTTTCCTTGCCGGAAGCTTTTTCCCGCGCCGAAACATGCAAGATGCCGTTTAAATCCAGGTCCAGCGTCAAGGTGATGATGTTGCCGGCCGGCACGTCCAACAAACCTTCGACCAAAAATTCGCCGATTTCGATGTTGTTCAACGCATCCGGGTCCTCGCCTTGAAAAATCCGCACATTCACTTCGCGTTGATTGTCGCTAAAGGTCTCGAAAGCTTCGGACTTGCGCACCGGCAACACGCTGTTTTTATGCACGATGGGTATGTATTGATAGGGATAGGGCATGCCGTCCAGATAACCAACCGCGCAGGTGCCGAAGGTATACGGCGTCACGTCGACCAAGACCGTACCGATATCCTCGCCGTTAATCATCGCCGCCTGCATCGCCGCGCCCATCGCCACGCACAGATCGGGATCGACCTCGCCGTGCGGTTCGAAACCGAATTCGTCGAACAGGCGTTCACGGATGCACGGCGTGCGCGTCGAGCCGCCGACCAGAATGATTTCGTCGATGTCGGAAGCAATCAATTTGGCACCCTTCAGCGCGATATGGGTGGCGTCCAGCGTGGCGTTGATGTGGTCGGCGATCAGGTCTTCGTATTCCGAACGCGCCAATTCCATCGTCAAATGCAGCGGCGTGCCTTGGCGTTCCAGCAAATATTCTTCCTCTATCGCCGCAAACGGCTCGTCGGACAATACCAGTTTCGCCTGTTCCGCCGCCCGGCTGATGCGTGCCATTGCCTTGCCGTGCGGCTCGACTTCGATCCCAAATTGCTGACGGATATGCGCCAGGATGCGATCGACGATCAACTGATCGAAATCGTCACCGCCCAAATGATTGTCGCCATGGCTGGCCAGCACCTCGACGACGCCGCTCTGCACGTTGACCACAGACACGTCGAAGGTGCCGCCGCCCAAGTCGTACACCAGCATGCGTTTGGCATCGAGCTGGCCGGCGCCGTAAACCAGCGCGGCGGCGGTCGGCTCGTTGATCATCCGCACCACCTCCAGCCCGGCGATTTCCCCGGCTTCACGGGTGGCCTGGCGCTGAGCGTCGGAAAAATAGGCCGGCACGGTAATCACCGCCTTGGCTATAGGCCGGCCGACATAAGCTTCGGCAATGCTTTTCAAGCGCTTCAGGATAATCGCGGAAATTTCTTGCGGTGTGTAGGTCTGACCGGCCATAGTGACCCGCGCATCCTGACCCATCAAGCGTTTGATCGACTTGACGGTGCGCTCCGGATAAATCAGGTATTGATTGCGCGCGCTGGCGCCGACCAGAATCTCGCCGTTATCGTCCAGCCCGACGAAAGACGGCAAAATCTTGTGCCCGCTGTCGGCGATCACGGTGACCTTGCGGTTTTCGACGATGGCGACTTCGGAGTTGGTGGTCCCTAGATCGATGCCGATGATGATGTCGTTCATATGTGTTCCCTGAATGCTTAAAGTTTATTGACTTTGACTTCCGCCAAGCGCAGCACTTGGTCTTCCATTAAAAAGCCCTTGCGCAGCTCTTCCAGCACAATGGCGTTTGCCTGCGTGGGATCGTTGCCGATGGCGAGGGTCGTCATGGTCCGCGCGTCGAAGGGCTGGCCGACGCAATCGATGGCAAACACCCGCCGGCGTTGCAGCATCTGTTCCAAACGCTTCAGCGTGATTTCCTGGCCTTCGCCAACGCTGGCGATGAAACCGACATCCTGTGGTTTTGAATGACTGAACAAGCCATCGACCGGGCGATAATTTTGTAAGGCCCTATAGCCCGCGCTGAGCCGGTCGTAAATATCCAGCCATTCCAGTAGCAGCGCCCGTTCGTCCTCGCGGCGCTGTTGTTGCAGGCGTTCGCCGGCTTTCGCCAGTTCGTCCACCAAGGCTTGATTATCGGCTTTCAGCACGGCGACCGCCTCGCTCAAGCTATCCAGTGTGGCTTTGAACTGCCGCGACTCGGCTTTGACTTCGGTTTTCAGCCCAGCCAAATCGCTGAATAAGGCGGTCAAATCCGGTTGGTCGAGTGCGGTCAAATGGGCAAAATCGGTTTCCTGTAGATAATGCTGCAAGGCTGTCAGCAATTCGTCTTGCGGGGTCTCTGTGGTCATGATGGCGTTTTAGTCAATTGAGCGAGCGATTTTTCGATAGACAGCGTACTCGTCAGCTTTAGGAAATCGTCCGCAGGCATCGGCCCGCCGGCACCCGGTTGGCCGAAGGCTTGCGCCAGCAGCGCATCGAATTCGATGTGGGGCATAGCAAACAAAGCGTGGCGCAGCCGGCTGTCTTGGTCCTTGATCGCTTCGAAAGCCTCTTGAATTTGCCGAAAGCGCGCGGGGTCGTGGTCGGGCGGATTGTCCTTGACCCGCTGCAGATAGGCTTGTTTGATGTCGGCGTCGCTAGCCTGTTCGGGCACGCCCAGAATGTCATACGGTGAAATCATAAGCACTTAATTGAAAGGCAGCGAATACTGCGGAGAATCGTGGTTAAAGCGGGCGACGATGTCGTCTAAACCGACGCCGATCTCGAGTTTCAGTTCCTCGGCGGCGGCGAATACCGTCACACACCATAGGAAGTCTTGATTCATGAACAAGATCGCCAGGTTTTGATCATCGGGACCGTTGCCGTATTGATGCATGATTTGGGCGACGAACTGATCGGGACCGCGCTTGCGCACCAGCTCCTCGATTTTCTTTTCGATACGCTTGAACACGGCGTCCGGAATGTGACCGAACAAATCTTCAATCGGATCGTCGCTCAGCGGCGGCTGATCGAAATCCTCAATGTCATCCGCCGACGGCAAAAGCTCGGCGCCCCCGCTGGCCCGTTCGAGCAGGCGGCCGATCAATCCGGCGGTCCTGTTGTCGCTATCCGCCCGCGCGTCTGCCAAAGCAATTTCCAAGCGGTATAAGCTCATTAAGTCCAAGTGGCTGGCATCGCCCTGGCATTCGGCCAGCGTCCGGTAATACATTAAGGCCGGCGTGTGTCGGCGGGCCTGAGCCATTTTGGCGCAGTGCTTCAATAGCTCGAAATGACCGATGCTTTCCAAAGCTTGGCACCAGGCGAGCAACAGCGTTTCATGGTCCAGCAGCCATTCCGCCGACTTCTTCAGCGGCGCTTTGACTTTGTCCAGGGCTTTCAGGATCAGGCTGTTATCGTCCAATTGCTCGTCGTAATAATTCAGCAAGCCAATCAGCCGCTGCAATTGCGGGGCGGACAGCAAATAGTCCTTAAACGCCGGCAGCACGCGGCTAAGCCCCTGTGTCGGCAGTTCCAACAATCCGGCTTCGATTTGGGCTTGCACATGCATATTTACCGGATCGTCGTACAGGCTTGCCAGCGTATCGGCGATGCGTTGTAAGCCCTGGGCTTTGTCCTCGGCCTGCCACAGATAAAAACCGCGCAACAACTCGGCTTGGCGGCGCAGGCTTTTATCGATGGTCAATTGTTCTGCCGCTTGTATTTCCTTTTCGACCAAATGAAATTTCTCGGTTTTGATCAAACGACGGGCGTGGGCCATGTGATTGGCGAACAATAGCTGTTTAGCCAAGGTATTGACCGGATCGATCTGCAACAAGGCTTTGGCGTAAGCCGCCGCCTTTTTAAAGGCTTTTCTGGCGGCGGCCGATTTGGCTGCCCGCACCAGCAACTCGGTATCGTTTGGAAAACGTTGCAGGCCGCGTTCCAACCAGTGTTCGTACTGAGCGGGATCCGGCCGCTGTTCCTGGTAAATCGTTAGCAGCTTCAGGTAACTTTGCCGGTCGTCCGGGTCGTATTCCAGGCTGTCGGCCAACATGGCTGCCGCTTCGCCGGAATAAGCCTTATCGGCCATACGCCTGAGGATCAACGCAATTTTGCGGTCATTCGCCGGCCGGTCTTGTTTCAGAATATCGATGCAGCGTTCCCAGAAAAAGCCGGCGTCGTAGGCGTTTTCGGCTTGTTCGTGCAACAAGGCCTGCAAACGGTTTTCCTCGAACGAGTCTTTGCCGGCGAAGTGTTTGAAATAGTCTTTCTCGCCGCCCGGATACTCGGCCAACACGCCCAGGCAGTAAGCTTGCGCGGCAGCGTTGCCGAATACATCGCGATATTGCAGGACCAGATTGAAGCGCGCCTTGGCGTCGATCTGGCCGTTGAGTTTGGCCAGCGCTTCCAATAACTGACTCTGGCGGGCATTAAGACCTTTGGCCTGGGCAACAATACGGCGTTGATTGTGCTCCAGCGCCGACACGCTGGCGACGAAATCCGCGCCGGTTTGCCGATAAGCCAAGCAGGCCTTAGCCAGCGGTTGATAAGGCGATTCGTCGGGGATTTTGGCTAACATGACCGTCGCTTGCTCGATGTCCACACCATCCAGTAGCTGTGCTTTCAGCAAGGTGCGCAAATCGCGAAACGCCGAACGGAACGGCAATTGTTTCAGCGCCTGCTCGCAACGTTCCCGCTCGCCATCGCGATACGCCGCCAGCGCCGCGCCTATCCATTCCCAATGCTTCAGCAGCGCGGAATCCTGAGGTAAATGCGCTATCAGATCGGGCGCCCCGGAAACCAGTAGCGCGCCCAGATGGACCGACAATCCAGGAAACTCTTCGTCCAGCTGCCGTGCGGTAAAAGCATACAACCTGGCGTAGGCTTTGCGCTCATTTTTGCCGGCCAACAGCCACAACAGGTAAGCGTCTTGCGCTTGCAGCGGGCAATCGGCGTGAGCGGCGTAGTTTTCCCAAAGCACGCAGGCTTCCTTGAACATAGCCTTGGCCGCCATTCCCCTGGCCCGTTGCAGATAGCAATCAGCCAAGCAGCGTTTGATTTCGGCGTCGTTCGATAGCTTCAACAGCTCCTTGAATAAATCACTCGCCTCCTTAAAACGCCCGGCGGCATAGTATGCCCTGGCTTTTTCCGGAAGGGTCGATTCGGCAATCGCGGCGGAAATTTTCTGAATGATTTTTTTCATGGCTGTTTAGGGATTAGCCGGTGCTTCAAAAAGGCATTATAAAACAGCACCGGCATATGCCGCCTGTTATGCGTTCGTATGCAATCGTCCATTTGATCCGATTTCCCCTTATTGACTAATCGTGAACGACGGATGCACACAGGTTTTTAAATGCTAAGGAGGGCGCCTTGTGAGTCGGATTTTAACCGAGCTGACTTCTGTCTGGACCGCATGAGCAAAATCATCCCATCGCTTTGCTTGGTATAGCGGTTGGCCTAGGCAGCTTTCGGGGCGGCGCCGAAAGCTTACTCGGCATCGAAGGGATGCTTCGGATATCGGGGGGGACTTCCGGAGCTACCCTTATACCATCCGAGCGACCTCGTCGAGTTTCCGAAGTATCCCAGCGATATTCGGAAGTATCCCTTCGATCTTTTGTGCGGCCAAGCCGATCTTCAGAGAACCCCGCCGATTTTTTAGGTTCCAAGCCGCTGCTCGACGCTATTTGGCCGATGGTTTGAAAGTCCAAGTCGAGGCGAAACGGGAAACAAACTATCATTCGCTATCGAAGGGTTAGTGCCGGACCGGTGGGCATGGTCCCAAAGCGAAAATAGCGTTTCGCAAGAGCGCCAGCATTTTTCGGTAAAGCTGAAATGGGTCCCATCCGATTTCAGCGCCGAAAAATTTGCTGGCAGTTTATGCCTTCGGCGGCCCCGATTCGTCCGCGTCACCTCATTTCGACCCAACAGGGGGTCGAAACATCGGCTCTCGCATGACTTGACGCCGTGTCGCGATGCCTTGCAGGTTTTCTCCGCTTCGCTGCGAAAACCCGCCCGGCGCTACGGCTATCGGGGACTAAAAATCTTCACTTCGCTTGCGCTCCGTTTCCAAGATTTTCAGAGCATGTTGTTTGGCAACTTGGCGAGTTGTAAGCCGCTCACCGTGGATCGCGTCCACTTTTAAGCTGTGGTTCCCGCTTTCCATGGCCGTATTATCGTAACAATCGCCTTTCTTGCTCATGCTGCAAATTAATTGATGCTTGCCAGCAGCTTTTGGTACGCCGTTTAACAATACTGACTGCCGCGATCCGAATGCGCAATCACACCCTTGGGCAAATGACGCCGCCAAAGCGCCATGGTTAAAGCATCGCCGACCAATGTGGCGGTCATGCGTTCTGAAATTGACCAGCCGATCACCCGCCGCGCATACACAGCCAAATACAAGCAGCCTTCGTCAGTTCAGATATGGATGATGTCGGAGACCCATTTTTGATCCGGTCGATCGGCCTCAAAGTTCTGGTTTAGCCGATTGGGCGCAACCGGCAAGGAATGATTGCTATTGGTGGTTGCCTCAGGTTGCGAGATTACTCTCTTAACTGGGTGTCTGGGAATTGGGGGCAAGATCAGCTCCCGCCTGCGCGGGAGCAAACATATTATTGGACTAGTTAATAATACCCCGATCAATGCCGATCGATTTCCTTCGCTTGCGCCGTATCAATGGCTTTATCAATTAACATCACGCTACCGCGCATTAAGGCGGCAAATAGCAATATGGAAAAGACCAGCCCCATCGGTAATATACCTAGCAAGCCAGCAATGACGACAATCAGCATGGCGATGCCGGTATTTCCTAGCTTAGCAATTTTCATTTGGCCTCCCGGACCGTTTGTCGGTCAAAACGAAATCTCGCTTTCACTATATCCGCTTATTAAAAATCAACAATACGCGCAACTGGCAATTTATTGTTTTACTTAATAAAACAGTAGCAAGACTAAGTATATTGCGCGGTTTTCTAATTAGGCGGCTTCGTCCAACAATTCTAAGCCCCTAAACACCGAACAGCGCTTAAACACTTCCAGCTCCGGTGCCAGCTGTTTTTGCTGACAGAACTTGGCGACCAACTTGGTCAAGCCCTTGATGTCGCGACCAGTGGCGCCGGGAAAGATCGCCGCCAACTCGTCGATCAATTCTTCCTTGACCGGCAAACTAAATTGCTCGGTCATCACCCGCCAGATTTTGCAGCGATCCGCATGGTCCGGGGCGTGATAGCGCAGCATGGCAATGCAACGGGAAATAATGGCTTCGTCGATGTCGTCGACCCGATTGGTGGTTAAAAACAACAGGCCATTGAAATACTCCAGCACCCGCAAGAACACGCCAACCACGGCATTGGAGGCCAGATTATCCGCCCGGCTTTTGATGTAAACATCGGCTTCGTCGATCAGCATCACCGCCCCCCAACGTTGGGCGCGGATCAGGGTGTCCTTCAGGGTTTTTTCCATCTCGGCGACGTTTAAGCCCAACTGCCCGGAATGTACCCGGTACAAAGGCCGTTTGATAATTTCCGAATAGACTTCAGCGGTCAAGGTTTTACCCACGCCGGCCGGCCCGGCGCACAGCACCGTGGTACCACCGGATTTACCGGCGACGATGTCATCCATCAACATGTCCATTTCCGCCGTCAGAATATCGATCAAATCGGTTTGCTCCGGCGGCAAAATCAGTTTTTGCTTCAATTCCGGCTGATACACATAAGGCTGGGTATCATCGACATACACCCAAACGTGGTGATGCAATTCCAGATGAAACATCAGAATATAGCCATGCACCGGCATCTCGGTGAACATGCCTTTGGGCACTTCGGCTTTGGCGGCTTCCATGGCACTTTCGGTTTTGCTGTCGTAGCGCATGCTTTTGCCGGCCTTACGCAGATAGGTGCCGAGAATGTCGCCGGAGGCGTCCAAGCTCAAAGCCCGTTCGCTGAGGATATTCTCGTCGTTGACCAAGCGGCAGATGCCGCCGCCGGAGGACATCACTACCGTGTTTTTGCGGGTCCAATCACTATTGCGATGGCTGGCGGTCGGGTCTTCGGCGTATTCGCCCGTACCCCAACCGGAGAATTGCTCGCCGTAGCGGGCCCGCCAATCGAAATAGCGCACGGAGGCCTCATCGTAACTGGCGATTAATTCCGGGGTTTCTTTTAAATACCCTTTCGTGGCAAAAATCTCCGGTAGAGTTTTGTTAGCCAGATCCTTGCTGCGAATGATCAGGCTCTCAACCATGATTTTACCCTTGGTATTAGCTTTCAATTCGATCAAGATCCGCCCGGCTTCTTCTTCGCCCGGCGGGGTGTAATCCAGCCGGGTGATCAAATAAGCCAAGGTTCTGCCGGAAGGCTCGACATGAAACAACCAGCCGCGAATACCACCGTCCAGAAAATAGTTGGCGATTGCGGGCAGTAGCATTTCCAGTTGATCGATATTGTAGCGATGGCTGTTGTCGGCCAGAGCCGCTTGCAGTGCACTCAATAATGCCGCTTGTTGTTGCAGGGCTTCACCTTGCTGCAAGTAAATACCGGCCAGGCTGGCTAATTCGGCCTCGCTGAGTAAATCGTAAGGCACTTGTGCTTTGGTGCCAAACCGCAACTGGTCGTTTAAGCTTTGCAAACGCGGGTGATCGGTAAGTAGTTGTTGAAGATAACGTTTCTCTATGGTTAATTTCATCGCATCAATCCTGTGACGGTAGGGCTAAACAAAGTACTTCGGCCAGATGCAGCGGCTGGGCGAAACCGCCGTTGCCGATCTGCTGCTGACAGGAAAATCCGTTGCCGACCAGCAGTGCGTCGGGTTCGGCGCGCAGCGCTGGAAATAAGGCTAGTTCGGCCATAGCTTGGGCTTGCTCGTAATGTTCGGCTTCGACACCAAAATTGCCGGCCATCCCACAACAAGACGATTCGATCAGTTCGAACTTCAAATCAGGCAACTGTTTCAGCAACTTGCGTACCGACTTGATCGCACCCACGGCTTTTTGATGACAGTGGCCGTGCAATAGCAAACTGTTAACGCCGGGAATGGCTTGAAATTCGATGGGCCAGCGTTTGCCGGCTTGTTCGCGGACGATAAACTCTTCCAGCAATAAGACTTTTTCCGCCAGTTTTTGCGCCGGTTCACCCAAACCCAGCTTTAAATATTCATCGCGTAAACTGAGGATGCAGGACGGCTCTAGGCCAATAATCGTGCGACCGGCGGCAACATGTTCGGCTAACGCGCTGAGCATGCGCGTCGCCTCGGCACGGGCCTTGTCTATCATACCGTTGGAAAAGTAGGTGCGGCCGCAGCACAAGGGTCGGTCTGACTCATCCCCGGCCAGCGGCGTGGCGATGTGTACGTGATAACCAGCGCTATTCAGCAGCTTTTTAGCGGCTTCGGCGGCGGCAGGATTAAAGTAATAATTGAAGGTATCAACCAGTAAAACGACTTGTTTGTCGGCCAACGCCGGATGCAAGCTCAACGCGGACTGAGCCGGCACCTGAAACGCTTGCACGGCGGGTTCCGGTAAGCGGACTTTAGCGCTGATGCCCAGCCAGGCTTCGCCTAAACGCGCCAGCAGCGGCAAACGATTACGCCAATGGATCAGCGGCCTGAGTCCACGCCACCGCAGTATGTTCGGTAGCTCCGCCCATAGCCGCCGCCGCAGAGAAACTCCGTTGCGCTGTACCTGCTGCGCCAGAAACTCGGCCTTGATCAGAGCCATATCCACTTCGTTTTCGCACTCGCGTTTACAACCCTTGCAACTGATGCACAAGGCCATGGTTTCAGCCAGCTCCGCATTGAAAAAAGCGCTTTCATTATCGGCGTTCAAAGCCGCCTTCAAGGCCCTCACCCGTCCACCCGGCGATAAACCGGCGTTTTGCGTCACCCTAAAACTGGGGCACATTACCCCTTTGGCATCGCGTTCGCATTGCTTGCTACCGATACACACTGCCACGGCCTTGGCGAAATCCGCGCCGTGCTTGGGAATATCGGCATAGGCATCACCCATCCCGGCGTTTTCATACGACGACCAATCCAGAAACAGTTTCATAGGCGCTAGGCTGATTAAAAACCTAGATCAAGCAAAAACGAAGCCAGGCCATGCTTGATGGACGCGCGACGCTGATCAGCCCTAGCTTTAGCGCTATTGTTTCATTTTCGCGCCCGCTTGCCACTCGACAGGATGTAGCAAACCCGACAATCCGCAGCGGCGGCGAATGATTTGTCACAGCATAGTTAGCTTAAATCGCCTCTTAGCCCAGACAATTCGGCCCATCTATTCCGGCACAAATATTGCGGAAATTAGTTTTTTATCCTGGGAAAATCGAAGTGGAATTGGAAAACTGCGACTGCCGCTATTTCATCAGCTACAGCGGCGTGAAATTACCGTTGAAACTCGTCAACGAACTGGCAGACGAAAGCCATCTGGAAAACCGCAACACCTATTTTCGCGGTTGTTACGATACCGATCAGCGTCTGCTGCTATTGGAAAAATTGGTCTACGGCGAGGTGGAATTACGTCATGTGTACACATATCACTTTAACGGCACGCTGGCCGAAGCGGAAATTACTGACGCAGATGGCGAGATTAATGTGTTGCGCTTTGACGAAGCCGGAGCCGCGTTGGCGGCGGGTTAAGCCGAGGGGGTGTATTTAAAAGTTTAATTTCAAACCGGAAGTGCTGTGCAACTATGGGATGAGCGCGGATTTTTGCGCGGCCTGACGCACCGCATCCGCCAATTCCGCGCTAAACCTTGTCAAGCAACGGCTTTGCGCGGCAACACTGGCTTCGACGCCCTTACCTGCTGCTTCGCTGCACTCAAAACGTTTGCCAATAACGGCCTGTTCGGCTTTTTTCAATTGCCATTGCACGGCTAAACGGCTTTGGCCGGTAGCGGTTTGATGCAACTCCAAGATGTCAAAGCTGATTTGGTAATCAATAGTTTGGCGCGGAGCCCAAGGGTAGCGGACCACTTGTTCGATGCCCAGTTGTTTGGCCAGGGATAGCCCCAAGGCACGGGCTATATTTTCATCCAGGCGCTCTGCCCAGCGATTGTTCTCATCCAGTTGATACTGATGCTCGCTCAGGGCGGTGACCAACTGCGGCCGATCCAGATAAGCCGGCAAATGAATCGGACCCAAACCCAACACGGTGCCAGCAGGCAAAACGGTGTCCGCGGGCGGCACGCCGGTTTCGGCACTGAGCATGTAAAACTGCATGGGCGTATGGCTGCAAGCATTCAGCAACAGCACTGACAGTAGCATCGATAAATACATTAAGTGTTTCATAGTCATCCGGTTTGGCAGCGACGCCTTTAGAAAAGCTATTCGGAAAAACGCAAGGCTCTATTTGCCGTAAATCAACGACTCCGGCCGCCGTTCCAGCGACTCGGTCAAATCCTTTAAGGACCGCGAGGCGTTGCGCATTTCTACCAGGGCCTGCCCCAATTGCGAATCCGGCGCCGCCATGGTTTCCACAGCACTCAGCGTATTTTGCGACTCGTTCAACACCTTAGTAGCAGCGGTCAAACTCTGCTCGGCAGCTTTTAAAACCGGCAACATTTGCTTATTAAAATCCTGCAATGTACCGCGAGTATCAGTTAGCGCGCCGTTCGCATTAATGATTAAAGGCCCCAGTTGATTGTTTAAAGTAAACATCAGTTTTTGGGTTTCCTGCAGGGATTTGGCCAGTGCCGACAGCGATTTCTTGGTATCGTCCGACTGCAGCAAACTGCGCATTTCACTCAGCGTATCAGCCAAACTCTTCATCATCTCTTCGACCGGCAGCTGGCGCGCGCGATTGAGAATTTCGTCGGCAGTGTTGCGGATTTCATCAACCGTGGTCGGCACACTGGGTAGTTCCGGCAGGTTTTTATAATCCAGCTTCACCAAATTGACCGGCTTATCGTTGTAAAAATTTAGATCAACATATAACAGCCCGGTCAATAAGCTTTGGGTTTCCAAGCGCCCCTTTAAGCCGGCATCAATCATCCGTTGCGCATCTTGCCGACGCTGCTTTTCGGTGTGGGCAGACATTTGCTCTCCCGACAGATCTCGTAACAAGGCCGGGTCGATTTCAATCACTACCGGCTTAAAGATACGGCCGGTCGCGGAATCCATTACTAAGGAGATTTCATTGACATTGCCGATTTGCACGCCCTGCAATTTAACCGGCGCCCCGACATTCAAACCATTCAAAGCCGAGTCGAAAAAAATCACGAAGCGTTTTTTGTCCTTAAAAAAGTCGCTGCCGCCGAAGATCATCACACCCGCCGTCAGCAGGATCAACGCGCCGACCAAAAATGCGCCGATGGCGAATGGATTGGCCTGTTTGCTCACGCCGGACTCCTCATGTGTCGAGTGTTACTGGTTTGCTCGGTTTGATTGCCCCGGTTCAAAAATTGAATCACGTTGGGGTGTTTGGATTCGTGCAGCAATTTTTGCGGTGGCCCGCCATCGATATTGGTGCGGGTTTGCGCATCCAGAAACACCGAATTGCTGCCGATAGCAAAAATACTGTCAAGGTCGTGGGTCACCACCACAATAGTCGCCGACAAGGCATTGCTTAAACTCAGAATCAGGTCGTCCAGCAATTTGGCGGTGATCGGGTCCAGGCCGGCGGACGGCTCGTCAAAGAACAGAATCTCCGGGTCCAGGGCCATCGCCCGCGCCAAGCCCGCGCGCTTTTGCATGCCGCCGCTCAGCTCGGATGGATAATAATCTTCAAAGCCGGCCAAGCCGACCAGCGCCAACTTATAGGAGACAATCTCCCGCACTTTTTTAGGCGGTAAGCGGGTGGCTTCGGTAATCGGCAGTGCGACGTTTTCGGCTAAAGTCATGGAACTGAGTAAGGCACCGCTTTGAAACAACACCCCGGTGCGCGCCAGTATTTGCTGACGGACTTGGGGATTGGCTTGCCAGAGACCTTGGTCGCCATAACAGACATCGCCTTTTGCCGGCGACTTTAGGCCTATCATATGCCGCAACAAGGTGGTTTTGCCGCAGCCGTTGCCGCCCATGATGATGAATACATCGCCGCGATTGATCGTAAAATTCAGATCGCGCTGAATCACGAAATCGCCGTAAGTCATGGTCAGGTCTTTTACCGTGATGCAGGCCTCGGCCATCGTTAAATCCCCAAGCGATTGCAGATGATGGTCATCACCGAGTCTGCGACGACGATAAACACAATGGCCGTGACCACCGCCGAAGTACCGGCGTCGCCGACCGCCGAGGCGCTGCGGCCGCATTGCATGCCGCGCATACAACCCGATAGCGCAATCAAAATACCGAACACCGAGCATTTCACAAAGCCGATAATAAAATCCTTCATTTTCACCGCGCTCGCGGTACGGTCCAGATACTCGGTCAGCGACACATCAAAAAAATTAACCGTGACGAAGCCGCCACCGATGATACCCATCAAGTCGGCATACAAACACAGCAGCGGCATAATGATGATCAAGGCCAGCATGCGCGGCAGCACCAAAAACGCCATCGGGTCCAGGTTCATGGTTTTTAACGCATCGATTTCGCTGTTGACATGCATAGTGCCAATCTGCGCGGCATAGGCGGCGCCAGTGCGGCCGGACATGATGATCGCCGTCATCAAACCGCCCATTTCCCGGGTCATGCCCAAACTAACCAGGTTGGCGATGTAAATTTGCGCGCCGAACAAGGACAATTGCACCGCGCCGACAAAGGCCAGAATCAAGCCCACCAACAAGCTGATCAAGGTGACGATAGGCAGCGCCGACGGCCCGCATTCTTGAATATACAACCATAAATCCTGGCGACGAAAGTGAGCTTGCCCGCGGATGGTAGCAAAGGTGCTGACCACCATTTCGCCGACAAAGATCAACATCTCCTTGCTATGCTGAATAGCTTTGCCCGTACTGACAACTAAAGCCCGAGACCAGGAAGTGTGCATTTGCCCGCGATGAGCATCGACACGCTCCGGTACCGCAGAAACCAGCGTCAACAAACCTTGAATCGATGCAGGCAAGCTGGTTTTATCTACTGTTATACCCTTACGGGACGCGCAATCGATCAATTTGATCAATTCGGTGACCAACATGCTATCCCAACGCCCCAACGCCGCCGTCGAGAACCGCAGGCTGCTTATAGCTTTATCGGATTCGATCTGTGCCAATACGACATCGAGCGTGGGCAATTGTTTGTCCAGCACCCAATCGCCGCTAACGGCGATTTCCAGCTGCTGCTGTTGGCGGCTGGCAGTGATGGTGCAAGATTGTGCGCCCGTCTGGTCGGGCGCTTTGGCGTTGGCTTGCTTCATCCTTGTCTTGAACAGGCTGACGATCTAAAACGGAATATCATCATCGAAATCGTCGTACGAAGCCGGCGCCGGCGCTGATTGCGAACCGGCAGGCGCGGATTGACGATTGTCGTAACTGCTGGCCGGCGGCGTGTTGCTGTCCGAGTAGCTGGCGGTGCCACCGCTTTTGCTGTCCAGCATATGCATATTGTCGGCAACGATTTCAGTCGTGTAGCGTTCCTGACCGTCCTGGCCTTGCCATTTCTGGGTGCGGATACGTCCTTCTACATAGCATTGGCTACCTTTTTTCAAATATTCGCCGGCGATTTTTGCCAAACCGCTGAAAAATACCACGCGATGCCATTCGGTTTCTTGCTTTCGCTCGCCGGTTTGCCTATCTTTCCAGCGTCTGTCGGTAGCCAGACGGATCGTGGTAATGGCGTCACCACTTGGCATGTAGCGTACTTCCGGATCTGCGCCGAGGCGGCCGATCAGCATAACTTTATTTAACATTATGGTCTCCGTATAAAAATTGCGATTAACAGCGGCTTACCGCCACTGCTTTAAAAAAATGCCTAATTGATTTTTGTCGAGCTGCTGGTTATCGACTTTCAGATACGCGGCATTTTCTTCGAAATGCAAACGTACTTCTTCTATGCCATTAATCGCCAGTAACTGTTTGGAAAATTCCTCGCCGCGTTCCGGTTTAACTGCTTTCAACGACAACAGCAAGTTGGCCCAATAACGTGGCGGCGACATGAATAGCGCGACCACAACCCAGCTGGCGGCTACGCCCGCCGAAAACATAAACACCGCCGCTGCGCCGAATTCGCCGTACAACCAACCGCCGGCTCCACCACCTAAAAACGCGCCGAGAAACTGGGCACTGGAATAGATGCCCATCGCCGTACCTTTTAAGTCGCCGGGCGCGGTTTTGGAAATCAAGGACGGTAAGGTGGCTTCCAGCAGATTAAAGCCGCAGAAGAATATCCACAAACAGGCGATCAAACCGATCAATTCGCCGTGCAATAGCACGAAGCCGACGTTGGCTAGCACCAAGGTAAAAATAGCGCCGATAAACACTTTCTTCATCTGCCGTTTTTTCTCGGCGATGATCACAAAGGGAATAATCATCGCCATCGACGTCACCAGCACCGGCAGATACACCATCCAGTGGCTGCCGCCCTGCAAGCCGGCATCGCGCATCAACAGCGGCACCACCACGAAGCTGGCCATTAAAATC
Source organism: Methylomonas albis (assembly GCF_014850955.1). Lineage (NCBI taxonomy): Bacteria > Pseudomonadati > Pseudomonadota > Gammaproteobacteria > Methylococcales > Methylococcaceae > Methylomonas > Methylomonas albis. The sequence continues at coordinate 3,076,103 of NZ_JACXSS010000001.1, forward strand.
AGATGCAAAGCAAAAATACCGTAATTCAGCCGTAACAAATCAGCGTTTTTGATGACTGAGCCTAGCTCGGAGGGGATATATTCGGCATCGCGATGCGTGGTAATTTTTTCCGGGTTAGGCACAACGAACAGAACCACCAGAATCGCCAGCGCCGCCAACACGGCAATCATCCAGAATATGCCGGCAATGCCGAAATGATCAGCGATGATAGGTCCCAGCGTAATCGCCACACCAAAGGAAACACCAATGCTAGCGCCGATGGTCGCCATGGCTTTGGTGCGGTGTACTTCCTGGGTCAAATCAGCAAGCAAGGCCATGACCGCTGCGGAAATCGCCCCGCAGCCTTGCAAGGCCCGGCCGATTAAAACCCCGTAAATATCGGTCGCCAGCGCCGCCCAAATGCTGCCGGCCACGAACAAAACCAAGCCGATCACAATGATAGTCTTACGGCTAAAACGGTCTGATAGCAATCCGAATGGAATTTGCAAGATAGCCTGGGTCAGGCCGTAAATGCCCATCGTTAAGCCGACCAGCTTAGGTGTCGAACCCGGCATTTGTTCGGTAAACAGCGACAACACCGGCAACAGCATAAACAAACCCAGCATTCTGAGTGCATAGATACTGGCCAGCGATACGGTAGCCCGTTTCTCCATGGCCGTCATCGGACTGGTAATATCCTGAACCTGTGTCAAACCCCAACTCCCCTTTGCCTTGCGTCGTTAAAGGCGGCTATAGTACCAGCTTATCAAGGCGAGACTCCAGCGCCGGAATGAAGCCTGAGGTGTATTTGCCAAGGATTTTCGCATGTTAGAATGCAGCAAAAATCTCCATCTGGGAAACTAATATGACTGCGATCATGTTCGACACCCATGAATTTGTGAAAGAGCTGAAAGGAGCGGGATTTAGCGAAGAGCAAGCGGAAATCATCACCAAGTTGCAAAAAACCGCCATTTCCGCAACCTTGGAACAAGCGAAACACGATTACGATTTGGATGATTTATCGACCAAGCGCGACTTAAAGGAACTAGAAACCGGCCTTAAGCGCGACATCAAGGAGCTGGAGCTGGAGCAAGACGCCAAACTGGCCGAAACCAAAAGCGAATTGATCCGCTGGATAGTCAGCGTGGGCTTGTTGCAGACTGCCTTGATTTCGGCGTTGTTGCTTAAACGCTAGCAAGCAGGACATGCTGAAGCATCTGTAAGGATTGATGCAACTTACTGAATATGCACCGGGAAACCGACCTTAGCGTGTAGGATACTGTGAATAAAATATTACCCTTGCTTAAAGCAAATCAGAGCACCGTAATCCTATTTGCCATTGCAACCTTTTTATGTTGTGAGCGACTCACAGCCTACATCATCATACCGATTGCCATAGCAGCACTGCTCTACCAAGTTATCCAAATCCTGCGCTACTGGCGTTCGCCACTGCAACGCGCCATCCGCCTGACTGCGATTGCCATTATTTTAGCATCACTAAGCAGCGTACTCGTTTTCCACATCTATCGACACTACAGCGTCAGAGCCGAAAGCGATCAAATCGCAAAAACTATCGAAATGTTTCATCTAAATAACCAGCGATACCCGGATAAGCTCGAAGATATGGGAATTGATTCCCGAACAGCGCGCGATTGCTGCAGAGTGTATTTCCATGTCTACGACGGCCGGCCGGCGCTGATATATGATGTAACCTACGATTACATGGACTGGTGGAGCTATAACTTTAAGACCCAAGAATGGATCTATGTATCGCCTTGAGTATCCCGCTTACGAACCTGCATAACCAAATCGCTCTTTGCCCAACGCCCACCGTTCCCCGTATAGTATGGAGTTGTTCAAAAAAACAGGAATGCACAGCAGTGGACACCATCAGCATACGCGGCGCCCGCACTCATAATTTAAAAAACATCGATCTGGACTTGCCGCGTGACAAGTTGATCGTCATAACGGGTCTATCGGGTTCCGGCAAGTCGTCATTGGCGTTCGATACCATTTACGCCGAGGGCCAGCGCCGTTATGTCGAATCCTTGTCGGCCTATGCCCGGCAGTTTTTATCGATGATGGAAAAACCGGACGTCGACCATATCGAAGGCCTGTCGCCTGCGATTTCGATCGAGCAAAAATCCACCTCGCATAACCCACGATCCACGGTCGGCACGATCACCGAGATCTACGATTATTTGCGTTTGTTATACGCCCGTGTCGGCATTCCGCGTTGCCCGGAGCATGGCGTGTCGCTGGAAGCGCAAACCGTCAGCCAGATGGTCGATCAGGTTCTGGCACAAGCAGAAGGCGAGCGCTGGATGCTGCTGGCGCCGGTGATCAACGACCGCAAAGGTGAACACGTGTTGCTGCTGGAAGATTTGAAAGCCCAGGGTTTTTTACGCGCCCGCATCGACGGCGAAGTCTATGAGCTGGACGAACCCCCTGCCCTGGATTTAAAGAAAAAACACACCATCGAAGTGATCGTCGACCGCTTCAAAATCCGCGGCGACATACAACTACGCTTGGCTGAATCCTTCGAAACCGCGTTACGCTTGTCGGAAGGCTTGGCGATTGCCGCGTCGATGGAAAACGATCAACAATTACTGTTCTCGGAACGCTACGCCTGCCCACACTGCGGCTACAGCCTCAGCGAACTGGAACCGCGCATCTTTTCCTTCAACAACCCAAAAGGCGCCTGCCCCAGTTGCGACGGCCTGGGCGTGCGCCAGCACTTCGATCCGCAACTGGTGGTACACAATCCGGAGATCAGTTTAGCCGGCGGCGCGGTGCGCGGTTGGGACCGGCGCAACGCCTACTATTACCAGATCATCTGCGCGCTCGCCGAGCATTACCACTTCGACCCGGAAGCGCCGTTTTCACAGATTGGTAAGGACATTCAGGCGGCGATTTTGTACGGCAGCGGCGAAGAGAAAATCAGCTTTACCTTCCAGATGGGTAACGGCAAACCCAAAGCCAGCCGGCATAGCTTCGAAGGCATTATTCCCAATATGGAACGCCGTTATCACGAAAGCGACTCGCAAATGGTGCGCGACGAATTATCCAAATATCTGGCGCAACAAACCTGCGCGGTGTGCGACGGCGCGCGATTGAATCTGGGCGCGCGCAACGTGTTTGTCGAAGAACAACCCTTGCATCACGTCACCCGCTTGCCAATTAAACAAACGCTAAGTTTTTTTCAGCAACTGAATATTCCCGGCCACCGCGGCGAAATCGCCGCCAAGATCAATAAGGAGATTCAGGAAAGGCTGGAGTTTTTGGTTAACGTGGGACTGGATTATTTGACGCTGGACCGTAGCGCCGATACGCTGTCCGGCGGCGAGGCGCAGCGCATTCGTTTGGCCAGCCAGATCGGCGCCGGCCTGGTGGGAGTGATGTACGTGCTGGACGAACCGTCGATAGGTTTGCACCAACGCGACAACGAACGCCTACTGAACACGCTGTTTCGATTGCGCGACTTGGGCAACACCGTGATTGTGGTCGAACACGACGAAGACGCCATCCGCGCCGCCGACCATGTGGTCGACATTGGTCCCGGCGCCGGCGTACACGGCGGGCAGATTGTATCACAAGGTACCCCGGCGCAAATTCTGGCCGACGCCAATTCGCTGACCGGCCGCTATTTATCCGGTGCGGAAATCATCGCCGTGCCGAAGAAAACCACGCCCAACGATCCGGCCCGGCAGTTGGCGATCAAAGGCGCATCCGGCAACAACCTGAAAAACGTCACGGCCAGTTTCCCGGTCGGTTTGCTGACCTGCGTCACCGGCGTGTCCGGTTCCGGCAAATCGACCTTGATTAACGATACGCTTTACAGCCATGCCGCCCGCGTCATCAACGGTGCCAGTTGCATTCCGGCGCCGTGCGCGGCCATCGAAGGCCTGGAGCAGTTCGACAAGGTGGTCGACATCGACCAAAGCCCGATCGGCCGCACGCCAAGATCGAACCCAGCCACCTACACCGGCATTTTCACGCCGATCCGCGAATTATTCTCGGCGGTGCCGGAGGCGCGTTCTCGCGGCTACAATCCCGGCCGCTTCAGTTTTAACGTCAAGGGCGGGCGCTGTGAAGCCTGCGCCGGCGACGGCGTAATCAAGGTGGAAATGCACTTTCTGCCGGACATCTTCGTGCCCTGCGACATCTGCCACGGCAAGCGCTATAACCGGGAAACCCTGGAAATCCGCTACAAAGGCAAGACCATCCACGAAGTGCTGGAAATGACCGTGGAAGACGCCACCCAATTCTTTTCCGCCATCCCCAGCCTGGCCCGCAAGCTGCAAACCCTAATCGACGTCGGTTTAAGCTATATCACGCTAGGCCAGAACGCCGTGACCCTATCCGGCGGCGAAGCGCAACGGGTGAAACTGGCGAAAGAATTATCGAAACGCGACACCGGCACCACCTTGTACATACTGGACGAGCCGACCACAGGTCTGCACTTTCACGACATCAAACAATTACTGACCGTGCTGCATACCCTGCGCGACCACGGCAATACCGTGATCATCATCGAACACAATCTGGACGTGATCAAAACCGCCGACTGGATCGTGGACATGGGCCCCGAAGGCGGCAGCGGCGGCGGCCTACTGGTGGCGGAAGGCACGCCCAAACAGATTGCCAAGCATAAGACATCGCATACCGGGACGTATTTGCAGCGGTTTTTTGCTTAAACGCCAGCGCTCCAAATGTCCCCAACTACCACTCGCTGAGTGCCAATCAGAAAGTACTGCGGTGTTGGCGGATTGGCTGGAGGCTTGGCCGCGAGAGCAAGCAGGTTTCGGGGCACTGCCGTTAAGTTAAGGCGTAACCGTTCCCTTCGACAAGGCTCACCACGAACGGCTCTTTTTTCCTTGGGTGTAACTTAACGGCATTCAGTTTTGAGGTAGTGTCAGCGAGTAGCTTTATAATCATGCTGGATTGGAAAAGTACCAGTGGCGCTATTTGCATCGTTTGACGGCGGCAAATACTGTTGGAAGAAATCGAAGCGCATCGGTCGCGCGAACGCTATTGTTTCCCTACCGCGAGACCTGATTTACCGCCGCGCCGAAAACCAACCTCCAAACAGCCGCCGCGCCCGCGACACAAACCACATCAAAGCTACCGAATAAAAACACAATCCCCTATAATCGAACTTACTTAAAAACCACCACCCCAACCATGCCAACCCCCTTCCAGCGTATCGGTATCATCGGCAAGTGCGGCGATTCCGGTATTGCCGCGACGCTGAACGAACTTTTCCGTTACCTAAAAATTCGTGGTCACGATATTGTGGTGGATGCGCAAAGTGCCGACTTGATAGACGAGGACGAGGTGTCTGCCGTGTATATCGAGCGTTTGCCGGAACTATGCGACTTGATTATCGCGGTGGGCGGCGACGGTACCTTTCTGGCGGCAGCCCGGGCCGCCGCAGATTTTGAAACACCGCTATTGGGTGTCAATCTCGGCAGGCTGGGTTTTTTGGTGGATATTTCGCCGGAGCAGTTGTCCAGCCGCCTGGATAAGATTTTGGCGGGCGAGTTCAAAACCGAGCAGCGCCAATTGCTCAGCACCCATATCATCCGCGACCACGAAATCATTCACCAACAAACTGCGGTCAATGAGGTGGTGGTGCACCGCTGGGTAACGCCGAGCATGATAGAGATCGTCACCAGCATCGACGGTGTGTATCTCAATACCCAGCGTTCGGACGGCCTGATCGTCGCCACCCCGACCGGCTCTACCGCTTATTCCTTGTCGGCTGGCGGACCGATTTTGCACCCGGCACTGAATGCACTGGTGTTGGTGCCGTTAAACCCGCACACGCTGTCGAATCGGCCGATAGTAATCAACGACAATGTGGAAATCGAAATCCGCTTTAGCCAGACCAAACAGATCAACGCCTTGGTGACTTGCGACCATATGGAGATTCCAGACGTGCGCATCAACGATAAAATCGTCATCAAAAAATCCGCCAAACCGATTAAAATTTTGCACCCCGCGGATCACGATTTTTTCCATACTCTACGAAGCAAACTCAACTGGAGCGGCTACCCCGCCTAAGGCCATGCTGTTAAACCTGAACATTATCGACCTAGCCGTAGTGGACGCGCTGGACTTGGACCTCGACCCCGGCATGTCGGTGCTGACTGGCGAAACCGGCGCCGGCAAATCAATTTTATTGACCGCCTTAGGCCTGGCTTTGGGCGACCGCGCCGATTCCGGCTATGTCCGGCCCGGCAGCAAACGCGCCGAAGTGAATATCGAATTCGACTTGTCCAAAGCGCCGCTGGTCAAACAATGGCTAATAGATAGCGAACTGGACGACGACGGCCAGTGCATGATCCGCCGCACCATCAGCGATGATGGCCGTTCCAAGGCTTATATCAACAACCGCCCTGTCAATTTACAAACCCTGCAAGGCTTGAGTCGGCAGCTGGTGGAAATTCATGGCCAACATGCGCATCTGACGCTACTGGATAGCGAGGAACAGCGCCGGCTACTGGACGGTTTCGCCGACAATCAAGCCTTGCTGGACAATTTGAATAGCTGTTATCAAAACTGGAAACAAGCGCATAAGCAACTGCAGCAATTATTAAAAGCCGGCAGCGACCAGGCCGAGCGTGAGGAGTTGCTGCGTTATCAACTGGAAGAACTACAACAGCTGGATTTGGAAAACTTCGATTATCAGGCTTTGGCCGACGAACATCACAAGTTGGCCAACCTCGGCAAAATTCTTGGCGTCGGCCAACAACAGCTGGATATCTTGTACGACAACGACCAGCAGTCGGTGACCGACATGCTGGGCCATGTGATTCATGAGATCAACGAACTGGCGCAATATTCCCACGAGCTGAACGGTATTTCCGAGCTATTGAGCGACGCGGAAATTCAAATCGGCGAAGCCACCCAACAATTGCGCCGCTTTCTGGAAAACCAGGAAGCCGACCCGCAACAGCTAATTTCCTTGGAAAACCAGATTGGCATCATCCAATCGCTGAGCCGCAAACATAAAATCCAGCCGGAAGAATTGCCGGAACTGGCCGGGCGTTTCGCCACAGAACTGGATAATATAAGCCATAGCAGCGAGCGCATCGAAAGCTTGAATGCCGATTGCGAGCGGCTGTTAAGCCAATACCGTAAACTGGCCGGCGACTTATCCGCCAGCCGCCGCCAAGCTGGCGCGGAGTTGCAGCAACGCATTTCGGACGCCGTGAAAGAATTGGGCATGCCGCACGGCGAATTCATCGTTAACCTGCGCACGCCGGAGGATGCCGAACCGCAGCGCAACGGTGTGGATAGTATAGAATTTTTAGTCAGCACTAACCCCGGCCTGCCGGCCAAGCCGCTGGCTAAAGTGGCCTCCGGCGGCGAATTGTCGCGGATCAGCTTGGCGATACAAGTCACCACCAGCACCGACAAAACCACGCCGACGATGATTTTCGACGAGGTTGATTCGGGCATCGGCGGCGGGATTGCCGAGATCGTCGGCCAGAAGCTAAGGCGCTTGAGCGCAAACCGGCAAGTATTGTGCGTGACGCACTTACCGCAAGTCGCCTCGCAAGCGCATCAGCATTTGTTTGTTGCCAAAAATCAGAAAGCAGCGGTGACTTCGTCCACGGTTCGCCGTTTGAGCGACGACGAACGCGTGAATGAAGTGGCCCGCATGTTGGGCGGCGTGACCATTACCGAAAACACGCTGGCGCATGCGCGGGAGATGCTGGTATCGGGTGGCTCAGCCAAGGACTAAGGTGATTTTTTAGAAAGTTTGTACCCATTGGTAGTGCCAAATATGTCGTTCGCTGAGCCAAGCCGAAGTAGCCGAAGCGAAAAGTTGACTTCGACTCCGCCCAGTCAACGGAAAATCACTCGCTTTGGGTAATTTATTGCCATAAGTCACCTAAGCAAAACTGTTGCGGCGGTCTTACTTCAACGACAGACTCAACACCCCCACCATCACCAGCGCCGCCCCGCCGATTTGTGCCGGGCTCAACTCCTCGCCCAGAAAATAACTGGCCATGAACAAGGTCGCCACCGGCCCCAGCGAGCCGATCAAGGACGTATGGCTGGAGCCGATCATCCGGATCGCCGCCGACAGCATAAACACCGGCAACACGGTCGAGAATATCGCCATTACCAAACTCAGTTGATACACCCGCATCGGCAACACCAAGGCCTGCGGCGGATGGGTGAATAAAAACTGCAGCAGCGTAGCCGCGCAAGCCACCAGCATCGCATAAGCCGTAAAACGCGAAGCACCGATGCGTGCTACCGTTTCGCCGGTGCCGATCAGATAGGCCGCGTAGGTTAAGGTGCCGGCAAACACGAAACCGGCGCCCAGCAGCAAATGCTCAGCCTGAATATTGATCTCGTCGAAAAACACCACGCCGATGCCGGCATAGCTCAGCAAGAGCGCGATAGCCTCCTTGCGCCCAAACGGTTTACCTAACAACAGCGCCGACAGCACGACCACCATGGTTGGATACAGAAACAAAATCAACCTTTCCAGGCCGGCGGAGATGTATTGCAAGCCGATAAAGTCGAACAAACTGGACAGGTAATAGCCCAGCAGCCCCAATAGCAGCAAGGCCAGATAATCTCCAGCCTTTAACTGCGTCAGAGCCTTGTTGCCGGCATGCCGCCAGGCGACGATCAGAAAAACCGGCGCGGAAAATAGCATGCGCAGCGCTAATAGCGTCACCGCATCCACGGGTTCGTAATACGCTAGTTTTACCAAAATAGCCTTGCCGGAAAAACCGATGGCCGCTAGCGTTGCCAGGCCAAAGCCCAACAAACGGGTGCGATTGGATAATGCGGTGGATGTGGTTGTTGCCATTAGGCCTCCTGAATTATGCGGGCCTTAGGCGAGTGTCGAAGCAACAGCGGTAAGACCCGCGGTTGCTTGAATTTTTAAGAAAACGCAAACACCACGACAATGGGCAAGGCCCATAGCCATAGGTGTGTGTTTGCTGTAACAATGTGACTGTTCATGGCCTTGAACTATATAGCCGAGCCAATGCAACTGTCAACCGTCGTCCGAGTAGAGGCTGTTGCCGTTTTGGGATGATAGCCTTGAAATCGAACTGAATAGCCCAAATGCTTGAGTTTTTCAATCAACCTATACTCAAGCGATGCCACGACAGTTGTTTACGGATGAATACTGGAATAAATTCAAAGCCATCATGTTGAGCCTGGGGATTTATGACAAGCCTTCGCTACGACAAACGGTAGAGGGGATTTTTTATCGCTTGCGAGTAGGCTGCCCCTGGCGAGACTTGCCTATAACGTTTGGCAAATGGAATGCCGTGTATAAACGATTCAACGCGTGGTCGCTTCAGGAAAAATTGATGGGTATCTTTCGGGGACTGGTGGTGGAACCGGATTTGGAATGGGCATTTATCGACGGCAGTATTGTGAAGGCTCATCAACATAGTAGTGGCGCGGCCCATGAGCAGGAAACAGCCATTGGAAAATCCGTCGCGGGCAACACCACCAAAATCCATATGGCCGTTGATGCTTGCGGGCTGCCCATTCATTTCTCGGTGACGGGGGGCGAGGTGCACGACTGTAAAGAAGCGCCGGAATTGGTGGCTAAACTCCCTTTGGCTGCCCACATGATTGCTGATAAAGGCTATGACAGTGAGTCTTTACGTATTCAAATTCGAGACAAAGGGAGTGTGCCTATCATTCCTAGAAAACAGAACTCAACCATTGGGAATGACGAAATGGACTGGTGCCTCTACAAGTATCGCCACCTCGTTGAAAATGTATTTGCGCGACTGAAACATTTCAGAGCCATCGCGACGCGATATGACAAATTGAAACGCAATTTTGAAAGTGTCGTCGCTTTGGCCTGCGCTTTCATTTGGTTGCCCATGTAAAACGGCAACAGCCCCTAGTCTAACGCTTGAATTGCCCAACCAACTCGTTTAACTGAGATGCCAGTTTCACCAATTCGTTACTGGCGGAATTGGTTTGCGCAGCATCCTGCGCGGTCCGTTCGGTCAGTTGTCCTATATTGGCAATGCTTTGCCCGACATGCTGCGCAACGCGGCTTTGGTTATCGGCAGCTTGCGACATTCGCGAGTTCAACTGCCGAATCTGTGTAACCCGCTCGGCAATCGCACTCAAACCCTGATCAGCGCTTTGTACTTGCTCGCGACGCTGCTCGGCGCTGTTTTTGGCATTGTTCATCACCGTCACCGCGTCTTTCGCTTCGCGTTGCAATTGATCGATGATGCTTTGAATTTCTTCGGTCGCTTTATGCGAACGGGTCGCCAAGGTGCGGACTTCGTCGGCCACCACTGCAAACCCCCTGCCCTGCTCGCCCGCCCTGGCGGCTTCGATAGCGGCATTCAACGCCAACAAATTGGTTTGTTCGGCTAAGCCTTTAATCACATCCAACACAGCGCCAACGCCATTACTTTTTTGATCCAGACGTTTGATTACTTCGGCCGCACGGTCAATTTCATTCACCAGTTCGTTAATACCATTGATGGCATTTTTTGTCGTCGCCGCCCCTTGCGCGGCTTGCTGGTCAGCCTCCACGGAGGCTTGCGCTGCGCCGGTTGCGCCGCCGCGCACGTCCTGTACTGAGCTCTCCAGCTCATGAATGGCCTGTATAACCGTTTCGGTTTCGCCACGTTGTTGAGTCGCGGCTTGCGAGGTTTGCCGGGCTACGCTGGCAATCTGACTGGTCGCTGAGGCCAATTGCTGACTAACCGAAGACACCTGCCCCAAACTACCGGCAAAATTTGCCAACATGGTATTAAACGACTCGCTGACCTGACCGATTTCGTCACCGGAATCGACTTGCAAACGCTGGCGCAAGTCGGACTGTCCGGCAATGGCGTTGACCGTGTCACGCATGGTCACCAATGGATTGACCACAATTTTGCGCATCAACATATTCACCAGCAACAATCCGCCGGCAAACATCACTAGCGAAATACCGGATGCGGTAACTAAATCGCGATTGATCTGCGCGTCAAGATTCGCCAAGGAATACGATACCCGCACCGCGCCCAGAACTGTTCCTTCGCTCACCGCATGGCAAGTCAGGCAGTTAGTGCCACGAAAATCGGCGCTGGCCTTAACGGGTTCCAGCACGGTAATCAGGCGTCCGTTGTTGTCCTCGCCCGTTTGAGTGATGCGCTCGCCAGCCAGTGCGCGGTCGTCGAGATTATCGACAGGTCTTTGCTCCGATTTGCCGGCGCCGTAAAAATCCACGACCCCTTTGCCCCGGATTAAGCGTACTTCGGTGACGTTGCTATGCGAGCGCGCCTTGTCCCGTAACACTTCGCCTTGCGCCATGGCGCCGGTCAACATCAGCGTGTTTACGCCATCGAAATAACTGTTGGCAATATCCCGGGCTTTTTCGGTCGCCAAAGCTTGTATCATGTCTTTTTGCCGTTCGGCCATAAATAGCGTGCTGACAAACATCAGCAATAAAAAAACGCTGGCTATGCTCAGCAAAATTTTGGATTGGATTGTGGAGTTCTTGTTCATGGGATCAGCCAATGCATCGTAGTGTTCGGGTGTATTGCTTGGGTTGTCGGCAGCTTGTTGGAAACCTGTATGTCATGTTATGGCTTACCTTTGTAATCCTTCACTTAATCATAGATCAAATCCTTACGAAACGAACCCTTATTAACCACCCCGCCACCGGCCACCTATGCTGAATATTGAACCCACCAGTAAATAGCGTTCTTTTTTTACGCATTGCCGTTTAACATGGCGCTTGGTCATGCTAAGTAGGCATGCGGCAAACCTTATTTGCGGAGTCTACTTACTTAACCCAATCACACGCCGTTTGCCAGCCTTGGAGAGTTGCCGTGGACGATTTTTTCGGCTTTATCGCTTTTGTCCTGATTTTAGTACCCATCGTGATGATCGCGATGTTGGCCGTTTTAATGGGCCGCCAGAAACGTAATCAGGATGATATTAATCACACATTGCGTAATATAGAAGCCGCGCTGCGCGAAGACCGCAAACTGCTGCGCGAACTGTCGAAGGCACAAGTACCAGCGGCTACCGAAACGCCGCCGCAACCGGCCTTATTCGAAGCGCAAACGCCGGCAACGGAACAGGTAATATTCGACATTACCGCCAGCCAATTCCCTGCCGAACCGGCTCCGCCAATAGTCGAAAATACACCAGTCCCCAGCGCAGAGCCTACCCAAGAAAACGCCTGGAGTCAAAATACCTGGCAACCCGCCGAACCTAGTCGCTTCGAGTTAGCAGCGCAGAAAATCCTAAAAGAAATCTGGAACTGGATCATTGTCGGCGAAGGCCACCGGCCGGAAGGCGTAGCGATGGAATATGCCGTGGCCAGCAACTGGCTGCTGCGCATCGGTGTATTAATCCTGGTGACGGGCATCGGTTTTTTCCTGAAATATTCCATCGACAACGGCATGCTCGGTGAGCAAGCACGGGTGGCCTTATCGGTGCTGGCCGGCGTCGGCATGATCGTCGGCGGTGTGCGCTTGGTCGGCGGCACCTATCATCTGTTCAGCCAGGGTTTGCTGGGTGGTGGCATCGCGGTGTTGTATTTCAGCGTATTTGCCGCGCACAGTTTTTACCATCTGCTGGACGCCTACCCAACTTTTGCCTTGATGATTTTAGTCACCGCTTGCGCGGCGTTTTTGGCGATCAAGCTGGATTCCATGTTGGTCGCTATCTTTGCGATCATCGGCGGCTATTGCACGCCCATCATGCTATCTACCGGCCAGGTCAATTTCCCCGGCTTGTTTAGTTACATGCTATTGCTAGGCGTCGGCATCCTGGCGATTAACTGGTACAAGCAGTGGCATTTATTAAATTTCCTGAGCTTTTTCTTTAATTACCTGTTGTTTTTCGGTTCGATGCAAAATTATCAGGTCGAGTATTTCTGGCAGGTCTTGCCGTTCTTGACCGGCTTTTTTGTGCTGTATTCCACCACAGTGTTTTTGTTCTGCCTGGTCAACCACAGCAAATCGACTCTGCTCGATTTGATTGGCCTCATCGTCAATGCCGCGATCTTCTTCGGTACCGCTTATCATTTGATCGACGAGGCTTACGGGCAAATCTGGACCGCCTTACTGACCGTGGCGCTGGCGGCGTTTTACGTGGGACATGTGTATTACTGTCTGGCGCGCAAGGTGGCGGATAAAGAACTGCTGATCAGCTTCATCGGTTTGGCGGCATTTTTTGTGACCATCACCCTGCCCCTGCTGCTGTCTAATCAATGGATCACCGTCAGCTGGTCGCTGCAAGCTTTGGTGATGCTGTGGATGGCCGGCAAATTGCGTAGCGCGTTTTTACAGCAAGTGGCTTATCTGTTGTATGCACTGGTGCTGGTGCGTTTTTGTTTCATCGACTTGCCCGGCCAATACGGCATGACGATGGACAGCCAGCAATCGTTCGGCGCCTTCCTGTTGGGTTTACTGGAACGCGTGATCAGCTTTGGCATTCCCATATTGTCGGTGGCGCTGGCTTATACCCTGATCGAAAAGCCGGCACCCGCCTCGCCATGGGCTTGCGATGCCGGCAACGATGTGCCGCTGTGGCTAAAAGACAATCTACTGCTGCAAATCATCCTGCTGGTCGGAGGCGGCTTGTTGTTTATCGTCTTGCAACTGGAGTTATTCCGCAGCTTTGCCTATCTGTATCCACCCTTGCAATTGCCGGTATTGACCTTGGTCTGGCTGGCCATGTGCTGGCTGTTGTTGAGCCGTTACGTAGCCGGTACCGGCGATTGGCTGTTACAAGCGCTTCGACTGTTCCTGATCGGCGTGTTCCTGAAGATGCTGTTGTTCGATCTGCCGTCCTGGGATTTGACGCTGGGCCATATTGCCGTCGGCGACAGCGTCTGGACCTTGCGTTACGGCGGCGGCTATTCGTTTGAATTGGCCTTGATGCGTTTCCTGGATTTTGCCGCCACTATCGGCTTTTTGCTGTTCGCCTTGCGCCGCCTGTCGGACAGCACAGTCGACACCGGCAATATCCGCCAGTGGCTGGGCGGTGCGGCGCTGGTATTGTTATTTACCTTTTTAAGTCTGGAAATTAACTCACTGTTGTATCAATATGTGCCGGGTTTGCGTTCCGGCGGCGTGTCGATCTTGTGGTCGATATTTGCATTGACACTGGTGTTTAATGGCATCAAGCGGCAAATTGCCGGCCTGCGCCTGGTCGGCCTGGCGCTATTTGCCTTGGTAGCCTGGAAGGTGTTTTTCATCGACCTAGCCCGGTTGGAACAAATTTACCGGATCGTCGCCTTTATCGTGCTAGGCATGCTGGCGCTGGGCGGCGCGTTTTTTTACATGCGTTATCAACAAACCTTTATCGGCAATACCGAAAACAAAACATGATCATGATCGCCAAATTTGCAGTGTTATCCTGCCTGTTTTTGTCCCAGGCTTGGGCCAACGAAACACCGGCGTACCGGTTCTTCCGGCCAGTGCTGGCCCAGGATAACGGGCAACAAAGTCTGCTGGCCGTGCCGCTGGACAGCGCGGTGTATGCAAACAGCGCCGCCGATTTTCGCGACCTACGCCTGACCGATCAAAACGGTGTCGAAACCCCGTATTTTCTGGAAAAAATCGCCAGCCAGAAAACAGTCAGCAAGCGCCTAGCCAGTGCCAGTAAGACCATCGATTTGCAAAAATTCGGTGACGAGGACGAAGGCTTCGTCGTGACCGTGCAACTGGACAAAAACGCTGCCAACGCCGACGGCCTGAGTCTGGTCACCAACCAGCATGATTTCGAATACGCCTTGCAGATTCACGGCTCCAACGACGGCGAAAACTGGCAATTGCTGGTCGAGCGCGCACAGATTTACGATTATTCGCGTTATATGCGTGTCGGTAATCACGATGTCGAGTTGCCGGCGAATAGCTTCCGCCAGTTCAAAATCGTCGTCGCCAAGGCCAGCCAGACCCGGGTTGCCGAACTGTTGGAACTAACCCGCACCGTGCGCGGCGGCGAGGAATTGCAACGCCAGGAAACCACGCAACTAAGCACCGAAGCGCTGCATGTCGAGCGCATAGAGCTATGGCACAATGTAGGCGAAACCGTGGCCGACGCCGATCAGCCATTTGATTACCCGGTCAGTTTTAAAATCAAACGCGATGCCGAGCAAAAAGCCACCGTCATAGACGTAGACACCCTGCGACAACCCCTGAACGGCTTTAAGCTGCAAATCATGACCCCAAACTTCAGCCGCCAAGCCGAAGTGCAAATCCCACTGACACAAGGCTTGGAAACCCAAATGCAGACCATCGGCAGCGGCACCCTGGAAGCCCTGCATTATCAAGACATCAATCGCGAGCAAACCAGCATCGGTTTTCCTGAACAACGGCAAGCACGCTACCGCATTGTGATTCACGACCAGGACAACCCGGAACTGCAAGTCAACACCGTCGCCGGCAGCGGTCCGGGCTACCAATTGCTGTTCTTGCCGCAAACCGGCTTGAGCTATCAACTGAAATACGGCACCGAAACCGCCGCAGCGCCGCGCTACGACACCGCACCGATCCAGGAGTTGTTGCGGCGCGGTTACCGCAGCAACTCGGCCGGATTGGGGCCGGAAACCGAGATTTCCGCTGCTGTTAACCATTTTAATTTCGGTCAATTACTGAACAGCCGCTGGTTTCTGGGCATCGCCATCGTACTGATGGTTATCGCGTTGGCTTGGAGTTTGTTCCGGGTCGGGAAGCGCGTTGCCAATCTATCCGACTCGAGTGACCGCGAATAAAATCTGCTGTCATATCCCAACGATCAAAGAATGTAGGGCGGATAAGCGCAGCGTCATCCGCCAATCAACATAAACCACCACGATGCCAAACTATTGATACATAGGATAGTTCGATTAAAGACTTACTCTAGGGCTTAAAAGCCTTCATCGAGTTTTCATCGTTTGGTCGAAGCCGCAGAAGTCTATGCCTTGGATTGCGCGGCAGCAATTTCCGAATCCCTTGCCGTTGGAGAAGCGGATGACCATTGAAAACACTTGAACGATGGATGACGCTCCGCTTATCCGCCCGACGGCCCTTTTTACGATTGCCTCGCGCTATGGCGAATATTGCGGCGCGACTTGGCCAGTATGCCCAGCAAACCGCTCAGGAACAGCCATACGGCGGTCGGCAGCGGCACGGCTGCGACGCGCAGACTGCCGTTGGCGGCCAAGTTGGAAAAATCGAGTAGCTTGCGGTCTATGCCGGCGACGCTGATGCGGTCCGGGCTGAAACTGCCGATGAATCCGGCGAAGTCGAATAGCTTGAACACGTCGCCGGCGACCGGCGTAAAGTTGCCGCCGAATACCAAGGCCAACGTACCGTTAAAGTCGAAATGATCAATATTCAGCAACTGATCGTATTGGCTACCGGCTTGCTTGCCGAAGATTTCCATCGTCACAACGGAGGTGGCGTTGAAGCTAATGTCGCCGCCGTGGAAGTCGATGGCAGCAGGACTGTTGCCTGGGTTGTAATCGCCATGAAAGGCAACGCTTCCGTTAAAGCCACCGGCGCCGTTAACATCGTTTAAGAAGGTTAATACGCCATCGGTGCCGGACACGTCACCGTTGTTGGTAAAGTTGCCTAGTATGCTGGCGTTGCCGGTGTAACTAAGGGTTTCGCCGCTGCCAAGATCGGCGCCGTTGACGGTAATCAACTTGCCACCGCTGGCGAGAATAGTGGAGACGCCCAAATGGGCTTTATCTTTATCTAGCAGCGTCACTTGATTGGAGCCGACTTCCAACTTGCCGCCAAACTCGAAACCTTGAGTGGAATTGGCGTCGCCCAGCAGCAGATTGCCGTTATTGGCGCGGATGGTGTTGGCCGCCGTGCCGCCGCTCACTGTCGATGCCAGCTTGCCGTAGCCGGACAAGGTGCCGATGTCGTTCATATCCAGATGGCTACCATTATCGAAAACGATTTGTCCGCCGTTCAAAGCCAGCGTGCCGGCCTTAACCGAGCCGCCGTTTAGCCATAATAGATTGCCGCTGTTGACGTTCAGACTTCTGCTCACCGCCAAGGTTTTACCGCTGGTTAGGGTGGTGACCGGGCTAAATATTTCATTGCGGCCCAAGGTCACGCCATCGGCGCCAGTGATACTCAAGGTGCCGGCGCGCCAGTTAAACTGGCCGCCAGGCCCAGGGCGAACTTCGTCTTGATTGACGACTTCGAACGTGCCGCCGCTCAGATTCACGACGCCGGTTCTTAAAATTCGGAAGTGTCCGCCAACCGAAACTAGGCCATGGTTTTCGATATTGAGCAGCCCCTGTCCGCCCTGGCCGATGAACAGATCGCCTTGGTTCCGCCATTGCGAGCCGTCGCCGTTGACAGTCACCGTGCCCGAGCCGCCGATGGCATTGCCTATGACCGTGCTTGCGCTCTCCACTTTTCCGCCATTTTCCACATTCAGCGTGCCGGTGCCTTGATTGCCTACCGTTAGTCTATCCCGGATAGTCCATGTCGATCCTTGGCTATTGATGCTTGCCACCCCCACACCGCCAACGGTGCTGCCGATAGTTCCTTTGTCGCTTTTCACGCTGCCGCCACTATCGACGACTAAGCTGCCGTCACCCTGAGCGCCGATGATACTCTCGCCAGAAATAACGGCCCCGCCGTTAGTGATTTTCAAACGGCCATGGCCAGGCACCCCAATAGACAGGCTCTGATTCGTCCACTTCGATCCGGTACCGTCTATGGTCACTAAGCTGGTATGGCCGGTGCCGTCCCCTATGGTGCTTCGGCCGGAGTTCAACGCACCGCCATTGGTCACACTTAGCGTACCTTCACCAAGATAGCCAACGTTAAGATAGTCGCTGTTGGTCCAACTCGATCCCAGACCATCGATAGTCACTTTGCCGCCGTTGCCGATAGACGTGCTCTTACTGATCACCGAGCCGGAATCTAGGATATTCAGGGTGGCTTTGCCGTGCGTGCCTATGTTCATGTTCCCGCGATTGGTCCATTTCGATCCCAAGCCTTGGACGGTCATTTCCGCCGTACTTCCCCAGCCGTCGCCGATGACGGCCGAGACACTGTCCAGCGTACTCGCGCCTTTCACCAGTAATCGTGCGTATCCGGTTTCGCCGAGAATCAGTGGTCTATTGCCGGCGGAAACCTTGGCGTGGCGTAACAAGGTCAGGGAATGGTTGCCCAAATCGGTGAATTGATTCACTTGCAAAAAGCCGCCGGGGATATTGCCGCCATCCCAGATCTGATCGGCGCCGATGGCGATCCGCATATTGATGGTTTGCAGATTGCGGCTGGCATTGACGATATTGCCGATGCTGACGATGGGATTGCCGTTTAGGGTAAACGCCTTGGCATCGGCCGCAAAGGTAATACCGTTGATGGCCATGGCATCCGGGCCGTCGTTAAGCGGCGTCAACCGGGTGCTGCCTTTGAAGACCAAGGTATCGCCAGCAGTCGGCAGTAATAATGGGTCGTTATTGAGCCAGTTGGTATTAGGGTGAAGGAAGTCGTTGTTCGAGTAAAACCAATTGTCGCTGTCGCCGCTGCCGTCCCAAACCAGCTCGTAGGCAAGGGCGGGTGAGGTCAAAAGGCCATTGGCTAGGATGCCAGCAAACGCCAGCGCTAATGGGTGAGCTTTGAAATATGGGCGGTACATGATGCTGCTCCTGAGTAAACGATAAAAGTGTTGTCTCGGAGGCGGTTAGCCGCTAACCGATGTCCGATGGTTAGCGTTTAGTTGTCATTTCTTGTGCCAATTGCCGCGTGCTTACTGCCGACGCCCTGTAAACGATTGTTTTAATGTTGTTTTGGTCTTGGTGTTTAAGGCATTTCAGGTTGGCGGCAATGAGCCGACTGGCGGAAGCGGCGACGATATGTCGTTCGAGTTACGAAATATCGTTGATTGCCAGGCCGATCAACACGGTAGCGTATGCAAGGCTATAGTGGTGCGTTTCAATCGCGGCGCCAAGCGCAAAGTGGAACAATCCACCCGCCAAGTTTGGTGGCGAAATTTGCTGCGGGCTGTGGGGGGACGACTGGCCACAACACCTCGACAGTACAGTACGGAGCTACCAACGCCAGGTTGTTTGCTTCTCTCGAAACCCTTTTTACCTTAACCACAAGGCATTTAGGCTAGCCCGCAAGCCAATAAGCCCTTCGTGCCAGGCAAATCGCTTTAAGCGCAAACCTGCACCAGTCAACGCGCAACTCAAAATGCCGCTCGCGAACGGCAAATTTGCCTTAATCGCCAGCCTGAATAACTTTGCGCGCAAGCTAAAAAGCAGTTCAAGCAAGCCTAATTGGTTTAAACCCGAGGGTGTAAGAATTTTTGTGTAAACGGCCATGAGGTAGGAAACTACCGATCCTGATGAGGATGAAAAAATGACCGTATCACCCAAAGCCATTCCTGATGAATTACTCGATGCCTTAATGTCGAACTATCAAACACCCGAAGACCTGATCGGTGCCAATGGACTGTTAAAGCAGTTGACCAAAGCCATTGTCGAACGCGCCCTGGAAGCGGAAATGACCGCGCATTTGGGCCACGGCAAGCATGAGGCGGTGACCAACGCCAATAGCAATGCCCGTAACGGCAAGAGCCGGAAAACGCTCAAAGGCGACTTCGGCGACTTACCCATCGAGATTCCCCGTGACCGTCATGGCGAATTCGAACCCCAGATTATCGCCAAGCATCAACGGCGCTGGACGGGCTTCGACGACAAGATCATCTCGTTGTACGCCCGCGGCCTGACGGTACGGGAAATCCAGGCCCATCTATTGGAGATCTATCACACGGAGGTGTCGCCCACCTTGATTTCCTCGGTGACCGACGCGGTCCTTGAGGAGGTGAGCGCCTGGCAAACCCGTCCGCTGGATCCGATTTACCCCATCGTCTACCTCGACTGCCTACACACCAAAGTGCGGGACAGTGGCAGTGTGCGGATCAAGGCGGTCTATCTGGCTATTGGTGTCAATCTGGACGGCCACAAAGAGGTGCTGGGGCTGTGGATTGCCCAAAGCGAAGGCGCCAAATTTTGGCTGCAAGTGGTCACCGAGCTCAAGAACCGTGGCGTCAACGACGTTTTTATCGCCTGTGTCGACGGTCTAAAGGGGTTTCCGGAAGCGATCGAAACCGTGTTTCCCAAAGCCACTGTGCAGTTGTGCATCGTGCACTTGGTCCGTAACAGCCTTAACTACGTCAGCTACAAAAGGCGCCAGTCGGTCGCCGACGACCTCAAGCGTATCTATCAAGCCGCTACCGTCAGGGAAGCCGAACAAAAACTGGCCGAATTCGAGGCCAACTGGCACGAAGCCTATCCCACCATTGCCCCGATCTGGCGACGAAACTGGGACCGTATCATCCCGTTTTTCGACTATCCGCCCGAGATTCGCAAGGTGATCTACACCACTAATACCATCGAATCGGTGAACCGAAGCCTGAGAAAAATCATAAAAAATCGCGCGATCTTCCCCAGCGATGACGCATTATCCAAGTTGCTCTATCTGGCATTGAAGAATATCAGCCAAAAGTGGACCATGCCCGTCTATGACTGGAAAGCCGCATTAAACCGGTTTAGTATTCAGTTCGAAGACCGAATCCCTAACCGATAACTTAAACCCGTTTACACAAAATTCGGGATACCCCCTTAAACCCATACCACTAGTGCCTTGTGCGCGAGCCAATATGCTATTCGCGCCTGGTAAATTTCTGCAAACGATTAGTGCGGAGGTTAAATGCTGAACCCGTTCGCCCCTGTCGAAACGCAAACAGCCTTTCGACTGGGGCAAAATGATCAGATATTAATGTTTCAGAAGGCCGGATCAATGATGTGTAGGGCACATGCCATCCAATCTACTCGGCGGGCGCGCCATAAACCAACCAAGGCTAATCCGGAATAGCTTTACTTATTGGAAAATTCGACCATTATTTAAGCGTTTTGAATAACGCATATGCAGAGCCTAAACGTAGGATTTCCGATGTTTAAAACGACCTCATCGATTGCAATCATTCTGTTGTCGGTTATTTTGTCGCCAAAGCCTGGAAACTAACGGCTTATATCTGTGAAGCCATTACCGACCGCCATAAAACGAAAGATATTTTTGCGGACAAAATACAATGCACTAAGCCCAAAAAGAATCTTCTTGCAACATTAAAACTGGCCGAAGCGACTTGTAAAACCCACAAAACGCTGGGCAACGTGGAAACAAATTATGAATTTGAACGTATCACAAGTAATTTACTGATTTATATTGGTCTAAGCGAATATGACTTCGAAGATTTACAGGCCAAATTGATCAATATGGAACTTAATCAGAGTGTGGTGTTGGTGTAGCATGCATAGACGCCAACCCATGCCTGCCATCAGCAAAATCGTCCTATCGGCCGGAATATTGGGCGTGGTGATCGGCACTCTAGGTATCCGCCTATCTACCGACATTTCTTGGATTCGCTTTTTCGATAACATGCATTGGACATCGGGCACTGTCTCATCGGCAATCCTGGGCTGTCTGAGCCTGAAACGAGCCGCTCCAGCCGATGCCAAAAGCGTGTTCTGGTTTACGCTCGGTTTAAGTGGCTATGCCGTTGGCCAGATATTCTGGGATATTCAAACCGCGATCGCTTATGCCAACTTCCCCGCTCCATCGGATTTGTTGTATCTGTGGCTGGGACCTTGCATCGCCATAGGCTTACTGCTGGAAATCCGTGGACATACCGTAGCGGCCGAACGCAAAACAATCTGGCTGGACGCACTAACCCTGACCGTGGCGATGTTGACACTGATTCTGGCGCTGTATCTGCCCAAACGCGGCGAAACCGCGCTGCTGCCGCTGCTGATTCTGATAGCCTATCCTGCCACGCTGTTCGGAGCCGCCAGTTTGGCTCTGACCATGATGCCTGTGTTGCGCCAGCGCCCCAATTCCAGTCTGTTGCTGTTTCTGATCGGCCTGATTATCACCGGACTTAGCTGGATGCGCTGGAATTTCATGGCCCTGGACGGCACCGCTATCGACGGCGCCTGGTTCAATATATCGTTTTCGGTAGCGGTATTGTTGATCGGCTTCAGCCTAACCAGCTGGAATATCGACGACAATACCGACCCCAGCTGGGACCGCTGGTGCGAGGGCATGTTGCGATTGTTTCCTCTACTCACCGTGGTAATGGCCTCGCTGGCCGTGGTGTTTTCCCATACCCTCAACAATTTACCGTTCATTGTGCAAACCGCGGCGGACATAGGTTCTGTGATAGTAGTCGTGCTGGCGATGATTCGGCAAGGCGCGTTACTGAAAGATCGCGACGCTTTGTTGCTGGCACAATTGGCGCTGGTGACCAGCAAGCGGGAACTCGCCGTGGAACGCAGCCAGCTTAAATCGCTGGTGTGCGCTATTCCAGATCTCGTCTGGCTTAAGGATCCGGAAGGCATTTATTTGAATTGCAACCCGCGCTTCGAAACGTTTTTCGGCGCCGCCGAAAGTCAAATCATCGGCAAGACCGACTACGATTTCATCGATCGCGAATTGGCCGATTTCTTTCGCGGGCACGACCGAATTGCTATGGAGGCGAATAAGCCTTGCAGCAACGAGGAATGGCTGACGTTCGTGGCCAGCGGCTACCACGGCTTGTTCGAAACCATCAAGACGCCGATGCGCGACGAAGCCGGTGCCTTGATCGGGGTATTGGGCGTGGCTAGAGACATCACCGAACGCAAACGGCTCGAAGAGGAGCTGAAACGAACCGGCGAAGAACTTCGCCATTATAAGGACCATCTGGAAGAAACGGTTCTACAGCGTACCGAGGAACTGCTGCTGGCCAGGGACGCGGCGGAATCGGCAAACAAGGCCAAAAGTGTTTTCCTGGCCAACATGAGCCACGAATTGCGCACCCCGCTAAACGCCATCTTGGGTTTTTCCAATATGATGCGCCAGGATGCCCAGTTGAACCCCAGCCAGTCTGAAAACCTGAACATCATCAACCGTAGCGGCGAACATCTGCTGAAATTGATTAACGACGTCTTGGAGATGGCCAAAATCGAGGCGGACCGTTTGGAATTGAACATGGCACCATTCGATCTGGGCGCCATGGTGCGGGACGTTACCGAAATGATGCAGATCCGCGCCCGTGAAAAAAGTTTACGGCTGGAACTCGATCAATCGTCGGAATTTCCGCGCTATATCAACAGCGACGAAGCCCGCATTCGACAAATTCTGACCAATCTGATTACCAACGCGATCAAGTTTACCGATCAAGGCGAGATAAGCGTGCGCTTGGGCGTAAGACAAAACAAGCGTTCGCATTTGCAGATCGAAGTCGAGGATAGCGGCGTCGGCATCCCGCAGGAGGAACAGACTCGTATTTTCGAACCATTTGTGCAACTGGGTGAACATGCCATCAATCAAGGTACCGGTCTCGGTCTAACTATCACCCGTCAGTTCGTCAATCTCTTGGGCGGCCAGATTACTCTCGACAGTACACCCGGCAAGGGCTCGCTGTTCCGGGTCGAATTGCCGGTAGAATTGGCTGACGCCAACCAGATTCTCCATTCCAAGCACCTCGACGCGAGCGAGCTGGTGGAACTCGCGCCAGGCCAACCTCGCTACCGCATCCTGATCGTTGAAGATCAACGCGAAAATCAGTTGCTGCTGAACCGTTTGATGACCCAACTTGGCCTGGAAACCAATATCGCGGAGAACGGCAAGCAAGGGATAGAAGTCTTTCAAAGCTGGCAGCCCGATTTAATCTGGATGGACAAGCAGATGCCGGTGATGGACGGTATCGAAGCCACTCAATACATCCGCCGATTGCCCGATGGTCAAATGGTGAAAATCGTCGCAGTGACCGCCTCCGCCTTCATGGAACAACAGCAGGAAATGCTGGATGCCGGCATGGACGATTTCGTGCGCAAACCCTATCGTTTCGATGAAATTTATGCCTGTCTGGCTCGGCAACTGAGCCTGGAATATGTCTACACATCTCAACATGCGATGGAAGAAATGCCTGCCACGGAACAAATCGTCGACATGCTGGCAAGATTGCCGTTAGAGCTGCGTATAGAGCTGAGGTATGAACTGATCTGCCTGAACAGTGACAACATAATAGAAATCATACAACGGATAGCAGGCATCGATGCCACGTTAGCGCGGACTTTGTCCAAGCCGGCGGAAAGCTTCGATTATCCGGCCATCTTGCAATGGTTGGACGAGTCGGAACAGCTCTAGTGTCATATGCTTTAACAACATCGTAACTATTCAGCATCCGCCAACAAACAGGTGATTTATCTTCTCTATGCTGACGGAGAGGAATTTGCGCATCACTGAATAATGACACGACATTCAGCGATGCCGCCTGGGAGCCCATTATTACTTGGCGCCGTATAGCCACTTCAAATGAATCTGGCTGACCATAGAGTCGACGTTCCATAACAGGAGAGATGCTACGATGATTAATAATAGCCCGCATCAATTAAGGCGATCCGCCATCCTGCGGTATCTGGCGATTGTCGCACTTATCTGGAATGGCCCCCTAGTTAGCCATGCTTCGGAAGGTGGTGGAAGCAATTATCTGCCGGGTTTTTACGGCGATTTTGCAATGGCGGTCATGCCTGAAAAAGGTACTTTCTTTAATAATTTCTATGCCGCCTATAAGGACACCAAGGGACAGACTGGAACCATTCTCGAAATGCCAAGTATCGTTCATGCCACCGGCCAAAAAATACTGGGCGGAAATTTTATCGTTGCCCTATATCCCGGATTAGTGGCCGCAAAAGATCAAAGTAACAATAACGATATGACCCGATTTGGTCTGGGTGATGCCTATCTGATACCAATAGCACTGAATTGGCAATGGGGTAGTCTTACGGCTTTAGCTTTTGAAGGTGTTGTTGCGCCTACCGGATATTATGAAAAAGGCGCATTAAATGCCGGCCGTAATGTCTGGACATTCGATCACATCCTGTCTCTAACCTGGCAATTACCAGCAGATAATGAACTGTCGGTTACTCTAGGCTACATGAACAATCTAAAAAATCCGGCCACCGCTTATCAAAGCGGCGATGAATTTCATGTTGATTATATGCTGGGACATTACATTCGACCCGATCTTGCAGTTGGTATCACCGGTTCGCACTATCGCCAAACCACTGCCGACAGGGCAAGTGCCGAAACCTTAGTGAATGTCAATAGCGAAGCTTCCAGCTTAGGCCCAGTAGCCATGTATACCCCACACCTATTCGATCGAGATGTTACTGTTTCAGTGAAGTATCTGCGAGAGTTCAGTGTTCAAGGTCGTGCCGACCAAGAATACTTGATTTGTCGTATTTTTATGGCCTTTTGAATAAGGCATAAGCCGATAAGATACGTTGAAAATTTAATTGGATTTATCAATTAATCAACCACTTATAAGTTGACTCAAAATATGAATCAAGAGAGCCATACAGAAATCAATGCGGTGCTTGCTTATATTTTTACAGTGCTTATGTCCGAAATCATCCCGTTCTCCGTTTCGAACAAACAACAAAAATCAGACCTTGACGCGTTTATTGATGTAGCACTAAACGCACAAGCCAAAATGCTGCTCGCGAATGGCAGAATGCCTTAATCGCGAGCCTGGACAGCCTTGCGCGCAGACCAAAAGGCCATTCGCGCGCGGCCAATTGCTGCAAACGATTGACGGGGCTGTTGAATGCTTCAATCGTTCGGGCAGAGACGCCTCTGCGGCGACATTCAGGAGAACCTTGTCGAAGCATAAGCCGCGTTTCGACAGGCGGACGGCCATTAAACCTTCACCAAGCCGGATCAATAGTGGGGGCAATCGCATTGTCAACGACAGCGGAGTGCTTACACCGATTTAGGCGAGCAGCTTGGATCGAAAAACGGCTTATTCAGCCATCAAACCTGCAATTTGGGCTTTCGCGTTACATTGGCTGATGGCCTCGGCCACCTGAGACGCCGTGAGCTTGTGCTTGACGGCTACCGCGCCGTGCCAATCAAATGCTTGATATTCCTTTTGTGCAAATGTGGCGATCTGGCATTTTTTAGATGGCGAGTTTTCAAAAGGCATTTTGCTATCGGCCGGCAACGGGTTCATGTTTTCCGAGCTTGGCGCGTAAATTAAAAAATCGCCCTTGATCGCCAAGACCGCCCGGTATTGCTGGGCAGTGGTGAAGTACAAATCACCGACCTCAATTTCAACTTCTTTTAGCAACAGATTTTTGTTTTTCTTGCTCTTTTTCATGAGTGATTCATTTTAAAAGTGTTGGTCCGGCGATAGTCAGGGATTGGGATTCGCGCGCAGTTTGGCCAGAATAAAATCGGTATGCGAGACGCCAAGAAGATCGGCAATCTTGCGCACCATATACTCCTCTTGCGGATCGATATTGCCATCGGCATAAGCGATTTGCCAGAGGGATTTAACAAACGTTATCTTCTCCTCAGGGCCGAGACATTGGTTGATTGTTGAGGTAAATTCGTAATAATCAACCGCCTGCTGACGCTTTTGTTCCGCATTGGCCATCAAGATCTCGGCCTGTTCGGTGGAGAGGGAAAAACACTTTTTCACCAAGGACAGAATCTTGGCCCGTTCGACATCCTGGCAGACATCGTCCATGATCATCATTTCCGTCATTAAGGCAGTCAAGGCCTCCTGAAGCTTTGCTTCCGCTGCAAGCTCGGGTGACGGTAAGGAAAGGTGTTTTTCAAAAAACAATTTGATTTGCTCGAGCATGTTGGATTTCCGGAATACGTTTCAAACAATTAAATTCGGGTGGTTTAAGGCAACAATAAGAAACCGGCAATAAAGTGAAGGCTACCAACATTCACCAGTCTGACCTTAATGAACACCAAAACCGACAATCAGAGAGCCAAGTTGCCGAAAAAACTCTACATGGCGACCGATGGATCGTTGAAGTTATGCGTTACCGGGCCATTGATGGAGTTACCCATCGATTTTCAGGCCTGGCCGCGAACTGATACCGCCAACATCGTATTGTTTGTCCGCAAAGCCGCGTAGTCCCGATACAAGCCGAGTATTTTAGCGGTTTGCCCTTGCTTACGCTGAAATCGGCCATTCAGGACAATATGTCTAATCCTGGCATCAACGGCTCATCCAGCGCCAGCAGCCCTTTACTGGCTTGTTTCGTCGCGGCTGTCCAACATCAGGCTGGCAAGACGATGACCGGCCTCGACCAAAGGATGAATCACAAAATTGGCACCCAAATTTAATAATTGCTGTTCTTCCACACCGTGATAAAAAATACTGCTTATTTGTCCGGTGAAGCCGCGTTTTCTAAGCTGGGCGACAGCGTTTAGACGCACATCAAAAGCCGGTACGGTGAGGAAAATGCCTTTGACTTTGTGCAAGGGCAAACCCATCCATAACTCGTTATCTTCCGCGTCGCCATAAACCACCCGTCGCCCGGCAGCAAGATGATATTCCAATACGGTGGGGTCGGAATCCAGCCCAACCACGCGTTGTTCTTGTTTGCACAAGGTTTTGTAAACTACTCCACCGGTCCGTCCCATGCCGATCACCAACCATTCGGCGGCACCGAAAGAGTCGGGCAAGCGGTCAGGATGCTCGGATTTTCTTTCCAAACGCAGCAGCACCGGCTCGGCCCAGGAAAACAATCGATGCGAATAGCGGTTTAAGGGCGCGGCAATCGCCAGTGAACCGGCCACCGCCAGACTGATAATGGCGTTCCATTCCGCCGGCAGCAGTTGAGCGTTGACCACCGCACCGGTAGTAATCAATGCAAATTCGCTATACGTCATCAAGGCCAAGGACGATACAAAGGCGTTGCGCGCCCTCAGTCCGGCCACCACAAACAAACCGAAGAACAGCGCGCCTTGCAACGGCAACAAAGCCAGCAGTTGCAAGGCGTCGATGATCTGCTCGCGGTTGGGTAAATCGCTGACACCAATCTGCAAGAAAAACGCGACTAAAAATAGTTCTTTCAAGCCCCATAGCCTATCGCTTAACTCCTTGATCCTGGGATGATTTGCCAACATGACGCCGGTCAATAAGGCGCCAATGTCAGCGGCAATACCCACAGATTCCGCCGCCACGCCGCCCGCCAAAGCCAAGGTAACGCCCAACAACAGCTTCAGTTCGGAGGAGCGGCTGACCGACAGCACCCGATGCGCAACGGGCCGTAAAAGCGGTAACAAGAACAAAGCCAAAGCCCAGGGTGTCGGCTGCCTGCCTTCGGCCAGTGCCAGCAGGCCTATCGCCACGATGTCCTGCAAGATCAGGATACTCATCACATCCCGGCCGTGCAGCGACGACAACTCGCCATTATCTTCCAGCACCTTGATCGCCAACACTGTACTGGAAAACGCCAAACTAAGGCCCAGCACCAAGCCGCCGGTCATACGCTCGTCCAGCCACAGAAACACCAGAGCGGAAATCATCGCCATCAGCAGCAAATGCAAGCCGCCAACGCTAAGCACCTCCCGGCGAATCAGCGAACTGGGCTTGAGTTTCAGACCCACCGAAAACAACAGTAGCTCGATACCGATATCCGCCAGATGGTGAAGATCGGGCAACACGGCAATGCCTAAGCCATGCAACACGTAACCGGCCACCAAATAACCGACCAGCGGCGGAAAAGACAGGCGACTGGCCACCAAACCAGCCATATATGCCGTGCTAATCCAGATTAGTTCCATCATATACATCAACCAAAATAATAACGCCGTTTAATATATTGGGATCGTAACCTGTTTTAAAAGCTTTCCGGTTAATTTTTAAACCGCGTTGAATTTGACGCCGGCATTAGCTAGAGATAGGTGCGCACATCAGAGGTTGATAGGCAGGATGTTTTAACGCATCATCCGTACAGGTCCATTCATTTACCGGTATAGCCCATGAAGCATGCAGAATTCCCATTAACCGACGAGCTGATTTATCTAAACCACGCCGCCGTCGCCCCTTGGCCGAAACGCACCAGCGCGGCAGTAGTGCAGTTTGCCGAACAAAACAGCCAGTTCGGCTCGCATTACTATTTGGACTGGTTGAAGAAGGAAAACGAAATCCGCCGGCAATTGCAAGAACTGTTGAATGCGCCCTCGTCCGACGATATTGCCCTGGTGAAAAACACCTCGGAAGCCTTGTCCTTCGTCGCTGTTGGTTTACCCTGGCAGGCCGGCGACAACATCGTCTCCAGCGACGAGGAATTCCCCTCCAACCGCCTGCCCTGGCAAGCCCTGGCCGAACAAGGCGTAGAATTTAGACAAGCCGATTTGCACAGCACCCAAACCCCGGAAGACGCCTTGTTTGCACTGGTGGATAGCAACACGCGTTTGCTGACCATCAGCTCCATCCAGTTCGCCTCCGGCTTGCGCATGGATCTGGAACGCATCGGCGAATTTTGCCAGCAGCGCGGCATCCTGTTTTGCATCGACGCGATTCAAAGCCTGGGCGCGGTGCAGTTCGATGTGCAAGCTTATCACGCCGATTTCGTGATGGCCGATGGGCATAAATGGCTATTCGGCCCGGAAGGCCTGGGAGTGTTTTACACCAACCCGGCCGCGCGCGACCGGCTAAAGCTCAGCCAATACGGCTGGCACATGATGAAAGACACGCATAACTACGAAAACCTGCCTTGGGAGATCCATCCCAGCGCCCGCCGCTTCGAATGCGGCAGCCCAAACATGTTGGGCATTCACGCCTTGTCGGCCAGTTTGTCCTTATTGCTGGAAACTGGCATGCCGACGGTCGAGGCCCTGGTTCTGGAACGCAGCAACTACCTGCGCGACGCCATCAGCGCCAACGCCGAGCTGATTTTACTGTCGCAGCGGCACAGCCGTTTGCAGTCCGGCATCGTCAACTTCAAGCATCGGCGTATAGACAATGAAGTGCTTTATAAGCATCTGCAGAAAAACGGGGTGGTCTGCGCGTTACGCGGCGGTGGGATTCGTTTCTCGCCACATTTTTATAACACGCTGGCGGAATTGGATAAGGCACTGGCGCTGGCCGTTGCTGAATAAGCATTCGGTGCAACAGTCTCATTGAGAGCTTTTAGGAAATAAAACGGGGGTGTATCGCTTTGCAGGACTTCCAAGGTATCCGTGCGCATTGCCGACACCCGTGAAGGCATTCCAAACTACCTAGGTGGCGTATAAAACTCCCTGGAAGGCACGTCCCGGCATCCCAACTGCACCTTCGCCAACAGGGAATGCAACCCCGGCAGGTTCGGCGGTGCCCCCAGAAGACTCGGGGGCGCCGCCGGACGGCTTGGTGATGCCTTCCGGATAGTTTTATACGCCAACGGCTTCGCTTACTGCGCAGTCACGGCCGTTGGAAATATTATCGACGTATTTTATGAAGGCTTTGCGCAACCGGGTAAATCCCCCTGACAAGCTTCTCTAACTACGCCGTTGTTATGGCAAGCACGGATTCAATGCGTTGCAGATTTTTTTGCCTGATTGGCCGGCTGGTTTGCCGAACATGGCTTTGAATTTGCTCAGATCGGACAAGTCTACGCGTCCGTCTTCGTTCAAATCCAATTTTGGGTTACGCGCCGCATCGCGGAAGTCCTGCTTGAAGATGCGCAAATCCACCAAGTTGGCTACCTGGTCGCCCAAGTTATTGGCCCAATGTGCGTCGCAAGCGTTGCCGATGCCATCGCCGTCATCGTCTCGTTGCGCAACGTCGCCGTGATGATTAGGTTCCACGATGCAATTGTCATTGCCGTCATCGATGCCGTCACCGTCCGAATCCAGATTCACCGCAACCATTTGCACGCCCTGTAGATTACCGATAGCCGCGTCAAGCGGATTGCCATTGGCGTCAACATCAATATCCGCTTGCGGATCGGCTTCGCCTTCTACCGTCAATGTCCCGGTGTATTTGTAGAACTCGTAGCGGCGAGTGACCGATTTCTTGCCATTCTGCAATTGCCCACCGTTGGCTTGTTTGGCAACAGCCGCGCCGCCGTTACCGCCTTTTTTTCCACCGCCACCCAAGAATAGGGGGTTGCGCTGTTGCATGATTTCCCATTCGATCTCGGTTTCAACCACATTGTTCACGTCGTCATTGACCGGGTTTTTAGGGTCGTCGAACAGCAAATGTTCCAGTTTGGCCGATTGTTCGGTTTCAGTCTTAATAACCTTCATCCATTGTGCCGGTCCAAACTTATCCTCAGGGTGTTCGAGTTCAGGCGCTTCGACTTCGGCAATGACTTCCGGCTGCGGATTCAGGTCCGGTTGTTGGGCCGGCTGCACATTCCAGATAGGGGCAGGAATAGAGGCTGACACCGGCAACCCGGTACCCGGATTGGTGACTGGAATCAGGTTGCCCGGCGTAGCAGGATCGGCTACCAGCCAGCGGTAAATAGTTTGCGTCGCGGTGCCGATAACACCAACCCCAAAATGCTCACAGCCGCTACTAGCATAATTACCAATCGGACCGCCAAGGTAGCAGGCGTGCCCGCCAGTATTCGTCACTGCCGGCGCACGAGGCGTGGTTTCGGTGAAACGGCTAGCCCCTGCATCGTAAGGTGATTCATAGCGTATGCGGGTAACCGCCTTACCTTGCGCATCGATGCCGCCGTCGATAACCAGTGGATTACCGTAGCGTTGGTAAGGGGCACCGAAAGAGTAGCCTATCTCCGATTTCGATACGCCGTGCAGCTCGATTTCGAAACCATGCACCTCCACTTCCGGAGGATTGTCGTTGTAAACGTCAAAATTGCTTAAGGAGCCGTACAAAGGCGCATTCGGATCGGTCACGGCTGTAGCAACAGAGGCAAAGGCAGACATGGCGACCATCATTGCCAATAGCGTTGGTCGATTGGGACGAATTGAAGTAATGCTCATATTAATTCCTGGGTCGAATGTAACAAGGACGACTTAAGCCAACGCGGCTGAACGAGTACGCAAACCGACGAAACCGGCCATAGCGCTGGCAAACAACCAGGCGGCACCAGGCAGAGGTACCGCTTGTGGCACCGGCGTTACCGTCAATGTTGATCCGGCAAATGAAATGACCGGGATAGCCGGGTTCGGATTACTGGCGTCGAAGAAAGTGAATCCGCCGTTGAAGACGTTTTCCAGCAGGTCGATTTGACTGATCCCATCACTGACTGCGGTGAAACTGATGGAACCAATCAGAAAGCTGCCTGTTTTACCGCTGAAACTGCCGAACCCCAAACGGTTGGCATGACTGCCTGCGTCATCGATGACTGGATTGTCGGAAAAGCTCTCTTCCCAGGAAGGATCGAATGTTGCCGCGTCAATACGCAGTACGCTTGGATCGCTGGAGGTAATGTCTAGGCCGCCGCCCAATAATTCGAGATTTACCGGAAAATCGGTTGCCAGTATAGATAGTGAAAACGAGCTGCCTGGATGTATTTCCGCCAGCGGCGCGCTAAACGAAATAGTTGGCGCGGCTTGGGCCGCCTCGCAGCCTGCAACCAGGGAAATAGCGACCGCCAGAGTGCGCATGGATGAAAAAAAACGGTGCATAAGAATCCTTTTTGAAATTATTGATAAACCGACACCTGCCGAGACTAAAACGCCTTTGCAAGACCTAGCGCGCCCTGAAGACACACTAGCGTTAATGCCGGTTATGTGGCCAAAGGTTCAAACAGGATCAGATATTTTTCAACGCTGCGAAATCAATTACTTGCACCATCTCTAATGCGCCCTATGAAATTGTTTTTGCGCTTTATGGCTTTACGTGATCGGGAACAGTGAAATGCGGTCGATGCTTTTTAAACACTAAAAATCAAATGCGAAACTTTAATGGGATGGTTGTTGGAGCTTACGGCTTAAGGCCTTCAACACATACTACAACTCGATTCGAATACCCACTTCAATTACTTGATCAACTGGCAACCTGAAATATTCAATGGCACTGGAGGCGTTGTGAAGTAAAAATCGGAATAGTGCCCGTCGCCATTTCGGCATAGGACTTTTTCTGCGAAAAGACACTTTTTCACTTCCCACAAAAAAGGAAGCTAGTTTCTCATCAATCACTAACCCTTCGTTTCGGCAGAGATGTAATGCCCGGCGCAAGTCTGGCTGGTCCATAAAGCCAAAGTAGAGTTTGACGCGAAAGAAATTACGTTCGTCGCCAAACACGCGAACTTTAAGACGGTTGGCTTCGTCGACGTAGGGCTCTTCTTTAGTAACCATGGTTAACACGATAATCTGCTCGTGTAACACCCGGTTATGCTCCAGATTATGCATCAATACCTGTGGAACCCCATGCAAGGTCTTTGCTAAGTAAATAGCTGTGCCTTTGACCTTTGCTAACTGTCCCGCCTGTATTTTTTGTTCGAGTTCCTCGAACAAAACCCTTTTTTCGTCCATTTTCTTGGCTAAGAGTGCTCGCCCTTTGATCCAAGTGGTAAATATCAGGAATAGACCCAGCCCAACTGTGAGCGGCAACCAGCCGCCTTCCGGAATTTTTAAGGAATTAGCCAGGAAATACAGAACGTCTAATGTCAAAAACGTGGCTAAAAAAGTGGTGCTGGTAGCAGTGTTCCATTTCCACAATTTCTGAATAACGATAAAAGCTAACATCGTCGTAGTAATCATAGTGCCTGTGACTGCCAGACCATACGCATTCGCAAGTGCGCTGGATGACTTAAAGCTAATCACCAGAATAAAGACTGAAGCCATCAGCAGCCAATTGACAGCCGGAATGTACACCTGGCCCATTTCATCACCCGAGGTGTGCTGGATTTCCATACGAGGGGAATATCCCAGCTGAATGGCCTGCCTGGTCAGCGAAAATGCTCCGGAGATCACCGCCTGAGAAGCGATTACAGTGGCGAAGGTAGCCAGAATTAGCAAAGGGTAGAGAGCCCAAGTGGGTGCCAGTAAATAAAAAGGATTTTCTATCGCCGACGGGTTGCCAATCAACAGCGCTCCCTGACCGAAATAATTCAACAACAATGCAGGAAACACGAAACTAAACCACGCAAATCGAATGGGCTTCAATCCAAAATGCCCCATATCCGCGTAAAGCGCCTCAGCTCCTGTAATGGCGAGGACAACGGAACCCATGATAAGAAAGCCTTTCCAGCCTTCTTCGAGCAACAGTTGAATTCCCCAAATAGGGTTGACAGCTTTAAGTACGGCTGGCTCTTGGATGATATTTATTGCTCCCAGGACCGCTAAAGTTAAAAACCAAAAACACATTATCGGCGCAAATAGTTTCCCGACGGCCTCTGTTCCTCTCGCTTGAATGGCAAACAATACGCCTAACACCAGGATGGTGGTGGGTAATACATACGCGTCTAACTTTGGGGCGATAATTTCCAAGCCCTCGACCGCGCTTAACACGGAAATGGCCGGCGTAATAATACTATCTCCGTAAAACAGTACCGTGCCAATCAACCCAATCGTGATGATCCTGTTAGTTTTTTGATTGTCATTTTTGGCAGTCTGTAAGGCCAGTGCGAGCAGCGCCATAATGCCGCCTTCGCCTTTATTGTCTGCTCTCATGATGAAAATTGCGTATTTCGTAGCAACCACCAGAGTGAGCGACCAGAAAACCAGCGATAACACGCCAAGTATATGGGGTATGTCCGTAGTCAAACCATTATGGAATACTTCCTTAATCGCATACAAAGGACTGGTGCCGATATCGCCAAATACAACGCCTATGGCACTCAGCGTTAACCCGGTAAATTGAGAAGACTTGATATTTTCAGACATGATGCTAATCGACAACCCTGGCCTTGTTAGCTCATTACCCTGGTTAAGCAGGGCAAAGTAGATCGAGCTATGGAATAAAAAATAAGGCGCGACTATATCGACTATCGTCTAAAAAATTTGTAAAAATTCGGCAATTCACGAGCCAGCCACGAACAGCTTGAAGAAGCGCATCATTCGCGATTGGTTCGGTTCGTAAAGTCGCCAAAAGCTTGGTTGGACATTTGTCCTGTTTAATCTGACGAATTTTGGCTTTACCCAGCCAATCCCCCCATTGGGTTTTACCTTTTCTTAACGACCAACCCGGGAATTTTTACGACATTTTTATCCGCCAATCGGTAGATTGTGTCCCAGGCGATCTGAAACGCATCAACCGACACTTGGGTCGGTGCCAACACTCGCCAAATTCGAAAATTGTTTGCACTTCCTCACAGGAGGTCTATATGAGCGGGATTTATCTATTAAGCGGCGGCTTGGCGCTGCTGGTGTTTGTATATCTGGTGGTCGCTTTGTTTTATCCGGAGAAATTCTGATGAACGAAACCGGCTTCCTACAAATTTTTTTCTATCTGCTGGCCTTACTCCTGTTGAGCAAGCCGCTGGGTACGTACATGGCACGGGTGTATCAAGACGAATCCATCGTCGCCAACACTTGGTTTGCCGGGCTTGAGCGCTGGCTGTATCAGCTGTGCGGCGTCGAGGCCGATCAAGATATGCGCTGGCAGCAATATGCGGGTGCTTTGCTGATTTTTAACTTGCTCGGTCTGCTAGTCGTTTACGCGCTACAAACTTGCCAAGACCTATTGCCACTAAATCCGCAGGCTTTACCGGCGATCAGCACTGACTCAGCTTTAAATACCGCCATCAGTTTTGCCACCAACACCAATTGGCAAGGTTATGCCGGTGAAGCCAGCATGAGTTATCTCACGCAAATGCTGGGTTTATCCGTACAGAACTTTTTGTCGGCAGCCAGCGGTATGGCAGTGTTAGTAGCTCTGATACGTGGTTTCAGCCGCCGTAACACCCACACTATCGGCAATTTCTGGGTGGATATGACGCGCTCAACCTTGTATATCCTGCTGCCGTTGTCGTTGCTGCTGGCCGTCGTCCTGGTCGGGCAAGGCGTGGTGCAAACCTTTGATCGCTATGCCACTGTCAAGCTGCAAGAACCGCTGACTTACTCGGTACCAGCGCTTGATGCGGATGGACACGCTGTTCTGGATGCACAAGGTCAACCCGTCACTCAAACCCAGCAAAGCCAGGAACAAATCCTGGCCTTGGGACCGGCGGCATCACAAATTGCTATCAAGCAGCTCGGTACTAACGGCGGCGGATTTTTCAATGCTAACTCGGCGCATCCTTACGAAAATCCCACACCGCTAAGCAATTTTTTGGAAATGCTCGCCATCCTGTTAATCCCCGCCGCGCTGTGCCATACCTTCGGCTTTCTGGTCGGCGATAGCCGGCAAGGCTGGGCGCTGTTGGCAGCAATGACGCTGGTGTTTGTCGCGTTGATTTTCGTCACCGTATCGGCAGAGCAAAACGGCAATCCGGCACTGACCACATTGGGCGTGGATCAAGCCTCTTCCGTTCAGCAAACCGGCGGCAATATGGAAGGCAAAGAAATCCGCTTCGGTATCGTCAATTCCGGGCTATGGGCAGTCGCCACTACCGCCGCCTCCAACGGTTCGGTGAACGCCATGCACGACTCTTTCACCCCCATCGGCGGGATGGTGCCGATGTGGTTGATACAGCTGGGCGAAGTGATCTTCGGCGGCGTCGGCTCTGGCCTTTACGGCATGCTGGTATTCGCGCTGGTCGCAGTGTTTATCGCCGGCTTGATGATAGGCCGCACCCCGGAATATTTGGGCAAAAAAATCGAAGCTTTCGAGATGCAGATGGCCGCAGTGATTATTCTGATACCCCCGCTGCTGGTATTGGGCGGTACGGCACTCGCACTTATGAGCGAGGCTGGCAAAGCATCCATCTTTAACCCCGGCGCCCACGGCTTTAGCGAAGTGCTCTACGCACTGTCCTCCGCAGGCAATAACAATGGTAGCGCCTTCGCCGGCTTATCGGCCAATGTGCCGTTTTATAACTACCTGCTCGGCCTGGCCATGCTGGTATCGCGTTACGGGCTGATGATTCCGGTATTAGCTATCGCCGGCTCGCTGGCCGCTAAAAAACACGTACCGGTCGGCCCCGGCACCTTGCCGACCCATACGCCCTTGTTCGCGGTGTTGCTGATTATCACGGTGTTAATGGTCGGCGCGTTGACCTTTGTTCCGGCGCTGGCCTTGGGCCCTATCGTTGAGCAGCTGCACATGCTCGCTCATTCTTGATTTCCTAGCAGGTAAGCATATGACACACAAAGCGCTCTCTTCTTCTTTATTCGACCCTGACCTGCTCAAACAAGCGGTTTGGGAAGCCTTTAAAAAACTGACGCCGCAGCAACAATGGAAAAATCCGGTGATGTTTGTCGTTTATCTGGGCAGCCTGCTAACTACGCTGTTGTGGCTGCAAGCTTTGGCCGGTGATAGCGAAGAACCGGCTGGCTTTATATTAACCATCACTATCTGGTTATGGTTTACCGTGCTGTTCGCCAATTTTGCCGAAGCCGCCGCGGAGGGCCGCAGCAAGGCCCAAGCGGCCTTCTTGCGCACCGCCAAACGCGATATTGCCGCCAAGAAGCTGGATGAACCGCGTTACGGCAGCAATTATTCGAAAATCGCCGGCTCCAATTTGGTAAAAGGCGATGTGGTGCTGATCGAAGCCGGCGATTTCGTCCCCGGCGATGGCGATGTCATCGAAGGTGTGGCCTCGGTGGACGAAAGCGCCATCACCGGCGAAAGCGCGCCGGTGATCCGTGAATCGGGCGGTGACTTTAGCTCAGTCACCGGCGGCACTCGCGTACTATCGGACTGGCTAGTGGTGCGGATTTCCGCCAACCCCGGCGAAACCTTTCTGGACCGGATGATTTCCATGGTCGAAGGCGCGAAACGGCAGAAAACCCCGAATGAGATTGCCTTGACCATCTTGCTGGTCGCGCTAACCCTGGTGTTTTTAATGGCGACGGTGACTTTACTACCCTTCTCTCTCTACAGCGTGGAAACAGCCGGCGCGGGGCGGCCTATTTCGATCACCGTACTGGTGGCCTTGTTGGTTTGTTTGATTCCCACCACCATAGGCGGCTTGCTGTCGGCTATCGGCGTGGCCGGGATCGGCAGGATGATGCAAAAAAACGTGATCGCCACCTCCGGCCGCGCGGTAGAAGCGGCCGGTGATGTGGATGTGTTATTGCTGGATAAAACCGGCACCATCACCCTGGGCAATAGGCAAGCCGCGGCTTTCATGCCAGCCAGGGGTATCAGCGAAACCCAGCTGGCCGATGCCGCGCAACTGGCGTCCTTGACCGACGAAACCCCGGAAGGCCGCAGCATCGTGGTGCTGGCCAAACAAAAGTTCGGTTTGCGCGAGCGCGATGTGCAATCCCTGGGCGCGACCTTCATCCACTTCAGCGCCCAAACCCGGATGAGCGGGGTCAATCTGCACGGTCGGCAAATTCGTAAAGGTGCGGAGGACGCGATTCGACAGTATGTTACCGAGCAAGGCGGCGGCTTTCCCGACGAAATCCAAAAAATGGTAGTCGATGTGGCCAGACGCGGCAGTACGCCGCTAGTGGTGGCTGATGGCAAACAGGCTCTGGGCGTGATCGAATTGAAAGACATCGTCAAGGGTGGTATCAAGGAACGCTTTATCGAACTGCGGCAGATGGGTATCAAAACCATCATGATCACCGGCGACAATCGCCTGACTGCGGCTGCAATAGCTGCAGAAGCCGGGGTCGACGACTTTTTGGCCGAAGCCACGCCGGAAGCCAAGTTGGCCTTGATTCGGCAACATCAGGCGGACGGCAGATTGGTAGCTATGACTGGCGACGGCACTAACGATGCGCCGGCACTGGCCCAAGCCGATGTGGCGGTAGCGATGAACAGCGGCACCCAGGCCGCCAAGGAAGCCGGCAATATGGTCGATCTGGATTCCAACCCAACCAAGCTAATCGAAATCGTCGAGACCGGCAAACAGATGTTGATGACTCGCGGGGCGTTGACCACCTTTAGCGTGGCCAACGACGTGGCAAAATATTTCGCCATCATCCCCGCTGCGTTTGCCACCACCTATCCGGCGTTGAACGTGTTAAACGTGATGGGCCTGGCGACGCCGGCCAGCGCAATATTGTCAGCCGTCATTTTTAATGCACTGATAATTATCGCCTTGATTCCACTAGCCTTGAAGGGTATTAAATATAAACCGGTAGGCGCCGAGAAACTGTTACAAAACAATTTATTGGTCTACGGGGTCGGCGGATTGCTGGTACCGTTTATAGGCATTAAGGCGATTGATTTAGTTCTGGTAACGATGAATCTGGTGTAAGGGAGCAGAACATGACGACTTATTTCAAACCAGCCGCGACGCTGTTGTTGCTGATGACATTAATCACCGGCGGCCTCTATCCGGCATTGGTGACCCTGATAGCGCAAACCGTTTTTCCAGCCCAAGCCAACGGTAGCCTGATACACGATAAATTAGGCCAAGCCATAGGCTCGGTTCTAATCGGTCAAGGCTTTAGTGAACCGCAATATTTTTGGAG
Source organism: Methylomonas albis (assembly GCF_014850955.1). Classification (NCBI taxonomy): domain Bacteria; kingdom Pseudomonadati; phylum Pseudomonadota; class Gammaproteobacteria; order Methylococcales; family Methylococcaceae; genus Methylomonas; species Methylomonas albis. Next base: position 3,115,351 of record NZ_JACXSS010000001.1, read on the forward strand.
CCGGCCGTCGGCAACCGCACCCTACCCTTACAATGCGGCCGCTTCCGGCGGTTCCAATCTCGGCCCGACCAATCCGGCTTTAAGGGATGCGGTCACCCAGCGCATTCAGGCCTTGCAGCAACTCGACTCTGGCAATCATGCGCCGGTGCCTGTGGATTTGATCACCGCATCCGCCAGCGGCTTAGATCCGCACATCAGCATTGCGGCGGCCAATTACCAAATCAAGCGCGTGGCCAAAGCCCGCAAATTGCCGGAAAGCGTCGTTCGGAATTTGGTCGAATCGCATACCCAGCCTAGACAATGGCGGGTGTTCGGCGAACCCAGGGTGAATGTCTTAGGCTTAAATCTGGCTTTGGACGCCGCTGCGCAACCTGCTCAGCCATGAACGAACCACGCCAGGACCCCGACCAACTACTGGCCCGCGTCGAACGCGACGAAGCCAAGGCCAAACGCGGCCGCCTGAAGATTTTTTTCGGCGCGGCGGCCGGGGTCGGGAAAAGCTATGCCATGTTGCTGGCGGCACGGGAACGGCGCGCAGAAAATCTCGATGTGATAGTCGGCTTGCTGGAAACCCATGGTCGCGCCGACACCGAAGCGCTGTTGGCAGGCTTGGAAATCCTCCCAACCCGCAAGATCGACTACAAAGGCGCCGTGTTACAGGAGTTTGATATTGATGCGGCCCTAAAACGCCGGCCGGCCATCATACTGGTTGACGAACTGGCGCATACCAACGCCCCCGGCTCGCGCCACCCGAAACGCTGGCAAGATATTCGCGAATTGCTGGAAGCCGGGATTGATGTGTATACCGCGCTGAACGTGCAACATCTGGAAAGCCTGAACGACGACGTCGGCCAGATTGCCGGCGTCCGCATCTGGGAAACCGTGCCGGACACGGTATTCGAGTGCGCCGATGAAGTGGAACTGGTCGATTTGCCGCCGGACGAATTGTTACTGCGCTTGAAAGAAGGCAAAGTCTATTTGCCTCAACAAGCCGAACACGCGATTCAGCATTTTTTCCGCAAGGGCAATCTGATTGCCCTGCGCGAACTGGCATTGCGACAAACCACCAATCGCGTCGATGCACAGATGTTGGATTATCGCGAAGACAACGCCATTCGCGAAGTCTGGCAGGTCAATGAACGGCTGATGGTATGCATAGGTCCGAATGTGCTGGCCGAGCGCCTGGTCAGAGCCGGCAAACGCTTGGCGACCAGTCTACGTACGGCCTGGATCGCGGTGTATGTCGAAACCCCGGAATTAGCGCGCTTGCCCGCGGAAAAGCGCGACGGCATCCTGCGGGTATTAAGGCTGGCGGAACAACTGGGTGCCGAAACAGTGACGCTCAGCGCGCCGGAGATGAGCGAAGCACTGATTCGCTTTGCCCGCGAGCGCAATATCAACAAGATTGTGGTCGGTAAACCCAGCCGGCGCGGCTGGCGGCGCTGGCTGCTGGGTTCGGTGGTGGATGTGCTGATCAGCCACGCCCACAATATCAATATTTACCTGCTGGGCAGCCCGCACATGGGCGAACGCGAGGAACTGGAAGCCGAGCTGTCTTTATTCAAGAAATCACCCCTGCCCGGCCTGCGGCAACGCATTCCCAGTAAAACTCGCCGACGCTATCGCGGCTATCTGTGGGCGATGGCAACGACTTTGCTCTGCACCGCAGTGGGCAAAATGCTGTTCGGCAAGGTAGAACTGGCCAATGTGGTGATGGTGTATTTACTCGGTGTGGTATTCATCGCTACCCGCTTCGGCCGGGGACCGTCGGTGTTGGCGTCCTTACTCAGCGTCGGCGTATTCGATGTGCTATTCGTGCGGCCTTTCTACAGCCTGTCGGTAGCCGACGGTGAGTATCTGATTACCTTGCTAGCGATGCTGGTGGTGGCTATCGTCATCAGCAATCTGATGGTCAATGTGCGCGCGCAAGCCAAGGTCGCCGCGCATCGGGAACGCCGTGCCGCCGCCTTATACGCCATGAGTAAAGAGCTGGCGGTGGCCCAGAGCGAGGTGCAGGTGGTCGCGATAGCGGTTAAGCACTTGTACGCCGAATTCAGCAGCCGCAATGTGATTTTATTTGCCAACCCAGCCGGACGTCTGATCTACCCTAAACAACGCAGCCTGGCCCAATCCTTACGCAGCGCGGATTTGAGCGTGGCGCAGTGGGTATACGATCATAACGAAATGGCCGGACAGGGTACCCATACCTTACCCGGCAGTGCCGCGATTTATTTTCCGATTCAGGATGACGATAAAGCCATAGGGGTGCTGGCGCTGTTACCGGTCAACTTGCGCCGAGTGTTCCTGCCGGAACAACAAAAATTGCTGGAAACCTTTTTGCGGCAGATCGGCCAAGCCGTGGCGCGGCTACGTTTTTCCGAACAAGCCAAGCTGTCGCAGATGCAAATCGAGGCGGAACGGCTACGCAACTCGCTGCTGAGCGCCATTTCACACGATTTACGCACACCGTTGGCAACAATAATCGGCTCAGCCAGCGCATTGGTCGAAGACGAAGGACATTTACAAACCCAGCACCGCTTAGAGCTCAGCCGCGCCATCTATGACGAAGCCGAACGCATGGCCAATTTGGTGAATAATATTCTGGACATGGCCAGACTCGACGCCGGCGTGGTGGAATTAAACAAGCAGTGGCATCCTGTCGAAGAAATCATCGGCACAGTCCTGACCCGCTTGCAAAAACATCTAAGCGGTCGCAAGGTCAGTGTCACCTTGCCGCCTGGCATTCCGCTGGTATTTGTCGATGCGGTGATGATCGAACAAGTGCTGATTAATCTACTGGAAAACGCCTTGCGCTATACCGCTACGAATACCGAACTGGAAGTGCTTGCCAAAAACGTGGGTAAGACGATGGAAATCTCGGTCGCCGATCACGGCCCAGGTATTCCCAAAGGCTTGGAGGACAGATTGTTCGAAAAATTTTACCAAGCCCGGCATGAATCGGCGCAAAGCGGCGTCGGCTTGGGGCTGGCGATTTGCCGGGCCATTGTCGAGGTCCATGGCGGCCGGATTCGCGCCAAAAACAGAGTGGGCGGCGGCGCGATATTTACCTTCACGCTGCCCACAGACGAACTACCACCCTCTATGGAGCCGGAGGAATGAACGCACTCTTACCCGCTTTGCGCCATGGCTAAAACCCATCCCGTTATTATCGTCATCGAAGACGATCCGCCGATCCGACGCTTTTTGCGTACCAGTCTGGCGACGCAAGACTTTGCGGTATTCGAAGCAGAGACCGGCAAACAAGGCCTGATCGAAGCCGGCGTGCGTAAACCGGATTTACTGATATTGGATTTAGGCTTACCGGATATGGATGGCGTCGACGTCATCAAGGCAGTGCGCAATTGGTCAGCCGTACCTATCATCGTGTTGTCCGCCCGTAGTAACGAGCAACAAAAAATCGACGCCTTGGACGCCGGCGCGGACGATTATCTAACCAAGCCGTTCGGCTTTGGCGAATTGCTGGCACGCATACGGGTGGCTTTACGGCATGCCAGCCGGCCGGCGGAATATGCACAAGACGAGGTGTTTATCGTCGATGCGCTGAAAGTGGATTTACGCAATCGAGTAGTTAGTGTCAATGACAGCGAAATTCATCTGACGCCGATTCAATACCGCTTGCTCTGCGTGCTGATCAAGCACGCCGGCAAAGTTTTGACGCATCAGCAGATTCTTAAGGAAGTTTGGGGGCCTTCGTATCAGGAAAATCCGCATTATTTGCGAATTTACATGAGCCAATTGCGGCAAAAGCTGGAAAGCGATCCGACTCAACCAAAATACCTGCTGACTGAGTCGGGCGTGGGTTATCGATTTAAAATGAACTAAGGCGATTTATGGTAATGAATGTACCCGAGCCAAGCAATTTTCCGTGGACTGAGCGGCGCCGAAGTCAACCGTTCGCTTCGGCTACGCTCAGCGAACGACATAGTTGGCATTGCCAATGGATATTAACTTTCTCAAAAATCACCTAAGCAACACTCTCCGCCCGCTTGCTTAGTTTGCGAAAAGCCGAATCAACTCCCGATTTCTACCCGGTTTCTACCGCGTTGTTTGGCTTGATACATCGCGGCATCGGCACGTTTGATCAACGATTCCGGGCTATCGCTACCTTTTAAGGTAGCAACGCCCAAACTGGCGGTCAGATTCAACACGTCCATACCATAGGCCAAGGTATGCGATTCAATATCTGCTCGGATGCGTTCGCCTATCACCAAGGCGCCGTCGATGTCGGTATCGCTCAGCAAGATCACAAACTCTTCGCCGCCGTAACGAAACACCGCGTCGCTGCCGCGCACGCTGTCTTTCAACCAACCGGCCAATGAAGATAAAGCCAAATCGCCACAACCGTGACCATAATCGTCGTTGATGTGCTTAAAATGATCCACATCGACAAAAATTACCGATAGATTCTGCGAGTTACGCTCAGCGCGTTTAATCTCGCGCATCAAACAATCGTTAAACGCCGTGCGGTTATTGGTTTTGGTTAACGGATCGGTAAATGCCATTTTCAACGCTTGCTGAAACAAGGTGGCATTTCTCAATGGGTAAATCAGGCAGCACAACAGGCTTTCCAGCATTTTCAACTCGTCTTTGCCGAATCGGTTGCTGCGGGTCAATTTCAATTCGCCCAGCTGTTGATCTTCGACTTTCAACGCATAGTTGCAAGAGTGCCGCGCCATCACGCCGCGTTTGAACTCTAAATTGAAATCTTCGTTGATATATTCAAAGCCATTATGTGGAATGGTGTTTTGAATTTTATCGCAGAAAATACTGATCAGCTCGTTGAATTCCAATGAGGTCTGCAAAGCACTACTAATATCGTAGTGATGCAAATTGACAGCGGTAGACGCTTCAAAGGTTTTATTGCTGACAATGGCTAATTCGGCTGCTTTATCTCTCATGACGGTTCCCCGAGTCTTGAATCAAAGTTCAAGTACAAACAAGCCAGGAACATGCCAATATATAATATTTAATAAAAATCAGTTGTTTATAAAAATTCGCACCCGATTCTTACAACAAGCGGCAATTTTTCGCCACCTGTCTGCCGCCATTCATAAAAGCGGGCTCCGCCATACTAGCCGAATGGTTTAACGGCTAGCCACTCAATCGGCTCAAGCCCAAAATGCTTAAAACAAACCCAATTGCACTTGCGCCACTTCGGACATCATTTCCCGCGACCAGGGTGGATCCAAAACCACTTCGACATCAACTGAGCTAACCCCAGGCAGAGCGCGCACGCATTTCTCGACGTCGCTTTGAATGACCGGGCCCATGCCGCAACCCGGCGCGGTTAAGGTCATCTGAATATGCACATCGTTGCCGCCGCTGGCATTGGGGCTGGCGCTGCAATGGTAAACCAAACCTAAATCGACGATGTTGACCGGAATTTCCGGATCGTAGACGGTTTTCATCACTTCCCAACAGTTCTGTTCGACAGCTCTGCGGTCGGTTTCCGAGACCAAGGTTTGTAAATGCTGGGTTTCCTTGCCCAAGGCATCGGCATCGATACCGGCGATGCGTACCATGTGGCCGTAATCGGTCACCACGGTGTAATTGCTGCCCAAAGCCTGGTGTATCGTGACTTCCTGGCCTTTACTCAAGGTGCCGTGATTGCCGTCGGGAATGGTGACGATGTTGACCTCGCGGGTTAAAAATACAACTTCTCTGTCTGCCATAAGTTTCTTAAGGTTTAAAAGTTTGGGCGTCAATTATTTGACCGGTCTTGCCGATACTGGCGTCGCTAAATAGGTAAACATACAGCGGGTCCAGACTGCTCATGCTCGGCAGTCTGGTTTTATCTTCGGCCGGGAAAGCTTTCTTTCGCAACGGTGAATCCACCGGTCCCGGTACCAAAGTATTAACACGGATTTTTCCTGCTGCTTCCAGTTCCGCGGCCAGAATGCCTGCTAAGCCTTCCAGCGCGATTTTCGCTACGCCGTAAGCACCGGAATAAGCCTGGACTTTACGCGCCGAGGAATCGGAGATAAACACGATGGAAGCATGCTCGCTGCGTTGCAGCAAAGGCAACAACACCCGGCACAGCAGGAAAGGCGCACTGAGGTTGACGTTTAAGGCATGTCCCCAATCCTTGGTTTTGTAGTTGGCGATGGGGCTGTATGCGCTAAATTCCACGGCCGCATGTAATACACCATGCAAAGCACCGTAGCGTTGCGTTATTGCCTCGGCCATTTCTTCGTATTGCGCTTCACTGGCGCCGGCCAAATCGAAGGGATACATGACAGGTTCCGGGCCGCCGGCAGCCACAATCGCATCGTAGACTTTTTCCAGCTTAGGAATACTTTTATCCAGCAGAATGATTTGCGCGCCCTGCCCGGCTAAGGCCTGCGCCGCCGTGCCGCCCAAACCGCCGCCGGCACCGGTAATGAGTAAAACCTTATTGCTTAATAACATAAATTAGCGTGTATCCATTCCATCAATTGTGGCGGTTGTTCGATCAAGGCGTCGGCACCCCAGGTGTGGGGTTGGTCGTCGCTTTGCAAATAGCCATACAAGGCCGCCAGAGTTTTCATATTCGCGCGTTTGCCGGCAGTGATGTCGTGTATCGCATCGCCGATATACACGCAGTTTTCCGGCGATACACCGGCTTGGCGACAGGCAGCCAACATCGGTTCGGGATGCGGCTTGCTGTTGGGCGTGGTGTCACCGCTGATAATGCAGGCTGCTCGTTCAGTGAGCTGCATCGCGGCCATCAACGGCCCGGTAAAGCGGGATTTCTTGTTGGTAACCACTCCCCACTTCAAACCTAGCTGTTCTATCGCTTCCAAGCTATCGGCAACACCCTGAAAGAAACGGCTGTGTTCCGCGATATTGTTTTCATAAGCGTCCAACATGAATGACAACATCTGCTGCGCCACGCTGTCGTCCACGCTCACGCAATGCCTGATCATCGGCATGGCGCCATGGGAAATGAAGGGCCGCACTGACTCTGTCGGCGCTTCCGGAAAACCATGGGCCAGCAGCGTCTTATTCAAACAGGCGATCAGATCGGGCGCAGTATCGACCAAGGTACCGTCCAGATCGAACAACACACAATCCAGTTTAAATCCGGTCATGCAAAGTCACTCGGGGCGCTGAAAGGCGGCGATGTAATTAACGTCGATATCCTTACCAAGGCTAAAGCGTTTGCTGAACGGGCTGTATTCGATACCGACCATCCCTTGTAACTCAAGCCCTACGCTTCTGGCCATCTGCCCTAATTCGGAAGGTTTGATAAAGGTTTTGTACTCGTGCGTACCTTTAGGCACCATTTTTAACACGTGTTCGGCCGCGACGATTGCCAGTAACCAGGCTTTGGGCACCCGGTTCAAAGTCGAGAAAAACACCATGCCGCCGGGCTTAACCAGCGTTGCACAGGCGGCAATGATGGACGCGGGATCGGGTACGTGCTCCAGCATTTCCATACAGGTCACATGATCGAAGCCGGCCGGCTGTTCCTCGGCCAGTTGTTCGGCGCTGATTTTCCGGTAACTGGCGTTGACGCCGGTTTCCAAGCCATGCAAATCGGCAATATCCAGCAAGTCTTCGCTTAAATCCACACCCAAAGCGTCCGCGCCGGCCTTCGCCAGTCCTTCGGTGAGAATACCGCCACCGCAGCCGACATCCACTACTCGCTTGCCTTGCAGATCGGCGTATTGCTGAATAAATTGCAAGCGCAAAGGATTGACGTCATGCAAGGTTTTAAACTCGCCGTTTGGATCCCACCAACGCTCGGCTTGCGAACCAAACTTATGAATTTCATGGGGATGTACGTTTTCTGTCGCTGTCATAATGCCAACCTGTTCATAGGGCTATAGTTTACTATATTACTGGGTATTTAACATCAAATCGGCTATCAACCGGGACCTCAAGCTCGGGTATCCAAAGAGGAGCAAGGCAATTGAATGTTGAAGTATCTGTTAATCACATACTAATTAAAAAAATCGGCCAGATTGACTAGTAGACGCCCAGGATTGAGCATATCAACCGGAGGCCATTTGAATAAACGTGACTTAACTGTATGGGAATTCGAGGGAATTTCCAGAAAACTTTTAACCAAGATATAAAACCTCTGAAAAAGTCGGCAACCTGCGCAAAACTGCTTAACTGGGAAATCTTTATCCTGGCAACAACGCGGTCTATTCTCTCCGGTCTTTATCAAGAAGACTAAACAAACCCGCAAGCAACAATTTCAGAGGAGATGAGGAGCTAGTTACTCCCCGCGCGGGATTTGCCGAGCTCTCAAGAGGACAGCTACGTCCTTACCGGATTCTCCTGCTTGGCCGTGCCAGGATAAGCGCTTAACTTGAGCTGATCACCATTCTATCAATTGCGTTCACACCATATATTTGCGAGACTTGCGGAGTAGATTTTAGCCTCATTAGGACTTTTCATCGTTTGAAGCTTGGCGGTTAAACTAGTCGACAGATATTTCGATACAGTCAAGAGCATATCAAGAACATAAATACCATTACCAGTATTTGATGGTGCTATCTTCTCGACCTCATTCCAGCAGGAAGGAACTTTTTCTATTTTTACATCGCTAATACCCCACCCTAAAGTCTCCCGGTCAATTACTGTGTACACATGGGTGTCGACAGTTTTTCTCAAATCTTCTGGAATTTGAGAATACTCGTAAACTTTACTATCCAAGCAAGTGTTACCGTTTATGAGCCGATAGAAGCATGCAATTCTTTTATTATTAACTGATCCAAAAATATATTGATCAGGATGCTTTACTGAAAACTCCATTAACCCTCGACTGTTCGCGGTAAAAACCTGATAAGCCTGCTGCTCTAAGGCTGCTAGTGCAATACCTCCTGACACGAATAATACAATTAAAATACTAGCAGTTCTACGAGAAAAATAAGATACTGCAGTTCCGGCAATCAGAGAAATTGGAGCCAAAAACAATGTTATGTAATTAGATTGCTTCATTGCAAAGCGTATAGGCGAAAAAGAGACCGGAAAAAAAGATAAAACCACTAATAACGACAGTAACCAAAATAAACAAAACCTCAAAGAATTAGCACATTTTAATTGATTTTTTTTATTTATAAACACCAATAATAACAATGCAATTAAAGGCATTAACCAAGTGTGCTTTATATCAAAAAAAAGATAATAAAAATAATACCAAGGACTGTCTTCACCTTGACTATTTGATATAAAACTCCTATTTACCTGACCTAATACCGTCTTAATCGCATGAAATGGATCTCCCGCGATAAACTCCATTAATACAAAGTGTCCCAGCAGCATAAATAAACCGCCAAAAACCAAGTAAAACCAATCGGAATTTAGCTTTCTAAAAACAAGAGGATAAAAAATGAAGGCAAAAAATACTATCGCCGCCAGCTCCTTAACCCAAAACACACAGCCTAAAAGTATTCCAGTAAAGAAATACATTACTTTGTTGGAATTGCGCTCCGCTATATAGAAAAAAACAAAGCTAAGCGTCAAAAACATCGAAACCACTGGATCGGCATGCAAGCGAGTGGACACCGCAACATGAAGTGGAGTGAAGGCTAAAAACAAACTCGACAGGATAGCGGCCTTGTGACTTATAAATTTTGACGCGAAATAATAGACAGCACAGATTTCTATTATGGAACAAGATAAAGCCCAGAGGTTCGCAGTGTAAATATTTAACCCAAATAAATAAATCAAAAACCCGGAAGGAATATTATACCCATATCTCAGCGCTCCATTATAGTTGGAACTTGACCACTCCCCATTAGTTACTTCTAGCGACCTTACCAGATAGGTTATTTCATCCGTTCCAAAAGGACCATTAAAGAAAATCAACCTCAGCGAAATCGCACTGAAAAGTATAAAAAACAATTCAACGCTAAATAACTTTTTAATACCACGCATCTGAAAAAAACTTAAAAATTTCACACTAAATAATCTCCTCAATAAAATACCTTGGCCGCCTCTTTGTCTCCATGTATGCCTTGGAAAGATACTCCCCGAGTATTCCAGTACTTAACAACTGTATACCCCCTATGAAATAAATAGGAAGGACCGAAGAGGCCCAGCCAGGAATTGTGGAGTTCAGGGCAAATTTACCAATCAAAATCCATACAACCATTGCTAAACTGCCCAAACTCACAAAAAACCCAAGCCAAGTAATCATATGCAACGGTATAACGCTAAAAGAAGTAATACCATCGGCGGCAAGCGCAAGCATTTTACTCAACGGATATTTAGATTCCCCAGCATACCGTTCGCTACGTTCGTAGAAAACAGTTGCTGTACGAAACCCTAATTGAGGAATTATTCCTCTCAAGAACAAATTAACTTCGTTATATTCCTTTAGACAATCAATAACCCTCCGACTCATCAATCGATAATCCGCGTGATTATAAACAAGATCAACTCCCATTAACTTCAAGATCCTATAATACAACTGTGCGGTGAATCGTTTAAAAAATGTATCACTTTTTCTTGACGACCTTACACCATAAATTATTTCATTGCCTTCGTTAAAACCATCCACCATTTCTTTAATTACATTGATATCATCCTGCAAATCAGCATCAATTGAAACGACGACATCACCTGGAGCATTAAAAACACCTGCGAGCAAAGCATTTTGATGCCCTCGATTTCTAGACAGCCTTATCCCATGAACAGACGAACTTTTAGCATTATAATTCGAAATCAATTCCCACGTTCTGTCTCGACTACCATCATCCACATAATAAATTCCACTATTTTCAGAGATGAGCCCGGTTTCTTGCATTGTTGCCATTAAACCAAGTAACCTGCGATTTGTTTCCGGCAAAACCTCTTCTTCATTGTAACAAGGAACTACAATAGCGAGATTAGTATTCATAAATAACCTGGGTAAATGAGGATTATTTGAAGTAGTTAGGTTATCAGCCAAATCCTTAGTCTTCCTAAAAACGATCAGTTTTTGAACACAAAAAGAAAATAGCGTAACAGGAACAAGAGCGACAGCACCAGCTTCGTAAGCATTTAACCCAAAATATATTAACTTACCAATAAGAAAAATATTGAAAATATATATAATAAACCAACAAATCACAAAGCGAACAAAAAGCCTATTATCAAGATTACCAAATACAAATCGCCCCTGCGTATTAAAGCTAAATACAATACCTAAAACTAGAGATCCAAAATTTGCCAGTTTATATTCAACCCCTAAAAACAACAAGAATGAATACACGGCATAGCTGAACCCAGTATTAATTGAACCAACAATCAAAAAACGCACGAACCGTATATCAAATACCCTAAAAACTCGGCTTAATCCTGATTTTTTTCTGTCAAAAGAGGCAATCTTTCTTTTGTTTTTAACTCGCTTACGTTGCTGATGACTTTTAAGCTTTGTCATATATTAGTTTTAGCTCATTACAAATAAATATTTTTCCAAAAAACTCAAATGGCAAGGGAAAGTACGTTTCACTAGTCAACTTATATCCCGAGAGAAATTCCAAATGATTTGTAGGCACGTATGAATTATCGATAAATGTACGATGTATTTTGTCTGAAGCATAGCCCATTCCCCCTAGAACGATGATAAATATTTTTTCAATACCAAGACCCTTAGCCGAATTGCAAAACTTACGCATTACATCAGCAGCATCAGAAAAATACTCCAGCACATGCAAAATAATAAGATTTTTGAACTGGCTCGCAGGAATATCTGAAAACAGAAAATCGTCCTCATTCATATCATATTGCTTCACATTCATGCCATAAGACCTTAGAGCCTCAATAAGGAATTAAGCCCAAGAGAACCAGATGTAAGCCTTGACAATAATTGTCCAGCACCACGACCAACATCTAGAGAGAAGCCATTCAAATCTTTTAAAATATTAATATAGAATCGCTTAATAAATCTTCTAATAAAATGCTGACTTCTACGTAACTACTCATTAGCATAAACTTGATAAAATACATTTTCACCTTGCATAACCCACCTTTATTTCAATGAGGAAGGTAATATTTGTAGAACAACAGCCTGAGGTAGTTATTAATTTTAGCCATAAATCTGCCAAACATACAATCCAGAGGACTTATTCGGTAGACAGGGTTTTGAATACATCGATTAATAAAGCCTATAAAATCTTGGCTCTGCCTAGATCCTATATCAATACTCCAAGACCCTGCGGCCACTCGAAAAGACGCCAAAGGCTTATCAATATAATAAGCATCACCATGCAGTAATAAACGAAACCAATAGTCAAGGTCAATAATATAAGATATACCGCCATCAAATGGCCCGACTTTGTCGGCAAGACTCTTGCGAAACAATACAGCACCGGGTTCACCTATCAGATTAGTCCCTAATCGCACACACTTTTTTATTGTATCACCGCCTGAAACAACACCTTGCCTACCCCCTCGATAGCCTCTGGTAGCAATAGTTTTTTCGTTACAATCTACAATGTGACGAGCACAAAAAACCAGCGCAATTATTTCTTTAACGTCTTCATCAAGCACTTCGACTTGCTGGCGTAAACAATCAGCTGCCAAAGTATCATCGTGGGGCAACAGTTTTAAATACTTACCTTTAGCTTCAGCCAAACATTTATTCCAATTCCCCTCAGGCCCAAGATTTTCGGAGTTTTTTATATATTTAATCCTTTCATCTTGATAACTCGAAACTATCTGCCAAGTTTTATCTGGCGAGTTATCATCAATTACGATTAACTCGTAATTTGTAAAACTCTGATTGAGCACGGATTCAATAGCTGCGCCAATATGAGCCTCACCGCGAAAAGTAGGAATACAAACAGAGACAGTTGGTGGATCTATTTGATTCATTGTGCTCAAGTGAATTCTCCAATTATATTTTTGATTTGCGTATGTCGAATGATGAATGAAATTGACGAATTTGCCAATCTCCCATTACCTCTCTACCTATCCTAATGGACTGAGCTAAAATAGCTGATCAATGATTGTTAAGCGGAAGTTGATCGAAACCGGTTTATTTCAATCGTCTGGACCAAACGTCTACACGGCGCAAAAGATCTTCATAATTCAGCGTGGTTAGTCGCCTTGCTTTCAGCAACTGCTTTCCGTTGACCCATACATCAGTAACCTGATGCCGACCGGCGGCATAGACGATCTGCGCCAGCGGATTGAACAAGGGCTGAGTTTCAAGCTCACTCAGGTCTATTGCCACCACATCGGCGGCTTTACCGATAGCCAGCGAACCGATTTCCGCATCCAGCCCCAAGGCCTTGGCACCATTGATGGTCGCCATTTGCAATGCGGTCCTCGCCGACACCGCGCTGGCATCGCCAGCCACACCCTTGCCCAGTAAAGCTGCGGTGCGCATTTCCGACAGCATATCCAGATCATTATTGCTGGCGGCACCGTCGGTACCCAGAGCCACATTGATGCCGGCCGCTAGGCATTCCGCAACCGGACAAAAGCCGCTACCCAATTTCAAATTGGATTCAGGACAATGCACGATGTGACCGCCGGTCCCTGCGTAAAACAGGATGTCTTCGCTAGTTAGTTGCGTCATGTGCACCGCGATAAATGATGGCGTCAGCAAACCCAGCTCGTGTAACCGCTGTAACGGCGTTTGACCGTTTTTAGTTCTTTGCTCGTCGACTTCGTGCGCAGTTTCGTGCAAATGCATATGCACGGTGAGATTCATCTCGTCGGCATAAGTTATGACATTGCGCAACGGTCCATCCGACACGGTATATGGCGCGTGCGGCGCAAATGAGGTGCTAATCAATGTTTCATTTCGCAGTTGCTCGTGCAGCGCCAAGCCCTTGCTCAGGTAGGTGTCGGCGTTTTCTGCCCACACGGTCGGAAAATCGAACACGATCAAGCCAATATTGGCACGGATGCCATGTTGTATGGCTTGTTGAGCCGCAATTTCCGGGAAAAAATACATGTCATTGAAACAGGTCGTGCCGCAGCGTAGCATTTCGGCAATCGCCAGATCGGTGCCGTCCCTGACGAAGGCTTCGCTGACCCATTTTTGCTCAGCCGGCCAGATATGGTTTTGCAGCCAGTCCATTAAATGCAGATCATCGGCAATACCGCGCAGCAAAGACATCGCGGCGTGGGTATGGCAATTGATCAGACCGGGAATCAGTGCATGCTGGTCCAGCACTTCCACATTGCGTGCTTGATACTGCAACATTGCCTGCGCGGTCGGTAACAAATCGACGATTCTGCCGTCATCTATCACCAGACTGGAGTGCTCATGGATTGCGGACTCCGGCTCAACCGGTATAATCCAACGGGCTTGAATGAGAAGATCGACCAGCATGGGCTCTCCCAAAATGCAAAGCGACGATTATACCTCGTTAGCCGGCTTACTCGCCTGTGAAGTCACTGCAGCCAAGACCATTTATCGTCACCCTTTGGACCGTCACTTCTTTACAGTCAGGAACCAAACTATCTCACTGGCGACTATCCTGATCGTGGACGACACGCCATCAACGCGATTAGTTACAAGGCTAAGGTACCCAGCAGCAAGCGCAAAAACGCCTTAAAATAGCCGCTGAATAATTACCCATGCCACGCGGCCCAACAGCTCCGGCGCTTGTGCCCGGAGGGTTCTGGTCCCAGGGCACACGAACCAACTAAATAATTTTATCTTTGCTTTAATCGGAACCACCATGAGTACATCCCAAAAACTTTCCGTACAAGCTTTGCAATGGAGCGGGCACAGCTTAAAAGTACTGGACCAACGCTTGCTACCGGAAACCATTGCTTACGACGAATACCACGATGCCGCCGGCGTTACCGAAGCCATCGCTTCGATGCGGGTGCGCGGCGCGCCGGCCATCGGTATTGCTGCCGCCTATGCCGTCGTGCTATCGGCGATGCAACATTATCCGAGCGGTGATTGGCAAAACGCCGTGGCGTCGGACATCCAACAGCTCGCCGCTTCCCGACCAACGGCGGTAAACCTGTTCTGGGCACTGGATAAAATGCGGGGCTTGTTAGCTGAAAATCCGGCGGAACCCATCGCGGCCTTGAACCAATTGGCCGAGCAAATTCACGCCGAAGACATCGCCGCCAATCACGCCATGGGTGAGCGCGGCGCGGATGTGATCGGCGCCGCCAAAGCCGTGTTGACGCACTGCAACGCCGGCGCGCTAGCCACCGGCGGTTACGGCACCGCGCTGGGGGTGATTCGCAGTTTGCACCAGCGCGGTCAATTGCAAAACGTCTACGCCGACGAAACCCGGCCCTGGCTGCAAGGCGCGCGCTTGACGGTGTGGGAGCTGGCGCAAGACGGCATCCCCGCCACACTGCTCGCGGATTCGGCGGCGGCCTGGCTGATGAAATCCGGCAAGGTCGACTGGATCATCGTCGGCGCCGACCGTATCGCCGCCAACGGCGACGTCGCCAACAAAATCGGCACGTATTCGCTGGCGGTGTTGGCTAAACAGCACGGCGTAAAAATGATGGTGGCAGCGCCCTCTTCCACCTTCGACTTCAGCATGGAAAACGGCGACAGCATCGAAATCGAACAACGTAATCCCCAGGAACTGTTGGCGGATTGTTACTTAGAGGAAGGCTCACTGGTGAACGCCTGGAACCCGGTGTTCGACGTCACCCCAGCCGCCCTGATTAGCGCCATCGTCACCGAACGCGGCGTGGTTATCGATCCCGGCCTGCACGGGGTAAGGAGCTTGGCACCATGTTAAATTTACCACGCGGCAATAACCCTGTCTTTGCGCTGAACTGCTTGTGGCAGGGCGTGAAAATGCTCACCCACCCCGAACTGCGCAAATACCTGTTGATACCCTTGTTCATCAATATGGTGTTGTACACCGGCGCTTTCGTGCTGGGCTACCATTCGGTATCGGCTTTGATACATTCCTTTATCCCAGACTGGTTGTCCTGGCTAAATTGGATTTTATGGCCGCTGTTTTTTGTCAGCTTTTTAGTGATCGGCTTCTTCACCTTCACGCTGTTTGCCAATCTGATCGCCGCGCCGTATTACAGCCAGCTAGCCGCTAAGACGCTGCAACTGATCAGCGGCGGCAGCGTCGCCAAAGCCGAACTGTCTTGGGATAAAGTGTTTTTCGGGGAACTGCGCCGGGTCGGCTATTTGTTACTGCGGGTATTGCCCTTGCTGCTGCTGTTTTTAATTCCGGTCGTCAATTTGATCGCACCCTTTATTTGGGCGGTATTTGCCGCCTGGGGCATAGCGATGGAATTTCTGGCGTATCCACTGGAAGAACGCGGCCTGCCGTTTCCCAAACAGAAACAATTCATGCAGCAAACCCGTTGGGGGGTATTGAGCTTCGGCGGCTTGACTGGCTTGGGTTTGACGCTGCCTATCGTCAATTTGCTGATGGGCCAGGCGGCGGTGATAGGGGCAACGATTTATGTATACCGTTTGTCAGAAGCCGAGCAGACACCTAATTAGCGTTGCATCCGAAATCAAATAATCCGTGCTTTCAAACCCATATGATTAAGTTACAGCCAACACCTAAACCTCGCTAGCGTAGCGTAACTCGTAGTCTATTCTGCCCGTGTTGCGTCAACCACTAAACTTGACGAGCGCCCTTGATCGTCAACCACGACGATCTCGACGCGGCCGGGTTTCGCCGGCCACAACACAGTGGCACCTTCACCTACAAAACTATCGTCTACAAACCAAAATAAACGATGCTGGCCACCGGCGGCGATAGCGCTGAATTCAATGCCGTTTTGCTGCCCACCGCGTACCGGATAGCTCACCCCTGGTTGCGGAGACACTATTTTGGGCGAATCGATTACCACATCGACCGATCGACTTTGCTCGCATAAGCGTTCGAAAGGTGGCGGATTGTCATGGCGGATGCCGGCCTGACGGAACGCCTCCAACTCGTCACTATCCCAAAATTCAGCGACACGGGTTTCGCCTGGTGTATCGTCTTCCGGGCACTTTCGTAAGCCGTTGGCCGGGTTGATACGTATCGATCTATGCAAGGTGCAGGTTTTAATTGGCGACACGCCTGGAATAATCCAGCCTTCCTTGCGATGTGGGCACCAATCAGATACCGGTTGTCCCGACAACGGGCAGATTTCGATGCGTTTCAACCCAGGTGGCGGAATTTTATCGACAGGACTTGGCCGTTCCATGGCGACGGCATCCAGAATATCGAACAACAGCGGCCCTAGCAATTCTCGTCCGACCAAGTGGCGGTTGGGGCTGCCGTCAAAATTGCCGGCCCATACACCGACCAGCAAATCGCCCATGACGCCTATGGCCCAGGCATCTTTCAGGCCGGAAGACGTACCGGTTTTCCACGCGACGGCCCGTTGTCGACCGAAACTGCGTCCGCCAAAACTGCGTTGCGGGCGTGGATTGCTTTCCAGCATTTCGCCGACTAGAAACGCCGATTCCGGCGTCAACAGCGGCTTACCTGCAGGTTGATCCTCCTGATTCAACCACCGTAACTCCCGCAACTCACCGGCATTGGCCAACATGCCGTACAGTTTCATTAAATCCTCCATGGAGATCTCTGCTCCACCTATCGCTAGACTCAGCCCGTAATTGGCGGCCTGTTTGGGGATATTTATGCCGGCCTGAAGTAGAAATTGGTGAAACGTCGGTTTTTGCAATTGCGCCAACAGGCTGATAGCCGGAATATTTCGGCTGCGCACCAAGGCCTCGGTGGCCGACAGCGGGCCGTAGAAGTTACGCTCGAAGTTTTCCGGTTGGTAGTCGCCCAGACGCAACGGCGTATCCTTTAGACGAGTATCCGGCGTGATCAGACCTTGAGTGATGGCCTGAGCATAAATGAAGGGCTTCAAGGTAGATCCTGGCGAACGCGGCGACTTCAAGCCATTGACGTAACCATGAATATCGGCGTTGAAATAATCCGCCGAACCCACATAGCCCAACACTGCCATGCTCGGCGCATGCACCACCATCACACTGGCGTTGGCTACGCCCTGCAATCTATGTTGACGCAGAAAACCGCCCAGCAATTCCTCGCTTAGTGCCTGCACGGTGCCATCCAACGTTGACGACAAGGTTGCCGATTCAGGATGCAGACTATGCAATCGTTCGGCGAAATGTGGCGCGCCGAACGGCAGCTCCTTGCGCGACCTGAACCAGAGACGGTCGAATCCGGGATCGTTACCGTATGCCGCCTGCCAGGCCAAGTGTAGCCTTTGCCGTGCAGCAGGATTCATAGGCGCCCTTGCGTGGGGGTTTTGCGGTATCAGCGCCAGAGCCCGCGCCTCGTCTTGATTGAGCGCCGAAATCGGCTTGTGGAAATAAACCCAGGCCGCCGCGCCGGCGCCCTCAATGTTGGCGCCATAGGGCGCCAGATTAAGATAGGCTTCCAACAATGCCGTTTTAGTGAAATGCCGCTCCAACCACAAGGCATAAGCCATTTGCTTTAACTTGCCGTCTACGGTATCGGTCTTCAAGCGCCAGCGCTGCCGCGCCAATTGCATGCTCAGCGTCGATGCGCCCATACGACGATCTTGCGTGATCAAACTGCTCCACACCGCCCGCAACAGCGACACCGGATTGATACCGGGATGCCGGTAAAACCAGCGGTCTTCGTAATACAGCGTCGCATCTTGCAAGGATTGCGGCAATTCTGCCAACGGCGTCCACAGCCGGTATTTTTCGTCGGACGTTAGACTCAATCGCAGCAAGCGACCATTCTTGTCGGTCACGACATAGGAGCCGTTGGCTCGGTTGACCAACAACGGTTGCGGGCTAAAGCCCTGTGCCAGCCAGATCAGTAATGTCAGTAAAACCGTCGCCAACAACAGACGTTTGGCCGGCGAGGATTTCAAAACCTTGACGGTAAATTTCATTAGTTTTGGTGAAATAGAGACCAAGCGGCGACAATTCACCTCCATTTTGAGAGATTTTGTCGGAGCATCTAACCTGATCCGTTAAGCAAATATTGCCTGACCGTCGCCTAGCAGTTTGGAAAAAAAATTCAGCCCGCGACCCAGCATCCAGCGTTCGCCGTTTAACCGCCGCCCAATTCTCGGCGTTTTCGTGCCAGGCACTCCCCACCTCCATCCCTTACTTGGTTTTTTTCGCGCGTAAACCTTCGATAAGGCTGAGCTTCAGAACTGTCAGGATCCTGTTCAATATGGCAGTTTATTAATCCGTCTCATGCTCCTTAAGCCAGCCTTTCAGCGCATCATTCATCCCCAGCCACGGCCTTTGGCAAGGAAGGCCTCCAGTACATCCTTATCGAAACGAACGATAAGGAGCAATCGAGTACGCAATCAGCATCCATATAGTATCTTCCTTTTTTATTATTCCTCTACCTTCACCACATCCCCCAAGCCCCTAAACAAAATCTCGCTGTCATACATCCCCTCTGCAAACACAGGCGGCACCTTGTAAGCGCCTGAGTTCAAGGGCTTTAAGCGGAACTCGAAATATTTTTCGCCGCCATCCAGCGCGCCGAACATCACTAAACGATCTTCCTGCACGTCAATGTAATCCGGCTGCCAAAGCGGTTTCTTGTCTATAGGCAGCGACTTGCGCTCGGCCAAGCCTTGCTCGCTTAGGTCGATTTCGAAACCGCCGGGGATCAGCATCACCACTGCCACGTCCTTCATCGCCCGATCAGGATGCAGGCCCACCCGAACGTACAGTTTGTCCTGCAATCCGATGTGGTCGACTTTTTCGCCTTTATCGTTGAGCAACTGCCTGGTAATGCTGAGCTTTTCGACGATGGCTGTGGCCGGCGCGGCTTTGTCGTAGCCGCGTTCACTAAGCTGGTAGTACAGATTCCAACTGCCTTCACCGCGAATTTCCAAAGGCCGCAGCACCGGCGTCAGCATGATACTTTTGATGGTTTTGCCTTCCAGGGCCAGTTGCGCCAGCGGCGTGCCGGCCAACACCGTAAATGTTTTTTGCTGATCCTGTTCAAAGCGCGTCCACAAGCTGCCCAGGCCCAGCAAAGCCATCGATCCACGGAACGAGTTCATCCGCTGTTTGACCAAATCCTGGCCCAGCTCCAGCAGATAGCGGCCGAATTGCGGGTCCTGGCTGTCGATCAGCTCCGGCATGTGCTTGCCGACCAGATACAGGTATAGACTCAGGTCTTCCGGATTGTTCTGAATGTCCTTGGGCAACAAGCCGCTGGATTTCCATTGCCGTTGGAATTCGCCGAAATGGCGGTCGGCATTCTGATCCAGATGATGCAGCTTGTAGGCGGCACCAATGAAGAAACGGCTGCGGCTAGCTATTGCGTTTCCGCTGCTTTTGCTTTGCGCCTGCAGATCGGCTTCGAAAGCCCGCAAGCGTTCGGCCACATTCCGGCCGCTTCGAGCCAACAGATAGAACGCATAGGCTTTGGCATCGTGTTGCAGGAATTGGTATTGCCGGGATTGGGCATACTCGTCGGCAAAACCCAGCGCGCGTTCCAGCATCGCATCCGGCACCTGATGGCCGCGCTCCTTGGCTTCCATCAACATATGGGTGGCATACATCGAGTAAAACGGCATGCCTTCGTCCGCCACTGTCCAATAACCAAAACTGCCGTCATGCCGCTGCCGGGTTTGCAGGGTGTGAATGCTGCGGCCAAGCAATTGCTGAACGTCGTCGGCCGACAAACCCAATTCAGGATTGGCGCCCAACACCACCGCAGGGAAGGCCTGGCTGGTGATCTGTTCGGTACAACCGTAAGGATAGTGTTTCAGATAATCGACGATGCCGCGCAGATAGGCTGCCGGCGTCATGGATACCGAAAATTCCACCTGCCGTTGGGCGTCATACATGTCGCGTTTCACGTCCAACTGGCGCACATTGCCCTTGCGCTGTTCCTCTATGGTCAGCACCCCACCTTGCAGCGTGGTGAGTAAGGGTTGCGACGGCCGGATGCTGATTTCCTCGCGGTAGTCGGCGCTCTTGCCGGCGGCAGAGACCTGGTAATGCACATCGACCGGACCGAGTTTGTTGTCCTTGACCTTGGCATGGAAACGCACCGTACCATCCTGGCCCTGAGCCAACGTCAGGGTTTGTGGATTGGGCGACAACAATTCCAACGAGTCGCCAGCGGCGATGTTTACTTGCAAGGGCAGAGTGCCGGCTGCGCCGCTATTGTTGGCGACCAGTACGCCCATGTCGAACTCGTCGCCCGGCGCGGCAACATAGGGTTGCTGCGGCTGGATCACGTAAGCCTGGCTGGCAACGCTGCTCGCCACCGGCACCGCCAGTTTGCCGGCATTGGCCGCCACGGCGATCACGCGGATTTTGCCATTGAAATAATCCGGCACCGGAATCGCCAGGCTGTGTTCGCCGGGCTGAGCGTCGATGATGCCGGACCAGAACGCCATAGGCGGTTTGTGTTTGCGGGCGAAGGGATTTTTATATTTACCCAGCTGTGCATCCTCATCGCCGCCCGGCGCCGATAGATGCTGTACCAAGGCAAAATCCGGCAGGATCAAATCCAGAATCTGGTGACTTTTAACCTGCAAGGCGCGTTTGCGGAAGAAATAATCCAACGGCGCCGGATTCTGATAATGGGCAAACTGCAAAATGCCCTCGTCGACTGCGTATAACAGCAATTTGGTCGGTTCCTTGACACGGTAGCCCACATCCAGCGTCTTGCCGGGTTGCACAGTCTCCGGCACCTTAAGTGCTATCTCCTGGGTATAGCGTTGTTTGGAGATATTGAACGGCACCACGCCATAGCTGAGCGGACTCATGTAGATTTCCCGCGAATCCAGCGAACGAACGAAAGCCACCGACAGATAGGCGTTGCCGCTGATATTTTTCGGCAGCGCGACACGCTGGCTGGAGGCAGTGGTGCTGGTCTTGAACCATTGGCTAGTGAGTACGCCGTCCTGTTCGACGGTAATCAAACCAGCGCCCTGATACGGCGCGACAATTTGTACTTCCAGAGTTTCGCCGGGTTGATACTCGGTCTTATTCAGGGTCAGATTCAGCTCGGCGTTGTGCTCTATGTTGCGGGTGACGTTGCCGGCACCGGCGACAGTGTAATCGACTCGGTTCAGTTCCTCGCCCTGGGTATTTTTGAAGATTACATAGAAACGGCCGGGATTGTCGCTGGGCAAGATCAAGTCGGCCACGCCTTTGGTCAAGGCCAGCGGCAGAGTTTTGCGCAGTTCCTGGCGTTGCATGGACTGGTATTGATACAAGCCGTCGCTGCGTTTAACCAGCGTCGAGACATAGCGGGTTTCAAATATCTCGGCATTCAATGTTTCGGCTTGCCGTGGCTGAAAGTCGCTACCCAGAGCTAGCAAATCCAGCTTGCGCGTACTGTCCTTGGCAATGTAATCCAGACTGCCATCGGGTTTATAACCCAACAGATAAGCTTGTTTGGACACCAACGCCGAAGTCATGGCCACCACCGAACGGCCCGAGCCTTTCTCGAAGCCCTCCCCGGCCAGCGCTATTTCGTAGACCGGTTCGGCGACGCTTGCCAGCGGCAGGTCAAATACGGCCTCGCCCTGGGCGTTGGTCTTGGTTTCACCCAACTCTTGAGGCACATCAGGGATGCTATCCGTCGCCGAGCGCCGGAAGCGGTAATCGGCATAACCCGGCACCTGGCCTGACCAGGGCCTTGCAGTCAGTTGCAGTTTGGCGCTATTGCCTTCGGCCGGGGTGCCGAACAGGTTGCGGACCGTAACTTTGGCCTTGGCAGCATCAGGGGACAGCCACCCCTTGGCCGGTGCGGCGGGAATCTCGGTCTTGACCTGCAAGCGATCAGGCTGAAACTCCTCTATTCTGACCTTGGTGCTGCCCAGCGACTTTTTACTCTTGTCAGCAACGATCAACTCCACGCGATAGGTACCGGTCTTGCCGGCGGCTGAACTGGTCCAGGCAATTTCCTCGAAACCTTCAGCGCCGAAACTCAAGGTTTTGCTCCAGACTTCCTGATTTTCCGGGTCGCTGATCACGGATTTCAAAGGCAAGCCGGCCGGCAGCGCCGACCAATCGCGTTTGCGCAAAATCGCGCCGATTTTCAGCGTGTCGCCAGGCCGGTAGATGCCGCGATCCGAGAACAAAAAGGCTTGCAGGCTGTCGGCATTATCGCGCAGGCCGTCTATATCAAAGCGCGACACATCCAGCTGTCGGTTGCTGCGGTTAAACGGCAGAAAGCTCAGGTCGCCGTCTTTCTCTGCCAAATAAACGGTCGGGGTTTTCTCATCTATTAAGCCTTCGGTGGTCGGAAAGCCGACTTTGCCTTGTTCGTCAGTCTTGCCGGAAAACACCGCCACGCCGTTCTTGCCCAGCAGCGACACTTGCGCACCGGCAACCGGCTGGCCGCTGCGGAAGGACATCACGAATACTTCTTGCTTGCCGTCGGAGGCGGTTTTAACCAGCAGACCCATATCGGTCAGCAGCACCAGACGCTTGTCCGTGCTAATTGAGTCCGATCCGTTGTCGGTAGTGGCGGCACAATCACCGGATGTAGCAGCTTGTTCATCGCCGCCCTGTTCCACGTCATCGGCAGTCGGCTCCGCGCTCTCGCCGTTACCGCTTTCGGCGGTTTCGCTTGGTTCCTGCTCAGTACAAATTTGCGCCGATTCGGCTTTTTTCTCCGCCACCGACAGAATAAACAAGCCTCTCGGCGGAAAGCCTTTGTCGCGAGTAAAGCGGCCGAAGTCCACCGCGAAATACTGGCGTTCCATTTCCTTGCCGGAGGGTAAAGCCTGGTCGTAACCGAATTTCTCGGCGAAATGTTCGATTGGCAGGCTGAAGCTGGGATTTTCGAAATTACCGGAGGTGAAATGCACGACATGGTGCATGTTGTGAGGTAACACCCGTTGCAACTCCACGTGCACGTTTTGCACGCCGCGCGCGGTAACGCCCAATTGTTTATTGCCGCTGAGACTGAGCAAGGCACCTTCGTGGAGGATTTTCAGCTCGCGTTGATTGGCGCCCAATTCCTGTAAATATCGGGCGTCGCCGCTCAATTTAAAACCGTCCAGGCTTTCTATGCCTTTGTTGACCTTGACCAACAACCGGCTATTTTCTGGAGCCGCGAAACTCAAATGCTGAACCGTAGGATCTTCACTATCCGATTCGCGCCACTTTAACGCCACCGGCGTCGACAGTTTAATGACGTCGGAGTCGATCTGATTGGCGCTTTGCCATTCGGTAACATCTTTTTCGGCGCAAAACTTGGGTCTGGCGGGATTTTTGATCCGGCAATCCGGCAACACGTAGACTTCGACGGCTTTTTCCAACCCGGCCGGGTCTTTCAACGCAATATTGGTTTTCAGCACCAGCAAACGTTCGATACTGTCATCTTGCTTGATGACACTTTGGACAACCAGACTTTCTATTTTCAAATAATCCAGCGCGCTGGGCACGGCCAGTACGCCGATTGCTTCCTGCTTGCTAGGCTCGCCGCCGCTTTGGGCAACGACGCCTTTATCGACAACGATCTTGATTTCGCTCGGATCGTCGACCAAGTGTAATGCCGTGGTTTTCAGATAGGCCAGTTTGGGATTTTTGTCGTCGTAGCTAAGCTCGTAGCCGATCGCATCCTGGAACGTTCTGGCCGGCAAACGCCGCGACCACACCGCTGTTTTGGCGGCCAAACCATCGCGTTGCGGCGGATAATTGAAAGTCAGGGTGGCCGTCGCGCGTTTAATCTTGGCGTCTATCGGGTCATTGTAAAGCCGAACGTTACCGACCGACACAGTTAGATCCGGCATCGTCACGTAGCCGGAATACTGCGGCTTTTCAAACTTCAGCCCCGGAAAGGCCGATTGCTCAAGCTTGACTTCATATGCTTGGCCGGGTTTCAACGCATCCGCCGCTTTCGGGGTAAAAACCAAATCGCCATCGCCTTTGGATTCTCCATAGAACCATTGGCCTTCCATTTCGGGGACGATGCGAACGCCGCCCGCCACGGGCTCTCCGGCCTTGGTTTTCTTGACAGACTCTGTCAAATCCGTACCTCTGAGCCGAACACTGATTTTGCCATCGTATTGATTGGCCCAGATATCGGTGACGCTGGGAATAACGGCTTTCGGCGCATCGAACTTATCCCAATCCCCTCGAATCATCGGCAACTCGCATTCGGCACCAGTTGCCAATTCAGCTTCGGTCGCGGCCTGATTGACAGCCAACAACCAC
Organism: Methylomonas albis; assembly: GCF_014850955.1. Taxonomy (NCBI): domain Bacteria; kingdom Pseudomonadati; phylum Pseudomonadota; class Gammaproteobacteria; order Methylococcales; family Methylococcaceae; genus Methylomonas; species Methylomonas albis. Next base: position 3,140,414 of record NZ_JACXSS010000001.1, read on the forward strand.
ACTTTGCCGGCTTTAAAGCTTGCTTTAATAACAGAATCCTCGGCCGGACGCAGCAGTTGGTCGCTACTGGCCTTAATGCGCACGCCTTGACTGGCATGAATATCTATGGCCGTGCCGTTGGCCATCGCGGCGCTGAAGGCAGGATGGGCCAGCGGATAATTAAACTCCAAGTTAAATTCCAACGAACGCCGCAAGGGTGCGTCGTGACTATCGACCCATTGGCATTCGTGGCGAATCATTTGCAATTCGGGAGTATGGAATTTTAGATCGGCTTGCTCCAGCTTGTAGCTGGGATGCAATTTCACGTCAGCCAAAGAAATTTTCAGCTTAGCGTCAGGCGGAATCGTCTGTCTCGCCGGAAAAAACGCCAACCGCGACGGATCCTGCCACCGCCACACGCCCTCCATGGCCGGTTCCAGTTGCGGAACACCTTCCTTCAGAGGCAAACTTTTGTCATCCGGTGGCGCGATGGCATCGGTAAAATTCAGTACCAACACCGGTGTCCAATGTTGATGATTCAACAGATATATCATCGGCGGAGCGACGCTTTTACTATCCTCTCGGCAACCGTTCAGTATCAATAACAGCCAGGCTAAGGCCACTAAACCGCTTAAAAATCCCTTGCGCAGCGAGATAGTTAACATCGACTTTTCCTTTTGATCTACTTTGGAGAGCGCCTTTTTCCCCAACAACATAACACTGAGGTGGACAGGCTAACGACTGGCCGGACACTTCTGAAAATCCGTGCGCATACGCCATCGCCGCGCAGGGGACTCACAAACCGTGCCTATTGGCCGACAAGCATAGACCATCCGTTATTTTTGTCGCCAAACGAATTTTGCTGACCTGCAATGGTGCCGCCGAAAGAGAAGTTCAGCGACTGTGACACCATGTTTACTCGTGTCTTTGGAATCCTTGCCGAACGTTACCCACCGAAAATTTTCACAATTTCTGCCAGACCAAAGCCGGTATTTTTCAATCATTGTGTCAAAACCCACCTAGGTCGTGACACAACAATCAAATAGCCTCGTTCAATCAATTTCCATTGATCCTAAACTTGGCATCAGAACTTGATCGTCAAGCCCACAAACGCCGAACGGCCCATCCCGGCAATGTTTCTACCCCAAGGCACCGTGACGTTGGCCGGCGCAGTTGGATTCATGCCATAGCGGTCACCCAGATAGGCACCTGCCAAGGGATGGTAATACTGCTTGTCCAACACGTTATCCAGACCCACATCAAAACGCACTTTGCCCCATTCGTAGCCGGTGCGGGCATTTAACAAAATATACGCCGCCGTCTCGGTTTCGTTGCGGATGGCCTGCACGTCGTCCTTGCCGTCGACAAACTGCATTTCTATCGCGCTTTGCCAAGTGTTCAAACGGTGATCCAAACTCAGCTTCATGTTAAACGGCATGATGTGATAGAGGTTACCGCCATCCATGCGCTCGCCGCGCACATAACTCATGGTGGTGTGGGCGGCAAATTCACCGACGGTTGAGTCTTTGTAAATCCGTGTCCGGCCGGACACGTCCATCCCCCACAATCGGGCGTCGTGATTGGCATATTGCAGATAGACGAAGCTGTTGGTGGCGGTTTGCGGTGTGGCTTTGCAACCGCTGGCTGCGGCCGTCGAGGCACTGACGCAACGGTCGGCATCGATGAAGTTGTTCACGTAGGTAAAATACGGCGTAGCATTCACTTCCCAAAGATTGTTTTTCGGTTCGTGAAACGCGGCCGTCAAACTGACGGTATGCGCGGTTTCCTCGGTCAAATCCATATTGCCCACGTAGCCGTTGCCGTCGCCGTGCCAGCCTATCATCGCCATGTCCATATTGCGCGCGCCCCAGACATAGCGCTCGTATAAATTAGGCGCGCGGTTTTTCCGGGCGTATCCCAATTCGTATTGACTGATGTCGTTGGGGGTGAATTGCACCAGAGCGGTCACGTCGAAAGTGTCGTTACTCCGTTCGCGGTCGCGGGCATTGAAGGCATTCGCAGCATTTAAAGCGGTAATCGCCCCAGCTCTATCCACCGTACGAGTCTGACCGGTGTTGATCAAATCGGGGTTGTAGGGTTGAACCTCACCGGTATTGGTGGTGGTGTGATCGTAACGTAGACCCAACAAGCTGCGCCATTTGGCATCCCAATTGGCTTCCCACTCGCCAAAAAAACCCACCCGGTCGCGTTCGCCATTATTGATATTCAGATAGGCTTCCGGCGCCATCATCCAATAGGCACTGCGGACATCGGTATTATTGGCAGCGATACTGGTATTGGTGTGCACCGCCGGCCAGTAATCGTTGATTTTGTTGCTGTGATATTCGTTGCCGATCCGGAAAGTGTCGCGCTTGTTGAATGGAATTTCCGCCTGGATTTTATACCCCAGGTTGCGGCCACGGGTTTCCATCGGCATTTGATCGTTGGGCGGCGCAAAGGTGCCGCCGCTAGCCGTGCCATCCAGAAACTGGCTGTGTTTGTCCTCACCAATGTCCATGCTGTGCTGGGTGCTTTCGAAATAGAATTTGCTCTCCAGCGAACCCCAATCGAAACTGCCTTTGTGCATGATGTTGCCGAAGATGCTGTCGTTGTTGGTCAAATCCATCCGCTGATTCGGGAAGCCCTGGAACGGAATATGCTGCTGACCACCATGGATCACCAGCAAATGTTTATCGGATTTGAACGACAAGGCGGCCGAGTGGTTTTGGTTTTCGTAAGCGGTGGATTTAACGATCTGGCCGTTGCCGTCGTTGTAATTCATGCTCTCGGTGTGCGACCCCGTGTAGTCCAGTCGCACATTTTGCGTCGCCACGCCGGCAGCGATGCTTCCGCCGAAGGCATCGCCGTTGCTGCGGTAAAACGACGACACGCTGCCGTCCAGCAAAATATCCTTGCCCGGCTCGGCAAATACCGGATCGGGCGTTTGCACGGAAATCGTGCCGCCGATGCTGTCGCCACCCAGGCTCACCGGCGTTACACCGGTCAAAATGGTGATCTTGCCGATATTGCTGCGGTCGATATACGACAGCGGCGGATTCATATGATTGGCGCAAGCCGAGGTCAGCGTCATACCATTGATGTCGATTTTCACCCGGTCGTCGTTTAAGCCATGTATCACCGGCAAACTGGAGACGCCGCCGGCACCGTATAAACTCACCCCCGGCGTATCTTCCAGCAGTTTGGCCGTATCGCTGACCGCCGCGCGCTTGCTGGTAAGAATATCCGCTTCCATGTCTGAAGCGTTTAAGGCCTTTACCCCTGGAAACTTGTCGGTGACGATGACTTTTTCCAGTACCACTTCATCAGCCAGGGAGTTTTCGATTGTGTCATCGGCGTTAACCGCCGAGGTAAAGCCGAGAGGCAGCATGCCAGTCGCCAACAAACCCAATAAGCCGAGACCTGTTGTTACTGACGAGGGAGCATGCAGGACCGTTTGCTGATTGTCTACGCAGATTTTTTTCATAATTCGCCTTTCGAAAGTCAAAAATAACTTCAATTTGCTATTGGCACGAGCAACGATCATTAAGATCTTTCCGCCCTTGAAACCGTCAAAAAAGCTGGAAATCTGTAAACTGATCGAACAGTTTTAAAACCGGCAGCGGCCGGAAGCGTGAGCTTGCCAATGAGCTATACCAAATTAAAGCAAACTATATTGTAATATTAGAATTATTTAATTCAAGTTATTGAACTATGTTATTTAACAGAATAGTTGATTACTTTCAATCTCTTACATCTAAATTACAATACTTATAAAAATAGCGTCAGCAGCAATTTATCCAACATGGGAAGCCAAAGAGCCGATGTTGGCGTTAAGTTTTGCGGTAACTCGCTGCCGCCACTTACAATAGTCACCATTTAGCCATTAACTTTTGAGAACACTCTATGAAATACCAACCTTGTATCGACCAATGCACATCCGAAGGCACCCACTGCGGCGGTTGCGGCAGATCGCATCAGGAAATCACCGACACCAAAAAATTGGTGACATCGGTCGTGGAGTTTATCCGAGAGCATGACTACGAAAATCCCGAAGACTTTGTGGAACGGATCAGTAAAAGCATTTTGAAAAAGCTGCAAAAAACCGCCTGACCGTTGGGAATTGATTGCCACCCACATCACTAAGAAACGGTCAGTCAAAAAAAAACGCCCTTAGCGGGCGTTTTTGCTATCCAAGCCTTGCAACTGGCAATCAAGCTTTACGCTTCTTCATACCGACAAATCCCGCCAGCACCGTTCCAAACAACCAAACTGCCCCAGGAACCGGCACGGCGGCCGGGGTTACCGACACCAAGTCGTAGCTATAAGATGTCGCGTTGCTGGCTTTATCGAATACCGCGCCACCGAAGCCGCCAAAGCCCATGCCGCTGTAATAATCAAAGCCGGTGGTGCCAAAATAGTTGGAGGCTATCAGTTCCTGTTGCGCGCCGTGGATCTCGTCGCCAAGGTAAGGGCTGCCGAGGTTGTAAACCATCACCGATAATTCGGCCAGATTGTGGGTGAACGCACCAACAATAGAGTTACCGGAAAACGATAAAGAAAACGCCGATATTTCGTTGAAATTCATTCCCCAAACGGCACTTCCCACATTAATCTGCCCGGAGTTATTGGCATCATTGACGGTAAAACTACCGGAAATCGTCGCCCCGTCGTCAAAACCGGTTTGCACAAAATTGTAAACCGCCGCGTTCGCGCCGGGCGCCAATAGCCAGGCAGCAACCGCCAAGGCCAGCTTTAAAGATTTAGTTGTCATCATCAGACCTTATTGCGCAGGTGTGGAGGGCAGGAACGGAGAGAAACGGGTACCGGCGGAAGTACCCAGTAAGCCAAAATTATTGGTCCATTGACCGATAAACGACTGTTTGTCCGGGGTAAATTGCAAATCAAAGAATGATTGCACAGTGACATTAGGCGCCGGCGAGAAGTCTAATTGCGCCACAGCCGAGCAATCGGTGTTCATGGTGGCGGTGCCGCTTACCGGGCCGGAGAAACCCGGCGTGATCACCCCGCTTTGCGTGGTAGTGAATGCGCAAGAACCACCTACTACACCGTTTAGAACCGTAATTTCGCAACGTCCTGTATGCAGATTAGCCAGCGCCACGCTGTTTTGATATAGCACATAACTGCCGTTCAAATTAGCGGCGCTACAACCTGGTGCGGCTTGAACTTGGCTAGACAGCCCCAGCGTGGCAGCGAGCAATAGATATTTAACGTTTTTCATCGTGTCCTCTCGAAAATCTTGATAGTTATTTTGTCATTGGCGAATTACCCCTAACCATTCCTGCTGATTGCGTTTCCGCGCAATGTGAGGCTTAAGTAGTTAAGCAACCCAAAAACCAACTATCAATCCTTATGCCACCGATTTAATAAGACATATAAAACATAAAGATAGGAAAAGCGCGCATCTAACTCGTCCGGCAAAGCAGACGGATTTAAAATGATTTATGATAAAAGTTAGTGTTATGTCACAAATTATTGTAAAAGTAAGTCGTATGCCCAACCGAGGCGGGCAAATCCTCTAGGCCAAGGACACTTCAGGACATGACCGACACAAAAAAGGCGGGATACAAAAGGCTGAGCAGTAACGAGCTGTCCATGCAGCCCGGTCCGCAACAACATTGCTGGCGTCAATCCTTGCCTTCTCAGCTCGGCGAGGGCAGATCGCTGATTTTTCAGCTCGATCCCTCCCTAAGTTACATAGAAACGACCTATCAACCCCTGCACGATCTGGCGATCACCAGCAAAATCGATTTCGCCGAGCCGCGGCTGGTAGTAACTCTTGGGATAACTGGTCACACCCGCTTCATCGACAGCGAGAAGCATGAGCTGACATTCAGCGAAGGCAATACCACAATTACCAGTTTCGACAGCAGTAACGGCGAACGCCAATACCAAGCGAATAAACCCATAAAGCAATTGCGTTTTTCAATCGGCAAGCGCTGGATGGACCGCTATTTGGGCGAAAATGAATCAGCGTTTTTCTTCCAGAAAAATGCCTTGCAACTTTTAAGCTGCCGGCCAAGCCAGAATCAAAGCATTATTGCTGCCCGGCAATTGCTCGGATGCGACCTCAGCGCCCCTTTGGCACCGCTAACATTAAACGGCCATGTCATGACGATACTGGCTAGCGAACTTAGCGGACTCTGCCAACCTGCAAAATACGGCTATTCCAGATTCGATGAAGCCAGCCGGCACATAGCTGACCAAGCCCGCGAGATCCTCGAACTGCATTACCAAGATCCGCCATCGTTGGAAAACCTGGCAAAAACTCTGGGCATTACCCCATTCAAGTTAAAAAATCTGTTCCAGCATTATTTTAATAATACCCCTTACGGCGTCGTCACCGAGATCAGGATGCGGCATGCCTATCGCACACTGGCGTCAACTCGGCAACCGATCAGTTTGGTAGCGGAGATGGTAGGTTACCGGCACGCCAGCAACTTCAGCCTGGCTTTTAGTAAATATTTCGGCGTCTCACCCAAGCAAATTTCCAAGAAACGCTGAAAACCCCTGCTTCCCCAATTTCCACCAGTAACCATCCACCGGATTGTTAAACGGATTTGCCAAATCCAGGCAAATTTGCGGAAATGGCGGCTTTTCCAATAAAGCTTTCATTTTTGCAAACCATGAACAACACCGACCTACACGCCCTCCCCCGCCACACTGTTCCCGCCTTCCCTGGCTGGTGGAAAGCACTTGGCCCTGGCGTGGTGTGGATGGCCTTGGCACAAGGCAGCGGCGAGTTGATCTGGTGGCCGTACATGATTGCCAAATACGGCCTGACTTTCTTATGGTTGCTGGTCCCGGCCTGTTTGCTGCAATATCCGTTGAACCTGGAAATCGGCCGCTACACCCTGCTGACCGGCGAAAGCATCTTCCACGGCTTTATTCGCTTGCATCGCGGCTTTGGGATCTTTTTGTGGCTGCTGATGACCGTGTCCTTCTTGTGGTTTGGTGCCTTTGCCTCGGCCGGCGGCACCGCAATGGCCGAGCTGACGCACTGGCCGACCGGCTGGACGCAACGCGGGCAAAGCTTGTTTTGGGGCTACACCTCGATTGCGGTGTTCGTTTCGGCCATTCTCGCCAGCGGCGTGGTTTACACCTTAATAGAACGCTTCATGAAACTGGTCGCGGTAGTCACCGTGGTGGGGCTGTTATCCGCATGTTTACAAAGCGATGTGTTAAAGGCGCTGCCGGAATTTAGCCTCGGCCTGCTCGGCCCGGTCGGCGAGATGCCGCGCCCCTGGGATAGCGGCGATGCCAGCAAACTATTGACTGCTATTACCTTTGCAGGGCTAGGCGGCTTCTGGATTTTGTTTTATTCCTACTGGTTGCGCGATAAAGGCGCCGGCATGGCTGGACGAGTTGGCCGCATCACCGGCTTGGGCGGCTCAGAAGAAGCAGTATTGAGTGACGGTTTCCTGCCGGCCGACGACGCGGAGAGCGCGAAGAATTGGTCGACCTGGCGGCGGTTTTTAAGCGCGGATATTTTGGTCGGCATTATCGGCAATCTACTCACCACGCTAATGACCTGCCTGCTGGCTTATGCGCTGTTGTTTCCAAAAGGTTTATTACCGCAAGAATACGAACTGGCGGTGGTGCAAAGCCAGTTCTTTGCAGTGAGTTGGGGCGAGATCGGCCGCTTACTGTTTTTGGTGGTGGCAGCCGCCTTTTTAACCGACACCTGGCTAGCCACCGCCGACGCCGTCAGCCGTATCCAAACCGATATTATATTGACCTTGTTTCCGAGCAGCCGCCGTCTGCCGGCCCGACGCTGGTATTACATCTTTTTGGGCTTGTTGACTATCATCACCTCACTGACCATGCAACTCGACGCCCCCGGCCCACTGATTTTAACCAGCGCCATCATCGGCTTTGGCGGCACAATCATGTTTCCGGTAGCGCTGTATCTGCTCAACCATAAACTGCTGCCACCGCATTTGCCGGCATGGGCTAGACCTAAAGGTAAACCTTGGTTGTTGGGTTTAAGCTTTGTGGTGTATGTGCTGTTGGCCGTTTTGTATTTAAACGCCACGCTCAAACTAGGGTAGTGTGGCGCTGGCTCAAACAACCAACAGGCCACCGCAGGAAAAATAATTTTTTCCGGGTAACCTGCTATTTCCTTCATGCACCACAAGGCCACTATTTATGAATATCATCAAAATCACACTGCTGAGCTTATCCCTGGCAACTAGCTACGGTATATACGCTACGACAGCCCTAGCCGCGGAAGCCACAGCCAGCAGCTCGGTAAATGTCAGCGAAACCATCTCGCACCTGGAAAAAGCCTTGGTGGAAATTGCTAAAAGCGACTTCAATACCGCCCAAGTGCATTTGAAGGCCGCCCGCACCTCCGGCGAGAAAATCACCGGTAGCGAAATCGTTGTAAAACAAGCCGGCGCGCTGGTAATTCAAGGCCAAATTAAAGCCAAGTTAGGCGACATTAAAGCCGCTTCCGAAGAATTGAACAAAGCCTTGGCGCTGTATAAGTCACTTTAGTTGAAATAACGCCAGTTCTAGAGCTGGACCGGGTTACCCCCCTCACAAACTTTTGGTCCTTCCAAAGCCGCTTGGGGATATAAAAATCTGACTCGCAGCCCTGGCCCGCCAAGAGCTTCACGATACTAAAACTCCACTCTCACCGAACCTAAGAAGCTGCGTGGCGCACCAGGCATGACCCCATTGGACGAGTTGTTGGCAGCGCTATCCCAATACATTTTGTCCAGAAGATTATTGACATTCAGTTGCGTCGTAAGCTTGGTGGGACCGACTTTCCAACTATAAGCGGCCATCAGATTGACCAACGCATAGCCGGGCAGTTGAAAGCTATTGGCATTATCGCCTTCCCGCTGATCCCGCAAGGACATCCCGCCGCCGACTTTCAGACCGCGTAAATCGCCGCTTTGAACGTCGTAGGTATTCCACAAACTGGCGCTGTTGCGCGGCACATTCCACAGGCGATGACCCTGGTTACCATTGGTGATTTCATTGCCGACCAACGCCGTGTCCTTGGTAATTTGCGAATCGATATATGCGTAGCTGCCGATAATGTTCCAGCCAGACAATACCTCGCCGGATACGTCGAATTCGATACCGCGATTGCGGACTTCGCCTACGGCCTTGTTAAACCCCAACAGCGCCAATACCGGATTGGGATCGGGCGTGGCAATATTTTGTTTGGTGATGTCGAACCAAGCCAGCGTCGCTGTCAGACGGCTATCGAACAATTCGGTCTTGATGCCGGCCTCCCATTGTTGCGCGGAAGTGGGCGGCAACGGCGAGTTATTCGTCGTCAGGCCATTGGTTATACCGAAATTTTCAACATAATTTCCGTACAAACTGACTTCCGGTATCGGTTGCCACAATAGGCCAAAACGTGGTTTAACCGCCTCTTCCACCTGCACGGTATTGGCATAGGGTAAGTACGACGGCGTGCCAAAATTTAATCCGATCTGATTCCAATCATTTTTCCTGACGGTGTCGTATCTAAATCCAGCCAATAGATGTACATGCCGGGGAAGTTCGATTTGATCCTGGGTATAAAATCCACCCCATTCCTCGACGAAACCGGCCGAACCCCAAACATTCGGCCTGTTGTACAAACCGGCATTCACACCGGTATGCACCGGGTTGTAGGCATTGAGAGGAAGAGTGTCGCTGGAATTAAAACCGAAATACTCGGTATCGTCCTGCACGCGCTGATAGTCACCGCCTATCAAAACCGTATGATGCAAGCCCCAGGTATCGAATTTACCGGTCAGATCCAAAGTCGAATAGTAACTTTCCTGTGTCCGGCGGGCCTCGTAGGTTTGTTGTCCGGTCATACAGCTAACCGTATCGCAAGCGATTGGTCCGGCAAATTTTACCTGCGGCGGGTTATCGGCGCTGGGCAATAAAAATGCATCGAAACGATGGTGAATACTCCAATTGTCGTTAAAGGCATGCGTCAAATCGTAACCCGTGGCGATGGTTTCGGATTCCGTGCCGGGGCCGGGTTCCGCCAGATTTCGCTCGCGAGGCAAATTGATGGGGCGGTTGCTGCCGGGCATCACAAACAAGCCGTTATCGAAAGGATCGTTGCTATGCTGATATTCCAAATGAAAATTTAACTTCGTGCGGTCGCTGATGTCCCATTGAAAATTCGGCGCGAAGAACACCCGCTCGTTATTCAAAAACTCCCGCCACGAACCGCCGTTCTCATAGGCCAGATTAACACGATACAACAAGTCTCTATCCTTATTGACCGGGCCGGTGGCGTCTACCGTGGTACGGTAGAAATCGAACGAACCGAATTGCTGTTGCAGAGAATAGTAAGGCGTTGCCAACGGCTTTTTTGTCACGATATTGACCATGCCGCCCGGTTCCATGCGTCCATACAGTATGGATGCCGGGCCTTTAAGAACCTCGACGCGCTCGACGTTAGCCGTCTCGCGCGGCCCATTTACCAAAAAGCCGTTATTGATCCGCGCGCCGTCGCGATAATATTCATACGTTTGAAAACCGCGGATGAATATCGAACTTTGGCCGCCGCCGATACCGGCCGCGCTTTGACTAGTCAACACGCCGCTGATGTTTTCCAACGCTTTGTCCAGCCGGACCACTTGTTGATCCTTCAAAATTTGTTTGGTGATGACCTTGGCCGAAAAAGGCGATTCCATGATCGGCGTGTCGGTCTTGGTAGTCGATGCCGTTGACTGGCTATAACTGGGATTGGTGGGGTCGGTAATATCGTAAACGGCTTTACCGGTCACCAACACAGGTGCCATCGTATCCGGACTGGCTTTGTTGTGCATTTCCCGCGCTTTAGGCTGCAAAGTGATATTTCCTTCGCCGGTCGTCACGGCCTGTAGCGGCGCGTCACCCAACAAAATTCTGATCGCTTCATCGGCGGTGTAATCGCCTTGTAGGGCGCGGCTACGCAGGTTGTCGGCAATGTCGGTTCCGTACATCAGTTGTTGCTGGCTTTGCCTGCCGAACATCAACAAGGCCTGATTCAGCGACTGGGCGGGTATGTCGAAATGGTGTTTGCCGGCGGCATCGCCATGGGCGGTTTGCGAGATCAGCGCCGCGAGCAACGCGGCTTTGGCGGCATGGCGCCGGCCTTTGCCGGCTGAGGGATTGCAATGCTTTGCGTTGGACATGGATACTCCTAGTTTCGGTCGGGTTACACGGCAGCATTTCGGCTCGTGTTAGTTAAGACGGAAACTTTTTGAAAACCCACATCGGGCGATCATGGATTTTTTCATTGGAAGAAACCGGCGAGAGCGAATTGAGAGGGGTGTCGTGAGTGCGGTGCTGTGTTTGCTTCGGTTTCGTAGGATGGGTAGAGCGTAGCGAAACCCATCGTTAATCAAGCCAGTCCCAACGCGCAGTATCGAAACCAGAAAAATGCGGCTTGTTCTTTGTAATAAGGAGTGTCGTGGTGGAATTGGAAAATGATTTGAGGCGGGAATAAACTATTGATGATGGGTTTCACTGCGCTCTACTCATCCTACCGGCGGAATTGCGGTTGGCTTTAGCCTTTCATGTTAACGCAACACCACCAGATACGGCGTGATGCTAACAATTTGCAGCGCCGGGATGGCGGCATTTAAACTGGCGATGGCTTGATCCAGCGCATCCAAGCGAAACAGGCCGCTGATGCGCTTGTCGGCCAAAGCCGTATTCAGCAACACGACGCGGCCTGGGCGGTACTGGTTGATTTGGGCAATCGCGTCGCGTAGCGGCAAGCCGTCGAATTGCAGATAGCCGGCGCGCCACAGCGCCATGCCGTCCGGATGGCCGGCGTGTTTTAAGGCGATACCGTTGGCGTCTATCGACGCTGACTGTCCCACCGCGAGGCGTTCATAGTGTTGTTGCCCCTCGTCTTGTATTTCAACAATCCCTTCGACCAGTTCGACCTGGGTTTGCTCGGACTGTAGTTTTACAGCGAAGGCGGTGCCCACCGCCCGCACTTCGCTGCCAGCGGCAGCGACCACGAACGGCTGTTGCGGATTTTTAGCCACTTCGAAAAAGGCTTCGCCGGCCAATAACTCCACCCGGCGCAAGCCGGCGTCGAAGTGGATGGCCAGGGCGGTGCCGGTGTTAAGCATCACCCTCGAGCCGTCGGCCAAGGTCACGCTGCGCTGCTCGCCCTTACCGGTCGAATAGTCCGCGCGCCAGAATGCCGGCGGATACAGCGCGGTGAGTGTGACCGCCAGCATTGCGCAACAGGCGGCAGCCAAAGTTAAGGACTGGCCGCGGCGGCGAGTTCTGGTGTTGACGCGAACTTTAAAATCCCCGAGGCTGTCATTTCCGCGCAGACGGGAATCCAGCATGGCAACCGGACTTGCGGCCAGCGCATCCGCTGCCTTAGCTTGCCTGCCACCTTGCCCTGGAGACTGTCGTAAAAGCTCCCTCTCATCTCGGGACAACTGCACTGATGCTGAAGATGGGGCAATGTCGGGATCGATTACCGAGAGGGTTGGCGTGAGGGAATTAAAATGCGTCAAAGCGTTAGTTTGCATCCCCTCACCCTGCCCTCTCCCAGAGGGAGAGGGTTGTATTTTGGCTTGTAAGCCCCCCTCCCCCGGTAACGGTTGCGCACCGGGAATGATGCGGCGGCCGCGCAGTTGTCCCAAGCCCGCCCACAGTGCTTCGGCACGTCGCCAAGCTTGTTCGTGGGCGCTGTCGGCAGCGCGCCAGGCATTCAATTCTTGCCGCGCAGACTGAGAAAACTCACCGGAATGTAATTGGCTTAACCATGAGCAAGCCTGCTCCAGCAAACGCTCGGCATCGTCTGGCATCGGTTCGGTGGACATGATCAATTCCTGATTGAACAGTGGGGGGAGATATATCATAGACGAGGCTATCGGCCTAAACCACAGTCGCTATTCGTCTTCATCCAGGGTTTTAGCACAATGCACTAAGGCTTTTTTGATGTTTTCTTCCACGGTGCGGAGGGAGATGTTTAGTGTTTCGGCGATTTCGCGCTGCTTCAAGCCTTCGAAGCGGTTGAGGTAAAAAATGCGCTGACACAAGGGGGATAAGCTGGTCATGCCCTCGATCAGACGGTCCAAATCCTGTTCACCCAGCGCCACGGTTTCCGCGCAGCGCAGGTCTTCGACTTCCGGCTGCGTATCCTCCGGCCATTCCACAATCGCGGCACTGCGCACGGTTTGACTGCGATAGTAATCAATCAGCAGGTTTTGCGCGGTACGGAACAGATAAGCTTTCAGATTGCCGACGGTGCTCAAGTCCTCGCTACGGCATAAGCGTACAAACGCTTCCTGGCATATGTCGGCGGCGGTTTCCCGGCAACGCACACGCGAAAACAGCACGGCTTCCAGTTCGCCGTGGCAACTGACGTATAGCTCGTGCAGGGATTGCTGGGCTTGAAATGACATTGGGCCGGTTTAGTTTTTCGGTATTGGGACGTCAGCCGAAAGTTCTTAGCAAAACTTAAACCCGATGCAGATTTCTTTATTTATTCAGGCGACTACCAAACTGGCAAGCTTTCAAGCCAGGCAGCCTTTTATTAATCTATGTTAAATGACGCTTTACATTAATGGATTTAACCTAAGGCGACTTATGACAATAAACGTACCCAAACCAAACAATTTTCCGTTGACTGAGCGGACCTGTGCCGAGCGAAGCCGAAGTAGTCGAAGTCAAAAGCCCGCTTCGGCTCCGCTCAGCGAACGACATATTTGGCATTGCCAATGGGTATAAACTTTCTCAAAAATCACCAAAATTATCGTCTCCCGAAAAATAATAAACTCCCATAACCCAAAAACACTCCTCATGATTCTAGAGCTTGGTGTCTGGATCTTCGCCTCTCTCCCGACTTTTCCGGGCAGCTTCCGCCAGCAGTTCGTCGATAAAATAACGGCAGTAATTGGGCACGTATAGTTGTTTTAGATAGGCGATCTTGGTGGTCGAACTGGGTATCAAACCGGACAGATCCCTGGCGACCAAATCGCCATCCTTACTGGCTTCGTAGGCCGTACCGGCAATAATCCCCACCCCCATGCCCAAGCGCACATAGGTTTTAATCACGTCGGAATCGGCGGCCGCCAGCGTAATATCCAGGGGTAGATGGGCGCTATAAAACGCTTTTTCTATGGTCGTACGTCCGGTAAAGCCTGGTGTATAGGTTAAAATCGGCTGAGCCGATAACCGCTGCAAGCTTATTTCGCCCTCCGCCAAAGGATGATCGGCTGGCACTACCGCGACGTGATGCCAGTGATAGCAGGGCTTAACCACTAATTTATCGTCTTCATCCAGTTTTTCGGTGCAGATGGCGATATCGGCTTGATGCCGATGTAACAAGTTAATCAGATTATCCGGCGAAGACTGCACCATGTAGATTTTAATCCCCGGATATTTGCGCCTAAACCGGCCTATCGGTTCCGGCAGTAAATATTTGGCCTGCGTATGAGTAGTCGCTATCCGTAAGGTGCCGTTACTGTTCTCGAGAAAGTCGTCGGCAATCAGTTGGATATTTTTTTTTGCCTGATTGATTAAATCCACTTCTTCCATGATCTTTTCGCCCAAGGGCGTCAGACCAGTGAGCTTTTTTCCCTGTCTGACGAACAGCGGCGAGCCCACTTCCATTTCAAACAACTGGAGTTGCCGACTAACCGCCGATTGCACCACGTGCATTTTTTCTGCGGCTTTGCTCAAATTGAAATCGGTTTCCTGCAAAACTCGCAGCAATTCCAATTGATTAAGATTCATATGCTTGCTCCTAAAAATACGGCGATTCAAAGCAAAATTTTATTACTAACCTATAATGTAATTCGACGTTGCAATGAGAATCTATTCTTTCGATATAAGAATCATATTATATCGTTTTATTTTAGAGGTTCCGTTCATTAACATGACAAATCGACCAGGTGATTTTGTAGGCTATTGTTAGTGATAGGTAAACCTCCTCCTAGCAACAGGGATGTTTTGATGGCGGGTTGTATAAACCCGCCATTTTTTTCGCGGCCAATTTAGCGCTGATTGAGTCCTTCCCATGACTGAAGACAAACGGTTAGCTTGACGTATTCACCCGCCCGCTTTACCGCGAACCTCGTATAATGGATTTACTGTGCGGTCTGACAGCTCCCGTACACACGGAACTGACGACTTGGCTGATAGTTACAGAGTCGTCCTATCCTGCCACAGCCCGTTTATTCCGCAACTCCGCCAGAATAGTTTCCAGCACACTAGCCAAACTCTCGGCCAATACAATCGCGTCATCGGCTTGATCCTTAGCAGCCACTTCGGCTTGCTGCGCCAAACACTGTATCTTCTGAATCTCGAAAATGCCGGCAAAACCTTTCAAGTTATGCGCCATAAACTTAATTGAGGCATAGTCGCGCTGCTGAGCGGCCACTCTTAGTTTATCGACATTAGCTTGCTGCGCGCCATCCAGCGCGTTGTCGATCAACTTGTCTATAAATGCCTGACGACCATCAAAACGCTGTAGCAAGGCATCCCAATCGATCAAGCCTTCAGCAGCTACTGCCGCCACAGTGTCATTTACCGTTGCCGAAATTTCGATTACCGCTGCGGCATAGCCCTTACCACTTGTTTCATCAGGCATTTTGATGATGGACACATGCTGCCGCAGCGCACCGACCAGGGCGTTGGCATCGATCGGTTTGGTAACTCGATCCCGCATCCCTATTTCCAGGCAGCGCTGCCGCTCTTCGGGCATGGCGTGAGCAGTCAAACCGATGATTGGTAAATCCGGTGCGATTTCCAGAATACGCCGAGCCGCCTGATAACCGTCCATCACCGGCATCTGAATATCCATCAGCACCACATCGAAGCTGGCGTAGCCGGCTTCCTCCAGTCGATCCAGAGCTTGTTGACCGTTTTCCGCAAAGGTCACCTGCGCACCTTCGTGGATTAACAAATCCTCCAAGACCAGACGGTTTAAAGCCACGTCTTCCGCAGCCAATATTCTGAAGCCGCACAAGCGTCCGCCGTCTTGTTGAGAGTCGGCTGAATGCTCGACGCCGGCATCAGTGGCCGGCAACGCCACACTCAATGTGAATTTGCTACCGGCTCCCAAAATGCTTTCGACCAGAATATCGCCGCCCATCAACTTAGCCAGATCCCGACTAATCGCCAAGCCCAAACCGCTACCGCCGAATTTACGGGTTGTAGAGCTATCGGCTTGCTCGAAAGCGGTAAATAAACGGCCAATCTGCTCGGATGTCATGCCGATGCCGCTGTCGGTCACGCTGATTTCGGTCATGTCTTGCTGTCTGGAAACTTCCAGGCTGACATAGCCATGCGCGGTAAACTTTACGGCGTTGGACAATAAATTGACCAAAATCTGCCTTAAACGCAGCGGGTCGCCATTCACCCATTCCGGTAAATCCTGGGAACGATGCACTACTAGATCTAGCTGCTTTTCTTTGGCACGAATATCCACCAGGCTGATGGCATCCTCTATCAAAGCATCCAGGCGAAACGGCTGTTCATCCAAGATCATCTTGCCTGCCTCGATTTTAGAAAAATCCAGGATGTCGTTGACCACACTAAGCAAATGCATACCGGCATCGTAAATACGGGCGCTGTTTTCCCGCATGCTCTGCCCAAAATTATCGCGCACACTCATTTTGGCCAAGCCGATAATCGCATTCAGCGGCGTACGAATTTCGTGGCTCATATTGGCCAGAAACTCACTTTTCATATGCGCCAAATGCTCGGCTTCCAAGCGTGCGATTTCATGCGCCTGTTCTACCGCCTTGCGCTGACTGATGTCGCGCATCACTCCGATATAAGTGCTGCCGAAATCGTCCATTAATTCGTTGACACTCAACTCAATGGGTACCAGGAGTCCATCCTTCCGTTTACCTTCTACCTCAGTACGCCGGCCGATAATCACCCTTTCTTTGATGTTGTCCAGATGCTGGCTCAGATAACCATCGTTCTCGGAATGATAAGGCTCCGGCATCAACATCTTCACGTTTTGCCCTAATAATTCGTCTTCTTCATAACCGAACAATTCGCCTATCGCGTCGTTAACCAACAATATGATACCTTTGTTGTCGATCAACACCACCGCATCGGACATGGTCCGCAGTACGGCTCTGGTTCTAGCTTCGCTAGTGACTAATGCAGCCTTGGCGCGTTTATTTTCACTGATGTCGCGCACCGTGGCCTGCACGACGATTTCATTTTCGATCTCGACGCAGCTAAGCCGCACTTCGGCAAAAAAAGTCTCGCCGTTTAAGCGCCGGTGTACCCATTCGAAATTCGTCGATCCTTCGGCAATCGCCAACGCCAGCTTTTCCTGAGCCGCCTCAGCCGATACCCGGCCATCGGCCTGCCGTTCCGGCGATAATGTGGCCGGAGTTTGCGCCAAAAACTCTTGCTCATCCCTGCAAGCAAACAGGCTAATTGCCGCAATATTACCCGATATAAATCCACGGCTGGCACTAAGCGTCATCAAGGCATCCCGCGACGACTCGAATAAGGCCCGATGGCGTTGCTCGCTGGCTTGCAAGGTTTGCATAGCCTGTTTTTGCGCGGAAATATCTCGGATAAATGCGCTGAATTCTATGGTGTCTCCCAATTTATTGGGTGTGATGGCCAACTCAATTGGAAACTCATGCCCATCGCGATGTAGCGCAACAATTTCTATGCGCTGGTTCAAAACAGACCCATCTCCGGCGTCCAAATAGCGCAACATGCCTTGTTGATGGGCTTGGCGGTATTGCTCCGGAATAATGACATCGTGTAACAATCGGCCCAAGGCGTCCGCCGTAGGCCAGCCGAATATCTGTTCGGCCTGACGATTCCAGCCACTGATCAGACCGTTGGTATCCATCTGCACTACGGCATCCAAAGCGGTATCGACAATACTGCGAATGCGAACCTCATCCTCGCGTCTTGCTGCCAATAATGCCGCGAAACCGTCGGCCATTTCATTAACACTCTCGGCGACCTGACCAATTTCGTCGCGCATGGTTAACGGCATTCTTTGCTGAAAATTGCCGGCGGAAAACGCTTTGGCAGTTTTCGTCAATTGGCCTATGTAGCGACTAACCGCAAGATGAGCGCCAATTGCAAAATAAATTATCAGTAAAAATATGCAGCCGGGGATACCGATGCTCAAGGCTAATGTGGTTTTTGCCGCACGGACTCTGGCCTTAATCAACTGTTCGGCTGCCGGGATAAAGCTATCGTATACTTCCGAATAGGCAATATCTAGCGCCAAGGTAACTGTCGAATAAAAGTACTCCGGATTGATGGAAAATTTTTCCTGAAGGATATCGGGAATGACATGTTGGGTAATTAGGTTTGCAGCATTGGCGATATTTTCCCGGGTAGACGCCAGGATCGGCCGCAATTCCGATTTGTAACGTTGAAAGTCCTGGGTTGTTTCTTCTATGGCCTTAACACCGGTTTCGATTCTGTCTTTTATGACGAAGATATCGATCTTGTCCTGATCGCTAAACTGTTTTTTGGCTAGTAACTCCACGCCATAACCGCGCAGCTGCTCAATGCCTTCTAAGGTTCTCGGCATTTGCTCTATTACCAGCATAATCAAATGGTAGGAATCCAAGTGGGAATCGGTAACTAGTGCGTATTCCTCGCCGACAATTTCCCCAAGCGCCAATAGATGCTCCAACAGCCGACTATGTAAAGCATAGATTTCCTGAATACTAAGTGTCGCCCCAGCTTGCCGCAGTCGCGCCCATTCGCTGTTAATCTCTGCTAATGCCTCGGCAGTCACCGAATCGTCTATTAGGACTTGCTGTAAAGCCGATAAAGACGTACCGACCTTGATTTCCGTCTGATCGCGTTTATCTTGCAAACCTTTTATGCCACTCAATACCGCAATGGACAAACCCCGATGCTGCTGCGCCACTTGCATGGTCTGGGTAATATGCTTGATTTGCGCCAAGCCGTGCAATTCCCGTTCGGCATCGATAATCACCCGATTTAGGCTTTGATACAGACTGTAAAACACCACCAATACCGCCAGTAGTGACAGCACCCCTATCACCACAAACTTCTTGCTGAAACTTAAACGATTCATCAGCGCCACAGCGGGCGAAAACAAAGCTTGCATGGAAAATCCTCGACTCTATCGTCAAATCGATAGCGATGTAGATGGGTATTTAGCGGTTAATCTGGCTCGATAGCAGCAAGGATTTTTGTTTTTCGACAATTTGGTTCAAGCGCAACGCCAGCCTGTTGTCGTTCTCGAACAGGTTATCCATCTGCGTCGTCAATTCATCGACATAACCGTGCAACATGAACTCCTGGCTATCGGTCAAACCCAGATGGATAAAAGCGCTTTCCATATTCATTTTGTGCTGTTCGGCCAGATTTACCATCTGCGCGTGATTAGCATGTTGATTGGCTTCAATTTCTATCAATAAATCAGTCAACTCTTTCACGCCTTCCAAGCGGGCATTGGCTTCCTGCATGCGTTGTTGCTCGCTAATCATTGCGTCGACGCGAGCGCCGGCCCCTTCCGCAAGAATCGCCAGGTGATCGCGCAAACGACCGATAGCGTCAGGATCGTCTGTGTCCAAGCCGGTTACCAATAAAACCACATGCGAAAAATTGAACACCAACCTGTCACCGGCCTGATATATACGGCCCATTTTGGATACATAGGTCAGAATAGACTTTTCCAGCGGGGTACAAGCTGTTTCGGGGCTGAAATCGTATTCATCTTCGCCGGCGGTCAATTTCACCAAACCGTTCAGACCATATTGCTGCAGGGTCTCAATTAACAAACTACCCAATTGCTGAAACGTAACGCATTGAAACGATGTCCGTAAAAACTGCAACACGGTGCCGGTTTCGCCCAAACTAGACATGGCGGTAAATGCGGTTTTTTGCGCGTAAGATAATTGTGATTGCAGTTGCCGTTTTTGCTGCTCGGCTTCGATGGCTAAATCGACCTTGCGCAGAAGCACGTCTTTTTTGGCGTTTTTCGGAATAAAATCGTTACCGCCGGCATCAAATGCGGTCAGCAAAATCTCCAGATCGTCGTGCGCGGAAACGAACATTACTTGTACATCGTCGTTGCCATCGGCGCGAATCTGCCGACATACCTCGATACCGCTGAGGCCCGGCATTTCAATATCCAGCAAAATCAGATGGGGAGCCAAATCCATTGCGGCCAAACATTCCTCGCCATTGGCAAACTCGTGAATTTGATAGTCATGCCCCTGCAATTGATCGGTTATGACCAAACGCAACAGAGCATCGTCATCCACTACAAAAATACAGAATGGTTTATCGGGCATATTATTTCCTAAGTTGCTAGAGGTGTAGATGAAACAGATTTGATTACCAAAAAACTAAGCATAGCGGTCCAAGCCGGAATTGCCCGGCCACTCACTTAATTCATCTTAACAGCAACAGCGCACATCGTTGCCGGCCAGCGGGAAGAACTGTGACAACCGCATCGCTTGTTACGCTAATCTTCCGATACTCGCGGACAAACACCCTATCGCGAGCAACACATCAGCGCAGATAAGCGAGAATCAGGCGCCGTGCGCATTGGCAATGCCCAACGCCGCCCAGTCGAAGGCCGGGCCTATATCCCATTTATCACAGCGAAAATTCACATGACTGGCGATGCCGGAATAACTCTGGAAAAAATCCAGATCGCGTTCAAATTGCCGGGCTGTGGGGGGCAAGGTTTTCTGTATGGAAAATCGCCCGCATAAGTCGTTCAGCAATAAACGAATCGCCTGCACCTGCTGCGCTGGAAAAGTGGCAAAGTACGCTTCGCCCCGATAACTGGTTTGCATATATTTATCGGTTTGGGCTTTGTCGCAGTATTTTGAACCGAATGACTCGGTTTGGCCTCGACGCGGCGACCACCAATTCAAGACGTCCGGATTATCCGCCGCCGGCCGCAACGGCCCGACATTGGCAATTTCTATCGCGATCGAGCGTTGATCCAGCCGGCCGTTAAAACCCTTCACCCCCAGATGATAAGCCCACTGCGCGGGATCGAACACTTCATAGACTGTCCCGTCGACATCGACCAAATAGGCCGCGGCGATATGTTGAGCATCACCTATCCAGGTGTCGAACGCCGACTTGGCCGACGACCCGGCTGTGAAGTGCAAAACAATCAGATCTTTTTTCGGCCGCTCGGGAAAAAACTGCCCGGCTGGCAAGCGAAATCGAGAGCGATTAATCACCAAACCTGTGCCAACTGCGGCGGCTTGGTCACCGAGCGCCATGGTGTCGGTGTCGGCTTCGCTTTCGTTCGATGTCGCCAACACCTGCGGATTAGGCCGGTCTGTGGCCCCCGCCCAGAAAAAACAATTGTCCTTATCCTGATACCAATAGCCGTTGCCGGACACACTATCGCCCACCGTAAAGCTGACAATCTCGACTTTACTGCCGGCATCCAAGACTCGCAGCACTGGCGCACTGACTGATGGGCGACTGCGCAGATTGGCCCTACTCAGTAAACCCAATTGTTTGCCGGCCACTAAATTGACCGCCGGATCGGGTAAGGCAGTCGCAATCAGACTGATAATATCGATAGTGGAACCGGGACAGTTCACCGAGGCGCGAATCGCGCTATGCGACAACACATGAGCCGCATCGACGGTGATATGCCAGCGGTCGGCAATCTCTCGGATCAAATTCGAGCATGCCGCCAGTTGCGCGGCAGTAGGTGAACCGAGCAAAGGTTCTTCCAGGGCAATGCCAATCGAGAAAAAATTGGGGTTGGTATTGGGTCTTTGCTTAATGAGTTCGGCTTCAGGATTAACCACCAAACCGGCGTGAAAAGCGGTGTCCGCTTCCAGGACATATTGATGAATCTCGCCATTATTGCCGATGGCGTAATGCATAGACTGTAAAGCGCCCGACTTGTTATAACGCACACTGGCATCTGCCAGACTGCCATCCGCCGAGTGCAGGACAATGATGTCCGGTTTGAAACCAGCCGGGCGACCGACCCGACAATTTCCCGGCGCGCAACCTATCCATTTCTTGTCCATAAGCTCTCCTCAACCCTGCGCCTTAAGATCGCCGCGTTCGCCTTGTAAAGGATTCGCCGCTGTCGAATTATCCGAGCTTTGCGGATCGCCACCCACGGTCTGCGTGGTTTGGCGGATAGCTTTTTGCTCATCATCCTTGCGAGCGAGGCCGGAACGCAATTGCACCAGCTTACTCAAGGCGTTATACCAAAACGGCCCACCCAAGCTGAGTAGAAAAATCGATAAGATCAAACCGGGAATACTCACCAGTTTCCAATGTTTGCACCAGCTCTCCAGGTCAACCGGCAGGCTGATCAAGCCCTGTTCCGCTAGAAAATTCAAATAATACTTTTGCTTTTCCGGATCGACGCGTTCTTTGGCTTTAACAGCATCTTCCGTCGCCGCCTCGGCACCCTGCCCCGCGGCACCCTTGGCATCCGTTGATTGAACCGCAGCCTTTATTTGCTGCTCGTCGGCCAGCTTGGGCGCCAACTCCACGAAGGCCGACCGCATTTGCTCGTCCATGGACAAACGGTTGATCAAATATACCGTGTCCAACTGCAATGCAATCGCTACCAGGGCCGCGCTGATAAAGCTGACCACACGGGTGGTGGCGGTAAATCTAACGCTGACCCGGTCGATCAAATGATCGAAACTCAAACAAATTTTCGCCAAAAATTCACTGGAGGCCTCCTGCAATAAGGCATTGGCCTCACGCACGTCGTGCGCCAATTCCGGATTGGATTTTTCAAATTCCAGCGCCAGCATGCGCGCGTTTTTTAATGTAGCCACCGGATCCTCGATACCATTGTCGTGCAATACGGATTTCAACTTATCCAGCAGATCGATTTGTCCGGCGACAATTCTCTCCAGCTTGAGATACTGCTGTTTTTTTGACTCGGCCTTTTCTTGTTTGATCTTGGCAAGCAAAGCTTCAATATCCAGGCGCTTAAAAAACCACGGATATTCCAGCAGTTTGCTTTCCAGGGCTTCCGTGGCTTGGCCGACATTGATGGTTTTACTGGCCAGCCTGGCTTTGATTTGTTCGAATTCGGTTTTGATCGATACATCGTAGCCAGCCGCCAAATCCAGCAAAATCTTGATAAATTCTTCACGATGGATCACTTCACCAAACTGAAAAAACTGTAGCCAGGCCGGCAGTCGGCAGCGACAGCGGCCGCCGATAGTCCGTTGCGTCAGGGTTAAAGCGGCGATGGCCTCGGCTTCGGTTCGGGAAAAGCGGGCATCCAGCAATTCCAGCAAGTCGGCCAGGCCGGCGCGCAGATTGCGGCCGCGGCTGGCCAGTAGATTCAAAATGCCCTGGCTGATTAAAGTCACCGCCATGCTGACGATCAACATCACCACCGACAAACCCAATAACACATCCAGTGACTTCAACATCATTATTCTCCTTTGGAAAACCATTGCAGCTGATCGAATCTACCATTCTCGCGAAAGCGGCGTCCAGGCTTTTGACTTTTACCGCTTCCCGCCGTAACGAAAATTCAAATACCAGTCTGTATTGGCAAGCGCTCCATCAGGTAACACAAACAATCCTGGCGAATGACCCGTTCGTCCAGGGTTAACATGGACGGCATCGTCGGCCGAGTGACTTGCACTTGCCCTTCCCTAATCATCAGGAATTGTTCGGTAACCGGCTTACCGTCGTTGTCTTTGGCAATCAAGGGCATCCTTGCGCAGTCGGTTGTGGCCAACACGGTACCCGCCGGAATCTCTGTGAAATTCAGACCTTCCAATTCCGGATCAAGACGCAGATCGGCCGTGGCGTCGCTAAAGCTATAACCGACCTCGTCGGCGACGGTAACTTGCGCGACCGTGTGATAAATATCCACATCCTGCTTCGCAATCGGCTGCGCCGGAAATTCGTGTAAATGCAGGCAACTATCCAAAAACTGAAAGGCATGTTCGGTGCCGTGCGGCTGGCCCGGCCGGCCGCATTCCAAAGTCACCGCCGGGCAAAACTCGGCAAAAGCGCTGGACTGCGTACCCTTGGGATGGGTGAAATACACCAGCAAGCGGCCGAACAACGCGCCCAGATGCAGAAAATCCTTATCCAGCTTGTTAATGCAGGCGTAATGCGGATTCAGGCCGGTGTTGTTATGCACATCCACACTGGCAAACACGCCACGCCGGCGCATGATCTCGCAAATCTGCGCCGCCCAAAGCGTTTCCGGCGACTCCGGTAACGCAGTACCAGGCCAGATACGGTTGAAATCCTGCTGCCCGTCCAGCCGCCTTAGATTGGAACGCGCCGCCTGGGTATTACCGAAAAACAGCGTCAAGCCACGCGGCAAGCTTTGGTCGTGATATTTTTGCAGCAGCTTTTGCACAGCCAGAAAGCCGGTGGATTCGTTGCCGTGCAGTAAGACCGAGACAAACAGGGTTTCCGGGCGTTTGCCGGGGAGGTGGAATAAGGTTGGTTCGGGGATTAGCTTATGCAGGGCTTCGACAGAAATATCTAGTAAGCCATTGGGTAAGCTTTCGAATTGTTTTAACATTGAATTAGCAGGTAGAATTGGTTACATGAATATAGTTTGATATAATTTCTAAAAATATATATAGCAACACCAAAACATTTAGTTATTATTTACCACACATTATCGGGCAACTTTCCTTTCTGATCGCTGGTTCACTAATAAATAATGTCTCCTACATTGAAAAACAAGAACACAAAGCTTCTTCCAGACAACTTTCATATTGCTCACGATCTTTGCTACCTGATTCACGATGTAATGGTTCAGATATTAAGATCAGGTGAAGAAGGAGGTTTTTTCATAACTACCATCGATTTGCTAGAAGACGAAGACCAAGAGCTATCAAAAGCTAATGACATTTTTGTATGGCTAGCAAATAAAAATCGGACTAATGATAGAGCTAATATATTAGTGTCAATGATTTTTCCAGCTGTCTTGTCTGATGCATTACATTGCGTGTATGAGGCGTTAGAATGCTCTCGCAAAGCCAAACTGGGAATATCTTATATGCTTATAAGAAAACCATTGCAAGAAAATCTGTATATCCTTGAATCAATTATTTTGGATAAGCTGAGTTTTGCAGAAACGCTTGCAATCGACTCATTGAAACTTCGACATAAGAACGCAGGAGGCGTTGAGGGTCATCGCAAAAGAATAAGCCAAGTATTAAATATCCTAGGAGAAGAAAAACGTTTTGATCCTCTATATTTGGCTAAATTACGTTACGATAAAAGCTTTGAAGATAGTTTTGATGGTATATGCAACCTCGCCATGCATTTATTCACAGAACACCCTAAAATTCGCACAGACAATCTAAATATAAATTTTATTTTCTCTGGCTGGGATCAAAAGTTGACTCAGTGGGCATACTTATACAGCAGACTACCATATTTACTTTTTTATATGCATCTATTAGTTGAATATATTACCGAACGTATAGCACCAACTTCTAAGGAATATTTAGACGATATTTCTCGAAGAATATCCGCGTCAATTATTTTGTGGTGGGAATGTTTGGATGAGCAGTATCAATCAACTCAGCTAAAAGTGTTCTTTCAAGAAACAGAAAAATGGTTAAATCTTCATTGTCTTGAGAATGGATTTCCCACCCCATCAACAGATGATCTACAAAGCATGTCCAAAATTGGCTCATTTCCGGGAGAGCCAACTTTTGCAGCGGAAAAAAGAAATACTAAATATTATCTCCATGCTGCATACAATAAAGAGGCTTATATTACTCGTATGGCGAAACGGGCCAGCGATTCCGCCGATTAATGGTCAACTAATTTCATCGTTCCCACGCTCCGGCGTGGGAACAATGATGTTGTGCTTATTCATATCCCCCATCCGGCAACCGCTTCCCCACTGCGTTGCCTCTGCAAATAAGCCTGCGTCAGCTCCCTAAACTCACCCGGATTCTCCGTGATAAACCGCCGCTGCCAGTGGCTGCCGGTCTGTTGCTTGGCAAGACGTTGGCGAATCACATCCAGATAATTCTCACGATCAGCAGTGCAGATGCCTAAAGCCTGCAATCCCTGAACGGCGCGCGGCAATAGCTCCTGCTCTATCAGCGTTGCCAACCGTAACTTATGTTCACCAAACCAGACGATATGGCTAGCCAAGCCATGCCGCGCGGCCTGATAAAAATTGTCCTTGGCCTGGGCAAAGGATAAATCTGCCCTGCCCGCTTGGCGTTCGTCAGCCAAGTTTTTTTATCATTCCCACGCTCCGGCGTGGGAATGCAGCCCGCACCGCTCCAGCGGTGCGCACCAGGACGCTGGAGCGTCGAGCCCTGTTCCCACGCCGGAGCATGGGAACAATGATGTTGTGCTTATTCATATCCCCCATCCGGCAACCGCTTCCCCACTGCGTTGCCTCTGCAAATAAGCCTGCGTCAGCTCCCTAAACTCACCCGGATTCTCCTTGATAAACCGCCGCTGCCAGTGGCTGCCGGTCTGTTGATTGGCAAGCCGTTGGCGAATCACATCCAGATAATTCTCACGATCAGCAGTACAGATGCCCAAAGCCTGCAATCCCTGAACGGCGCGCGGCAATAGCTCCTGCTCTATCAGCGCGGCTAACCGTAGTTTATGGTCACCAAACCAAACGATATGACTAGCCAAGCCATGCCGCGCCGCCTGATAAAAATTGTCCCTGGCCTGGGCAAACGATAAATCCGCCCTGCCCGCTTGGCGTTCGTCAGCCAAGTTTTTTACCAAGCCGTAAAAAAACGCCGCGTTCGCTATCATGTCCAACACGGTAGGCCCAGCGGCGGGGCTGCGGTGTTCTATGCGGATATGCGGAGTGCCGTCGGCATCGAAACCCACCAGCGGCCGATTCCAGCGCCAGACGGTACCATTGTGCAGGCGTAGGTGCTGAAACGCTTCCGGCGCATCGTCGAAAAACTCGGGTAATAGAATTGGAAAATGCTGCTGGTTCTCGACAAAGCATTCCAGGATAGAGTGCCGGGCAAAATCGGAACCGAAACTGACCCGGTGCAACGGCCCGTCTGCCGCACCGGCATAGCCGCCGGTGGCGATGGCTTGCTCGAATAGCGGGATACGGGTTTCCGCCCAGAGATCCTTGCCGAACAAAAACGGTGCGTTGGCGCTCACAGCCACCATCGCCGCCGAGGCGATGATAGCCGCGTTATACACATGATGAGCGATGCTGAGCGGGCATTGGATATGCAATTGAAACGAGGTGGTGGCGGCTTCCAGCATCACGTCGTGATGCTCTAATTTGAGATGTTCATGCCCGCAAATATCCAACACAATCGGCCGCCCCCGGCAGCGCAAAATCTGTTGATTCAAGGCCCGGTAGCGATTCATGTCCGACATATTGCCCAGATGCAGATCGCTTTGGCGCAAGGTTGGCAAGGTGCCTATCGCCAACAAATGCAAATCCAGTTGCCGGGCATGTTGTTCTGCATCTTCCCAAGTACTTTGTAAATCCTGATGCATTTGGCTGAACACTTCGCCGGTCAACGCCAGCGGCGGCGTGTTTAGTTCGATATTGAATTTGGCCAGTTCCGGCCCGGCCATCGGGTGGGCGAAGGATTGCAGATAGGCCTGATTAGCCGGTGCCGGCTGCATGTTGTCGTCCAGCAGCCAAGCTTCGATTTCAAAACCGGCCACCGGCTCGGCTTCCGAACAGGCACGATTTTTAATCAGCCGGCCGAGCTGTTCGGTTTCTGCGAATAGGCGTTGTCGAAAGCGCTGAAAGTCGGCATCTTGATAGATTGCGGCATGAATTTCTTGGCCCATATTACGCCCGGCGATTGACTATCGGATTTTAGACACTACGCGTAGCGGTGCATGGCGGTCAATCGCGAAACGCGGCGGCACCAAGCAAGCCGAGGATTCAGCGATAAAGGTCGTCATGCACGTTTTGTAACAAACGCAAACACCCTTGATAAAGCATGCGCTCAATGCCTTTTTCATCCAGCAAATGGTGCCTGAACAGCGCCAGGTTTTTGAAATAGCTGCGCCATGGCATCGCCATGCGCAAGGTTTCGCTGTATCGGGTGCGGCCATCGCGCACCCGATATACCCTGACCCCGATACTGACTTTCGGCCGCCAGAAGAGCGGAAAACCGAAATACCCCAGATCGACTTCCTCGACGCATCCGAGTTGATAGTCGTATACCATCAAGTCAAGGTAATGGGCCTCGTTGTCGTCGGCTCCTGATTTGTCCCGCTCCGGCAGCGACAAAATTTCGGAAAGTTTTTGCTGCCAACAGGCAGCGTAATCCGTGCTCCGGAAGAAATCGAGCTGTGGCTGCGCGTTCGAAGCGATCACTACCGCCCCTTTGTAAAGTCTGATTTTCTGCGGTTTGGCGAATAGTCGTTTAAACACCGTGGCTGATCCGAATTGGAAAACAGTAATCAATCGACAGCGCCAGCATGCTCAGAGTTGCTCACTTAGCCAGCGCTCCAGAACCGCGCCGATATAGCTCTGCTCAGTGTCGCTCAACTCGCGATGTTGCGGAATTTTATGCCATTTTTCCAGGCAGCCCCGGCAGCAGCACGCGGTGGCGTGTTGCGCGACAAACACCGGATGGCCGCGAAACGGGGTTTGTTTGCCGTCATTGCGCGGCTCGGCGGCGGCTAAGCGTTTTTCGACGAAATCTTGGGCGTGGCTTAATACCGTTTCCAGGCCCTTGTTGTGCAAATAATCCCGGTCTTTAGCATTCAAACGAAATTGGCTGCGGAATCTGGACTTAGCCAAGCCGGCGAATAGTTCATCCAAATCCCGCACGGTCTTTCGCTATCTCAACACGCCGGCAGAGGGCGTGTAACTGTCCAATACATGGATATAATTGGCACGCTCATACGCACTGGGGTCAATGGCGTGCTGTTGGCTAACACTGCCTTTTAACTGGCTGATGGACTCGTATTCGTGTTCGATCAGCCATTGTTCCAATTCCGCGCGGATTTCGCTGAGTTTGCCCACGCCTTGCGCCAGCAATACGCTGCACAGATGCACCACGTCTGCGCCCGCCAACAAGGCTTTAATCACATCCGCGCTGTGATGAAAACCACCGGTTACCGCCAAAGACAATTTCACCCGACCATATAGCAAGGCAGTCCAGCGGATACGCAGCAAGGCTTCGGCTTGCGTAGACAATTGCAGTTTCGGCACCACTTCCAGCGTTTCCAGATCGATATCCGGCTGATAAAACCGGTTGAATATTGCAATACCATCGGCACCGGCCGCTTCCAGGCGTTGGGAGAAATGAATCGGCGAGCTGAATTGCGGACCGAGCTTTAGGGTCAGCGGCACACTCACCCGGCTTTTTAATTCCCGCAAAATATCCAGATAGCGGTTTTCCACCGTTTCGCTGCTTTCATCGGCATTAGCCGCCAGATGGTAGATATTCAATTCCAGCGCATCCGCGCCGGCTTGCTGCAAGGCTTGGCCGTATTCGATCCAACCGCCTTGGGAGATGCCGTTCAAGCTGGCGATCACCGGAATATGCAAGCTGCTTTTCAAGCGTTGCAGATGTTCCAGATACTGTTCCTGGTAAGTCAAAATCTGCTCAGGCACCGGATGAAAGGAATCCGCCTCGCCGTAACCAATGCCTTGCCCGAAAAAAAACCGCTCCATCTGTTGCTGTTCAGCTTCGATTTTTTCTTCAAACAAGGACGACATGACGATGGCCGCCGCACCGGCATCTTCCAGCCGACGGGCACTGTCCAAGTCCTTGCTCAGCGGCGATGCTGAAGGCACCAAAGGATGCGCCAGTTTCAGGCCCAAATAATTTGTTGTTAAATCAACCATGTTGGCTCTCCTGGGCAAGATCGGCTTTCAGTGCGGCTTTGGCAGCGGCGACGCTGGTGGCATCGCTCCATTCCAGCGCGGCCAGTTGTTGGTAGTAGCGATAGCGGTTTTTCACGTCTTGTTGCGCCTGTTTCAAGAAGGCTTCGGCGTGGTCGGGATGACTTTGCCAGAGCATGCTGAAACGGGTTTCGCTCATCACAAACTCGCGCAGCGGCACCGACGGTTCCGCGGAATCCAGTTGCATCGGATTCTTGCCTTGCCGGATACGACCAGGATTGAATCTGAATAACGGCCAATGCCCGCTTTTCACCGCCAAATTTTGCTGCCTATGGTTGTTGGACAAATCGACGCCGTGCGCGATACAAGGCGCGTAAGCAATGATGATGGACGGCCCATCGTGCGCTTCCGCTTCCAGGAAGGCATTCAGGGTTTGGGTGTCTTTGCCGGCATAAGCCACATGGGCAACGTAGACGTTGCCGTAATCCATGGCTAACAAGGCTAAATCCTTTTTGGCCGTGGCTTTGCCGCCGGCCGAGAACTTGGCCACCGCACCCAGCGGCGTGGACTTGGACGTTTGGCCGCCGGTATTGGAATACACCTCGGTATCCAGCACCAGGACATTCACGTTGCGGCCGCTGGCCAGCACATGATCCAGACCGCCATAACCGATGTCATAAGCCCAACCGTCGCCGCCGATAATCCAAACGCTTTTCTTGCACAGATAATCCGCTAGCGGCAACAGGGCTTGCGCGGCAGGCTGCTTCAGCGAGGGTAAATGCTGTTTCAATTCAGCGACACGTTGGCGTTGTTCGTAAAGGCCGGCTTCATCAGCTTGGTCGGCATGTAAAATCGCATCCACCAACTCTCCGCCCAAGGTTTCCCTTAACGACACCAGTAACTCGGCCGCATGTTCGGCTTGTTTATCTATAGCCACCCGCATGCCCAAACCGAATTCGGCGTTATCCTCGAACAAGGAATTGTTCCAGGCCGGACCGCGGCCGTCGGCATTTTTGGTCCAAGGCGTAGTCGGCAAATTGCCGCCGTAAATCGACGAACAGCCGGTAGCGTTGGCTACCACCATGCGGTCGCCGAAGAGCTGAGAGGCCAATTTCACGTACGGGGTTTCGCCGCAGCCGACACAAGCGCCGGAAAATTCGAATAAAGGCTGCAACACCATGGAGCCTTTGATGGTGTTGGTTTTTAGCAAGCGACGATCATATTCCGGCAAGGACAGGAAGTAATCCCAGTTTTGGCTCTCCGGCTCGCGCAACGGCGCTTGCGGACTCATGTTCAAAGCCTTGCGGCTGGCGTTGGATTTGTCGCGAATCGGGCAAATATCCACGCAAAGTCCGCAGCCGGTGCAATCTTCCGGCGCCACCTGATAGCTGATCGACAGGCCGGCCGGAAAGTCCTTACCCAGCATCGCCGCGTGTTTGAAAGTCTCCGGCGCATTGCTCAAGGCTTCGTTGGGCACGATTTTGCTGCGAATCGCCGCGTGCGGGCAAACCATTGGGCATTTGCCGCACTGGGTACACAGATCGGTTTCCCAAACCGGAATCTCCAAAGCCAGATTGCGTTTTTCGTAAGCCGCCGTACCGGTGGGAAAGGTGCCGTCGGCCGGCATCGCGCTGACCGGCAGCGCATCACCGCGACCGGCGATGATTTCGCCGGTAACCCGGCGGATAAATTCGGGCGCCGTATCGGCGATCAATGCGGCAATATCGAACCCGCTATCGGCTTGCTTGGGTAGAGGTACTTGTTGCAAGCCGGCCAAGGTTTCGTCTATCGCTTTAAAATTTAAATCGACGATGCGCTGGCCTTTTTTGCCGTAGGTTTTTTCCACGGCATGCTTGATCGCGGCAATAGCCTGATCTTGCGGCAATACCCCGGAAATCGCGAAGAAACAGGTTTGCATGATGGTATTGATTCGCTTACCCATGCCGGACTTTTCCGCAACCGCGTTGCCGTCGATCAGATAAAAACGAATCTTCTTGGCCAGCATTTGCTCTTGCATCTTATGCGGCAAGGTATCCCAAACCTGCTCGACCGGTACCGGGCTGTTCAACAGAAACACCGCGTTGTGGGCTGCATTGGCCAGCATGTCGTAGCGTTCCAGAAACACGGTTTGATGGCAGCCGATGAATTTGGCGTCGTTTTCGGCTATCAGATAAGTTGAGCGGATCGGTTTGGGGCCGAAGCGCAAATGCGAAACCGTGATGGCGCCGGATTTTTTCGAGTCGTACACGAAATAGCCTTGGGCAAACCAATCGGTTTCTTCGCCGATGATTTTAATGGTGTTTTTATTGGCGCCGACCGTACCGTCGCTGCCCAAGCCGTAAAACATAGCTTGAAAGGTTTGGTCGTGGGCGTCGGTGCGATATTCGCTGTCCCACTCCAGGCTGGTATGGCTGACATCGTCGTGGATGCCGATGGTAAATTGATTTTTCGGCCGCTCGCGTTTTAACTCGTCGTAAACCGCCTTGATCATACCGGGGGTGAATTCCTTGGACGACAAGCCGTAACGGCCGCCGACCACTATCGGTAAGCCGGCAAACTTGCCGCCGTTGCTGAAATCTTGCGCCAACGCCGTCAGCACATCCTTGTACAAGGGTTCGCCGTCGGCGCCCGGTTCCTTGGTGCGATCCAATACCGCGATTTTCCGGCAACTGGCAGGTAAGGCCTCGATCAAGCGCTCCGGAGCAAAGGGCCGAAACAAACGCACTTTCAACAGACCGACTGCTTCGCCCTGGCGATTGAGATAATCCAGCGTCTCTTCCACCGCTTCCGCGCCGGACCCCATCAGCACGATCACTCGTTCGGCGTTCGGCGCGCCGACATACTCGTATAAACGGTATGCCCTGCCGGTCAGCGCCGCGAATCTATCCATGGCTTGCTGAGCGATGTCAGGCAAGGCCGAGTAATACGGGTTTACCGACTCCCGGCCTTGGAAATACACGTCCGGGTTTTGCGCGGTACCGCGCAGTACCGGCTTATCCGGCGTCAAGGCCCGGCCGCGATGCTCGCTAACCCAGGCATCGTCTATCATCGCCCGAATGACCGCATCGTCGACGCTGACGATTTTTGATACTTCGTGCGAGGTGCGAAAGCCGTCGAAAAAATGCATGAAGGGGATCCGGCTTTGCAAGGCCACCGCGTGAGAAATCAGCGCCAGATCCTGCACTTCCTGTGGCGAGTTGGAGCATAACATGGCAAAGCCGGTCATCCGCGCCGCCATCACATCGCTGTGATCGCCGAAGATAGACAGGCCCTGGCAAGCCAGGGAACGGGCGGCGATATGGAACACCGTCGGGCTTAATTCGCCGGCGATTTTGTACATATTCGGCAGCATCAGCAATAAACCTTGCGATGCGGTAAACGTCGTAGCTAGGGTACCGGCTTGCAACGCGCCATGTATGGTGCCGGCCGCGCCGGCTTCACTTTGCAATTCGACGACTCTGGGGACCGTACCCCATAAATTCGGTTGCCCGCGCGATGACCATTCATCGGCCCACTCCCCCATCGGCGACGACGGTGTGATTGGGTAAATGGCGATGACTTCGTTCAACTTGTGGGCAATGCCGGCGGCGGCCTGGTTACCGTCAATGGTGAGGGTGTGTTGAGTTTCCATGGGGAACAACCTTTTGCGTGATAAAACGGGGCCGGTCGGCCATCGCCGCCGGCTCTTCTGAACAGTACTAAGGATAGTCAAAAAAACGGCCGACTAATTGACTAATAATTAGCCAATTTAATGCAGCTTCAAACAAGACGGGCACTGGCAAGCTTTGCCCACGATTTGATCACAAACTTATCCACAGCTTCTGTGTATAACTGTACTTTTGGACAATGGTTACCGCGACAAAATAACCGCCCCACCTTGAACGCGGTTACGTTAAATTTGCCGCGGCAGCGTTGCGAACGTGAAATTGCCGACTCCCCGCTTATTCATCGCGTAAGACTATCGGCATGATCTTTTCTTCTACGCTGATCACCGCCTTATTTAGTACAAAGAAATGTTTATCCTCGACAAATTGCACGCCCAACATGTAAAAAATCGGCCCCCAAAATGGATTGATCATCAAGCCGCCCAGGGTGCTTTTCAGAGTCCGTTTTAGATTTCTCAACGGATTAAAAGCGACCGCCAAAGTCTGTTGGGGATGTTCGTCAAACACTTGCGCAATGGGTTTTAACGTGTATTGGTCCCGGCTTTCCAGTTCTCTCATGGATACTGTCAGTTTTTGCGCCATTTTATAGAAATGCAGACGGGCCAAGGTGGCCGAAATCGCAAATGCGATAGCCATCAGCGGCAACAGAATAACGGGCGGCAATAAGGGGGCGAAAGCCGGTGCCAGCAATACCAAGCCATAGCCCAGCATGATGGTATCTTCGCCGCGCTCCACATCGCGATCCAGATTTTTGACGATGGCAATCACTTGATTGCCGGATTGATCCAAATAACCTTTGTCTTGAGCCATATTAGTCTCCTTCAGGTTGAATGTGCAGGATCTTGATTAGATGCCTGCGGATGAAAAAAGTCAACTGTCAAACCGGTACCGATTTGAATGCGTCAAGGCTCCGCAACGCCCCATTTTGCTTGCAGATAATCGCGGCGCGTATCGAATATGCGCTGCAATTTATCGCCGATAAACCCATGTAACAATTGGCCCAGCCAGCCGAACGGCATCGTATAAAACACGATGTCTTCCAGCACGACACCTTCCGCGCAATTGCTCAGGCAAACCTCATGACTCCAGAAACCGAACGGACCCACGGCCTGTTGGTAGACAAACCGGTTCGGCTTATCGCAATGACTAACTTCCGATAGCCAAGACATGGGCACACCAAACACTGCCTTCATCCGATAGCGGATCAGCAAGCCTGAGTAAATATCTTCTGGTACAGGCGAGGTGATATCGACATGGAAAAACTCAGGGGTAATTTGGTTTAGATAATGCGGGGACGAAAAGAACTCCCAGGCTTGCTGCTGGCTGAGGGCCAAGCGCTGCTGCCGGTGGAGTTGATAAATTTTCATAAAACTTGCCGAGGACGATGCAGCACTACTGCGATAGCAATCAATCTACCGTAAAAAAAATTTTGCGGTAGTGCCACCGCTTATGTACATCGGTTACGCGGATGCGCCAGTCCGGAAATCGGGGCGCCAGTCGGTGAAACAAGATGTCGGGTAAACCCCAACAAACCGAAGACTATTGAGTCCTTCCGCTTTCTTCCTTGATTTCAGCGATTAAATCGCCGAGGTTTTCGCGTTGTCTCAGCACGAAATTCCGGCTTTCCTCTGCAGTGCGACTACCCAGCACGATGATGTCCTTGCGATGTTTATGCGCCAGATAGCCGGCCAGCAAACCACCGGAGAATAAGGCAAGCGGATGGCGAATCAGCGCGCGGGTGATGCTTTTACTGGCGTGCGTCAACCCGGAAATCACGATACCCATCACCACACCTTTGACCAGAATCTCGCCATTGGTCGGCGGCGCCATTCTGACTTTCTTGCCCTTGCGCGCCGGCGATTTCTTAACTTTCTCGGTAACAGCTTGGTTTACTATTTTTACTTGCGTCATATCCCTGTCTCCTAAAAAACCACACTCCGGATAACAGCATAATCCAAAACCGCTAAAACTGAACCCCGTTAACCGCCGCCGGCACCATTTACCGCTTTACTGACCAATTGTTGTTTAGCGCCCGGATTAGCGGCTTTGCTCAAAGCGGTTTGCAACAATTGATCTTGACCGTAAATATCCGGGTAAAAACGCGGTTTGTCATCAAGGCCCACAAAAACAGTGGTATAAAAAAACAAAACAGGTATCGACTTTTTTAGACTGACCCGCTGAGTTTTGGGCCCGGCCATGGCTTGCTGTATAGTTTGCTGGTCCCAAGCAGTTTGGTCGCCAAGTACGAATTCCCCCAATTTTTCCGCTTCAGCCACTCTGACGCAGCCGTGACTCAAATCACGGCGATCCCGGTTAAACGCGGATTTGCCCGGCGTATCATGCAAATACACATCGGCCTTATTCGGAAAAATAAACTTCACCCGCCCCAATGGATTATTACTGCCGGGGCGTTGTCTGGCGCGGATCCGACCGCTTTTGATTTCATCGACAATGCTGTCCTGGTTGTCTTCTTCATCGTCGTCAGCATGACGATCCACCAGCTCAATATCCTGATTGGCTAGAAACTCTTCATCGCTTAATAGCTTCGGCAGCATTTCTTTATCCATGATGCTTTGCGGAATATCTCAATACGTCATGAACTCCAGATATTTCATCTCTTCCCATAGCACCGGCGTCTGGTTCTTCTCAACGCGGTAACGTGCGCCGATAAGATGTGCCGACGTCAGGAGGCGCATCTGTCGCGTGATCGAACCAAACTTATCCTAAGCCGCCGAATTCTACCTTCGGCGGCTTATTTTCGTTCCGCCCCGAAAACCCCAAACGCCAGCAATGGCTAAACCGTCCCGCTGGCGTTTCAATCGAGCTCCGCAAGGCCGTAAGTCGCAATAGGTAGAGCGTCAAGCGGCTCGTCCGTGAACAGTTATCTTTTCCCTTGCCCCACCAAAAAGCCGATTAGACCGGATGCAATTGCACTGATAATACCTGCGGCCCATTTTTTGTCGTCTACCGTCCCCACCGCGAAGACGTAAACACAGCCGCCAAAAACAACACCCACTACTAAAAGCGCGAAACAAAATAGCGAATAGGTCATTTTCCGTTTCAGTTCGGCATCCGCCATTTCCCTTACACATCTAGCGGTGGCATCTTCTGGCGTTTCGTTGCTGACTGACAACTCGTACTTATGATCCTTGCCGACGATTTGTCCTAGGTTGATCTGGGGATCGCCGCGTTTTTCATTGGTCTGTTCCTCCACTAAATACCTACAATCTCGGTCAATAGCTGTTTGTTTTGGTCAAGGATACCTAATCTTTTTTCTCCGTTTTAGCTTCGGCAGCCACGTCATACAAGGCAATGGCTTTACGTAGAATCTCGGTTTTGGTGGTGTGCCCCGAAGACGCCAGTTGCTCCAGTCGTTCGTTTAACTCAGGTGATACGCTCAAGCTAAGGCGAATTGTTTCTTTATCGTTTGCCATACAGTTCTCCTATAGCGCAAAAAAGGCGCTATTTATATGCAAATAATACGCTTATTTTTCACCTAAGTAAGTTACCAAATTTCGGCCGACGGCGGCAACCGCGTCACTCAGACCGTCTACAACAGCGATGACAGCGTGCAGATCCTCAAAAAAGCCGTGGGCAGCGGTATTGCGCAGAACTACGCGACCTACACCTACAGCAACAACGGCCTACCGCTCACAGTCAAGGATGCTAAAAACCAGCTGACCACCTACCAATACGACGGTCACGACCGCAAGCTGAAAACCCTGTATCCGGACAAAGTCACCGCCGGCGCCTCCTCGGCGACCGACTTCGAACAGGTGGCCTACGATAACAACAGCAACGTCACCAGCTTGCGCAAACGTAACGGTCAAAGCATTACCCTGGCCTACGACAACCTCAACCGTCTGCTGAGTCGGACCTATCCGACTGCGGCCGACAACATCAGCTTCAGTTATTTATGCCCTTTAGGGTATGACTTGGTCGGCCGTAAAACCGCCGCCAACAAAACCGGCTACGCCATCGGCTACGTCTACGACAACGCCGGCCGCCTGACCAGCACCAGCGCCGGCGGCAAAACCCTGGCCTACCAATACGACCCGGCCGGCAACCGCACCCGCACCACCTGGCCGGAAGCCACCGCGTTCTACATTACCGCCAGCTACGACGCCCTCAACCGGCCGACCACCCTGCTGGAAAACGGCACGGTCAGCCTGGCCAGCTACGCCTACGACGACCTGTCGCGGCGCACCACCGTCACCGGCTACGACGCGCAATCGGCCCTGGCCAGCCTGACCCAAAACCTGGCCGGCACCGCCCAGGACAACACCTGGAGCTACACCCGCAACCAAGTGCAAGACATCAACGTGCGCAGATAGGATGCTGCCGACGCCAGGAGGCGCATCTGTCGAGTGACCTTGCAAACCACAATCAAACCCCAGGCCGCCGATCTCAACTATCGGCGGCCTGTTCCACTGCCCGAAACCATCTGATTCCCCACAACGAACCGCCTCTGGCTTTACCGCATAGCGACACTCCACACCCGCTTATTCGCGCGATGCACTCAAGGCTTATCCTGCTCTGCGAGGCCACCGGCTGCCGCTGGTCAATGGAAAAGGGTTTTATTTTTGGCGGTTAAACGCCAACCCGCGTAGGTCAGAATAGCGAAGCGTATTCGGACGCATGTGATTAACCAAGGCCGTAAGCCGTAATCGGTAGGTCAATAGACGAAGCCGTATTGCGCCGCATGTTTTAGCCAATTGCGCGGGATGTCATGCCGCCTCTCGTACCCACATCTCGATATGCAACCCTGCTGATGCGGCCATATTGACGAGAGCATCCAGGCCGAACAAGTTAATCTTGCCGCGCATAAGATCCGAAATACGCGGTTGGGTCACGCCGAACAGCTTGGCGGCCTGGGCTTGGCTCAACCCGGTTCGGGTAATGTAATCCGTCAAATTCATCATTAGCCTCGCGCGAAGTTTCATATTTTCGGCTTCTTCGGGAGTGTCTTCAATCGCATCCCAGACACTGGAGAATTGTTCGCTGTTCATTGGGTAAGCTCCTTCAATAAATCACGATAACGTTTGGCGGCCAGATCGATATCCGACTGGCTGGTTTTCTGGGTTTTCTTCTGAAAACAGTGTACGACGTAGATAGCATCGGCGAATTTGGCGACATAGAGCACGCGAAATGCGCCGGTCGCGTCGCGAATTCGAATTTCTTTAACCCCCGGTCCTACCGTATTCATGGGTTTCCAGTCGCTTGGTTCGTATCCATATTGCACATGGTCAAGTTGATAACCCGCTTCTCGGCGTACAGATACGGGAAATCCGCGTAGGTCTTCAAGTGCATTGCCCAGGAATTTAATAGGTTTTGGGTCGGTCATGGGTTGAAATATACAAAATTTCGTATATTTCAACAACTCTTTTTGAACAATAACGTCACCTGTGTCGGCAGCGGTATCGCGCAGAACTACGCGACCTACACCTACAGCAACAACGGTCTGCCGCTTACCGTCAAGGATGCCAAGAACCAGCTGACCACCTGGCCGGAAGCCTCTGTGTTCTACATCACCGCCAGCTACGACGCCCTGAACCGGCCGACCGCCCTGCTGGAAAACGGCACGGTCAGCCTGGCCAGCTACGCCTACCACGACCTGTCGCGGCGCACCACCGTCACCCTGGGTAACGGCACCACCACCGGCTACGGCTACGACACGCAATCGGCGTTGGCCGGCCTGAACCAATACGCCACCGCCGCCGGCACCGGCCAGGACAACACCTGGAGCTACACCCGCAACCAGGTGCAAGACATCAAAGCGGCCAGCTGGACCAACAACAGCTACCAATGGACCGGCTAAACCAACGCCGCCCGTGCCTGCACCGCCAACGGCCTCAACCAATACGCTACCGCCGCCGGCAGCCCCTTAATTATGACGCCAGCGGCAACCTCGGTAGCAACCGCATAGTTTGCTGTTTTCGCTTGCCTCATAGATTAGCCTCCTAAAATCAGCTATCCCAGTGACAATATACAAGCTAACCGCCGCGAGCAAGATTGCCAGTTTTAATAACCACTTGCTGTTTGGCGTTCGGAGCCAATGCCTTATTCAAGGCATTTTGCAACAGACTATCCTGGCCGTAAATGTCGGGATAAAAGCGCGGCTTATCATCGCGGTCCACGAACACAGTGGTATAAAAAAACAAAACAGGTATGGAGTTTTTTAGACTGACCCGCTGAGTTTTGGGCCCCGCCATGGCTTGCTGTATGGTTTGCTGGTCCCAAGCAGTTTCATCGCCAAGTACGAATTCCGCCAATT
Organism: Methylomonas albis; assembly: GCF_014850955.1. Lineage (NCBI taxonomy): Bacteria > Pseudomonadati > Pseudomonadota > Gammaproteobacteria > Methylococcales > Methylococcaceae > Methylomonas > Methylomonas albis. Next base: position 3,180,081 of record NZ_JACXSS010000001.1, read on the forward strand.
TTTCCGCTTCAGCCACTCTGACGCAGCCGTGACTCAAATCGCGGCGATCCCGGTTAAACGCGGATTTCCCCGGCGTATCATGCAAATACACATCGGCCTTATTCGGAAAAATAAACTTCACCCGCCCCAATGGATTATTGCTGCCGGGGCGTTGTCTGGCGCGGATCCGACCGCTTTTGATTTCATCGACAATGCTGTCCTGGTTGTCTTCTTCATTGTCGTCAGCATGACGATCCACCAGCTCAATATCCTGATTGGCTAGAAACTCTTCATCGCTCAATAGCTTCGGCAGCATTTCTTTATCCATGATGCTTTGCGGAATATTCCAATAAGGCATGAACTCCAAATATTTCATCTCTTCCCATAGCACCGGGGTCTGGTTCTTCTCAGCCTTACCGACGATCACTTTCATGGTCAACGGCTGTTCATCTTCGCGAGAATTGAACGCCCACAACTGAAACGCCGGGATATTCACGGCAATCCTTGGCCCTTCCGGTAACGCGGGCATCCAGCGTAAACGTTCCATGGCTAATTCGATTCTGCCGATTTTATCGGCCGGAGATTGATTCAATAAGGCCAGCGTTTGTTTGCCAATCACGCCGTCGGCTTTTAAACCCTGTTGTTGCTGCAAGCGTTTGACAGCCTCTATCGCGGCATTGTCATAGATGTTATCCGTGTTGCCGCCGAGAACTTCTTCCGCTTTCAGCTCGCCCAACGCAAGCAGATGTCGGCGCAACTCCGGTAATTGCAGATCTTGCTCGCCGGGACGCAGCGATTTCGCAAACAGCAGTTTTGGCAGCTGCGCAGCGGTATTTTGCTGACGATAGCTTGCTAATAAAGTCTTTAACTGTTGATATTGCTTGAATTTTGGCGCCAATACCGCCGGCAGCTCAGCAAGCGTTTGTTGCTGAATATGTTGGCTCAACAACGCCGCAACATCGACAGCGGACTTGGCAGCAAACTTCACCGGATAATCGAAATTGCGCGGATCGACTCTACCCATATGCAGGTCACGCGCGTAATGCACCAGTGCTATCGATAAAGCCAGGTCGTAAGATACCAACTCGCTGGTTGCGTTTTGCGGCAATGTCGCGGCCTGTTGTAAATAACCGCGCAAACGCTCGGCATCGTAAACATCCGGGCTCAAGCCGTCGGTTTTGGTATTACTTAACAAGCTCAACACATCGTCGCGGTTTTTCGCGGGCTTATCCGCGCCCAACCAAATCAGCTGGTTGGCGTTCATCTGATATAGCTGTTTCAGCGCTTCGCTATACTGCGAAAAATCCGCCTGTGACAGCAAAGGATGCTGTTTAGCGGCCAGCAAGGACTCTATCGTTTGCCTAACACCAGACTCGGGACTTTGGGCGCCGGCGGGCTGCGAAAAAAAATAAAGCAGCGCCAGTATCGTCAGCAGATACGGTGAGGATTTGCGCAATTTTGTTTGATTATTGGTTGATGCGGCTTGTTGCTTCATAGTTCTTGCGACTTCAAATACGGACAAAGGTTGTCATAGTGACAAAATACGCGCTCAAGTTCTAGCTTTGCCGGACAAAAGGGCTTAATCCCGTTTTTCATCTAATCTTGCCGCTCTTTATATTTATGCGCCGTCATTCCAATAAAAAACCGGATAGGTAAAATAGCAATAAGCTCATGAGCCGGGAATTAGATCGCTTGGCCGCGCTGACAAGCGCCTATATTAGGATTTACCGATTCGCGAGCCAGCGTATCGCGTTAGAATAGTGGCGTAAATCTTGTTTGACCAACAACCCACGTTTAGCGTTTTTCATGCATCCCTATCCAGACCCCGAACACATACCTAGCGCCGAACAGCTAAACAGCAATTGCCGCTGCTCGTCGCTAAATCGCAAAGCCCTGCGTAGCGAACTGCATAGGCTAGAGGGCAACGACAATTTGTATCGGATGATCGCTGAGGAGCGGCCGAATTTGTTCGCCGAGTCTGCGGTGTTTATCAGCCAAGACTGCCTGGAACGACAACTGGAGATCATCGCTGCGCTGGAACGGGTAATAGCGCTACCGGCTTACCAGCAACATGTACTGGAATACGCACCGGATACCGCGCGATTTTTAGTCAAAGCCCGCGGCGCATTTCTGGGCTATGACTTTCATCTGAGCGCCGACGGCCCGAAGCTGATCGAAATCAATTCCAATGCCGGCGGCGCGATGATTAATGCGCTATTAATTCGCGTCCAAAACAGCTGTTGCGAAATCGTCGGTAACCAGCAGCCGGGTAAACTTAAGCTGCATAACCAAGACATCCGCCAAACCGAAACGGTATTCATGGAAATGTTTTACCAGGAATGGCAGGCGGAACGTGATTCAGCGCCATTGCGCAACATCGCCATCGTCGATGACGATCCGCAAAATCAATACATGTGGCCGGAGTTTTTGTTGTTTAAACACCTGTTCCAGCAACATAAAATCGAGACTGTGGTTTGCGATCCGCAGGCCTTAAGCTATCGCGATGGCGGGCTTTGGCACGGCGATCTGCAAATCGATCTGGTGTATAACCGCTTGACCGACTTTGGCTTGGAAGCTTTAAAATGCCACGCTTTACGCGCAGCCTATTTGGCCGGTGCAGTAGTGCTGACCCCGCATCCGCGAAATCACGCGCTTTACGCCGATAAAAGAAATCTGGCATGGTTAGGCAAGGACGATTTTCTGCAGGCTATCGGCGTCGATGACAATACCTGCGCGATATTGAGCACGGGGGTCGCTCATACCGTTTTGGTTGATGCACAAAAAGCCGAATGGTTTTGGTCCAACCGTAAACAACTGTTTTTCAAACCGGCCAAAGGCTACGGCAGCAAGGCGGCTTATCGCGGCGATAAGCTGACCCGGCGAGTTTTCGAAGATATTCTGCAACACGATTATGTCGCGCAGGCCTTAGTGAAACCCAGCGAACGGCTTCTGGACGCCGGCGAATTGAAACTGGATCTGCGCCACTATGTCTATCAAGGCCAAACCCAATTGGTCTGCGCCCGCCTCTACCAGGGGCAAACCACCAACTTCCGTACGCTGGGTGGCGGCTTCGCGCAAGTAGTGGTGGTTCCTTAACCCTTACGGTATTGGCGTAATAGAGAAAAGAAATGGAACCCAGCAAAGCACTAATCATTATTGGCTCGGCCATCCTGGTGATCGGCTTGGTTTTGCACTATGTCCCGTGGTTGATCAATTGGTTTGGCAAACTGCCCGGCGACATCCGGATTCAGAATAAAAACAGCTTCGTATTTATACCTATCACGTCGATGATCGTGGTCAGCGTGCTAATCACGCTGCTGGCTAATTTATTTTTCCGCAAATAAGCTATTCAACACCGAGACTGAAATCATGACCAATCTGGTAATTTACAACCACGGCAAGGACAGCATCCCTTGGGGCGAAAAACCCTTGGCATTGGCAGAAGTCGCCAAACGTCAAGGGTTTGAATTTGTCAGCCCGGATTATCAAGCCAGCAACGATCCGGACTGGCGCGTGCAACAGCTATTGGCCTTGGATATAACTGGATGCGAAACGCTAGTGTTGGTGGGCTCCAGTATGGGGGCTTATGTCTCTACCGTCGCGGCGGAAACCATCAAACCAAAAGGACTGTTTTTGATCGCACCGGCCTTTTATTTACCGGGATACGCACGTACCGATTTCAAGCCTACGACAGCCAATATCGAGGTGTTTCATGGCTGGCAAGACGATGTCGTACCACCGGAAAACGCCTGGCGCTTCTGCCGCGAGCATCGCGCGCGTCTGCATATGCTAGACGCCGACCACCGATTATTAAGCATATTGCCCTTGATGGTAACAGCTTTCGAACGATTTCTCGGCACTTGCGCCGCTTAGACGCAGGAGAAAATCCGATGAGCGATTACAAGAAATACCACTGTATGGAATGCGAACACATTTACGACGAAGCCAAGGGCGACCCGGATAGCGGCATCGCGCCTGGCACCCGCTGGGAGGACATCCCCGACGATTGGGATTGTCCGATTTGCGGCGCGCCGAAAAGTTTTTTCAAGTTACTGGAATATTGACCGCTCCGACCAGGCAGCCTCAGTACATACCGTTACCCAACAAAGCCCCGGCGGCAGCACCAATGCCAGCGGCTATCGGGTCGCCATTTCCTAGCTGATAACCCATCGCACTGCCGACCATTCCTCCCAACAAACCTTGCGGTGAACGTTGGTCATATCCGTAATAAACAGGTGGAGGTGGTGGCGCGTAATACCGGGGAACCGGCACATATTCCACTACCGGGGCGGGTTGATAATAAATCACGTCCTCCCGATACATTGGCCGGTCATAGCCATGATGGTGATGATGCCCGTGATGCCCACCCCAATGCTCGTGGTCGGCTAGCGCAGCCGACGAGACCAATAAACCCAAAACGATGACTGTTGTTCTGCTTAACATCGCAAACCTCCTGTTAGAAAATTATTTGCTTGCGATAAAGTGTGCAGGTCAGAGCTTAATTTTTGCTTATTGGCTTTATACGCGTCTCAACGATTTTTTTGCTCCACCCGCTTCAACAGGCCAAATAAATCGCTGTTGGTAGACAACACAATGGTGGCGTCACCGTCTATCACCTTGCGATAGGTTTCCATGCTCTTCAAAAACTTGTAAAACTCGGCAGACTCGGGTTTTTGCCCATAGGCTTTGGCATAAATTTCGGTCGCCTTGGCGTCGGCTTCGCCCTGGATTTCTTGCACACGTTTGTAGGCAGTGGATTCGATTTCGTTGAGATCCCGGTCTCGATTACCGTTAATCCTAGCCGCCTCGCCCTCGCCTTCCGAACGGAAACGCTGGGCAATTTGCAAGCGCTCGCTGATCATCCGTTGATGGATGCGCTCCAAAACCTGATGGTTGTAATTGATGCGCTTGAAGCGCACATCCAGCAATTCGATACCAAATTCGGCCAACTTAGGTGCGGCCGCATCGAATACATCTTTTTCGATCGCCGCCCGGCCCACCCGGATTGGCCGCAGCACCCCTATGGTTCCTTCGCCGGTAAGTGGCCCCAAGCTCTCGTCTTGCAGGGGCTTGCGATCCTTATCGGAACGCACCACTTCGATCAATTCGTGCCGGGCTATTGCGGTGCGAGTTTCGCTACCCAGAATATCTTCCAAGCGCGATTGCGCGCTACGTTCGTCGCGCAAGCGCAAGTAATATTGCATGGGCTGGGTTATGCGCCAGCGCGCGAAGGTATCGACCTGCACATAAGTCTTATCCTTGGTGGACATCTCCACCATAGGCCCATCCCAGGCTAGATAGCGCTTATCAAAGCTATTGATCTGCTGGGTAAATGGAATCTTGAAATGCAAACCAGGACTGGTGATCGGTTCGCCGACCGGTTTACCGAATTGGGTGATGATAACTTGCTCGGTTTGATTGACGGTAAACACCGATTGCAACAGCAAAAAGGCGAAGACAACGATTAATAACCAGACTCTTGTGGATACACTCATTTCACCACTCCCTCAGCTTGACCCGGAAACGGCAACATCGGCAATATCTGTTGCACCGTATCGTCGACAATAATCTGCTGACGGGCTTGCGGCAGCACATCGCCCATCGTCTCCAGATAAATCCGTGCGCGCGTCACGTCCGGTGCTTTCAGATATTGCTCCAATACTTGGTTGAAAGCAGTCACATCCCCTTCCGCTTCGTTAATCCGTTTAAATCGATAACCTTCTGCGGCGCGAATTTTCTGGTCCGCTTCGCCGCGCGCTCGTGGCACGGCTTTGTTATATTCACCGTTAGCCAGGTTGATGACATTTTCGCGGTCTTGCTGGGCCCGATTCACTTCATTAAACGAGGGTTGTACCGGTTCGGGCGGATTAACGTTTTTCAACTGTACCTGATTGATCGACACCCCCAATTGATAGCGCTCGGCCAACAGGCGCGCACGTGCCAGTACGGTTTCCTCTATCTCTTGCCGGCCGATGGTGATGATTTCATCGACAGTGCGATCACCCACCACCTCCCGCATTACCGCTTCGGAAATATCCCGCAAGGTCAAGCCAGGATCGCGGACATCGAATAGATATTTTTCCGGATCGGTGATCCGGTATTGCACGATCCACTCCACCAGCGCCGAATTCAGATCGCCGGTTACCATGGATTTTTCCAGGGCCGGCTCGTCGCCGATTTGATCCGGGTTAGTGAAGCCTGCTGTGGCAAACCCAAACTCCAGTTTCTGCTGACGCTGAGTCGGCACGGTGATGATGCTGTCCACGCCAAACGGCAGTTTGGCATGCAAGCCGGAAGGGACTTTTTCGATGTATTCGCCAAAGCGCAAGACGATGCCTTCAGATTCGGCGGGAATGGTGTAAAACGACATTGTGGCGCCGACCAACACGGTGACAGTAATCAGTATGGCCAACGGCGAAATCGGCAGCGAGTCGGGCAGGTTTTTGAAAATAGGATTGGCGTCGTTCAAGGGCGGACTCCTGTTAAGTCGGCGAAAAATCGGCATGAGGGAACTTACAATCCCCTAAGCACCACAGCATTCGGTCAGCAAGCATGAACGTAGTCGGCCATTTCGTCAATTTGTCCACCACACTTGGCGCCGTCGCAAAGTGCCGGACACCACTCAAGACACTGCAGTCGAATCAACTACCCTCTGCCGCAAAAATACTTCGAACTGTTCGCTAGGCATGGGCTTGCCGAATAAATAGCCTTGAATCTCCTGGCAGCCCTGTTCACGCAGAAACGCCTGTTGCTCTAAAGTTTCCACCCCTTCGGCTATGGTCCGCAAACCCAAGCTGTTGGCCAGACTGATCACGGCACTAACGATGGCTTTATCTTCCGAATCGGTAGTGATATCGCGTACAAAGGATTGGTCTATCTTCAATTTGTATACTTTAAACTTCTTCAGATAACTCAAGGAAGAGTATCCGGTACCGAAATCGTCGATAGACATGCGCACGCCACGTTGATGTAAATTATTCATCACCGCAATCGCGGCTTCAGGGTTTTGCATCGATACCCCTTCGGTCAACTCCAACTCCAGATACTCCGGCGGCAGCCCTTCTTCCGCGAGTATGCGCGAGACTAACTCCGGCAGCGCCGGATGACCAAATTGAACCGCTGACAGATTAACCGCCATTGTCAATGGCCCCAAGCCTTGCTCCAACCAGGATTTAGCTTGCCGCACAGCGGTTTGTAATACCCACTCGCCTATCGGCAGAATCAGCCCGCTATCTTCGGCAACCGGAATGAATTCGGCCGGCGAAACCATGCCAAACTCGGGATGCCGCCAACGCAGCAAGGCTTCCGCACCAATCACTTGCCCAGTATGTATGTCCGCTTGCGGCTGATAATAGACATGAAATTGCTCACGATCCAAAGCCTGCCTTAATGCATTGACCAATTGCAGATTGCGCTGAGCGCGGGCGTGCATTTCCGGCGTAAAAAAGCGATAACCGTGCCGACCAGCCGTTTTAACTCGGTACATCGCCACATCAGCGCTTTTAGACAGGCTTTCCAAGTCCTCCCCGTCGTTTGGATACAACGCAATCCCAATCGATGCACTCATCGTCAAATCGTATTGCTCGATCCGATAAGGCTCGGCGATAGCATCCAGCAATTTTTGCGCGACATTGGCGGCACCATCGGCATCGGTGCCGGGTAACAGAAAAATGAATTCATCGCCACCCAAGCGCGTCACGGTATCTTCATCACGCAGCACGGCACATAGCCGCTGGGCCAATTCAACCAACATAGCGTCACCTACGCTGTGGCCCAGAGAGTCATTAATGTCTTTAAAATGATCGAGATCCAGAAACATCAACGCCAAATGGCCGTTGCTGCGCTTTGCCAAACTCAAGGCGTATTTAAGATGATCGTCCAACTGACTGCGATTTGGCAAACCGGTCAGCGGATCGTAATTTGCCAGGTAATAAATGTGTTCCTGAGCCTGTTTGCGCTCGATGGCCAGTGACACAAAATGCGCCACCATCTCCAGCAAACGCAGTGTATGTTCGTCAGGAACCGCGGGATGACGGTGATAGATGGCAAAAGTACCGAGGACTTTTTTACTGCCGGAAAAAATCGGTTCCGACCAACAGGCCGCCAAACCTGCTCGTTCCGCCAACGGCAGATAAGGCTGCCAGAAAGGATGATTGGCGATATTCTCAACAACGGTGCGCTGCCCGGTGTACGCCGCATTGCCGCACGACCCAAGCCCGGCGCCTATCTTTAAGCCATCAATCGCTCGATTGTAGAAATCCGGAAGGCTGGGGGCGGCGCCTAGCCGTAAACGCTGTTCGTCATCCAAAAGCAAAACCGAACAAACACTGTCAGCAAGCATGGTTTCAAGTTCTGTTACCACATCCTGCAAAATATCCGGCAACGGCACATTGCCATTCAGACGTTCAAGCATGAACACCCGAAAACTTTCCATTTGCCGGGTTTGGAAGCGCTCGATCTCGCGCTGAAAACCATTCAGGGCATGATCGATGTCCATAGCCATTTCCATCAGTAAATTGCGCGCGGCATCGTCAAACGCATTGACGGCGTCCGCATACAACATAAACGCGCCAATAGCTCTACCTTGCAGATGCAATGGCAAGGCTGCGGATGCATTCCACGCAAATTTTGCGCCACGCTCATGCCATACTGTTGTGGCAAAATCATGCTGAAAATCTTGACACCAAAAAGGACTATCTTCGCGTACCGCTGTGCCGGTTGGTCCGCGTCCGGTCGGCAAACTCTCATCTATCGATATTTCAATTCCAGCCAGATATTCAGTACCGCTGCCGTAAGATGCTACCGGTTTAATCAATTTGCTGGTTTCATCCAACATACCGATCCACGCCATCTTCATCCCGCCAAAGGTCACCGCATCGCGGCAGATTTGCGGAAATAATTCGGCTTCGCTAGTGCAACGCACAATAGCCTGATTGCATTGGCTTAGCGCCGCGTACAACTGAGTCAGCCGCTGATTTTTCGCTTCCGTCTCCCGGCGTTCAGCATCGATGCGAGCCAGATTTAACTGAGTTTCAGACAGCCAGGCCACCACGCTGTTTTGCGCTCCATCAATATTTGGGACTGTGCCGGAAAAGTCACCCTTGCCTAACCGAACTATCCGCGAGTGCAATTCATCCACCGATACGCCCAAGGTGGCGTGCAGAGTGCGGTGAACTCGCCAAAGCATCAGCATCGACACGATCCCGAGAAACACAAACACGCAACGCATCCAAAATGCGGCGGATTCCTTGGCACTCACCGCCTGCAGCGTGCGGCTATCCATCAGTCGGTAGGCCTCTCCGATTGACCTCATGATATTAGCTTTAGCCTGATGATAGGCCTTATCGTGCAGCAATAGGCTCGCTTGATTGCGTTTGATCTCGATATCAGCATTATTTGCTTCGACCACAGCCATAGCCGCGCGCTCGGTAACGGTTAGCGTATCGGAATTGGCACTCGCCTCCACCATCTTAGCCAATTCCGGCTCAGCAAATCCGGCTTGACGTATAAGCTCTAGTAAGGCGATGGTATGGCCGCTGGAAGGGTGTACTGCTCTGGCGTCGGCTATCGCCAAATCCCAATAGACGTCGTGATAATTCAAAGGTCGCGGCTGCTTACCCTCGCGTATTTCGATAATGTCTTGAAAGTATTGTTTGTAGATTGGCTCACCGGTGGCGACATAACTACGTGCCATTTGCGTTAGATAGTCGGAGGACTGCCGTAATTCGTCCATCAATACATACGATTGCAGGCGCAATTCGTTGGCGCGGTCTATCTGCTTTTCCGAGCGGACGTATATTGCAAACACGACAACGAATATCGCAAACGTGGCCGCGGTAAGCCACACGCTTCGAGAGAAACGAGAAAAATTATGCGGACGATTCATTGCGCGTCTTCCATAGTTCGGCGCCAATATGGACATCAGTCTTTCAAAAATACTGACATGACCGGATAGAAACCGGATGTTTTATAAGCAAATATTCTACACCCAATGCTGGGCGCTAACCTTAAGAGTATCCCGCAAGGAACCGAATAAAAGCCCTCTTGCAGGGATACAGGCAATCGTCTTGGCCCCATTCCTAATCGGCATTGTGCTAATTGCTTTTCAAGGAATACTCATGCTGATAGTTAACAATACCACCCAGGCCTTCGTTGCAACACCGTATGTTTTGCTTTATTAGAAACCTATAGGCTTGCCATCATGTAAATTTTTATCTAACGGGGACTCTCAATGCAAAAAACCGATTCGACTTTCAAACGCTTACTCTTTATTCTATTGACTTGCTCTGCATTTACCTTGCCGGCCTACGCCGATAATCTGCAGCCCGGCCAACCGGCACCGCTATTTCAATTGCCATCTCAGGACGGCAGCAAAATAAGTTTAGCCGCTCGGCAAGGAAAGGGGTGGACAGTGTTGTATTTTTATCCCAAAGCCGGGACGCCGGGATGTACCACCCAGGCCTGCGCTTTTCGCGATGCCATCAAACTGATCCGCGATCAAAATGCCGAGATTTACGGGATTAGCACTGACGAGGTTAAGGATCTACAGGCCTTTCATCAGCAGCATAAGCTCACATTCTCACTGTTATCCGATCAGGATGCTAAGGTCAGTGAAGCCTATGGCGTAAAAATGCCGATATTGAACATGGCGAAACGCTGGACCTTTATCGTCGACCCCAACTTAACGATACGCCGTATCGATGACGACGTTGACCCTGCATTGGATGCCAAACGCGTAGCGGAAATGCTGAAACAATTGCAGGCCGACACCAACTGACGCTATTTTGAGTGTGTCTTAATTGTACTTTGTCAGATTACAAAAAAGGTTCGTCATACCCGCAGGGAAGCGGGGAAGCGGGTACCCAGTGCCATGGATGGTAAGCTTCGATCCGTCCATGGCGTCCGGATTTCGGCAATCCCTGCCGAAACGACGGACTTAGAGAGGTAGTTCGAGTAATCTGACTAGAATTAAGGCACCCGATCACAACAACTAAAGGTCGGGAATCACAGCCCGCAGCTTACAACCACCCGGCCCGCTTTAGACGCAAATACAGCGCCAAGCTGCACAGCGCTACGCCACCAACAACTAAGGGATAGCTATAGGGCCAATCCAGCTCCGGCATATGCCGGAAATTCATGCCATACCAGCTGAAGACCATGGTGGGTATCGCCAGAATCGCCCCCCAGCCGGCCAGGCGTTTGACCACCTCGTTTTGCCGCACCGTCTCGAAGGTCAGATGCACCTGCATCGCCGCCAGCAACATTTCGCGCATGCCATGAATGGCCTGGTCGACGCGTTTAATGTGGTCGGAAATATCACGAAAATACACCCTAACCTCTTTGTGAATCAATCCGTTATGAAAACGCATCAACTCGTTGCAAATATCGATCACCGGATTGATCGCGCCTTCCAGCAACAATAGCTCACGCTTTAACTCATACAGGTCTTCCATGGTTTGCCGACTGGGCCGATATTGAAAAATCGCCGATTCCAGCACATCGAAGCGGTCTTGCAGGCCGGCAATCGCCACCATGTAATTATCGACAATAAAATCCATAATCGAATACAAGGCAAAGCCCGGCCCTTTGCTTAATTGGTGCGGCATGGCCTGGCAACGCTCGCGCACCTTGCTTAGACTCTGCGACGCGCCATGACGCACGGTCACCAAAAAACGCGGCCCCATAAAAATGTGAGTCTCACCAAACTCGACGTTTTTACCAGGCAATTCCGCGGTATGCAGCACGATAAACAAGGAATCGCCGTACTCCTCGATCTTCGGCCTTTGATGCGCCGCGCAAGCATCTTCGATGGCCAGATCGTGCAAACCAAATTCCTGCTGAATTTTTCGCAATATCTCGGCATCAGCCTCACGCAAGCCCAACCAAATAAAGGTGTCGTCCTTAAGTAGCACCTCGCTGATGTCTTCGATGGTGACATCGCCTATGCCCATGCCTTTTTGATAGGCCACGCAGCGCATCACCATGTTTTTATCGATTACTTCAGTCAAAAATCTCCCCCTTTATTTGGAAATAGTAATTTCCGGCGCACCCTTCCGCGCCAGATCGGTCATGGTCATTTGAAAAATCTGACATAACAATCTAAAACCTTCCCGATTCCATTGATAGCCGGTTTCCGGCCGCAACGCATAATAATTGTCTCCGAAACGCACGCTAATTTCAGTTGACGGAGGCTCGTCTTCGCTGACCAGCAAAGCCATGGTTTGCACCGGATTCTCGCTTACCGAAGGCGTCAGAGGATGCTTATCGACAGGATATTCCGGATCATCGTTTATTGTTTGTCCGATAAAATTCAACACATTGTGAAAGCTGCGCAAGCGAAACACACCATGTAGCGGCCACTCGCCGCCAGGATATCCGGCGCGAATATCGACGCTGACATCGTTTTCCGCGCCTTGATCGGCTTCTTCATGCAAACGCAAACGCTCGTCGTTGCTCAAGGTTGCGGGATCGAAATTAGTCAATAATATCCGTCCGGTCACCCGTTTAGTTAAGATCACTTTTTTTTGGTCGGCACTGAACTCAACCTTATAGTCTTTTTGCAAGACCGCCAACTGCTCGGCGTTTAGCGACTCGGCCGGCAGATTCCAGCTTCGACTGAATACCAACGGTTCCACAAACAGCTTATGACTGTCCTGGATAGCCGACAAATGCAACACGGCTTGCCGGAATAGCCGATAACCGTCGCCATCCGTCGGTTTATTCAAATACACGCCGCCCTGCTTGCCGCCGTTTAGACGCAGCTCGCCGGCAAGCAGACGTAATACCAAATCCACATCCACGCCTTGGCGTAACAACATGGTCAGCTTGTTTTCCTGAAACGGTGTCAACAAGCGCCGGGTAAATTCCTCGCCTTCGATGGGCACAATGCTGATAGTCGGATTTTCCGACATCGTGCCACCGAATATCGGCGTCATTACCGAACCGACTTCGCCGGTGAAAGCGGGCGTGGCACCGGCATTGAATTGAAAATTAAACGTGGCGGCGATGTTCGAAACGCCGGTGAAATGCATCGGTTGGTGCTGGTGGGCACGACCGATATTCAGCAGCAACTGTTTCGACAAAATATCGGTGGTAACCTTGTCGTACTCGATCACCGCCCTATCCAGCGCCAGCGGCGAAAAACAGCCCTGCAGACCGCATAAAATCGGCATTGCCAAGCACCTGACGGCGAACGACGCGAGAGAAACTTGGCGATTAACGCTCATCTACTTGCTATCCAAATGAATAAAATGTGAGAAGTTTGCCTGCTAAGCGCCCTAAAACACAAGCACGATCATGAATAGGCTGCGCTACATACCGGAAATAAGCCGATTCGTTCTAAACTACCCTACTTGACTCGCTTATCGGATTACGGCCACGAAAATTCACCATTTAACCCCCGAAGACGCCCTGGAGAGTTTAGGTTCCAGCATGGATGGCCTGGCGGACGTAGCCATAGAAGGCCGTTTGCACGAGTTTGGCTTCAACCGTATCGAAGAAAGCAAAAAGACCTCCGCGCTACTGGCGTTTGCGCGAGAGTTCCTGCACTTTTTTGCCTTGATTTTATGGCTGGCGGCGGGGCTGGCATTTTTCGCCGAGTCTCAGCAACCCGGCGAAGGCATGGCGACCTTGGGCTACGCAGTATTGGGCGTGATTGCGATCAACGGCTGCTTCTCGTTCTGGCAGCGCCATCAAGCTGAACAAGCGATTGCCGCCTTACAAAAGCTGCTGCCTCATCAAGTCAAAGTTATTCGCGACCAGGAACTGAGCCTGGTGTTTGCCGACGAATTAGTACCGGGCGACCTGCTGGTTCTGGAGGAAGGCGACAATGTACCGGCCGATTGCCGGCTGCTGGAAGCTTTTAGCTTACGGGTGAATAACGCCACCATCACCGGCGAATCACTCCCTAAAGGCCGCGACGCGCAAACCTCGGATGTCGAGGACATCACGCAAAGCCGCAATATCCTGCTGGCCGGCACATCGGTGGTATCCGGCGAAGGCAAGGCACTGGTATTCGCCACCGGCATGCATACCGAGTTCGGTAAGATTGCCCATACCTTGAAAACTACGGTCAAAGGCCAGTCGCCACTGCAATTGCAAATCAGCCGGCTCAGCCGCTTCGTGGCTTTGTTGGCCCTGCTGTTGGGCGTGGTGTTTTTCTTTATTGGCCAATTCATCGGTCTGACGTTTTGGGAAAACTTTATGTTCGCGATCGGCATCATCGTTGCCAACGTCCCGGAAGGTTTACTACCCACTGTGACGCTGTCGCTGGCGATGGCGACCCAGCGCATGGCCAAGCGCAATGCGCTGATCCGCAATCTGCCCTCGGTGGAAACGCTGGGCTCGACCACGGTGATTTGCACCGACAAAACCGGTACGCTGACCCAGAATCGAATGGCCGTTAAACAACTGTTCATCGACAACCGTTATTGGCAACCCGAACGCTTGGGCAGCGACAGCCTGCAACATCACGCCGCCTTTCTGGCCAACGCGGCTTTGTGCCATAACTTGAAACGCGTAGAAGGCAAGGATTTACTCGGCGATCCGATGGAAGTCGCGCTGGTGGCGATGGCGCATACGCAAGGCATGCGAGTCGATTATCCCAAGATAGGCGAAATCCCGTTCGATACCGACCGCAAACGCATGTCGACCATCCACAACACCCCGGCCGGCAAATTACTGTTTTGCAAGGGCGCGTTGGAAATGGTGTTGCCTTTGTGCAAGCAGATTGCTATCGACGACCAGATAGAGCCGCTCGACGAGGCCCTGAGACAACAACTGCTGAAAGCGCTGCAAACCATGGCCGACCAAGGTTTACGCGTATTGGCGTTTGCCTATCGCCCCCTGGCCGAACCCGTCGATAAAAACCCGGAACAGGCGCTGATTTTCAGCGGTCTGGTGGGCCTGGAAGATCCGCCACGTCCCGAAGTCGCCGACGCCATCGCCCAGTGCCACCTGGCCGGTATCAAAGTCATCATGATCACCGGCGACCACCCGCATACTGCCGTGGCGATTGCCAGACAAATTAGTTTGGTCAAGTCCGACAATCCCAGGGTGATTGCCGGCGACAAGCTAAAAAAACTCACGTCCAGCCAATTGCAGGTGGCGCTGGATGCACCGGAGATCATTTTCGCCAGGGTCGGCGCCGACCAAAAAATGCATATCGTCGAGGCCTTGCAACGTAAGAAACACGTGGTGGCGGTGACCGGCGACGGCGTCAACGATGCCCCGGCCCTGAAAAAAGCCGACATTGGCATCGCGATGGGCAAGGCCGGCACCGACGTCGCCAAGGAAGCGGCCGACATGATTTTGCTGGACGACAATTTTGCCAGCATCGTCGCCGCCATCGAGGAAGGCCGGGCGGTGTTCGATAACATCCGCAAGTTCCTGACCTACATCCTCAGCTCCAATATTCCGGAACTGATTCCCTACCTGGCCTTCGTGCTATTCAAAATTCCGCTGCCGCTGACCATCATCCAGATTCTGGCGGTGGATTTGGGTACCGACATGTTGCCGGCACTGGGCCTGGGCGTGGAAAAACCGGACGCGTCAGTGATGAGTAAACCACCGCGCTCGCACAAGGAAACCTTGATCGACTGGCGCTTGCTGGCCAGGGCGTACGGTTTTCTCGGCCTGCTGGAAGCCGTTGCGGCGATGGCGTTATTTTTCTTCGTGTTGGAACGCGGCGGCTGGGACTATGGCGAGATATTACGTAGCCATCATCCACTGTACCTGCAGGCCACCACCGCCTGCTTGAGCGCGATCATCATGATGCAGATCGCCAATGTATTTATCTGCAAACAACCTCAGCGCGGCCTTTTCTCGACTCTTTTACTGGATAACAAACTGATCCTGTCCGGCATCCTGCTGGAAATTGCCTTGCTTCTGGCGATTGTCTACACACCGTGGGGCAACGCGCTATTCGGCACCGCGCCAATAGACTCAGGTGTTTGGCTGTTTACCTTGCCGTTCGTGATCGGTATGTTGCTGCTGGAGGAATTTAGAAAATGGCTGGTGCGGCGCTTTGCATTATTTCCGCTCACCATCAAACCGGTCAAATTGAGAAAGCCGTCAGGCAGCCGCTAGAGTAAAAGCTTAAAGGCCGGTGAATCACCGGCCTTTTTACTGCAAAGCCTTTGTTACTTTAACAAGCCTAGTGTCGCGGTTTTTTGATTGTCTTGGTATAGCTTGAGCGCATAGTTAGCCACTTGGTTTTGCACCTTGCCTTTGTTCAACTCAGTAGCGGTTTGCGCGTAGTCGGTATCTTGAATACGGCTGCGGGTTTCGGCTAGGTTCTGATAGCTGCTTTGCAGATTTGCCAGATTGGAATTCAAGCCCGCAGAGGTGCTTGCCAAATTACTCTGCACATTCCCGACATTTTTAATCGCGCTATCTATCGTATCCAGCGCATTGGTCGCATTGGTGGCAGTCGATACATCCAATCCCGAAACACCTAAGGCAGTGCTGGACACATTAGCCAAGCTGAGGTTAAGCGTATCGCCGGCATTGGGGCCGATTTGCACTTGGCCGGAAAAGCTACCGTCCAACAATTTTTGATCGTTAAACCGGGTGTTGCCGGCAATCCCGTCGATGCTTTGGCCCAATCCGTTGATCTCGTCCTGAATGCTTTGCCGATCCTGGGTCGACAACGTACCGTTACCTGCTTGCACGGTCAATTCGCGGATGCGTTGCAGATTATCGCTTACTTGGTTTAATGCCCCGCCGGCTGTGTCTGTCAGCGATAAACCATTGCCAATATTGCCGATTGCTTGGTTTTGGCCGCCCAAGCGACTACTTATTGCATCAGCAATGGCCAACCCAGCCGGGTTGTCGGCAGCCGAGTTGATCCGCTTTGCGGAACTTAGGCGCTGAATACTTGATTGGATAAGGCTTTGGGACGTATCCGAATTAGTCTTATTAATTGACGACAGCATAATGCCACCTCGCTTATCTAATGATTGCAGGTACCAAGACTAGACAACGGTATCTAGATTGGTGCCGACCACCGGCTTGTCATTACTCACTGAAACCGTGGTATTCGTCGCCGGCGGAGAATATGTAGACGGCTTGACCTCAGCGTTCTTGATAGTGTTACTGAGCTGCGTGCCCACTTCCTGAAAAGCATTGGACAGATTTAATCTCAAATGTGCCGCGTCGGCATTAACTTTTGCCTTATTGGCTTGGGAATCGAGAGTCTGAGCTTTGGCTTCATATTGATCGGCCTGTGCTTGCACGGCATCCGCCTGTTTTCGCAACGCTTGCGCCATTTGCCCGGCCTGGTCGGCATTTCTTTTGGCCATAAGCGCACTCAGCTGTTGAAAACCGGATTGATTAACACTGGACACAGATAAGGAAGACATGGCGATCTCTAACTCCCTCAATACAAAAACGTAGGCCGGCGACCTGTTGCGGAATGAACATACACGTTCACCCCAAATATCACCGTATTACTCCCTGTTTGCGAAAATGTCAAACACTGTTTTTAAGACCTAAACACACGCGGCGCAACACAGAAACCTCGCACCGATGAAACAATCGACTTTCCATTATTCTTACCCTCAACCCGCTGACAGCCGCTGCAAAATTCACTAAAATGCGAAAAATTTTATCCTGCTTAAGCAACAAAAACTCCGGATAAGATTCCTCAAACAACTGCCACGGTATAAGCCTGCAATCCAGATGAATCACGACGTAATTGCCGCTCGCGTAGAACATGTCGCAATGGCCACAGGTATTATCGCTGGCCTTTCCGCTGTCGCAGCTACCGTCGCCACGCCGACCGGACTGACGGCTTTTGGCGTCTGGTTGGGGCTGGTCGATGAACCTCTGATCGTAACGGTGGCGCCTATCCTGGATAAATTAGCCACCGTATGCGGCACCATTTCCGGTATGACCTATTTCTATGCCATCAGGAAAAAACGGCAAACTGTCAAACAGTCCGCGTCCGATAATTCCGCGCAATCGGATTGACCCGTCACTTAACGCGTCAAATTCGCGGGAATAACAAGCCCCCCATCAAACCGCTAACCAGGCTAAAGATCACTGCCAGTATGATAATGGCGGGGATGGATGCCAACGCCCATTTCACCATCAACACCACGATGGAGAAAAACGGCATCTGCAAATCCACTACGATGACTTTTTTGGCTTCGTTTGAATCGTTCATGGTTTACCTTCTGTTAATGTGTCAGGAAGGGCGCAGAATATCAATAAACCGGTCAATGGTGATCATTAACGGCAATTCGGCATTATCGTTCTCGATATCCATTATTCCGCCCAAGCGTGCTTATCCTTATTTGCAGACCTGATGGCGGAACCAGTTAAAATGCCAGCAAAGCCGGGTGGTTGCTCGGACACTTGGCTCAAATAGGCAACGCAAGCGATGGCCAAACTTGCGGCAAGCCAGGCGACTAAAATGACCGATATTGATGGCCGAATTGGCAGCGCTACGGCGCGGGTTCTACTTTTACTTTTTAACGACATGGCTTAAGCTCAAAAAGGAAAGGATGCGGGCAAGATGCCACGCATCCCTAGGGCTAGTTCAAGCGGTGTGCATCAAGACTGCTTGAATTTAGCCGCCTCTTCCGAACCGCCGGTGGCATTGCCTTTACTATAGGAATGCGCGCCTACACCGGCCAACTGGCCGCCTTGCACGATCAAATATTCGTCGCGAATCGGCCGGCCTTCAAAGTAGCATTCCAGGATTTCACGGGTACCGGCGGCATAACGGGTTTGAGCAGACAGGCTTGTTCCAGAGATGTGAGGGGTCATGCCGTGGTTCGGCATGCTGCGCCAAGGATGGTCTTGCGGCGCTGGTTGCGGGAACCAGACGTCGCCGGCATAACCGGCCAGTTTACCGCTTTCCAATGCGGCAACCACCGCGTCACGATCAGCTAATTTGCCGCGAGCGGTGTTGACCAGATAGGCGCCGCGCTTGAACCATTTCAACGATTGCTCGTTGATCATGTGCTCGGTTTCAGGATGCAGCGGGCAGTTCAAGGTCACGACATCGCAGACCTTGGCCAGGCTTTCCAGGCTGCTGTGATAGGTCAGATCCAATTCCTTTTCCACCTCTTCAGGCAAACGATGCCTATCCAGGTAGTGCAGTTTGACGCCGAAAGGTTTCAGCAAGCGCAGCACGCGCAAGCCGATACGGCCAGCCGCCACGGTGCCGACACTCATCGCTTCCAAGTCATAGGAGCGCGATACGCAATCGGCGATGTTCCAGCCGCCTTTCAACACCCAGTTATGCGACGGGATGAAGTTGCGCACCAACGCCAGTATCGACATCAGCACGTGCTCGGCCACCGCGTTGCTGTTGCAGTAAGTGACTTCCGCCACGGTAACATTGTGCTCCATCGCCGCTTGCAAGTCGGTATGGTCTGAACCGATACCGGCAGTGACGATCATTTTCAGTTTTTTGGCTTTGGCAATGCGTTCGGCAGTCATGTAAGCCGGCCAGAACGGTTGCGAGATGACGATTTCAGCATCATGTAGCTCGCGGTCCAACACGCTGTCTTCGCCGTCTTTGCTGGAAGTCACGATCAATTCGTGACCGTTTGCTTCCAGATATTTGCGCAGACCCAATTCACCGGATACGCTTCCCAGCAACGCGCCGGGAACAAAATCAATGGCTTTAGGAGTCGGCAGGGTTTGACCGTCAGGATAGATTTCCGGCTGCGGGCAATCGTCACGCGCGTAAGAAGTGGGATAGCCGTCGACCGGATCATCGTAAAGAACTAAAACAATTTTTGCCATTTTCTTGTACCTTTGGTGTGGGTGAAAAACGGGATGCGCCGCGTATGGCTCATCAGATGTTCCCTGGCCAGGAAAAGGTATTGTTGGCTTAGCGTTGATTTGCGTCCAATCGTTTGCAA
Organism: Methylomonas albis; assembly: GCF_014850955.1. Classification (NCBI taxonomy): domain Bacteria; kingdom Pseudomonadati; phylum Pseudomonadota; class Gammaproteobacteria; order Methylococcales; family Methylococcaceae; genus Methylomonas; species Methylomonas albis. Next base: position 3,199,937 of record NZ_JACXSS010000001.1, read on the forward strand.
ATATGATCCGATAGCTTGCAGCTATCAAAATGCAGTGGTTTGAGGTTTGTATAGCGAAATGCATCGGTCGCGAACGATGCGCGGCTTTGCCTTGGCGCATCCTTGTATGATGAATTTTAACAATCGATAGCGTAGAAAAACTGGGGCTGGAAGGATTTTTTAATCCGACCGTAACGTTTATCTTACCTTCAAGCTTGATTGAAACGTTTGCAACGGGGTTACAAACCCCTTTGCGCTCAAAAGGGCGAGCCAGTCGATATTCGGGTAAGAGATTGCTAGTGGACAGTAGTTTTTATTGGCTGACGGCTAAGTATCGGTTTTTTCAACTTTAGTCCTGAAAGAGCCTAATCGGCCATTCCGCGACATTCTAAGACTTTAGCGCATGGCAGTAGTAAAACGGAAACCAGTCATTTAGCGTAGAGTTCACCTGCAAACTCATGCTTGGCCTTTTCCACTGCTTTTAGGTGGGAGTGGATTTCTTTTGCAACACTAATGTGATATTGCAAAACTTTATGAATCCAAGATAGTGCTTTGACCTCAATATCCATCTTCCCCTCAACGAAGTAGTCTCTTCCCAAGAATCTCACTGGCTGTCCGGAGTCTAAACAATCTCGGGCATACTGTGCTGAATAATATAAAGGCATTTCATTTATTTCATTGGTCGCGATTCCAATGTAGATTTTTTCTAATTCAATCGCAGATGTTGAATGTATAAGATCATTTCGAAATTGAATTATTTCAGGTATGTCGGTATTTGAATCTTGGATACCAACAATGTTTTTTAGCACTTTGTCTGCAATAAATTTTGGTTGTATCTTCTTTACCTCATGATATTGTTTATCTCTAGCTGACTTAAAAGAAATACTGGAAATATCTATAGAGTTTAAGTATTGAATTAACTTTGCTGATAAATCTAATGATGAACAAAGAGATATAACCAGGGATGTAACTGCAGATGCGGCTTGATATGAATCATTTCCACGATGAATAATTTCTTTGGATCCAAACTGCTCAATGGCCTTATAAGATTTAGCAATGCACTGTCTATGAGATCTCAACAGTTCTATATAAGCGGATATAGATCGACTGATCAGTGACATAATGTCGTTGCAGATTCGCTTAACCTGATTAGTTACCAGGAACAACTCTAAATCCCGTTCTTGAATAGGAAAATGCCCATCATTGCAAAGTTTTTTAAAAGTTTCGTGAAGAAACTCTAATGCATATCTAGAGCCCTCTCCATAACCAAACTCAAGATAACCTATTGGGAATAATCCGATAATGGAGTGATATCTCTCAATTTCTTCTCTATTAATCAGGCAGGCTAAAAAAGCGTAATCAATGTGCGCTATGTAATAGTGCTCTAGCTCGTTCCACCTAAAGTCGGAAAGATCAGGAAACTCTAAATCTATGCCTATAGTTACGAGCTTCTGTACTTTTGCAATCGTGTTTGTTTTCTCATTTAGCTCTTCTTCGCTAGACTGAAATGGCAATGAGCATGTACCAAAAATATCCTGAATCACATAAGAGCTATCACTAAGCTTTCTGATGAAAAGCCCTTTATTTGCAAAGTACATCATTATTTATTCGCCATCCATTGAGATTGCCCAGTATTCGCTTACGAACCTAACTAATGTGTTAAGACCATCCGTTGATGATTATATGTATTTTGTCTAACAAGGAATTAAATTGTTAACTGCATATCTATATGAAAATGCTCTTTGACATGATAACTTTTTGATCTACATTTAATTTTCCTATCTGCATTTCATCGACGGTGACAGGCATCAATGACTGGTAACGATCAAATCGCTGCCATCGAATCAGACAAAGCGATAGTCCGCAAAGGGTCTATTTCGACAATTCATCATTTCCAAAGTTTATCGAGCGTGGAATATGCCAATAAAGCATAGTCCTGCAATAACTTAGAAAAGTCATTATTCAAACCTGAGCATGGCAGTTCCGAGCTTGAGCGATGGAGAAGTTTTCTGCATCGCCCAGGCTTTTTTCCTGATCATTGGACAAATTTACTCCAACGTTCTCGTTCAGAACCAAAACGATGGCGTTCTTAGCCAAAACGTTCGAGAAAAAAGCTTGGCCATTTCAGTTAGGAACCCCAGCATTCGAGAAATTTTCTCGGTCGTTCCAGCTCAGAGCTTGGGCATTGGACAAAATTACTCCAATGCTCTGGTTGAGAACTAAAGTGATGGACTTCTCAGCCAGAATGTTCGAGAAAATTTCTCGGTCATTCCCGCTCAGAACTTGGACGTTGGACAAAATTACGTCAATGTTCGAGTTTTAAGCCGGAATCTTGGGGTGATTTTGTAGCGTGATGGTGAAAAGAAATGAATCAAATGCACGTCACGCCAGCTTACCGGCCCCTTCGATCCCGGCAAGTTCAACTCATGACATTGTCAATTTGCGCCGACATCAGCTTGTCGAAATGTTGTTGCAATTCCAGTGTCTGTGCAATTCGCCAAGCCACATCCTGAATCGGCGAGAGCATATCCTGGCGCCGAATGATCAAGCCGACCTCACGGGTCAACGCCGGGTAAAGCGGAATGGCCACAATATCCGGCTGGTACTGGGCCACGTTTAACATGCTATGGGGGACGACGCTGTATAGGCCGCTGCGAACATGCGAGTACAGTGCAAAAATCGAATCGGTTTCCAACACGATATTGGGTTTGATACAGGCATCGCGGAATGCGCCGTCTATCAAACGGCGATTTTGCATGTTGGGTGTCAGCAAGCATAAGGGCAATTCGGCGATTTCCAGCCAATTCAATTCGCGTTTGAGTAGTGAATGATCAGGGCGTAATGCCAATAAGACGTGACGTTCCCGATATAAGGGCTGTATGTTAAAGCCTTTCAAGCGGGGATCATCCAGATAGGTTAAACCCAAATCCAATTCGTATTGGTCTAGTTGTCGAATCAATTCTTCCGCGCAGAGTGATACCAAATTGATCGAGATACCCGGACATTCAGCTTGAATCGGGCGTGTGATCGACGGCGTGACCGCGAGAGTGGTGGGTATCGCACCGAAGCGCAGGGTGCCGGTGAGTTGATGTTGAGCTTGTCGAGCCGTTTGCTTAAGGCTTTCCCAGTTGTTGGCTAAAACCTGGGCCCATTGCAAGATCCTTTCGCCTTCTTCGGTGAATCCCTGAAAGCGCTGTCCGCGTTTAATAATGGTAATGCCGAGTTCTTCTTCCAGATGCAGAATGGCAGTCGACAATGAAGGCTGCGAGACATGGCTGATTTCAGCTGCCCGCCCGAAGTGCTGAGTCTTTGCCAGGGCCAGAAGATAATGAATTTGGCGAATAAACATGCAGAATAAGGAATTACCGTTAGCAATTTGCCATCCTTGGCAAAAATTTCAGGCAGTCAGGCGTTAGGGTTGCTCTGCATTCAATTAACTATCGACTGTCGCTTTTTTAGGTTTCTTCAAGAAAGTTTCCTGATCGCCTCTAAATTGCTGAAAACGTTGCTGCCATTCCGAGGGTTGCGCGACTTTAACCACTTGTACCGCCGTGACTTTGTATTCAGGACAGTTGGTGGCCCAATCGGAGTTGTCGGTGGTGATGACGTTGGCGCCGGAGAATGGATGATGAAACGTGGTGTAGACCACGCCGGGCTGCATCCTGGTCGATACTTTGGCATGTAGCACCGTTTCACCGGCCCGGCTCTGAATGCCGACCCAGTCGCCATCAACAATGCCGCGCTCTTCGGCATCGTGCGGATGGAGTTCCAAGATGTCTTCCGGATGCCAGATGCTATTTTTGGTACGCCGGGTTTGCGCGCCGACGTTGTACTGCGACAGAATGCGACCGGTCGTCAAAATCAGCGGGAAGCGGCGCGTGACTTTTTCGTCGGTCGCCACATACTCGGTGTTCATGAAATGGCCTTTGCCGCGCACGAAGCCATCGATGTGCATGGTTGGCGTACCTTCTGGGGCGTCGTCATTACAAGGCCATTGAATACTGCCCATCTCGTCTAATTTGGCGTAACTGACCCCTTTAAAAGTGGGCGTCAATTCGGCGATTTCGTCCATGATTTGCGAGGGATGGTCGTAATGCATGGGGTAGCCCATGGCATTGGCCAGCATCATCGTCGCTTCCCAGTCGCCATAGCCACCTAATGGCGGAGCCACTTTACGCACACGAGAGATACGACGTTCGGCATTGGTAAAGGTGCCGTCTTTTTCCAAAAAGGAAGCGCCTGGCAACAGCACGTGTGCGAATTTGGCCGTCTCGTTCAAAAACAAGTCTTGCACTACGATGCACTCCACCTGGCGTAGTGCGGCTTCCACATGTTGGGTGTTGGGGTCGGATTGGGCGATGTCTTCGCCTTGGCAATACAATCCTTTAAAAGTGCCTTCGAAGGCCGCTTCGAACATGTTCGGTATCCGCAATCCCGGTTCGTTTTGCAGGGTCACGCCCCAAGCCGCGTCAAACACAGCGCGCGCGTCAGCGTTGGATACATGGCGATAACCGGGCAACTCATGCGGGAACGCACCCAAATCGCATGAGCCTTGCACATTGTTTTGACCGCGTAACGGATTAACGCCGACGCCGGTGCGACCAATGTTGCCGGTGGCCATCGCCAGGTTGGCAATGGCGATCACCATCGTGGAACCCTGGCTGTGTTCAGTCACGCCCAAACCGTAATAAATCGTGCCATTCGGGGCGGCGGCAAATAGTCGCGCGGCGCCGCGCACTTGATCAGCCGGCACACCGGTAATTTCCTGCATCTCTTCCGGCGAATTGCGCGGCTCGAGAATGAAGTTTTTCCAAGTTTGAAATTCTTTGGGGTCGCAACGCTCGTTGATAAAGTTTTCGTCGTACAAGCCTTCGCTGACGATGACATGCGCCAAAGCATTTGCCATGGCGACATTGGTGCCAGGGCGCAATTTCAGATGGTAATCGGCATGGATGTGCGCTGAATTGACCATATTGATTTCACGCGGATCGACCACAATCAGTCCGGCCCCTTCACGTAAACGGCGCTTTATTTGCGAGCCCACCACCGGATGACCGTCGGTTGGATTGACGCCAATCAGCATAATCACATCGGCATCCTGCACCGAATCGAAGGTTTGCGTACCGGCCGAGGTACCAAATGTCGCGCTCAATCCGTAACCCGTCGGCGAATGGCAAACCCGCGCACAGGTATCGACGTTGTTATTGCCAAATGCGGCGCGCACCAGTTTTTGTACCAAGTAGTCTTCTTCATTGGTACAACGCGAAGACACCAGTCCACCAATTGAGTTTTGGCCGTATTTGGCTTGAATAGCTTTGAATTTAGTGGCGGCAAACTCGATAGCTTGCTCCCAAGTCGCTTCCTGCCAGGGATCGGTGATTTTTTCGCGGATCATCGGTTTGGTCAGGCGATCGGGATGTGTCGCATAGCCCCAGGCAAATCGGCCTTTAACACAGGCATGGCCGTGGTTAGCGTCGCCGTTCTTATTCGGAAACATGTTGACCACTTGCGTGCCTTTGACTTCGGCCACCAGTGAACAGCCAACCCCGCAATAGGCGCAAGTCGTCACGATGTGATCGTCAGACTGGCCGCGCTCGATTAAGGTTTTTTCCATCAGAGTGGCGGTTGGGCAAGACAGCACGCAGGCGCCGCAAGACACGCAATCGGAATCAAGGAACGCTTCATTTTGGCCTGCGGAAACCCTCGACTCAAAGCCGCGACCGTCGATGGTTAGCGCGAACGTGCCCTGAACTTGTTCGCAGGCACGCACGCAGCGGTTGCAAACAATACATTTGGAAGGGTCGTAGGTGAAATACGGATTGGACTCGTCCTTTTGTAACGATAGATGGTTATGACCTTCGTAGCCGTAACGCACTTCGCGCAGCCCCACCCGACCCGCCATGGTTTGCAGTTCACAATTGCCATTGGCTGGACAAATCAGGCAGTCGAGCGGGTGATCGGAAATATACAGTTCCATTACACCCCGGCGAATTTTGGCGAGTTGCGACGTTTCAGTGTGAACTTTCATACCGGCTTCGGCGGGTGTGGTACAAGAGGCCGGATGACCGCGCCGACCATCTATTTCTACCAGACAAAGACGGCAGGAGCCGAATGGTTCCAAGCTTTCCATCGCACACAATTTGGGTATTTCAATCCCCGCCATGGCGGCGGCACGCATCACGGATGTCCCTTGAGGCACGGTGACCTTGATCCGGTCGATTTCCAGTTCGATCAAGGTGTCCGAGAATTTTTCGGGTGTTCCAAAATCTTTGTCACAGCCACAATTTCCGCATTGATGCGCCATCGATTTATCTCCTAACGGTTGTCCGGATGTGAGCATACGGGATGCAATATTTTGAAAACGCGCATCCGGGTTTCCAACACAAAAGACGTTGTTGGGATTGGCTTGCTCTGAACCGATCTGAATCACGACTAAGTGGAATTTTAGATACTGTTATATTTGTTAGTATATATCGAAAAATAGTGTCGAGCTAACGCTTGATCGCCGTACATTAAGCTTTAATGTGTATAAAATGCCGTGTGGCCCCAATTGGCTCGGCTTAGCGAACAGTCTGTCAATGAAATTCGGTAGTAATTTTGGGACTTTTAACTGGTATGGCTATGTTGATCCTGCGTATAATTCAAACTTCGATATATTTTTTGAAATATATTGATTTGCGCATTTTTTTGGCAGGGGCGACGCTTATGAAAGACGGAATGTACGAGACATTAATCTCAGCACCAGCTCCATCCAAACCATTCGAACTCGTGCTTAACAACCTCAATGATATAGGACGGTTTTACGAGGCTTATCCTGAGGACGAGGCGATCTAAGAAATCCTGGCTCACGTTCAGAGCTTCATGGCACCAAGCATCCGCAGACAAATTGTTGCGCATCTGCATCATGGTGGCGTTGGAATGAAGGCGACTGTGCTGCAAGCCGTTGGGTTGCTGAAAGAAGCGACTGAGTATCGTGAACAAAGATCACAATTGGAACACAGCAAATCATACGAGGAGTAAGTCTGCCCGTGCGTATTTTGAACCAATGCGCTCGTAATAATGAAGTCTACAGTCGGTTTAACAACTTAAATCAGCCCTTCAAGAGCGACAAAAATTGAATAACCGAAGTCGCAAGGCCATCTAAGTCCACCAGTAATAAAGTGATCGATTACATCCAATCCCCGAACGGATGGAGGGTCCCATTAGGCTCCGGCAGAGTGCTTGCCATCCCATCTTGTTTGCTTGCGGACTTAACCGTTAAGGATGCTGGAAACAAAGTAAATTTCATCGGTCGAGCAATAGATGTTGTTTGTAAACTCAATATTCTCTAAGCCTACTTTCGGCTGGAAATTTGCCTGTTTCATCTACCGGCTATGGCCGATTCAGGCAAAGAAACAGCTAAAAATCTTAATACCTTCCTAATCAAACACTAACAATACCATAACTTTTAAAGGGTAGTCTGAAAGCGCTTCACTTCCTTATCGCGCAACAGTTGGATTTTGTACGTCAGTGCGTAGTTGGTCAGTCCATTCCATGTACTAGTGCAATTTGCCAAGCGATATTTCACCTTAACAAGGAGACCATTAAATGACTGTCATAAACATGCTTCATTATAATAAAGAGCCGCACGGAGGCTTAAAAGCGCGATCGACCCCCATCCATAAGGGCGTGGTATTTGCGATGTTGCTCGGCGGTAGCGCCTTGTCCATCGGCGCCGCTGCGGCGACCGGTGCAGGGGCCGACTGGCCAACCGCTGGCGGTACGCCGGAAGGTACCCGTTACAGCGAACTCGCCGACATTAATCCTGACAATGTCGGCCAACTAAAAGAAGAGTTTTCGTTTAAAACCGGTGCCCACGGCAGCCACATGGGCGAACCGCTAGTTGTCGGCAGCACCCTTTATGTTGTCACGCCCTTCCCCAACAAACTGATCGCCTATGATCTTAATAAGGGCGTAACCAAATGGACTTATGCCCCTAAAGTGAGTGAATACGCCAAGGGTGCTAATTGCTGCGGCGGCATCAACCGAGGGGCCGTTTACGCGGAAGGCAAAATCGTCTTCAACCTGCTCGACAATACCACCGTGGCGGTCGACACATTGACCGGCAAGGAAGTCTGGCGTAATCACATGGCGGACCCGCATACCGGTGTCACGATGACGGTAGCCCCGATCATTGCCAAAGGTAAAGTCATCACCGCGTCTTCCAGCGGCGAGATGGGGGTGCGCGGCTGGATTCAGGCCTTGGATCTGAATACCGGCAAATCGCTGTGGCGCGCCTATAACACCGGCCCTGACAAAGATGTATTGATCGGCCAAAACTTTCGCGACAATTCCATTTATTACAAAGATCAAGTAGACCAAGGTGCCACCAGTTGGCCCAACCAAAGGGCTTACCTGCTGGGCGGCAGCGCTGCCTGGGGATACCTGAGTTACGACCCGGAACTCGATTTGCTGTTTTACGGCACCAGCCAACCTGGAGTCTGGAATGCGGATATGCGTTGCGATGCTGCAACATATAAAACAAATCCGCGCAAGTGTGACAACAAATGGGGTTCTTCTATTTTCGCCAGAAAACCCGACACGGGAGAAGCCGTGTGGGCCTATCAGCTTGTTCCGCACGACAGCTGGGACTACGATGCCGCCAGCGAGAATATCGCCGTCAATCAAACGCTGACTATCAACGGTGTTACCCACGAGAAATTGCTGGTTCATTTCAATAAAAACGGTTTTGCCTACACCTTCGACCGAGCAACCGGCGAGGTTTTGCTGGCACCGCAATTCGTCAAAGAAGTGAATTGGGCGAAGGGTGTGGATTTGACGACTGGCCTACCCATTGTCAACGACAACATGCGCGTCCATCAGGGGGCTTTAACCGAAAAAGTCTGTCCGTCTGTACTTGGAGGAAAAGGCTGGGAACCGGCGTCATTCTCGCCGAAGACCGGTCTATTCTATGCGCCGACCTTCAATCTATGCGGCAATCTGGAAGCATTAAAGGCTGAATTTATCTCCGGCGCACCTTACATGGGTACGGATTACAGCATAGGCGCAGCCTCGGATACCAGTTATTCAAGCGACCTTATCGCCTGGGATGCCGTGAAAGGCGAGAAGAAATGGGAGGTTAAAGAAACCAGCTGGATCTATGCCGGTACATTGACGACGGCTGGCGGGGTAGTGTTTTACTCGACCAAAGAGCCGGCACTGAAAGCAGTTGATGCCGACAAGGGTGGAAAACCTTTGTTTACCGCCAAATTGGAATGCAACACTGTCGGTAACCCCATCAGTTTTGCCGGCCCTGACGGCAAACAGCGCGTCGCGGTATTTAGTGATGATAAGTGTGCGGCTAACACCAGCTCCGATGGTGAACACCAAACCGGTAACGGCGGCTGGGTTCACGTATACAAGCTGCCTTAATTGCCATGTCGCACATAGGTACGAAGCGGAGTTATATGCTCCAGTCATCGTTTAAATCGCCAGACGCACTGCGAATTGCTTTCTTAGCCGCCATATTGTCGTTTGCTACGGCGGTGGCCGCGGATAGTGAGTTGCGCGTGTGTGCGGATCCGGACAATTTGCCGTTCTCCAATCAGAAACAAGAAGGCTTTGAAAACAAGATCGCCAAGCTATTGGCTGACGACTTGGGGATGAAGCTGAACTTTTACTGGCAGAAACAACGGCAGGGTTATATCCGTGAAACCCTGGGGGCAAAATACTGCGATGTGATGATGGGTGTACCACACGGTTATGAACGGGTGCTTTCCACCCGGCCCTATTACCGTTCCGGCTACGCTTTTGTCACGGCGCGCGGTCGCCATCTGGCGTTTAAATCTTTTGACGATCCGCGTTTGCACAAGCTGAAAATTGGCCTGCACGCAATCGGCATCGACGGTTCCAACTCCCCGCCGGCCAACGCGTTGGCTCGGCGCGGCATAGTCGAAAATATTGTCGGCTATTCCATGTGGGGTGAAGAATCGATCGATAACCCGCAAGGTGAAATTGTGAGTGCCGTCGCCAAGCAGGAAATCGATGTCGCCATCGTCTGGGGGCCGATCGGCGGCTATTTCGCCAAGCCATTCGGTAAAGCCCTGGTGGTAACGCCAGCGCCGGCCGATGCCGACATGCCGTCGATGCCTTTTGACTTTGATATTTCCCTGGGCGTTAGAAAAGGCGAAGAGGCTTTCGCAGCGCAACTGGAGCAAAGTCTGACGCGTAAACAGCGCGAGATTCAAGACATTTTGACTGCTTATAACGTACCGCTTATCAAACCATTTTTGGGCGCCACTGTATCCCTTTTGGATAGGGATCCGGCGACCTCTCAAACTTCACTCAAGAGGTAAATCAATCATGCGAGTTCTACTGAATATAGTCTCAATCGCCTTCGGGCTAATCCTGTTCGCGGGCGGCATGAGCGCCGCCCATGCGGACAGACCGCGGACATCGTCGTCCAATTCGACCGATTCAAAGGGTTCAAGCACAGGCGGATCGACAGCGTCGACCACGATAACGACACCCCCTACCTGCATTACGCCTACTCAGGACGCGGCCGGCGAAGGACGCAGGGCTTACATGCGGATGAATTGCTACAGCTGCCATGGTGGCGGCGGTCATGGCGGAGCCATGGGGCCTAGTTTGGTTGGCGAGGCGGACGAAACCGGCGAGGCAGTTCTGAATGGCAAAGGCGAGGGAATGCCGTCCTTTAAAAACAATCTGTGTCCCAACGACATTGCCAATCTTAAAGCCTATTTGCAATTGCTGGATACAGGTACAGAGCCGAGCTTTGTCAGGTGGTGGGAACCCAATCCATCCAGATAGGCATCATCGAGTGGACGGTCCGGCTGCGGTCGTCCACCCTTTGCCAGCCATGCTTTCAGGCTATGTTAATCATCAAAGTCTGCAACAAGCTGACAGAGAAACAAAACCTAAATCAATTTAATAGAGGTATACGATATGAAATGGGAAAAACCTTGCTATAACGACTTGCGCTTTGGTTTTGAAGTAACCATGTACATCTACAATCGATAGCTATCGATTAAACCCAACAACGGGGCTCCTTAGTCAGCTAAGGGCTCCGTTTTTTTTGGACTTGCAGAATTCACAGCTTGATCGTGATTTATCGCCGGCAGTCACGCCTGTTCGCGATGGCGCAAAACGAGCAGCCTCAGCCAAGCCGTTACTTCATTATTTTTTTACGTTTTCGTTTGCTTAATTGATCCAGTTTATTCGAGGCTTGCTCAAACGACTTCAACATATTGTCGAAAGCAGTGGCGCTGTCGACTCCGGCAGGCTGAGTAGACGGTGTAGCACCCTCTTCTATCTTGCTGCTGCTGTCTGGCGCAGGCTTGGCCACTTCGGGCTTTTTTGAATTCGGTTCAGCCGAACCCTCAACGGCGCTATCAACATCCAAGTCGTAGCTGGTGACATCATTTTTCCCATCGTTGATCAAATTGCGCCTATATTGCAGGAAGGATTCGCGGGTAAACACATAGGGATCTAAAGCCGCCTCGTTGATAAAGTTTAATGCACCCTCGGCGTTTGCGCGATCATTGATCCCCTCGATAATTCCCGTGCCCGGCACATAAGTACCTGGGTTGGCGGCTTTGTCCAGGATGCCGCCGCCGCCATCGCGAATCGTGGTTGGCCCCATAACCGGCAATACCAAATACGCGCCCTGACCCACGCCCCACACCGCCAAGGTTTGCCCAAAATCTTCAACGTTGTTTTTTAACCCGACTTCGCTCGCAACGTCGATCAAACCACCTAAACCAATCGTGGTGTTGGTTAAGAAGCGCCCGGTATCCGAGGCGCTTTGTTGGAATTTGCCCTGCAGGACGTCGTTCAGCACCACATTAACGCCTTTCAAATTACTGAAAAAGTTATTGACGCCGGTTTCCATGAAATCAGGCGTAATAAATTTATAACCATCGGAAACCGGCTTAAAAAAATATTTATCCAGGGACATATTAAACCCGTACATAGACCGGTTAAACCCTTCATACGGATCATCATATACTGAGAGCTCATCGTGTTTCTCGGTGCTAGCGCATCCTGGCATCAGCAATGCGCTTGTCAATAAAAACACTTCGACCGAAAGTGCGCGGCTTTTGCCTGGATGCAATTGGGTAAACATCACGTAAAAATCCTGAAAGTATATTGTTGCTGGAAGCTCTAAATTTAGGGTTAAGACTTAAGCTCTCCCTGAATTAAAGAATCGATTCGCCATTATAGCCTTTACCTAAATATCGCTAAGCCATCTTCACAGTGTTCCATGCTTTGCATGGCAATTCCACCACCCCGGACTTAAATATCCGCAGCGTCCTGCATATTTGGCTAGACTAAACCCCGTACATCATAGCAAATCAGGCGCATGCGGGAAGAACACAAATCCGAAGACAGAAAGCTGGACATCAACCAAGTGGTCAAATGGTTGCAAGAGGACGGCATGCTATCCGCCAAGGATGTCGAAAAATGCCGACAGTACGCGGTCGCCAAGATCAATATAAACAAGCATCCGTTAAAAGTGTTGGCCGAGTGCGAGCTCACCGATCAAGGCCAGCTTGGTAATTTACTGACTCAGGAAGACTTGACCCAATGGCTGGCAAAAAAGCTGACCATGCCTTATTACTATTTCGACCCGCTAAAAATCGACGTACCCACCGTCACTGCGTTGTTCAGCAAGGCTTACGCCGGCAATTACAATATTCTACCGATCAAGATAGACGCCGATGAAATCGTAGTGGCTACCGCCGAACCCTTCATCCGCGCCTGGCAACTAGATCTAGCGAAAATGCATCAAGGCAAAATTCGCTGCGTGTTTTCCAACCCGGACGAGATCAAGCGCTATCTGGACGAGTTTTATAACTTTTCCAAGTCGCTGAAAGGTGCGCAAACCCATAACGATGGCCGTGCCGCGGAAGGCCAAAATTTCGAACAATTGGTCGAGCTGAGTAAAAGCGCCGATTTGGACGCCAACAATCAGCATGTGGTGAATCTGGTCAACTGGCTGTTGCAGTACGCCTTCGACCAGCGCGCCAGCGATATTCATATCGAGCCGCGCCGCCAGCAAGGCAATGTGCGATTTCGGATAGACGGCATTCTGCACAATGTTTATCAGCTGCCGATGCCGATCATGAATGCGGTGTTGAGCCGCTTGAAGATTCTGGGCCGAATGAATATTGCGGAAAAACGCCTGCCGCAGGACGGCCGGATCAAGACCCAAAATAGCAACGGCAAGGAAATCGAGCTGCGACTTTCGACCATGCCGACTGCGTTTGGCGAGAAACTGGTGATGCGGATTTTCGACCCGGAAGTGTTACTGCGCGATTACGAGCAATTGGGGTTCAACAAACAGGAGCTGGCGACCTGGAACCGGATGACCAGCCAAACCCACGGCATCATTCTAGTAACCGGCCCGACCGGTTCCGGTAAAACCACCACCTTGTATTCGACCTTAAAACGGCTGGCTACATCGGAAATTAATCTTTGCACCGTGGAAGACCCGATCGAACAAATCGTACCGGCTTTCAATCAAATGCAGACCCAGGCCAATATTGGTTTGGACTTTGCCAGCGGCATCCGCACTCTACTGAGACAAGACCCGGACATTATCATGGTCGGCGAGATCCGTGACCTGGAGACGGCGGAAATGGCGGTACAAGCCTCGTTGACCGGACATTTGGTGATTTCCACTCTGCATACCAATAGCGCACCGGCTGCGGTGACCCGCTTGCTGAATCTGGGTGTGCCGGGCTATCTGATCCAGCAAACCATACTCGGCGTAATGGCTCAGCGCTTGATACGGGTGTTATGTCGGCAGTGCAAAACCGCGACAGAGGTAGACGAAGCGCAATGGCAGGCTTTGGTCGCGCCGTTTAAAGTCGCTAGCCCTAAGCAAATTTACAAAGCCGTCGGCTGTAAGTCATGCCGCAACACCGGCTTTGCCGGCCGTATCGGCATCTACGAAATCTTCGAAAACAACCCTGCTCTGCAAAAACTGATCGTGACAGGCTGTGACACACTTTTGCTGCAACGTCAGGCTATCCGAGAGGGCATGCGCCCGTTAAGGCTAAGTGGCGCGGAGAAAGTCGCCGCCGGTATTACCACTATGGAGGAAGTGTTGCGGGTGGCACCGGAACAGATAGACTTTTAAATTCGTCGCAAACCATTTATCGGGTAGCGTCAATGAGCAGGCAAATCACCAATAAGCTCAAAAAGCGCGGAAAAACACCCGGCCTTAATCGATGCGTTGTTTCCCTGCTAAAACCGGCTGGGCCGCTAAAGCAGCTCTTCCAAGCCGGTTTAATCTAAGTGTTTCTTCCGATTTACGTTGATATTGCTGGCAACAGTGGTTGAGGCAAATAATGCCGATGAAATGATAAATTCGCCTGACATAAAACCTATCACACCGGTGATAAACGCCAAACCATTCAAAATATCTTTTTGTAAGTCATTCATTTTTTCTACTCCGTAATAAACACGCTTACACTATAAAATAGATGCGTTTTATTAACAATGCCACTAAATAAGCATGATTTGTTTTACCGGAAGAAACAATTGTAACATTTTCACCATAAACTAACAGTCGGAAACATCTTTGCGTAGCGCTCGGCGACGTCACCGACGTCTATTCACACGGACTCACTTACACTATATGGAAGGAATTAGCGGCAAAGCCGGGAGGATTGCCTGAGGCGAATCAAAGTCGGAAATGCCTTTTCTTGATACCGTGCTGGCGATTAGAAAAGGCATTTGCCAATTTACTGAACGCTATTGCCCTCAATACTCCGCATCGTGAAAAACGCTTTGCACATCGTCCAGATCGTTCAACATATCTAAAAACTTTTCGAACATGGCAACATCGTCGCCACCAAGCGTGGTGACGCTTCTGGGTATAAATTGAATTTCATCCGCTTCGAAATCGATCTCTCCCAATAAATCCATCAAGGCTTGCTTGGCTTTGGCGTAATCGGCGTGGGGGGTAAACACGGTCAACTTGCCGTCTTCGTTTTCAATGTCCGACACATCCACATCCGCGCTCAGCAAAGCTTCCAGCACTGCATCTTCGTCGCCATGTTTAAACGCCAGGATTGCCGAATGATCGAACATATGACTGACCGCGCCCTGCGTGCCGATCTTGCATTTGGTTTTGGTAAAACAGAGGCGCACATCGCCAAAAGTGCGATTAGGATTGTCTGTCAGACAATCGACTATCACCATGCAACCGCCAGGTCCGAAGCCTTCGTAACGGGCAGGCGCGAAATCTTCTCCGCCGCCGCCCTTGGCTTTATCGATGGCTTTTTCGATAACATGGGTAGGCACCTGGTCTTTTTTGGCTCTATCGATCAATCCCCGCAAGGTCAAATTGCCCGAAGGATCTATCCCGCCGGCTTTGGCCGCCATATAGATTTCCCGGCCATATTTGCTGTAAACCTTGGCCTTGGCATCAGCCGTTTTAGCCATGGACACTTTACGGTTTTGATACGCTCTACCCATCCGATTTTTGCTCCCCTGATCGCTTGGCAAAAAGCGCGATTCTACAGATAAGTATTTGCCCTGGGAATTTTTTGCCTGATCTCCAAGCACCGTTAATCAAGTGCAACCGGCTTATTGAACAAAAACCTCAGGCAGGCGGCAGCCGTATTGTTCCGGAAACAAGCGCTGCGCTTCGGTTTCTACCCCTTCTACAATCACCGCATCGCTGGTTTTAACACCTATATTCCGCACGAAGCCGAAGGTAGGCGTTGTGGGCCGTCCATGCTTCGACATTACTAAGCACTAACGCCCCAGAACACACACCAACTGCTCTTTTTAGGCTGATTGATAAACAGCGGGCAGGAGAGGCGATTATTCGACCCCGCGTCACTTAGAGAATCTGTTTAGATTAGTGTTTACCCGGCTCCAACTTCACCCCGCGCCGTTCGTACGTGACATAAGCCTGAATCGCGATCATCTTCGGATCGTCGGCGGCCAAAGGCTGGCCTTCCAGCGGATTGCGCAAACACCAATTGATCATTTCCCACAACGGGATGACCTTGCCTATCTGTTTCTGGAACTTGGGGTAGGTTTCCGGATGGGTGTTGGCGGCGTTGGGGTGGCATTGCGCGCAGACCACGCCGTTGCTGCCCAGCGTTGGACTAGTCCATAACTCTCGGCCTTGTTTGACGCTATCCATGAATTGCTGTTGCCAGCGCTCGGTATCCGCAGTGCTGAATTCGTCGGCTGGTGCCGTCGCCCATGCCAGCGAGCCTAAAACCGCCACCACCAGCATCGATTGAGTTAGCTTTTTATTCGTCATGTCATGCTCCTCTGATTAATAGTGGTTTTGCGGCGGTATCCGGCTGGATTCGGCCTGATAGGCGCGATCTTCGGGATGTTTGGCTTTTGGGTTGAAAATCACCGAGCGTTCGCTGTTGTTGTACAGCGTAAAATTCAGATCGACCCGGCCGTTGGCGACATTAATGAACTGCCAGCCGGTGGCGTCGCGTTCCTGGAACGGGTCGGCACGGTTCATCGGCACGGTTAGTTTGGGTAGATATTGTTCGGTTTGGGCGTAAGTCGATGGATACGGCCAGGGCCAGGCGGTGGCCATTACCGAATTAAAGCTGATGTTGCCGATCTGGTTGTATTGAATCTGGTGCACGTGACCGTAGATCACCGAGACTTTGGCGAACGGTTTTAACAAAGCCTGAATCTGCTCGGCGTCTTCGGTCCAGAAATTCCAGCCCTTGTAAATTTTTTGCAGCGGCGAATGCGAGAACACCACAATGGGCGTGGTCTTGGCGACTTTATCCAGATCGGCTTTCAACCATTTGCGCTGCTCGTCGCCGACCATGAACGGCGAGCCGTTGGGGTTATCCAGACCGGCCATTTCCGACATCCGCTGCTCAGCGGTCGGCCAGCGCTTGTAAGTCCAGTCGTCGTAGGTGCGGATACTGTTCAACACGATGAAATGCACGCCTTTATGATCGAAGCTGTGATATTGCGGGCCGAACAGTTTTTCCCAGTACGCGCCCATGTCCAGGTAATAGTCGTGTTCGCCCATCACGTAATGTACTTTGTGGCTCAGCGCGGACATGATTTCGGCACCGTGGTCCAATTCCGGCTTGCTGCCCAGTTGCGCCAGATCGCCGCCAAACATCACAAAATCCGGCTTGGGCGTTAACAGATTGGCTTCAGCGACCGCGCGCTTCAAGCCCTGATCCCAATTGCGCACGAAACGGTTGCCGCTGATATGCTGGATATGGGCGTCGGAAATATAGGCAAAGGTAAAGTTTTCGGCGGTGTCGGCAAACGCCAGTTCCACCAGACTGATCGGCAAAGTCGTTCCAAGCGCCAAGGCGCCGCCGGTTTTGATAAAGTTGCGCCGGCTGCTGTTGATGATATTCATGACCTTTCTCCTTATTGAGCCGCTGCAGCGGTGGGTTGGGCATATTGGGCGCTGGTCAAAGATTGCAGGAAAGCCACCAGGTCGTCGATTTGCGCGTCGGTCAGATTCAAAGGCCGGATGCCGCCGCTTAAAAAATCGTTGGATTTAGCACTCGCTGGCGTCACGCCGCCGTTGTTGTAATGAATCACCACCTCTTTCAAGGTTTTCAGGCTGCCGTCGTGCATGTAAGGCGCCGTCAAGGCAATGTTACGTAGCGTCGGCGTCTTGAAACCGCCAATATCGGCCAAGGAATCGCTAACGGCAAACCTGCCTAGCTCGGAGGATTTTTTATCGGTGAGCACAATTTTATCGACATCTCCGCCTTTATTTTTTGCATCGAGAAACGCCTGCACCAGGGGCGTGATGTCTTGCTGCACTGCGTTAATGCCTACGCCGATATTGTGGAAGCGGCTATCGGTGAACAAGGCCTGATTCTGTTCGATAACATGACAGGAAACGCAACGACCTTGTTCCAGAAACAGCTTGAAGCCGCGCTGTTGTTGTTCATTCAAAGCCGTTTTATCGCCTTTG
Organism: Methylomonas albis; assembly: GCF_014850955.1. NCBI lineage: Bacteria > Pseudomonadati > Pseudomonadota > Gammaproteobacteria > Methylococcales > Methylococcaceae > Methylomonas > Methylomonas albis. The sequence continues at coordinate 3,217,866 of NZ_JACXSS010000001.1, forward strand.
AAATAAAACCGGTCAAACGGCGAATTACCGGCCACCAGCGTACGCTCGAAACTGGCGATGGCCTTAGCAACATGATCGATAGTCAGTTTCTGATCGGCTACATCAAACACTTCCTTAAACGTTTTTTGATACTCCACATCGGCACGAATGATGTCCAATAAGGCTTGATGATTGGGCAAACCGCCTTCCACCGGATTGACGAACGGACCTTTGGATTGCGCTTCCAGGCTCGGTTCGCGGCCATCCCAGAATTGCGATTTGTAGTATGCCGCGTTAATTACCGTCGGCGCGTTGCGAGTACCTGTCAGGCCATGATGGCCGACCGAAACGGGCAGATTGTCGGTAAAGGCTTTTTTGTCGTCGTGGCAGTTGGCGCAGCTAACGGTGCCGTCTATGGAAAATCGTTTATCGTGGAAAAGTTTGTCGCCGAGAGTAATTTTGGCGAGCGATTGCGGGTTATCGGCGGGAATGGGGACAGGCGGCAAGCCCAGTAAATTATCTAAGCCGCCACTGCCGGCCTGCACAACCGGCGCAGCAGGCTTGGGCGTTTCTTCTGCCTGCACGGTGGCGGCAAAACCCGCCAACAAGATCATCCAAAGGTGTCGCATAAAAACCTCCTGATCAAAAGGCTAGTAGCCACAAAGGCACTAACCGTTACGAGCTATAACTGCAATCGATACTAGTGTCGGCGAACAGCCTATCCAGCGGGTCGAACGTTACTGCCGGCGATTGTATGCTTCCCCGTCACAGCTTTAAAGAAAAATAGTCGCGGTTAATTATTTCGATCCTTCTATTGAAACTTCCTTAGTGGCACCCAACTGTGAAGGAAACTTTAAAGCCATTTCGAAGTCTTTGCCAATGCCGGTAGTTAGCCGGGTTATATGCTCAGCATAGGAGTTATTAAATGAATTCACAGGAACGCAACCAACTCAGCCAGTTTCTGAGTCAACTGAACGAAGTAAGGCTTCCGAGCAAAGATGCCGATGCTGAAGCGCTGATCGGTGAAGCGGTTGCCAAACAACCCGACGCGGCTTATCTGCTGGTCCAACGCGCATTGTTGCAAGACCAAGCTTTGCAGGCAGCTAAGGCGCAAATCGCCGAGTTGCAGAATCAATTGCAAAACGCTGCGGGCTCGCAACGTAGCGGATTTCTGGGTAACGATCCGTGGGCGCAACCGGTCAATAACAGTGGTACCGTGCCAGGTGCCGGCAATTATCAAGTGCCGCGTGGCGCTCCAGTGCAGCAACAATCGCCCGGATTTTTTGGCGGTGGCGGCGCAGGCGGCTCCAGCTTCTTGGGTAATGTCGCCACCACGGCGGCCGGCGTGGTGGCGGGTTCGTTTTTGTTCCAGGGCATCGAAAGTCTGATGGGACATCATGGTAGCTCTAGCGCTTGGGGCCAGCAAGCTTTTGGCGAGCATGGCGCCGCACCTGAACAAACCGTGACCAACAATTATTACGGGGACGACGCTATACAGCAAGCCAGCAATGATAATAGCCAAAACGATTATTCGCTCAGCGACGCCGACTATAACGTGCCGGACGACAGCGACGATTCCGACTGGATCTAAACGCTTTAATCCCTCATCATGCAGGGCAATCGAACGGATTGCCCTACTCTTCTTCCGCTTCCCTCTGCTAAAAGCCTTGCTAACGTGTCAACGTGACGCGTTATGAGATTCAACACCGTCAGTACTTGAGCTTTGTCTATGCAAAGCGCAAAACAAACACGCCATAAATCGCCGATTTCTGCAAAAACGCCCCAGCTATATGTTGCCCGGAAAATTTTTCCTTGACTTAAAGATGATAATCATTATCATTTGTATCCGACAGTCTTCTCTCGTGCTGTCCTTGCCGCACCTGCACAGCCTCTTAATTTATCCAGTGTGCGGCAATTTACTTAACCCCCAGCAACTCGAGGTCATCATGTTCGAAGATAACTCTAACCGCTTAGCGAACGGCCGGGATGTGGCACAAATTCATGCCGCAACATGTTTGTTGATGACCCAATTCATCAACGGCCACCATAACCCAAAACTGGCACATCTGATTGTTCAGCAATTGGGTCGACTACTCAGCCATCCGGAACTGGAACACAGTGCCTCAAGCCGCGATATGTACCTGCAGCTACTGGAACACTGGCAAACCGTGACCGGGCTGTTGTTGGAGCGCAAAGCCGCTCACCCAGTTGCCGTAGCAACACATTGACCGAGTTCGGTATTTCTTTATCAACCCTTTGCAGCCTATGAATACGCCGTCAAACCAACCATTGGCACATTCGTCTAAGGTCGATGCCTCGGACTTGCCGCAAGGCCGACCGCGTCTAAACAGCCAGTTGCTGTTTGGCACGCAAAACGAAATTGTCATCGAACATCAAGGCGACGAATATCGCCTGCGCATTACCAGTAACGGCAAATTAATTTTGACCAAATAAACCGCAACACCCGACAACACCAGCCAGCCAGCCTCAGGGTAGCCAGCCAATCGTTTTCAGATCCGTTAATCGAGAGGCCTGTATGTTACCGACCGCCAGTTTTCGCCAGCTTGCTTGCCTGGCCCCCATGCGCCTCGTAGCCAGCGACGGGCCACATAAATCGATAGCCACACTACAAAAAGCCGAATACAACGAGCGCGGCCTGGGCTTTCTCATCGCCCTTGGCCTGCATTTAGCCTGGTTCGGCCTCATGCCGAACAGCGAGACACTGCAAGCTATTACTCCGCCGCAACCTATCATGGTGCAGTGGCTAGGCGACACCCAAACCCAACAGGCACCAGCCAAACCACCGGTACAACAAGCCCAGCCAACCCCGGAAAAAACCGTCAGTAAACCCAAGACGCCGCCCAAACCGGAAAAAAAACCCAATCTCGTCTCGACCGCCAGTCACGCACCGGCAGCAATGGCAGCACCCGAACCGACGCCGGAACCGCCTCGACCAGAACCCGCGCCAACAGCCGCAACATCCGCACCTGCCCCGGCACCCAGTTCGGCCAGCACCAGCGAAACCGCATCGGCGCCGATGACCTTGCCCAACCTGAACGCCGACTACTTGAACAACCCGGCCCCGGCCTATCCCAGTGCATCGCGGCAACTCGGCGAACAAGGCAAGGTATTGCTACGCGTGTTGGTCAATACCGAAGGCCAGGTTGAGCAAGTCACGCTGCGTAAATCCAGCGGCCACGAACGCCTCGACCAAGCCGCCCAGGACACCGTCCAAAAATGGCGTTTCGTCCCCGCTCGCCGCGGCGACCAGGTGGTTTCCGCCTGGGTCGTGGTTCCCGTTTCATTCTCTCTCGAAGGATAAATCATGGCACTCAATCAAAGTCTCGACCATTTCCTGGCGCAAACCGACAGTGTCGGCGCCTTCCTGTTCAGCTTGCTGATCATCATGTCGGTCGCCAGCTGGTATTTCATCGTCGTCAAAGCCTGGCACGCCATCCGCATCCGCCGCCGCGCCGAACTGTTTTTACAGAAATTCTGGACCAGCGAGACACTAAGCGACGTAGCCGGCCACTTGCCCGACGGCGCCCAAACCGACCCGTTTTCCAATCTGACCCGCCACGCGCTGGCCGCCTCGCAACATCATGCCCGCCACGGCAGCCACGGTTTGCAACAGGCCGGCTCGACGGCGGAATTCCTCACCCGCTCGATGCGTCGCGTCATCGACGAGGAAACCGCGCAGCTGGAATGGGGCTTAACAGCACTGGCGTCCATCGCCAGCACCGCACCGTTTATCGGTTTGTTCGGTACGGTCTGGGGTGTTTACCATGCCCTGGTCAACATCGGCCAAGGCGGCTTGGGTGGCCTGGATCAAATCGCCGGCCCGGTCGGCGAAGCGCTGATCATGACCGGCTTAGGTCTCGCGGTGGCGATACCGGCGGTGTTGGCTTATAACGATTGCGTGCGCAGCAATCGCTTGTTGTTGGCGCGCTTGGACGGCTTTGCCCACGATTTGTTTGCCTTCCTGACCACCGGCGCCACCATCGCCAACGCGCCAGCCGCCGCTATTGCCGGCGTCGAACTGGCCTTCGCCACAGGAGAACACTAATGGCATTCGGCGGCTTCGATCAAAACAAGGGCGGCGGCCACACCGTCGCCGAAATCAACATGATCCCGTTAATCGACGTGATGTTGGTGCTGTTGGTGATTTTTATGATCACCGCCCCACTGATGACCCATGCGGTGAAAATCGATCTGCCCAAGGCCAGTAGCGTGCCACAGCAGCCCAGCGACGACCCGGTCGCACTGTCGGTGGACGGCGAAGGCCAGTTATTCTGGAATCAGGAACAAATCGACCGCGCGGCCTTAAATCAACGCTTGGCGGAAATCGCCCAAGCGCCGCAGCAACCGGAATTGCATATCCGCGCCGATCAGAACGTACCGTATCACTTTGTCGCCGAAACCCTGGCCGACGCCGCTAAAGCCGGCGTCAGTAAAATCGGTTTCGTGTCTGAGCCTGAGAAAAAATAGCGCGTAAAACCCCGGCGCTTTGCCAACTTGTAAGACCGGGGTCATAGATACAAAAAAATTCGCCGGCTTTGGGATGTCCGGCAGATAGGCCAGGCAAGGATGCCGCCTTGTAATGGTAACGAAGTAAACCCCTGTCTGCCGGACATCCCAAAACCGGAAATACAAAACGTACCCGTTTTCTGACGGGTAACAAACCCGCCACCCAGCCTCCGCCAGGTAGCCATGACTTTAAAGACATTGCTAACCCGACGGAGCACCCATGCCCCAACCCAATTCACGCCGCCGGCAAAAGCCGGCGGATACCCGAGCACTGATAGCGGCGCTGCCGCTGGCCGCCGCGCTGCTCTGCCCAGCGCCGGCCGCGGCAAAGGATACCGACAAGGATTCGTCGGCCGACAAGGACGTCACCCTACCCGTTGTCGAAGTCAAAGACCACAATACACGCCGCGACGTTGGCTTCGTGGCGGCCGCCTCCAGCGCCGCCAGCAAGACCGACACGCCGCTGCTGGAAACGCCGCAGTCGATTTCGGTGGTCACCGACGACCAACTGGAAGCGCAAAACGTCGGCACTATCGCGGAAGCCCTGCGCTACACGCCGGGCGTGCAAAGCGAATCGTTCGGTTTCGAACCTCGCACCACTTATTTAAAAATACGCGGTTTCGACGTGACCGAGACCGGCCTGTTTCAGGACGGCTTAAAGCTGGTCAATCCTGGCTTTGCCGTCAGTTACAACCTGGAGCCGTTCGGCGCCGAGCGCATCGAGATACCGCGCGGCCCGGCCTCGGTGCTGTACGGCCAAGCCGGCGCCGGCGGCCTAGTAAACTTCGTTTCCAAGAAGCCGATCTTCGGCGCCTTCGGCGGCGACATCAAATTCGAGGCCGGCAACTACGACCGCTTGCAAGGCGAGCTGGATCTGCACGGTTCGCTGGACCGGCCCGGTAGCTTGGCGGCCCGGCTGGTGGCCTTGGGCCGCGACAGCGGAACTCAAGTCGACTTTATCGACGATAACCGGATTTATCTGGCGCCATCGCTGACCTGGAAGCCGGATGAACGGACCACGCTGACCTTTTTAAGCCATTACCAGCAAGACCAAACCCAGCCATCGCAACGCTATCCGGCGGCAGGGACCTTGTTCGGCAATCCGAACGGGCCACTGCCCAGCAACCGCTTCACCGGCGAACCGGCCGTTGATCGGTATGATCGCGAACAGTTTTCGGTCGGTTACCTATTCGAACACCGCTTTAACGACAAATTGGCGATACGGCAAAACACCCGCTATTACAACAATACACTGGACGCGCGCAGCGTTTACACGGCGGCACTATTGGCCGACCAACGCACCATCAGCCGCTACTACTACGAAATAGCCGGCCGCGTACAGGGATTTAGCCTGGACAACCAAGCCGAATTGAAATTGGCGACCGGACCTATTGCCCACACCTTGCTGGCCGGCCTGGATTTTCAACATACCGACGCGACCTATGTGTTGCCGTTCGGTCGCGCGCCGAATCTTGATCTGTACGCGCCGGTTTACGGCGCGGCGGTGCCGGCCGCGTCGCCTTACCAAAACGACGTCTCGGTGCAGAACCAGATCGGTTTGTATTTGCAGGATCAAATTAAACTGACCGAGCAATGGCGGCTGACCTTGGGCGGCCGTTACGATCTGGCCGACAGCGCCACCACGGATCGTTTGGGCGGATCGGCCAGCGGCCAGCAGGATGAAAAGGCGACCGGTCGCGCCGGCTTGGTCTATCTGGCCGACAATGGCTTGGCGCCGTATTTCAGTTACGCTACCTCCTTCCTGCCGGCGCTCGGTCGAGACGCCCTAACCCGGCAAACGTTCCAGCCGGAAACCGGCGAACAATACGAATTCGGCGTCAAATACCAACCCAGGTACCAACAAAGTTTCGTCAGCTTGGCCTATTTCGACCTGACCCGCGACAACTACCTGACCACCGACCCGACCAGTTTCCAGAACGTGCAGAAAGGCAGCGCCCATTCGCGCGGTATCGAATTGGAGGGCTTGGCCAGTCTGGATAACGGCCTGAATGTGACGGCCAGTTACAGTTACTTGGATGCCACCGTCACGAAGAGCTCGTTTGCCAGCGAAGTCGGTGAGCACCTGGAGTACGTGCCGGACCACAAGGCCACGCTATGGGCCGATTACACCTTGGCCAACGGCCCGGCCAAGGGCTGGGGCATCGGCGGCGGCGCCCGATACATCGGCACCTCGTACGGCAACAACTATTACGGCCGCAACACCAGCGAGGTGCCGAGTTACGTGTTGTTCGACGCCAGTCTGCATTACACCTGGAAGCAACTACAACTGGCCTTCAACCTGCAAAACGCGCTGGACAAGAAACATGTGACGTCGGCCTTCGATTACGGCACTCCGGCCGACGGCTTCGCCACTTACGGCATGCGCCGGGTGATCACCGGTTCGGTCAAGTACAGTTTCTAAGGGTTGGTAAACATGTCCGCCAGATCAACGTTCAAAGTTTGGTATGGGGTCCACCAGTGGACCAGCCTGGTCTGTACGCTGTTCATGCTGCTGTTGTGCCTGACCGGCTTGCCGTTGATTTTTGCCGAGGAAATCGATCTGGCGCTGGGCCGAAATATCGCGGTACCCGAACGGCCTGACGACCAGCGCCAAGCCGACGTCGACGCCATCGTTGCCGATGCCTTGGCCCGCCGGCCCGGCGACACCGTGCAATTTCTGGTCGGCGACGCCGAGGAGCCGGACTTGTGGTCGGTGCGGCTCGGTAAAACCGCGGCCAGTAGCGACGTGAGTGCGTTTTATCTGTACGACGCCCGCAACGGCGAGTTTTTGCACGCGGTTCCTCTGGACAGCGGCTTTATCAACCTGATGTTTCGCTTGCATTACGACTTGTTCGCCGGCTTGCCCGGCAGCCTGCTGCTCGGAGCGATGGGCTTGCTGCTATTGGCGTCGCTGGTCTCCGGCGCCGTGCTGTATCACTACCACATGGCTAAATTGCCGTTCGGTACGGTGCGCCGGGCCGGTTCGAGTCGGCTGCGCTGGCTGGATTTGCACAACCTGCTCGGTATCGCCACCCTGGTCTGGCTGGCCGTGGTCGGCTTGACCGGCGTCGTCAACACCGTGGCCGAACCGATTTTTCAGCGTTGGCAGGACAGCGAACTGGCGGCGATGCTGGCGCCCTACCAGGGCCAAGCGCCGGTCAACGGCCAAGGCCGGGCCGGCGCGGCACTGGCGGCGGCCTTACGCGCCGCGCCGGACATGGCCCTGAGCTTTATGGCCTTCCCCGGCAACGAATTCGCCGGACCGCGCCAGTTCGTGGCCTTCCTGCAGGGCAATACGCCGCTGACCAGCCAATTGCTGACGCCGGTGCTGATTGACGCGGCGACCAGTGAAGTATTGGCACAGCGCGAACTGCCGGCTTACGTCAAAGCCTTGCTGCTGTCTAAACCGCTGCACTTCGGCAATTACGGCGGCCTGCCGCTGAAATGCCTGTGGCTGGTATTGGATTTAATTGCCATCGCAGTGCTGATCAGCGGCGTGCACTTATGGCTGGCCCAGCGGCGCTGGCGGCTTCCGGCGGTTGCCGGGGCGGCGGCCTGATGCGGGCCATCAGCCTGCGCACGTTTTGGCAAATCTGGCGCCTGCCGCTGGCGCTGGGTTTGACCAGCGCGGCCGGTCTGGCGGCGGCATTGATTGGCGACGGCGCCTGGGATGCCGCGTCCTGGGCCTTGTTGGGCCTGCCGGCGGCGGTTTGCGGCCTGGGATTGTTGTCGTCGAAGAGTAACTCCGGTGATTGCGACAACGGACCGATTGGGGACAAACGGGAGTGAGGGGACGGGTTTGGAGAATCTCCCCCTGCCCCCTCTTTTTCAAAGAGGGGGATGAACTTAACAATTGTTAACCCGACCCTCGAATATCGTCGTTCCGGCGCGGTCGGGAATGACGACACCAGTGAATTTAAAGGTCTGTTTAACATTTAACTTTATGTCCCCAGCAAGGTGATTTGAAAAAACCGGCGTTTCCGCCACAGCGGAAACGCCAAACAACAACTGATTAAATTAACCCGCCAGCCCCCCTAGCCGTCGTGCCAGGCAGCCAGCAGTAACCACTGTATGCCATGGCACCCAAACCGACTGATCTATTACTAACTGTGCACAACTGCCCCGAGGCGGCCTGCTCCGGACATCACCCTGCTTGCTGGCGCGCCCTGCTTGGCGGGCTGCTGTGCTTGCTGGCCGGTGCGGCCTTGGCCGCCGAGCCCGAGCTGGTTGAATTGCCCGAGGAATTGGAACTTGAAACCGTCAAGGTCAAAGCTCAAGCCGACAAACCGGTCGCCGCGCCGCCCGGTACTCAATCGACGATAGACGACAAAACCATGGAACAACGCATGGTGCGCAACATCAAGGATTTGATCCGTTACGAACCCGGTGTCAATGTCGGCAACGACCCGCAGCGCTTCGGCGCCAGCGGCTTTACCATACGCGGCCTGGGTGGCAACCGGGTGTTGATGCAGATCGACGGCGTACGCCTGCCGGAAGCCTTTCGCATCGGCTCGTTTGCCAGCGCCAACCGCAACGCCGTAGACATGGACGCCTTAAAAGCCGTGGAAATCGTCCGTGGTTCGGGATCGGCCTATTACGGCGGCGATGCGATGGGCGGCACCGTCAACTTCGTCACCAAAGACCCGCGCGATTACTTAAACGTATTCGGCAAGGATTATTACACCGGCCTGAAACTGAATTACAACACCACCGACAACGGCTTCGTGCAAACCGGCACCGTGGCCGGCGCGCTGGACGGTTGGGAAGCCATGGCGCTATTCACCCACAACCAAAGCAACGAAACCGACAATAAGGGCACCGCGGATTTCGCCGACGGTCGCCGCACCACGCCCAGCCCGCAAGAAAACGGCAGCTACAATCTGCTGGCTAAACTGCTCTATCGATTTAACGACGACAACGTGTTGCGTCTGACCGGCGAATGGCTGGACAGCCGATCCGATATTGACGCTTTGTATCTGCGCGGTGCCGACATCAGCTTGCGCAACGTCAACAGCATGCTCACCACCGATACCCAATCGCGCTGGCGGCTGACGCTGGACCACACCCTAAAGCACCTGGATACGCCGTTGTTCGATGACGTGCTCTGGAAGTTTTATACGCAAAAATCCGCCACCGGCCAAATCACCCGGCAAGATCGCACTGCCAACGTGGACGGCAACACGCTCACCGAACGGATTTTCGATTTTGCCAACGACGATTTCGGCGGCGAACTGAAACTGGGGAAAAACTTTGTGGTAGGCGAGACCGCGCATGCGCTGCAATACGGCGGCCAGATCAGTAAAAACGCCATAACGCAACAACGCGACGGCAGCTATACCTGCGTCAGCGGTTCCGTCAATCCGCGCACCGGCCGGCCGAATAACATTTGTCCCAAGGGCCGGATCAGCAAGTCCGTGACGCCGGACGAGTTTCCGGTCCGCGACTTTCCCCTCTCCACCGTCACCAAGGCCGGCGCTTACCTCGAAGACCACATCGGCTTGTTCGACAAACGTATCGAGCTGATCCCCGGCGGTCGCTGGGAATATTTTCGCTTGTTACCCAAGCCCGATTATTTGTTCGATAAAGCCTCCGCGGCAGCGGTTGCCGAAGGCGCCGACCCGGTAATACCCATGATCATCGACGCGAATGCCTTGTTACCCAGATTTGGCGCCTTACTGCACCTCAACGAGATATTCACGGTGCACGGCCAGTATGCGCATGGCTTTCGCGGCCCCAACTTCAGCGAAAGCAATCTCGGTTTTACCAATATCACCGGTGGATACACCAATCTGCCCAATTACAACATTCAGCCGGAAACCAGCGTCGGCGCGGAAGTTGGGCTACGCGGCCAAGGCGCGGCCGGGCAATTCGACGTCACCTTGTTCCGCAACGATTACCAGCAATTCATCTACAACGCGGTGATTTGTAACCCGGCCGGCGCGGCTTGTCCGCCGCTGGGTTTTACCACTTACCAGAACGTCAATAGCGCCGACCCGATCCGCATCCAGGGCATCGAAATGAAAAGCCGGTTTTATCTGGACTGGTTGTTGCCGTCGTTGTCGGGTGCCAGCCTGCTATTCAGCGGCTCCTTCACCGAAGGCTTGAATCTCAAGAGCCAACGCAGCGACGACGACGCCTTAAGACAAATCAGCCCGATGAAGGCCGTCGTCGGACTGCGCTACGACCAGTCCGGCGGCGATTGGGGCACGGAATTGAACCTGACCTTGGTCGGCGCCAAACAAGCCAATACGGCGCCGACGGACGCCCTATTCCTGCCCAGCGGTTATGGGGTCGTCGATTTCAATGCCTACTACAACGCCAATAAGCATCTCTCGTTCAATGTCGGGGTATTCAACCTGCTGGATAAGAAATATATCGACTGGGAAGACATCAACACCCGCGCCGGCGATCCGCATACCACGCTGGGCAATTTCGCCGACGCCCGCTACTGGGCCGACCGCTATTCACGCCCCGGCCGCAATCTCGGCGTCACGGTAAAACTGGCTTTTTGACGGAGAACAATCTGATGACCAAGGGCTACAGGGCCAAGAAAGAGGCCCAGAAAAAACTGGAAACGTTGTTCGAAGAATTGCTGGAGCACGAAGGCTTTGGCGAATTGCGGATAGAGATGCGCTTGTTAAAACGCGGGCAAAAGGAAGTGATCATCTATTGCGGCAAACAGTACCGCTATGTACTGGACTTTCAGATGCAAAGCGCGCCGAACGGCAATCGCGATAGCAACCCGCTACTCGAATGCCGCGAGCCGCACTGAGTTTTAAATTTCCGCCACCGCAAAGGCCATTGGCCAGCGCGGATAGCCGGCATGGGGCCGAAGCGGCGGACGCTATTTTAGACCAAAGCAACGGATCGTCTTCGCGGTGAAGAGATGCGTCAACTTATTTACATAGGAAACCAACCATGAAAACTGCACAAAAACTGACCTTAATCGCCGGCCTGTTGGCCGTTTCCGGCAGCGCTTCGGCCGACTTGACCAATGGCCCCGACCCTTACGCAGCCGGCTATGGCTTCGACACCCCAAGCGAAGCCAGCTGGGGCAACTGGAACCGAGGTGATACGGGGACGCTTTACGCGGAATGGGACAGCTTCGTCGATAACTCTTATCCCGGCATCCGTACCGCGGCTCCCGATGTGGGCAGCGCCGGCACCACCGACGCCAATATCGGCTGGAACGCAGGCACATTCGCGGCCGGATCGGGCAATCTTTACAGCTTCAGCGTCACCGAGAATTTCACGGCTTCGCTAAGCGGCTCTACCACCAACGAGCCCTTAAGAGCAGTCATGCAATTCGAAACCTGGGGCATACAGATGGACTACAACAGCCTATTACTGAATGGCGTAGCGCCGACCTTCGCGACACAAACTTTCTACGATGACGGCTACGAAAGTTCGTTCGGCCCGGTCGAGCTGGTGCAATACCTGGCTTATTGGGATTTATCCGGACCGGCTAGCAATTATTTGTTTTCGTTTGGCAGTGCCGAACATAGCTTGAGTTTGGGTCAAGTCGCTATAGACATCGGTCCCGGCGCCGATCCCGTAACCAGCGTGCCGCTGCCTGCCGCAGTATGGCTGTTCGGTGCCGGCTTCATGGGCTTGCTGGGTTTAAATCGTAAAAAAGGCCTGGCGGCATAAGCGCCGGCCTGTAACCGCTTTGCAGCCGGGCCGCACGGCCCGGCTGCAAAGTCCCTAACCTGAGCTGCCCTGAAAACTCGCAGCGCATTCGCTTAACGGAGTTCCGCGTAATGGCAAAATCCATGACTAAACATCCCGTATCGATTGCGGACACTTTAAAACAAGCGTGGCAAGACCTGCGCGCCGATCATCCGCATATGCGGATTCGCGATGCCGCAGCGACTTTGGGCGTCAGCGAAGCCGAACTGCTGGCAACCGACTGCGGCAACCTGGTCATCCGTTTGCGGGAACACTGGCCCGCACTGCTGGGCGCGGTAGGCACGCTGGGCCCGGTGATGGCCTTGACCCGCAACGCTTTTGCGGTGCACGAAAAAATCGGGCTCTACGAGGATATATGTCCATGCGGCGACTTTATCCTGATTACCGGACACCATATCGAACTGTGCCTATCGACCGGCGTTTGGCATTCGAGTTTCGCAGTGATTGAAGAAACCCATCTCGGCCCGCGCCACAGCCTGCAATTTTTCGACACGACCGGCGAAGCGGTGCATAAGATCTATCTGACCGAACATGCCGATGCCGGCCTTTACCGGCGCTTGGTCGACATCTTTCGTGCCGACGATCAGTCGCCCTATCTGGCACTACCCACCGACAGCACCAAGCCGGCGCTTGGCGCCATCGCCTCATCACAGGATTTACCGGAACACTGGCAGCGCTTGCTGCTTGCCAACACGCCCGAGGCTGTTCTCGCTGGCCGGATTGCCACGCCGGCGTTACGCGAGCTCATGCGGCAACTGGCGGAACTACTGTTGCCGATACAAGTTCTAGTCGGCAACCCCGGCGCGATGCAACTGCACGACGGCCCGATTCAAAACCTGAAAATTACCGGACCCTGGTTCAATGTCCTGGATCAGGGTTTCAATCTGCACCTTAACGAAATGGCCGTGGCCGGCGCGGACATCGTCCAACTCACTTACAAGCAGCGGGATTTGACCGGCCTGCTGGTTCGTGACCAAAACCAGCAGACCATCTTGACCATTGTCGGCCAATTCGACGAAGCCGACGGAGAAAGTGCTTTGTGGCGCGACTTGCTATTAGCCTTGCCGGTCATAGGGCCTGTTTAGGGTAGAGACGCAAAATTTTGCGTCTCTACCTAGGTCCATAAGCCACTGCATTTTATTTATACACTCAAAACAGGAAACCCGCATGAACGACAAGACCATCGATCTCGAACAAGTCAGAGCAGCCTATACCGCGCTGCCGCAAACATTTTCCTCCGTGCTTATGGCCACGGTCAGCGGCTCCGGCGAGCCCGAAGCCAGTTACGCCGCCTATATCCGCCACGACGGCCAATATTACGTGTACGTCAGCGAACTAGCCACCCATACCCGCAATCTGCTGGCCAACGGCCGGGTTTGTCTGTTATTCGTCGAAGACGAGGATAAAGCCGCGCACTTGTTCGCCCGCCAGCGGGTTACCTATCACTGCTCGGCCGGCGAAATCGACCGCGATTCCGAAGCATTTGCCTACATCATGGTTTTATTCGAAGAAAAATTCGGCGCCTTCATGAAACAGTTACAAAACATGCAGGACTTTCATCTGTTTTGCCTCAGTCCGCAGCGCGGCAGTTTCGTGCAAGGCTTTGCCAAGGCATTTGCGATAGAAGGCGACGATCTGGCGCAAATCCGCCACGTCAACGACGTCGGCCACCAGACCCGCGAACCGGCTGAATCACCGGCGTAAGGCGGACCGGCCACGACCAAGCAGCCTAAAAATCCGGCTGCATGTTTCCGGTATCCCGTTCGGGCTGAGCCTGTCGAAGCCCTAGCTGGAACGCCCCTCGACAGCGGGAACGGGTATTTAAGAGCCGGATTAAAAATCAAACGAAAAACCGAACATGAAACAGACCACATCCCTAAGCCATAAACTGGCGCGAGCCGCATGCGCGGCCGTCCTTTGGCTAACCGCCGCCGCGCCGGCCCATGCCGCCGGGCCGAGCCGCATCGTCTCGGTCGGCGGCGCGTTGACCGAAATCGTCTACGCGCTGGACGACGCCGAGCGCCTGGTCGGCGTCGATAGCACCAGCCTGATGCCGGCCGCCGCCAAGGCGCTGCCGCAAGTCGGCTATATGCGCAGCTTGTCGGCGGAAGGCGTGCTGTCGCTACGCCCGGACCTGCTATTAGCCAGCGCTCACGCCGGGCCACCGGCGGTGCTGGAGCAATTGCGCGCGGCCGGGGTGCGGATCGAAACCCTGGCCGAGGATTATTCCGCCGCCGGCATTGCCGCCAAAATCGGCGCCGTCGCCGCCTTGCTGGATAAGCCCGAGCAAGGCCGGGAACTGGCCAAACAGGTGCAAGCCGACTTCGACCGCTTGGCGCAGTGGCGCGCGCAACGCGGCGAGCAGCCCAAGGTGCTGTTTTTGATGGCGGTGGCCCACGGCGCGCCGCTGGCGTCCGGCCGCGGCACCGCCGCCGACGCGGTGTTAACGCTGGCCGGCGCCGCCAACGCCGTCGGCGAGCTGCAAGGCAACAAACCGATCGGCACGGAAGCGATGGTCGCCGCTGCGCCGGACGTGATTCTGTTAACCGACGTGGCCGCCAACGCCATCGGCGGCCTGGAGGCGTTCTACCAACAACCGGGCATCGCCCAAACCCCGGCCGGCCGGCAGCGTAAAGTGTTTGTCGTCGATACCCTGGCCTTGCTCGGCTTTGGCTTGCACAGCGGCCAAGCCGTGTTGGATCTGGCCAAACAACTGCACGGCGAACCGGCGGTCGCCGCCGACGCGGGTGACGGGCTATGACCGTCCATGTCCAGGCCGCGACAGCCGGACCGCGTCTTAGACTAAAACCGGCCTTGACTCGCGCCGGCCTGTGCTGGCTACTGGCAGTGCTGCTGGCCGTCGCCGCCTTGGCCGCGCTGGGCAGCGGCGCGGTCGCGATCTCGGTCGGCCAGGCCGTCGCCATCGTCGCCGACCGCTTCGGTATCGCCCTGCCCTGGCCGTTCGGCGCCGACCAGCAAGCGGTGCTGCTGGCGATTCGCGCGCCGCGCCTGGTGTTGGGCTTATTGGTCGGCGGCGCCTTGGCCGCATCCGGCGCGGCGATGCAGGGCTTGTTCCGCAATCCGTTGGCCGACCCAGCCTTGATCGGCGTTTCCAGCGGCGCGGCGCTGGCCGCGGTGGCGGTCATCGTCTTGCGCGACAGCCTGTTCGGCGCCGTGACCGGCGCGTTCGGTGCCTATTTATTGCCGGTCGCGGCCATCGCCGGCGGTTTTGGGGTCAGTTGGTTGGTATACCGACTGGCCGACAGCGGCGACCGGCTGGACTTGGCCTCGCTGCTGTTGTCCGGCATCGCCATCAACGCGCTGGCCGGTTCGGCCACCGGTTTGCTGGTGTATCTGGCCGACGACGACCAGTTGCGCAGCTTGACCTTCTGGAGCCTGGGCAGCCTCAACGGCGCCAGTTGGGACGGCGTCGCCATCGGCGCGCCGTTTTTACTCGCCAATCTGCTGCTGTTGCCGTGGCTGGCCGATGCCTTGAACGCCTTGCTGCTCGGCGAAGCCGAAGCCGGCCATCTGGGATTTCCGGTGGAACGCATCAAAACCGGCCTGGTGGCCTTGGTCGCGCTCGGCGTCGGCGCGGCGGTGGCCTTGTCCGGCGTGATCGGCTTCGTCGGCCTGGTGGTGCCGCATCTATTGCGCTTGGCGCTGGGGCCGGACCACCGCTGGCTGTTGCCGGCGTCGGCGCTGCTCGGCGCCTTATTGTTGATCTGCGCCGACTACCTGGCTCGCACTTTGGCGGCACCGGCCGAAATCCCAATCGGCATCGTCACCGGCCTGCTCGGCAGTCCTTTTTTTCTGTGGCTGCTGTTCCGGCAAAAATTGATGGGCCATTGACATGCTGCAAGCCATGGATCTGACCCTGCGCGCCGGCGCGAAAACCTTGCTGGACGGCGTGACGCTGGAACTGCGCCCCGGTGAAGTGCTGGCCGTGGCCGGCCCGAACGGCGCCGGCAAATCCAGCTTGCTGCGGGCCTTGAGCGGCGAGCTTGTACCGTTCGCCGGCCGGGTATTGATGAACGGCCGGCCGCTGGCGGAATGGCCGCCGCAACAGGCGGCGTTGCTGCGCGGCGTATTGCCGCAAAGTGCCGGACTGGCGTTCCGTTTTACGGTGCGCGACGTGGCATTGATGGGCCGCAGCCCGCAACGCAAAACCCACAGTACCGCGCAAAACCAGGCCATCGCCGAACAGGCGCTGGCGCTGACCGATACCGGCCATCTGGCCGAGCGCATCTACACCACGCTGTCCGGCGGCGAACGCCAACGGGTACAACTGGCGCGGGTACTGGCGCAAATCTGGGAGCCGCAAGACCCGCTGCACCGCTATTTATTGCTGGACGAACCCACCTCGGCGCTGGACCTGGCCCACCAGCACGCGGTGCTGGCCATCGCCCGCCGCTTCGCCGACGAACAACAGGCCGGGGTGTTGGCGGTGTTGCACGACCTGAACCTGGCCGCGCTGTATGCCGACCGCATCGCCCTGCTGCACCAAGGCCGGCAGGCCGCCATCGGCACGCCGGCGCAAACCCTGAACAGCGAGCTGATCCGGCAAGTATTCGCTTACCCGGTCAGCATCGGTAGTCATCCGCAAATCCCGGACGCGCCGTTGGTGATTCCGCGGCGGCAAGTGGCGCCGGGCGTTGCGGTGCAATGAGGCCTACGGCAATGCCACAGCCAATCGGCCGTTCCGGATTGTTGACCGATTTAGCGTGTTCGGAGGAATGCGTTAACAAAAGCCGCCAGGGAGGGCGGCGCCTTACGATTCAATGCCACAGATTTTTCGGCATGGCGATGGTGTTGTTGGGAGAAAAATCGAATAAACTGGCAGCAGACACTAGCCCTGTTGCAATCGATGGTTCCAGTGATTCAAAGACGCAGATTGCTCAGTTATCGGGCATTAGTTTTGATTGCCGAATGGTATACAGAAAGGAAAATCCAATGCTAACCAATCACTTATTAAAAAAATCCGTATTTGCTTGGTGATATACGGAAACTGTTTAATTACTAGTTAGGGAGACAATGATGCATCATGGGAGTTGCCTCTGCGGAGGTGTTAAATACGAAATTTCCGGCGAGTTATCTGGCGCATTGAACTGCCATTGTTCAATGTGCCGCAAAGCTCACGGTGCCGCATTCCGTAGTCGAGCCAGTGTGAACGCTTCGGATTTCAAATGGGTGCAAGGCGAGGAACTCGTCACGTATTTTGACTCTTCACCAGGTAACCATCGCGGGTTTTGTCGTGTGTGCGGCTCTCCGCTTCTGAGTCGCTTCGATCAAAATCCTTCCGTGTTTGGCTTGCCGCTGGGCGCTCTCGACGATGACCCAAAGTTAAAACCAATGCTTCATGCTTTCGTCGGCAGCAAGGCTCCGTGGCACGATATAACGGACAACCTTCCACAATTTCAGGAGCTTCCGAAATGAAGTTCCCTAACCCTACGCTCAAGCGGTACTGCGCAAAAGCGCGCAGCCCCTTAGCTACACGTTGGGCATCACCATGACCTACAGCAGTGCTGAGCGCGAAACCATTGGTTTGTGCATATGCCTAGAGGCAATTGGCGATATGGCAAACCATGCTCTACTCACACTATGTGATGTATCAGAATATCCGGGAGAGGCAGAAGTTCGGTTCCATACGCATATTCATCGAGATCTATTCCTAATTCGTCTTCTCGACTTCGTAAAGGAAAAGGGCGATAAAAGCCTAACGGGCATTCCCGGCTCCTGCATATCTGTTCTCAAGGCGGCATGCGAAACCAAGCACTTTGATGTCAATGGATGTGTCACAGAACTGCAAAAAGCCGTAGAGGCGCTTGAGGCTTGGTTGCAGCACAAAAAAGAAATATCTCTCTGGTTGCCAACGCTGGATACCGAGGCCAAGCTATTGGTCTCTAGGTTCGAATTCTTAAGTATTTCTGGCAACCATTCAAAGCACAACCTCGCGCGCCTTACCGGAGTATCGCGAGATGTCGCAAAAATACTCAACGATCACGGCCACCCCGTATCACAGGAGCAAATTCCCCTCGCACTGGATGACTTCAGAGAGCATTTGTCTGAAAATTATTTCATTTATTACGGCACATGGCTTTCTGAATTGCTAAACAATATTCGATGGGGTTTGCAATCCTACCTTTGGCCAACTTTCGTTCGTTCTTACACCCTTGTTTCAAGCGACACCGGTCAATATCGATATGAATACCCTGAAAATATCCAAGCTGATGTTCCAAAGCAATGGTTTTGGAGACTCATGAACAACGTCAGAGCTCAGCCGTACATCAAGCAGTTTAAAGGCGCTCGCTACCTCAAGACAGAGAGCTCGATTGAGATGGACTGGTGAGCGCCTAGTGACACCCAACAATTCAATCCAGGAGACTCGCTACAAGCTGCTTCGCAGCTTTCCGCTCACCCCTTATTTCAAACGCTAAGCCGCCCAAACAATGTCGAGCCCACGATTCAAAGCAACCCGTAGTGATGGCACCGATGCTACATCAGAGTTGCTATCTTTCGCCGAAGCAATTGGTCTCGAATCGGTCGTTGCGGGCAGATATAGTTTTTTGCTTTTGCTCGAACTATTTGGCGCAACTCGATCTGGAATGCTTAATCCGGCAAAAGTCGTGAACCAAATTCGAGTTTTAGAGGGCGTTGAGGTGGCGAAAGGACTAAAGGCGGCAACCCCGTTCAAGTACCCTCCGCTTCAAGGATTGTGGCATCAGCACTACCTTGAAGACGGGTTACCAAGCATGACTCACAATATCCAAAGAGGCATCGATAAATTTGGTCTTCCGTGGTTTAAGCAAAAGATTGCAGACGCAGAAGCCTCTGGCGAAGAATGGTATGTCACGGAAGCGGACGTAGCGCACATTGCACATGATGCAATAGCATCCAACTGGGAACGCCTTATAAATAAAAAGGCGCTTACTGGCGAATGGCTAATTTTTGCTAAGCACGAAGGCAAGAACTACTATCTCAGTCTCGGAAAACACAATAGTGGCGATGACCTGCTTCGTTCTCAAATTGATGCGATTTGCTTACAAGAGTTTCCGTTCTTGAAAAACATCCTTGATGCACAATCGTCGCAGCTATCGCCCTAACATAGCGCTCAACCTCGCGCCCTTCGGTCGCTGGGCACTACGCGACAAAGCTGCGCAGCACCGGTTAGCTGCACGTTAGCCAAGGTCAGCATGTTTTTTGTGCCCACGCGGATACATGAATACCAACGCACAATCACACTGAGTCAAATTGACGAGCCCGAGCATGACCAATAAATGGAACATTCCAGACTGGCTTGAACACGAAGTGCGCGAAAGAGACAAAGTCTGTGTCTATTGCGGTGTTATGTTCACACCAGCCCAGGTTTCTCGACGGTCAGCGGCCAGTTGGGAGCACATTATTAACGACGCTAAAATCATCACTAGAGAAAATATCGCCCCGTGTTGCTGCGGCTGTAACGCCAGCAAGGGGCAAAAACAGTTATCGGTTTGGCTGCAATCGAAATACTGCTTAATTCGTGGTATTGGTCCGGCCACCGTGGCGCCAATTGTCAAGCAAGCCCTCGACAGTGGTTTGTAAATTCACGTATAGCCAGTCTGGGTGGGCGTGAATATCAGTAACTTGTTCGACCGCGAGTACGTGACGACTTGCGGCGAAGGCTCGTGCTATTTCGGCGACCGCCGCAACGTGTTGGCGAGTTTGCGTTACAACTGGTAAGCGGCAATTCCGGCGGGCGAGTTCCGCCGGAATAGTCTATTCACCCGGCCCTAAAATGCCGTTTGCCTGTCGAAGGGCGCGCCGGCATGGACTTCGACGCGCTCAGCGCAAACGGAATACCCGTGGTAAGTAAGCGCGGTTGAATAATCGATCCCGTTGCGCCGTCCTGGCAACGGACGATGAAATATCCCAGCCATCCTAAAATCCCTAGCGGGCTACATAAAAGATGAGTTGACAAACAGCAGCGATTTTCTTAAAGTCCACTCAGCCTTCACGCAGAAGGTGTATTGCCAGCCATGTCTCCTGACTAGCCAGCCCTCACGGTGCTAATCAATTCATCCAGGGGACCTTATGACCAAATCATTTTTCGCTAGCCGCCATTTCGTTTCCAGCTTTCTCACTACAGCCGCAAACGCCATCCAACAGCTGATTTTTATCTCTACGTTATTAATCCAGCCCTTAAACACCGTTAGCCTCCATGCCCTTGAGGGTACTGAAGGGCCAAGCAGCTCAGGCTTCGACGCGCTCAGCCCGAACGCGGCACCAGGGATAAATTCCTAAGCCGGCCCAACGAAACGCCTTTCTGTCAAACATCGAAATTCGATAGGCAGGACGAATGTTCTCGACGAATCTTTATCGCGCGGAAGCCATGGCAGCGCAGACCGGACGCTTGGAAGGCGACATCCTGCTGGCGAGATCCTGGTCGTCGTGGCTTGTCTTCGGGATTGTATTCACGCGTATCGCCATCACCGTTTTATTTATCAGCTTTGCGTCTTATATCAAACGAACCAACGCTAACGGTATGTTGGTCCCAAATGGCGGTGCGATCATCATTGCCACTCCGGCGCTATGGCTTATTTCGGCCGTTCATGACTAACGCCATCTTTCATCATTTAACAAACCTCGACTTATCCAACCATGGAAAGGAATCTTACCCATGAACTGTACCCGCTCGACCTCAATAGCATTTTTAATACTAACTTTCGTCAACGTTATTACCGGGCACGCCACAGAAAATAATACAAACAGCGCCGCCGCCGAGAAATACGGCGCAGTCGAACGGCGATTCGAGAACAGTTTCCGGGCCGTGTTGGTTCCCGATATTACGGCCGAACAGACGGCGGTGACGCTGGTGTATTTCAGCGGTTCTCTCGCCGATCCCGAGGGAAAGTCGGGCCTTGCGCATTTGCTGGAGCATTTGCTGTTTAACGCGCCGACGACGCAGGGCAATCATTCGCTGGTTAGCGAGCTGGCGCGCCGCAACATTGCCTATAACGGCAATACCAATTTCGACCGCACTATCTACCACACGGCCTTTTCCAGCGACCAGCCCACTCTAAACTGGCTGCTGGAACAAGAGGCCTTGCGCATGCATAAACTGACGCTTACGGAAACGGATATTGCCAGGGAATTGCCCGTGGTATTGCGGGAAAAGGAACTTGGCGATAGCAATCATCGGCAAAAATTAGCGCAACAAATACTGCCGGTTGTCACGCGCTTTGCCCCCTATTTACGTCCGCCGATAGGTAACGAAGCCGAATTACGCGGTATCGCCATCGACGACGTCCGGGCTTTTTATCGGACACACTATCGTCCCGACAATGCGCTGTTGGTGATTACCGGCCGATTTGACGCGGCCGCAACCTGGAAGCAATTAGACACTCATTTTGGTGAGATTGAATCGCCCAAAATTGGGCAAGCGCCCGCATTCCAAGCGGCGTCCCAGTTGGAGAGCGGCGACCCGCAAACGAGTTTTCGCGGCGACGGCGATGTTGCTTCCGTCTCGTTATTTTATCCGTTACCGAATTCGGTCGATGCCAAGCAAATAGCGGCCATGGGCTTAATGAGCGGGTTGCTGGCCGGTTCGCCGGCCAGTCGTTTACATGAGTCGCTGGTTAGCGCCGGACAGGCAGCCTCTGTCTCGGCTATACCGTTGCTATTGCGCCATGCGGGTGCATTCGAAGTCACTGCTCTCCCGTTGACAGCCGATAGCGAAGCGTTGGAACAACTCCAAACTACCTTAGCAGGCCAAGTTCAGTCCCTGGGCGATACCGGGTTCACGGAAAAAGAACTGGAACGCACCAAAAACTTGATCCGCAACGAGGCTTTACACGTGCAATCTCAAGCCGCCGCCTTTGGCTACCGATTGGCTGAATTTGCCTCCCTCGGCGACTGGCGGCTGTGGTTCGAGAGCATCGACGCGGCCCAAAAAATGACTTTGCCGGAGATTCAACAAACCGCCAAAACACTTTTCCACCAAGGTCTCCCGGTTTCCCAGTTGATGAGCAGTCGGCATGCGGCAAGTGTCACGGCGCGGACAGAAGCCCTCGTACCGCAGGCGACAAGCGCCGTACCATCCCCCGCATCCGCTCCGGCGCACCTGCCGGAAACCGCGAGCCCGGCGGTTAACGATGCGACGGCGGCGGCTATTGATGCACAAATCGAGCGCTTTAGCATTAACGAGTCGCTGGCGGTTGCCCTCTGGCCCAAGCCCATACCGACCGGTCGCGTGCAAGGTCAGTGGAATCTACGTATGGGCACGGCGGACAGCATGCTTGGCAAACGTATTTTGGCGGACCTCACCGGCAGCCTGTTGGCGCACGGTTCGGCCAGTTTAGATCGGCAACAACTGTTTGATCGCTTGGTGAGTTTGGATGCTCACTTGTCGATGACGCCGATGGAGGACCGTTTGGCGATTCGCTTCGATCTGCCCGCTCAATCGTTGCCGGAATTTCTGGGCGTTCTGATCGATGTTCTTCGTCATCCGGCATTGCCGGAGCAGGGATTTATGGAAGTCGGCAATCAGTTGCGTGTCGCCTACCAAAGCCAAGGCGCCAAACCGCAAGTTGTCGCGGAAGCAGCCTTGACCGCATTCACCAGCCCCTACCCTATCGGCGACATCCGTCGCGAACCCAGCATGGTCGAAGCGCTCGCCGCGTTGGCACGTATCGAATTCAACGATATAAAAGCCTTCCACGCCGATTATTACGGCGCGAATGGAGAGTTGCTGCTGTCCGGGGAGTTTGATGCCAACGCGACGCGCCGGCAGTTGGAAAACCTGTTAGGTCCATGGCACAGCAAGCAGGCCTACCTGCGGCCGCCGCAACCTTACACCGCATTGGCGCCAGGCCAGCATGTCATGACCGTGGCCGATGGCGCGCACGGTATTTACACGGCACAGCTCAGACAGCCCTTGCAAGCGGACGAGACTGACGCGCTGGCCTTAGTGCTGGTGAATGTCGCGCTTGGCGAGGATGCGATTCAATCCCGCCTCGGTCGCCGCCTACGTCAACAAGAGGGCATTTCCTACGGCGTGGCCAGCAAGATGAGCGCTTCGGCCTTTGAACCCCGCGCTACCCTTAGCATCAGCGCAAGCTATGCGCCGGCCCTGCGCCAACAGCTCTCCAAAGCCGTACACGAGGAACTGGCGCTGCTGGTTAAAGATGGCCTCAGCGCTGCGGAATTCGACAGCGCGAAAGATACCTGGCGCCATCGTCACGACCTAAGCAAGCTGGATCGGGACAAGCTGTTCGGCAAGCTGAATCTGCTCTTACGCTTACACCGCGACATGCGCTACTACGCGGACATCAATGCCCGCGTTGAAGCCTTGACGCTAGCCCAGGTGAACACGGCAATTGCCCGCCACATCAACCCCGATCAGTTGCTGGAGGTGTTTGTTGACGCCGAACAATGAAGCAAACTAACTAGATTTAGCTTACCCAATGCAAGCGGCCAGCTTTCCTAATTGAGTCTGGTGCTGGATTTAACAACCGTAAATCCGGCGCGTTTGCTTTGGTCTTTTTCTCCGGCTCTGGCTTGGTGTGCGGCTTCAGCCATGGTGTCGGCAAAGCTTAGGAAGTCGGCCACTTCCAGACGCAAGGACATGTTCTGCAAATGCAGATGAACGACGCCGCATCCCCGGCAAATCAATACCTTACTTAACTCCGTCGCCGCCAAACATTCGTGGGTACAGGGTTTCTTGCTCATACATTTACTCCTTCAAAAATCGTCAGGGATTGGGTAAAAACTTTTAAGCTGGTTAAAACTTATTGCCGCTCCGGATTCGCTAAACCACGACTGAGCTTGGCTTTTGCCTGAGCCAAAAACATTTTCCAAACGATTTGTTTCGACCCTAAATCAAGACAGCGGAAATCCGTGGCATGGATTTCGCCTTTTTCGACCAACGCCGCCAAAACTTCCGGAGCGATTGCCAAGCGCACAGCCTCAGGTTCTCTAAATAAGGGGAATAATCTTTTCACGTCACGGCAGCCGATTTTTAATCTGTCTTAAATGATAATTATTCTCATTTGAAAAGTAAAGTATTTCTTCCCCTTTGAAATTTCAGCCGTTAACTCGCCGTTTCTTTTGCAGCCGTAAGGCTAATTTCCGCAAGCCTTTAGGCTATCGAGCGCCCGAAACGGCTGGAATGCTCTCAAAGATGTAAGCCTATCCAAACTTTGATTTCGAATTGGGAAACAGTCTGCACGCAAATTCCGGAGTTGACATTAGCCTCAAAAAAAATAAAATGAGAATCGTTATTATTTGAGAATGATCTTATTTCTTGGCTTCTTGCAGCCGCATCTCTCGAATAGCGATCAATAACCGACGGAGAATAACGGTCGGTTCGTAAAATCTTAGCCACCCAGCATTCCCAGCCAGGCAGCCAGCATTATTTATTCAGTTACGGGAATACTATGTCTGCAAACCATTCAACCACGAAAAAAAACACCCCTGCCAAGTGGCGCTTGGGGGCTTTATTGCCGCTGGGCGCGGCTCTGAGCGGGGCGGCATTCGCCACCGAACCGGCCGCCGACGTAGCGGCCAACAATGATCAAGAAGTGGTTTTGGAGGACGTCAAGGTCAAAGCCAACCGCGAAAAACAAGCCATTCGTTTCAAAGCCGAAACCTCCACCACCGGCAGCAAAACCGAGATGGCGTTGCGCGATATTCCGCAATCGGTCAGCGTCGTAAAAAAAGAATTGATTGAGTCGCAAAACGCCTTCAACCTGCGCGATGCCTTACGCAACGTTAGCGGCCTGACCATTGCCGCCGGCGAAGGCGGCCGCACCGGCGACTCGATTACCTTGCGCGGTTTCGCCGCCAGTTCGGATCAGTATCTGGACGGGGTCAAGGACAACGGCCAGTACACTCGCGACACGTTTTTCATCGAAAGAGCCGAAGTGCTGAAAGGCGCATCGTCAATTTTATTCGGTCGCGGCGCCACCGGCGGCGTCATCAATCAAGTCGCGAAGAAGCCGACCGGCAAAACCGGAATCAACGGCAGCTTTACCTATGGCTTGTACGACTTCAAACGCACCGCTATCGATGCCGAGACCAAGTATCAAGACCTGTCGGCCCGCTTGAACGTGATGTATCAGGACGCCGATTCCTATCGCGACTACAACTACAGCAACCGCTGGGGCATCGCGCCTTCGTTCAAATGGGACATCAACGCCGATACCGATTTAACGCTAAACCTGTTGCATCAGCAGGATGAAGGCGTGTTCGATTACGGCGTGCCCATGTATCAAGGCCGGCCGGCCGGCGTGCCGATCAACACCTTTTATGGGTTTACCGATAACCGGATGATGGACACCGATGTCAACGTGGCCACCGTGGCCTTAACCCACCGTTTCAACCAGGATTTTTCGGTTAAAAACTCGATACGCTACGGCGACTACGAGCGTAAATACCTGACCCATCTCTATTCCGGCGCGGCCGCATACACCGGCGCCAATGCCGGCACCATCGCCCGCTCGCAAGCCTTGCGGCTGAATACGCAGGAAAACGTTTACAACCAGACCGATTTTGTCTACAAAAAGCCCTTGTTCGGTTTTAACAATACTTTGATGTTCGGTAGCGAATTCGGATGGGAAGAATACGATTACAAATCCAAAAACTCGACCGGTGTCAGCCGGGTGTCGATATTCAATCCGCGCCTTACCGCCAGCGTCACCGGCTTGGCTTACGACTTTAGCGGCACGCTGGATACCAGCCGCCTGACCCAAGCCCAAACCTACGCGGGTTATGTGTTGGATCAATTCGAGATCAATCCGGAATGGAAATTACTGGCCGGCACCCGCTACGACGTGTTCGAGGCACAACAAACCGACCGCATCGGCACGGCCGACTTTAACAGCAGCGTCGACCAATGGAGCCCGCGCGGCGGCATCGTCTGGCAGCCCAGCAAGGCTCAGTCCTATTACTTCAGTTACGGCAAGTCCTTTAATCCGTCCGCGGAAAGTCTCAGCCTCTCAGCCAACAACGCCAACCTGCCACCCGAGCAGAATCATAACTATGAGATCGGCGGCAAATGGGAACTGTTCGACGGCAAACTGTCGGCTACTGCCGCCCTGTTCCGCTTGGAAAAAACCAATGCCCGCACTACCTCGCCGCTGGATGCCAATCTACAAATCCTCGCGGGAGAGCAAAGCACGGACGGCTTCGAAGCCGGTCTGGCCGGCGAATTACTGCCGAAATGGGATGTATCGCTGACCTATGCGTATCTCGACTCGAAAATCAGCAAATCCACATCAACAGCAACCGGCTCGGTCAGCGGTTTAGTGAAATCGTTTGAGGGAATGACTGCCGTCAATGTACCGGAACACAGCGGCGTAGCCTGGAGCACCTACCACTTAACCGACAACTGGGAAGTCGGCGGCGGGGTATATTACGCCAGCCACCGTTATGCCGACAGTGTCAACGAAGCGGTCTTGCCGGGTTACGCCCGCCTGGATGCCGTGGTGGCCTATCATCAAAAGCATTACGATGTGCAGCTGAACGTGTTCAACCTGACCGATACCGTGTATTACGAATCCGGCCAAACCAACTCGGCCTTGCCCGGTACGCCGGTCTCCGGGCAGTTGACGGTGAGCTTTAAATACTAAACTCGACGTATGCGAACGGTTAAACAACATTCCCTTTAGTCAGATGGTTTAACCGTTCCACAATATCCGCAAACCCCTTATTTGCAATTGCCATAGCCATCTTTTGGAACCCGACCGATGAACACTGCAACCGACTCATTATTGACGCCAGCCAACCGCCCGCCCAAGAAAACCAACGGCGGCTATTTATTCTTACCGAAAAACCTATCGCGCGGCGCCTTTCTAAAATGGCTGCGCCGCACCCATGCCTGGTTCGGGCTGTGGGGCGCGGCGTTGGGATTGCTGTTCGGTTTTACCGGGATTCTAATGAATCATCGCGACATCTTGAAAATACCGATTGGCCGCATGGAACAAAAAGAAATCCAGCTGGCCTTGCCGGAACCACGCCCCACGGACCCGAAAGCAATGGCAGCCTGGCTGGGTGAAACGCTGGGCGTCGATACGGCCCATGCCAAAATCCGCAAGGAACCCGGTAAAACGGTAACCTGGAACAATCAGCCGGTTCAGCAACCAGCGTCCTGGCAAATCAACGTGCGCAATCCGCAAAAAATGCTGTCGGCCGACTATTGGGAAGGCAACGCCTTTGTCACAGTCAAACAAGGCGAGGCAAACCTGTTGAACACGCTCAACAATCTACACAAAGGCACTGGCATGGGTGTAGGCTGGGTCCTGTTAGTCGATACCTTGGCGGGCGGTTTGATCCTGCTGGCCTTGACCGGCACCTTGTTGTGGACCAGACTGCACGGCAACCGTTTGGCCGCCGCCGGCTTAGGGCTGGGCTCCATGAGTTTGGCGGTGTTTTTTGCCGTGCAAGCCATCTCGGGCTAGAGCATGTTGATCCAAATTCCGGAAGTCCTTACCCCGGCTGAACTGCAGCAAGTCCGCGAACTATTGGCCGATGCACCCTGGGCGGATGGCCGTATCACCGCCGGCAGTCAATCGGCACAGGTCAAAAACAACTGGCAACTGCCGGAGCAAACTGAGCAAAGTCAGGCCGCTCGCGCTATCTTGCTGGGCGCGTTAAATCGCAACCCACTGTTTCTGTCGGCAGCGCTGCCGAAAAAGATTTTCCCTCCGTTATTCAATCGCTATGCCGATGAACACAACACCTTCGGCAACCACATCGATAATGCAGTGCGCCATTGCCCCATCAGCAGCGAACGGGTGCGTACCGAC
The DNA here is from genome assembly GCF_014850955.1 of Methylomonas albis. Classification (NCBI taxonomy): domain Bacteria; kingdom Pseudomonadati; phylum Pseudomonadota; class Gammaproteobacteria; order Methylococcales; family Methylococcaceae; genus Methylomonas; species Methylomonas albis. The sequence continues at coordinate 3,245,843 of NZ_JACXSS010000001.1, forward strand.
TTGTCGGCGACCATCTTTCTGGCAGACCCGGACAGTTATGAAGGCGGCGAGTTGGTGATTGAAGACACCTACGGCGAACATGCGGTGAAACTGGCGGCCGGCGATATGGTGCTGTACCCCGGTTCCAGCCTACACCGGGTGGAACCGGTGACGCGCGGCGCGCGGCTGGCTTCGTTCTTCTGGCTGGAATCCATGGTGCGGGAAACCGAACGCCGCCGCCTGTTATTTGAAATGGATATGGCTATTCTGGAGTTGCGCAATACACAGGGCGATAGCAATCCGACGGTGAACCTGACCGGCTGCTATCACAATCTGTTGCGGATGTGGGCGGATGTATGACAGATACCTGAGTATTATCCCGGCCCATTTACTACCATTATCGTCATTCCCGCGAAAGAGGGAGTCGTCAGACCGCCCAGCAAATCCCGTGTAGCACTGGGTTCCCGCCTACACGGGCGCGATGCTGCGTAAGGAGCGGGCATTATCAAACTGCGGCAGCTTAAGTCCTCATGCGTCTTAAGCTGGAATGCTGCTTAAAGTTTTATCCCCGTCCAGCCACAATCTAGCAAGCGGCCAACCAATTTACCCTCCGCCGTTCGCTTAGCTTTCACCCTATCCCAATACTCCCCGAAACCTTGCGGTCAGCTGCACTATCAGCTAATTGACTGGCTTGATTGCTACAAAAACCTTGTGATAAATCGATGCTGCGCTACATTTGCAACTGAAGAGTTAACTATAGAGACACTATGTCTCTTGCCTTGCCACATTTGCAAAAAAAATGAAAAATACCTTTTACACCGTTTGGATAGGCTCGCTATCGTTGGCCATCCATACAGCAATTGCTTCTGCCGAAACCGACTTAACCGAGTTGAATTTAGAAGAACTGCTTTCGGTGAAAATCACATCCGTCTCAAAAAAAACCCAGGCACTAGGCGATGCCGCAGCGGCGGTGTTTGTGATTAGCCATGACGACATCAAGCGCTCAGGCGCCACCAATATTCCCGACGCCCTGCGGTTAGCGCCCGGTATCGACGTGGGGCGGATCGATGCCAATAAATGGGCGGTCAGTTCCCGCGGTTTTAATGGCCGATTTTCCAATAAACTGCTGGTTTTGATCGACGGCAGAAATATCTACACCCCAGCGTTTTCCGGTGTGTATTGGGAAATGCAGGACGTGATGTTGGAAGACGTCGAACGGATTGAGGTGATTCGCGGCTCCGGTGCCGCGCTGTGGGGCGCCAATGCCGTAAATGGGGTAATCAACATCATCACCAAGCATTCCGCGGATACCCAAGGCGGCTTGTTGAGCGCAGGCGGCGGTAGCGAAGAACGCGGTTTTGGCGCATTCCGCTACGGTGGTAAACTAAATGAAAGCACCAGTGGGCGCGCTTATGTCAAAGGCTTTGAGCGCGATGCTTTGGCCAGGGCTTCCGGCCGGCCGGCCGGTGACGCCTGGAGCAAAATGCAAGGCGGTTTTCGTATCGACTCGGACTGGTCTACCGCCGACTCCGCTACCGTGCAAGGCGACGTTTATCATAGTGATTTAAACCAACAAATCGGTCTAGCCATGCTGGCTGCACCTTTTCGCGAGACCATCGCCGATCAGGCGCAAGCCACCGGCGGCAATTTGCTGGGTCGTCTGCAACATCGCATTTCCGATACCTCAAATTACGTCCTCCAACTGTACTTTGACAGCTACGACCGCCGAGAAAGCTTTATTGAAGAAGAACGCTATACCGGCGATGTCGATTTTCAACACCGCTTTGCGCTTAACGACTGGAACGACATCATTTGGGGGGCGGGTTATCGGTATACCTACACCAAAGAAAACCAAGTTAAGCAAAGTATATTTAACTTTACCCCCCGCAACGGAGCGACAATTATCTTAGTACGTTCTTGCAAGACCAATTGACCTTGGTTGACGAACAACTGTGGCTGACGCTGGGATCCAAACTGGAGCATAACGATTACACAGGTATAGAAGTGCAACCCACCGCTCGGCTACTTTGGGGACCGGATCCCAACCACCGGCTATGGGCGGCGATCTCGCGCGGCGTCAGAATCCCTTCGCGGGTGGATGCCCACATGGAGCTAATCGGCCAAGTCGTTCCGCCGCTCACCAGCCCGAATAGCACCCCCCTGCCACTTGCCCTGGCGGTAAACGGTTCTAACGCTTTTCAATCTGAAGAAGTGTTGGCCTATGAAACAGGCTATCGCTACACCCCTAGCAATAATTTGTCCTTGGATTTGTCATTGTTTTATAACGACTACAAGAACCTGCGGTCCTATAGCGCCGGCAACAGCGACACCACGAATATACCGTATTACCTAAAACAGCCTTTTATCATCGACAATGCCGGAAAAGGTCAGACCTACGGCGTGGAAACCGCAGTGGTTTGGAAGATGCTGGATTGGTGGCGTTGGGACTTAAGCTATAGCTTTTTAAAATCCGAATTGACCAGCAATCAGTATTATCAGGAAGCCATATCCCCGCAACACAAAACCTCGTTGCGGGCACTGCTAAACCCCACCCCGGATATTACGCTGGATGCTTGGCTACGTTACGTCGACAATGCCAGTGCATTTACTTTATCCGGCCCAGCGTATATCAAATCGTTTACCACCCTGGATTTACGTCTGGGATGGAAGCTGAATCAGGCTGTCGAATTATCGCTGGTCGGGCAAAACTTATTGGATAACCAGCATTTGGAATACATCCAGGAAACCTTCACCCAAGCCACTGAACTGCAGCGCGGTGTCTACGGTAAAGTGGTTTGGGCGTTTTAATAAGCCAGCGTACTCAGCGTATTTTGCCCGGTCTGAGCAAAATGTCCTGATGCTTATTTGGGACTAATCTTTAGTTTTCAGGCAATGCTGCTCCTCATGAGGCAGACCGTCGACCAATTCCCCGGCCAGATAGGCCGCAACCGCTTTTAAAGGCGCAGTCTCGGTGGTGGTATGCAGCATGGTGTGTCTCTCCAGCAGGTTGCGCTTCACCCCATCTCCCGCCGATCCGGCAATCGCCACATCGACATAATGCAGCGGATGGCGATTGCCATCGCCTCGCACATGCCATTCATGCAGGCTGCCAATTTCGGTTAGATCAAGCGTCCAGGCCAGACTTGCCTCCGGCTCGCTTCCCGCAACATAAACCAGCCAGCGCGACGCCCTGCCGGCATGCGGTGCAATGTTGCCATCCTCGCCTATAGCTACAGCAATTAGTGTTTCGTTCATTAATTCAGCTCCAATAATGTAAGAAAATATCTGACGGAGTAAACCCCGCAATACCGTTAAGTTAAGCCGTTCGCTGAGCGAAGTCGAAGCGGATTGACAGGCTTCGACTCCGCTCAGCCAGCGGTTTGTCTTGGCAATAATTTCTTAACTTAACGGTATTCCCCCCTTATCCCAAAATAGTCAAGCCGGACATCCTTCCGCTCACTTCGACGCCGACAGATTCACGGTTTCAACTCGGCCTATTGCACAGCACTAAGCGCCGTTTCAGGTTTGATAAACCGCAAAGTCATGCGGTCGCTTTCACCAATCGCGGCGTATTTCTCTCTATCCTTGCTGCCCCGGCTGAATGCCGGCGGCAAGCGCCACACGCCGCCCTCGCGGTCTTTGTTGTCGGCCGGGTTGGCATTGATCTCGCTGGAATCCAGCAACACAAAACCGGCTGCGCCAGCCCAGGTAATAAGTTGCGTCTGACCGATATAACCGGAGGCATCGTCTACCCCGTCATCATTGGCCCGGTGTTCGACCAAACCCAGCGTGCCGCCCGGCTTAAGCACTTCAAAAATGCCCTTCAACATCAACGCAACCGTATCCGCTTCACGCCAGTTGTGGACATTGCGAAACGTCAGCACCACATCGGCTGAAGCGGTTTCGCCGAAGGTCGGCTTAGCTTCATCAAACAGTCGAATCTCCGGATTGCCGTATAGGCTTGGCGAAGCAAGCAATTTATGTTTTAGCGCGGTGTACTGCTTCGCATAATAGCTTTTGGCACTGTCCTTGATAGCACTATCGGGATTTATCACGGCAGCAATGTAATGGCCATTTTCGCGGAGCAAAGGCGCCAGAATCTCGGCGTACCAGCCATAACCGGGGGTAATTTCGATAACCGTCTGCCGGGGATTCACGCCGAAAAACGCCAGCGTCTGCGCCGGATGCCGCCATTTGTCGCGGGCAACATTAGCCTGGTCTCGCCACTTGCCGGCAGCCGCCGTTTCTAGCGTTAATGCGGGTTCGGCATGTGTTGGGTTGCCCGTTGTTTTGTGATCGGTTTCGTCCGCTGGAGAGCAACCAGTGAGGGCTGCAATAGCGACTACGGCAATTGGTATTCGAATCACGGTAGCTTCATTGCGCTATTATTAGCCTGAACTTAAATTAACCTAAAACCATACGCAATTCAGAGGAGGATTCGGATGACTCCACCCCTTCATTCCTCCGAACACACTTCATCACTATTCCGAGCTACGTGTGCTAAAGCAAGCACGCAGACCTATACAGCCTGACTCAAAACCGAAGCCAAATTGACGCCCTTGGGACTGGAAATACACAAAATGATAGGCCCAACGCTAAGCATGGCCAGCTTGTTGACGGCACCAATGATGACGATCTGCTCGATATTACCCAGCTCCAGGGAGGTTTCGCCGTGCTGGGCGGCACGGATAGTCTCCTGAATAATCGCCCCGAACGCATCCATGTTGGACGCTTCGGCCGATTGCGCCAGGATCAGGCCGTCGTGGTAGGCTGCACAGGCACTCACGCCCTTAATCTTGACTACCTTATCCACCAAAGCTTGCACGGCGTCGATAAATGCCGCGCGCTTTAGTCGGGTGACTTCACTGACGTTGACGATGTCTGCGGCCGGTTGCCGTTGCGCAGAGAGATAATCGGCGGCGAGTGTATCCAGGTGTGTCAACTGCGATTCAAACCAATGCATGTTTAGGCTCTAGGCAGCGTTTAATTCGCCAGATAACTGGTGAACAATTTTTTCAATACCGGAATGGTTTCTTTTAATTCAAAACGCACCCGACCCAGCAGCGCTTCGCGTTGGGTTACCAGGGCCAAGATAAAGCCCCCGTCTATTGGTGTGGATAAAATATAACCGTCGTTGTTTTCGCAGATCACCATATTGGTCAAATGATGACCAACGTGTTGCGCCGCTTTCGCGGCAGCGCCGAATACCACCTGCACGGAAGCACCGATAGCATCGGTATTGATTTCAAAATCGCGGTGGATATGCGTGACAAAGCCATCGCTATCAACAATAGCCGCCGCCGACACGCCCTGAATGTTCATCAGATTACGCAGAATGGAATCGATTTCGTTGTTTTGAGATTTGCGCGGGTCGAGAAATTGGACATTACTACTCATGTTGCTCTCCTTATTCTTTTATTGGTTTTCAACCTACAGTAAATCCACGCGGATCAAGCACGTCTTGTCGCCGAGCGCATTACACTTGGTTTCCGTGGCTTTCACATTGCGGTTGAAAAACGTTCTGACAATGCCGCCGACCATGCCTGCTTCGAAATGGCAGATAGGCGCGGAGACGTGGTGGATGCCGGCGCAGGATACGCATTCGTCCACCCGCAATTCCAACACACCCGCCGACAAATCCACTTTGTCGGGTACCACCAAGCCTATGCTCAGCTGCCGGCAGAGTAATTTGATTTTGCCGACATAGGTTTCCAGGTCTTTATCGATATTGGCGGCGGCAATTTGGCCCATGGCCAAACCCAAACTCTGGCCGGAATGATAAACCAGCGACGGCGCGCCCTGCCCCAGTATGTCTTCGACATTCGATCCCAGCGCCACCATGCGCAAGGCTTGAAACAAGCGGATCGGAATCAAAGGCCCCAAATCCTTACGGTTTTCGATGTCGAACTCGCCGGAAATAATACCGTCGAGAATTTGCTGCTGGGCAATCTGATAGTCTGATTTACTGTTTTGTATCATGGCGTCTATCCTCTTAAATTCGGTTAATTATCCACACACTGCAGTTCGACCCGGCGGTTTAAGGCCTGGCCCTCTTTGGTATCGTTCGGTGCCACCGGTTTTCTCATACCTTCCGATGCGGTGATGATGGCTGTTGCGCCGATACCTTTGGCAAGCAATAATTTTTTTACCGCATTGGCCCGCATCAAACCCAACTGCAAGTTAGCGGCATCGCTACCCAAATTGCAGGTGTGTCCATTCAGCTTAATCAGGCTCTGACAATTTTTCGCAGCACTTAGTAACTCGTTGGCGCTGTTGGCCGACGCCAGCGTCAATTTGCTGGAATCGAATTTGAAATACACGGTAAAGGGTGCCATCGCGTCCGGTTGACCGCCATTAAGCACAGGCGATTTTGCTATGCCGGCCCCGGTAGGCTCGGTAGGCAACTCAACAGGCTGTTGCTTATCACTTCCAGGAATTGGATTTGCCGCCGCTTCCGCGTCGGACAAATCTTGCTGCTCGGCCATCGCAACGACTTTCGGCGTCGAGTCGGCAACCGGTGGGGCGGCATCAGTAGCCTGATCCGACCTTTGTTCCGGGGCTGGTACTAAAGGAGTGTTTCGGCCCGGAGGCACTGAACCGCTTGAGTCGCCAGCCGACGCCAGCTGACTGGACATCGATGAGGGATTTTGTAATACCGCCTGTAGCAAAAAGCCACCGACCAACAGCGAACCCAAACCAGTAAACAACCAAACCACTTTCCCGCGACTGGATTTAGCCGGCAATTTATCGGATTTTACTGACGCGATGTCGGCTTTGGATCGGGCTTTAGCCGCAGATGGAATAATACCGTCCAAACCGTCGTGATCGAGAGACCGAGTTTTTTTCATGCAATTTCCTGGGTTCCACAAGCTATTCGGCACACTGCTGAGTAAAGGTGAAAAATCATGATAAAACTCTAAGCACCCTCGCCCAACTTTTCAGCTTCCGCACTGATAGGGGCATCATATTGAATTTTCCCTGATAAGCAAAATTGATGTGAACTCCAGCACAAATAGCAAATGTATTTCTGCAAACAATTAAAATCTCACCTCCTGCCGCTTCGCCCCCCAATCACCAGGGAGCGGATTGAATTCGCCCGCGCACGAAGTACCGCAAAACCGGCAATTGCCAGCTGCGTCCAGATTCCAGCCCGACAATTCGTACCAATCGCGGCCGATCAACAGCTTGCCGCAACTGTGGCAATAGGTACTCTCCGCCGACTTGTCGTGGACATTGCCGACATAGGTGTAGCGCACGCCGTTTTTCAAGGCAATACTGCGTGCCAACAATAATGTCGAACGCGGCGTGGGCGGCGTATCCAGCATTTTCCAATCCGGATGAAACGCGGTGAAATGCATAGGCACATCAGGACCCAAGTGCTCGACCACCCATTGCGTCATCGCTTCCAATTCAGCTTCCGAGTCATTCGCACCGGGAATCAGCAGTGTGGTCAATTCCAACCAGACCGGGGTTTCGTGTTTCAAATATTGCAAGGTTTCCAACACAGGCTGCAAATGACCGCCGGTGATCTTGTGATAAAAATCTTCAGAAAAGGCTTTTAAATCGACGTTAGCGGCATCCATATACCGGTAAAACTCGGCGCGCGGCTCGGCACAAACATATCCCGCCGTAACAGCAACGGACTTTAAGCCCAGCTCCCGGCAGGCCTGGGCCGTATCGATGGCGTATTCGTGAAAGACTACAGGGTCGTTATAGGTAACGGCGACGCTGCTGCAACCGTGTTCCAGCGCGGCCCTGGCAATCGCTTCCGGCGCGGCCCGGCTCATCAGGGTATCCATCTCCCGTGACTTGCTGATGTCCCAGTTCTGGCAGAATTTGCAGGCCAAATTGCAGCCGGCGGTGCCGAAAGAAAAAATCGGTGTACCGGGCAAAAAATGATTCAGCGGTTTTTTCTCGATAGGATCAATGGCAAAACCGCTGGAGCGGCCGTAACTGGTCATTGCGATTTGCCCGTCCAGATTCTGGCGCACAAAGCACAATCCGCGTTGGCCTTCATGCAATTTGCAAAAGCGTGGGCACACGTCGCACTGCACTTTGCCGTCGTCCAACACGTGCCAGTAATTGGTGGTCACAGTATCTGCGCTGAGGAATGTAGTCATGGCTATGCTCCTTGAACCCCGAGCGTAAAATCGGGTCGTTATCTGCGAGAGTTAGCAGTAGAATAAACCCTAGGCGAGCGTGGTATTCAATTTTTTAATGATCCGCGAAGCGCCAAGCCTCTGATCGTATTAAAACTTTAAAAAAAGGATCAGCGCATGAACAGAAAACCCGCCGTTGCAGGACGGTTTTATCCTGCCCACCCCCAGCAACTCCATGACGCGGTCTCCGGCTATTTGCACGGTGTAAGCCAAACCGGCAAAGTCCCCAAAGCCATGATCGTCCCGCATGCCGGCTACATTTATTCCGGACCGATAGCCGCTACCGCCTATGCCCGTTTAAAACCAGCCGCTGCCAGTATTACCCGCGTCGTACTGATCGGCCCCTCGCATCGCGTGGCGTTTCGCGGTCTGGCGGTCAGTAGAACCCACGCTTACAGCTCACCGCTAGGCGATGTCGAGGTGGACCGAGCCGCTATCGACGCATTGCTGTCTTTGCCGTTTGTCGAATACATCGAACAAGCCCACACTCTGGAACACAGCTTGGAAGTACATCTACCGTTTTTACAGGAAGTTTTACAGCAATTCACGCTGGTCCCCATCGTTGCCGGCGACGCCAGTCCCGAACAAGTCAGTCAGGCTCTGGACCTGTTGTGGGGCGGCGATGAAACCTTGCTGGTGGTCAGCTCAGACCTCAGCCATTATCACGACTATGACACTGCCAAACGCCTGGATCAGGCGACCAGCCGGATGATAGAGCATTTGCAATACCGCGAAATATGCGGAGAAGCCGCCTGCGGCAAGGTGCCGGTCAATGGCTTGTTGAAACTGTTGGAGCAAAAAGGTCTAGCGATTAAAACCATAGATCTGCGTAATTCCGGCGACACGGCCGGCGACAAGCAACAAGTCGTGGGGTACGGTGCCTATGTCGTTGACTGAAACCCTGCAAAATGAGTTGCTGGCGCTAGCCCGGCAATCCATAGAACATGGCCTGCAAACCGGTCGGCCGTTGCCGGCCAAACTGGATGACTATCCGGAGGAACTGCGCCAAACCCGCGCGACCTTCGTCACGCTGGAACGCAACGGCCAGTTGCGCGGCTGTATCGGCATGCTGGAAGCGTTGCGGCCTTTAGCGGAAGACGTAGCCGAGAATGCTTTTGCGGCCGCCTTCCGCGATCCGCGTTTTCCGCCCTTAGCTGCCGGCGAACTGGCTGATCTTGACGTGCATATCTCGGTGCTTAGCCCCGCCGCAGCGATGACATTCGCCTCGGAAGCAGACCTTCTCGCGCAACTTCGCCCCGGCGTAGATGGCATCATATTGCAAGAAGGCCACCGGCGCGGCACCTTCCTGCCCTCGGTGTGGGAGGACTTGCCCCATCCCAAACAGTTTTTGCAACATCTAAAACAAAAGGTCGGTTTCCCTGCTTCCTACTGGTCGGATACCATCCAGGCCTACCGCTATACCACCGAAATGTTCGGCTGACCACCAGGCGTTTCAGGCACCGCAAACCCAAGTAATATCGGCCCTGGCGGCCTTTGATCTTGTTCCAAGCGGCCAACGAACATTATAATGGCAACATTTTCGGCTAATTCGAGCCTGGAGTTTTCCGCAAAGTTCGCTTTTTGCGTACTGCATTCGACCAGCCAAAGCCGATCAAACATCTTCTTCATTCCTGGTATCACTAATGAAAAACCACAATTACAAGCCCTGCGACCTGGTCATCTACGGCGCATTGGGCGATTTATCCAAGCGAAAGTTATTGATTTCTCTATATCGATTGGAACAATCCAAACTATTGGAGCAGGACACTCGCATCATCGGCGTTGACCGCCTCGACGAAACCAGCGCAGGTTTCGTCGAAATCGCTCATAACAGCCTAAAGTCGCATTTGAGCATACCCATTGATGACGAAATCTGGGGCCGCTTAGCAAATCGACTGTCATATATAAAAATCGACTTGACTCAGCCGGAGCAATATTTGCAGTTGAATAGCGCGGTCGACCCGGAAAAACGGGTGATGGTTAACTATTTCGCAGTGGCGCCGTTTCTGTTCAAGAACATCTGCCAAGGCCTGCAAAGCTGTGGTGTGTTGACGCGGGAATCGCGGATGGTGATGGAAAAACCCATCGGCAACGACTTAAAGTCGTCGAAAGAAATCAACGATGTGGTCGCCGACGTGTTTCACGAAGACCAGGTCTATCGCATCGACCACTATCTGGGCAAAGAAACGGTGTTAAATCTGCTGGCCCTGCGTTTCGCCAACTCGATCTTCACCACCAACTGGAACCACAACACCATCGATCATATCCAGATCACGGTTGGCGAGGACATTGGCATCGAGGGTCGCTGGGAATACTTCGACAAAACCGGCCAGTTGCGCGACATGCTGCAAAATCATTTGCTGCAGATTCTGACCTTTGTAGCGATGGAACCGCCCGCAGATTTGGAGGCGGAAAGCATCCACATGGAAAAAATCAAGGTGTTGAAATCCTTACGACCGATTACCGCGCGCAATGTTGAAGAAAAAACCGTGCGCGGCCAATACACCGGCGGCTTCATCAAAGGCGCCGCGGTACCAGGTTACCTGGAAGAAGAAGGTGCGAATAAGGAAAGCACCACCGAAAGTTTCGTGGCGATTCGCGTCGACATCGACAACTGGCGCTGGGCCGGCGTACCATTTTATATGCGTACCGGCAAACGCATGCCCAACAAACGTACCGAGATCGTCGTCAACTTCAAGCAATTGCCGCATAACATCTTCAAGGACAGCTTCCGCGATCTGCCGGCCAACAAACTGGTGATCCATTTGCAACCCAACGAAGGCGTGGACGTGGTGATGCTGAACAAGGTGCCGGGCATAGACGGCAATATCAAATTGCAACAAACCAAGCTGGACTTAAGTTTTTCGGAAACCTTCAAGAAAAACAGTATTTTCGGCGGTTACGAAAAACTGATTCTGGAAGCCCTGCGCGGCAATCCAACGCTGTTTTTAAGCCGCGAGGAAATCGAACAAGCCTGGGCCTGGGTCGACTCGATCCAGGATGCCTGGGCGCAAAGCCACAGCGCTCCAAAATCTTACCCGGCTGGCAGCTGGGGGCCGATTGCCTCAGTGGCATTGTTGGCCCGCGACGGCCGCGCCTGGGAAGAGTAATCAATCTGTATCCATCACGAGAATAACGAACATGGTTAGAGAATTTTTTTTCGAACAACGCACCCACCTGTTTACCGCATTGGTGGCTGAATGCCAGGATGTTTTGTCCGAAGCAGTCAGCAAACACGGTCAGGCGACTTTATTGGTATCCGGCGGTAGCACCCCTGCCCCACTTTACGAAGCTTTATCCAAATCCGATCTGAATTGGAAAAAAATCAAGGTGGCGTTGGTGGATGAACGCTGGGTGGACGATCAACACAGCGCCAGCAACGAGGCACTCATTCGCCGCAGCCTGCTGGTCAACAACGCCAAAAACGTTGAATTCATCGGCATGAAAACCCCGGCTGCCAAGGCCAAACAAGGCCAGGCCGAAACTGAAGGCCGTTACGCCAAATTGCCGCAGCCTTTCACGCTGAGTATCGTCGGCATGGGCCCGGACGGCCACACCGCTTCCTTGTTTCCGCACGCCGAAGGTCTGGCCGATGCATTGAGCGCGGACAATCAAAACCTGACCGCAGCCATTTCCGCCGTTGAAAGCGAAGTGACCGGCACTAACACAGAGCGACTAACCTTAACCCGTAACGCGCTGCTAAAGTCCGAGCGCATCGTGATTCTCTTCACCGGTGAAGATAAATTGGCGGTATTCAGTACCGCCCAGAAACCCGGCCCGGTGGAAGACATGCCGATTCGCGCCTTGTTGAATCAGGAAGACGTGCCGGTCGAATTATATTGGGCACCTTAGAGAAATTGCGATCGCTCTGATAACGTCTAAGGACATACAATTATCGATTCATCAGGAGACATTTTGTATACCGAAAATATTAAAAAAGATGTACTCCTGTTTGTAAAAGCAACTCTCACAAACCAAATAGCCAAATTTTTGCCTGGCTTTTATGTGCGAATCACTGCGCAAACAGGTCGAGGCGAAGGCGAAGGCAACAGCGATGAGATAGCCGACTATTTCTACCAATGTTGCCGGGATTATCGCGAACAACTTGGCCTGGACGAAGCCGAATTCAGGGCTTACCTGTCAGATAAAACCATTCTGGAATATGGCCCCGGCGATATTCTCGGCGTGGCTCTACTGTTGCGTGCCTACGGTGCGAAGACCATACACTGTGTCGACCGTTTCCCGCTGAACAAGATCAGCGAAAAGAACATGTTGGTCTACCAAGCGTTGATCAATCGTCTTGCAGGCGATGAAAAGCAAAGAGCGATGAGTGTTTTCAATGTCCCAGGCGACCCTGAGAGCGGTTTTAATAGAGATATTATCGAGTATTCAGTCACAAACAGCGGCTTATCCGGGGAAACTGACATCTACGACCTGATTATATCCAGAGCTGTTTTAGAACACGTCAACGACTTGGAAGCAACCTTTTTAGATATTAAAAACGCTTTAAAAGCCGCCGGAACATCGATTCATAAAGTCGATTTAAAAAGCCACGGTTTGGACCGGTATCGGCCTTTCGATTTTCTGACTTGGTCGAACGCGAGCTACCGATTGATGTATTCTCACAAAGGTTTCCCCAATAGATGGCGAGTCAATAAATATGTGCAAGCGGCCCAAAATGCTCGATTATCCATCAAAAATTTAGCCGCTAATGAAACACTGAGCCACGAAAAAATCGACACCATCGCACCTTATCTTGCCGAAGACTTTCGGAACATTTCCAAAGAAGAGCTCAGCTGGCTTAGTTTCTGGATGGTTTTAGAACATGTCGATTAGCCTGCCATTCATATCCCATCTACCGTTTAGCCAAACCCGCAAAATCAGCCAGGCGTTTGCGAGTCATTAACCAAAGAATCAGGAACTTTCATGCATCCGATATTAGAAAAAATTACTGCCGACGTGGTGGAACGTAGCCGGGAAAGCCGCGCGACTTATCTAGCCCGCATCGATGCCGCCGTCGACAAAGGACCGCATCGCGGCACACTGGCCTGCGGCAATCTGGCTCACGGCTTTGCGGCCTGCGCCAGTGGCGAAAAAGACGACTTGGCACAAGCCCAAAAAGCCAATGTCGGCATTATTTCCGCCTACAACGACATGCTGTCCGCTCACGAACCCTATCAACACTACCCGGAACTGATCAAACAGGCGGTGCGCGAAGCCGGCGGCGTGGCGCAATTCGCCGGCGGCGTGCCAGCTATGTGCGACGGCGTCACCCAAGGCCAACCCGGCATGGAATTATCGCTGTTTAGCCGTGATGTCATCGCGCTATCCACCGCAATCGGCCTGAGCCACAACATGTTCGACGCCGCATTGTACTTAGGCGTCTGCGACAAAATCGTCCCCGGTTTATTGATCGGCGCCTTGAGCTTCGGCCATTTGCCGGCGGTGTTCGTGCCGGCCGGCCCTATGCCCAGCGGCCTGCCAAACAAGGAAAAAGTCCGTATCCGCCAGCTATACGCGGAAGGCAAAGTCGGCCGCAAGGAATTGCTGGAGTCGGAATCGCAGTCCTACCACAGCCCCGGCACCTGCACATTTTACGGCACCGCCAACAGCAACCAGATGATGGTCGAAATTATGGGTCTGCACTTACCGGGCAGCTCATTCGTTAATCCTTACACCCCGCTGCGCGACGAACTTACCAAAGCCGCCGCCAAACAGGTATTGAAATTCACCGCACTCGGCGACGATTTCCGGCCAATTGCGCATGTCATCGACGAAAAAGCGATTTTGAACGCATTGATCGGTTTGCTCGCCACTGGCGGCTCGACTAATCACACCATCCATTTAATCGCGATTGCCCGTGCGGCCGGCGTGATCATTAACTGGGACGATTTCGACAGGCTGTCTAAAGTGGTACCGTTATTGGCAAAGATTTATCCCAACGGTTCCGCAGACGTCAATCACTTCCATGCCGCCGGCGGCATGGGCGTGTTAATTGCAGAACTTTTACGTAGCGGCCTGTTGCATGGCGATATTCTCACCATCGGCGACCAACGCGGCATGGCCCAATACAGCCAGGAACCGAAACTGGCCGATGGCGTAGTGCATTGGGAAGAAGGGCCGGGCACGTCGCTGGACGCAGCGGTGATCAGTTCGGTAGCCAAACCGTTCGCGGCCGGTGGCGGTTTGCATGTGATGCACGGCAACCTCGGTCGCGGTGTATCGAAAATCTCGGCGGTTGCGGAACAGCATCAAGTCGTCACTGCCCCGGCGCTGGTATTCGACGACCAGGACGACGTGGTCGCCGCCTTCAAACGCGGCGAACTGGAAAAAGACTGCATCGTGGTATTACGTTTCCAAGGCCCGAAAGCCAACGGCATGCCTGAGCTGCATAAACTCACGCCGCCATTGGGCGTGCTGCAAGATAGAGGTTTTAAAGTCGCTTTGATTACGGACGGTCGCATGTCCGGTGCCTCCGGCAAAGTACCGTCGGCCATTCACATGTGTCCGGAATGCATAGACGGCGGCCCGTTGGCTAAAGTCCACGATGGAGACATTATCGTGCTAAACACTCAAACCGGCGAAGTGAATGTACAAGTCGATCAAGCCGAATTCGATGCCCGAGTAGCGGCAGCCAACAGCGCCAAGGGTCATCATTACGGAATGGGCCGCGAATTGTTCGGTGCATTCCGTGCGCATGCCTCATCGGCGGAAACCGGCGCAACCAATCTATTTTACGTCGATTAAAATAATAAAAACAACGAGCTTACGCTTTGGGTATAACAATCCGGCGTAAGCCAACCCCACCAACAGGATGAAGAAATGAGCGTATCAATTAAAGAAGTCATGACCACCTCTCCGGTAATGCCGGTGATGGTTATTAATCAACTCGACCAGGCTGTACCGTTGGCGCGCGCGTTGGTGGCAGGCGGTTTGAAAGTATTGGAAATCACGTTGCGTACGCCCGTGGCGCTGGATGCAATTCGTCGCATCAAAGCCGAAGTACCTGGCGCGATTGTCGGTGCCGGCACCATCATCAATTTACAAACGCTGAAAAGTGCCATCGATGCCGGCGCCGAATTCATCGTCAGCCCAGGTGTCACCGACAGCTTGCTGGATGCGGCTCTGGCTTCCGGCGTACCGATTTTGCCAGGCGTGATCACCCCTAGCGAAGTGATGCGTTTGATGGACAAAGGTATTACCGCGATGAAGTTTTTCCCGGCTGAAGCAGCGGGCGGCATCCCGATGCTGAAATCCATCGGCGGCCCGCTGCCGCAAGTGACCTTCTGCCCGACCGGCGGCGTCAACCCGAAAAATGCGGTGGAATATCTGGCACTAAGCAATGTGGCCTGCGTCGGCGGCTCGTGGATGGCACCATCCGAACTGGTCGACGCCGGCGATTGGGCGGAAATTACCCGCCGCGCCGCAGAAGCCGCAGCCTTAAAAAAATAGTCCAAGCATGTCGGGTTGCGCTCATCGCCCAACCCGACTCAAAGCCGAAGGCGCAGACTGCCAGCATCATTCGAAAAAATCGTAAACTTTATATTTATCCACCAAGGGCCGCAGCACCTGTTGTGCCAAGCGCAGATATTCCGGATTCTGCAAAAACGCTTCGTAAGCCTGTTGGCTTTCATAAACGCTGGAAACCGCCACGTCATAACTTTCATCTAGCGCGGCATTCGGGCGGCTGCGATTAACCGCCGCCGGTGTACCGACATCGTAAGCCAACACACCCGGCAATTTAGCCAGGCCTTCACTCTCTTGAATATACTGTTGCCGCAGTTTTTCATCGCCAGCCTGTTTCAACCAGACTATGACTAGGTGATGCACTTTGTGGCTTTGTAAGCGGTGATCGGCCTTGGGATTATAGGCACAACCAGTGCCGCTGGCCGCCAGCAGACACACTAGCGCAACAGGGTAAAGACATTTCATGGTTTTTGTTCTCCTGATGAGGATGACCTGATAGCCAACATCATACCGCTCCCGAACATTTTACAGCCCACGCAAACGTTTGATCCGCTCCTCGGTATTGGGATGGCTGGACAAATAATCCATCGCCTCGGTGGATTTTACCGGCTTTTCCGTCGCTACGGTTTGATGTGCGGCTTCCAGTTTCTGCAAAATATCGGCTAGTCGACTGAGCGGAATGCCGTTACCGCGCAACAGTTCGGCGGCAAAGGCATCCGCTTGGCGTTCGAAATCGCGGGAATAGCGCGTCTCCAATAACACTGTCGGCGCGACGGCCAACAAACTATTGACATCGCCAATATACCAAGCCGTGGCCAAACCGACCACGGAAGCCTGTAGCATATGCCTCAACGCGTGTTTTTCACGAATATGGCCCATTTCATGGGCCAGCACTGCCAAAATCTCTTCGTCGTTACTCGCTAGGTTCACCAGGTCGTCGAGCACCAGCACACTGCCGCCTGGCAATGCGAAGGCGTTGGCACCCAATGAAGGACTAGCGCGAAATTCTATCCGCGCCGGCCGGCCGCCGCCTGCCGGCAATGCAAGCCGCTGCAAGCCATCCTGAATGACTTGCCGGCGCTGAGTGGTTAGCGCACTGGGTAATAACAGGGTTTGATCGAGGCTGGCAAAAAACTGATTGTCCATCCGCTCCAGCAGGTAAACCGGAATCCGATCCGCCATCACCCGCGCCGCATAAGGCAGACCAAACAAATATACAGTGGCAAGCAAGCTCAAGGTTAACAGCAACGCCGCCAACGCATACCACCAGCTATTTTCCATGCCGGCCACCGCGCAGTTACCTAAATCCTGCAACATCTCGGCAAAACCTTGCCGGTCGGCAATTTCGCAGCGACCGCCGTCGGCGAACAAAATCAGGCGCGGCGTGCTGCCCAGCGGCGGTGGAATTTTCAGACTGACTAACTCTTCGCGGCGAACAATGTCCCGCCCCTGCAACAATAGTTTATCGCCCTCCACGCAGAGGGTAACCGGATGCGGCCGGGCTTGCCGCCCGTCGTAGTAAACAGCCGTGAGCCACATTTACAAGGCAATATCGAAATCAAACATCTCGGCCATTTCTTCGCCGGCCGCAGAAGTATTAGTCTGCAATCCGGCCACGAACTCGTCTAAGCTACCGCGCGGTAATAATGCGACATGTTCGATGCGATAACGTGCCAAGCGAATATCGGCAAACGGCTTGTATAAGCCTAAGGTCAACACCACCAACAATACATTACCGAACATAATCCCCAGCATCTCCCGCGCCCGCAGCTGGGCATGAAAACTGTGCGGCCCCAGCCGCGTGGTATTCCAGACCAAATTTTGCAAACGCGCAGCGACGTAGGGATAAGCCAGTAAAAATAAGGCCAGATAAGTCCCTATCGCGGCAACCAATACGCTCATGGCCACCAATTGTCCGGCCTCGACCGGAATCAGCTCTTTACTACCCAGTAACATAACGCAGGCCATCAGGCCGGCAAACACCAGCACGCCAATGAATATCGTCATTAGATAGATGCGGTAGTAAGCGCTGCTGGTAGCGAAGAATTTAAAAAATTCGCTGCCATACGTGCTGTTTTCCCGTGTGTACCGGGCAATGCGTTGCTGCACCAGCGGCCAGAGCAAACCCAGCGTCAACGCCGATAACACGGGTAGTAGTAGAAAATTGAAATACGCTGCACCGGTGCTGCCATGAAAGGCAAAACGTAAGCCCCGGTAACTGGTGTTATGCAGCCGGAAGCGGATCGAACGCACCAATAACCAGGGCATCACTAACACAATCACCAGCAAAATGACCAAGCCTGCAACCTGATCGAATTTACCGACCAAGGTATAGCAAGCGAAGAGCAGAAACGCAACGATCCGTCCTTTCAAAATCGCCATGGGCTCGCCGTGATAATCAAAACCTGCTCCGGCCAGCGTGGTGTGCCGGTAAAAATATTGATTGCGTCTGACTTTGGCCCAAGCGGAATAAATTCCCAGGGTGACAATGCTCAAACAGACATTGACAACCCAAATCCGGAAATACTCGCCACCGCTACCGCTAAATTGCAACTGCCGTGATTGATATTCTGTCATTTCCATCCTCTTTTGTAGGTTTTCCGCTGCAAGCATAGCCCATAGCCAAAATCTAACAAAAATATCAGGTGCCGCAAACTCAGATCGGATAAACCTTTCTATTTCGATCGAGAAAAGTGAAGTTGGACTGATTTTTTCCGTAAGGATTTCCGAAGATTTCATTCGTAACAAATCAGTATTCCCCTATAATCCCTAAGCATTAGCTTAATGCAAGCTGTTATTCGAAACGGGCAACCTGATAGCGAAAACCATAACGATGAGAAAAAATCTACCTGTTACCCAGCGCGAAGTCACGTTCACCACATCGACGACTATTACCTCCGCCACTGATCCGGCTGGCAGGATCACCTATGTGAACCAGGACTTCTTAAAAATTAGCGGTTTTAGCGAAGCGGAACTACTCGAGCAAAGCCATAATATCGTCCGCCATCCCGACATGCCGGCGGCGGCTTTCGCCGACCTATGGCAAACCGTGAAAAGTGGTCGGCCCTGGATGGGTATCGTCAAAAACCGTTGCAAAAACGGCGATCATTACTGGGTGGATGCATTCGTCACGCCACGTTTCGAAAACAGTAAAATTATTGGTTATGAATCGGTACGGGTTAGACCCGATGCCGATACCGTTGCTCGCGCCAATGCGGCTTACCAAACATTAAGTGCCGGCAAAAATAGTGCATCCCGCCTAGGCCAAATCGGCATACTCAGCAAATTGACCGCCGGATTTGCGCTACTGCAATTGATTGTTGCCGCCGGTCTTTATCTGAATGGGGCGGTCGAATTAGGCATTGCGGCGGCAATCTGGGCAGGCTCTGTGTTGGCCATTTACGTCTGGACGTCGCTGATTTTGAGTCCGCTGAAATCGGCTGCCGCGGAAGCCCGGCAAGTCATCGAAAATCCGGTCACGCAACAGATTTACACCGCCGACGGCGGTGAGGTAGGCCAACTGCTGCTAGCAGTAAAACTATTGAAAGCCAAATCCAGAACCATTATTCGCCGCTTGATCCAGGCGACCGAACCGCTCGCCGGTAAAGCTGATGCCAGCTATAAAGCGGTCAGTCAGGTTAGTTCGGCGATGGATAGACAGCTGTCGGAAATAGAACAAGTGTCGTCCGCGATACATGAAATGAGCGCTACCGTCAGCGAAGTAGCCAGAAGCGCCGCAAATGCCGCGAATGCTGCGAACGATGCGAATCGGCAGTCTCAGGAAACCATGTCTCGGGTCAATGACACTATCCAAATGATAGACAGGCTGGAGACAGCGGTCGGCCAAGCCGAAGCGGTGATCAAAATTCTAGCCGATCACAGCAAAAACATCGGCGGCGTACTGGACGTGATTCAAGGCATTGCCGAGCAAACCAACTTGTTAGCTCTCAACGCCGCCATCGAAGCAGCCCGCGCCGGCGAGCAAGGCCGGGGCTTTGCTGTGGTAGCCGATGAAGTCAGGACCCTGGCCGGCCGTACCCAGAAATCCACCGAAGAGATTCATAAGATGATTGTCGGCCTGCGCTCCGGCGTGCATAACGCGGTTCAGGAAATGGCCAAAGTCCGAGAAATGGCCGCGACCGGCGCCGAACACGGAAAAAACTCTACCGAGTTATTACAGCAAACCAGTCGGTCGGTTAACTTCATTAACGAAATGATCGTGCAAATTGCCAGCGCCGCCGAACAGCAGCACAGCGTTGCCGAAGAAATTTCCAGAAATGTGGAAGCCATCGGCTCCCTGTCCCGACAAACCTCAGAACACGCAATTCAGGCTAGCGCGGCCAGCGGCAGCGTTTCGGCGCTAAGCAAGGAACTGGATCTAATGGTGGAACAATTCGACGATAAACAAGGTTAAACCCCGCCTGAACAAACCGGAACTGCGCTAAATCCATACCTAAATCTAATCCGCGTTTTTCCATTTGATATTGCAGCCGATACTCGGCAGCTGTTCCTCGGTAATCGGCAAACCGGCCAGCACATTCTCCAATGCCTTGCGCAAATCCTCGCCGGTAACCGGCATATCGTTCTTCGGCGTCGCGCCATCCAGACGGCCACGATAAACACAAGCCAAATCGGCGTCGAACAAATAAATATCCGGGGTACAGGCTGCTTGATAGGCCCGCGCCACATCCTGTGTTTCATCGTACAAATACGCGCTGAACGGATTCCCCCAATCCGCCATCAGTTGTTTCATCTTATCCGGCGCGTCCTGCGGGTAATTTTCGATATCGTTGGCGCTAATCGCAATAGTCGAGATCCCAAGCGGGGCGTATTGCCGGGCAATCGCGATCAACTGCTGTTTGATGTGCAGCACGTAAGGACAATGGTTGCAGATAAACAGAATCAGCGTGCCCTGCTGGCCTTTTAAAGCTTGCAAGGCACATTCGCGGCCGGTGACGGTGTCCGGCAAACAAAAATCCGGGGCAATAGTATGCAAAGGCAACATGGTGGAAGCGGTCGCGGCCATGGCTACTCCTATGGTTGTAAATCGAGACTAGAATTATAAGGCAGCTCGTTTCCGGGTTTACCCGAAAAATCGCTTTATTGTCCCAACCAGCTATCCGCTATCTTACGCAGAGCTATCGAATGATAGATACCACAAGAAAAATTCCGCTAGAAAACGCGCCGCAATTGGACAGCTATCTGCTGATCGAGAAGCTCGGCGAGAGCCTACAAGCCACGGTTTACAAGGGCTATCACAAACATGTGCCGGACTACCCGCTAGTGGTGAAATGCCTGAAATTATTATCGAGTTGGGACGACCAATCCCGGCACTTGCGGCAAAAAATCGAACGACTGAAAGTATTGCATGACCCCAGAACCAGCACCCCATTAGCGCTAGAATCAAACGACGACGACCAGTTCCTCGTCCAAGCCTGGTTCAACGGCCAACCGCTAAACGACTGGGTTAGCCAACAACAAGCCGTGAACCTGGCCGATTTTTTTACGCTGGCCTGTTCGCTGGCCGATACCTTGCAATCGGTACATGACGCCGGCATTACCCACGGTGGTATCAAACCGCATAATATTCTGGTGCAGCCGGGTACGCTGAATCTGCGTCTGACCGACTTCATCACGCCCTTGGATATCCGCGATATAAGCCATTTCATTTACGATGCGGAATTTGTCCGCAACACACTGGCCTATACCTCGCCGGAGCAAACCGGGCGTATCAACTACCGAGTTGATTTTTCTACCGATTTATATTCGCTGGGCATCGTTTTTTACGAACTGCTGACCGGCCGGCTGCCGTTTTTTTCACCTGATCCCTTGGAATTGATTCACTCGCATTTGGCCGAGGAAGCGGTCAAAGTCCATGACATCAGCCCCGGTATACCGCACACGCTGAGCGAAATCATCGCCAAACTGATTTTGAAGCAACCAGAAAAACGCTATCAAAGTGCCTCCGGCTTACTGGCGGACTTGCTGCGCTGCCAGAAAGAACACGAACTTACCGGCACCGTATCCGATTTTGGCATAGGTCAACATGACCGTAGCCGCCGAGTGATTTTCATCTCGAAAATGGTCGGGCGCCAAAGTGAAACCGAGCTAATCCATCAGGAATATAGCCAGGTAACCCAAGGCCAGTTTCGTTCGGTGTTTATTTCCGGTCTGTCAGGTATCGGCAAGACCCGGCTGATTCAGGAATTGCAAAAACCGCTGGTAAAAAATCGCGGCTATTTCAGCGCCGGCAAATTCGATCAATACCAAAAAAATATACCCTACAGTTCACTGATCCAGGCACTACGCAATCTGATCCGTACCTTTCTGACCGAGAGCGATGAACAAGTGCAACAGTGGTCCACCAAAATCATGGCAGCCGTGGATAATGCCGGTAAGGTGATTATCGATGTCGTGCCCGAGTTGGAATTCATCATAGGCCCGCAACCGGAACCCTTACACTTGCCGCCGGTAGAAGCGCGTAACCGTTTCAACAATCTGCTCGGCCGTTTCCTTGAATGCCTGGCTAACAAAGACAATCCGCTGGTGTTATTCATCGATGATCTGCAATGGTGCGATAGCGCCACCTTCGATTTCCTGCAAAACCTGTTCGCCAATCATCGCGAACACCCCTACCTATTGTTTATGGGCGCTTATCGTCACAACGAGGTCGACAGCGGCCATCCCTTGATCAAGCTGATCCGTAACGTGCAAGAACACACCGGCCCGCTGGCCGAGATTCATCTGACCGAGCTCAGCGACGCCGATTGCCACGAAATGGTTGCCTACATTCTGGATTCGTCTCTAAAAGCCACGGCGAATTTGGCCGACTTTATTGCGGATCTGACCGAAGGCAACCCATTGTTTGTCAGCGAAAGCTTGGCTTGGTTGTACAACGAGGGTTTACTCAGCATCGATGCCAATCAACACTGGCAATGGGATATGAACCGCATCCGCGATACGCAAATGCCCGCCAGCGTGGTGGAGTTGTTCAGCGCCAAAGTGCGTAAACTGCCAAGCCGAACTTTGAACATTCTTTACCATTGCGCCTGCATGGGCAACCGCTTCACCGCCGAAGATGTCGGGTTGGTGCTGGATACGCGCATCGAGCAGCTGTTTGAAGACTTGAAGCCGGTGTTAAGCATGGGGCTTTTACTGGAAAATAAAGCCGACTTGCAATTTGTGCACGACAGGGTTCAGGAGGCGGTATTGCAACAAATAGCGGCCTACACCCGTCCGAATATACATTGGCGCATCGGCAACCGCTTGTTATCGGCCGTTGCGGCTGGCACCGAACTAGCCGGCCTAGACAATTTATTCACTATCGCCGCGCATCTCAACCAGGGCTGTCCGGAGCTGCTGGATAACGAAACAGGCTATTGGCTGGTGGATATTAACTTCCACGCCGGGAATAAAGCGCTGGATGCCTTGGCCGGCGAGGCCGCCAACGAATTTTTCCTGAAAGCTCACAACTATCTACCGACCGATTGTTGGGAAACGGCCTATGCGCTAACGTTTCGGATTTATCAACGCCTGGCCAAAACCGATCTGATGTGCGGCCGCTACGACAGCTCGGAAGCCTTGCTGAATCGACTGATCGAGCATGCGGTCAGCGATTTGGATAAAGCCGAAGCACTGGCGGATCAGACCACTTCGCTATCCTCGTTCGGCAACTTCAAACAAGCTATCGCCACCGCCAATCGTGGTTTGGCCTACTTCAACAAATCCATTCCCGACGATCCCGAACAAGCTCGGCAGCGTATGGAAAATCTGATGTTAATGATCGAGCGGCAGGACGACGTCTGGCAAAAAATCCTGAGCATGCCGTTTACCGAGCAACGGCAAAGTAAAATCGAACTGGCGTTTTACAGCGAACTGATCCCGGATTTATATATGTGCGGACTGGTACCGCAGCTTTATTTGTCCGCCGCCCAATCCACACTGCATTGCCTGGAAGGCGGTATGGACGAATCGGTCATTTATTCGTTTTCCATCATGGGCCTCAATCTGGGCGAACAGGGTAAATTCGACCAAGCGTTTCGATATCAGGATTTAGCTCACGACCTTTGCGCCAAACACCCCAACACGTTTGGCGCTACTAGAGGCATGAACGGCATCGTCTGGTGCAATATGCACTCGCGCAGCCACCCGGCCGATATTGTGGATTACGCGCATAAAGCCATTCAATCCGGCAAGAATTGCGGTGATTTATACAACGCCGGCTTGTCCTACGGCCCGCTGATGTGGAATCTGGTGGTCCAGGGTAAAAACCTGCGCTGGGTTGAGGAAGCCGCCGAGGAGTGTTTGCAATTTTCCCGCAAAAACCAGCTGTCGTTTTCGACAGGCCTGGCTCAGGCGGTGCTCGCCGGCTGGGTATTACCCATGAAACCCGAGTATCCCCCGGTCGATATGCAAGCGACCCTGGCCGACTGGCAAGCCAATAATTATGTCGCTGCTACCGGCAGTTATTTCGTATTGCTGGGTTTTGCCCAATATTACCTGGGCGACTATAGTGCGGCGGCCGTATCGTTAAAAACCGTGGAAAGTTATTTGCACGGTTTAACCGACAATGTTTTGAAGCGTCTCTGGTATGTGTTTCGAATCTTGAACCTGCTGCGCTCGGAAACGGATTACGCACAAATCGATTCCGAGATAAAACCCTTGCTTGCTCAACTGGAAACTTGGGCACTGCTCGGCCCCTTGTTGAAGCCTTACCTGCTGTTTATCCATGCGGAAATTGCCAGGCAGCAGGGCCAGTATCGGGAAGCGCGCAATCTTTATCTGGACGCCATCGCCCTATCGTTAGCACAGAACTACGACCTGCTAACCGGCCATTTATACGAAACATTGGCCGATCTGATATATACGCACAGCCAGGGCGATGCGGAACTATATTTCGGCGAAGCTCGCCGCTATTACCGTTTGTGCCGAGCCGACGCCAAGAACAACCGGTTACAGGAGCGCCATCAATATGTCAGCCCGGAAACCGGCGCCAGAATAGCCAAAACCCAGCCGGCCCCGGCCACCCTGCCTAGCCTGGATACCAGTTATTTAATGAAATCGGCGCTGGCACTATCGGCGGAAATCGATCTGACGCAGCTGATGCAAAAGATCATGGCCGTGGTACTGGAAAGCTCCGCGGCCCAGCACGGTTATTTATTGATTAAACAAAATGACGAACTGTTGGTCGCCGCCGAGCAGCACGTCGGTAAAAAACGCACGATACACAGACACTACTACAGCCTGAGCAAGGTGCGCGGCATCTGCTACGCCATCGTCAATTACGTGCAACGCACCCACGAAAAAGTCGTGCTGCGCGATGCCTGTAGCGATGGCGCGTTTCAGAATGCCCCCGAGGTCATGGCATTCGGCTTACGCTCGGTATTGTGTTTACCGGTCATCAAGCAAAGCGAATTAATCGGTCTGTTATATCTGGAAAACCGGCTGTCGGAAGGGGTGTTCACCCCGGAAAAAATCAGTATGACCGAACTGTTGACCGCGCAAGCCGCCATTTCACTGGAAAACGCCCGCTTGTTGGAACAAACCCGGCAGGCTTATAAGCAGTTGCAAGAAAACCAGGACCACATGCTGCAAATGGAAAAACTGTCGGCACTGGGCACCCTGGTCGGCGGCGTGGCTCACGAGATCAATAATCCGCTAATGGGGGTGATGAACTTCGTGGAATTTGTCGCGGACCGCACCGAAGACGCCAAATCCAAACAAGTGCTAGCGCAAGCTTTACAGCAAATTCAACGTATCAAAAACATTGTTTCGAATATGCTGGTGTTCATGCATCAAAAAAACACGCAAACCGGCAGTTGCTCGATAGAGGAAGTTTTAGGCCAAACCCTACTGTTACTGGAAGGCGAATTACGCAAATCCGCTATCGAGCTGCGCCTCGAGATACCGGCAAACTTGCCAAAACTTGCCTGCACGGCGGAAAGCATGCAACAGGTTCTGATCAATCTGTTAATCAATGCCCGCGACGCACTGCGCGGCATTCAGCAACCGGTTATTGAAATCAGCGTCAGCTCCGTGGAAAAAATGCTAGAGTTGACCATAAAAGACAACGGCCCTGGCGTCCCCGATGAAGTGCAAAGCCGCATGTTCGATCCTTTTTTCACCACCAAACCGCCCGGCCAGGGTACCGGCTTGGGTTTATCGGTCACTCGCCGTCTGATTCAGGATACCGGCGGCTCGATAGCAGTGGATAGTCGCATTGGCGAAGGCTGCTGCATACGGTTAAAATTCCCCCACTATTAATATTTATAGCAGACTGAGACAGAAGCAATGGTAAACAACATTCTGGTGATTGACGACGATCCGGCGGTACGCGGTGCCTTCAAGCTGATTCTGGAAGAGGAAGGCTACAATGTGCGTGAAGCCGAGAATGGTCTGCAAGGTATCGCCATGGTTGAAGCTGATCGTCCCGACCTGATATTTCTGGACTTACGCATGCCTGGCATCGATGGCGTAGAAACCTTGCGGCGTCTGAAGACACTGGACACCAGCCTGAATGTCTATATTGTCACGGCCTTTGCCGCCGAATTCATGGATCAACTGAAAGACGCTCATGAGGAAGGCTTGCAATTCGAACTGGCCAGCAAGCCCTTATCGGCGTCGCAAATCAGAAATATCGCCCAAGTTGTGCATATCGCCAAAGTCCATGAAGGACGCCGTGCCAACCACCATAAGCTGGTCCTGACCTTGTATGTGGTGTCCTTAAATCCGGAAACCCGTAAACTGGTCGAACAAATCAGCGCCGTGCTGGCCGGCATTTACGAGCCGGGCCATTGGGTATTCGATGTAGTCGAAGTATTGGGCATGCCGGAAAAAGCCCTGGAAAAAGAAATCTTTGCCACGCCGATGCTGGTGCGCGATTTGCCGGAACCGGTGTTAAAACTGCTGGGTGATCTGTCCCGGATGTCGTCGGTGATGGCGGCAATCACTACCCAGAATGTCGGAACAGGTGTCCAGACCGTGATCGTTTGAGGATAGGTCGCTTACCACTAAATGCCGCAAACACTCAAACAACTTAATCTGATCCTCGATACCATTACCGACGGCGTAATGGTGGTCGACCCGCAAGGCAGCGTCATTTATGCCAATCAGGCGGCGGAACAACTATTGGAGCGAGGCAGCCTGATCGGCCATTCCTTGGCAATTCCGATTCCCGCTGACAGAATTCAATATCAAGACATCAACCTGATTCGACCCAGCGGCATAGCTTGGGCGGAAATGCGCTCCACCCCGTTGGAATGGGAAGGCTCCCCGGCCTACGTGATTGGGCTACGGGACATCACTGCCCGTAAGCAAGCGGAAATAGCCCTGCAGGAGAGCGAATTACTCTTCCATACGCTATCTAAAATTGCCCCGGTCGGTATTTTTCGCACCAACGAAAAAGGCGAATGCGACTACGTCAATCATCGCTGGTGCGAAATCACCGGCTTACATTTTAGTGACTCGCACGGTGCTGGCTGGATAGCCGGTTTGTTTGCCGAAGACCGCGAAGCCATCATTGCCGAATGGCAGCGCTGCGTATCCGCCTTGCAGCCCTTCAATATGCAATACCGGTTTCAACTTGCGGACGGCAGTGTGCGCTGGGTGGTGGGCCGCGCCGAGCCGGAACTGGATGAAGCGGGCGAATTGTGCGGTTACGTTGGCACTATCACCGATATTTCCGACATCAAAGCCAACGAGGAGCGCTTGGGACAAGCCGCCGCCGTATTCGAAAGCACGCGCGAAGGCGTGATGATTACCGATGCCCGGCGTCGGATTACGATGGTCAACAAGGCGTTTACCGATATTACCGGCTACGACAATCAGGATGTGCTCGGCAAAAGTCCCGGCGTCATGAGTTCCGGGCGCCATAACACCGATTTTTATCGGGAAATGTGGGCCAATATTGCCATGACAGACCATTGGCAAGGCGAAATTTGGAATCGTCGCAAATGCGGGGAAGTGTATCCGGAATTATTAAGCATCAGCACCGTGCGCGACGGCAATGGAGAGATTAGCCATTATGTGGGCGTATTTGCGGACATTTCCAAGCTCAAGGCTTCGGAAATGGAGCTGGAGTTCCTGGCCCACCACGATCCGCTGACCAAGTTGCCCAACCGCATGCTGTTCCTGTCGCGTCTGCAACATAATATTGAGAAAGCCCGCCGCCAAGCCAACAAGATGGCGGTGCTGATGCTGGATTTAGACCGTTTTAAGGACGTTAATGATAGTTTCGGCCATTTGGCCGGCGACGACTTACTGCAAATGGTGGCCGAGCGCCTGACCAGCCGGCTGCGTACCAGTGACACCATTTGCCGACTGGGCGGCGACGAATTCGTGATATTGCTGGAGGAAGTCAACCAATCCGAAACCGTGGCACATGTTGCCACGCAAATCATCCATGCCTTGAACCAAACTTGGCGACTACCCAGCGGTCATGAGGTACGCATCGGCGTCAGCGTCGGCATCGCGATGTTTCCCGAACACGGCGCCTCACCGGACGAGTTGATCCAGCAAGCCGATACTGCCTTGTATCAAGCCAAAAACGAAGGCCGCAATCGCTTTAAATATTTCTCGGAAGACCTGACCCGCGCGGCCCGAGAACGCATCGATATCGAAATCCGTCTGCGGCAAGCAATCGAGCAAGGCGAATTGCGGGTGTTTTTTCAACCGCAATTTTGCATCGATAACGGCACCATAGTCGGCGCCGAAGCCCTGGTAAGATGGCAGACAGCCAGTGGAGAACTTATATCGCCGATTCGTTTCATTCCCATTGCCGAGGAAACCGGTCTGATTACCACGATTGGCAATTGGGTATTAAAAGAAACTTGTCGCCACGGCCAGCGCTGGCGCAAGGCGGGTTTTCCGCCCTTACGCTTGGCGGTCAATTTATCCCCGCAACAGTTTTTACATAGTGACATTAGCGATGTGGTCGCCAGAATTCTGAATGAAACCGGTTTTCCAGCCGAATATCTGGAACTTGAACTCACGGAAAGCGCATTAATGAAGCGTGAAAAAGAAGCCATCGAAATTTTGCATAAACTCCATGCCTTGGGTGTGCATCTGGCCATCGATGATTTTGGCACGGGCTATTCGTCACTGGCCTATTTAAAACTATTTCCGCTGGACGTCTTAAAAATCGATAAGAGCTTCATTGAGGACATTCCGAAACACACCGACGATATGGAAATCACCGCTACGATCATTGCCATGGCAAAAACACTACGCATGCGGGTGGTTGCGGAAGGCGTGGAAACCGCCGAGCAACTGGCTTTTCTGAAAAGCCGGCAATGCGATCTGTACCAGGGGTTTTTGACCAGCAAACCGCTACCGGTAGCGGAATTTGAAAAATTTCTGACCGATTACCTGCCGGACTGCAGTTTATGATTGGGCAATGCGTTAACAATTAACACATGAGACGCTGATCGACTGCCTCCCAGTGTTCGATGGATCCACTGTTTTAGCCAAACGCCGGAAAATAGTTATAATGGTCGTTTTTAACCTTACCAAAAGGATCAAAAGATGGCTGACAATCTGATTGCACCTTCCATACTCTCCGCAGACTTCGCGCGCTTGGGCGAAGAAGTTGTTAATGTCTTGAATGCGGGTGCCGACATTGTGCATTTTGATGTTATGGACAACCATTTTGTGCCAAATCTGACTATCGGTCCGCTGGTTTGCGAAGCCTTGCGTAAACACGGCGTCACCGCGCCTATCGACGTACATTTGATGGTGGAACCTGTAGACCGCATTATTCCGGACTTTGCCAAAGCCGGCGCTTCTTATATTACCTTCCACCCGGAAGCATCAAGGCATATTGATCGTTCATTGCAAATGATCAGAGACCTGGGTTGCAAATCCGGTCTGGTATTCAACCCGGCCACGCCTTTAACTTATCTGGAACACGTACTGGACAAAGTCGACATGATTTTGTTGATGTCAGTCAACCCCGGATTTGGCGGCCAATCTTTCATTCCATCCGCGCTGGATAAATTGCGCCAAGCCAGAAAAATTATCGACGACAGCGGCTTCGATATTCGCCTGGAAATCGACGGCGGCGTTAAAGTGGACAACATCCGTGAAATCAAAGCCGCCGGCGCCGACACCTTCGTCGCGGGTTCCGCCATTTTCAGCCAACCCGATTACAAAAAAGTGATCGACGACATGCGCGCGGAAATGGCTAAAGCCGTATAAGTTTGCATTAGAGTCGGCCGCTACGGGATATTCCCGGCGCGGCCACTTCCTCTAAGCAATACCTCGATCATTCCTAAAACGGAATTCTCGCTCCCAACTCAATAGTATGGTCGGTAATATAGGCCTGCCCCAAGCGGTATTCGTATCGCAAAAAGCCCGCCCGACCTTCCGGCAAACTCAACGCCAACGATGTACCGATATTGAAATAGTCACGATCCGGCGTGTCGGTTTTTACGCTGAAACGACCGGTGCCGGCCGCCGCTTGACTAAAGCGCGCCTGGATCAAACGGCTTTCGTCCAGGTATTGATGCACCCATTCGAAGCGCACGCCGGGCGACAATACTCCCCAAGAAGTACTAATCGCATTACTGGCTTGACCACCGATAGTCGATGTCGCTGAATCGATAGACTGACCGGCAAACTCCATCGCTAAGCCGCCGCCACCGCTTTCCCGATAGCTATCGACTTTGGTTTTGCTGTAATCCAGTCTTAGATACGGATTGATCACAAAACTTTGTAGCGCAAAATCTTTACCAAAGCCCAAACTAAACCCGTATTGGTCGCCATGGGCGGCACTCGTGGCCGTGTTGTCGAAACCGGTGTATTGGATGCGCCGATTGATGTCGAAGGAATGCAGCGCATAGCTCATTATCCAGTCGATATAAAATGATTGCGGCAAGAAATAACTGCCATAAGAAGAAAATTCGAAGGCGTCGGCCGACATGCTGCCGCTATTGAGATTGTAATTGGTATCGGTGGAGCCATAACCGAAAGCCGCTCCCAACACCAACTCGTCCATAACGCTGTAATCAAGACCGAAAGTAACGGCCTTTCTATCGGCTTTAAACCCCCGTTCGCTACCGGTATTGGCTTTTTCGCCGACATTGAATTGACCTTTCAGAAAGAAACCCAACGGACTATCCCGGAATAGCTGGTCGTTTGGATCATCGCCTGCTGCGCCGCCGCGTGCCGGACCCAATGCCGTCATCAAAGCCTTGCCGACCGGTATGGTTTCACCATTGATATTGATGGTGGAATAGCCGAGCAACGACGAGCTTTGCTGTTGGGAGTTGCGCAGATTAACGATACGGCCATGAATCACGGAAAATTGCTTAAAGCCAAAATCCACGGCCGCCGAGCCTTGCGCGGCAACCGCATCGGGAATCACCGCGTTCAAGTCGGCGTTGTTTATTTCGTTGCATCGGTTCAATAAATCGCCGCTCGCTCCGGAGCAAGCACTGGTTAAACCTTCGTAAATTGATTGCTGATTGGGAGTAAAGGTCGGATCGGCAGTTAAGTTGGGTGTCGAGGGTGTCGAGGTTGTCGGCGTTGTGGGTGTCGTTTGCGTGGTGGAGGCAGAAGCAACGTCATTGTCCACTATCGTGACGACCGCTTGAGCCCCGGCGCCAGGGACGGCTCCCGGTAAACACAATTCGGAGGAGTTTTGAATCGACAAATTTATCGTTTCGGCACTTTCGACCAGTGTATCGTCGATAATATTGATAACTACCGATTGCGTTTGAGAGCTACCATTCTGGACGTCAAATGTGACTCGCCCGCCGGATAGGTTGTAGTCACTCCCGGAGCTGGCACTACCGCCGCTAGCAACCACATCCCCTTCGATAATACAGCTGCCGCCATAACCACTATTCATTTCAACAATCACCTGCAAGTTACCACCGGCTTCGTTCACACTATACGTGCTCGGAATGAATGCTAAAGTCGACGCATCTACCGCAAACGGCTTAAGCGACAGAACAGCCGCCGCCGCCAGCAACACCGCCTTGGAAGTGAACACACGGTGGCGAATGATCCGGTTTGAACGTTTCGGAAATACTTCGATGCCGCAAAAACATGCCGCGTTTTCGGGATGTGTTAGAGGTAATATCATAAAAATCGCCCGAGTTAATACTGCGTAATTTAAGACTAAAGCTCAGTTTCGCAAATTATGCCAGCTAATACCGTTTGTGAGTCAATGTCAACTTAAATGACATCCCCCGAATTCCGTAACAAATTGCCCGGCATTTACTAATGCCACGCACAATACGCCGGTAATTAGAAAAATAATCACTCGGATAAAATGTATTAATCTAAGCCATCAAATACTATATCCAACAATTTATACTTAAAATCCGCAACTATGAGTAGAGCCCTGTATTGCTGGGAATTGGGTGCCGGCTATGGTCATACCGCCGCATTCCTGCCAGTTGCCCGACAGCTGAAATCACTCGGGCACGATGTAATATTCGCGCTCAGAGATTTGGAATACGCCGAAACCTTGTTGGCTAAAGATCGCTTTTGTTATCTGCAGGCACCGATACGCTGGCCGGATGGTCGGCCGTTACCGCCGGCTTCCAGCTATTCCGGAATCCTTCTGAACTCCGGGTTTCACGATGCAACCAATTTATATACCAGAGCAAAAGCCTGGCAGTCTTTATATGCGCATTTGCAGCCAGACATGCTGATATTAGATCATGCACCGATAGCATTGCTCGCGGCTCGGAGACTGAACATTCCACGAGCCGGATTCGGCAGCGGTTTTCTCTCGCCGCCGCGCCTCAGCCCCATGCCCAATATCCGTCCCTGGTTGCGAGTCGCAGACAAAGTGTTGACCGATACTGAAAACCAGGTGCTGAACGCAGCTAACTCGGCATTAGAACGTATGAATGCGCCGCCGCTACGGATTTTGGCAGATTTATTCGACCTTGATGAAGACTTTCTTTGCACGTTTCCGGAGCTGGACCATTATCGGCAATGGCGCACCGCAAACTATCGGGGACCGACTATTTTGCAGACAGACGGCATGGCGCCGGTTTGGCCAAGCGTCGGAGCCGAAAAAATATTCGCATATTTACGCCCTGAATATTCCGGCCTGGAGATATTGCTAAAACAATTGCGCGCGTCGCCTTGGTCGATATTGGTGCATGTACCCGGAACAACGCCCGCTTTTATAGCAAAAAATAGTAGCGCCAACTTGCACATCACCCCACACCCGGTCATCATCTCGGCAACCGCCGAACAATGCGATCTGGCCATTTGCCATGGCGGCGTTGCGACACTATCGGCGTTTTTGTTGGCCGGCAAACCCATGCTGGTATTGCCATTTCATCTCGAACAACTAATCAGCGCCCAGAACATCGCGACACTCGGCGTCGGCACTTACGTCAGCGCGGAAAGCAAAAACCCCAACTACAAAGCGCCAATGGCCGAACTATTGCGCAATTCGAAATACGCACTGGCCGCCCGGAAATTTTCGAAAAAATACGCAGGGTTCGCTCCCGCACAACAAGCTATCGACATCGCCGAGCGTTGCCATACACTAATGCAAAGCCCTTACATCAAAGGCAGCAGCTGATCGAGAATTTTCCCGTTTGTTGCAAACACCTGCTTCGGAAACACGCCTGGATTACCTTTAAAATCGGTAATCGTTGCGCCCGCTTCTTTGGCTATCAACACGCCCGCGGCAATGTCATAAAGATTCAGCTCCTGTTCCCAAAAGGCATCGACCTGACCATCGGCAACGGTGCATAAATCCAGAGCAGCGGAACCCAAGCGCCGTTGACCGGTAGTGGCCTGGGCGATGCGATTGAAACGAGGTAGGTTATTGTCTTCCAAATACTGACGCAGACAGGCAAATCCAGTAGACACCATGCTGCTGGCCAGATTGGTTTCGTCCGACACCCGGATAGGTTTGCCGTTTTTCCAGGCACCCTTGCCTTTTTCCGCACAGTAATAATCGTCCAACGCCGGGCCGTAAACCGCGCCCATCATCAATTCCCCGTCGATTTCCAAAGCCACGCTGATCCCCCAGAAATATTGGCCTTTGGAAAACGAGTGAGTGCCGTCGATAGGATCGACGATCCAGCGGCTGGTTTGGTTAGCGGATTGTCCGCTTTCCTCGCCCCAGAAACCGTATTCCGGACATTGCTCGCCGAGAGCCTGTTGCAAATAATTTTCCACGTCAACATCGGCATCAGTGACCAGATCGCGAGCACTTTTTTTGTTGATCGCTAGCGCGCCTAAATCGTTGAAATAGTGCATCGCCACATCGCCAGCGGCGCGGACGATGATTTCCAAAGTTTCGAGAGTAATGGGCATGATTTTCCTGGTTTTGTAGAGAGGCGGGCAGCATGGCTACCCGCCCTGCTCGCCAAGCCTAAATTTTAAACGCTAAAGTTTACAGATTGTGGTAACCGGTCTCTTCATGCAACACAATATCCAGACCTTGTTGTTCCTCGTCTTCGCTGACGCGCAAACCGATGAATAGGTCGATTAATTTCAACAAGACATAGCTGAAAAAAGCGCTCCAGGCGACGGTCACCAGTACTGCCAGCGCTTGCACACCGACTTGCTCGGCGATAGTAACGCCGTTTAAACCCAAGCCTCCAAAGCTTTCAGCCGCAAACACGCCGGTTAAAATTGAACCGACGCAGCCGCCGACCCCGTGCACCGGGAACACGTCCAACGAATCGTCGATTTTTAAACGGCGTTTGACGAACTGCGTGGCATAAAAACACACGATGCCGGCCACGATACCAATAATCAAACCACCAATCGGCCCGACAAAACCGGAGGCCGGTGTGATGGTACCCAATCCGGCTACCATCCCGGTCACGATACCCAATACGCTGGGCTTGTTGAAACGTAGCCATTCGATCGTCATCCAGGTCAACGCGCCAGCGGCCGCGGCGATATGAGTCACCGCAATCGCCATACCGGCACTACCATCGGCTTTTAAGGCGCTACCGCCATTAAAACCGAACCAGCCGAACCAGAGCATCCCGGCACCAGTTACCACCATGGTCATATTGTGCGGCGGCATCGCTACGGTTGGAAAACCTTTACGACGCCCCAAAACTAATGCCGCCACCAAGGAAGCCACCCCGGCATTGACGTGAATCACAATCCCGCCGGCGAAATCCTTGGCACCCAAAGCCGCCAGCCAACCGTTACCCCAGATCCAGTGGCAAATCGGCATATACACCACGATCAGCCAAAGCCCGCTAAACCAGAGCATCGCCGAAAATTTCATGCGCTCGGCAAAGGCGCCGACGATCAACGCCGGGGTTATGATTGCAAACGTCATTTGGAACATGAAAAACACGGTTTCCGGAATATCGCCGATCAAGTTTTGGGTACTCATGTCCGGCAAAAAAATCTTACTGCCGCCGCCCAGGAACGGCTGCCAACTACCGCCGTCGGCAAATACGAAGCTGTAGACGCCGGCCAGCCATAATATCGATACCACACAGGTAATCGCAAAACATTGCATCAATACTGACAACACGTTCTTACTTCTGACCAAGCCGCCGTAGAACAGCGACAGCCCCGGAATCGTCATGAATAAAACCAATGCGGTGGAGGTTAAAACCCAGGCCGTATTGGCTTGGTTAATGCCGTCAGCCCAAGCCTGGTCCGGCAATATCATGCTGAATACAATCAGCAGCAGCGCTCTTGTTATTGTTGTCATGGTGTATCACGAGATGATGGTGTGTTGTGTTTATTAAGCAGGCTATAAACGACAAAATCGCCCTGGTCTGCGAAAACGCGCAGACCAGGGCGATTTTTGATGTTCTACTGCTTTTTATTTTTTTTTGAAGACTTAGATAGCGTCTTCTCCGGTCTCACCGGTTCTAATACGGATAATCTGTTCCAGGTTGGTAACAAAAATTTTACCGTCGCCAATTTTGCCGGTGTTTGCGGCCTTAACGATGGTTTCCACGGCTTGGTCGACAACGTGTTCGGCAACTGCAATTTCCAGTTTGACCTTGGGTAGAAAATCCACCACGTATTCGGCGCCGCGATATAACTCAGTATGGCCTTTTTGCCTGCCAAAACCTTTTACTTCGGTTGCCGTCACACCGGCCACGCCGATCTCGGACAAGGCTTCCCTGACGTCGTCCAGCTTGAATGGTTTGATAATCGCTGTAATTAATTTCATGCTATCCCCAAATTCGAATGATTAAAAAGCTGTTTCGTCACTGTTGCCGCCAATGATAAATAATTCCGATAGAACCTACAATTTACGCGGGCAAAAGCACCAAAGTAGTGCCTCATGATAACAAAAACGGGCAGCCATCGCCGACCACCCGTTCTTTTGGCGTTATCCGCAGCTTTCAAGCCTAAACATGATAAGCGGTTTCGCCGTGTTCGGTAACATCCAGACCTTCACGTTCGGTCGCTTCGCTGACCCGCAGACCCACAGCCACATCGGCGATTTTGAACGCTACAAAGGACACCACACCGGACCAGACGATAGCGATACCTACACCCCAGGCTTGACTGGTAATTTGCGTCAACATGCTGTAATCAGGCAAGGTAGCGTTGGTTACATAATCCCATACACCGGTGCCACCCAAGTCGGGGCTGGCAACGATAGCGGTACCCAAGGCACCTAGAATACCGCCGACTCCGTGCACGCCAAACGCATCCAGCGAATCGTCGTAGTTGAGTGCATGTTTTAGAAACGTTACAGACCAGAAGCAAACCGCTCCCACCGCCAAGCCCAAACCAATAGCACCCATCGGGCCTGACCAGCCGCAAGCCGGCGTGATAGCCACTAAGCCGGCAACCGCACCGGAGGTAGCGCCCAACATACTAGGTTTACCGCGCACCGCCCATTCCGCCCCCATCCAGGCCAGCGTTGCTGCCGCAGCCGCTAGTAACGTATTTACGAAAACCAATGCCGCCAGACCGTTCGCTTCCAGGTTAGAGCCTGCGTTAAAGCCAAACCAGCCTATCCACAACAAGGACGCGCCTATCATATTCATCGTCACGCTGTGTGGAGCGATGAACTCTTTACCATAGCCAATACGTTTGCCTATCATCAAGCAACCGACCAAGCCTGCGATACCGGCGTTGATATGCACCACGGTGCCGCCCGCGAAATCCAGCGCGCCTTTTTGGAATAAAAAGCCCGCAGTCGCACCGGCAGTTTCAGCAGCAGCGGCATCGGTATACGCATCAGGACCTGCCCAATACCAAACCATATGCGCCATCGGCAAATAGCAAAAGCTAAACCAAATCACGGTGAACAACAACACGGCGGAAAACTTAACCCGCTCGGCAAATGCGCCGATGATCAATGCCGGTGTAATGGCGGAGAAAGTCAACTGAAACGCTACGTAAATGTATTCAGGCACATAAACACCTTTACTAAACGTTGCAGCCATAGAATCCGGAGTAATTCCTTTTAGAAATGTCTTACTGAGACCACCGAAGAATGCATTGCCTTCGGTGAAGGCAACGCTGTAGCCAAATACGGCCCACATGATCGCCGTCAAGGAAAAGATGACAAAAACTTGCATCAGGATAGACAGCATATTTTTGGCTCTTACCATGCCGCCATAGAACAAAGCTAAGCCGGGTATGACCATTAAGGCTACCAATACGGTGGCTACAATCATCCAAGCGGTGTCGCCTTTATTCACAGTGGCTTGCACAGCCGGTGCAGCAACCTCTTCCGCAAACGCCATGCCCGAGAGTCCAAACAGCGCGAATAGCGCCATGCCTGTTAAATATTTCATTGTTGGTTTCCCCATCTTGATATTAAAGAGCTTCTTCGCCGGATTCGCCGGTTCTAATCCGAACTACCTGCTCCAAATCGGTTACAAAAATTTTGCCATCGCCGATCTTCCCGGTATTGGCAACTTTCACAATCGCTTCGACGGCTTGCTCAAGCAAAGCATCCGCAACAGCTACCTCTATTTTTGCCTTGGGTAAAAAATCCACCACATATTCGGCACCGCGATAGAGTTCAGTATGGCCCTTCTGCCGACCAAAGCCTTTTACTTCAGTAACCGTTACGCCAGATACACCGATATCCGACAACGCTTCGCGCACGTCGTCTAGCTTAAACGGCTTAACCACCGCTGTTATCAGTTTCATAGTTCAACACCTCGTTGCTTGAGTTAATAAATTCCCGAAACAAGCAAAGCATGATGCATGCCATTATCTATCTTCATGTTTTATAACCTTTTATTAAACACATCAATTAAAAGGACAAAAGAATCGCACCTAAATGGTGCGACACTCTTTGGATTGCACCATTGCAATTCAAGCCCTCTTTACACGCCTTGAAATACTGGCTTTCTCAATTTCCACAGAAGCAATTAGGGTCTTGTCGCAACATAGCAACAACGCATTACACTGGTGCAACAAAAACAATTTGCACCATTCCGATTCATCAACTACCCTTCATTACAAGCGTATCTTGTTGATTTTCAATAAATCAACTATGGCCCGAAAAATGCTTGATAATATTCAGTAGTCACTGAACCAAGGGGATAACCGACATGAGAAACAACACAACGTTAACAAAACCATACACACGCGCTTATTTAGCGGGTTTGTTGGTGATTTGCAGTACAGCCGCGAGCGCGGATAACTGGACAGAAGCATCCGGCCTGCTGGGCGCCGCGGGCATTGATCCGAATGAATCCAAATTTATGAAGGATCACAATCTGAAATTCGGCGGCTGGCTGGAAACTAGCGTAAGTGTGAACGCGAACTCTACCCACAATGGCTTTAACGGCCCCGTGACTTTTCAAGACAGAGACTCGCAATTCCAAATGAACCAATTGAATTTCTATCTGCAAAAAGCGATTACAGTTGGGGGTGACAGCTTCGATTGGGGCGGCCGAGTTGACTTTATGTACGGTTCCGATGCCATTTTTACCCAAGCATACGGCAATCCCGCTTACAACCCGTTAACGGGAACAGCTGCACCGCGGGGCAACTGGGATTTACATTTATCAGGCGACCAAAATTACGGCATTGCCTTGCCTAACGCTTACGCTGAATTCAACTTGCCTGTTGGCAGCGGTATTGATCTTAAAGTCGGCCATTTTTACACCCCACTAGGCTATGAAGTGGTCACATCACCCGACAACTTCATGGTCAGTAAACCGTATACCATGCAATACGGTGAGCCCTTCACTCACACGGGCGCTTACGGTACCTACAGCTTAAACAGCAATTGGAGCGTAATGGCCGGTGCAGTTACCGGCAGCGCCACTGGCGGCTGGGATGGTAATTTTGATCGCAACCTTGGAACCTGGTCATGGTTAGGCGGCGGCACCTGGACTAGTGATGACGCCGGCACCTCTTTGAATCTGACCACTACGCTAGGCCGACAAGCAGACAACAACAATAATTTATGGGGTATCTACAGCTTGGTAGGTAAACACAACTTTACCGACAAACTGCATTTCGTCATTCAACATGATCATGGCTTTGCTGAGAAAGTCATAACCGCCAATGGCATCAATGCTGTTGCTGCGGGCATGACTACCAGTAACATTCAAAATGCTGAGTGGTACGGCATCAACTCCTACCTGATTTATGATGCCACTGATAAATTAAGCGCTGGTGTCAGAGCGGAATGGTTTCGAGACAACAACGGCTACCGTGTTAACGGCGCTGGCCGTTGCGTCGCTGGAGTCAACACATATGGTGGTAACGGAGCGGCTTATAACGTCACCGGCAGCTCCTGCAACGGTTGGATGAGCAGCACAGGCAATTTCAGCGCCCCGACTCCCGGAACAAATTATTACGAATTGACTGTTGGATTAAACTACAAAGCCGCAAAATGGCTAAGTTTAAGACCTAATATGCGCTTGGATTACTCTGATCAAAAAGTATTTGGTGTTGATGCAAATGGAGTTGGAAACAATAGAACCCAATTCTTGTTCTCTGCTGATGCGGTTGTCACTTTCTAACCCAACACAAAAGCAAATTAGCATTTGAAATCATCGAGTCTCCAAGGACCGGAAGGCCTTTGGAGACTCGGTTTGTTATAGCGCTTTACGGCGTTTGATGATATTGTTACGGCCGTTTTAGCTGCTCGACCAAACAACTATAACCTACGGAGACCCTCACTAATGTCAGTTGATCACGTCCTCAAATTAATCCAAGAAAACGACGTCAAATTTGTCGATTTCCGTTTCTGCGACACTCGCGGTAAAGAACAACACGTTACGTTCCCTGCACATTCCATCGATGAAGATACCTTTGAAGAAGGTAATATGTTCGACGGTTCATCCATCGCCGGCTGGAAACACATCAACGAATCCGACATGATTCTGATGCCTGATCCAAGTACAGCGGTTATTGACCCATTCTTTGACGACAAAACCGTCATTTTGCGTTGCGATATTATCGAACCTAAAGATATGCAAGGTTACGCTCGCGACCCACGCTCTATCGCCAAACGCGCTGAAGCCTATTTGCAATCTACCGGCATTGCCGACACCGCATTCTTCGGCCCTGAAAACGAATTCTTCATTTTCGACGACGTTCGCTGGAACACCGGCATGGGCGGCTGCTCATACCAAATTGATTCCGAGGAAGCCGGCTGGAACTCAGAAAAAGTTTATGAAAACGGCAACATCGGTCACCGTCCAGGCGTTAAAGGCGGCTATTTCCCTGTTCCGCCAGTCGACTCTTTCCAAGACATGCGCTCTGCAATGTGCCTAGTTCTAGAAGAAATCGGCCAAACCGTTGAAGTACACCACCACGAAGTGGCCACTGCTGGGCAATGCGAAATCGGTGTTAAATTCAACACTCTGGTTAAAAAAGCCGACGAAGTATTGGGCTTGAAATACGTCATTGCCAACATCGCCCACGCATACGGCAAAACCGCTACCTTCATGCCAAAACCATTGGTAGGCGACAACGGCAGCGGTATGCACGTTCACCAATCCTTAGCTAAAGGCGGCGTCAACCTGTTCACCGGCAATCTGTACGGTGGCTTGTCTGAAACCGCGCTTTACTATATCGGCGGTATCATCAAACACGCTAAAGCATTGAACGCGATTACCAACCCGTCAACCAACAGCTACAAACGTCTGGTTCCTGGTTTTGAAGCGCCTGTTATGCTGGCTTACTCTGCACGTAACCGCTCTGCGTCTATCCGTATTCCTTACGTCACCAATCCAAAAGGTCGCCGTATCGAAGTACGTTTCCCAGACTCAACAGCTAACCCATACTTGGCATTCTCCGCCATGTTGATGGCAGGTCTTGATGGTATCCAAAACAAAATTCACCCAGGTGAAGCGATGGATAAAGACTTGTACGACTTGCCGCCGGAAGAAGAAAAAGCTATCCCACAAGTGGCTTTCTCTCTGGATGAAGCATTGGCTGCTCTGGATGCAGACCGCGAGTTCTTAACTCGTGGCGGCGTATTCACCGACGACGTAATCGATGGCTACATAGCCCTGAAACAAGAAGATGTGACTCGTCTGCGTATGAGCACTCACCCTGTTGAGCTGGATATGTACTACAGCCTGTAAGACGCAGGGCTGCTTCATATAGCCCCACGATCTCGCAAAACCCCGCAGGTCATTTGGCTTCGCGGGGTTTTTTTGTGCTCATCACATATCAATACAATTGGCTATTTTGATTGAGCTCAGACACCCACATCGTTAAAGCTATTTGTCATCATCAGGTATTTCAGGAGCCTTCCAAGAACCGCGTTTATGTGCCTCCATAACAGTTTCCCAGCCATTCCGTAGTTCCTGTTGAGTAATTTCGAAATACTGGAGAATTCCATCCAGGCCGGACGGTACTTCAAGAGTTGGCTTGGCATTATTATTTGCTGCCGTTGCTCCCTTTGGAAAAGATGAAATCAGTACACTGCCATTAATGGGTTTGATAGCAGCTTTGGCACAACGCGACTGATCGTCGGTATACA
This sequence comes from Methylomonas albis, assembly GCF_014850955.1. Classification (NCBI taxonomy): domain Bacteria; kingdom Pseudomonadati; phylum Pseudomonadota; class Gammaproteobacteria; order Methylococcales; family Methylococcaceae; genus Methylomonas; species Methylomonas albis. The sequence continues at coordinate 3,287,333 of NZ_JACXSS010000001.1, forward strand.
GGGTTTTTCCATCCACGACACACTTCATCGGCTCAGCCAATGCCTGACAAATCGGTAAAAATGCAGATATGCTAAGGCCAATTAGGATTTGTATTTTCACGGCATAGCTCCATTAATTCACAAGTAAGATATTCGCTTTCGGACAAATTGATGCTCGGAATGTTTTCCAACGCAGCCTTTACTCATAAGTCTAGTTAGGAATATAGCTCCCCCTGGTAATTACGAGCTTTTTCCGTCCTGCAGAATGTATATCCAGCGCCACGACAGGGGCATATTAATTGCTTATTATCTAGGGGATGCACACCCTTTATTCTAGAAACTCTTTTCTCAGCACTCTTTAGGCGACAATTATGGCTATCAGCGTCTTCGATATTTTTAAAATCGGTATCGGACCTTCCAGCTCGCACACTGTAGGACCAATGCGCGCGGCGATGACATTCGTCAATAACTTGGAACAAGAAGGCATTATTGGCGAGGTAGAGCGCTTGCGCATCGAATTATTCGGTTCACTTGGCGCGACCGGCAAAGGCCATGGCACCGACAAGGCGGTATTACTTGGCCTGGAAGGCGAAGCACCTGATTTGATAGACCCGGCTGTCATTCCGCAACGACTGGCAGCGATCCGCGAAACCGGAGCCGTTCGGCTATTGCAGCGCTATCCGGTGCCGTTTAAGGAGAAGACCGATTTACTGTTTCAGCGCAAAGTGTTGCCGTATCACTCAAACGGTATGCGCTTTACCGTATTCGACGCAAACGGCGCCGAACAGCTACAAAGCGATTATTACTCGGTAGGCGGCGGATTCGTCGTCACCGACGCGGCTGCTGCTGCCGATCGGTTGAGCAATGACGATACCTGCCTGCCCTACCCATTCAAAACTGGTGCAGCGATACTAAAACTGTGCGCGACACATAACAAATCAATCAGCGACTTGATGCTGAGCAATGAAAAAGCTTGGCTGAGCGAAGAGCAGATCCGCCACAACTTGCTGAACATCTGGCAGGTGATGCAGGCCTGTGTCAAACGCGGTCTGCATGAAGAAGGCGTAATGCCCGGCGGCATGAAAGTAAGACGCCGGGCCGCGAATCTTTATCGACAACTTAGCGGCGAAATACCCCGGCAAACTCCGAGTATGCCGGTGGGTACGATGGAATGGGTGAATTTGTTCGCGTTAGCTGTCAGCGAGGAAAATGCCTCGGGTGGGCGGGTCGTGACCGCACCAACTAACGGCGCGGCCGGGATTATTCCGGCGGTGCTGCATTATTACTGCCGATTTTGCGATGGCGCGAACGAGGAAGGGGTGATTCGCTTTTTACTCACGGCAGCGGCAATTGCTATCTTGTACAAAGAGAACGCCTCGCTGTCCGGCGCCGAGGTCGGCTGTCAAGGCGAAGTCGGCGTCGCCTGCTCGATGGCGGCCGGCGCGCTGGCCGAAGTATTGGGCGGCACGCCCGAACAAGTCGAGAACGCCGCTGAAATCGGCATGGAGCATAACTTGGGACTGACCTGCGACCCGGTAGGCGGCTTGGTGCAAGTACCCTGTATCGAGCGCAACGCAATGGGCTCGGTTAAAGCAATCAACGCTGCCAGAATTGCCCTGCGCGGCGACGGCACGCACTTCGTTTCCCTGGACAAGGTAATCAAAACCATGCGCGAAACCGGCGCCGACATGAAAACCAAATACAAGGAAACCTCACGCGGCGGTTTGGCTGTGAATTTGATTGAGTGCTGAAAGCTATAGGGCTGAGCCAACTCAATACCAAGACTCGTATTTTCGCTAAAACATCCGGTAGCGGTTGGGCACAAAAACTGCGCCCACCCGCTCACCCTATTTTGGGCAACCGATTATCAGCCCCATATTTCGCTTTCAACACTTTAGGCCATAGTAAAAGTTAGCCGTGTGTTCGAAATTCAATCGAGTTATCGCCATCATCATAAATCGCAAAGCCGCGGCCAAGAATGCCTTCACGGCCTGATGCCACGAATGCACTAATCTCGGCAGCTGTTTCCTGAGGGACGTTTAATAGATTGAGGCTGTTTTGCAGTATTTCCAAAACCACATCGTAGTTGTCGTCGATGGGCTGTAATCTGAGAAAATGGGAATGACCCGGACACAGTAAGGTCAGGTGCGGCTTTTCATCGCTGCCGACAATATCGCCGGTTACAAACATCTCCAAAAATGCGAAGTCTCGATTATTGACCAAACTGGGCTTGGCATTCCCTCTGGCAAAAGCCGCAGCAAAATAATTATCCGCTAATTCCGAGAGTTTTTTAGGTTCAACAGCTTCTGCGCCGAGCAAAGCGTATAACAGTTTTTTTAAAGGCTTGGTTTGCTCTTCGATGGGCCTAGAGTAAAAATATCGGTTGACTCGATAGTCATCAAGCATACTGGCATAGAAAACATCCACAATTTTAGACACCAGATTGTCGTCAATTTTTGGTGTTGATTTATCGTTCATCGTTATATCCCCCGTTTTTTATTAACCGGCTTTATTGCTTAAGCCCAAAGTCGTATGAGTGCCCCTTTTCCGTGTCATTTAGACAGAGCGCTAGAGTATAAGTCCGATCCAACAATAAGGGCATAACCGTATTTCAAAAACTGCTCATCACCGGCAAAGACACGGCATTTGAAAAATAAATTTTTAGCAAACAACATTAAGGTCGAATGTTAAGTCTCTGAAGATACATAACATTGAAAAATCACGCGACAGCTGTAGTTTAAAAACCACTTGAAATCCTCGTTTAACGTAGGAGAATCCCGCTCCAATCGGCATTTATATGATGCCGTTCACACTTTATTTCGATAGAACGAGGAAGCACTATGAAAATCGCACTAGTCACAATGGCGGGAGTCACTATCGGCGCTCTGATAACTATTTCAGCACTCCAACTCTTGAAAGTCATTTTTCAAGAAACCTTGAAAATGGCGGCTGAGGCTTGGTATAGCCCTGAGCAACATTAAGACAGGCTTTGCGTTCTTTCGATATATCCGATTGCGCACGCTAATTTTTCAATGGCCAAACTTATTGACCATTTGTTGGTGTTGAAAATTGAATCTTAGCTGGCAACTAACTATCGATTAGAAGTTGGACTAAGATCGCGCATGCATACTTTAATTCTGAACTGTCAGAGAAAACGCGCCCATGCACTCTAAAAAGAAAATGCCCCGCCGGTTTCCCGACGGGGCATTTTTGCTTTAATCGCTTTGCTTAATCAATCTGCTTTCGTTAACGCTCGTAGCAAATAGCTAAACTCACCGAGTTATCAGTCGTTACCGCCGAATACGCCCAATAACTGCAACAAGCTGGTGAACAAATTGTAGATGGAAACATACAATGATACGGTCGCCAATATGTAGTTGGTTTCGCCGCCGTGGATGATTTCACTGGTTTGATACAAAATCATACCGGACATCAACAACACGAACATCGCGGAAACCGCCAACGACAGCGCCGGCACCGAGAACAATATCGCGGCCAAACCGGCAAAGAATGCTACCAGCACACCCACCATCAGGAAGCCGGCCATGAAACTAAAATCCTTGCGGGTAGTCAGCGCGTAGCCGGACAAACCCAGGAAAATAACACCGGTGCCGCCAAGCGCGGTTAAAATTAGTTCATGACCGTTGCTGAACGCATGCACGTACATGTTTAAAATCGGTCCCAGGGTCATACCCATAAAACCGGTCAACGCAAACACGAACACCAAACCCAGTGCGCTGTTACTAAAACGGGTGGTTAAAAACAGCAGACCGAAATAGCCTACCATGGTAATAATCAAGCCCGGATGCGGCAAGTCCAACGTCATTGCCACCGCAGCCATAGCTGCACTGAACAGCAATGTCATCGATAGCAGTAGATAAGTATTCTTTAAAACCTTATTGGTCGCCAGTACGCCGGCTTCCGAACGAGCAGTTGCAGTATTTAAACGCATGATCAGTTATCCTCTCAAAGTTACAAGTAATGCTGTGACCGCGCAATGTCCCCGGAGTTTCAGGGCATTGTCGGTACCGTCTGCTAGTATACCTAAAGAAATTGCACATACGAGGTTAAATAGGACATGAGCCCCACCCCCTACGAGTTAATCGGCGGCGAGACTGCCTTGCGCAGCTTGGTCGATAGATTCTACTTTTATATGGATATTCTGCCGGAAGCCCAGGGCATTCGCGCCATGCACGCCCCCAGCCTGGCCAGCGCCAAAGACAAATTATATAAGTTCTTCTCGGGCTGGCTGGGCGGCCCCAACCTATTTATTGAAGAATTCGGCCATCCAATGCTGCGTGCCCGGCATTTTCCGTTTCCGATTGGCGAATCGGAACGCGATCAATGGATGCAGTGTATGAATAAAGCCTTGGACGAAGTTGAGATGGACCCACGCCTACGCGAGAACATTAGTACCGCCTTACAACAACTCGCGACGCATATGATCAATCAAGAAGCCACGGGAAGCTGAGCCTCATGTCACTATCCAAACAATTGTTAATCCTAATATCGGCGCTGTTTTTGATGATTTTCAGCGTCAACTTCGCGTTGAGCGTGAACAACATCAAGGACTATCTGGAAGGCGAATCGAAGAATCACGCCCAGGATACCGCCACCTCGCTGGGCCTATCGCTCAGTCCTTATATGGTCGATAACCACGATCCGGTAATTAAAACCATGATGAACGCTATTTTTGATATGGGTTATTACAAGGAAATCAGGCTGGTCGATGCGGACAACAAAGAGCTGGTAGCCCTAAGCAGCGATAAACGCATAGAAGGTGTGCCGGGCTGGTTTACCGAGCTGCTGCCAATGACATCGGCCACCGCCGAAAGCGAAATCAGCTCGGGTTGGAACATGAGCGGGGTGATCTACGTCACCGTCAACTCCGGCTACGCCTATCTAAAACTGTATGAACAAGCCAAATCCGGGTTTTATTATTCGCTGGCGGCATTTTTGTTCTCCATCGCCCTGCTGGCGCTGTTACTACGCGTCACATTGGCCTCGCTAAGCAGAATCGATCTATTGGCCCAGCAGATCAGCGAAGGCCATTTCGAAAGTATCGAAGCGCTGCCATGGACCCGCGAAGTGCGCAATGTCGCGGCATCGATGAACACCATGTCGCATAAAATCAAAACTACGATAGCTGCACTGCATGGCAAACTGGACCAAATGGGCGCCAGCCTGTTACGCGACGACTTGACCGGGCTGTATAAAAAAGCCGTGTTCGAAACCGACATGAAACACTTGGCATTGGAAGACGCGGATGCCTTCATAGTGTTGATAAAAATCGACAGCTTGGTCGATCTGGTTAAAGAGCACGACAGCGACGCGATCGATCAATTTTTACAGGCTTTTGCCGCCATTCTGCAAAAAGTCGCCAAATCGGCCGGAGAAGAAGCCGGCAAAGCCTATCGGTTTTACGGGGCCGAATTTGCCCTGCTGGTCAGAACTGATAATCCAGAACAACTTGAAGAACTGGTCAAATCCCTTAGTAGCGAATTTACCGAACTCGGCGAACGTTACCAAAAAACCGATTTGGCCCACATCGGCGTCGTTGGTTTCAATCCCTTGATGACCACCGAAAGCCTACTGGAGGCCGCTTACGAAGCTTACGAACAAGCCCATCTGATCGGAGCCAACAGTTATTTCATCCGTACCGGCGATAATTTTGCCCGCGATATTGCCACCTGGAAGGATCTGGTCTTCGACTGCGTCGACCATAACGGTTACTCGGTTTGGTATATCGGTCAGATCGCCGCGTTTAGCAGCGGCGAACTCTTGATGGAAGAGGCTTTCATTCAGGTACACGATAAACAGGGCGGCTTGGTGGCGATCGGCCCGTTTATCTCTATCGCCGAAAAATTCGCCAAAATCGTCGATCTGGATAAAGGCGTGATTCGCATCGCGCTGGATCATATTCAACGTAATCACATCGAACACGCCATCGCGGTAAATGTGTCCACCCGCACCATCAGAAGCAGCGATTTCCGGCTTTGGCTGGAGAAACTGATCAAGCAAAACCCGGCGGAGGTCAAAAAACTGGTGTTCAGTTTATCCGCTTATGCAGTCGCCAAAGATATAGACGCCTACCAGGCCTTCATCGAAACCGTGCATAATTGGGGCGCACGGGTGATGATAAAACGCTTCGAAACCCAATCCATGTCAGCCGACTTGGTCAAACGCTTGAAACCGGACTATATCCGCCTGGCGCGCGACATCGGTAATGGCATCGACAGTTCGTCGCAAAAACATGCTTTCGTGCAAACCATGCAGGAAATTTCCACTTTACTGGATATTTCGATTTTGGCCGAAAACGTACAATCGGATAAGGATTATCGCAGCTTAAAGACGATAGGAATCGTCGGTGCCAGTCGTTAATAAGGGCGCACTAAACGCTGCCAGAGTAGCCATTGTCTTCTTCAGCCTGTGTTGCGGCATTGTGCTGGCAGCCGGCTTATTAATTGATCAGAGCCTGCTGGATAGAGTAGAAAAAAAATACGGCCCTGCCGCCAAGCAACGTTTTGTGGGCTGGCAAAGTTTAATCGAGAACGGCAAAAACTGGCCGGAAGCCGAGAAACTGGAACGGGTTAACGACTTTTTCAATGGTAACATCGAGTTTGTTGACGACATTGTCCTCTGGCAAAAAGCCGATTACTGGGCAGCGCCGACCGAGCTTCTGGCCAAAGGCGCCGGCGATTGCGAGGATTATTCCATCGCCAAATATTTTACCTTGGTCGAAATGGGTGTCGATGAAGATAAGCTACGGATTACCTATGTCAAGGCTTTGGAACTTAATCAGGCACACATGGTGTTAACCTACTTCGATTCGCCCCGCGCGGTGCCGCTAGTGCTGGACAACCTGAAACCAGGCATCGTCCCGGCTACGCAACGCAGCGACTTGCAGCCAGTGTACAGCTTTAACGGTACCGGCTTGTGGCTTGCCAAAAGCAAAGGCTCCGGGCAACATGTCGGCGGTTCGGATCGCTTGAGCATGTGGACCGAGCTTAAACTAAGAATGCTGGAATCGCCGTTTTGAACAGCCAAACCACCCCGTTACTTTACAGCCTGCGCCGCAGCAACCGCGCCAAAAACACCCGTATCGTCGTCACCGCCGACAAAATAGAAGTGGTGGCACCGCTAAAAGTGTCCGAGCGGCGGATTCAGGCTTTTGTGCATGCCCAAAAAGACTGGATAGAAGCAGCGCTAAAACGCGTCGCCGACAGGGTGCAGCACGCCGCCCCGCGACTGGCGCCGAGCGCGTATCTGGATGGTGCGCAAATTCCCTATCAAGGCCGGCGCTTGCCGTTAAAAGTCACAGCCAGCAAAACCAAAACCGTTCGTATCGAATTAATGAATGACGCCGTATTTTGGGTTAAATTGCCAACCGGCATTGCTGACGAACAACACTCCGCACTAATCCAACAAGCCTTGACACGCTGGATGAAAAATCAAGCCAAGCAACATATACAACGGCTGGTCGATATGCATGCCCCGCGCTTTGCTCTGTTTCCGCGCAGCATTCGAATCAAAACCCAAAAAAGCCGCTGGGGCAGCTGCGGACCGAAAAACGATATTAATATGAATTGGCTATTGCTGTTGGCGCCGCCGGCGGCTTTGGAATACGTGGTGGTCCACGAGCTTTGCCACATCAAACACAAAAATCATTCCCCGGAGTTTTGGCAACTGGTCGCCGAACATCTACCCGACTTTAAGCAACGCCGACTCTGGCTTAAACAACACGGCGCCAGCGTGATGCAAGGCTTGTAATGCTGAAAAAGTTGGGGTTTTATATATTTGCGGCGTTATTTATATTTGCCGGGCAATTTCTGGTCAATCAGGATTTAGTCAGCGGTACGCCACCGGCCATAGTCCAAACCACGCTAACCGGCGAAAACCCGATGCAGCGTATAAGCAAAGGGCCGGCTGTGTTGTATTTCTGGGCGGAATGGTGCGGGATATGCCGAAGCATGCAGGGGAGCGTCAGCAATGTACTACGGGATTATCCGGGAGTAACGATTGCAGTGCGGTCCGGCGACGATAGCAAATTGCAGAACTATTTAGACGGCAAGCAACTGCAATGGCCGGTCGTGAACGACAACAACGGCAGTCTCAGTCAACTTTACGGGATCAAAGGCGTACCGGCAGTGTTCTTCATTAACGCCGCCGGCGACATTATGTTTACGACGGTAGGCTTTACGTCGGAATGGGGAATGCGTTTTAGACTTTGGCTAGCCGGATTGGGCTGAAGTTACGACTTATTGATGCTCGGCTAAATCACTCAAAGCCGCCAACTCCCGCTCCAGCAATTCGCTATCCCCCAAGTTGAGCTCGACCAATCGCCGCAAACGGGAAATACTGTCAATATCGATATGAACGCACTTAAAGCCGACTCTGTTATCAACCGCATGAGTGGCCATCACTTCCATGGTAATGCTAATTTCTTCGGATAAATCCAATTTCAAAGAATATAAGGTATCGGGTGGACCAGATAAGCTCTGCTCTAAATCCAACAGACAACCACGTAAAGACAGATCGACAATTTTACAAGGATAAGTTTGACCCGAACCGGTTAACACCGCGCCGGCATGGTAAAAAATCCTGTGAAAACGGCGTTTATCATCGTTTTTATCAAGTGTCATACGCTTAATCCAAGAAAAATTGCATAGAGGTGCTATCAACGACGATCACATCGTGATTTTGCAACTGTACGGTGCGATCGCCCAGTGGCTCGTCGTTTATTGCCAGGCCATTGTGTCCCTGCAACGCGGAAAGGAAATAACCGTCCTTTCGCCTGGCAATCACGATCACGCCGGCGCCTTCGTGGCCCAGACGCGTCATGGCTTTCTTCAAGCGCAAAATACGGCCGATATGCGCGCCATTTAGCACTTGCAAATTAGCATCAGGGGATTTTACGGCTTCTTCAAGCCGCTGATTTAACGCCCGCACGTCGGCATCGCCGAAGTCGGCTATCGTGGAAACAAGGACTTTTTCCGCAAATTCATCGGTGGTGTTATAGACAATGTAGTGCTTACCAATATTGATGATGTCGTTGTTCTGCAGGTTCCATTCCTTGGTGCGCTGATCGTTTACCAATAACGGAAACTTTTCATTCAATTGCTTCAGAACGCACGTGCCATCTTTTATGATTGCCACGGCATGCGCAGGCGCAACAGCAAGACTGTCAACCACTAGGTCACTGGTTTCATCACGACCAATATGCACTACACCAGAATCAAAAACACCTGTATGGATTGCACTATCTTTAAAATAAACGGTAAATTTCGCCATCTCTGTTGTTCAAGTAATCCCTGCGCCCGGCTAGTAGTATAGCCATTAAAGCCGAGCTTGCAGATTAATCAATAATTATTTTGACATTACATTATTTTATATTTCCAAACCTATGATAGCCAAAGACTATTTACGCGCGTTTAGCATTATCGGGAACCCGGATAAATAAATATAGAGTCGCCAAGCGACGCGCCATGTGGCAACATCAAGGGCTAGACTTTCCAATTTATTCATAAGTCATCGATCATGAATCCAACTCAGCCGAATCCACAAAGCGAGCCTTTGATTTCGCAGGACATTTATATTGCCGGCGTCGACGAGGGTAACGGAAAATCCTTGATCATGTTGGCCATCATCGAAATGTTGTCCGGCTATGCCGACAATATCGGTTTTTTCCGGCCGATTATTCGAGGTAATGCTGACAAAGACGATTTGATTCAATTCATTACCCACCGTTATCAGCTCGGCACCCCATACGAAGCCATGTATGGCTGTACCAGCGAAGAAGCCCGCCAATTTTTGGCCGCCGAGCAGTACGATGAACTGTTGAAAACCATTCTGGCCAAATACCGGGCCTTGAAGACACGTTGCAATCATGTGCTCTGCGTCGGTAGCGACTATCGACACGGCAACGCCATTTTCGAATTCGATTTCAACGCCGATGTCGCCAATAATTTGGGTTGCCTGATGATGCCGGTTATGCAAGGCGAAAATCGTAGCGACGAACAAATTTTAAATGGTTTGGCCAGCCTGAAACATTCCATGCACGAGCACGATTGCGAATCGCTGGCTACGGTTATCATTGGCGTCGCGCAAAATCAAATTGCCAGCCTACGCCACAGCTTAAATCATTCCAGCGCATTCCCCGTGTACGTGGTGCCTGCCGAAACCTCCTTGGAAAAACCCACCATCGGCAATATCGCCAAAGTGATAGGCGCCAAAGTGTTTTCCGGCGAAAGTGCGACCATGAGCAGAGAGGTGTATCACTACAAAGTCGCGGCGATGTTGGTGCCGGACTTTCTGGATTATGTGGAAACCGGCGACTTGATCATCACGCCTGGCGATAGATCGGACATAATCATGGCTAGTCTGATGGCCTACAACTCCAGCAACTATCCGCAGATTGCCGGTCTGATATTGACCGGCCATCAACAACCCGCCCCGCAAGTGCAAAAATTAATAGATGGCTTGGGCGGTACGCCGTTTGCGGTACTCGGCGTCGATTCCGACACCTTCACCACCGCTTTAGAAGTCAGCCAAGTTACCGCCCGTCTGCATTCGCAAGACGACCGCAAAATCGCCACCGCGCTAGGATTGATAGAGAACAATATCAATATGGTGGAACTGCGGCTGCGGCTGTGCAGCAAGGTTTCGCATAAAACCACGCCGCTAATGTTCGAGTACGATTTGCTGCAGCGCGCCAAGGCCAAAAAGCAGCATATCGTGCTACCGGAAGGCAATGAAGAGCGAATTCTGCGCGCGGCGGAGATTTTACTACTGCGCGATGTCGTCAAAATCACCCTGCTGGGTAACGAAGCCGAGATCCGTCAGAAAATTCAGGCCATGGCCTTGAAGATGGACAATATCAACATCATCGACCCGATTAAATCCGAACTGCGGCCCTTGTTCGCGGAAACCTATTACCAAGCCCGCAAGCATCGTTGCATTGTGTACGACACAGCCTTCGACTTAATGGCCGATCCCAGTTATTTCGGCACCTTGATGATTCATCTCTCTTATGCCGACGGCATGGTGTCCGGTTCGGTGCATTCCACTCAACATACTATTCGCCCCGCCTTCGAAATCATCAAAACCAAACCCGGCGCATCGATAGTGTCCAGCGTGTTTTTCATGTGCCTGGAAGATCGCGTACTGGTCTATGGCGATTGCGCGGTGATTCCTAACCCCAACGCCGCGCAATTGGCCGACATCGCCATTAACGCCGCCGAAACCGCGCGCATGTTCAACATCGAACCGCGGATTGCCATGTTGTCCTACTCCACCGGCGAATCCGGCAAAGGCGAAGCAGTGGATAAGGTCAGAGACGCCGTCAAAATTGCCCAAACCTTGCGCCCGGATTTGCTGCTGGAAGGTCCAATGCAATACGATGCCGCCGTGGACGCCAGCGTAGCTAAAACCAAATTGCCCAACAGCAAGGTGGCCGGCCAAGCGACAGTATTGATTTTCCCCGACCTGAATACCGGCAACAATACCTATAAAGCCGTTCAGCGCTCATCCGGCGCCATAGCCGTCGGCCCCATCCTGCAAGGCCTAAACAAACCGGTCAACGACCTAAGCCGCGGCTGCACCGTGACAGACATTGTCAACACCGTCGTCATTACCGCGATTCAAGCTCAAGAAGCCGATAAGACATGATGGTTAACGCCATGCTACGCGGATTGCTGCTTGGTCTGCTCAGCTTTGATTCACTGGCGGCAACCCGCATCGCCGTTCTGGATTTTGAATTGAAAGACCTAACACTGGCGCCGGGCGTCCCCACTGAACTGCAAAGAACCGCGTCGATCAAACCGCTGCTGGAACAGGAATTAACCCGCGCCGGCTATACTGTCGTGGCTATTCCGCACCCAGCACAACAAGCCGCCAACAGCGGAGTCGGCTATTTGTTCGACCATGCCGATGTCGCCGCGGAGCTAGGCAAGCAATTCCAAGCCGACTACATTTTGGTCGGACGGCTACACAAACCCAGCTTTTTGTTCGCTTATCTGATGGGACGTTTGGTCAAGGTTGACGATGGCAAATTGGTTGGCGACTACATTGCCGAATCCAAAGGCCCCAATGCCAGCCTTACCATCAAAGCCGTGGAAAGCCTAACCGGTAAAATCGACCATGATCTGGAGCGCCGCTACAGCCCGCCACCACCAGCGAAACTTGCGCCCTAGGCTATTTATCGCAATAAATGTACCCAAACCAAGCAATTTTCCGTTGAACCAGCGGACTTGTGCTGAGCGAAGCCGAAGTACTCGAAGTCGACCGTTCGCTGAGCGGACCCGAAGCGAACGACATATTTGGCATTGCCAATGGGTACAAACTTTCTCAAAAACCACCTTAATCACAAACCCCTTCGAGATTTTCATGAAAATTCTGGTGCTCAACGCCGGTAGTTCATCGGTTAAATACAGCTTATTCGAGATGACCGATCACTCGGTGTTAATTGCCGGCATTATCGAACGTATCGGTGAAACAGCCGCCAGCCATAGCTACACGCTGGCGAATACCGACAGGACACATGCCGACATCGTCAGCCGCAATCATCATCAAGCCTTGCAAGTCTTATTCGAAACGCTTGCCGCTTGCCGCGTGCTAAATGACCGCCGAGAATTGGCCTGCATCGGCCATCGGGTCGTCCATGGCGGCGAACATTTTCGCGAACCGGCTTTGATCGATACGCAAGTCATGCAGCACATTGCCGAAGTCATTCCGCTGGCACCATTGCATAACCCCGCCAATCTGTTGGGCATTGAGGAAGCCATCCGGCAAATGGGCGACACGCCGCAAGTGGCGGTATTCGATACTGCGTTTCATCAAACCCTGCCGGATTATGCCTATCGCTATCCCCTGCCCGAACCTCTTTATGCGGAACATGGCGTAAGGCGTTACGGCTTCCACGGCACTTCGCATGGTTACGTCGCCGAGCAAGCCGCACAATATCTCGGCAAACCCTTGTCGGAAACCAATCTAATCACGCTGCATCTGGGTAACGGCGCCAGCGTCACCGCAATCAAAAACGGCCGGAGCATCGATACATCAATGGGTATGACGCCGCTGGAAGGCTTGATGATGGGCAGCCGCTGCGGCGACATCGACCCGGCAATCCATTTTTATCTGAGCCGAACGCTAAATTTGTCCAACGACGCTATCGAAACCTTGTTAAACAAAGAAAGCGGCTGCAAAGGCATTTGCGGCGAAAACGACATGCGTGCCATACACCTGATGGCGGAAGCCGGCGACGATCATGCCCGGTTGGCATTAGCGATGTACGCTTATCGCATCAAAAAATACATCGGCGCTTATTTTGCGGTGCTGGGCCATGTCGATGCCTTGGTATTTACCGGTGGCATAGGCGAGAACGACGCGTGGTTGCGTGAACAATGCTGTCAGGATATGACACTCTTCGGCATTGCCATAGACCCGCAAAAAAACCAAACACCAGCGCGGCCCTGCGGCAACATCAGCCAATCCAACACCGGCTTGGCAGTATTAGTGATTACTACAGACGAGGAGCTGGAAATCGCGGTCCAGTCCATGCATTGTTTGGAACATTCGTCTCTATAAATTAGCTGCCAGCAAATGCAAATTGCTTAAATCGGCCATGTGCATTTTCTGCTTGGAAATGATCCCGCAACGCGCTGCCGTGGCTGTACTCATTCAATGTTGGCTTGGTTGAAATCGATGAAAGTTTGTATCGAGATACATTATTGGGATTGGTTGGAGATACCAAGCATCCGGCTCCAATCGGCCACTATGTGTAGTATGAACCTATGTGTATTTGCAAATTTACCTTGTGGCTTAGCCCTTGGTATCCGTGGCATAAGGTCGAACGCAACTACACATAATTTCAACACTTGAAGATGTCGCGTCAACTTGCCATCGACCGGATATTATCGGTCGATTGTTGATCCAGGTAATTTGGAGCATACCAAAGACCATGAAATCTCGCCGTAGAGCGCCAACCGGCTTTTAAATAGCCAACTGGTTAAATTGGCGCCGGACGTGATTCATTAGAATCCATGATGTCACTGATTTTTTTACTTCAGGACACCGGCAAAACTATGTGAAGTTACGATTTAATCATATTGGCCATAACCCAGGTGAACTCAATCTATCATCTAGGTGGGATTAACAATCTACTCATAGTTTCGTACTACACATAGGGGTCGCTATGTTGAGCTTAACATAGCGGCCAAAAGGTGACGACTGTGCTTCGAACGTCAGTGACCGCAGTTGAATGGATATCTGTCCGTCAGCTTAGCTATAGATGCTTGATTACAAGACCTGACCCCGACCTCGCGACGGAGCTTGCCGCGCCGTTCGCCATCCTCCATATCCTGGGCGACGAAGAATCAATCCATCATCGACTAATCAAACGTCAACTCGAAAATCGAGACGCTTCGGAAGCCGATATGGGTGTGCATGAAATGCTGAAAGCGACGACGAAGCCGTTAACCAAGGAGAAAGCGGTTTACCGTTGCAATAGTAAATAGCGAAAAAACCCAAATAACCTCTCCTTTCAATCCTCGCACCGAAAACTAAAGACCCTTACTGGTCTGACCTGTAACCCCTTCAAAGCAATCGCCACTGCCATTTAAGCAACTTATATCTTCGTCTGCCTGGTCAAGATTTCGCACGCGCAAACCGATACGCCCGCAGTTTGAAAACTCCACCAAAATCAAGTGATATGCCTCACTTTTCCGCCAACTTGCGCGGCAAAACCCTTAACTCAAAAAGCCCCACATAAATATTCTTTATAAATCAGAATGATATAAATGGCACGATATTCGCCTTTTTTATTCGCATGCTCAACACAAAGATACGAGCAAGCAAGACGGGATGTTATTTCAAAGCAATCATTTTTGACCACTGATCCAACGTCAAATTTGGCTAGAAGTCCATTTGACTAAAACCATATTTTTCAAGAAGCCAAAATGATTCAACTCGCCAGACGGTAACATGCCCAAGCTTTAAAACGTAATAGTGGAAGTTATTTACAATCAGGAGTAGAAATCATGAGAAATAAGGAAAAATTCAGAAAAATTATTTGCACGGCTACTTTGCTTTCTTGTCAAGCCGCCAGCGCTGCAATAATCCCGGGGATACAAGGCAATAGTACAACCTACCAAATCGTAAACGTTGCTTCGGACGATACCGTGCAGGGAGATATCTCTTTTCATAACGGCGTGATTAACAACAAAGGTTTGATAAAGACCACTAACCATACGTCCACGCTTCAAGGTGGAAGCTCCAGGACCGTCACCCTAAACAATGACGGCAATATCTTGTTCGAAGGCGGAATAACGGCGGGAACGTTATCAATCTTTAACAATCCCGATGGATACATGGTTTTCACAAACTACATCGATGGCTACCAAACGACGGCCATTGAAAACGCGGGCACAATTGCTGTAGCGAATGGAGTGGGAGACGGCATAGGTGCCCCTGCGGGTAGTTGGGTTCCATTTACCTATATGTTTCAAGGCCTCATTCATAATACTGGAAAATTTCTGATTCAAAGAAAAAATACTCCAGATGGCTACGACGGCGGGAATGTTTGCCTGCAGTGGGGCCGAATATTAACCGTTAACAACGAGGGCTATTTTGAAGTTGGCTCTGGCAGCAAGTGCGATTTTGGATCAGATACAGCCTCGCAATACAATAAAGCTACTTACATTCAAAACAGCGGCGAAACTCGAATAAATGGCACCTTCGGAGCCCATGTACTCGATTTCAAAGGCGGCACGCTGAGCGGCGCTGGAAAGGTGTTAAGGTTCCCGGAACAGTTAATCAGCGCCAGATTCACTATTTCGCCGGGCGGAAATGCCAATGCGCCATTCAGTGAGCTGACCCTAGTTCCAGAAATCGGTTATTCGGTGCTTGAACACGGGGCGCTGGATTTCGCCATCGGCGGTGTAAATAACAACAGCAAGCTTCACGTTGACGGAGATGTTTATATTGTCGGTAACGCCAAAATCAACGTAATTTTAAAAATTGGCTTTGTTCCAAGCGCGGGAAACAGTTTTACATTGCTCACCGCTAACTATGTAGGGACGGATGATTTCAATCAAGACAACCTCAACTTGCCGAAACTGCCGGCGGGACTGCAATGGCACTTCGAGAATGACGGTACCAGTTTAAAATTGAGCGTAATTTGATAGCTACAGAAACAAATTGACTTAAAGGTAAATCGTCAGGGAACGCTATCGGGTTCCCTGACCTATCTTGCTTTCGAGAAGTTGTCAATTTTCCGTCAAAGTAATCGCTGTACCGTTGTTATCAACCGCCTTGGTACGTCCGTTGGATAACGTCGGCAGAATATAAGTTGTTGCGCCACTCTCTTCCGTGATCGAATCCGCCGTCACGATGCTAAAACTTGTACCGAGTTATGGAATGAAGCCTTCGCGCAACTGAACATTGAGCCACCAATTGTCTAAGGCCGGCCACATGTAGTTGGTCGACGCTACTAGCGTCCGCGATTTCAATGGTCACCATGCAGCCCGCGCAAGTCAATGCGGCTTGATCGGTATCGACGCTCAGAATTCCAACTGGCGCACCCGGCGGCAAGGTGACTGTACTAGCAAGCGGGTCACCGAAATTGCCAATGAAACTGCCGTTGCCACTCAACAAGCCGGGAGTCAGAACAAGAATGGGGCAGGTCTTGCAATCAAGCACCGATGTGACCTTGAACGACAGGTATGTATTCTAGTGCCATCAATAAAGCTAAGGGAACAGGTGTCAGCAACGGGTCGATTGCGGCAAATCAACAATCTCAACCCCGTTTTACACAGAACGCCCGATTTCCCTATTGCTTATTCAACCTAATTTTGCCCAATACTGAAATATTTTTAGCTATAGGCCAAGCTGATGTATCAAGCTTAGGGTGCAAATAGCTCTTAAATCTCGCGAATTTGCGCCCCGCCTGCGGGAGTGAAGTCATTCGGGTAACGGTCCAGCTGCGCGCTTGGATTGTTTCTATCAATGCTGTTGTTTTAACAGCGCATCCAACCCAAACCCGTAAAGCCGCCTTGCCAGAGACAAGTAAAAACCGAGGCGATAATATTGCATCCACATCTGTTATATTATAACATCTTTGCCCATCACTCCTGACCGCTCCACTTAACATGAAAAAAACCACCGCTCTGATTTTAATGCTACCCTCCTCCGTGCTGCTTGCCGAAGAACCGCCTTTACAAGCGCTTGAAGAAATCGTCGTCACCGCACCGCTGCAAGATAAAAAATCAGACAGCCCCGTTCCGGTCACTGTATTAAGCGACGACGAACTGAGGATGAAAACCGGCCACAGTATCGGCGATACTTTAAAAAACGAATTGGGGATCAGCAGCCAATCCTTCGGTCCCGGCGTCGGCACGCCAGTGATTCGCGGTCAAGCCGGTCCGAGGGTGCGGGTATTAAGCAACGGCATTGGCAGCAACGACGTGTCGGCGATTAGTCCCGACCACGCCACCAGCGTCGAACCGCTGCTGGCAGAGCGTATCGAAGTGTTACGCGGCCCGGCCTCTCTACTTTATGGCAGTGGTGCGATCGGTGGCGTGGTCAACGTCATCGATAACCGGATTCCGGGACGAGCCTTCGACAAAGCGCTCAACGCCGCGCTGGAACAGCGGTTCGACTCTACCAGCGACGAAACCAGCACCACAATGAAAGTCGAGGGCAGCAAAGATCATATCGCCTACCATGTGGACGGCTTTTACCGGCACCGCAACAATCTGGACATTGGCGGCCAGGGCATCGATACCGCTAAAGTAGCGATCACCGATCCGGCGCTTGAAGTCGTCGACAACCCACGCGGTTATCTAAATAACACCGGTGCCGAAGCGATCAGCGGCTCGGCCGGATTGTCCTGGATCGACAACTTTGGTTTCGTCGGCGCCTCTATCAATAATTTGAATAACAACTACGCCATCGCGCCGAACGGCACCGGCGACGAAACCGTGCGCATTGCTATGCGCCAGAACAAATACGACTTTAAAAGTGAACTTAATAACCCGCTGCCGTTTGCTAAAAGCCTACGTACCCGGCTGGGTTATACCGATTATGAGCATACCGAGATCACCAACGGCTCCCCCGGTGCGTTTTTCACCAACAAAAGCTACGAAGGCCGGATTGAGTTAAACCACCATGACATCGGCCCCTTGCGCGGCGCGATCGGTTTTCAGGCTCAGTCCAGCAATTTCAACGCCATCGAAAAACTGACCGGCGCCAGCATCGTGCCGCGTTCGGATACCTACAGCTACGGCGTATTCGGCGTCGAATCGTTTGACCTTGGCCCGCTCACCTACCAGCTCGGCACCCGCGTCGAACAAACCGACATTCACCCGGACGGTTTCACGCCCTTGAGTTACACGCCGGTTAGCGCTTCAGCCTCCGCCTTATGGAAGCTGGATAATCGTAACAGCCTGAATCTGGCGATCACCCGTTCGTCGCGCGCACCAAACGTACAGGAATTGCTAGCAAATGGCTACCACGACGCCACTCGCAGTTTCGAACTGGGTAGCCTTAGCCTGAAGGAAGAGACCTCGTATAACCTCGACCTGGGCTACCGCTTTAAAACCGACTGGCTGCGCGCCGAATTCGACCTATTCCACAACTGGGCCAGCGACTACATCTACCAACACCGCACCGGCAACCATGTAAACGAGGACGGCAGCGACGCCTGTGCACCCGACTGTACGATTCCGGTCATGCAAAGCAACCAGCAGGACGCCATATTCAGAGGTTACGAAGCCAAGCTGATTTTCCCGATGATGGAAAACCACATCGGCCTGTTGGAACTAACCTTGTTCAGCGACTACACCCGCGGCGAATTCAAATCCGGCGGCGACGTGCCGCGCATGCCGCCGCTACGATACGGTCTGCAACTGGACTACAACAAAGACCGTTTATCCAGCTACCTGCGCCTGACCCGCGCCGACGACCAAACCCACGTCGGTGAATTCGAAACCTCAACGGCCGGTTATTACCTGTTGAATGTCGGCGTCAATTACCAAGTTAAAGCGTATCAGGACGCCAAATTAATGCTCTTCGCCAAAGGCAACAACCTGCTGGATCAAAACATCCGCAACGCGACTTCGTATTTGCGCAACTTTGCACCGGAAGCCGGGCGTGGTGTGGAAGTGGGATTTAGAGTCAGTTATTGAGAACCGCTTATGCAGGCGCTGTTTTATCGACAGCGCCTTTTTTAGGCACCAACAACGCTACAATATAACATTGTCACCAGCATGCCTATTGAACACGCCCCATCCAGAGTACTACCTGTCACCGTGCTGTCCGGCTTTCTCGGCGCAGGTAAAACCACCTTGTTGAACCACATTCTCAACAATCGGGAAAATTTAAGAGTAGCCGTCATCGTCAATGACATGAGCGAGGTCAACATCGATGCTGCGACGGTCAAGAATGAGATACAACTGAATCGTGGCCAGGAAAAGCTGGTCGAAATGAGCAACGGGTGCATTTGCTGCACGCTACGCGAGGACTTGCTGATCGAGATCGGCAACTTGGCCAAGGACGGCCGCTTTGATTACTTGGTGATCGAGTCCACCGGCATTGCCGAGCCTCTGCCGATTGCGGAAACCTTTACCTTCCGCGACGAACATGGCTTGAGTTTATCCGACATTGCCCGCTTGGACACGCTGGTCACGGTTGTGGGTGCGGTGAACTTCATGCGCAATTACATGGAGGCCTTAAGTTTAAAAGAAAGCGGCGAATCGCTAGGCGAAGACGACGAGCGCAATGTCGCAGATTTGCTGGTGGACCAAATCGAATTCGCCAATGTCATCCTGATTTCAAAAATAGACCTGATCGCCAGCGACGAAGTCGTGAATCTGAAAGCCGTATTACGCAGCCTTAACCCCGATGCCGACATCATCCCTATAGTCATGGGTCAGGTCGATTTACAAAAAGTCCTCGACACCCGCTTGTTTGATTTCGATAAAGCTGAACAGGCGCCGGGCTGGCTGAAAGAGTTACGTGGCGAACATACGCCGGAAACAGAGGATTACGGCATAGGCAGCTTTGTTTACAGCGTGCGCCGGCCTTTCCATCCGCAACGTTTCTACGCCCATTTGCACGAAGGCGAATGGGAAAACGGCACCTTGCTGCGTTCTAAAGGTTTTTTCTGGCTGGCGTCACGTCCGGATCATGCCGGCAGTTGGTCACAAGCTGGCGGCGTGATGCACCATGGCTTAGCCGGACGTTGGTGGGCTTCCGTCCCGCGACAAGAATGGCCGGAAGAGTATTTGTCAGACATTGAATCCCAATGGGCGGAACCCTACGGCGACTGTCGCCAAGAACTGGTCTTCATCGGGCAAAATGTCGATGCCGAAAAAGTCCGTCGCGAACTCGATGCCTGTCTGTTGACCGATGCGGAGCTGGCTGCCGGACCAAAAGCGTGGCACCGATATCAAGACGAGTTTCCACAATGGTTTGCCGATGGCTAGCATCGACAGCTATCTGCATATCATCGGCATTGAATTGTTGCTTATCCTGGCCATAGTCTTGCCGTTGATTGACAGACCGGCACCTAAACGCGTGCTGTCCAAGCTCTTTTTAAGTGTCTTGGGCTTTATGCTGGCCCATTTCGCCACCCATGCCTTGCCGAACAAAGTAGCCAGCTTTATTTACAGCTCGCACCCCGCATACCACTCGATCAAATCTACCGGACCAAAGCGCACATGACTATCGCACTCAGCACAACTGCCGGCGCCATTGCCGCCTGTCTTGCGGTCAGCTTATGTTCGCTGTCCAGCATCTTTGCCCTATACCTAAAACCAGACACCTTGAAACGGATAGTCCCGTATTTGGTAGCACTGGCCGTGGGGGTATTGTTGGGCGATGCCTTCATTCATTTAATTCCCGATGCGGTCAGCCGCCACGGCGCAGTCAGTGAAGTGTGTTTAACGGTATTAGTCGGTGTATTCGGTTTCTTTGTGCTGGAAAAACTGGTGCGTTGGCGCCACGACCATAACGTCGATACCACCCCTGATCAGAACGACATTCTGCCGCTGGCTAAAATGAACTTGATCGGCGACGCCATGCACAACTTCGTTGACGGCATTTTGATCGCCGGCAGTTTTCTGGCGGACCCGGCATTGGGCTTGACCACCACCTTGGCCATCATCGCTCATGAGATACCGCAGGAACTTGGCGATGTTGGCGCATTGCTGCGCGGCGGCTATTCACCCAGACAAGCGGTGCTCTACAACTTTTATTGCTCGCTGACCGTGCTACCGGGCGCGCTATTTACCTTAGTGCTCAGTCAGTTGGCGGAGTCGTCCTTAACCTTATTGTTGCCGATTGCCGCCGGTGGCTTCATCTATATCGCCGCCTCCGATCTAATTCCTGTGTTACACGAACGCTGCAGCTTCCCTAGCCTTAGCGGCCAAACCGCCGCGTTCGGCATAGGCATCGGCTTTATGCAATTCATTGTATTTTTCGAACAGGCCTTATTGGCTGTTTAAGGAGTTTTTTGTGTTTGCTCGTACCCCATTTCGCCAAGCGACGATCGCGCCACTGAATTTCGTTGGCACATTCCAAGCGGTGTCATATACGCCGGCAAGCAAAACCGTCATCTCGACGGAGTTTGCCGATTTATCCCGCATCTACGAAGACGGTGTGAATCTTTGCCTGGTACAACGGCCGCTCCCGCAGGCGATTGAAAACTTTGTCAACAACGCCTTAAAAGCATTCGGCAACCTGGAACTCAGCCAAGCGATCAATCCCCTGCATTTCAATTTTACCGAACTATGGCCGCAAGCCAGCCGCTGCGCGGGATACGGGGAATGGTTAGCAGATATCGAACTATTGACCTCGGCGTTCTGCGAGCTATTCGAACTCAAGCAAGCCGGCTTGCGCCTGCGAACCTTGAAAACCGCCATGTGTCCGCGCTTTCATGTGGATAGAGTGCCTGCCCGCATGATCTGCAGCTACGGTGGCATCGGTACCGAGTGGCTGCCGGAATATGCGCTGAACAGACGAAAGCTCGGCATGGGTAGTTGCGGCCAGGATGATGCGCAGTCCGGCTTGATCGTCGATCAAACCGCCATTCGGCGGATGCCAGCTTATGCCGTAGGCTTGATGAAAGGCGAAGCCTGGGAAGGCAACGAAGGCCATGGATTCGTGCATCGCTCACCTATCCCGACCGCCGTCCAACCACGACGCTTGGTGCTAACGCTGGATATGCTGTGAGGACAAGATTTTGCTGATCAAATTAGCAAACGGACACATTTACGATCCCACCCAAAACATGCACGGCCAACTGGGTGACCTCTATATCCGGGATGGACTAATTAGCAGCGACCCAGGCCCGGATGCGAAATTTGACACCGTGTATGACCTGGGAGGCCAGATTGTCATGGCCGGCGCCGTGGACATTCATAGCCATATTGCCGGCGGTAATCTGAATACCGCCCGCCTGTTGTTACCGGAGCAGCATAGGAACCATATGGCCCGTCGACTGAATCACAGGTTCAGCACGGCAAAATGGTCCACTACCGACATCGGCTATCGCTACGCGCGCATGGGTTATACCACCGTGGTCGAGCCGGCCATGTTGCCCGTGAATGCGCTGGACGTACATCTGCAACTGGCCGATATTCCCATTCTGGATACCGCCGCACTTGCGATATTGGGTAACGACGATTTTCTACTGCGATTGCTGCGCAGTAAAGCCGGCCAAAACCAAATCAACGATTACGTCGCCTGGACGCTGAATGCCACCCGCGCCCTGGGGCTAAAAGTCATTAACGCCGGTGGAGCCAACGCCTTTAAAAGCAACGTGCGCCAATTCGACTTGGACGACATCGTCCCCGACTACGGTGTTAGCTCCAGGCAAATTCTGCAAACCCTGCAAACAGCCGTTTGCCAACTGGGCGTCCCCCATCCGCTGCACGTACATTGCAATAACCTGGGCATGGCAGGCAATGTCGATACCATCGTCGCCACCATGGCAGCCGCACAAGGTTTGCCTATGCATCTGGCCCACGTGCAGTTTTACGCCTACGGCAAGGACGGAGCCAAGGGCTTTTCCTCGGCAGCCGCACAACTATTGGAAGCCTTCAACCGCCATCCGAATATCACCATGGATGTCGGCCAGGTCATGTTCGGCCAAACAGTCACCATTTCCGGCGATGTGATTGCGCAGTACAGCCGCCACGGCGACGCCAGCCCTACAAAATGGGTGATGTGGGATGCCGAATGCGAGGGCTCGGGCGGCGTGGTGCCTTATCGCTACCGTGAGGCCAGCTTTGTCAACACCCTGCAATGGGCGATTGGTTTAGAATTATTTTTGCTAGCCGATGCACCGGAGCGCCTGTTTTTCACTACCGATCATCCCAACGGCGCCCCCTTCACCGCCTATCCTGAATTAATGCGTTTGTTGATGAACGCCGATTACCGCCAAGCCTGCATGGCGCGCTTAAACCAAGAAGCCTTGGCACTAAGCTTATTGCCAAACCTAAAGCGAGAATTTAGCTTGAGCGACATCGCCACGATGACCAGGAGTGCTGCCGCGAATTTGCTGGGTTTGCATGATCGCGGCCATTTGGCGCCGGGGGCGATAGCGGACATTGCCGTCTACTGCCCCCGGGCCGTAGGAACGAAGACAGCATGTTCACCGATGCAGCACTCGTTTTCAAAAACGGCGAGCTGGTAGTGCGGGATGGAATCGTCGTATCCCGGCCAAGCGGCTGCACCCAAACCCTGCAACCCGATTACGACCCCAGCATTATGCCTACGGTGCAACACCATTTCGACCGATTCTACAGCCTGAGACTTAGCAACTTCGCGGTTAATGACGACGATTTCGCTGAACCCAGCCGGTTTAGGTTCCACGGTTGAATCTCTCGCATACGATGACCTTCGTTAGCGCCTTTACATTGCCGGCAAAACCCTGCCCCCACGTGATTGTTAAATTAAACCCATGAGCACCATTGAAGATATTCAAGGCCGGCCGGATATGCGCCGCATAGCGATCGACAAAGTCGGCATCAAAGACATTCGGCACCCGGTTAGAGTCAAAGATAAAAGCTGCGGTGAACAGCGAACCGTCGCGCATTTTGATATGTACGTCAACCTGCCTCACGACTTCAAAGGCACGCATATGTCGCGCTTCGTGGAAATTTTGAATAATCACGACCGGGAGATCAGCATCGCCTCGTTCCCGGCCATGTTACAAGAAATGCTGACCAGGCTGGAAGCCGAATCCGGTTATATCGAGATGCGTTTTCCGTACTTCGTGGATAAAGCCGCTCCGGTTAGCGGCGTGCGCAGCCTAATGGATTATCAAGTCAGCTTTATCGGCGAAATCGATCACACCGGCTGTCGTATCAAAGTCAAAGTGGTGGTACCTGTGACCAGTCTATGCCCCTGCTCCAAAGAAATCTCCGAGCGCGGCGCGCATAACCAGCGTTCACACGTCAGCGTTACAGTAGAAGCAAATGCGTTCATCTGGCTGGAAGAGCTGATCACGCTAGTGGAAGCCGAAGCCTCGTCACAAATCTACGGGCTGTTAAAGCGCCCCGACGAAAAATACGTCACCGAATATGCCTACGACCATCCCAAGTTCGTCGAAGACATGGTGCGCGACGTAGCCGCCCGATTAAACGCGGAACCTCGGATATTAAGCTACAGCGTCGAGTCGGAAAACTTCGAGTCTATCCACAACCACTCAGCCTATGCCCTGATACAACGACTTAGAACCCAGCCCTGAAAGAGACATTTATGAACCCAATTACCCAACGCAATTATCCAGTGCCGGTTACCATCCTCACCGGATTTCTCGGTGCAGGCAAAACCACCTTGCTAAACCGCATTCTCACCGAACACCACGGTAAGCGTATTGCGGTGATCGAAAACGAATTCGGTGAAGCCGGCATCGACAATGAACTGCTGCTGCAAGCCGACGAGCAAATCGTCGAAATGAACAACGGCTGCATCTGCTGCACGGTGCGCGGCGATCTGGTGCGCATCCTCGGCGAATTGGCCGAGCGGCGGGAAAGCGGCGATATTCATTTCGAGCGGGTGATCATCGAAACCACCGGTTTGGCCGATCCGGCTCCGGTGGCGCAGACGTTTTTTGTCGATCAGGCTATTGCGAAAAATTACCGGCTGGATGCAATCATTACCGTGGTTGACGCGGCTCATGCCCACCAGCAACTCGAAGAACACCATGAGGCCCAGGAACAAGTCGGTTTCGCCGACCGGATTTTGATCTCCAAATCCGACTTGGTGGCAGCGGAAGTGCTGGCTGATTTGGAAAGCCGCTTGCGCTCGATGAACCCCAGAGCGCCCATCAAACCCGTGCATTTTGGCCAAACCGAGCTGCGGGATATACTGGACATCGGTGGCTTTAATCTCGAAGATATTCTGAAAATCGAGCCGGATTTTCTGGAGGATGTCAGCCACGAACACGACGACGCCATCAGCTCCCTGGTGTATCGCTCGCCACGGCCGTTCGAGATGTCGCGCCTGCTGCTTTTTCTGGACATTATGGTAGGTGGGTTCGGCAAGGACTTATTACGCTACAAAGGCATCCTTAATATTGCCGGTAACGATAATAAAATCCTGTTTCAGGGGGTACATATGATCATGGGCGACAGCTTGGGTTTGCCGTGGCCGGCGGGTGAACCTCGCCAGTCGCAACTGGTGTTTATTGGCCGTAACCTGCCCAAACAGCAGATATTGACAAGCTTAGAGGCTTGCCATGTCGATGCGGTAGCTTGATGTGGCATCTTAAATGAATGCATCTTTGATTGACGAATGAATCCAAGCAAAATCCCCGTCATCGTCCTAACCGGTTTTCTGGGTAGCGGCAAAACCACTTTGTTGAATCGATTATTGGCCGATGGCGTCAAAACCGCCGTTGTCATCAACGAGTTTGGCAATACGCCGGTCGATCAGGATTTGTTGTCCGATCAAAACATCCCGATGACGGTGTTGTCCGGCGGTTGCTTGTGCTGTCAGATCAAAGGTGCGCTGGCGCCGACCTTGAAGAACTTGTGGATGGCCTGGAACAGTGCGGCAATCAAGCCTTTCGACCGCATCATCATCGAGACCAGCGGCGTAGCCAGTCCGGAACCGATTTTGGACACGCTGCTGCGCGAACGTTGGCTGGCCAGCCGCTATCATTTGGCCGCTGTCATTACCACCTTGGCGATTCCTTCGGCTTTGCAGCAATTGGATGATTTCGCCGAAGCGCGCGCCCAGGTGGTGTGGGCCGATACCTTGTTACTCACCCATGCCGATCTGGCCGCTGCCGATCAAGATGCGGCGCTGAACAAGCGTCTGCAAACCCTGGCGCCGGCCACATCCAGGCATATGATGACAGATGGTGAATGCCAATCAGGTGATCGAATAACAAACATAGGCCCAGCGTTGCGCCGTTTGCCTACCGGCAATCCACTACCCGCGCATAACTTTGCCAGCATCTCGCTGCATTTGGATCAGGCTTTACCCTGGCTGCAGTTAGAAGCAATCCTGCAAGAATTATTAGCTCGCCATCCGCTTGATTTATTGCGCATAAAAGGCGTGGTTTATCTGCCTGAGCAAGCAGAAGCTCTGGCGGTCCAGGCCGCCGCCAATCGGCTTTATCCACCCACCCCACTAACCATACGAAGCAGCGACGATAGGCGCGGCAGGCTGGTATTCATTACCAGCGGCGACAGTAAAACACTTGCAGAGGAATTGACCGGAATATTTGCTGGCTTTATTCCGCCAAACGCTATCCGACAGCATTAATTTTGCAAGGTTTTCGGCATCATATCCCCCTATATTTTCAACCGATACTAACCCGGACAGAACCGACTAATGGGCCAGCATTATCTATTCTTAGCCGCTCAAACCAAGAACCTGTCGGCTTTTTGTATTACCATAGTCAAGGGCTAGATCAAATTTATCGGGAGGCGGCATATGCAAGGTGACAAACAAGTCATAGCACATTTAAACGAATTACTGGCGGGCGAACTGACGGCTATTGACCAGTACTTTATCCATTCCCGGATGTATCAAAACTGGGGCTTCAACAAATTATACGAACGCATCAATCACGAAGTGCAGGACGAAACCGGTCATGCCGATGCCTTAATAAAACGGATTTTGTTTCTGGAAGGCACACCGGATTTATCCAAGCGCGAACCGCTGGCAGTCGGCAGCGATGTGCCGGAGATGTTGAAAAACGATTTAGCGGTCGAATATAAGGTAGTCGCTGATTTGCGCAAAGTGATTGCCTATTGCGAAACGGTTCGCGATTATCAAACTCGGGAAATTCTGGAAATGATGCTGGACGATACCGAAGAGGACCACGCCCACTGGCTGGAACAACAATTGGGCATGATCAACATCATTGGTTTGCAAAATTATCTGCAATCGCAAATATCCTAAATCCGCTTGGCAAACTGCTTATCCATAACCGCCGTGTCTGTTAGCCACTGCGGTTATTTTGTATCCGCCGCCTGTAAAGTTAACAAGGCGGCTTGATAATCGAAGTTGTCGATTTGCCGAGCAAACGCCGGGTACGAATCGCCCAACTTAGCCCGCAACAACTTCGAGGCTTCGCGCGCCACGCGGCTGGCTTGCGCATCCCCAATCGCCAGCAAGTTTGCCAGCTCGGCAACAACTTGATTCATATTTTCCGCATCGATAATCGCCTCGCCCACGTCGCCGCTTTCCGTTTGTAAGGGCAAAGCCAAGATAGCCCTTACCAGTTGCGTCAATTCGCTATCACACAAACCCGCCAACTCCATGCAACCCATCAAGCCGACATTCTCGGCTATCGCCTTGTCCAACTGGGAAGCCAGTTCCGCAACCTGCTTGGCACCCAGTGTGCCGGCAACGCCTTTTAAACAGTGACTAATCCGTTTTGCTTCCTCGGGTGCGCCATTCGCTAAGTACGCCTTAATTTGTTTTACGTCTTCGCTATGGCTAGCGGCAAACATGTTCAGCAAGCGTTGATATTTATCGACATCGCCCTTCACCACCGCAAGGCCTTGCCTGGTATCCAGGCCGTTAATGGACACTAAGGCGTCCGGCACGGCACCCGTGTTTACCGGTGTGCTTGGCAAGGGCCGACGCACTTGTCCAGCCTTATCCGCCGCGACAGAGCGCGGACCGGAACGCGATAACCAGCGCAACAAGGCCGCGTAAAGATCTTCCGGAATTACCGGCTTGGCAACAAAATCGTTCATACCGGCGGCGAGAGAAATATGCCGATCTTCCTCAAAAGCCGCGGCTGTCATCGCCAAAATGGGCAATTGGGCAAAACGGGGCTGCGCCCGTATCGCCCGAGTTGCCTCCAAACCATCCATTTCCGGCATTTGCACATCCATCAACACTAGATCGTAGGCGTTCTTGCCGATTTTTTCGAGCGCGATCCGCCCGTTTTCGGCGGTGTCCACTGCCAAACCCACACCGTGTAATAACTCCAGCGCCACTTCCCGATTAATTGGATTGTCTTCCACCAACAACAAGCGCGCACCGGCATAATTTCTACGCAACATCATTTCCGCATCGGCGGGTTTTTCATTGGGTTCCAAAGGCATTACGCCATGACCGCGTTGCACCAACGCGGTAAACCAAAAGCGACTACCTTCACCCGCTACACTATCGACACCCGCATCCCCGCCCATCATATTTGCCAGACGGCGGGTAATTGCCAAACCCAAACCGGTACCGCCATACTTGCGGGTGGTAGACACATCGGCCTGAATAAAAGCCTCAAACAAGGTGGATTGTTGGTCCGCGTCGATACCGATTCCGGAATCGCTCACCTCAAAACGTAATAGCAAACCCGCGGCGCTTTCCGCCTGCACCATCGCCCGTAACCGAATGGAGCCGTGTTCCGTAAACTTGACCGCGTTAGTAGCGTAATTAAGCATGGCCTGCCGCAGACGCGTCGGATCGCCGCGCAGCCATTGCGGGACGCCCTCCCCATCCACTTCTATGGTCAAGGATTTGGCCCGCGCCTGTTCGGCGATGATGGAGCGGATGTGATCCAACACTGTCGCCAGGGAAAAATCGGTTTGCTCCAGTTCCAGGCGCCCAGCTTCAATCTTCGATAAATCCAGCACATCGTTAATAATGGAAAGCAGGTGCTGAG
This sequence comes from Methylomonas albis, assembly GCF_014850955.1. Lineage (NCBI taxonomy): Bacteria > Pseudomonadati > Pseudomonadota > Gammaproteobacteria > Methylococcales > Methylococcaceae > Methylomonas > Methylomonas albis. Next base: position 3,316,443 of record NZ_JACXSS010000001.1, read on the forward strand.
CGGCATTGTCAATTTTGTCCAGACGGTCAGTTTGTTCCGGGTTGGGGTTGCCTTGCCGCAATAAATAGGTCAAACCGATGATGGCATTCATAGGTGTACGAATCTCGTGACTCATATTGGCCAAAAAAGCGCTCTTGGCTTGATTAGCGGAATCCGCCAACACTTTTGCCGCTTTCAGCTCCGCAGTGCGGCTGGCCACCAACTCTTCTAGGTGATGCCGATATTGATCCAGCTCTAGCGCTACGCGCTTTTTCTCGGTGATGTCTTCCTGTACCGCTACAAAATGGGTAATGCTACCGTCGGCTTGACGAATGGGTACGATGATGGCGAATTCCACATATTCGCTACCGTCCTTGCGTTTATTAATAAACTCGCCTTTCCAGGTCTGGCCGTGACCCAGCGCGGTCCAAAGAGCCCGATAATTTTCCGGCGGCGTTTTCTTAGATTGCAACATCCGCGGATTACGGCCGATAACCTCGTCGCGCTGGTAGCCGCTGACCTGCAAAAACGCCTCGTTAACGTATTCGATTTCGCCGTTCAGGTTGGTGATGATAATACTGGCGGGACTCTGCTCTACCGCTTGCGCCAATTTACGTAGTTGCTGTTCGGTTCGTTTGCGCTCGCTAATATCCAGATTGACCCCAAACAGCATCATCGGTTTACCCGCAGCGTCGTATTGCGCGCGGCCCTTGCTGCTCAGCCAGCGGGTTTCGCCGGATGGCAAAATATAGCGAAACTCCACCTCGAACGCCTCGCCACGCAAAATGCGGCTTCCCCACTGCGCATCAATCAAATGCTGATCATCCGGATGCACCCTTGCTCGCCAGTCGGCGTTGAAACGCACACTTCCGGGTTCCAAGCCATACAGACGCTCGCATTCCGGCGACCAATAACCGTGATCGTTGACAATATCCCAATCCCAAATCCCGACATGCGCACCTTCCTGGGCCAGCATTAAACGCCGTTCGCTCTCGCGCAAGGCTTCCGCAGCGGCTTCGGCGTGGCGCCGGGCCGCGATGGCATCTTCCATCAAATTCAATGCCGCCAGTTGCGCCTGATGTTGCTCTAACAGCGCCTGTTCCTGGCTTTGCCGCAAGGCCTGCTCCGCTTCACGCCTAATCCGGCGTTGATCACGCTCTTCAACCGCACGACTTATGGATGGCAACAGGCGCAGCAAATTATCCTTAAATACGAAATCAACCATACCTAGCCGCAACAGCTCCATCGCAACTTCCTCGCCCACACTGCCGGATACCAAAATAACCGGCAAATCCGCGTTCAGGGCTTGAATGGATTGCAAGGTATCGCGAATATCCATCCCCGGCACGTTGTAATCCGACAATACCAAGTCCCACTCATCTTGCAAGGCCAGCGCCAGCGACGCGTTGCTGTCTACACGCCGACATTCCACGGCCATACTGCTCTGATGCAAGTGACGCTCCAGCAACAGATAATCAGCCTGTACGTCCTCGATGATCAGACATTTCAATAAAGCTTTCATACGCGTAGCACGCTCAATGCGGCGGCTCGTTGGTGGCTAACCAATACACGCCCAAACTCGCCACAGTCTCGGCAAACTCACCAAAGTCCACCGGTTTACGCACAAAACTATTCGCACCGACCTGATAGCTTTTAATTCGATCGCGCTCTTCATCCGAAGAGGTCAAAATCACCACTGGTAATAAAGCCGTACGGCTGTCAGCACGTATCCGTTCCAGAACATCAAGGCCGGACAGCCTGGGCAAGCCAATATCCAGAAGCATCACAGTCGGTAGATCCGGCCCTTCGCGATTCGCAAACTCACCGGTCTTGAACAGAAAATCCAAGGCCTGTTGGCCATCTCGCACTATATCCACCTGATTTGCCAAATTCGCTTTGCGCAGGGCGCGCAAAGTCAGCATTTCGTCTTGAGGATTGTCTTCCACCAACAAGATGGTTTTGGCGTTATTCATACAACCTCCTGCTTATCCGCCACAGAGCCGGCAATCAACTCCGGTAAGGTAAAACAAAAAACCGCACCCTTGCCCGGCTCACCACTGGCCTCGATAGTGCCGCCATGGCGAAACACAATACGCTGTACGGTAGCCAGCCCAATACCTATCCCCGGAAACTCATCCTGGCGATGCAAGCGCTGAAACGGCTGGAATAAGCGGCCAGCATGGACCATATCGAACCCGGCACCGTTGTCGGAAATGCAAAAACGCTGCTTCCCGCCGAGCTGTTCGCTATAAAAACGTATGCTGGCCGTCTGCGTGTTTGCGGTGTATTTCCAGGCGTTTTCCAGTAGATTGCGGAGCAGCGCTTCGATCATACGCTTATCGCCGTTGGCCAACATCCCCGCTTCGACATCAATATCCAGCCGGCGTTCCGGCCAATCCCGTTGCAGGTCGGCCAAGATTTTTTCACCCAGGGTGCTGAGATCGATCCGATCAACTGCCAACACACCGCGTGTAGTACGCGAAAGAACCAACAAGCCGTCGATCAATTCGCTCATCTTGCTGCTGGCGATTTGTATCTGTTTCAGAAACACTTGCGCGTCGCCTGGTAACTGATCACCGTAATCTTCGGAAAGCGCCTGACTAAAGCCACTCATAGCCCGCAACGGTGCGCGCAAATCGTGCGAAACCGCATAAGCAAAGCTATCCAACTCCTGATTTGCGGCGCTGAGCTCGGCGGTGCGGGCAAGCACACGTTGCTCCAAATCGTTGTTAAGCCGGCGAATTTCTTCCTTTGCCAGTTTTCTATCGCTTATATCTTCTATGGAAATGATGACACCACCTATCGCCGCATTCTCGTCGCTCCAGGGCGAAACCACCCACCGCAGCCAGCGCATAGTGCCGTCCGCCTGTACCCACAAATCTTCGTCATTGTTAATCGTGGCACCGCTCAAACCCTGTTGATGAATATCTCGCCAATTGGCCGGCATATCCGGATTAACTTGGTAATAGTTCAGCCCCATCAAACTCGCCTGCCCACTCCCGAAATCCGCTAGCCAGCGGCCGCTGACGGACAGATAGTTCATCTCTTTGTCGAACATCGCGATACTGATAGGTGCATGTTGAATAAAGGTCTTCAACTGGGCTTGCGATTTATTCAGGCTTTCCTCGAAAAGTTTACGCTCGGTAATGTCTTCAATCACCGAAATAAAATAATTCGAACTAGCGTCCGCGCTGCGTACTAACGCGACCGTCAGATTAATCCAAATCAACTCGCCGCCTTTGCGAATATAGCGTTTTTCCATCGAGTAGTTTGGGATTTCCCCAGCTAGCAATTGCTGGAGATAAGTCATATCGGTTTCCAGATCGTCCGGATGCGTAATATCCTGGAAGCTAAGTGCTAATAGCTCGTCATGACTGTAAGCCACTATTTCGCAGAGTTTGCGGTTAACCCGCAACCAACGGCCATCCGGGGCAACCAGCGCTATGCCTACCGCCGCTTGTTCAAAAGTGGCCTCAAAGCGCCGTTCACTTGCACTCAGCTTGGCAGCGTTACGCTGCCGCACCTCAATCAATCCGTGAATCCGCGCCAGTAACTCATCCACCAAAAAGGGTTTATTTATATAATCCTGTACGCCTTGATTCAGCATCCGTACCCGTTGTTCATCCTCGGCTTTGGCGGTCAGCATCACAATAGGCACATCTAGCAGAATCTGTTGCCGGCGCAACTCGATGACCATTTGATCGCCACTCATTAAGGGCATCATCAAATCGCATAAAATCAGGTCGGGGCGCAAATTTCTCGCCAACGCCAAGCCTTCCCGACCATCGTAAGCGCTGGCTACTCGATAGTATGGCTGCAAGGTATCGACGATAAACGCGTTCATGTCGGCATTGTCTTCCACGACCAGTATCAAGGGTGTGTTAGCGTCATCAGCATCCACAACAGTAGTCGCGCGCAATTGCTGGGAAGGCGAACGATTTTTAGCAGAGCTTTGTAAATTGAAATTGGGATCTAGTCGCGTGGAGGTGTCTCTAACCAGCGTTCCTGACGGCGCTTGTAATGGCAAACTCACGCTGAATAAAGCCCCTCCGTCCACTGCCTGGTTTAAGGTAACCGAGCCGAGATGCAGTTCGGTAAACTCTTTAACGATGGCCAATCCCAAGCCAGTGCCGCCAAAGCGTCGCTGCGCCCCGCCCTCGACTTGCCGGAAACGTTCGAAAACTACCTCCCGCATGTCTTCAGGTATGCCGGGGCCATTGTCTTCTACCATAATAACGGCCATACCCGCATTCTCACGTAGCGTCACACGGATGTTTCCACCGTCGGGTGTAAATTTGAAGGCATTAGCCAGCAGGTTAAGTAAAACGCGCTGTATTTTTTCACCATCTGCTTCCCCTCTAATCGGCACCGGCACATCTAAGCAGTAGCTAATGTTTTTTTCCTTGGCTAACGAATCGAACTGCGAGGCTACCGCACGCGTTAATTCGCCAAGATCTATGTACGCATAATCGACCGCCATATGGCCCGCTTCCAGCTTGGCGACATCCAATAAGTCGCTGACTTGGCGATACAATAAGCGGGCATTGCGCAGGATTAATTCATCTTCGCCGCGCTCTGCCGCAGAAAGACTATCCAGAGCCAATCGCCGGGTTAACGGACTGATAATCAGGGTTAAAGGCGTACGCAACTCGTGGCTGATATTGGCAAAGAATTCAGTCTTGAGCCGATCCAACTCCAGGGATTTTTGATACAGCTGAGTAATTTCCTCCTTTGCGGCACTTGTTTGTGCCAAGGCGGATTCCGTATTTTGTTGCGCCGTGCGCAGACGTCCATGGGTATCGCTGAATAAATAACCCATTATCAGAAACATACCAACCGAATAGAAATTAGCCGGCTTATCCATTGCCCAGCTCATTTGCGGCGGGATAAAAAAATACCAAACCAAGCCCGCGCTTAAAAAGGTGCTGACCAGCCCACCCTTAAAACCGCCAAGACGGGCACTGAAAAATACCGTCGGGAAGAATAAGAACCAAACGAATGGGCTAATCCAGGGCCAGAGCAACCATTGCAAGGCCAAGGCAAACAAGGGTAAGAGTATCGATAGCAACAGACGAGTACGTTTCATCATGAAGTATCCTCATTTAACGACGCGCATCCGCATCCAGGAATGCTAGTGGATAAGCCGACCCTTGACTAAGCTGCCGACTCAGATCGTTGATCTGTTGCTTGAGTGCAATCATGTCTATTTCACGACCGACCATGGCCCGGTTGAAGCGCTGTAGTGCATCGGTTTGCTCCCGTAGAGCAGCTTCGGCGGCTTTGCGCTCACTAATGTCCAAAACATAAGCACCTCGACGAACGGGGTTGCCATCGCCGGACTTTATCACAGTAACGTCCATCATCACCGGAAAACGACTACTGTCTTTGCGTTGATGTTCGGCCTCGAATACACCATGACAGGGGTATCCAGAAGCTCGATCCACTGTTTGACCTGATCCACTAAATCGCCCGGATAAACCATTAGTACCGGTTTACCGATCAATTCTTCCGCGGTATATCCGCGCTCCGCAGCAAATACCGGATTCACCGCCAAAAATAAATTGGTCTGCGCATCGGCAATCGCTAAGCTGCGATACGGTGGCAACAACTGATACCGGGTAACGACGGCCGCTATCACGGCGGTCGATAATCCTGGCCCTAAGCCGCCGAGTAAGGCACTAACGATCACCGGTAACAAAAACAGCAATAGCAGCGTGCGTTCGCCGAAGGATGCCGGCAAATACAGACGGATTGCCAGCGCAATCAAAACCAGAACGACTGCGACTAGATAAGCAAGTCTGTGCCTATGTTGATAACGGGGTCTCAACCGCTTGGAAAAAGTGCCGAATGAGCCTTCGGTGCCACTCATAAGTCACCGGCGTCCGTAGCGTGTTTATCGTCGTTTAGAAAGGTCAATGCATAGGGCGGTTGCCGGCCAAGCTCCTTAGACAATGCGTTGACTTGCTGTTTTAGTTTAACCATATCCAGCTCTCGGCCAACCATGGCCCGGTTAAAGCGTTCCAGCTCGTCATTGCGAACCTTTAATTCCGCGGCCTGGCTATTTAGCTTGTCTTCGTCAACCTTACGCGCGCTAACATCCAGGATGAAGCCGATAACTGCCGGCCGCTGCTGGTACTCCAGACTCCGGCCGTGTACTTCGACATAAATACGGTGTCCGGCCCGATGTAGGCCTTCAAATCGATACTGAAGGTTTTCAACCTCGCCATTAATCCGCCTGCGCAAGTTTTCCAAGACCATCGGCAGGTCTTGCGGGCTAACCAAATCGGCAACCGTTTTGCTGCTGACAATATCTTCTGCCCGTTCATAGCCGAAGATGGCCGCAAATCCCTGATTGACATAAACGAAACGCCCTTCTTGGATGATATATATGCCCGCCAGCGACTGCTCCACCAAACCGCGAAAGCGCGCCTCGCTGTCGCGTAACTCAAGCTCCGCCTGTTTGCGTTCGGTAATATCGCGCGAGATACCGAACAGCCCTATCACTTTACCGTTCGCATCGCGCAACGGCCCTTTGGTCGCCAGGAACACTCTCGGTCCATAGCGGGTATCTAGCGTCTCTTCTTCCGTCAGGGTTATATTTTCTTTCACTACTCGGCGGCCAAATGCCTTTAAGTGCTCGGATTGATGGTGCGGAAATATGGCCGTATCGTCTTGACCCAATACCTCTTCAACCGGCTTACCGACAAAATTACAGGCCGCAGTGTTAAATAGCATGTAACGCCCATCAAGATCCTTGGCATAGATGGCGTCAACGGACAGATCGGATATCGCGGCTAACAAATTAAGCGCCCGCAGACGCTCCGCTTGAGATTTCTGCATCGCCCTGGCCAATGCCAGGCTTTGACTTTGGCGCAATAGATAAAAACCCGCGCAGACTATAAAAATAGTCAGGCTCCCGACACAAATGATCCAAACCGCTTCGCTTCTGGCCTTTGCATAGATTTCGACCTTATCCAGCTTGGTCAATAACAACCAGTCTGTGCCGCCTATCGCCTGAACCAGACCAATCACGGGAGCATTACGATAATCCTTACCCTCCAGCACTTTATTTAGGCTAGGTTCGCTTTGCAGCGCTTTGGTGGCCAACAAGTTTGTGGTTTGGTAGGACAAACGGAACGATGCTGCCGCATCCGGCCGAAAACGCAAGGGACATATATAGAGAATGTCATCGCCGCTACGTCGAAACAGCAAGGTTTCGCCACTGGCACTGGCCATCGGCCATCTCTCCAACACCGGAAAAAGCCACTCGCTAAGATCGATATGCATCACAATCAACGGCGCAGCTATCGGCCGGGCGGTCAGCGGCACGACCAAATCCAGTCGCACGCGTCCGTCATTATCTCGATAAGGATTGACCAATTGGACTTGCCGAGTTTTTGTCGACAACTCTGCAGCCGTTAACGCCTCCGGCAAGATTGTCGCGGGAGCATTTGCTGAACGCCATAAACGCTCACCTTGGGGATTAAGCACACTGATAGCCGAAATCCCACGGCTTTTAGCAAATTGCTCCAATCGGGTTTGCAGGCGTTCGGCACTGTGCATATCCCCATCGACCTGCCAACGTTGATATTGTTCGATGAAAAATTCGCTGGTTTGGATAAAATCCGCGTCGCCGCGCCGTTCATGGAGCCAGTCGCCGATTTGTCTGGACTTTAGGGCCGCGACGGCCTGCAGCCGACCGAACTCTTCTTGTGTGTGTTGCTCGATTGTCAGAAGCACCGTCGCCACCATCAAAGCCAAAATGACGGCTATCAACAAGCCTAACGCTAACAACAGACGGCGGGGAGCGGGGGGAGCGTGTTGCGAATCGGCGTTTCGGCCAAACCAGCGCAGCATCAAGCCATAGAGAAGTAAAGAGGTAATAAGCACATAAACCCAGCCTTTCAACATACTGGCTAGGATAAGCTGGTCGGGGTCCCTGAAAATTTGATGTATCAGCTGATCGGACACCAAAATCCAGCTGGCGGCAAATATGGCATACGCCAACACTACAGCTAATATACTTTTGTGGCTGACCTGCGCTGGTGTTGAGTTATCGTTATTCGACAGCATGGGCTTACAAAATCGAATTAGTTATCCAAGCCACACAAAGAAGAAGCGCTGTTAACCACAGCGGATACCGTATTACCGTTACCTTGATATTCCAGGCGATCAAAGCTCATCAGTCTTGCCATCGCAATACCGCGACCGTGCAAATCGAACACGCGCTCTAGGGAAAAGTCCAGAAAATCCTGCCAATCAAAGCCTTCGCCTTGGTCCTGCACCGTGAAGACTAATTTGTCAGGCAGGCGCTGAAAATGAACCGAAACGAAACGCTTGTTGAACTCCGGTAGCTGCAAGCGGCGTTGGATTTCATCCTGCCAGGTTCCCGCCAACATTAACTCGCCTTTCTCGGCATAGGAAATGCCGAGATTGCCGTGCTCGACTGCATTAATCATCAGCTCTTGCAAGCCCTGGATAACGCGTTCGGGTTCGGGGCATGATTGGGCCAAGCAATGACTCAACAATTTTGCTTGTTCGAGATCACGAAAACGAAAATCGGCGGCATATAAGAAAGCCAACGGACGCTCGGCGCGATTGACGCTGTCGAACATATCCTGCAATTCCCGACGCTGTTGTAATGCAGCATTGATAACCGCTAGCAAAACTTCCGGCTGGATCGGTTTGGTCAGATAATAATAAGCGCCCTGGCTGAGACCTTCCTGTATGCTTTGCTTGTCGCTACGAGCGGTCTGGATAATCACCGGAATTGAGGCTAAGGCCCTATCGCCCTTGATCAATCTCAGCAATTCCATCCCATCCATCTTCGGCAGCCCCCTGTCCAACAGCACCAAATCGTAGCCGGTTTGATCGTGCTGCAAAGTTTCCCAGGCAGCGAAGCCATCTGTACAGACCGTCACTACAAAGCCTTCGGTGGCCAGCAACTCTCGAATAATAATCGCAATAATGTCCTCATCTTCAACCAACAAAATGCGAGCGCTTTGATTCATATCTAATTTACTCCACGGGCGAATCGAGGTGTCGTTGGGCAATGTCGCAGTAGGCATGGAAATCGGCTAAAAATGCATCGGCCATATCCGGATCAAAGTGTCTACCACGTCCTTCGGCAATGATAGTATTAACTGCATCGAAAGCCATGGGCTCTTTATAAACACGCCGGGAAATCAGCGCGTCGAAAACATCCGCCAGCGCCATGATCCTGGCTGAAACCGGTATAGCATCGCCTAGCAAGGCATCCGGATAGCCGCTGCCATCCCATTTTTCATGGTGCCAGTGCGCGATTTCCTTGGCCAAAACCAAAAATTCCACCGAGCGTGTAGCATCGCGTTCTGCCATTTCTATTGCATCGCTACCCATTTTGGCATGGGTCTTCATCACCGCCCATTCTTCGGGGGTTAGTTTGCCAGGCTTTTGTAAAATTGCGTCAGGTATGCCCACTTTACCAATATCGTGTAGCGGCGCGGAACGCGTCAGCAATTCGACGTAATGATCGGTCAATGTCCCGGCAAAACGCGGGTGGCCTTGCAAGGCGTTAGCCAAATGTTGAACATAACCTTGGGTGCGCAGGATGTGATTACCGGTTTCCGGATCGCGAATTTCCGCCAGATGTGCCAAAGCCCGAATACTGACTTTTTGAATCAATTGGTTTTCACTCATCCTCTTGGCTATTTCCATTTCCAGGTAGGTATTTTCATCACGCAGCCAATCTCTGGCCTGCTTCAGCTCCAGCTGAGTGCGAATGCGCGCCAAAACAATAGGCGGCAAAATGGGTTTGGTAATGTAATCAACCGCACCGACATCCAGTCCATGCAGTTCGGACTCCATGCTATCCATAGCCGTGACAAAAATCACCGGGATAGTACGCGTAATAGGATCGGCGCGCAGCTGCTCGAATACTTGATAACCATCCATGCCCGGCATCATCACATCGAGCAAAATCAAATCGGGGTAAGGCTGATTGGCAACCATCTGCAATGCTCGCTGCCCGGAGGTAGCGATGCGCACACGGTATTGCGGTTGCAGTAATTCGCTAATGACGGTGAGGTTTTCCGGAGAGTCGTCAACTACCAAAACGGTTTTGCTGTTAGTATCAAACATAGCTATCCCGAGAACGGCCGATTATTATTGTTATGGCCTGAAGAAAATTCATCAATTTTGCTAAGTTACATAGTGAAATTAATAATATCCCGATAATAAACGGAATCGCCGACCCGAAGGTATTTCGATAGAAAATCTGCGGCAAGTTCCCCAAATTTATAACACACTATGGCACAAACAAGCTTTCTCAGGCGACAAAGGCCGTCACCTGTCACTTATTCAACATCAAACGACAACTCCTCTGGCTTGCGGAACGAAAAGGACCGATAATCCCGGCTTTTTTCGTTTGCCGGATTTGCATGGAATTCAAACTCAAAGCCACTGACGGTCACGCCCGCCGCGGCCAACTGACCTTTGCCCGCGGCGTGGTGGAAACGCCGATCTTTATGCCGGTGGGCACCTATGGCACGGTAAAGTCTTTGACCCCGGAAGATTTGACCGAGTTGGGCGCACAAATCATTCTTGGCAACACCTTTCATTTGTTACTGCGGCCCGGCATGGACGTGATGAAAGCCCACGGCGACCTGCATGATTTCATGCGCTGGCAAAAACCGATCCTGACCGACTCCGGCGGTTTTCAAGTGTTCAGTCTCGGCGCGCTACGCAAAATCAGCGAACAAGGCGTAACCTTTAAATCACCGGTCAATGGCAGCAAAATCTTTATGGGTCCTGAGGAATCGATGCAGGTACAGCGCGATTTGGGGTCGGATATCGTGATGATTTTTGACGAATGTACGCCTTATCCGGCCACCTATCAAGAAGCCGCCGATTCCATGCGCTTGTCCTTGCGTTGGGCGGAACGCAGCAAACGCGCCCACGAAGGCAATCCGTCTGCCTTGTTCGGCATTGTGCAAGGCGGCATGTATCCGCAATTGCGCGACGAATCCATCGCCGGCCTGACCGACATCGGTTTCGACGGTTATGCCATCGGCGGCTTGTCGGTAGGCGAACCCAAGCACGAAATGCTGGCAACCCTAGATGCGATTCATCTAAAAATGCCGGTGGATAAACCCCGCTATCTGATGGGCGTCGGCACCCCGGAAGATTTGGTGGAAGGCGTGAGACGCGGCATCGATATGTTCGATTGCGTGATGCCGACCCGCAATGCCCGCAACGGCCATTTATTCACCCGCCACGGCGTCATCAAGATCAGAAACCAGCAATATCAATACGATACCCGGCCTTTGGACGAGGATTGCAGTTGCTACACCTGCCGAAACTACTCGCGCGCTTATCTAAAGCACTTGGACAAGTGCAAGGAAATGCTGGGCTCCCGGCTCAACACCATCCACAATCTGCACTATTATTTAGAGTTGATGCAAGGTTTGCGGGACGCCATTGAAGGACAGACTTTCGATGAATTTGTTGCGGCGTTTTACGACCAGCGCGACAGCCACGGACCACTTTAAAAGCGGCCGTTACGTGTCAAAATCCGACGATTTGCCAGTCTTGAGCGGGCTAGGAACCGCCCAACATCTCTAAAGCCAGGAGCGCCATATTTTTTGAGCCGCCGCCATCGCCAAGCTGGCGTTTGACGGCCTGCAACTCCGAGATACAGCGTTGCCGATAATCGCCGTTGCCCAACAGTTGTAGAATCTCGGCCGCCAAATTTTCCGGCGTCAGTTGTTCCTGAATCAATTCCTTGACGACGGATTTACCGGCAATGATATTTGGCAGCCCGATAAATGGAATTTTTACCAGGCGCTTACCCAACCAGTAACTGAACGCCGCCAACCTGTATACGATTACCATCGGCACACCCAGTAAGGCTATTTCCAGCGAGGCCGTGCCGGAGGTCGTCAGCACCGCATCACAACATTGAATCGCATCATACGGCTGCTGTTTGACTACATGAATGGCAACAGAGCAGTTATCCAGATGCGCGGTCAATTCGGCATCGCTAATCGAATCGGCTTGCGGCAATACAAACTGTAATTCCGGCCGCTGCGCCTTCAATATAGCCGCCGCAGCCAGCATCACCGGCAGGATGCGCTTGATCTCGTTGCCTCGGCTGCCGGGGAGTATGCCAACGACAGGCCGATTGGGGTCCAGGCCAAACACATCGAAATCCTCGGACCGACTGCGCTGCGGATGGACTTTATCTACCGAGGGATGGCCCACATAACGGACCGGTACGTTTTCGGCTTCGTAATATTGCGTTTCGAATGGAAAGATAACTGCCATCATATCGATGGCCTTGCCGTAAGTTTTCACTCTTCCTGGTCGCCAGGCCCAAACCTGTGGGCTGACGTAAAACAGCACTTTTACGCCTTGACTCTTGGCAAAACGCGCCAATCTTAAATTGAATTCCTTGTAATCGACGCAAACCACCAAGTCAGGCTTTTCATCGGCAACGATTTGTTTCAATAAACTCAAGGCCCGGCTAGCCTCACCATAATGCTTCAAAATTTCAACCAACCCGATTACGCCAATTCCCGCCGAATCGTAACGCACGTCGACACCAGCCTGGCGCATTTTGCTGCCGCCCATACCGATGCCGCGAATCGTCGGACAATGCTGCTGCAGTTCCAGGAACATATTGGCGGCATGTTGATCACCGGAGGATTCGCCGGCGCTAAATAGCAGCGTATAGGATGTGGGGGAGTTGGTCATGTACGGATGAGTTGGTGGGCTGCGCTTTGCTTAGCCCACCCTACATTTTTTGGCTTAGGCTTGGAAAACGCTTTGGATCACGCTGACAATCTGCTTGACGGTATCGTCGCTCAGATTGGAGCAAATCGGCAAAGAGAAACAGCGCGCCGCCACCGATTCGGTGACCGGCAAAGACACACCGGCACACTCTTCCTTAAACACGTTCTGTTGATGCAGCGGCACCGGATAATACACCGCACAGCCAATTTGCTGGTCTTGTAATGCCTTCATCACCTCGTCGCGGCGGTCCGACAACAAAGTGTATTGATGATAGACATGCACGCCAATGCTGTCTTCATAGGGCGTGATCAAGGGCAAATCGGCCATTAATTCGGAATACAAATGCGCGGCATGCCGGCGAGCGGCGTTGTATTGGTCGATGCGTTTTAATTTGGCGCGCAACACCACGGCCTGTAACTCGTCAAGTCGGCTGTTGTAACCTATGACGTCGTGATAATAGCGCACGTCCGAGCCGTGATTGCGGTATTGCTTGATCTTGGCTGCCGTCGCGTCGGAATCGGTGGTTACCAAGCCGCCGTCACCAAAACAGCCCAGGTTCTTACTAGGGAAGAAACTAAAACCGGCTGCGTTACCGAAACTGCCGGTTTGCTTGTTGTAGACAGTGGCACCGAAGGATTGTGCGCAGTCTTCGATCAGCTTCAAACCATGCTTGTCGCAAATCGCTTTGATGGCCGGCAAATCAACGGGCTGGCCGAACAAATGTACCGGCATCACCGCCTTGGTTTTGGCTGTAATGGCTTTTTCGATATTTTCCGGGGTGATATTGAACGTACCCGGATCGATGTCGACAAACACCGGTTTGGCACCGACATATTTGATCGCTTCGGCGGTGGCGATAAAAGTGAACGCGCTGGTTATGACCTCGTCGCCCGCGCCTATGCCTTCGGCCAATAAGGCTAAATGCAATGCATCGGTACCCGAGGCGCAACCGATAGCGTGTTTGACACCCAGATAGGCAGCGGCTTCTTTTTCGAAAGCCTGTACATTCGGCCCCAGGATGAACGCGCAATTGTTAAGGGTTTCGGTGAAACCGCCGACGATTTCATCTTGAATTTCCGCATACTGCGCTTGCAGATTGACCATGGGGATCATAGTGTCAGCCCTTTATCGATGGATTAAGAATTTAGTGATTTCTATCGCGGTAGCCAGGGCTTTACGGCCCGCTTCGCCGGGAACCAGCGGATTCTCGCCGGTCTTGACGCAATTGACAAAATGTTTGATTTCCTCGAGCAAGGCATCGCCGCTTTCGAATACCGATTCCTCGGTCACTATTTCCGGGATGCCGGGGAACATTTCTTTCTCGCCGGTTCTATGTTTAATCAAAACCCGGTTCTGAAAGTCCACCGAAATGTAGGAACAAGGGCGGAACATGCGCATCTTGCGTTCCATTTTCATACTAATCCGGCTGGCGGTGACATTGGCGACGCAACCATTTTTAAAGGTGATGCGGGCATTGGCGATGTCGGTGCCTTGCGTCAACACCGCCGTGCCGCTGGCATCGATTTTTTCCACTTCCGAATCGACCAGCGCCATGATGATATCGATGTCGTGAATCATTAAATCCAGCACCACGCTGACGTCGTTGGCACGCGGGTTAAACGGCGACAAGCGATGCGATTCAATGAACAAGGGCTTGTCTTCCATCTTTTCCAAGCCGCGCACGGCCGGGTTAAAGCGTTCCAAATGCCCCACCTGTAAAATAACGTTTTTTTCCTTCGCGATAGCGATCAACTCGTCCGCTTCTTCAACGGTCACGGTGATTGGCTTTTCCACCAGGACATGCGTGCCGGCATTCAAAAAATCCTTGGATACGCTGTGATGGTGGCTGGTAGGGACCACAATACTCACCGCGTCAACCTTACCCAGTAACTCCCGGTAATCGGTCAACGCCTGGGTACCGTTTTTTTCTGCAACTTGCTGGGCAGCCTCAGCATTGATGTCAACCACCGCCACTAATTCGCAATCTTTTAGCGACGCGTATTTTTCCGCATGAAATTTCCCCAAATATCCGGCACCAATCACGGCACATTTCAATTTACTCATAAACAACCTAAGCTTGATTCGCGGTTCCCCAGCCTTTGATAGACGCGCGCCGGGCGTAAAACCGCTCATTGTAACATTAGAATCTTTGTTGAATAAGCCGCACCATCATTCGCAAGCTGATTCTTGAATTTACAGCGTAAAACTGAGCAACTTGTAATGCCAACAAAAGGGACTAGTCTTGCTTCATTACACTGATTCCGAACATAACGTAGTCCTACGCTTACACCAAGAGACAGACATGCAACCTAGAAACCAGCTACTAGCTATCGCCCTGCTTAGCCTGGCAGCACAGACCGACAGCCATGCAACGGCTGCGGAAGACGAGCATATTCGGCAAATTGTGCAAGGCGTGCTGAAGGAAAAAGACCAGAAAATCGAGCAACTGGAAGCCCGCATCAAGCAACTGGAGCAGGAGCGAAGCGGTGCTGTCGCGGCAGCACCAACCCCAGCAGTTAGCTCCGCAGGCGCACAGACACCAGCACCGCTAAAAACTGCTAACAATAGTAAGCCTGAGCCGACATTCGATAATAAATTGAAAGCCTTGGACAAAAAAATTAATGACTTAAAAGAAGCTGCTGAAGCTGATGGCCTACAAATTAGCGGTTTTTTCGATGTCAATGCTAAAACCAGCAATTCTACAGACCAGACGTTTAGCGTAGGCTCGGTGGAACTGGATTTAGACTATGTACATGACGATCATTTCGGTGCCAGCACGGCCTTAGTATTATGCGGCAATTCTTCCAACACCGATTATGCCGCTCCCGTCGCTGTTACGTGCGGAAATAGCGGACCAGGGGGCCTCAGCGGAGGCGGGACGGCAGCAGGCTTTGCGGTTGCTTTGGTCGATTACCATCTTTATAACGACCGTATCCCGCCACGCGGCAGAATTTTCAATAACCAAGGCTTACATATTCAGGCTGGCCGCTTCGATTTACCCTTTGGCAGCGACTATCAATACTTCGCTAACAAAGACCGGGTCACAATTACCGCACCGTTAACCACCTCCAGAATACAGTTGGGTGGCTTCAATGGCGACGGCGTACGTTCATACGGCTCATTCGGGATGTTTAACTACTCCGCTTTCTGGACCGATGCAATGTACGCAGATGATGGCCACGCAATCGGTGGCCGCCTGGGCATGGCGATTGGTCAGAATGCCTACAAGATCCATAACAGCAATCCGGAAGGTATAGAGTTTGGTATCTCACACCTTAGCGAGCTGGATCGTAACAACAACATCCGAAACACCGTTTACGGGGCCGATTTTAGTATAGGCTATGGCATGCTAAGGTTGTATAACGAGGTTATGCTGCTGCAGTCGCATCAGGCAGTTTTTCTCGACGCAAATGGAAATATAGTGCCGGACTTTTCCGACGCTAACACGCCTTTTGGCAAAGGCCATCAACTCGGTTATCACTCGACCCTGACAGCAGACCTGGAAAACTTAATCAAACAACCTATTCAGGCATTTGTCCGCTACAGTAGTTGGCAACCCAGCCAAAAGTTAGGCTTGGATTTTGACGGCAGCACCGTCGCAATTAACGATATTTCAATGTTAAGCCTGGGATTCAACTACAAGTTCAGCGACCATGTGCGAATCAAATTTGAATACAACGACGCCTTGGGTACTTGGATCGCAGAACGATACTTCGACAAAAAAATGGGCATAGCCCAAATCGTCATGTCTTTCTAACCATGAACAAGCTTCTATACAAATGCTTATTGGCCGGCGGCACCGGCGCACTTTTACTGCTGTTCGTCAGCGGCGCGCATACCGCCGACGACAATCCACACCTTATTTCCAAACAATCATCGCAGAGCGGGTGTACCAATTGCCACACTGCAACGCCGCAACTAAAAGACGAGGGGATTTTGCAAAGCAAAAATATAACAGCCGATCAAGCCACGTTCAGTAAGGACGGCGTGGCCATGTGCTCTTCGTGCCACAACCCCAACCAAGGCCACAAAGTAGGCTTGAATATCGACTTTCCAGTACCGGCCGACTTGCCGCTAAACGAAGACAACGACATCACCTGTCTAACCTGCCACTATACCCATGGCAAACTGGATAGTGATCGTCCGCAAGCCAGCCACAGCTTCATGGATAAACTGATGAATGCCGAAAGGCTGAAAAAAAGCTTCTTGTTACGCCGTAATAACAGCGACGGCGAGCTCTGTTTAACTTGTCATAACACCAACTAGGGTTCCTGCCAATGAACAATACCGTTACCAAACGTCGCCAAATTTTTATCAAAAAGGACTTTCAAGGCCGTTTTATTCTCGGTGCCTTCGCACTGATTTTATTGTCCGGCTTGTGTTCAGCTTTACTGATTTACTGGATGACCGGCGGCGACCTGCAAGCACAGTCGCAATCCGCGCATGTCAATATCGTCAATGCCGCAGATCGACTGGGCGTATCGATTTTAATCGGCAATTTAGTGGCAATTCTGGCGGCCGGCGGCATCGCCATCGGCACGGTGCTTTATGCCTCGCATAAAATTGCCGGCCCCCTATACCGCTTCGAAACCTTGTGCCAAGAAGTCGGCGACGGCAAGCTTGATACCGTGACTCATCTACGAGAACACGATCAGCTACAAGATTTAGCTCAATCCTTCTCGAACATGGTTGCCAAACTACGCAGCCGCCGGGAGCATCGTGCCCGTTTAATTGCCGACCTCAACCGACAGATCGGCCTGTACGCCTTAAACAACGGCGATGCACTATCGGAAACCCAACACCATGCCGTTGCTTCCATGGCAGCGTTGGTAACTGATTTAGAAAAACTAGACAAATAATCTTCATGCTTAAAAATACCTCGATCAAATCTTCGCTGATCTTAATTGCGTCGGCCTTGGCCCTCGCCAACCTAGTGTTCGTCTTTTCACTATGGCACGCCTTTCAATCCATAGACGAAAACCTCCGGGAGGCTACACAGAAACAAAACACCTCTGACTATTTATCCCATGTCCGTTTTCATGTTGTGCAGATTCAGCAATTTCTTACCGATGTTGGCGCCACTCACGATGACGGGGGATTTGCAGAGGCAAAAGCAAACCTGGACGCCGCATTTGTTAATCTCGACCAAGCGGCGCAAGCTCACCCGGAATTGCAACCTCAAATCGAAACATTGAAGCGGCAAATTCACGCAATGCACGATGCCGGTGTAAAAATGGCCTGGGATTATATTAAATTGGGTACCGAAGCTGGCACCGTCACTATGAAAGCGCCTGGCACAGGGCTAGACGACACGGCAGAACGGCTCGCCACCGAATTAGCGACACTTACCGAACAATTGGACCGGGAATTAGCACAGGCCAAGCAACAATTGAGTTCGTCTTTGCACGATTACAGCGTATCTCGAATCGCTTTTTCTATCGTATTATTGTTATTTGTGGTTGCTTGTTTGGTCATGCTCTATTTCAAAATAGAACCGCCATTGACCGCGCTGCAAAAGTCACTATATCTGCTAAGACAGGGCGGCGGCGATTTGACCCGACGCATTCCGCACGAAGGCAATGACGAAGTAGGCCTTATCGTTACCCAGTTCAATGACTTTCTCAGTGTGCTACACAGCTTGATGCGGCAAGTGGCGACGGAGTCCGATCAGTTAAACACCGCCTCGAACCGCTTGAGTGAAATGTCCGAACGGGTACAGCAGGATATTCTGAAGCAACAAATGGGTACCGATCAGGTTGCGGCGACGGTCACCGAACTATCGGCCACCGTCGCCGAAGTCTCGAGCAACACCTCCAACGCCGCGCAAACCGCTCAGAAGAGCAGCGTGGCGGCCAACAACGGCAAGGCGGTGGTAACTAAAACGGTTCAGTCGATTCATGCGCTGTCGAACAACATCGATAGAGCCAGCACGGTGATCGGCAATGTCGAACAAAATTGCGTGAACGTCAGCTCGGTACTTGACGTGATTCAGGGCATCGCCGACCAAACCAATCTGTTGGCGCTAAATGCTGCCATAGAGGCAGCCAGAGCCGGCGAACAAGGCCGCGGTTTTGCGGTGGTGGCGGACGAGGTGCGCACGCTGGCTAGCCGGACTCAGGATTCCACGCATGAAATCCAAGCGATGATTGAACGCTTGCAGCAAGGCTCGCGGGAAGCAGTAAAAGCCATGTCGGAAAGCCAAAACCAAGCCAAGGAGACCGTTGAGGTCATCGAAAGCACCGGTGAGTTGCTGGATAATATCTCGAACATGGTGGCGCAAATTTCGGATATGAACACGCATATTTCCAATGCGGTGAAAGAACAAAAAATCGTGGTCGAGCACATTAATCAAAACATCAACTCGATTAATGACGTCACCATCAACAATTCGATGGACGCGGAGCAAACCGCGCAGGAAGCGCATCATTTGCAAGAAATCGCCGGTAATTTGCATACCACGATTTCCCAGTTCAAACTGTAAGCAACCCAGCGCGCTATTCGGTTTGGCTGCAAGCCAATGGCGCGTTACAACTCAAATACCTCCGCCAAGGGCAGAATCAACTCCGGCAAACTCAACAGGGGCAAATCTTCCTCAACCCCAAAAACGTCGGCATTGGCATAGCGGCCGTCCGCGCCCAGAAAAAAACGTTGCACATAATTTTCCAACGGGTCGATCACCACATATTCCCTCACGCCGGCACGCTCGTAGAGCGCTTTCTTTTCACGCATATCCTTCAACGCCGTACTGGGGGATAAAACCTCTACCACCAAGTCCGGCGCACCGTGTATGGCTTTTTCGCCGATTTTTTCCGGGTTGCAGACCACTAGTAAATCCGGTTGCACGACGTCATACTCGGAGAGAATGACGTCCACGGGTGCTATGAAAGGTTTGCAGGGCTTACCTTTCAACTCGGCTTTTAACTTCGCGGCAATAGTCATCACCACATTTTGGTGCTTGATACTGGGCGCGGGGCTCATATTGTAAGGAACACCGTCTATTAACTCCCAGCGCTCGTCGTCCGGCCATCCCGTATAGTCGGCGACACTGAAGGTTTGTACTGACAATTTAGGTACGCTATTCATTCTTCGCTCCTACTAAACACCCAGCTTAATCCAGCGCAAACGGTTGGCATTGCTGACCACCGTTACCGATGACATGGCCATCGCCGCACCGGCAATCATCGGATTCAGTAATATGCCAAACAGCGGATAAAGCAAACCGGCCGCCACCGGAATACCGATGGTATTGTAGAAAAACGCACCCAACAAGTTTTGCTTGATATTGGCCACCGTCAACTTAGACAGCGCCATCGCTTCGGACACCTTCAATAAGGAGCCTTGCAGCAACACAATGTCGGCGCTTTCGATAGCCACGTCGGTGCCGGTACCAATCGCAAAGCCGACATCGGCTTGCGCCAGAGCCGGCGCATCGTTGATACCGTCGCCGACCATGCCGACAATTTCGCCTTGCTGTTGCAAGGCCTTGACCACAGCCGCTTTATCTTCCGGCAACACTTGCGCCCGCACCTCACTTATCCCGGCTTGTGCCGCGATGGCGCGCGCGGTGATTTCGTTGTCGCCGGTCATCATCAGCACGCGAATACCGCGCTGCCGTAATTGCCGTACCGCAGCGGCAGAATCGGGTTTAATCGGGTCAGCCACCGAAACAATACCAACCACCGCGTCTTCTACCGCCAAAAACATCGGCGTCTGGCCTTTTGCCGCCAATTCGGCCATTTTATCGCGATGACTGCTATCGTCGACGCCATATTCCGCCAGCAACGCGGCATTACCGAACAAGCATTGCCGATCTGCAATGCGGCCGACGATACCGTGGCCGGCCACTGCCTGGAATTTTCTGACCTTGTCCAACTTAAGCTGCTTTTGCTCGGCAGCAGTCAGTATCGCCGCGGCCAAGGGATGTTCGGAACCCGATTCCAGACTGGCTGCATACTGCAACACCTGAGCTTCGTCGTAATCGCCAAAAGCGCTCACTTCAGCCAGACTGGGTTTACCGGCGGTTACCGTGCCGGTCTTATCCAAGATCAGGCAAGTCAGCTTGCCGGCACTTTGCAAGGCTTCGCCCTTGCGTATCAATATACCCATTTGCGCGGCGCGGCCGACCGCGACCATCACCGAAATCGGCGTCGCCAAACCTAGCGCACATGGACAAGCAATCACTAATACCGTCATCGAGGTGACAAACGCATAACCCATGGCCGGATCGGGGCCTATGCTTAGCCAAATCAAAAAAGTCAGCACGGAAATAATCACTACAGTCGGCACAAATACCGCCGAAATCTTATCAGCCAGCTTGGCGATGGCCGGCTTGCTGTTCTGCGCTTGCCGCACGCTTTGAATAATCTGCGCCAAGGCGGTATCACGACCGATGCGAGTCGCACTGAATAAAAAACTGCCTTGCTGATTGATGGTGCCGGCGGCGACGCTGGCACCTTCCACTTTCTCTACCGGCATCGATTCGCCGGTCAGCATCGATTCGTCGAGAGTCGAGTGCCCTTCCAACACCACGCCGTCCACGGCAATTTTTTCACCTGGTCTAACCCGCAAGGTCTCACCGAGCCCGACTTTCTCGATAGGAATGTCGATCTCTTGGCCCTCACGCACCACGCGAGCAGTACGGGGTTGCAGTCCGATCAGCGCCCGTATCGCCGCCGAGGTTTTGCCCCGCGCGCGCGTTTCTAAGGCACTGCCCAGATTAATGAACGCCAAAATCACCGCTGAGGCTTCAAAGTAAGCGTGTGCGGAAAGCGAAGGGAGCTGACTGGAATAATCAATGACAATACAGGAATACAACCAGGCCGAACCGGTACCCAGCGCGATCAGGGTGTCCATATTGGCCTGCTTGACCAGCAGCAATTTCAGCGCGCTATGAAAAAAATGCCCGCCGGAATAAAACATGACAGCCAGCGTCAACAAAGCCACCTCGGACCAAAACACCGTGCCGGCTGCACTGCCCATCGCCGGAAACAAATCCAGATGCGCACCTAGCATTAGGGGTATACCCAATGCACCCGCCACGCCGGCCTTGCGGAGTAAATCGCGATAACGCTCTTCTTCCTGCTTTTCCTCTTCGCCAGGGTCTTCCAAGCCTTCCATCACCGCCGCATCGTACCCAGCGGACTTTAAGGCCTGCTTCATGGCTTGATGGTCCGGATTGCCGCCGACAGTAGCGGAATGATCGGCAAAATTGACGGCTACGGACGCAACCCCCGGCACCGATTGCAATGCGGTTTCCACCGCACTGACACAACCGGCGCAACGCATGCCGAGTATGGAAAGGCGTATTTCCTGTTGCTGATTAGTCGATTGATCTAAAGTCATGATGAGGATTCCCGAGCAATACCGTGTTGATCCGCGCCCAAAAGCTGCCAGCCGCTGATGCGGGCTTTATTCGACCTTGAAACCGGCGTCGCTGATAACGTCTTCGATTTCATCCAGATCGGTTTGCGCCGGGTCGAATTCAACATCGACCCGTTTGTCCTGATGCGATGCCTTTACCGTTACCACGCCGGCGATAGCCGATACTTTGCTGACGATGCTGTTTTCACAGCCACCACATTTCATACCACTTACTGTTAATGACGCTGATTCGGACATATTTATCTCCTTATGATTCAAATTAAGACTGGGCCGCCATTCTCGACTTAAACTGTTTGAACATGGTATAAGGCGCGACCTATTCGCATGATAGTGCAATGATCGGGAGCCCGTAAATAAATGACAGATTTTCTGATTGGCAGACAGCAAATTCTGGACCGCCATCTCGACACTTTCGCCTACGAGATTTTATTCAGAGGCAAGGATTTCGACCTGAGTTTGAAAGATGGTGCCGCCAACGCCACTAATCAAGTCATCACCGATACGCTGTTGGAAATCGGCCTGAACGAACTGGTCGGCCCCCACAAAGCCTTCATTAATTTCACCACACAAAACATACTCGACAAAACACCACTGCATCTCCCAAAAGAGCGCATCGTCATTGAAGTGTTGGAAAGCGTTGCCATCGATGACAACATCGTCGCCAATCTGAAAGAATTATCCCAACTCGGTTATACCATCGCGCTGGACGATTTCGTATTATCGCCCGAGTGGCTGCCCTTACTGGAGTTTGCCGACATCATCAAACTGGATGTGATGGCCGACGGCCTGGAGGGCACCCGACACCTGATTGAACAGCTAAAACCTTATAAGCTCAAATTGCTGGCGGAAAAAGTTGAAACGCATCAGGAATTTGAAACCTTACGCGAATGGGGCTGCGAGCTGTTTCAAGGGTTTTTCTTCAGCAAACCCAACATTGTGGAAGGCAAGCGGCTAGGCGTCAGCCAAACCGCCGCCATTCAATTGCTGTCTACCGTTAATAAAGCAGATGCCAGCTTTGCGGAAATCGGCAAGATTATCTCGCAAGACGTCGGCATGAGTTTTAAATTGCTGCACTATTTAAATTCGGCGTTCTTCGGCTTGCCGCAAAAGGTTGAGTCCATTCAGCATGCGATAGCCTGTTTAGGGCTGATCGAGATCAAACGCTGGGTCAACATTCTGACCTTATCGTCCATGTCGGAAAAACCACCGTCGGTACTGCAGAACGTGTTGATCCGCGCCAAGATGTGCGAACTGATCGCGCGCGAAATTAAAGATGATCAGGAACATTATTTTTTGATTGGCATGCTTTCCGGACTGGACAGTCTGCTCGACATGCCGGTAACCAAAGTAATGGAACAATTGCCGCTGGCGGAAGATATTGACAACGCGGTTTTGAATTATCGCGGCAAGGCCGGGGAAGCGTTACAATTCTGCATCGCCTACGAGCGTTGGGAGCCCGGACTTACCACCTTTCGCGACATTAGTCCCGAGCGCATCGCCAATATTTATCTGGAGAGCATAGATTGGTGGGCGACCCGCATTTTACCTTTCTTGGCCGCTTGAGCCATTTACCCAAAATACCGACATCACCATGACACTGAGATTGACTTTATTCTGGCTAGCCTGTCTGTTCGCCACCCCGCTTTACGCCACCGAACTCGGCAAAATAACGGCGGAACAACTGCTAAGCATGCAGCAAAACAACAATGCGCTGGTCGTGGATGTGCGTACCGCGCCGGAATGGCAATCCACCGGCGTCATCGCCAACAGCCAAAAACTGGAATCCTTTGACAGCAACGGCCGCTTTGACCAGGAAAAATGGCTGGCCGACCTGGAAAAACTGAAATCGTCGCCCGACCAACCGGTTATTTTGGTCTGCCGTTCCGGGAATCGTAGCGGCAAGATCGGCCAAATCCTTACCGAGCAGTTGGGCATGAAAAATGTCTATCATTTGTCCAACGGTATCCAGTCGTGGATCAAAGACGGCCACCCGGTTAAAGCCGATTGTTTGACCACTGCCTGTAAGTAATATGTCCCTCAATACGCTCAGCAACCAAACCATCGCGCTGGCCGGCATCGCCCAGGCTTGCTCACTGGTACACCAACTTGCCGGCACCGGCAATTGTCAAAGTGCCGCGCTGGAAGCCAGTATCGCCAGTCTGTTGAAAATAGACGCCGATAGCGTGGCCGATGTCTATGGCGGCTTGATCGGCGTCGAACACGGCTTACAACAGCTCACCACCCAACTCGGCAGCCGAGTCCTGGCCAGTCCGGAGCAAGCCCGTTATGCCGCGCAGATCGTCTATTTGCAAAAACAACTGATTTCGAAGCCTGATATGCAAAAAACCATACAGGCCGGCGTCAGCAAGGCGCAGGCTCAAGTCGAACATTTCGGCATATTGCATGAAAATGTACTGGCCAATCTGGCCGATGTATATCACAGCACCATCAGCACGCTACAACCTCGCATCATGGTGCAGGGCGATCAGCAATATCTGGGCAATCAAATTACCGTGAATAAAATTCGTGCTCTGCTGTTGGCGGGGATTCGCGCCACCTTGTTGTGGCGGCAATGCGGCGGCAGCCGCTGGAAGTTATTGTTCTTTCGTAAAAAAATCCAGGACGAAGCCAAGTTTCTACTCACCCAAATCTGACGCAAACATGCCGGAATTACCCGAGGTTGAAACCAGCCGGCGCGGCATAGCTCCGCATATTACCGGAAAAGTCTTTAAAGCCGTCATTGTGCGTCACCCTCAATTGCGTTGGCCGGTTCCCGAGTCTTTGACAAGCGATTTACCCGGCCAGCGCCTGGACAGTGTCGAGCGGCGCGGCAAATATTTATTGCTGACCACGCAACGCGGCACACTGATCCTGCATTTGGGCATGTCGGGGAATTTGCGTATCACCACGCCCGAGCAAGCCGTTCGCAAGCACGACCATATAGATTTCATTTTTGCTGACGACACGGTATTGCGCTTTAACGACCAGCGCCGATTCGGCGCGGCGTTATGGACTACTGAAGATGCGATGATGCATCCCTTACTGGCAACGCTGGGGCCTGAACCCTTATCGACAGCATTCGATGCGGCCTATCTGCGGCTGCGCGCGACAAACCGCGCCGTACCGATCAAGTCATTAATTATGGACAGCCATGTTGTGGTGGGCGTGGGGAATATTTATGCCAGCGAAGCCTTATTTTTAGCAGGCGTAAAACCTGTTCGTGCCGCCGGGGAACTGACTGTACTGGAGTGCGAAGCATTGGTTGCGGCAATTAAAACCGTGTTGCAACAAGCCATCGATAAAGGCGGCACGACCCTGCGCGACTTTAGCAATGCCGAGGGTAAACCGGGGTATTTCAAACAATCCTTACAAGTGTACGGTCGAGGTGGGCAAGCCTGCTTGCGCTGCGAGGAGCCGATTCAGCAACTTAAAATAGGTCAACGCGCCAGCTATTACTGCAGCAAATGCCAACGTTAAGCCACATAGATCAACGCTGCCAATCGAAAACGGCGGTCACCCGATTTCCGCAGCCGTGATAAACCAGGCTGCTACATAAAGTCTCCAGCAAAGAAATTCCGCGACCGCAGTAGGCCTGATTACTGTCCAGTGCGCTAGTGCGCGCATGCCAATCAAAGCCCATTCCACTGTCGCGCATTTTAACGATCAAGCGACCGCCTTGTTCAGTCGGTTGGTGAATAAACAATAAGCGGATTCTGCCCTGCTTAAGTTGTTGCAAGCACTGGTCTTTCCGCGCGTAAAAACGCATAAAGCCTTCCGGACTGCTCTTCAGACTGGAATCCAAGCCCAGCAATCCGTGATCCAGCGCATTCGCGAACAATTCGCTGACTATCATGAAGATATCCTGACGATAATTCTGCAAGCCCTGTATCTCCATCAAGGTATTGACCATTACCGGCACCGGATTGATAAGCCGCAGACTATCAATATCAAACTCCATCATTTGCTTCCAGGTCGTCGCGGCAATGCTGTGCATGGGTTGCCGCACCTCTCTGCGTCCCCAGGGCACGCTATCGACCGCACAACTTAAAATAACCAAGCTATTGTCATCTTTTTGAACCGTACCGCCCGTATGCACCTCAAGGCTCGCCTGCAGATTCTTAATATCATCGCGTTTGCTTTGGCGGATAGCGCTGAGAATACGTTCCCCGCCAAAAAGCTCGCCTTGGGCATTTTCCGCCTCAAAAATGCCATCTGTCAGCAGATACAAACTGTCGTTCTCGCTGACCCGATGCAACTGTTCTTCGATGTCAATTGTTGCCTGAATACCCAACGGAATATTCAAGGAACGTATCGCCAAAAAACTGTTATCGGCATGGTTGACTAAAAAATGTTCGGGCAACCCACAGGTAATGCTTTTCAGCGACGATGACTCGGGGTAAAGCGCTATCACCGAGGCCGCTAGAGAACGGTTTACCGGCAACATTTGATACAGTTTGGCGTTAATCTCGGTGACGATTTCGTTAATGTCGAAACCTTTGCGCGTCATACCATAGAAAATATCGGCCAGCGGCGTTGCGGCTATCGATGCCGACAGACCGTGACCGGTAAAATCGCCCAAGAGCACGTGCAAATGATTCTCCGGGGTTTTGGCAACCAAAACCAAATCACCGTTAAACAAGGCCAAAGGCGACATCACCACTTTCACGGCTTCGGTTTCTAGAAAACCGGCTTTTAAGACATTGTTGAACAGTTTCGCCGCCACCTCATGTTCGAGGTCGGATGTTTGCCAATAGTCGAGCAATTGGTTTTTTTGCTCACGCTCTCGCTGATATAACTCACCCAGTTTTAGGGATGAACGAATTTTTAACAGCAATAAACGATGATTGACCGGTCGACAAATTACTGCGTCGATCTCAACCGCAGCGCAATGATCCAGCAGCGTGTCGGTCAAATCATCGGCAATCAGTATGATAGGTAAATAGGAATCGGCCGCTTCGCGCATCTCGACTACCCGTTGCCAGGGCCACTCACGGCAGGCAATGATCAATAAATCGACCGAAGCAGTTGTCAGCCGCGCTATCACATCATCGGCGCTCGCCGCCGCCGCACAACGAAAATCCTGCGCAAGCAACTCGCCCTGCAAACTATCCGCATTTGAATTCGTCCCATCGTCCTCTAGCAACACAATCGAGGTCTGAGCCGGCTTAGAAAATGGATTCGACTGATTCATCCGATAGATACTGCTTAGCTCTCGATGAAAGCTTATTGATTTATAATCGCCACTCCCAACACCATGCAGCAGCCCGGCAATGACGATTTTATTTTTCTCGCTGAGAGGCGTACCCGCAGACGAAGCCGACGATGTCCGCCAGTTACTGGCCGACAACGATATTGAGTTTTATGAAACGTCGCCCGGCAATTGGGGCATTTCCACGCCGGCTATTTGGCTTTATCAACGCGAAGACCTTGATAACGCCAGACAATTATTCGACGAATATCAACAACAGCGCGCCCTAGCTCAACAGGCGCTGTATCGGCAAACGAAGGCCCAAGGCGAATACCATGGCTTTTTGCGCCACAATCTGAACAAACCCCTCCGATTTCTCGGCTATAGTCTGGTCATCGGCCTGGTTTTTTACGTGTCGGTGAAATGGTTATTCGAGCTAGGCCTTTGAATCGATTTTAGTTTGTCTTCAATATCGTCAACATCCGTTGAGCGTGCTCAGTCACTTCTATACCCAAGTCGGTCAGATACCCACCGTCATGCTGGGTCACCAACCCCTTATCGAACAGGCGTTGAGCCGCATCAATCAACACCGGATCAGCATTTCCATGCACCTTGACGCCTTCTTGTACGGACTCCAGATTGAACAAGGATAAAAATTTAATTTCCGCGACCAATTCGTCGGTTAAAACCATGTGTTACACCCTTTGTAATAATTATTAATCTTCGCTGACCGTAGTGGTCAGCCAACTATATACGCGCTTTACAAGCAAATCGTAATCTTGTTGATAGCCGTGGTCCTCGCCATCCATTCTTATCTGCCGATACACCGGGTTATCCTTGCCGGCCATGCGCCGTTGCCGGGCGCTATCGAGCACTGCCGGTAGATCAAACTCGGCATATACATCCAAAAAAGGCAATTGCACTTTTTTAATCAAATCGAGGCTTTGCGCCTGCACTGCGGTAGTTTGCGGCACCGGCAAGCTAATCGATACCAGCGCCATCACATCATTGGGTTTATCGGCAAGCCGATACGCCGCCATCAAAGCACCCATGCCGTAGCCGACAATCGCAATATGCTTCGCACCGCTTTTCAGTAGATGCTCGACAGCAGCATCAATACGCTCACGCGCCTCGTCGAACAGCGGATAATAGTCTTCAGACTGCGCTCCGCTTTCCCTGACAGGCATTTGTACAGCTAGCGTAGCCCAATTATGCACGGGCAACGTGGTTCTCAAGCGATGAATCAAGGGCTTGGCATCGGGATGCTCGCCCATCTCGTGCAATATGATGGCAACCTGACTATTGTCGGTCTTTTCCGCCTCAGTGTAGAGCGCCAGATAGGTTTTGCCAGCGGATTTTAACCAAATCGCCTGCCCCATAGACAACTGTTGCTGAATGTCCGTCGCGTAATCCTGTTCCCGGCGGCTATCAGTCGCGAACACCAAAGTCGAGACTGTCAACCACATGCCTAATACCACCGTTCCACGCATGGCAAACGCTAATCGTTGCTGTAAAAACCGCTGAAGGTATAGCGCTCATGGATATGCCGTAGCAGCACCATAATCACCGACGCCACCGGTAAAGCCAACAACACGCCTAAAAACCCAAACAGCCGACCTCCTGCCAGCACAGCAAACATCACCGCTACTGGGTGCAGACCTATTTTATTCCCCACCAGCCAGGGCGTCAGCAGCATGCCTTCCATGCTCTGCCCCACCCCAAAAACCATTAAAACCGGCAACAAATGCATCGCATCCTGAAATTGCAGCAGCGCCGCCATGCAGGCGAAAACGATACCGGTAATAGCGCCCATATACGGCACAAAACTGACCAAACCGGCTATCATGCCTATCACCAAGGCCAACTCGAGATCGACCAACCACAAGCCGACGCTATAAATGATGCCTAGCGCCAGCATCACGTAAAACTGGCCGCGCATGAAGGCACCCAACACATCGTCGGCTTCGCTGGCCAGCTTCGTGACCGTGGCGGCAAAGCGGCGCGGAAACAGATCGTGAATTTGCGCCATCAATTTATCCCAATCCCGCAGCAGATAAAAAGTGATCACCGGAATCAACACCAGATTCATTACCCAACCGACGACCACGGCACCGGAATGCGAAACCGATTGGAGCAGATTTTCGGCGGCACCTTCGCCAGCTTGCCAGTGGCTCTTGATCAGATTGAGCAACTGATCTTCCCGCAAGGGTCTAATAGTACGGCCCAGATATTTTTGTAAGATAGGGACGACTGATTTGTTAATCCAATTCAGGTAAGACGGCAGTTTGTCGATGAATTCGCCGATCTGATATTCCACGGCTGGAATGACGACGATCAACAGCGCGGCTATGGAAAAGATGATGCCGGAAAAAACCACCATGACAGCCATGGTCCGATTCAAGTGCCAACCGCGAAATTGCAGGGTTTCCAGCCGGTCTACTACAGGGTCACCAAGGTAGGCGAGGATAGCCGCAAACGCAAACGGCATCAGCACCGGCGCCAACAGATACAGCAGGCCGCCGAACGCCAGTATAAATGTCAGCACAAACCATCTTTGCGAATCGCTCATCTGTACCATATTGCACTCCTATTGCCTGGCTTGTTTACGCGCTTTCCAAACTTCAACCACGATCGGAAAGATCGAAATCAGCACGATCCCTAGCACCACTAACTCGAAGTTTTTCTTGACCAGCGGAATATTGCCGAAGAAATAGCCGGCAAACACGCAGATCAATACCCACGCGACCCCGCCGACAATGTTATACAAAATGAAATAACGGTAAGGCATTTTGCCTATTCCGGCCACGAACGGCGCAAAGGTGCGCACGATCGGTACAAAGCGGGCCAGCACGATGGTTTTGCCACCGTAGGTATCGTAAAACGCTTGGGCACGATCAAGATGCTCACGGTTTACCCAGCTCAGCGAATAAGCGCGCTGACCAATGCTGCGGCCTATCCAATAATTAAGGGTATCGCCCAATATTGCCGCAAACCCCAGCACCCCAAGCAATACCGGAAGATTGAAAGCGTCCATCGCCACAAACGCGCCAGCGGCAAACAACAGCGAATCCCCAGGCAAAAACGGCATTACTACAAAACCGGTCTCCACAAAAATCACCAAAAACAAGATGGCATAGGTCAGCGCACCGTATTCGCTAATGATATTGGCCAAATGTTTATCGATGTGCAGCAGAATGTCGATCAGATAGTGTAGCCAGTCCATGTATCACTCTTTGTGTTAAAAATATGGGTAAAAACTGCCGTCGGTGGCGAAATTTTCTCGCCTTATAAAAAATAGGCTGCTACGGCCGCGCTGATCAAGCCCAGTACAGCCGCCAACACCCATAGCCAGACTTTGCCGGGTCTAGCCACTTTTTCTTGATATTCAACCCCATCAATTCTGGCATTGACAGCCTTGAGCTTGCCCCCGGTATCGCGGGCAACTTCATAAAACATTACATCACCGCGCACAGGACGGCGGGCCATGCCATTTAAAGAGGATATGTGTACAAATATATCTTTATCGCCATTATCCGGCTGAATGAAGCCAAAGCCTCTATCGTCTTTCCAGGTTTTTAAAACACCTTTTTGGATGGTCGTATCCGCCATCATTTCACCTCTAGTAAATTATTATTCTTGTACATTTAGTCTGAAACATCCGGCGATACTTATAAATCCTCGCCCGGCAAATTCACTGTCCCTAAAATATATAGTCCGGCTTGGTGCACTGGACCATAGCCGACTTTGTGAGCGCCAGTAAAGCACGACAACATATTAGTTGTTCATTACCCCTAAATAGGGTTACTGATCGGCTCACCCTGTTGCCAGTTCTGTTAGCGTTGTAATTTGCGAATGACGACAGCAACACCTGCGTCGATGTTCAGAAAAACACTGACAAATCGGCTAACGGCGTTTTTCACCGATAACCGATCCGATTGGAGACAAAGCGACGTTTCCAGCTATCGTGCAAAACGTCGACTCGGATTAAAACTTTTTGTCAATCAAAACCTTATCATCGATAACCAGCTTAGACACGCCTCCCAAAGCCAAATGCAAGGTGCATGATGCCGTTTTGAAATTAGAATCTTTCTCGCCTATCCATTCCATCTTGACGTAGGTGGTTTTGTCGGTATCGGTTTTGGACGGGAAATACACCTGAGTACCGGTTTTGTTTTCGATCAACTTCGGACATTTTTGGTTAGCCATTTCTTGCATGGCTACCAGTGTGCGAATTTGCGCGGCGGCTTCTTTCTCCTCGTTGGATTGATCTTTGCTGACGGCCACCAAGATAAAACCGGCTACAAACACCCCCACGACAGCGATCATCAATTTCTGTGTTTCACCCATTGTTGCTCTCCTCTGTTTTGTAGTTATTTTTTCGGCGAATCCGAATTGTCACCCTTCGGATTCTATGCCAATTGGCCGGTATCGGCAATGCGCCAGACAAAAGCCTTACTGCGGATCCACCTGTGCGATCCAGTCACCCAAGTTGTAATAGTTGGTAATACGCGCCACTTTGCCGTCGCGGATGTCGAAAAATGCGCCGGCCGGCAACCGGTAAGTCTGACCATTGGCATCAGGAAGACCTTCGTCGGTATTCAGGTATTCGCCCAACACCACAAACTCGGCCGCGCCACGCGTACCGTCTTCGTTGACCATAATCACCATGTCCACCAACTGTTCTTTATAATGGTGATTCATTTTTTTCATGAACTCAGCAAACGCGGCCTTGCCTTGCTCGCGGTCGCCCTGGTTAATGTCATGCACCACATCCTCGGTCAACAAGCTCAGAAAGGTATCCATGTCGCCGCTGTTGAATGCTTGATAGTACTGTTCGATAAGTTTTTTTGCTTGTTGCATAGTGGTCTTGATGCCTAGATTAAAAACCGGCAATTCTGCCAGAAGCCCGGTTTTTTTTCAGCTTAAAATTCCACGCCCTGTTCCGCCTTGATACCGCCTTCAAACGCATGTTTGATTCTGGTCATTTCGGTAACTGTATTGGCAACAGCAATGACTTCCGGTGCGGCATTGCGACCGGTCATTACCAGATGCAGCCAGGCCGGTTTGTGGTTTTTAATAAAATCGGCGATTTCCTGACCACTTATCCAGCCATAGCCGCAGCAATAATTGATTTCGTCGAGGATCACCAGATCGAATTCTTCGGAAAGAATTTTTTGTTTGGCAAACTCCCAAATCTCCCGACTGGTTTTAATATCCTGTTCCGGGTTCTGGGTATCCCAGGTAAAACCGTCGCCCAATGCATGCCATTCTATTTCCTCGAAACGCGTCGCAGCACGTTGCTCGCCGGTTTGCCATTGGCCTTTGATAAATTGAATCACGCAGACTTTCATACCCCAACCGGCGGCGCGGAACACCATGCCAAACGCACTTGAGGACTTACCCTTACCTTCGCCGGCATGCACTAACACTACACCGTGTCTTCTATCTCTGGTTTTCATTAATGATGTTTCTCTTGCCGATTTATCAGCCGCTTGTTCAAACTGGTCGGGCATTGTAACAACTTAGTAGTAACTAAGAGACAGAAGCAGGATTGCGGCACCGCAATCGATCAGACAGGAAGCAAGGCAGAAGATTCGGTTTTGAATACTTTTGCCGCGCCCGTTTAGCAGTAATGGGGTATTGATTTAGCATTGAACTCGCTTGCGCTGAGCAGAAAAACCAAAGGCACACAAACCGGTAGCAAAGGTCCAAAACGCGGCAGGTAATGGCACAGCGGCGTAGCTAAAGCCGCTACCGCTCTGCAACTGATAACGACTATCGGATATACCGAGATACACCAAACCGGTGTTCCCGAAGTTGGCGGAAGATTGGGTTAGGGTAGGTTTGAAATAACTAGTGGCTCCCGCCCCGACTTCCAGAAAAGCATCCAGCGAAATCAAGGTATTCACCGGCACCGAAAATGTCGCCACGCCGTTACACGACGCCAGCCATGAACAACTGAAGCTGCGCGGTGTATAACCATTTTCCGTAAAAGAGATCCTGTCACCCGTACTTAGTTGAACGGTACCGCTGGCGGCCGCGGTACCTGACAGTGCTCCCGACACCAAATAAGTCAAGGTAAGATCGATATTTCGACCGCTAGGCCCCACCAGCTTGAAGCTGTCGGCAAACGACACTTTGCTGCTGGCACTGGCGACATTCGCGGCATAGGCCGTCGCGCTGGCACTGGCGCTGGCTTTCATTACGCCGGGAGTGACAAAACCGCCGGCGGACGAGCGGTATGTCTCAACGTAACTGCCAGGCCCACCCGCATTCGGTACTTGATAAAGTGCATCGACAGCATACGATGAAGTGCCGTCGATGTTGTCTAACACCTTGGATTCCGCATCGTAGGATGAACTACCGTAGGCGGCATTTGCGCTGGCAATGACGGTCAACGATGTGGTGTACGCGCCAACTGTTGGCGCATAAGCTAATACGGCACTTAATGTTAGCAACATTGGAAATGAACTCATATAAACCTCTGGTAGTTGAGTTTGTTAAAAAATTTTAGCCGGGTGTTAACATGATGATTGCATTCTTGGGCGCCAGAAAAAGCCCAGGATGACGCTGGCAAATAACCAAATAGATCCAGGAAGTGGCACCGGGGAATAATCAAAGCCACTGCTACTAACTATCTTATTTCTAGGGTCTACCGGACTGATAAATATTCGAGCGGTATTGCCGTAATTGGCGACCGCATCGCCATATTTATGGGTGTTGGGATCGGTGTTGGCTGCAGCAAGGACTTCCAAAAAGCCGGAAATGGATATATCCCAATTGGCTGGTACTGACACTGTCGCTTTACCCGTGCATAAGCTAATGTTTGATGAGCAATCAAACTGTAGCGGGGAAGCCAATGCCTCGCTCGCGTTGATGTTAAACGTGTCATCGTACGAGGAAATTTTCAAGCCGCCCTTGACTTTAGCTAATCCCTGAAGGCTGCCGCTTAAGTGATATTCGATATTAATGTCGACGAATAACTTACCTGAAAAAATAGAGAAAGTATCCGTGAATTCGGCATTGGCAACTCCAACCACACCAAAATTATTTGGATGTGGGCCATCTAAAAAATATCCGGCACTGGCGTAGGCTTTTAATATGCCTGGACTAGCGTCGGCTGAAGCTATTGCTTGTCTTCTATAGGAATAGCCTGATTCGGTGTTGGCATCGAACCCTTGATCGTAAACCGAACCATAAGCGTGTGACACTGCGTTGGTATGAGAATCGGTTTGACCATCTGCAAACGGCAATACCGTGTACGGCGATGGATCAGGATACGAATGCCCCCCTACTTTAGCGCCTGCGCCGGCGAATGTTGTATAAGCATGCAGTGTGGGTGAGCCGCAAAGTAATAGCCCAGCTATGATGCATTGACGCTTCATGATACCTCCTCTTTTTTGGTATTCAACTTAGGTACCATAGAAATACCAGATAGAGATATTTGCGTCAATCGTAAATTCTTGGATTTATTTCGGTACTATTTCACAAATTTTTTCCGAAAATTGGAGTTCGCGTGTCCATCCTAGTTTTAGCCAGTTATGTCCATGCCCACTGCCTGCATGTTCAGCGCCTGCCCTGTTCAGGCGAATCCGTGCAAGCTACCGGTATACTTGAGGAGCACGGCGGGAAGGGTTTGAATGTCGGTTTAGCCGCGCATAAACAGGGCGCTAAGGTGGCAATGCTATTGCCGCTGGGAATGGATGCAGTCG
This sequence comes from Methylomonas albis, assembly GCF_014850955.1. Classification (NCBI taxonomy): domain Bacteria; kingdom Pseudomonadati; phylum Pseudomonadota; class Gammaproteobacteria; order Methylococcales; family Methylococcaceae; genus Methylomonas; species Methylomonas albis. Next base: position 3,351,474 of record NZ_JACXSS010000001.1, read on the forward strand.
CGGACAGCGTGATTACATTACTGAGGAATGAAGGACTGGACGACCGCTGGCTTCTAAGGACAGGACCACAATCCGGTTTTGGTGTCGGCTTTATAGGCCCGAATGGCGAGAATTTTTTGGCCGTCTATCCAGGCGCCAACGCCCTGTTGAATAAGGAACATGTCGAACAGGCCTTAGCCGCCCTTCCAGACCTAAATTTGATTTACGCCCAGTTTGAAATCCCGGAAGCACCAATCCGCAGAGCGTTCGAGATTGCACGTCAGCGTGGCATCCGCACCATGTTAAATCCATCACCCTGGCACCAACCTGATCATGGCTTGTTAAAGCTAACCGATATTTTGGTGGTGAACGAAACCGAAGCCGCTGCATTATTGGGCCGAAACGATAATAAAATTAGCGTGGAACATTGGCTAAATAGCTTATCCACTTGGTCGGAACACATTGCCTGGTCTGGGGAACTGCTGGTGGTCACACTAGGTGAAGCGGGATGCGTGGCCTTAACGAAAAGCTTGGTTCTTCATCAACCGGCTTGGCCGGTAGCCACACTGGACGCCACCGGCGCCGGTGACGCGTTCAGCGCCGGACTGGCGACTGCCTTGCTGAATAATCTGAGCTTAACCGAGGCTTTGAGACTAGCCTGTGCCAGCGGCGCCTGGGTCGCTAAGCACCATGGGGTATTGGGGTGCTTGCCGACGCAAGCCGAGATTGACCACTTTATGAAAACCAGTCCAACACCAAAATCAGTCTAGTTCGGCCGGATTTTTAGATTGACCCGATAGGTATAAGCGTCGCCGCGAAAGGTGCCTTCGACATATTCCACGATCTGCCCGTTGTCGGCGTAGGTCTTGCGCTTCAACAATAAGCAAGGCCCCGGCTGGTCAAAGCCGAATACGATGGCTTCCGCGTCATCACTAAGCACCGCCTCTATAGATTGCTCGGCGCGCACCAAGCCCAGGCCGCATTGGGTCTCAAGGTATTGATAGGCGGAGCCTTCGCCATCCCAATCAGTCAAAGCCGGCGCTACAGTCAAATCGTACCACGCCACTTCCCGCGATAGCGGCATACCATCGCCCAAGCGTACCCTTACCAAACGTAGAAATCGCGTCGAGGCCGGGCGATTAAAAATGGAGGCGATAGTTCTATCGACGACAATCTGGTGATCGAGAATTTGCGTGGATGGCGTGATACCCAGCTCACGCATTTCCTCGGTAAAGCCTTTTAGCTTACCCATTTCCGGATTGATCCGCGACGGCGGTGCCTTAACGGTAACGCCGGCGCGGCCATGGGTGGCAATACAATCCTGAGCCCGTAATTCTTCGTAACAACGCCGCACCGTGGTGCGGCTAAGATCCAGCGCTTCCGCTAAAGCCCGCTCGGATGGCAAGCTAATACCATCGCCAAGCTCACCGGACAGGATCATATCGGTAATGCGCCTTTGCAGTTGCTTGTAGACAGGCTCGGAAATCCCGGTATTCGGGCGAATTTTCTCAATGAAAGCACTGCTGTCATTGGCGGCGGAAGTATCAGCTGTTATTTCGATATGGTTGGAAGCATTTGAAGGCATTGTGGTTGACCCGGCATTTTTATTTACGCAGCAGATTGTGAATCTTAAAGCCCAAGATAGCCGCCGCGAGCAAAAAGGTAATTGCATTGGCCACTATGATAGCTACGTTCACCAGATAAATACCATAAATCAACCACAGCAACACCCCCAACGTAAACATGCTGTACATGCCTAGAGACAAGGACTCGGTATCGCGGGTTTTGAAGGTCTTGATTGCTTGCGGCAGAAAAGAAGCGGTCGTCAAGGTCGCCGCCAGATAACCGATCAGCTCGGGGATTAGGTTCATGTCAGAAAAATCAAGCTGTGAAACGTTGCCAGCTCAAGTAGCATAAGGCGATCAGCAATAATTGTGCAAAAGCCAGCAGCCAGAAATAACCAACGAACATCATGATTTTAACTGGCGTTTCCAAGCTTTTTTTCGAACTAAGCAACCAACCGCCAAGGCCGGAAACGGCAGCGACGGCCAGTAAGCCAATGATGACGATGCTCATCCCAATCAGCGCGGCGGTGGCGCTAGTACCTCGCGAGAGCCATTGGTTTCCGGCATACTAACCACGCCGGCATTTTCCATGTCTTCGATGATGCGCGCCGCGCGGTTGTAACCGATTTTAAAGCGGCGTTGCACGCTGGATATAGAGGCTTTGCGGGATTCGGTCACAAAAGCCACCGCCTCATCATACAAAGCATCCGACTCGCTGTCTTCGCCATCCAGGCCCGCGACTTCGCCGCTGTCGGTGCGCTCTTGGGTGATTTCGTCCAGATAATTAGTCGGGCCGGTTTTCTTCAAAAATTCCACCACCCGATGCACTTCGTGATCATCGACAAACGCACCATGGGCACGCAGCGGAATGCTGGTGCCGGACGGCAGGAACAACATATCACCGTTACCCAGCAAGGCTTCCGCACCGCCTTGATCGATAATTGTCCGGGAATCGATCCGCGAAGACACCTGGAAGGAAATCCGGGTAGGCACGTTGGCTTTGATCAAACCGGTCAATACATCCACGGAAGGTCGCTGTGTCGCCAAAACCAAGTGGATGCCAGCGGCTCGGGCTTTTTGCGCCAAACGCGCAATTAGTTCTTCAACTTTTTTGCCGACCACCATCATCATGTCGGCCAGCTCGTCGATAACGATGACGATGCTGGGCAGCGTGTCCAGCAGCGGATAATCGTCTAAAGCCACCGGCGTTTCCGGCCGGAATAAAGGATCTCGGAGCGGCTGACCAGCCTCTTCCGCTTCTCTGACCGCCTGGTTATAACCGGCCAGATTCCGCACCCCCACTTTAGACATCAATTTATAGCGTCGCTCCATTTCCGCCACCGCCCAGCGCAAGGCGTTTTGCGCATCCTTCATGTCGGTCACGACCGGCGTCAGCAAATGCGGAATGCCTTCGTACACCGACAACTCCAGCATCTTGGGGTCTATCATGATCATCCGCACGTCTTCGGGCTTGGATTTGTATAGCAAGCTGAGAATCATGGTGTTGATCGCCACCGATTTACCGGAACCCGTGGTACCGGCGACCAGCGCATGCGGCATTTTGCCTAAGTCAGCAACCACCGGCGTACCGGAAATATCCTTGCCCATCGCGATGCTGAGTTTGGATTTGGCCCGCTCGAATTCATCCGACACCAGCAAATCACGTAGCGAAACCATTTCCCGTTCCTGGTTAGGAATCTCCAGGCCGATAACGGATTTACCTTCGATAATCTCGACGATACGCACGCTGGTGACCGACAAACCGCGCGCCAAGTCTTTAGCCAGACTACTGATGCGGCTGACTTTCACGCCGGCCGCCAAGCGCAATTCAAAACGCGTAATGACCGGACCTGGTAAGACAGCTTCCACTTCGGCAGCGATGCCGTAATCCCGTAAAACGTCTTCCACTTGGCGGGAAATTTCTTCCAGCTCGATTTTGGAATAGCGTTTAACTTTGATTTCGCGCTTATCCAGCAAAGACAAGGTTGGCAAGGCGTTGATATAGGCGCCGGGGGCCATGTCGTCTACCGGCTTGCTGTCTTTTCTGCGCAAAGGTCTAACCGCAGCGGCGGCAGAAGGTTGCGCGGTTTCCAGCACTTGAATTTGCGGCTTTTTGGCGCGTTCTTCGGTTTTAGCTTCCGGCTGATTGCGCGGTTTTTTGGCCTCTTTTGTGGACTCAGGTCGCTCCGGTCTATCGGCACGGTAGCGCTCAGGCACTGTAACCGCTTGCCGACCCACGATGGAACAGGCCGACATCGCGCCTTTGCCGATCAAAGTCATCATCATCAGCCAGGATAAACCGGTAAACAAGGTCACACCAGTCATGAAAATGGCCAGTAATAGCAAGGTAGAACCGGAGTTGCCTAACAGATGCACCAAGGCGTCGCCAATTTCCCGTCCCAGAATGCCGCCCGGACTTTCCGGCAAATCGACCTTGGTGCGTAGAAAATGCAGATGCAAAAACAGAATGGCCGAACCGGACACCGTAGTGGCTAGGAAACCTGCCGAGCGCGAAGCCAAAGCCCATTGCCCACCGGTTTGGCGGGAACCTTGAAACAGGATGTAGCCGTACCAGAAAATCATCACCGGAATCAGGTAGGCCATCAATCCTAGAAAACTCAGTACAAAATCCGCCAGCCAAGCACCAAACAAACCGCAGGCGTTACTGATGGATTGGTAGGAGGTGCTATGACTCCAACCCGGATCGTTGGAATTAAAAGTGACCAGGGCAATTAAAAAAAACAACGCACAACTCGAAAATCCCAGTAATGCGATTTCGCGATAGCCTCGCGCGGCTCTCTCTTCCACAACAGCAACCATAGTTGTCGGCTCACAATAAAAGCGTCACAAAACATGATTATAGATGATGTAAATCGATTTCACATTAGCTTTACCGGCCACGCCATTAAAAACCAGTTGGTAAATCGGTTTTATCGCGGGGGGAATGCCCTTATAATTTTCCTACCCTAACCCGCATGGAGACTCGACATAATGGCTGCAGCAAAACATTGCAAACTCTTAATCCTAGGTTCCGGCCCGGCCGGTTACACCGCAGCCGTTTACGCCGCGCGCGCTAATTTGAATCCGGTGATGATCACCGGCATGCAACAAGGCGGACAATTGACCACCACCACTGAAGTGGACAACTGGCCTGGCGACGTGGAAGGCTTGCAAGGTCCGGATTTGATGGAACGGATGCGCTTGCATGCCGAGCGCTTCAATACCGAAATTATATTCGACCATATCCATACCGCCGATCTGTCGCAAAAACCGTTCACGCTGACCGGCGACGCCGGCGTGTATACCTGCGATGCGCTGATCATCGCCACCGGCGCTTCGGCTAAATATCTGGGCCTACCATCCGAAGAAGCCTTTAAAGGCAAAGGCGTTTCCGCCTGCGCCACTTGCGACGGCTTTTTCTATCGCAACAAACCCGTGGCCGTGATCGGCGGCGGCAATACCGCAGTCGAAGAAGCGCTGTATTTGTCCAACATCGCCTCCGAGGTGATCGTGGTACACAGACGCGATAAATTCCGTTCCGAAAAAATCTTGTCAGACAAACTGATCGAAAAATCCAAATCCGGCAATGTCCGCATCGAGTGGAACCACCAACTGGATGAAGTATTGGGCGACGAAATGGGCGTGACCGGTCTGCGCATCAAAAACAGTCAGGACGGTTCCACTAGAGACTTGGATGTACACGGCGTATTCATCGCCATTGGCCATACTCCCAATACCGATATTTTTACCGGTCAACTGGCAATGGAGCACGGTTACATTGTCGTCAACAGCGGCATTGACGGTAACGCCACCGCCACCAGTGTCCCCGGCGTGTTTGCGGCTGGCGATGTGATGGACTCGCATTACAAACAAGCCATCACCTCAGCCGGCGCCGGCTGTATGGCAGCCTTAGATGTGGAAAAATATTTGGACGAATTGACGAGCTAGACCGGTCTGCGGTTGGGGCGGTGAAAATCGCCCCAGCAACAGCTTCAATATACCCAGGGCAACAGCCGCCAGGTCACTGCACAAAAATCGGCATAGACGCTGCCGAACTCTGCCAACAACATCCGTTCTTCTATGTCGATGCGCCGGGTAAACGCCCAAACTGTCGGCACAAGCAAGCATACCAGCGCGATAAAATCGCCCATCGCCACCCCCGCCGCAAACAAGGCTAGCAACAAACCGGTGTAGGCCGGATGCCGCAACCAACGATAAGGCCCGACCTTGATCAGCCGGTGTTCCTGCTGTATCGCCACATTCGTCGTGAAAAACCGGCCCAATTTCAGCACGGCCAGGTAACGTAGATAAAGCCCCGCGGCAAACAACAGCATGGCTAGGATTTGTCTGGGCAAATACTCCAGCGCGATCGGCGTCCACGCCAGATTTTTAAACCACAACGCCAACGCCAGACTTAGCAGTACACTAGCCCATAACAGGCGTTGCGAACGCCGTTCCGTATGCACAACCGGCCCGGCTTGCGCGGCAGTGCGGCGAGCCAGACTAATTTCCGCCGCCATCCAAACCAAGCACAGCAATAGCCACAAAATCCGTACCGATGTCATTAATCGCCCTCCGGCGCAGCGTGCGTGGAATGACGGGCATGCCAGGATGCCCGCGCCTCGTGTAACATACCGCAATTTGCCGGCTGTTATGAAAAAGATCATAGAACTCAAACAGGTTTATAAGGACTATCCGCAAGCCGGCACGCTGCAAACCGTCTTGCACGACATCAATCTGGATATTTACCCCGGCGAATTCGTGGCCATCGTCGGCCCATCCGGCAACGGCAAATCCACCTTATTAAATCTGCTGACCGGCATCGACCATCCCAGCCGAGGCCAAATCAACGTCAACGGCACCGAGCTGCAAACACTCAGCAACGAAAAACTCAGCATCTGGCGCGGCGCCAATGTCGGCATCGTCTTTCAATTTTTCCAATTGCTGCCAGCCCTTAACCTATTGCAAAACATCGTGCTGCCGATGGACTTTCTCGGTGCGTTAACCAAACAGCAGCGCCGCGAACGCGCCATGTATTTGTTGGAACTGGTTGGATTGGCCGATGCGGCGCAGCGCTTACCCAGCCAGGTTTCCGGCGGCCAGCAACAACGGGCGGCGATTGCCCGCGCACTGGCAAACGACCCACCGTTAATCGTCGCCGACGAACCCACCGGCAACCTGGATGCGGTCACCGCCGATGCGGTGTTCGATTTGTTCGCGCATTTACGTGATCAAGGCAAAACCCTGATGATGGTTACCCACAACGAAACCCTGGCAGATGCCGCTAGCCGCAAACTGGAAATCCTTTCCGGGCGAATACACGCCGACACCCAGCCGGAAGACTGGGTGTGAATACACTTTGGCATAAAGTCTGGGCCGACTTGTGGCTGACAAAAAGTCGCACTGCCTTGGCAATTATTAGCATCGCCGTCGGCGTCTGTTGTGTCGGCATTTTGTTCGGCATGATCGATTTGCTGCTGGGTAAAATGGATGCCGCACACCGACAATCGCAACCCTCGCATATCAATCTGATTTTGCGTAAGGATGCCGACATCAGTGTACTGGAGCAAATCAAAGCCTTACCCAACGTAGCCGGCGTCGATACCATGACGCCGCTGAGCGTGCATTTCCGCCAACCCGGCGAAACCGACTGGCGCTTGGGTACGCTCATAATCCGGCCAGACTATGAAAATCAACATTTCGACAAAACCGCCTTGCAATCAGGCAATTGGCCGAGCGTAAATCAAGTAGCGATAGAAAACCTCTCCGCCCTGTCTAGCGGCATACAAGGCGGCGACGTCGAATTCGAAACCGTCCAAGGCCCGCAAGCGCTGGCTATCGGCGGCATCGTCCGTCATCCCTTTGTTAAACCGCCCAAATTTGGCGGCCAGGTGCATTTTTTTGCCAGCGCCGCCAAAGCTGCCCAATTCGGCATTCCGGCACACAGTTTTCGACAATTATTGGTGCAAATCACCCCACCTTACAGCAGCGAAACAGCCCGCAGCGTTGCCAGCCAAATTCGCAACTTGCTGGGCAAACAGCATATAGGCGTCAACGTCACCCTGTTGCAAGACCCGGAACAACATTGGGGCCGGCCGTTCTTATCCGGTATCAATGGCGTCTTGCAAATCATGGCCTTGGTATCATTAGCCTTGGCTAGCGTATTGATTTTAAACACCGTATCGGCCCATATTACCCAGCAAACCGATCAGATCGGCGTGATGAAAGCATTGGGTGCCAGAACACAAACCATTGCCAAACTGTATCTACTGGAAATCCTGCTGCTGGCTTTGGTCGCGGTAGTCTTCGCCATTCCACCGGCACTTGCCGGCGCTTATTTTAGCGCTTGCCGACTGTTGGCTTTATTCAATATCGACTGCGGTGCATTCGCGATTTCCCAGCCCGCCCTGGCATACATGCTGTTGGGTGGCCTGCTGGCGCCATTGCTGGCGGCCATGACCCCAATTCTGCGCGGTGCGGCCATGACGGTGCGTGTGGCAATCGCCGGTTACGGTGTGGGCGCAGATTTTGGCTACAACCGTTTCGACCTGCTTATAGAGAAGTTCGGCTCGCGCTTTCTGCCGACTTTATCCGCCGCAGCCTTAGGGAATTTGTTCCGCCGGAAAGCCAGGCTGGTGCTGACGCAAAGTGTCTTGATCGTTGCCGGCGTGATGTTTTTGGTATTGACCAGCTTGATCGCCTCGCTGAATTTAACCCTGGACCGGGAAATGGCCCGCAGCCGCTATGCAGTGCGCCTGGGTTTTAGCATCGACCAGCCCGAGCAAAAAATACGCGACATCGCCGCTGCCGTGGAAGGCACGGAGTATATGGAGTTTTGGCAACGCTCAAGCATACAAATTGCCAAGGACAGCCAAGCCTTGCGGCAAAAAGGCAGTCTGGGCATGCAAATGCTGGCATTGCCGGCAAACTCGAATATGTATCAGCCTCTGATCGAATCCGGACGCTGGTTGCAGGCCAGTGACGCCGGTGCGCGCGTATTGGTGCTGAGCGCGGATACGGCCGCGCTGAACGCTATTCAAACCGGCGATATGCTGGATGTTGGGCTAGGCACCGATCACCAGAAATGGCAAGTAATCGGCATCTATCGCTGGCTAACCGGCGGTAGTTATGCGGTGGAACCGGTTTACGCGCCACTCGAAACACTCAGACGGATTACCCAAAGCCAGGACGTAGCGTCATTCGCCTTACTCGATGCACAGGTCGCCAACCTCAATCAGGAAGCTGACTACCTGCGCCACTTGCAACAGCGCTTTCAAGATCAAGGCATACAACTGGATGTTTACACCACCCTCGCCAAACTGGAACAACGCCAGTTTGCCCGCAACCAGTTCAAACCGGTGTTAAACACCTTACTAGGCTTGGCCTGTATGATTGCGGCAGTCGGTGGCATCGGCCTGTCCGGCACTTTAGCAATCAGTGTATTGCAGCGCATTCGCGAAATAGGCGTATTGCGCGCCATAGGCGCACCCTCCAAAGTGGTGTTCCGCATGTTTTTAATGGAAGGCCTATTGCATGGCGGCATGGCCTGGCTCATCGGCATTCCGCTCGCCTATCTGGCCGCCGAACCTCTAGCCAAACAATTGGGTCGGACTATGCTTGGTATACAACTGGATTTCAGCTTCGACTTGTGGGCTATTCTGTATTGGCTGCTTATTGTTTTAACCGTAGCTTGGATAGCCGCCTTCTGGCCTGCCCGTAAGGCAACCCGCTTAAGCATTAGGGAGTGTTTGGGACACTGAACGGCTCAGTATTGGATTTTACCTAAATGAGCAATAACCACTTATCAATGACAAAAAAAGCTTTGAATAACCGATTTAAATTCCTGCTTTTTTGCTGCTTGCTAACCAGCTTTACAGCACTAGCCAACGCGCCGGTGCGCATCGGCGTGTTGGCCTATCGGCCCAAACCGCAAACACTGGAACAGTGGCAAGCGCTAGGCAAAGTCTTGCACCAAGCCATCCCCGAGCGCGAGTTTATTGTCGAAGCATTGAACTACCAAGAACTGGAAGCCAGCATAGACGCTAAACAATTGGACTTTGTGCTGACCAATCCCGGACACTACATCCATATCAGCTATCAACATAGCTTTTCGGCACCCTTAGCAACCTTAGTCAGGCGTGAGAACGACCGCTCCCAGGATATGTTCGGCGGCGTTATCTTCGCGCTGGCCGAGCGTGAAGATCTAAACGCGCTCAGTGACCTGCGCGGCAAAAAAATCGCCGTAACGAGTCAAGACTCACTGGGCGGCTTCCAGATGCAAGCTTATGAAGCCGCGCAGGCCGGAATAGACATTGTCAAGGCATCCCAATTGCTACTCACCGGCATGCCGCACGATGCAGTAATGGAAGCTGTATTGGCCGGACAAGCGGATATAGGTTTCGTCCGCAGCGGCGTTCTGGAGGATTTGGCCAAAAATGGCAAACTTGATCTGCGACAGATCAAAATCCTCAATGCGCAAGCATCGGCAGGCTTCAAGCTGCTATCGACTCAGCTTTATCCCGAGTGGCCGTTTTTAGCCATGCCGACGGTAGACCACCAGTTGGCCAAAAAAGTCGCCGGCACCTTGTTGCTGATGGGCGCCGACCGCATTCCGGGGATTGTCGGCTTTACCATACCCGCCGACTACAATTCGGTAGAACAGTTACTACGCACTCTCCGCGTAAAACCTTTCGACACAGCTCCGCAATTTACTCTGACCGACATTTGGCAACGTTACCCCACGCCGGTGATGGCACTCGCCGCTGGGGTATTCTTGGTGATTTTACTCAGCTTGAGTTTATTCTCGGTAAACCTCTACCTGGCAGCGGAAAGGCGCAGAGTACGGGAACAAAATATTCGCCTGATGGACAGCGAATATCGCTGGAAATTTGCGCTGGAAGGTGCCGGCGAAGGTGCCTGGGATTGGGACATCGTCAGCGGCGAGGTGTTTTTCTCGCCACGCTGGAAATCAATGATTGGCTATCAACCGGAAGAATTTGCTAATAACTTCGATGCCTGGCGCGACAGTCTGCATCCGGACGACACTGACCGAGTACTCAAAACCCTAAACGACTACTTTGACGGCAAGGAAAAACTGTATTGGGTGGAGTTTCGCATGCGCTGCAAGGATGGCCATTACAAATGGATACTCGCCAAAGGCATGGTGGTGGCGAAAACCCCGGAAGGCAAACCGCAACGCATGCTGGGTACGCATGTCGATATTGACAAACATAAGCAAATCGAGCGGGAATTACTGCAAAGCCACGACGCCTTGTTGCGCTCCAATGTCGACCTGGAACAATTCGCTTACAGCGTATCGCACGACATGCGTCAGCCACTGCGCATGGTCTCCGGCCATTTGCAATTTCTGGAACGCAATCTGAGCGAGCCGCTGGACGAAGACGCGCGGCAGAATCTGAATTTTGCCTTGGACGGCGCCAAACGCATGGATGCGATGATAGTCTCGCTGCTTGAGTATTCGCGAATCGGCCGCAAGACCCAACAAAAATCCTGGATTGCCAGCGATGCAGTGCGCGATGAAGCGTTGCAGTTCGTCGAACCCTTGGCTACACAATGTCAGGCCAACATCCTCTGCCAAGGCCACTGGCCCATCCTTTATGCCAGCCGCGATGAACTGAGCCGCTTACTGCAAAATCTACTGGTCAATGCCCTGCACTATCGCCAAGAAAATCAAGCACCCGTTGTCGAGGTAAGCTCCGAGGTCAGTGATGGCCTATGGCGGCTGAGCGTGCGCGACAACGGTATCGGTATAAACCCCGAGCAATTTGACCGGCTATTTCAGTTTTTCAGTCGCCTGCAATCACGTAAACGCTTCGAAGGCACCGGCATGGGCCTGGCTTTGTGCCGGCGCATAGTCGAACATCACGATGGCAAAATTTGGGTAGACTCGGCTGGCGAAGGCAGGGGCTCCTGCTTTAGCTTTGAAATCCCCTTGGGTTATACACCCGAATCCAACACACAACCGACATGAATAATCAGCACAAAAACTCGGTTGCCAGCCCGCCGCTCGCAAACCTGAGCGAATTGAAAAAACCTCGGTATTACAGTCACTGGCTGACGGCAACGGTACTTGCCGTAACATTGTTAACCAGCTACCAGGCTTGGCGGCTAGCAGCTCAGGACTTGGAACACGAACGTCAGCTATATTTTGACTTCCGCGTCCGCCAACTAGTGCAGCGTATTGAGCAACGCTTACAAACTTACGAACAAATGCTCTATGGCGCCAGAGGCTTGTTTGCGGCTTCAGGGCTAGTAAAACGTAGCGAATATCGGGAATATATATCCGCACTCAATCTCGACCAACGCTTCCCCGGCATCCAAGGTGTGGGCTTTTCCCTGTGGATTCCCAGAATCGAGAAAGACCGGCATGTTGCCGATATGCGCAAGCAAGGCTTCGCCGATTATGATATCCATCCGCTCGGCGAACGCGAGTTTTACACGTCGGTTATCTATCTGGAACCGTTTTCCGGTCGGAATCTGCGCGCCTTCAGTTACGACATGTTTTCGGAGCAAACCCGCAACCGCGCACTCACTTATGCCCGTGATACTGATAGCCTCGGTATCACCGGAAAAGTAAAATTACTACAAGAAACCGACCAAGACGTGCAAGCCGGCTTTTTAATGTATCTGCCTGTGTACAAAAAAAATAAGCCGCACGACACTCTCGAACAGCGCCGCGCCAATCTATTCGGTTGGGTTTATGCGCCATTCCGTACCAAAGACTTAATGACCGGCATTGGCGGTGAACAAGAAAGCGATTTGGGATTGGAAATATTCAACGGTACCGAGGTAAACGAAGAAAACCGCATGTATGGCTCGGCACCACCGCCCCCCCCCGTCCGACACTAGCATCAAAACAACAGATCGTTCTGGCATGCCATCCCTGGACCTTATTAATTCACGCCGAACCGGGTTTTCAAACCCGCGTCGATCAAGACAAGCCCTTGCTCGTCGCCGGCAGCTGCGTGAGCCTCAGCCTGCTATTAAGTTTGCTAACCTGGCAATTGGTGAACAGCCGCAGTCGAGCAATGGCCATGGCGCAAACTATTACCGCCGAATTACGCGAGAGTGAAAACCGGTTCCGGGTCATGGCAAACTCAGCACCGGTACTAATTTGGCTATCCGGCCTCAATAAGCTTTGTTACTGGTTCAATAAGACGTGGTTAGACTTTACCGGGCGCAGTATCGAACAGGAAACGGGTAACGGCTGGCTAGAAGCCGTACATCCGAACGACCTGGATTTTTGCTTAAACCACTACACTCAGAATTTTGAAAAGCGCCTGCCCTTTACTATGGAATATCGCCTGAGACGCCACGATGGCGAATACCGCTGGTTGCTCGACAACGGCATTCCTCGTTACAGCGACAAAGGCGAGTTCCTCGGCTATATCGGCTCCTGTATCGATATTACCGAAAACAGGCAAATCCGTATCGATCTGCAAAACAGCAACGCCGACCTGAGCCGGTTCGCAGAAATTTCCGCGCATCATCTGATGGAACCGACCCGGCGATTTAGCAGCTTTACCCAACGCTTGCGTCATTCCTTGAGCGCTTATCCGGATGCACTGCACAACCAAGACATCAATGCCAGCCTGACTTATCTGGAACAAGACGCAGAGCGCTTGCTTGGCCTGGTACGCGACATTCAACTCTACGTTACCGCCGATCAAGCTCGCGACAAACCTGGCCATGTGAATGCCGAAGTAGCTGCGAAATCCGCTGTGTCCGCCTTAGCGGATCAGATTGCCGCCGCCGGCGCCATCGTTAGCGTCGGCTGCTTACCGAATGCCTATATCGACCTCCCCCGCCTGACCGAGCTATTTCGCCTGTTTCTGGACAACGCGTTAAGGCACGGCCGCCCGACCAACCCTGAATTGAACTTACAAATCGAGATTGGCGGCGTATCGGAGCCGGACGTAAATCGCTATTATGTACGCGATAACGGCAGCGGGATCGATGCGGAATATCAGCAACGCGTCTTCGAAATTTTCGAACGCTTAAACTATCGCGACAACCCGACCGGCACCGGTATCGGTCTATCGATTGCCCGCCGTATCGTTACCAGCTGCCGCGGCAAAATTTGGATAGACAGTAGCGGGCACGACGGCACCGCCGTGGTATTCGAGCTACCCAATATCAAAGGAAACAAGCATGACGGATAAAGCGAGTCCGCTGTTCGATGTACTGTTGGTGGAAGACGAACCCGCCGACGCTCATCTGGTAAAAATGAGTTTCAAGGAAAATCGGCTGCGCTGCAACCTGCATCATGTCTGCGACGGTGTCGAGGCTATGGCATTTTTACGGCGGCAAAGCGATGACTATGCCGACGCGCCACGCCCGGATCTGATCTTGCTGGATCTGAATATGCCACGCATGAACGGCCGCGAGTTTCTAACTAAAATCAAATCGGCGCCCGACTTTTCCAGCATCCCGGTCATAGTACTCAGCACCTCCGATATTGAGCGCGATGTAGTTTCGACTTATCAACTAGGTGCCAACAGTTACATCACCAAACCCGTGGATGCCGAAGAATTTATCACGGTCGTTAAGCATATCGAAGGGTATTGGTTTAACGTGGTGCGCTTACCGAGCAAGCAACAAATATGACAGAAGCGACTAACTGCTGCGTTTTATTGATCGAAGACGAACCGGGCGATGCCAGTCTGGTTCGGCAATATTTGCGCGCCTCGCCTAATCTGCGTTTCGAACTGATCTGGCGCGAAAATTTGGCGGATGGCGAACAAACCATAGCCCAACAAAAAATCGACGTGGTGCTGGTGGATTTAAGCCTACCGGATTCGCGCGGTCTGGATACCGTCAGACGCATCCGCAAAGCGACCCGCGTACTGCCGATTATCGTGCTGACCGGGCACGACGATACCGAGTTTTCTCTGAAGGCTCTGGACTGCGGTGCTCAGGACTATCTAATCAAAACCGGCATAGACACCGACAGTTTAGTGCGGGCGATACGCTATGCGATGAGTCGGATCAGCCTGGAAAGGCGGCTTTACGAGTCTGAACAACGAATGGGCATGGCCTTGCAGAGCGCCAATCTGGGTTTATGGGATTGGCATATTCCCAGCGGGAAGATAATCTTCAACGACCTATGGGCTTCGATGCTAGGGTATACGCTCGACGACATCGGAGCCGATATTGACATCTGGAAACGCTTGGTGCATCCGGACGATTGGCAAGTAATCCATGCCTCGTTGGATCCGCATTTGCGCGGTGAAACCGAACTTTACTCTTCAGAACATCGCCTACGGCACAAACTAGGCCATTGGGTTTGGGTGCACGATACCGGTCGGGTGCTGGAATGGGATATGCAGGGACAGGCGATCCGCGCGGTCGGCATCCATCAAGATATCAGCCTGCGTAAAGCCTCCGAATTGCGCGACCATTTGTTAGTGTCGGCGCTGGAAACAGTGGAACATGGTGTGCTGATCACCGACATCAATGCCGGCATCGAGTGGGCCAATAAAGCCTTTGAAACGCTAACCGGTTATAGCCGCGACGAGGCCATTGGCATGCGACCCAACGAATTGCTCAAATCCGGCGAGCAAACCCCGGCGTTTTACCAGAATTTGTGGGATACCATACTTTCAGGGAACACCTGGCGTGGCGAAGTTGTCAACCGCCGCAAAAACGGCGAACTCTATGACGAAGAGCTGGTGATTACGCCGGTTAAGGATCTTCAAGGCTGCATACGCCATTTTGTCGGCGTTAAGCAGGATGTCAGCATACGCAAGCGGACAGAAACGGAGCTCTGGGAATTGGCGACTACTGACGGCTTGACTGGTTTTTTAAATCGCCGGCATTTCATGACACGTCTGGAGGAGGAATTCGCCCGAGTGCAGCGCAACCAGCATCGAGTGGCGGTATTAATGCTGGACTTGGATCATTTTAAGCAGATTAACGACAATTACGGCCACCCAACCGGTGATGCGATGTTGCAACACTTCGCCAACATTATTCGCACCGAGTTGCGCAAAATCGATGTCGTGGGCCGGCTAGGCGGCGAGGAGTTTGCGATTTTTCTGCCAGACACCGAAGCAGAGCCAGCCGTGGTATTTGCCGAGCGTTTGCGTAAACTACTAGCCGATACACCTATGATTATTGACGGTCATACCATTTCGATAACCGTCAGTATCGGGATTGCCACTATGCACACCGATAGCGGTACAGCGGACTGCGTCTTGACCAAGGCCGACAAAGCCCTATACACCGCCAAGGAACACGGCCGTAACCGCGTGCGCGTCTGGCTTTAATGGGGCAAAACAGGCAGTGAACAACGCCTAGAGTTCAATCGGATAGAACACATTGGAAAAATCGACATAGATTTCCACTTTATCGCCGCGCCGCCGGTCCTGAATACGTTTTTCCATGAACTCTTGCGGCACCGGCAAGCTGTTGCGGCGCCTATCATTGTTAACGTCGCGCTGCTTGTAACATCTGACCAAAACCGCGCAGCCATGGAACAACAAGCCGTCCAGATTCTTGATAGCGTAGATGCCGGCCTCATCGGAATTCACCGATACCAAGCCGTGATGCTCCAGCCGATTGGTGCGCTTATCCCGAATCACCATCACCTCGGCTTTCATCACCGGTTTAGCTTGTTCCATTAAGTCTTCGCTCACCCCCATCGCCAAGTAACTGTACAACTCGTTGGGCCGGGTCGGTGCCGGGATATTCCGAAAAAAAAGCAGCATAAAAATCTAGCGAACCATCAACAGTTTGATAAAAATAAGCCGGAAGCCTCTTATATAGCGGTTTCGGCGCGGATAGGTTATACCAAGTCTAAACACAAAAAACCCAGCCGTGCATAACGCCCGATAAGTGTAGGCCCAATTAATCAGCTTGGCTTTTTTGTCTACCACAGCATTATGCTTGCGCCAAGTCCGCCAAAATCTTATCGCGCACCAACTGCCCGGACAAGGTCACCATCGGCATGCCACCCCCCGGATTGACGCTGCCGCCGACGAAATACAGGTTACTCAGCTGATGGCTGCGTTGCGGGGCTTTAAAGCCCAGATTTTTCCAGCGATCCGAAACCACACCGTAAATCGAGCCTAAATTGGAATAATACTTGGCCTGAATATCCAGCGGCGTCCAGTATTCCTCGGTGACGATGTGTTGGCGTAAATCGGTCAAACCCATGCGCTCCAATTTGACCAGCACCCGTTCGCGCAGCGCCCAATAATCGTCCGGTGTCAGTGGTTTGTCCGGGTTGATATGCGGAATGTGCGGCAAGATTTTAATGATCTCGCAACCCTCCGGGGCCTGGTTCGGATCGGTCTTGCAGGGCGCGACCAAGTAAATCGTCGGGTCGTCGGACAGCTTGCCGCTGCGAAACACTGCGTCGAAATGCTCGCGCGGATGATCGGAATAAAAGAAATTGTGATGCGCCAATTGCGGATACAGCCGATTCACACCCAAATGCAAAACAAGACCGGAACAAGTGGGCTCGAAGCGTCGCATCTTTTTCAATTCCGCTGGCGAGC
This sequence comes from Methylomonas albis, assembly GCF_014850955.1. Taxonomy (NCBI): domain Bacteria; kingdom Pseudomonadati; phylum Pseudomonadota; class Gammaproteobacteria; order Methylococcales; family Methylococcaceae; genus Methylomonas; species Methylomonas albis. Next base: position 3,368,539 of record NZ_JACXSS010000001.1, read on the forward strand.
TATGCAGCAGTTTGTCCATGGCCGGAATCACTTCCATATTCGACACCACGATGTCGGCCGCCAATACTTCACCGCCTTGCAGCTTAATCCCGGTAGCACGACCGGCCTGATACTGAATTTCTTCCACTTCGCTGTTCAAACGAATGGTTACGCCCAACTCGAGCGCCAGCTTTTCCATGGCTTGCGCCAAACCGTACATGCCACCTTTCACATACCATAGGCCGTATTCATATTGAATGTAAGGCATCAGATTCATCAAAGCCGGCGAATCGTAAGGCGATGAACCCACATATTTGATGAAGTAATTGAGGATATCGACCAGTTTGGGATGAGAGATAAAGCGTCGCACCCCCTGATCCATCGAGCGGAACACGTCGAAATTTAAGGCGCGAATAGGGCCGTAAAACTTCAGTAATTCCCAGAATGTATCCAGGCCCTTGGCAAAATAGCCGGCTTCGGTTTCGGTGCCCAGCTTTTTGGAATAGGCCATAAAGTTGGCAAACTCGGCGGCAGTATTCGGCCCCAATTTGTGTAGCTCACGGCGCTGATTTTCCGGGTCTTCACATAAGTCTATCGTCGTGCCGTCTTCAAAGAAATTGCGCCAATGCGGCTCGACTTTTTCGATACCAACATAATCGGCCATATTTTTACCGACCTTCGTAAACAGGGCCTCGAAGATATGCGGCATGGTCAGAATTGACGGCCCCAAATCAAAGGTAAAGCCGTCTTGGGTCATGATGTTCAGCTTGCCACCGACCTTGTCGTTCTTCTCGACCATTTCCACCGCAAAGCCTTCGCTAGCCAGCGAAATCGCTGCAGACAAACCGCCCAGACCGGCGCCGATGACGACGACGCGTTTATTGTTATTGTCTTGCTTCATCAGTAGTCCCGTTTCCATGACAACAGTAATTTAAGATTTTGCCAGCGCTGGGTTAAATCGAACGCTGAATATTCCCGAAATGCTTGCAGCGCGGGCCAGTTGCGTTTGATGCGTTGCCACAGCGACCCTTCGCCGTAGACAAAGTCCATATAGCCTTTGAAATCCTGGTAGCGTTGCTCCGAATACGGAAACCAGTTGGGTTCCTTGGGCAAATGGCTGCGGCTGGTCATGCCGGCCACCGGATAAGTGAAATTGCGCAAGCCTTCCGCGCCGTGATAACAACCGAAGCCGCTTTTTTTCACGCCGCCGAACGGCAGACCGGGATGGCCGATATTTTTGATGACGTCGTTGACCGCCCAATTGCCAACGTGCAGCTGGCTGGCGACCCGCTCGGCTTTGGCTATGTCCTGGCTCCAAATGCTGGCATTCAAACCAAACTCGCTGTCGTTGGCCAAACGGATGGCGTCGGCTTCGTCGCTGAAGGCCATTACCGGCAGCAAGGGCCCGAAGCTTTCCTCACGCATTACCCGCATGCCGTGATGCACATTCCACAACACTACCGGCTTCAGATAATTGCCCTGCCGTTCCAGCGGTCCGGAGGCTTGCGCACCTTGAGCGATAGCATCCTGATAATGCGCTTCAACAACTGCAGATTGCCGTTCCGTGGTCATCGCCCCTAAATCGCCTTGCGGGCCATGGCCGACTTGCAGTTGCGCGACACCATCTATTAAGCAGTTTAAAAATTCATCGTGACAGTCCTGCTGGACATACAAACGCTCTACCGACACGCAAACTTGACCGCTATTGCAGAACGCGCCATACAAAGCCGCATCGGCCGCACGTTGCAATTGCGCATCCTTGAATACCAACATAGGATCCTTGCCACCCAATTCCAGCAGCACCGGGATGGGATGTTGCGCGGCGCGCTGCATGACGGCTTTGCCGCTATTTAAACCACCGGTGAAAAACACCAAATCCGGGCCGGCGTCGATCAATTGGGTGCCGGTTCCGCCATCGCCGACCAGCCATTGCACCAAGCCTTCAGGTAAATCCAGTTGTTTGAACAGATCAATAATTAGCTGGCCGACCGGCAAACTTAATTCGGAGGGTTTCAGGATCACCGCATTGCCGGCAAATAAGGCTGTCAGCATCGGTCCAACCGAGAGTTGAAACGGATAATTCCACGGCGAAATCACCGCCACCACGCCAAAGGGCCGACGCTCGATGCCGGCAGTGGCGCCGGGAAAGGCGAACGGTGAAGTGGGAATGCCTTGATAGCTTAAAATATTGGCGGCGTGTTTTTGGTAGTAGCGGGCCAAATCCAAAACAGGATAAATCTCGCCCAACAAGGCTTCGGTACGGACTTTGCCGGTAGTCAGACTGATTTGCTCGCAAATCGAGTCCAGCTCGGCCATTAATAAAGGCACCAGCTTGGCTAGAATTTTCGCCCTTTCGGCTACCGGCCGCTTGCCCCAGATTTGCGCCGCAGCACGCGTAGCAAGCATCTGCTGCTGAATCGCCGCTACCTCGCTAACCGGAAAATCACCCAGCACGCGGCCATCGACCGGCGACACGGCCTGCATCGTCGCCATCACTTAGGCCTTGGCTTTTTTCAGCCAGGCGCTCTGTTGAATTTCCTGGAACTGCACCCGGTGCTTGCGGGATATCAAATTCGAGGAAATCCGCGCCGATTCGTAAATGGTCGGCAAACCGCTGCCGGGATGGGTGCCGCCGCCGACCAGATAGCAGTTATCCAGTTCTTCGAAGCGGTTATGCGGCCGCCAGTACAGCATCTGGCTGAACTTGTGCGACAGGCTGAAGGTCGCGCCTTTATACACATGTTCATCACTTTCCCAGGTGGCGGGAGTGATGATTTTTTCGCATTCGATATGCTCGCGAATATCGCTCAAACCCAGGCGTGCGCCCAGCGTATCCAACACTTGTTCGCGCACTGTCTGGCAATGGGCTTGCCAATCCACACCGCTATCGTTATTCGGCATCGGCACCAGCACGTATAAGGCCGACTTGCCGGCCGGCGCCAAGCTGGCATCGTTGACTGAAGCGTTTTGCACGTAAAACGAAAAATCTTCGGTCAAAGTTTTATTACTAAAAATATTGCTGATATTGGTGCGGTAATCCTTGGCAAACACGATAGTGTGATGCGGCAAATCGTATTGTTTGTCCAACCCCAGATAGAGCATGAAGGTCGAGCAGGAATAATCGCGCTTCTCCAATTGGTTATGATCGTACTTTTTCAAGGTACCCGGTGCCAGCAAATGGGTCATAGCGTGGGCAAAATCAGCGTTGACGATCACTTCGTCGCCGCGTACTTCCTCGCCATTTTGCAACCTTACGCCCTTAGTCGCGCCGTCTTCGACGATCAAGGAGGCGATTTCGGCATTCAAATGAATCTCGCCGCCGGACTCGGTAACCACTTGGGCCATCGCCGTCGCAATCTTATTCAAACCACCGGCGACGTGGTGAATACCGTATTCATGTTCCAGATAAGGCAGCATGGTAAACAAAGCCGGACAATCCCAGGGCGACATGCCCAAATACTTGGATTGAAAGCAAAACGCCAAGCGCATTTTTTCCTTGTCAAAATACTGGCCCAAATTCTTGAACACGCTTTTCGGAAACGCCAGCCAAGGCAAGGCCTTGATTAAATCCAGCGAAAAAAACGAGCTTAGCGAGGAGTAATCGCGGGTGATGCAAGGGTACAAACGATTGAAGCGGCTGCGCTCGTTGTCCATGAAACGCTCGTAGCCGGCGCTGCCTTCGTCGAACACCCGCTCCAACTCGGCGCGCATGTTTTCCCGGTCGGAAAACACATTAATCTCGCGGTCTTCGTATAACAAACGATACATCGGACTGAGCGGCATAAACTGCATATAGTCTTCGCTACGCCGGCCGCATAATTCAAACATCTCATCCAATACGCCCTTCATCAATAAAAAGGTCGGGCCGGTATCAAAAGTAAACCCGTCCATGCTGATAGCCCGATTGCGGCCACCAACATTAGGATGTTTATCGAATATGGACACTTTAAAGCCGCGATGGCTGAGTAACATGCCGGCGCATAAGCCGCCGGGGCCGGCGCCAACGATGATGATATGCTTTGAATCTGCCATGATTTGAGTTGAGCGGTGCTTACCGAGTCGTTTTATAAAGCCGTTAATGTAACAGCAAAATGTCAAAAAGCGGCCTATTCGCCCAGACCAAAGCAAAATCCAAGCGCACATACCCGGTTTGACCTAAAGCCGGCTGGTCATTGAGAATACCGGCTTTAACTTTCAAAGAGGATTTGAACCTAATGCTCACCGGCGAAATTCGTAGCCAAATCGATGCTATCTGGAATGCCTTCTGGTCCGGCGGCATATCCAACCCGCTGGAAGTCATGGAACAGATCACTTACTTGCTGTTCCTGCGCCGACTGGATGAAATGCACACGTTGGAAGAAAACAAAGCCTTACGCTTGGGTAGACCGATGGAGCGGCGTATCTATCCAGAAGGCCGGGACGCCAGAGGCCGCGAATACGACGACTTGCGCTGGTCGCGCTTCAAGCACTTTGCCGCAGGGGAAATGTTCGAAGTGGTGGGCGAGCATGTGTTTCCGTTCCTGCGCGGCATGGGCGGTGACGGCTCGACTTACGCCCACCACATGAAAGACGCCCGTTTTACCATCCCCACCCCGGCGCTGCTGGCCAAGGTGGTGGACATGCTAGACCATGTGCCGATGGAAGACCGCGACACCAAGGGCGACCTGTACGAATACATGCTGGGCAAGATCGCCAGCGCCGGCCAGAACGGCCAGTTCCGCACCCCGCGCCACATCATCCGCCTAATGGTGGAACTGACCGCGCCGACCGCCAAAGATGTGATCTGCGACCCGGCCAGCGGCACCTGCGGCTTTTTGGTGGCCGCCGGCGAATACCTGCGCGAAAAGCATCCGGAAATCCTGCGCGACGCCGCCAGCCGTGAACATTTCCATCACGCCATGTTCAACGGCTATGATTTTGATAACACCATGCTGCGCATCGGCAGCATGAACATGGCGCTGCATGGCGTCGATAATCCGGACATTCGTTATAAAGATTCGCTGGCCCAGGATCATGCCGGCGATGAAGAAAAATACTCTTTAATTCTCGCCAATCCGCCGTTCGCCGGCTCCTTGGATTACGAGAACACCGCCAAAGACTTGCTGGACATCGTTAAAACCAAGAAAACCGAGCTGCTGTTTCTGGCCTTGTTCCTGCGCCTGCTGAAACCCGGCGGCCGCGCGGCGGTCATCGTCCCGGACGGTGTGTTGTTCGGCTCCAGCAAGGCCCACAAGCAACTGCGGCAAATGCTGGTTGAAGAGCAAAAACTGGACGCGGTGATTTCGTTACCGTCCGGCTGCTTCAAACCCTATGCCGGGGTTTCCACCGCGATTTTGTTGTTCACCAAAACCAACTCCGGCGGCACCGACCGGGTGTGGTTTTACGACATGAAAGCCGACGGCTGGAGCCTGGACGACAAACGCCAGCCGCTGCTGGCGGAAGACAAACTCGGCCTGGCGCCGCTGCATATTCTGAATGCCGAGGAACACGCCAAGAACAACCTGCCGGATGTGCTAACTCGTTGGGCGCTACGCGACAGCAGCGAACGCCAACGCGCCCGCACCGAACAAAGCTTCTGCGTACCGCTCGAAGACATCGTCGCCAATGGCTACGACCTGTCGATCAACCGTTACAAGGAAGTGGTGCATGAGGAAATCGAGCATCTGCCCCCCAAGGAGATTCTGGCGAAACTGGCTAAGTTGGAGGACGAGATACAGGCGGGGATGAAAATACTGGAAGGGATGCTCCAATGACATGCAAACAATTCCGTAGGGTACGCATTGCGTACCGTTTTCCAAAGTTCGCTGATAATCAACGCCTTCAAAAGGTACGCGGTGCGTACCCTACGGGGCTTGCCCAGTTGGCAGTGCTGGAGGAAGAGATTCTGGCAGGGATGAAAGTGCTTGAGGAGATGTTGTCGTGCCAGACAAAATAAATGCTGCTAGTTGGTGGCAAACGACGCTAGGCGAGATTGCTGTTGAGCAGGTAAACAATGGAATATTCCGAAAAAATCCAGAATATTTGGAAAGTGACAGCGATGGTGACGGAATGCCTGTTGTTTGGGTCGAAGAGCTATTTAAAGGTAATCAAATCTGCACTGAAAAATCACGCAGATTAAAGCCAACATCGACAGAAATAAAAAAATACGGACTCCGCCACGGCGATATTTTGTTTTGCCGCTCGTCTCTAAAACTTGATGGAATCGGATTCAGCAATGTATACGCCGGTGAAGATTTCCAAGCATTATTTGAATGTCACGTCATTCGTATCAGTCCTAACCCCAATTTAGTATTCCCCAAGTTTCTAAATCATTTGTTACGTACAGAACAACTGCGAAACTTGATTAAGTCCCGATCCAAAACTTCCACGATGACGACCATTGACCAAAAGGGTCTTTGTGCTGTACCAATTCGCTTACCCGGATTAGCCGACCAACGCCGCATCGCCGCCATTCTCGACCAAGCCGATGTGCTCAGAGCCAAGCGCCGGGAAGCCTTGGCGCAGCTGGACAGCCTCACGCAGTCCATTTTTGTTGAGATGTTTGGTACACCTGGAAATAATTCCAATGGTTGGAAATGTTGCGCAGTTGGTGATGTGACGGACTGCATTGTTCCTGGGCGCGATAAGCCTAAGTCATTTACAGGCAATATTCCTTGGGTAACAACAGATGACCTTGCGCATCTCGATTTCACTTATTGCTCGACAAAGGGATTTGGGCTTTCGACATCAGAAATTGATGAGGTCAAAGCGAGAGTGATACCAGCCGAAAGCGTTATTATTAGTTGCGTCGGTAATTTAGGAATTGCCACAATAGCAGCTGAAGAAATTGTTATTAATCAACAACTCCATTCTTTTCAATGCCATGATCACGTAAACAATATTTACCTGATGTATTGTTTAGCAAAACAAACTGCATATATGTATGCCAAAGCATCTTCAACAACTCTGCCATATATGAATAAGTCGGTTTGCAACAGTATTCCTGTACAACTACCACCTGTAGAATTACAACGAGAATTTTCGTCACGAGTTCTGGCTATTAACGTAATTAAGGAAAAGCATCGAGTTTTTCTAGCGGAACTTGACTCCCTTTTTGCCTCCCTCCAACACCGAGCCTTCCGCGGAGAACTGTAAATGCGCCCATCCCTAGCTCTGCAAACTCACCGCGACGCCATCCGCGAAATTGTGCTGCGCCACCGGGTCAAGAACGTCCGCGTGTTCGGTTCAGTCGTGCATGGTGATGATACCGACGACAGTGACCTGGATTTGCTGGTCGATCCAACACCGGAAACCACTATGATGGATATCGCCAAGATTCAGGTTGAACTCGCGCGCTTGCTGCATATTACCGTGGATGTGCTGACACCCAGAGCCTTGCCGGACAAGTTTCGCGAGCAAGTCATTCAGGAAGCCCAGCCGCTATGAGCAAAAAAGACGTTTTGCGCATTCCGGATTATCTGGAGCATATCGTGGAAGCGATCGAGCGGATTCATCGCTATGTGGAAGATATGTCGGAAGTGGTATTTCTGGATGATGAAAAAACCCAGGATGCCGTGGTCAGAAACTTCGAGATTATCGGCGAGGCGGCGCATAACATCGAGCGTTACCATACAAATTATGCCGAAGCCCACCCCGATGTGCCGTGGACGTTGATGTATGCGATGCGCAACCGGATCGCTCACGGTTATTTCAAAGTGGATTACGAACTGCTCTGGCAAACGATACACAGCGACTTGCCGGCGCTTCATCAACAAGTTAGGGAATTGATTGAACCAAAGGATTGAATTTGTATGACTTCCCAGCATTTCCAATTTCTGCAAACCGAATGGCCCGCGCTACATGAAGCGGCCGCTAAAGCTGAAAGTTTGGCTAACAGCGATGCCCGCGCCGCCTGTTTTTACGCCCGGCGTTCGTTGGAATTGGCGGTAGCTTGGCTCTACAAGTATGACGGTTCGCTGCGATTGCCTTATCAGGATCATTTGAGCGCCTTGCTGCATGAACCCAGCTTTCGCACCACGGTCGGCGAAGCCTTGTTTGCCAAAACCAAGGTGATCAAGGATTTGGGCAATCTGGCGGTCCACAGTACCCGCAAGGTGTTGCCGGCCGATGCGCTGGTGGCGACGCGGGAGCTGTTTCATGTCTGTTACTGGCTGGCTCGGCATTATGGGCAACGCTCGCGCCCCGATCCGGCTTTGCATTTTGATCCTGCGTTGCTGCCAAAACCGGTGGCAGTCACGCCGCAGACGCTGGATCAGCTCAAGCAATTGCAGAACAAACTGTCGGAGCGCGACGAAAAGCTGTCGGCGTTGTTGACGGATAAAGCCGCGCTGGACGCAGAACTACAGCAACTGCGGGCGCAAATCGCCGCCGCCAAGCAAGCCAATACCGCTCAGCCCGACAGCCACGATTACTCCGAAGCCGAAACCCGCGACTATTTCATCGACCTGTTGTTGAAGGAAGCCGGTTGGGAATTGCAGCCGGAGCAGAACTTCGAGATTGAAGTAAGCGGCATGCCGAATAACGAAGGCAAGGGTTATGTCGATTATGTGCTGTGGGGCGACGACGGCAAGCCGTTAGCGCTGATCGAAGCCAAACGTACCCGTAAAGATGCCCGTGTCGGTCAGCAACAAGCCAAGCTGTATGCCGATTGTCTGGAACAGCAATACGGCCAGCGGCCGATCATTTTTTATTCCAACGGCTATCAGCATTGGTTGTGGGACGATGCGATGTATCCGCCGCGCGCGGTGCAGGGCTTTTACAAGAAACCGGAGCTGGAATTATTGGTTCAGCGCCGCCACAGCCGCAAGCCGTTGGCCGAAATGGTGGTCGATGCCGACATCGCCGGCCGTTATTACCAGACTCGCGCGGTACGCCGCATAGCCTCAACTTTCGAAACCGATAATCAACGCAAATCGCTGGTGGTGATGGCTACCGGTGCCGGCAAGACCCGCACGGTGATCGCCTTGGCCGATGTGCTGATGCGCAGCAACTGGGTAAAGCGAGTGTTGTTTCTGGCCGACCGGGTGGCGCTGGTCAATCAGGCCGTTAAAGCTTTTAAGCGGCATCTGCCGGATGCCTCGCCGGTGAATTTGGTCACCGAAAAACACGCCGAGGGCCGGGTGTTTGTCTCGACCTATCCAACGATGATGGGTCTAATTGATGATGCCAGCGACGGACAGCGGCGTTTTGGTGTCGGCCATTTCGATTTGATCGTCATCGACGAGGCGCATCGCTCTGTGTATCAAAAATACCGGGCTATTTTCGAGTACTTCGATTGCCTGCTGGTGGGCTTGACTGCCACGCCCAAGGACGAGATCGACCGCAATACTTACGGGCTATTCGATCTGGAAACCGGGGTACCGACCGATGCTTATGCCTTGGATGAAGCGGTGGCCGACGGCCATCTGGTGCCGCCTAAAGCCGTGTCGGTGCCTTTGAAGTTTCAACGGGAAGGTATCAAGTATGATGATTTGTCGGAAGACGAAAAGGAACAATGGGACGCGCTGGAATGGAACGAGGACGGCACCACGCCGGATGCGGTTGATGCGGCGGCATTGAATCAATGGCTGTTCAATATCGACACCGTCGACAAGGTGTTGGCGCATTTGATGACCCACGGCCAGAAAGTGGCCGGCGGCGACCGACTGGGCAAGACCATCATCTTCGCCAAGAACAACGCACATGCCGAGTTCATTGCCGAGCGTTTCAATGCCAACTATCCGCATTACAAAGGCGAATTTGCCAGGGTGGTGACTTACAAGACCACTTATGCGCAAAGCCTGATCGATAGTTTTTCCAGCAAGGACAAACCGCCGCATATCGCCATCTCGGTCGACATGCTGGACACCGGTATCGACGTGCCGGAAGTGTTGAATCTGGTGTTCTTCAAGGTGGTGCGTTCGAAAACCAAGTTCTGGCAGATGCTGGGCCGCGGCACCCGTTTGTGCCCGGATTTGTTTGGTCCCAAACAGGATAAGCAGTTTTTCTACATCTTCGATTACTGCCAAAATCTGGAGTTTTTCAGCCAGAACCCGGACAAGGCCGACGCCGGCATCCCCGAAGCGTTGGGCACGCGCTTATTCAAGACCCGTTTGGCGTTGATTGCCGAACTGGATCAACAACTGGCCGATGCCAAGAAAGTCGCCGAATCGGCGGCTGCTTATGATGAGCTGGGGGCGAGTGGCTTGCGTAGCCAGCTGGCCGATTTTCTGCACAGTCAGGTAGCGGCGATGAACATCGACAATTTCGTCGTCAGACCGCAACGCAAATCAGTCGAGAAGTTCGCCAAACAACCCGCGTGGCAACAATTGGGCGTCGAAGACTTCAACGAGTTGGCCGGCAACCTTGCCGCACTGCCCAGCGCGTTGACCGATGAGGACGAAGACGCCAAGCGCTTCGACATGCTGGTATTGAAAGCGCAATTGGCGATACTGCAAGCCGGGTCCGGATTCAGCGACATGCAGGAAAAGATTCAGGCCATTGCCGCCGCATTGGCAGCCCAAGACGCTATCCCGTCGATCAAAGCGCAGATGGTATTGATACAGGCGGTAGTCGGCGACGAATGGTGGCAGGATGTCACCGTCACGATGCTGGAAAGCATGCGCAAAAAGCTGCGGGCACTGGTCAAGCTAATCGAAAAAGGCAAACGCATCGTCGTTTACACCGACTTTGCAGACGAACTGGGAACGGCTACATCCATCGATCTACCGGATGTGGGAAATGGTTTGGATATGCTCAAGTTTCGCGACAAAGCCCGGCAATTTTTGCAGGCGCACGAAAGCCATGTCTCGCTGCAGAGGCTACGTCGCAATCAAGCACTGACACCGTCCGACCTGATTGAGCTGGAAAAGATGCTGCTTGAGGCCGGTGGATCACAGGCGTTGATCGATCAAGCCAGGCAGGAAAATCAGAGTCTGGGCATTTTCATTCGCTCGCTGGTTGGTTTAGATCGGGAAGCGGCGAAACAAGCGTTCAGTGACTTCATCCGCGGCACCACTGTGTCGTCGGATCAGATCGAATTTATCGAACATATTATTCAGGAGCTGACGCAAAACGGCGTGATGCCGCTGGATCGGCTTTACGAATCGCCTTTTATTGATTTAAGCCCGAGGGGGCCGGAAGGATTGTTCTCAGCACTGGAAGTCGATCGATTGGCGGAAGTTTTACACGATATTCGTGCGAGCGCGGCATAATAGGCGTATGAAAACACCGAAAAGACTTGAACCCCTAATCGATAGCGGCCTGATCGACGAAGTCATCGGCTCGCTGAAAAGCGGCAAAGAGGCCGCCGTGTATGTCGTGCGTTGCGGCTCGGAAATCTGTTGCGCCAAGGTCTATAAAGAAGCCGACCAGCGCAGCTTCAAGCAGAGCGTTTTGTATCAGGAAGGCCGTAAGGTCCGCAATAGCCGCCGCGCCAGAGCCATGGAAAAAGGCAGCAGCTATGGCCGAAAAGAGCAGGAATCGGCGTGGCAAAACGCCGAGGTGACGGCTTTATATCGCCTGGCAGATGCTGGCGTCAGAGTGCCGAAACCTTACAACTTCATCGATGGTGTCCTGCTGATGGAGCTGGTGGCCGATACCGATGGCCACCCGGCGCCTAGGCTCAACGACCTGGAAATGCCGGCGCAGCTGGCCCGCGAATACCACGCCTTTCTGATCGGCCAGATTGTGCGCATGCTCTGCGATGGCTTGGTGCATGGCGATTTATCCGAATACAACGTACTGGTCGGCAGCGACGGGCCGGTGATTATCGATTTACCGCAAGCGGTGGATGCGGCCGGCAATAATAACGCCCGCGCCATGCTGGAACGCGACGTCGCCAATATGGCCGCCTATTTTGGCCAGTTCGCACCGGAATTGTTGACGACGCACTTTGGTAAGGAAATGTGGAAGCTCTATCAGAGCGGCGATTTGCATCCGGAAACCAATCTGACCGGACATTTCGAAGACAGCGCTAAACCGGCCGATTTGCGCAGCGTGATTAGGGAAATAGACGCCGCACGCGAAGACAACGAAGCCAAGCAACGCTTTTTGCAGACCCCGTAACTCGCTGCTTTCGGCCACTCCCCCAAAGAAAAAGCCGGTGTTACCCGGCTTTTTCTTACTGCTTGGCACCGCTGGCGTTATCAGGCATAGGTATCGATCTTGCTGCCTTTTCTAGCATCATTATCGCCATCGGCATCTTTCACAACAGCTTGCACTGCTGGCGTTGCCGGTTGCTGATTGGCTGCGGCCTGTTTTGGTTGATTGGTGATGGGAAAATACGGCGTTGAACCCACTCCCGATACGGATGACATGGTTTATCTCCTCTGGATTGAATAATGCCTGCCATGTTTCGACTGGCACCCGGTTATCGGCCTGCTTTACAAAAACTTTAAGCTTCTACCTTAACCTGATTAAGTTTTCGCCATCCGGTAAAACCGCAGCGGTAAACCAAATCAGCTCACCGCCACCCAAAGTTCTCAGTCTTTCAACAGCTGGTCTTTTATCGGTAATTGCCTAATCCGCTGCCCGGTGGCGGCAAAAATAGCATTGCACAGCGCCGGCGCAATCGGCGGCACACCCGGTTCGCCTATTCCGCCCAAGGGGGTATCGAACTCCAGTGCCGGCAACAAATGTACTTTGATTTCGCGCGGCGCGTCATCGATACGAGTGAGTTGGTACGCATGAAAATTGTCCTGCTGCACCGCGCCGTTTTTAAAGCTGATTTCACCCAGCGTCGCCAAACAGACACCCATGACGCAAGCTCCCTCGATCTGCGCACGAATCCGTTCCGGATTGACTTGCGACCCGCAATCCACGGCCACATCAACTCGAGGAATGCGCAATTTGCCGGCATCATCGACCATAACTTCCACGACAACCGCCACATAAGTCACGAAGCTATAGTGCGCGGCCAAGCCCAAGCCTTGGCCCTTGGCGAGTGGCCGTCCCCAGCCGGCTTCGCGAGTCACCGTTTCGATGACGCGACGCATCCGGCCGGTATCAACCGGGTAAAGCGCAGGCGATTCGCCGTGATTCCAGGTGTCACCCAAACTGGTCGGATCGATACGCCGCGCCGGGCCGATTAAATCCAACAGGAAATCCCGATGATCGCGCCCCGCTGCCGCCGCCATTTCCGCGACAAAAGACTGCACGGCAAACGCATGCGGAATATTGGATACCGAACGAAACCAGCCGATACGAGTGTGCGCCGCCGCCGCCGGATTTTCGATGCGCAGATTGTCGATCACAAACGGCACATTGATCACGCCCATGCCCAATTCCACCGGCATTTGTTGCTTGCTGTCCGGCCCAAACGTCGACGAAATGCTCGGCGCTGCCGTTCTGTGCAGCCAGGCTACCGGCTTGCCCTGCGCATCCAAACCCGCTTCCAGCCGCTCCAAGGATACGGTGTGGAAATAAGCATGATGCAGATCGTCCTCGCGGGTCCAGGTCACTTTCACCGGCTTGCCTTGCATCGCTTGCGATAACAAGGCCGCTTCGATCACATAATCGGGTTTGGATTTACGCCCGAAACCGCCACCCAGCAGCGTAACATTAACGGTAACCTTGTCCTCCGGCAATTTCAGCCATTTCGCGACCTTATCTCGGGATAATTGCGGTGCCTGGGTACAGGTCCAGATTTCGCAATGGCCTTTGCTGATACGGGCCGTCGCCGCCGGTGGTTCCATCGGTGCCTGGGCGAGATGCGGCAAATAATATTCCGCTTCCAGGCGTTTGGCCGCACCTTGTAATGCAGCATCGACATTGCCCTGTTGGCGCACTACTTTACCCGGCTGGCGCACGGCGGCTTCCAGTTCGGCTTTGTAGGCTAGTGAATCGTAACTGCCATGTTCCCCGTTGTTCCACTCGACTTTTAAAGCATTTCGGCCCTGTATAGCCGCCCAGGTATTGTGGGCAATCACCGCGACGCCGCCCAAGGGATTAAATTCGGCGGGTAGCGGGCTGCTGGGCAATTCAACGACCTTGACAACACCCGTTACTTTTAACGCCGCGCTGGCATCATATTTTAAAACCTTGCCACCCAATACCGGCGGCCGTGCCACCACCGCGTAAAGCAAGCCTTTCAGCTGAGTATCGATGCCGTATATGGCGCGTCCGGACACAATATCCCGACCATCGTAAATACCTTGCCGGCCTTTACCAATGTAACGAAATTCTGACGGATTTTTCAAACGTAAGGTGTCGCGGGCCGGCACCGGCAGTTTCGCCGCCGCTTTAGCCAATTCGCCGTAGCTCAAAGTTTTGCCGCTAGGGACGTGCAACACCTGATGTTGTTCGGCGCGCACGTCCGCTACCGGCACTCGCCAGCGCGCGGCGGCCGCGGCTTCCAGCATTTGCCGGGCGGCGGCCCCGACCCGGCGCATAGGCATAAAAAAGTGGCGCAGGCTGCGCGAGCCGTCGGTATCTTGATTGCCGAAACGCTTTTCGTCGCCAGGCGCTTGCACGACATATACTCTGGACCAATCCGCTTCCAGTTCATCGGCCACCACCATCGGCAGACTGGTGCGCACGCCCTGCCCCATCTCGGAGCGGTGGCAAATAATGGTGACTTTACCGTCAGCCGCTATCGCCACGAATACCAGCGGGTTATCCACCCAACCGTGCGGCATCGCGTCGGCGCCGAACTTGCCGGCCGCTGCCGGCGCGGCCGCTTCATCCGCTCTGAGTAATGTAGGCAGGCCAATGGTCAAGACAAAGCCGCTCAACGCAAATTGTTTGATAAAAGTACGCCGGCTGACATTGTCGATTAAAAAACCGTCTTCGGCATCGATCTGTTCGATATTTGTGTCCGCTAATTCGGCGAAATTTTTCATGATTGCACCTCCGGCAAACCGGCAGCCTGCTTGATCGCGGCGCGGATCCGCGGATAAGTGCCGCAACGGCACAAATTGCCGCTCATGGCTTTATCAATCTCGACATCACTGGGTTGCGGATGTTGTTTCAGCAGAGCGGTAGCCGCCATGACTTGTCCTGCCTGGCAATAGCCGCATTGCGGTACGCCTAAATTCAGCCAGGCTTCCTGAACTTTTTTACCGGTGTCGTCCTGCTCGATGGCTTCGATGGTGACAATTTTTTTGCCTACCGCAGCCGAAATGGGTGTGACACAGGCACGGGTCGGCTCGCCGTCCATATGCGCCGTGCAGGCACCGCATAAAGCCATGCCGCATCCGTATTTGGTACCGGTCAACCCCAAGTGGTCCCGCAGTGCCCATAGCAGTGGCGTGTCAGCCGGCAGGTCTATCTTGCGACTTGTACCGTTGATAATCAGCGTGGTCATAATCTTTCTCGCTTTGCTCGGCAGTTGATAACGGCGCCGGCACATCCATCAACAACATCGGCGCGTTGTTCGCAGCATGGTACACGGGCAAGATTGGGGCGTAAAGACGCTAGACCTCGAAATATTCGATAGTTGGATGGGTTATTTACGGGGCGTTGCGGGATCTCGAGAAGACCAGGAATGATACTGATGACGGGCCTCTAGCTATCTCCCGACCTAGAAGCTTGCGTCACCAGCACCACCCATAATTGGCGCTAATCGCTTGCATGTTCGGATAAAACAAAGCAAGACAATTAACGTTTACAGCATCGGAATAATATGAGGCTGCCGACTATATTGTCTGATTGCTCTCATGGAAAAATTAAATTTTCACCACCGGCAACCTCATGCGAGGGAGGTTACCGCAGGTAATTCGATAGTCAAGTGCGCTTGGAAACAGAATTTTACCGATGGCGAAAATATTTTCGGCCACGTCAAAAAGCCCTGGTTTTGTCGTTACCACGAGTAGCGTTTATAGACGCAGGGCTATCGCTTAGATGACTTTCGATTTGGCGTATAAGGCCGCACCGACGATACCGGCCTGGTTCAGAAAAGCTGCGGGCTTGACCGTGGTGTTGATGGCGATCTGCTCTTTATATTTATCGAATTTCTTACTCGCGCCGCCGCCCAAAATGATCAAATCGGGCCAGAACAATTTTTCCATCGCACTCAAATAGGTGTTGAAACGGTTGCCCCACGATTTCCAACCCAAGTCTTGCAGTTTTCGGGCGGCATCAGATGCGTAACGCTCTGCCTCCAGCCCATTTTCCAAATACACATGGCCCAGTTCGGTATTAGGAAGCAGATTGCCATCGGTAAAAAGCGCAGTCCCCAGACCGGTTCCGATGGTAATTAACAAGACCACGCCAGCTTGGCCGGCACCCTCGCCAAAATGCATTTCCGCTATACCCGCCGCATCCGCATCGTTTAAGTTGTGGCATTCGCAGTTGGTGGCTTCTGAAAATAATTTATCGATATTGGTGCCGATAAAGGCCTTGGATATATTCGCCGCCGTGCGGACCACGCCCTGTTGAATCGCCGCCGGGAAACCGCAACCTATTGGCCCGCTCCAATTAAGGTGCAAAACCAATTGTGCCAGCACCGCGGCCACGGCCTCGGGCGTTGCCGGTTGCGGCGTATCGATTCTATGCCGTTCCGAGACCAGTTCGCCCGTTAAGGTATCGACAATCGCACCTTTGATACCGGAACCGCCGATATCCACACCAAGAATTTGCATAACATGTCCTGAAATTTACTACGTAGGCTAAGCATTTTAGGCGATGCACGATGAATGGCTTGGAAAATTTTCCGTCCAAGCAATCGGCTCGCTGGTATTGCGGTTAACGAAGTCCCGATACCGATAAGCCATTGATCAAGATGACCGTGACCAATTTTTAGCCAATTTGAAAGCGCCTCCATAATTACAACCACTTGTGCTTACTTTAATCAGCATACCAACAAGCTTATCCACAGCTTTTGTGGAAAACCACACTCATCCGCAAAAACACTAACACGCACAAACTGCTGCAGGCGCAAATCCAATCTTATCTACCCGGATTTCTGTTATAAATACCGGACAACAATAAAGATAACCAGGAGTACAAAATGATTACAGTGACAATTTACGTTCTAACCATGTTTTTTGCCGGATACGCCATTTACCACGTACGCAGCAAATAGTCTTTTAAGGTAGGTACAAAAAAAGCCTCTATCGTTGATTCCGATAGAGGCTGTAGAGTGTGCAGTGCCGGAGCCACTGCTTAACAACGAGGGAGGTCACACATAAAACTTAAAGCACTAGCGGGTCTAACAAAATCAAACTACATGAAATGGACGCAGTACCGAACAAAAGCGTAGTTATCACAAACTCCCCTACCGAAAAGCTCAAGATACCGGTAACAAACTGAATGCCGGCAATAGTGTCTTTCTGAAAAGTACTTGGAGCGCTCATCTTTTCCGCCTTGACCGCTTGCAGTCGATTTAAAGTACGGTTTCACTATAACCCTCTACCAAAAATTTACAATTAGCCATTTATGTTATGGATAATTTCTTTTTGCTAAACAATAAACAGGGAACTTCCTCTTGAATAAACTGTTGGCAAAGCCTAAAACACTGCCCCCTCCTTATCAGCCTCACCCAAACGAGATTGCACCAAGCCCATGCCAGCGCATTTTTAGCATTGACGTCCTTGCTTCCGCGGCATCTGCTGGTAGATTGGGAACAGCTAAGTTTGTTGCCCTGACACACGTTCCGTCCTCAGAGGGGTGCTCCGTAGCCCACTATCCCCTTCGATGCGAGTATCTCGCCGACTGCGCGAGTCCTGCATGGCGAGGGGGACTTTTTTTTGCGGAACCCGAAGTCCGGAAATATAAGCTGCGCAAAAATTGTGAAATTACAAAGCAAACCCATACAGACTCGCACGACTGTGAATCAAGGTGCCAGTCGCAGCATCACAAGCCCCTAGCGCCATTTCCCAGAAGAGTCCGATGAATACTGAATACGACTTAACTCTACTTTACGACGGTCGCTGTCCCATTTGTCGGCAGGAAGTCACTTGGTTGCAGTCGCGAAACAAGCAAAACAAACTGGCTTTGCAAGATATTCATGCCGAGGGTTTCAGTCCGGCGCACTATGGCAAATCGCTGGACGAATTGATGGCGGAAATCCATGGCGTGCGCGCCGATGGCCGTCTGATCAAAGGCATGCCGGTGTTTTACGCGGCCTACAGCGCTGTCGGTTTGGGATGGCTGATGGCGCCCACCGGCTGGCCCCTGCTAAAACCGCTGTTTGACCGTCTGTATGCATGGTTTGCCCGGCACCGTTTACGTTTCAGTACCTTGTTTGGCGCCAAACCCTGCCAAAACAAAATTCATACCGACATCGAATAAGGCTGTCCAGTGACACATTTACTAGTGGTAGCGCACGGCAGCCGTCGGGAGGATTCCAATCTTGAGATTCGCGAGCTGATACAACAACTGCGGCTAGCGACTACCCGCTTCGCCGCAATAGACTGTGCTTTTCTGGAAATCGCCGAACCGACTATTGCCCAAGGCTTAAGCCAACAAATATCCCAGGGCGCGCGACAGATTGTTGTAATGCCTTATTTCCTGGCGGCAGGACGCCACGTTAGTATCGATATTCCCGAACAAGTGCAAAGGATTCGTGACATACATCCGCAAATCGACATACGCATTGCGAATCATTTGGGCGCGGCGGAAAACATCCGCGAGATAGTGATTGACCTTGCCAGTTTGGCCATTTGAACATGGCTTTTGCACATCAATTTCACGGCCGCGACCAGCCGTCCAATTTGGCTAGCACGGGTTTCCTAACCTTAAACCAGTAACCGTGATAGACTGCAGTCTGAAAGTTCATCTTCAATATGTAATTCCCTTAGTCCCCGGGCGGACATCGCGACAGCAGCACTGCCGAACACAGATTTCTCCCCTTATTTTCCCCTTTGAGACCCTTAATGCCATTTTCCAATCTCGGTTTATCCGAGGCTTTAATTAAAGCTATTGCCGACTCAGGCTACACCACCCCTACACCTATTCAAAGTAAAGCCATACCCGCCGTATTAACCGGGCGCGATTTACTCGCCGCCGCGCAAACCGGCACCGGCAAAACTGCAGGCTTTACCTTGCCGATCTTGCACCGCTTGGCGCAAACCAGCCATGGCCGCAATCGCCCGGTCCGTGCACTGATCCTGACACCGACCCGCGAACTCGCCGCGCAAGTTGCCGAATCCGTTTCTAAATACGGCGCGCATCAGCAACCGCGTTTAAAGTCGGAAGTAGTATTCGGCGGCGTGAAGATCAATCCACAAATGATGCGTTTACGCGGCGGTGTGGACATCTTGACCGCAACACCGGGTCGGCTATTGGATTTGGTCAGTCAAAACGCCGTCAAACTGGATAAGGTAGAAATGTTGGTGCTGGACGAAGCCGACCGCATGCTAGACATGGGCTTTATCAAAGACATCCGCAAAATTCTGGCCATGCTGCCGAAAAAACGCCAGAACCTGTTGTTTTCCGCGACTTTTTCTGCCGACATCCGCAAGCTAACCGGCGATTTGCTAGTCAACCCGGTCAAAATTGAAGTGGCTGTCGAAAACGCCGCTGCCGAGACCATTGAGCAGCGGGTTTATACGGTCAGTAAAACCGCCAAAACCGCATTGTTGACCCATCTGGTGAAAACCAAAGATTGGCAACAAGTATTGGTGTTTACCAGCACCAAGCACGGCGCGAACAAACTTACCGAAAAGCTGAACACCGCCAATATCAAGGCCGCTGCGATACACGGCAACAAAAGCCAGGGCGCCAGAACCAGCGCTTTGGCCGGTTTCAAAGCCGGCGACATTCGCGTGTTGGTCGCCACCGATGTGGCAGCGCGCGGCATCGACATCGCCCAATTGCCTCATGTGGTTAATTTCGAATTACCGCGCTCATCCGCCGATTATGTACACCGCATCGGTAGAACCGGCCGGGCCGGACAAAACGGCCAGGCAGTTTCGCTGGTCTCACAAGACGAATATCAGGCCTTGCGCCTGGTGGAAAAACTGATAGGCCTGCAAATACCCCGCGAGCAGGTAGAGGGCTTCGCGGCCGCTTAAATGACCGCCAATCCACGCCCACCAAACCGTCAGACGGAGTTGGTGGGCGTGCAAGCCTAGGACACTTCGCTGTTCTGTCGCCTGATTTATCGACAGCACAGCGAAGCGCAATTGAACTAATTTTCCTCCCAGCGAAAATCCTACCCGCTCTTGCTTGTCGGTTTTTCGCTGGTAGATTCTTCCTGGCAGTGTATTAGTTTCAGTATTTCCTAGTTAATGTTCCCGTAGACTCGATTAAAGTAATCAAGCGCATCATTGCTGAGTCTACGGGAGCATCTTCAACCCCTAACAATGCACCACAGAGGTTTATTATGCCCTTCGCTCACCAACCACCACCGCCTCGTCCAAGCTGGAACTACCAAAGCTATTTTTTAACTCAGCTGAACAAGCAAAAGCAGGCTAAACAAACGACACCTTTAAAGTCGTGTTAGAAACTAGCGAGTGCGAGACACTGTCATTTTGCCGCTGCTAAACTTGCCGCGAAAGCTTAATGGGAAGTTAGCTACGCTGTTACTGCCAAGCAAGTCGCCGATTAGGCTATTTCTAGCGGTAAAGAAAGACACCGCTGAACCAAAGTCAAAATAAATCGACTCTATGTTGGTTGCCATTTTGACTTCGCCTTTTTTGGAATAAGACCACCAATTTGCCAAAAACTCGGTGGCTATCTCCGGCTCCGCAACACTACCATGTAAAAACCATGTGACTGCGTCGGGCGCACCGGGAGAAACCGCCGCATAAAATTCGCTGGTCGCGGTGGCCGGTGTCACTTCATAGGTCAAATTGCCATCCCATTGCGCCGACAGCCCTTGCTTGAGTAAACCGTTGATCAAAGCCGGCACATTGCTTGCGTAAGTGAGCGTGTAGTTATTGATGGCAGTATTGGGATCGGTCCCGGTACCGTCAGGTGAATACAGCATGATGCCTAGGTGGGCCACCGTGCCGGCTTGAGCCTGGCGATTATTCACCGCCACGCCTTCACAGTGCGCGATACGCACCACCAATTTTGCCCCAGCGTCATCCACGACAAGCTGGTATTGGCTAGGCACCAAAGCCCGGGCTTTACTTTCAGCGACGGGAGCGACCCCGACAAACTCGGTGCAATCCGTAAAAACGACGTTGAGCGCCCTACCATCGTGCTCGTCGGCCTGCACTTGCAAAGCCGCTGTTGCCAGCAAAGTGGGAACAATCCAGTCTATCATGCGTTTCATACTAAACTCCAAAGAGGATGATTAATGGCAATAGCATCTGAATCCATTGCCTTCTAATTTAAAAGTAAAGCGACAGCCAGCTATTGAGACTCGCTTTCTGAGCTAACACAGTCCGACACTTTACAGGTATTTGAGCCATCGCCAATGCGGCTTCCGCGCTTTTAAGGCTTCAAAGCCATGGCACAGGGGATACAGCGTTAGCAGCACAAGCAACCAAACGCCATAAACCACCGGCAAACCATAACCATAGTCGTTCGGCAGCTCCGGCACCCAAATACCGCCGCCGATTATTGCCGCTACCGGTCCATTGGTAATCGCCGCCACCAACACCGCCAGCCCATGAATCAGGTATACGTGCAGCAGATAAAAGAACAGCGGCGTCCTGCCGAATACTTGCAGAAAGCCAAAGCGCTCTGCCGCCCCGCCCTCCGCCAGCGCCAAGACCAGTAGCGCCGGCCCCAAAGTCATTAACAGATACAACAAAGACGGCGGATATTTATGACAATTAAGAAACGATAGCAATGTAAACACCGGGTGCGGATAGCTTTGCCATGGCTGGGGATCGCCATAGACATTACTAAAACGCAGCAGCAAAAAAGCACCTATCAAGGTCAGACCTAAGGCCAAAAGCCGTCGCTGCATGCGCCAGACACTATTGCTGAGTAATTTGCCAAAACCGAAGCCCACCGCCATCACCCCTATCCATGGAATCAGCGGATAGTAAGGATTTAATAACCAGCCTTCGCCGAACGACACATCGTCACCGGTATGCAGCACTGCCCACCAAGGACCGAAACTTCCTAAGTCGGCAGGCTTGAGCACATCGAAGGCGTTATGCCCGATTATCATGATCGCTCCCAGCGACACACACCCGCTTAGCGGCAACTTGACCAGCCCTGCCAACGCGATCATCGACCAGGCAATTGCCCACAACACGCCGCCGTCAATGTGCCGCAGGTCGGCGCGAAAATTCCACGACCAAGCTTCCACCGTACAAGTCAAAATCAGCAGCAATAAGCCGCGCTCCAATAAAAACCAACTCAGCGGCGCGTCGGCTCCACGCCGGTCCTGCCACAAATAAGCGCTGGTGCCGGCCAAAAACACAAACACCGGGGCGCTGAAAAAATTGCGGGTATGATCCAGCGTCATCAACACCATTACCAGACCGCGTAAGGTGTCGATAGACGATAAGCGTTTCGGAGATAAATCGGCATTCAAAGTAATTTGCCCCGTACGATTGGCAATAAGTGGCACCGAGGTTAAGATCGATCAGCAAAAAATTCAAGGAGAGACTGCCATGAGCGAAGGCCGGATCGCTCGAAACTTGCACGACCATATCGAAATTGCCTGTCTGTACGGCGATCTTCTTAGATGATTGTTAAAGGGTAAGAGAGTCGTCGAAGGTCAGACAACGAATATCATGACCGAAGAAGAGCTCGAATTTCTATTGCCGGACAATTCCGAAACCAAAAAAATCGCGTTAGATCAACCGGTAAAACGACAAGAACTCACGCCCAACACCGGGTTTACCGAGGTAATTTTCTAAAGCAATATGCCTGCGCTGGTTATACTGGCATCCTTTTTCTGCTTACCTACCGTTCCATGTTAGAAATATATTTAGACAGCACCGACGTAGCCGGCATCAAAAACCTTTGTCCTGCGTTGCCCTTGGCGGGCGTTACCACCAATCCGTCGATTATGGCAGCTAGCGGTGTCGGACTCTACGATCTGCTAACGGCGCTGACAGAAGTCATCGGTCCACATGGCCGGTATCACGTGCAGGTAGTTAATAACACGGTAGAGGGTATCGTTGCAGAAGCCCGCAAACTCCTTGAATTGCCGTTCGACATTATCGTCAAAATACCCGCGCATACTGCAGGCTTAAGCGCAATCAAACAACTGAAAAAAGACAATATCCCGCTATTGGCCACCGCGATTTACACCGTACAACAAGGCATGATGGCAGCGCTGCATGGCGCGGATTACCTGGCGCCTTATCTCAATCGCATTGACAATCAAGGCTCCGACGGCGTGGGTGTAGTCGCTGATTTGCAAGGCATGATTGATCGCTACCAATTGCCCGGCAAACTTTTGGTTGCCAGCTTCAAAAATGTTAACCAAGTTTTGCAAGTGTTAAAACTTGGCGTTGGTGCAGTAACCTTACCTCTGGACATTGCCCAGCAAATTTTGACCACCCCTGCCACTGACACCGCAGTCGAAAAATTCAGCCTAGACTGGCAAGCAACATTTGCCAATAAATTGTCTTTTGAAAGTTAAAGTTGCCCGATGAGAACCAATGTTAATGTGTTAATACGTAAACTGGCGCTATACACCTTAAATTGTCGGCCAACCTATTCGCTTTGTTGACTAGCTTAACGTTACATAATTGTGGTCACTCGGAAATGCCGTTAGCTTCGGATTACCTACATACCTCATCAGATATAGCTTTGACAAGCTTTCCTCGTCAATTTTTGTGATAACAGGGTACAATTGAACTAACATTATGTCGATTTGCTTGGTGGCATTTACCGTCAAGCATACGATAAACTTCAAATTCGAACTCTATTCGTGTAACCATGATAACGAAATCGCACGCCCTAAAAGACTCGCACCATAGGTATGCTTGGTTTGCGTTGGTGGCCTGTATTTATTATGCTGGAACAGAGCGCGCATTGAGTGCGGATATGCCCGTCGCAGCGCCCGAAACCAGCCTACCGGCTATCAATGGCGGCCCGGAGATAGTTAATCCTATTCCTGCCGACAACCCGATTGGCGCCATTCTACTTAGCAAACAACATCCGCTACTGTTACGTAGCGATTTCAGTCGCGTTAGCGAACTTGTTAGCCAAATTTATCAAAACTCGCAATTCCAACCGATCTGGTTTACTGCCAATCGCTCAGAAAAAAATTTAGCCGACTTGTTGAGCATTTTAAACAGTGCACCCAGCAATGCGTTAAATCCGGCCAATTATGATGTTGACCGCCTTAAACAACTGATTAGCGGCCAAAATCCCGATAGCTCCACCGTTGCGAGCTACGATGTGGCGTTGACTGTGTCGTTGGTGCGTTATCTGCACGATTTACGGCAAGGCCAAGTCGAACCACGCGATGTTGAGTATCCAGTACATATTGCCCCCAAACCCGCTTTAGACTTAGCCGGTTTATTGAAACAACACCTGGCATCGCAAACCTTGACAGAGGTGGTGGGTCAGTTTGAGCCTAAAACTAAGCAATACCAGCAACTCAAACAAATTCTGACACGCTTACAGCAAATGGGAAATCAAGCGAGCTCGGACGAATTTAAACCAGGCAAAATGCTACGTCCGGGCGATAAGCATCCGCATATCGTTTATTTGCGTCAACGGCTAAGAGGCATGGGCCTACTAGGTAATAATGCCGCCACCGATAGCAAAATCTACGACAATGACTTGGTTGCCGCCGTCATAAAAGTGCAGCAACAACAAGGCTTAACAGCCGATGGCGTGATCGGCTCATCCACTGCCGCATTGTTCAATCAGTCTTCCAGCGAAAAAATCGCCCAGCTCGCGTTGGCCATGGAGCGCGCGCGCTGGATTCCGGATACCACCGACGGGCCGATGATTGTAGTTAATATCCCGGCATTTGAGTTATGGGCGTTCAATTCAATCGACGATCCCAACCCGCTAAACATGAAAGTAGTAGTAGGCAAGTCCCCAAGCAACCAAACACCGGTACTGTGGGAAGAAATGAAGTATTTGGAGTTTATGCCTTACTGGAATATTCCAAAAACCATTTATGAAAAGGAAATACTGCCAAAAGCAGCAAACAACGAAGGCTATTTGGCTAGTCAAGACATTGAACTGGTAAGGCATCAAAACAGCGAAGAAAAAGGCGGCGGCAGTTATTTGCGCGCACGACAACGCCCTGGCAAGAAAAACCCGCTGGGCCGGGTTAAATTCGTATTTCCAAATACCGCAGACGTGTATTTACACGACACCCCCGGCCACGCCGCATTTAACCGCCCACGTCGCGATTTAAGCCATGGTTGCGTGCGGGTATCGGCGCCCGAGCAACTAGCCCAATTCGTGCTGGGAGACCAGGCCGGTTGGGATAAAGAATCCATCAAGCAAGCGATGTCGGCGCCTAAAACTCGCCATGTCACGCTAAAACGTGCGGTACCGGTACTGTTTTATTACGGCACTACGTTTGTCGATCATCAAAACCAGTTGCGCTTCTACCCGGATATATACGGACAGGATGAACAACTGAAAAAAGCCTTGAACAAAATCCAGGCAACGACTAATTCAAGCTCGAATAATCAGTTGGTCATGAGCAAAAGCACCGTCGTAGGCGCGAACCCATAAGCCTCAAAAAATCGAATAGACATAAAAAAGCGCCACAGATGGCGCTTTTTTATGAGCGGGCTACTCTACAATTTCCAGGTTCTGAAGGTTCCGGTATCCAGATGGATAAAGTTTGACTCCGGATAATAACCTACTCCACCCCGGTGCATAGCCAGCGCGGCACTGTGAATACGACGAAGATCAAAACGCTCGATACGAATATCCACCGCCCGGCCATGCATGTGAAAGCTGTTATTGGCAACGCCGGAATTCTCAGCATGCAATTTCGCGTTGGTTAGCGGCGAACGATAACCGCAGATCACATCAAACGGTTGATTCAGCCCCAACATTTGTTTCAAATCGTGTAACTGGTCCAGTAGCTCCGGGTCGATAGGATGCACATCGTCAGTCCGATAATCGCGCAACAAAAAGCTGATTTCATCCAAGGCATCAGTAAGGTAGCGGCCTTTTTCAAAATACGTCAGGCTCAATCTGTCGCCTGTGTGCGGATTTTGAAAGGCCAAAGCACGATGAGTCGCAAAACGACCGCGATCAGATAAGAACAACGAGTCTTGCCCTGTCTCAAGGAATGGTTCTCTTGGACCTGGCTGGATAATCGAATGCGCTCTACCACCTTGATTAGTATGCCGGTTGGCCTGGTAGGATGCAGTAGTTACGTGCTGTTTTTTACCCGTATAAATGTCTCGCACACGAGAATCACGTTGGGCATGATGATCCGCGTGGGCAGTATGCAAGCGCCCATGTTCGCCAGCAACTGATTTAAGGTTGTTGCCACCGGCGGTTTTACTTAATTTGGTAGTTTGGCGAACAGCTTTTGTTGCCTGAATGGCCCCGTGTTTAGGTAATCGCACAGCGGTCCTTGTCGACTGCGCCAATCGATGATTTTTATCCGCTTTTACCGCTACGCTTTTTGCAGCATGAACTACTCCGGGCATTGCAATTGATAACACCGCACCAACAGCAAAACGCCCGAAGAAGCTTCGCCTAGAAAGCTCCACCCCGTCTTGCTCATTCTTATCATTTTCTAAATTACGTCTCAGCATCCATAATCTCCTGATTCAACATCATTCGGATAGTGATGATTCCGAAGGCTAATGCCCAACGGGTTTCGCTGATTATAGCACTCCGTCACAGTTCTAATTTGCTTTTACCCAATTTTGCCACAGTGATCGCGAATAATGAGCAAGCAATCAAACATAGCTGAGATTTCGCGCTATCTGCTTGTTTAGCCCTTTTCGAACAGCAATGAAAAAACCTAAGGAATCCATTGATAACTGAGTGAGAGCACAGGCAATTCGACCGTTTCAGCTTGCGAAGCAGACCAAACCGCGTCAGCTCCAAATTAATTAGGCTACTGAAATGGAAATCACCCGCCTTGCGCCCGCAGCAATCGACCCGGCAATGTCAATACCTCTGCAAAATCACAGCCTTGCTTAGCATCCACTTCTTAATTAGCCGATTTCACTAAGAATATAAACTAGACCCCCAGCTATGGATTTCTTAACCCCACGTAGCCCATTCTTACATACGTGGTGGCAACCTATTCATCTCTACGTTATATTCATCGCCAATAGCTAAATATAAGCTTACCTCTTACTACCAAAATACTCGTGACCACCTTATTTCAAATCCCACAAAATCACCCGCAGCGATTTGTCCTGCACAACGAAGTTCATGCACGAGCTTCGGCTATTCTTTGTTTGCCGGTTAGAGCCAGTTACTTGGCATTGTCGCTTTCAAGCGACGAAAAAACGCAAGAACGTCGACACCTGAAAGCGCTCTGCGAACGTTTTGGCGCCACCTCGCCAGATAACGATGGCGATCACTTTAGCGCCAGCTTTGACGCATTTCAAATGAGTTGGGAGCAACACGGCGAATTCAGCACTTATGCCTTTTACGCCTACGACACAGACGGGGAACCCTTTGCCGATCCGGCTTTAAAAAAAGTCCCGGTCGACTGGCTATCGCAAATCGGCGGACAAGTAATCGTTGCAGCGCACGCCAGCGTCATATCCGCTGAGGAGGTTAATTACCAGGACGAAATGGACTTATCGCCACTGATGACTTACTTCGCCGGCAATCCTATCGTCGGCTCTAAAGTGACCGGTGGTGCCGCTGCGGTTTTTACCGATTTTCGTATTCACGTGGACGGCTTTAGTCGTTTCCTGGTAGTGAATCAAAACTTGAGAACCGCGCAAGCAGGCCGCTTGTTGCACCGCTTATTCGATATCGAAGTGTATCGGGTAATGGCGCTGCTGGCCTTCCCAATTGCCCGGAAGCTGTATCCGGAATTGAAGAAGGCCGATAGGCAGCTGTATACCATCACCAATTCGATGACCCAGCCAACTAACGACGATGCCAAACTGTTGGATGAATTAACGGCGTTGGCGGCGGAAGTCGAGAATCATATTTCCACGCATCAATTCCGTTTTGCCGCCGCCAGCGCTTACTATCAATTGGTCGGACAACGCCTGGAAGACCTGCGCGAAGTGCGTATCCAAGGCATTCAAACCCTGGGGGAATTCATGAAACGCCGCCTGGAACCGGCGATGCATACCTGTAACTCCGTATCGCACCGCTTCACGCTGGTATCCGAACGCGTTAGCAATGCCAGCCAATTGTTACGCACCAAAGTCGATATTATTATCGAGCGGCAAAATCAGGGCTTGCTATCGTCCATGGCTCTGCGAGCAAAAATGCAGTTGCGCATGCAACAAATGGTTGAGGGTATTTCAATGGTAGCCATTACCTATTACGCCGCAAGCCTGATTGGTAAAATCGCCGAAGCGCTACACAGCTTAGGTTGGCACGTTAACGCCGAGTTGGTTGAAGGCGTATCGATTCCGTTTATTTTGGTCATCATTGGCATTAGTACCAGACGGATTCACAGAATCATTGCAAATACAACAGAGTGAATTCCATCCCTATTCTTGAATCGAAATGATCTTTTAGCTTCGCCCCGCAATTAAACTTGAGCATTGCTATTCTTGGACTAGACGAGGCCCGGATAGTAGAGACTAAATTTCTGGCTAATTCATTCTTTTGAAGCTTCCGGATTGCAAACTGAATCTAATTTGAATCGCTGTAATTCACTCTTAAGCGACTTATCCCTTAGACAGCCATTCATGGCGCATCGCATCCAGAGTCTGCATGAGATCGTCTAATGCTTTAACTGATTCTTTATGTAAAGGATGAGCATGATTGTGAATCGGGTGCTTGGTGTCATTCATCAGTTCATCAATGAAGCGCTCTGCTTCCATAATCTCTAGTGGAAGCGAATCTGATTTTTCGGCCATCTGAATAGCAAACAGGTTTATGGCAATGCACGCATAAAAAAGCCCACAATTAAGTGGGCTTCGTCCGGTGTTATTTTTATGTTTTGTTGGACGCCTGTTATCAGTGATAGCAGGTTAATAGCTTGCGCTCTTATTATTGTTGTACCGTTACACGGTCGCTTTTTCCTCCCCCACTAGATACAAACCTTTTGGTTGGTATTGACCTAAGTCAAGGTGGACGCATTCTAGTTTACTGAAACCGCTTTGTCCAGAAAAAGTGCGGCGAATTGTCGCAATTTTAAATTGTTCTTGTTCAACCACCAGAGACGCTAGAAGCCTATCCGAGAACACGACCCTCGACCAAAGTGTAATGGCCAACGAAATCCGGACACCTGTTTAGGCAGCATCGCTAAAATACTCCCGTTCGAATTCGATCGGGGATAGATAGCCCAATGTTGCGTGTGATCTTCGGCCATTGTAAAAAGCCAAATAATTGGTCACGCTAAGTTTTGCCGCTTCGTGGGTTTTGAATGTTTCGTAGTTGAGCTGCTCGCTTCACGCTGCGAAAAAATCGTTCGGTTGGTGGTCGAGTCAACCGAAGGGAACCGCCCCCTTCAGTTGCTCACAGAACCGTACGTGAACATCTCGATTCATACGGCTCTTGTTATCCAGCCACCCAACTCCAGACTCGCCAATGTAAAGTGGACCCCGAAATCCAGACAGTAGTTTAAGCTATGCCCTGTCGGAAAATAGAAGGCAGGAAATGAGTAATAGCAAACGGAAGATATTTACAGGTGCCCAAAAAGCCAAGATTGCCTTGGAAGCGGTCAAGGGTGCCAAGACCATCAATGAGATTGCCCAAGAGCACGGCGTCCATCCGACACAGGTGAGCCAATGGAAAAAGGAGTTGCTGGACCATGCCGGCAGCCTGTTCGAGGGCAAGCGCGGGCCGAAACCGGTCAACGCCCAAAGCGACCCCGATCGACTATACGCCAAGATTGGGCAATTGAACATGGAACTGGATTGGCTTAATTCCCACACGGGGCACTAGAAAAAAATCTGGGATCAGCCTGTAGAGGAGCGGCAACGTTGGATTGCAGCGGATGAGACGATGACGCTTTCCCGACAATGCCGACTACTCAAGGTCACTCGTTCGGTGGTGTCTGAGCAGAAAAAGCGCTTGCTGAAAGACGTTGCTGAACGTGATCTCATCTTATTGAAATTACAGGACGAGGAGTACACCCGCCACCCGTTTTACGGCTCCAGGCGGATGAGGCGTTGCCTTCAGGACTGCGGCTACCGCGTCAATCGCAAGCGGGTTCAGCGTTTGATACAGCAGTTGGGTCTGGTTGGCATGGCCCCCGGCCCCAACACTAGTAAGCCGCATCCGCAGCACAAGCTTTATCCGTACCTGTTACGGGGTGTCGATGTTATTCGGCCCAATCAGGTCTGGAGTAACCAAACAATAAGGGCGCAAAGCACAACCACAGCAATGACGAAGATTATTCCAAAACCATTGGCGGTCTCTAGCTCATTCATTAAATCACTATCAGCCTTGAATATCAGAAATCACTGATATTTTTTAGAAAAACTTGCAATTGGAAAAGCAGCCGTATTTATTGCTGTCAATTGTAGACACTTGTGAACAATTGTCCCGCCAGTGTCCCGAGCAAGCAAAAAAAAGCCTGCATCGCTGCAAGCCCTTGATTTATTTGGCTCCCCCGGACGGGCTCGAACCGCCGACCTAGTGATTAACAGGCACAAAACGCGTTGTATCATAAAATCTCATTTTATATATTTATTTTTAATTTTCATTACCTTATAAGTCTGATGCATCTCAGTTCGTCTCACTCCATATCACCAAATCGCAAGCACAACGCGACATTAAAAGCGACATTTTATGCTATAGTCTTTATGCATTTTTCGTTGAAAGCTGTTGTTCTCTAAGTAGGCTCTCATCATGCTAAAAACTGGCTTAACCGATAGATTAATCAAAAACGCTAAAGCAAGCACAAACACCGTAAGACTCAGGGATAATTCTTCCGACCCTGCTTTAAAAGGCTTCATGCTGCAAATTTTACCAAGCGGCCTAAAAACGTTTGCGCTTTCCTATACCAGTCCCGAATCAGGAAAAAGACGATTTATAAAGCTAGGGACCTACCCTGCCATGTCGCTAAAAGAAGGCCGCGAAGCGGCTCGACATAACCGCCAGATACTGGACAAAGGTTTAGACCCCATATCTTATGGCACACAATTAAAAATTGATGCGCTGACTCAAAAAGAACGAGTTAACAAACTAGGCACAGTACAGGATTTGTTTAAATTTTATTTGCTTGACCTGGAAATGGATCTCAAGCGATCTGCCAAACAAGTTAATTCGATTTATCTCAGGGACATAGATCCTTGCATAGGTGACCTAAAGTGCAGTGAAGTCACCACCGAACACATTATTGATATTATCGCCACTATCGAAAATAGAGGCGCACCAACACTTGCCAACCGAACGCGCTCATATCTCAGAGCGGCATTCTCTTTTGGCCAACATTGCAAATCTTCACCCCGTTGGAATAAAAACAAAGAACTCCCTAATTTCAACATCAGCATCAATCCAGTCATTGATACTAAAAAAGCACCGGGTGAAAATCGAGTCGCACATAATTATCTCAGTAAGGCAGATGTTAGCAGGCTTTGGGGCGAAATCGGTGTGGATGCCATGAGCCCCGACATGGCCCTGGCCATTAAACTGTTAATTTCTACCGGCCAGCGGGTTGAGGAAGTGTTAAATGCTTCTTGGTCTGAATTTGATCGGCAAGAATTATTGTGGACTATCCCGGCCGAACGAAGAAAAAATAGGGGTAAAAATAAAAGCAAGGAACCCCACTTGGTTCCTATCACGGAGTTCCATCTTCGCTTGCTCGATGAACTCAGACAATACTCTGGCAATAGTCAGTTCCTTTTTCCTCATCATCTCGATGGCACCAAACCTCGCACTAGCGATTCATTGTCACAAGCTGTTTACCGATTCTGTTCGCCTCAGGGAAACAGTAAGCGAACGCCCTTTCCAAAATTTGCCCCCAGAGACTTGCGTAGAACCTGGAAAACCTTGGCAGGCAGCATAGGCATTGGACTAGAAGTTAGAAACAAAATCCAGGGTCATGCTTTTCAAGACATTGGCTCAATCCATTATGACCGTTATGATTATTTAAAAGAAAAGCGGGAAGGTATCAACCAATGGACTGATTGGTTAGAAACCATTATTAGCCAATCAAACCAACTTCCTTTGATTGAATAAAACGTTCACCCTGAAACCGGTGCGTATTCTGATTAATTTGAACACCGATTCTGGTTGAACTTGAACACCTAAAACCCAACGCATCGGTGGAAGCGGATTTTTACTCCAAGTGTTCAACTTGGGTCAAGGAATTCAATTTTTTCCGCATCGATTCTCCTTTCAAATTTATCCGGTGGGCGTAAAGTGGTTCAACGATGAAAAAGGCTTTGGTTTCATTGAGCAAGCCGACGGCAAAGATGTTTTTGTTCACTTTAGCGTGATCCAAGGCAACGGCCGGAAAACCTGAACGAAGGTCAGCGAGTAACCCTGGAAGTGACCTCGGGGGCCAAAGGTCCACAAGCTGAAAACGTGACGCCTTTATAGTCGTCTAATCAGTGTACTGCACAGTGTGAAATCAGATTCGTAGCCTCGCCGTGAACGTGCGGACACTGACCTGCTGTTGCGAACAATACTCTGCCTGTGACAAACCACTGCTTTGCCACGCTTCAATATGCTGCCGCTATTTCGATGTGATGGCCATACCTGCTCCTGATCAAAAAAGCACAGGATGCCATCGGCGCAATATTTTTCACAGGCGGTACGGCTAAGCGCTTACTCAGATTCTGTCTAAATGTTTGTTTTTATTATAAAGTATGACAGTAAATCTCAAAAAAATTAACATAATCAATGTTATGCGAAGTCACACTGTTAGTGCAATATAGTAATGTCCTGTTTTAGCAAAGTTGAAATGTCCTATCCGGAGTAACTTAACCACGCGTTAATTTACCCAGGAGTCGGAAGCTATGAAGGAATTTATGACCATGAACCCGACAGGGTGACATCGCGTCGAAGTTATTCAAAAATTATCAGAAGCTATTTACGCTCAGCGTGCGGTAGTTATCATCCTGACGACGCCTCTCATGTGATAATCAGCGAATTATGGCGTACGTTACAACCGTGAGAGCGCAGCATGGGCATTCAGGATAGAGATTACTACTGGGAAAAACATAAATCAGCGTCAAAATCGAATGTCAGTGACTTTGACCAATTTCTCAAGCGCAATAAAGACACCAAGAAATCCTCCAAACAGAACTCTGGGGGTTTTAAATATCTTTTGATGCCGGCACTGATGCTGTTCGGGCTTTGGCAAGGTGCAGATAGGTTGCTGAAACAAAGAGCAGATCATCGCCCAACATCGCCCACCATTTCCATTCCTGGTGGTTCTGATCCTGTTGCTATTCCCATTTCAGGCGGTCTTGAAATAACGGCCGACCGGCAAGGACATTTCCGGGGGACGACATATATCAATGACGTTCCAATGCCTTTCTTGATTGATACCGGCGCAACCATAACCTCAATTCCTGCCAGCTTAGCCTATGCAGCTCACCTGCCCGTTGGCGCCCAAATAAACGCACATACAGCCGGAGGCCAAGTTGTAGACCGGCTTACTAAAATAAACCACCTGAAAATCGGCAATGCGAAAATCCAAAATCTTGATGCGGCCATTAACGAGCATCTGGAAGAAGTGCTGATCGGCATGAATACCTTGAAGTATTTCAATATCACCCAAAGCGGCAACACCATGACACTGGTGGCCAATGGTTCTTCGCCCGAACAAATTACCAGGGCTTCAATCATGCCGCCCTCCTCTGTTCGACCAAATATTTTGGCTGTAGAACAACCAATTGCAAAACAAGAAATTAAGCGACCGACAACCATAAAAAGAACTGTAAGTTGTGATGCCAGCAAAGTATGCACCACGAAATACAGCGACCGCTGACATAAGTATCAAATGCCTTATTCTTGGTCATTGCGTATTCCAATTAAATCCACCACCGATTCCAATGTCAAAACCACCAGGAATTCCAATCGAAACCCGCCAGTGGCGCCGACCGGCCCAGACCGTTTGACATTTCAGGTATCCAGCATCACGGCAAACGGGCGTTTTTATTCTACCTTTGAATTAGTCAATGCCTTGGAGCTGGAGAAGGCAGCCGGTAAACAAGGGCGCTTGGCGCTCAGTCTGATGCAGGTGGATTGTGTGATTTTAGATGAGTTAGGCTATTTACCGTTTTCACAGGCCGGCGGCGCACTGCTATTCCACTTACTATCCAAGCTGTACGAACGCAGGAGCGTCATCATATCGACCAACTTGAACTTCTCGGAATGGACTAGCGTGTTTATCGATGCCAAACTGACCACTGCGTTGCTGGATCGTCTGACCCATCATTGCCAGATTATCGAAACCGGTAATGACTCATTCCGTTTAAACACAGCAGCGCTAATGCCAAACAGCGCATCCAGTCTAGGAAGCGACCAAGCGGGAGTCGCCCATCCTTGCAACGATCCATCAACCACAAACGGAGCTGACTTAGTCGGGTCGACTAAAACCTCCCTGTGGTGTACGCTGGACCACTAAAGTCCTTGGTCAATTTTCGATCGGTACAACGCCTTCTAGATAATCAATATTCAACTGGCGTCAACAATGTTAATCTTTTAATCTCTAATAGACTTACATCATTATTCATGAAAACTAAAATTGCCATAACATTGATACTGGCAACAGTTGTTGTCATTTTTCTTTTCTTGTTTAGAGATCAAGTGAATATTGCGGTTCATACTTCTGCCGCGAATGTGACAGTGCACGGCGAAAATAATCAACAGCCTCCACCTGGCATTAGAGCAGAAGATGTTAAAGCGGATGGCAATATTAAAGCGCACGACAAAGAAGGGCGTGGTATTGACGTGAAAAAGATAACAGCTAAGGGCGATATAACCTTAGTGGATGAGAAATCAGCTAAAGATTCAGAACAAACACATTAGCTGTTATTTTTTTTAAAAAAGTTTGGTTAATGAATAACTTAAAACAATCCAAAATTATTCTGCTAGCCGCATTGAGCATTATTGCGCTTGATGCCTCACCGGAGAATGGTATCAAGCTTAATGATGCCAAATCTGAGAAGGGAAATATTACTGTTGTCGATAAAGGTAATGGCAATAGCGGAATAACAGCATCCAATTTAAATGCGGGTAGAGATATTATCTTAGTTAATATCCAGAATTCCAATATTACCTATCAGCAAATTCTTGCGGCGATTCATAGCCGATACGATACCAAAAAAACTATAGCCGTTTTAACAAACACTATAGGCGTTACTGACAAAGCGGTTAAAACTTTTTTCCGGATTTTAGGAGAAAAGAAGGTTCAACCGGATAAATTACTCGAAAAGCTGGCGGAAATTGCGGCTCAACATCAAGAGCTGGTTGCAAGAATGCAATCACTTGAAGACGAAGACCCTGCAGTAGAAAATTTACACAAAGAAGCGGCAAAAGCCATTGATAACGGCAATTATACGCTCGCCGAGCAGCTCTTGGCATCCGCTGAAGACAAAGACTTGGCCGTTGCGAAGCGGCATCAGGAAACGGCAGATAAGCACTTCCGTTCCGCTGCGGCCCATCGCGCTGAACGTGGCGAGTTGAGTCTGACACAATTGGATTATTTAGTGGCAGCATCGCACTTCAAGGAGGCTAGTGAAATGCTGCCGGCAGCGGATACGGAGAGCCGGATGGATTATCTAAACCGTCAAGCGTCAGCCCTTTATCGTTATGGCGATGAAAAAGGCGATAACGGGGTGCTAGCACAAGCAATTGGAGTTTTCCGTCAACAGCTACTCAATCTTCCACGCGAGCGCGAGCCGCTGCGATGGGCCGGGACCCAGACAGATTTGGGGATTGTCCTTGAAACTTTGGGCGAGCGTGAATCCGGCACGAAAACCCTCGAAGAAGCCGTAGCCGCTTATCGCGCCGCGCTGGAGGAATATACCCGCGAGCGCGTACCGTTGAAATGGGCTACGGTTCAGAACAATTTGGGGAATGCCCTTCGAGCCTTGGCCGAGCGCGAGTCCGGCACGAAAACCCTCGAAGAAGCCGTTGCCGCCTACCGCGCCGCGCTGGAGGAAATAACCCGCGAGCGCGTGCCGCTGCAATGGGCCGGAACCCACGTCAATCTGGGGACTGCACTTGCAAGATTAGGCGAGCGTGAATCCGGCACGGAAACGCTGGTGGCGGCAGTGCAGGCCTTCAGCGCAGCTCTGGGGGAATATACCCGCGAGCGCGTGCCGCTGAAATGGGCCATGACCCAGAATAATTTAGGTGCTGTCCTTCGAACCTTGGGCGAGCGTGAATCCGGCACGGAAACGCTGATGGCGGCAGTGCAAGCCTTCAGCGCCGCGCTGGAGGAATATACCCGCGAGCGCGTGCCGCTGAAATGGGCTACGGTCCAGAACAATTTGGGGAATGCCCTTCGATTCTTGGGCGAGCGCGAGTCCGGCACTAAAACCCTCGAAGAAGCCGTCGCCGCCTACCGCGCCGCGCTGGGGGAATATACCCGCGAGCGCGTGCCGCTGCAATGGGCCTTGACCCAAAACAATTTGGGGACTGCCCTTCAAATCTTGGGCGAGCGAGAATCCGGCACGGAAACGCTGAAGGCAGCGCTACAGGCCCATCGCGCCGCGCAGGAGGAAAGAACCCGCGAGCGATTGCCGCTGCAATGGGCCTTGACCCAAGTCAATCTTGGGGCTGTCCTTCAAGCCTTGGGTGAGCGTGAATCAGGCACAGAATCGCTAGAGGCAGCGGTGCAGGCCTATCAAGTGGCCTTGAGCGTTTTTGAAACAGCACAGGCACAGTACTATATCGAGCGTACCAAACAGAATTTAAGTCTTGCCCTACAACGTCTAAAACAGCGTGAAACAAAACATTAGAAATGTTTGCCACGATTTGTCTAACCCCTATTTGGATTCAAGCAACCTACGGAGGTTGGATTTTATACTTGCTATCACTTTAACGGATGATAAATCATGCAGACGTCCTATGGCTTCAACGACTACTAGTACATCAGATGGCTTGGATGGACGTCCGCCCGTTTGGGTGAAGGGACCATCCGTTTCCGTCAACAGCCTTTCGAGCGGTAGAGCCGAAACCATAGAAATATGACGTTCACTGTTAAACATCTCGGCATTTACGGAAAAGTAGCAACCCATCTCGATAGCGCGCCTGGCATCAGCCTTAGTTCCTGTAAACCAATGAAGTACGATCTTCCCTTGGTTTGGCGGAAGATATGCCTCGATGTGATCTAGCACGGTTTTTGCCGTCCGAACACTATGCACGGAGATCACCTTGTTACCAGCTTCCGCGCAGCGCTGCAAAATATGCTTGAAAACCTTCTTTTGTAGATCAAATGATTTATAGAAGCGTGGCCCCGCATCAAGCCCTACTTCGCCGATGTATCGTGTCTCCGAAAGATATACGTTCCATAACTCAAGCTCGCTGGCGTGTTCCTCAACGAGTTGAGGGTGAAGACCAAGTGCTGCACGCACATGGCGTGTAGTTTGCGCGAATTCGTGATTACGCGGCCAAGCTCTTGGGATAGTCGTCACGGCAAGCGTGAAAACGCCAGCCGCCTCTGCCTCTTGTACGGCCAGTCGATGATCTGGATAAAGGTCAAGATGGCAGTGGAAATCGACGAGACCTTCAAACACACTCATGATTATTCCTTCATCAGATCGGCTTTGTGGTGACACCGTTTATTAACTGGGCGACCTCGTTGAGGCCGCGTTGATAAACGTCGGCCAATTGATCGAGGCGACCAATTTCATCAGCAAGCGACCCAGGTTTGTGAATGAGCAACCTTGCCAAGTCTGGTCGCCTCCGTAATCGCTCGATTGCAAATTGAAACGAGCGTACTTGTTTGCCAATCGATCCTTTCGTATCGAGTGGATGAGCTCTAAGATCAGACACAGTATAAACAGTCGAATCGGAGCCAGGTCCCCAAGCCGCATCAAACGAAGCGCGACGGATCAAGCATGGAAGACAGTGTCCGCAGTGCTCAATTCCGTGCCCTTGCAGCCCTTGCCATCGACCTGATGCGGGTGATGAGCACGAAAGGGAGTCGTTAGCGGTAGAGCGAAGAAGCGCCTCATTTGCACATGAAGCGACCATTTCACCTTTGGTCTTGTCCCAGTACGGATTCTCGACTTTTCCATTAATGCCCAGTTTGGCAAGCAAATCGTTCCACCTAGCCATGTAGAAGGGGTGAGTCGTTCTCGTACTGTTCGAGCCCAGTCGCAAAGGGTCAAGAGGTACATTCAGAGCTATAAGCCCGTTTTCCGGTACGCGTAGCATGAATTGTGAGCCAAGCCCTGTGCCAGCAAACACGCCAAGCGCGAAGAATAGGAATGATCGCCCACGAGTCGTGTTTTCGGAGCCGACGCCTTCTACAAGACCGTCAGCAAAACCCATTGGCAACCGAAGTCGATCGAACGATGAGCTTGGGTAATGGTTTTTGAGTTTAGCGAACAGCTTGTTTTGAGCATCACTTGATGCGCTATCGCCTGCGTGGCTAATTAGTAGGGGTATATGTCCGTTTTCCAGAAGATCGATGGCCCCAATCAAGCTATCTAGTCCACCAGAGAATAAACTGACCTCATCGAATGTATTTGGTAACAACGTGGTTTGCGACTTAATGATGCTGCCAAATCGTTTTGGCCGCGACCTGAAACCTATGGACCAGCGATCTCCGGTCAGAAAATCCAGCATACATATAAGGGTTCCGGCGGCATTCTTCCAACGAGTTGGGTCGCTAACAGGGACAACAATTCTGATTTCGCGCGTCCATGAGTCTTGCGACTGTTCGACGCGCGATATTCTCGTGTCGGCGGCATGAACGTGCGCGGCGACGATGAGCAGATCAAGGCCAATTTCTGAAGGAAAAACATTAAGGTTCTTGAGGCTGGTCAAGGCTCCGTCGATGCCGTGGTCAAGTGATTTTTCTCCAGCGACAAGCTCTAATCGTGTCACCTGTTCATCAGTAGCATTTGGGATGTGAATCTGATCGTCGGGGCCGAAGCGACCTGCAATAAGGTGTCTCATCATTGATAGGCCTCCGCGTCACCAAGTGCCTTGAGAATTCCAAAGGATCGCTCATAAACAGAATCGACAAATGCCTGGATGCGATCTTGCGTCAGTACAGGCGTTTCGGTACGAGCTGAGGTTAGTGCATCACTGACGCCATTGCGAATAAAATCTCGCAACTGTTCTTGGATATGGAGCGCAGTTTGCGCATTGGTAGGCATGATGATGAGCTTGGTGCCAATGTCATTACACAAGCGCGCTTCAATGGCGTGGGTTGCATAAAGCTCGAAGACCGTCTGCATTTGGTCAGGTGTAAGTGCGTCCAAATTTGCGACACCCATTGTTGTAAGCTCGATTATCGTTTCGACGAACGCTTCCCTGGCGATACCATCATCAACGGTTCCTGCATTCGGGCATATGTAGTCAGCCAAGCCAATAAAGACTTCGCCAATTGGACGTCCTGCTAATCCCTCCAGATTAAGTGTACGAAGGGCTTCTGTTACACCGCGAGTCTGAACATCTGTAAGGAACCCTAACAACCGCGCACCGGCCCCCCGTGAAGCGCCCATCCGTTGTGCAGCGTGTCGTGCGCCTCCTGAGGATGTAGTTACATAGCCTGAAATCGCGCGCCCCAAGCTAGCTCTATCGCTCCCATCGGAGTGAGCAAAGCGAGTGAAGTTCCCTCTAGGAGCCATGAAGCGATTAGGGTCTGCTGGCACTGGTATTTCGGGTCGATTTGGTGGTGCTAGCGGTACGCTGTCTGGTAGGCTGTCTGGCAGTATTGACTGAGCAGGTTCACCTGCCTGGCCATTCGATTCGAGCCATGACGGAACAAGTGGCGTGCCTCCGCCTGGGCCACTGTATGTTGTCGATGTTCCCACTACAGGTCTCCCTTGCGAGTCTTACTCGCGCCCTCTGCCGCAAGTTTGAGCATCTGGTTGTTCGTGAGTTTAGACCAGCCTTCAAGCATCATTTCGTATCTGGCAATTGCATCGACATCTTTGAGTGCAGTCTGCCAACCACCAACTACCCAAGCCCCACATCGACTATCTGGTAGTGCTTGAATGAAATCCAACAACTTGCCCTGCAGGCTGGGTTGTGCCTTGACAAGGATTACCATTCCTTCAACCCCGGTGGGTTTGGTCTTGAAGTTATCGCCACTCATGATTTTAGTTCGCACTGCCTCAAACAGACTTTCCGCTTCGGGTTGCGCGAGTAGTTTCAATTCCGGCTCTAATGCTTGCACGGACAGTTTCGATTCAAAAAGCTTCTCTGCGACTTTGGCGAGATGCCCGAGTGCTGACGCTGGACCAAAGTAATCTTTCTTGTCCTTGGTCACGAACAGATAGGGACGAAGATCAATTCCTGCGAGCGATGGCTGCACTTGTGCCCAAGCCATAATCAATTGTGATGCCTTCCATTCGGAAAGAGTGGCGCTCTCTGCAGTCGCCACTGCCTTCGACGTTTTATCGTCGGAAGATTTCTCTTTTGTGTCGTTTTTTTTGCTGCCGTTTCCATCGGATGTACTGGCATATTCCAAAGATGCTAAATCCACGCAATGTCCTTGCGGATGAGTCACCGATACTGTCGCGATCTGCTCGAACAGGCTTGGCAAAAAGCGTTCGGCCAACATTAGCTTCGCGAGAACCGGTAGATTGATTTCATCACCGAAGCCGCGAGCATCAGCAGTACGCTTTCGCAGCAGCAACGTATTGAGGAAACGTTTAATCTGTCGAGGGTTTCCCTTTGTACCGCTGGCGAGAATAGGCCCGATCTGGTCACTGAGCATAAGGGCGTTATGCGCCTTGTCAGCTTTGTCGCCGAGCGCTTTGTTGACAGTTGCGGCGTCGAGTGGTGCGCTTTCCCAGGGTCGCTTTAATTTTAATCGAGCCTCTTTGATGAGTTCTGCGTAGCCTTTATCGTCCTCTCCAACCTCAGCGCCGATTAACAGGAGCGTTACATAGATGCGCGTCTCTGTTTCACCCAACGCTGGAATACGGAAAGGTACTTGGATCAGCTTTTCCAAGTAATTCCTTGCATAGTCGCGTGGTCCTGTTGTCTCCGGCAAGTCCGGGAAATGCTTGCGCACTGCATACTCGATCATTGCCTCGTCGGCGGCGACAACGAATGCCGTGCTTGCGGCAAAAACAAACAACCTAATAGCTTCGAGTGTTTCGATGGCTGTTTCCGGCAGACAACGATCAAGGTCATCAACCAAAACAACCAATTGCTCCACATCAGCATCCTTTAGAAGCTGATCGAAGGCTTTGCGAAAGCCTTCGATTTCTTGTGGCACATTCTTCGTCTCGGCTGGCTTCAGGATTGACTTGACGCCATCAATCGCAGTGGTAAGAGTTTCTTTGTTCGCCAACTGTCCAGGATCAGCCAGCACGCCTTCAAGTGCGCTAACGATAGTATCGATTTGACCCATTGTCGGTATGCCGGTGAAGGCCGTCATGGCCAAACCTCCTGATTTCTTGGCAACCTTCAGCCAATCGATCCGATTGAAGACGTTTTTGACCGCTATGGCGGCTTTAGTCGACGTCGGACGGTTTTCAATAAGCCCTGTCACGATGCCTTCGATTAGCGCTATTTTGGCGTCCTCAAAACCTTGGAATTTCCATCCATTGAACTTGAGGCATAGAACCTTATCGTCGCTGACGAAGCCCGCTTCGATCATTTCCAGAACACTCGACTTTCCAGCACCCCAGTCGCCATGTATACCGATTGTCAATGGCCGATCCGGACGCTTACGCAGTAGATCGATGATTGTAATAGCGATAGCTTCGTTGTTGAGTAGATCGATACTTGTCTCATTGTCTGTCAGAATCATTCGCCATTCCTCATCGTCAGTGCCTTTTTCTTATGTATCCAGCATGTCCCAATTGTCGCCAAGAACCCAACGTAGGGCAGACAGCTTGCCATTAAGCATTCCCCATTCGAAGTCATCCCAGCCCAGATTTTCCCTGCCATACTTGCGTTCAATCTGTTCCGCTGCCTGCTTTGCCTTTTCCAGGATTGGTTTTTGCCCCTCTGTCAATTCTTCTTCCCCAGTATCAAGACGATACAGCCAATTCTGGTGTCGGTTCCACCAAACCTTGTTAGAAAGTTCGTCGATTGCATCAGTGATTTCCGTCAGCCGCCTTGGCTCTTCAACCCATTCTTGCTCAATCATCAAATCGGCGAATTGTGCGGGATGAATGCGACGTAGGGCCTCGCCAAGAGTAATAAAATAGAGCGACTTTACTCTCGAAAATAAGGATGCAATGTCTGGATGTGGTTGCTTGTTCGTCGCGCTCGGATGGCTAAAGTCCTTCGTATTATGGGATATAAAGGCAAACCGGCTTTTAACCGTTGTACTAATCTCATCTGCGTAGAGCTCAATTAAAATGGCATCATCGATACCATTGCGTTGCCTATGGAACGGTGCGCGCTTATCAATTGCACGTTGTGCCGCGCGTAGCTTCACCGCATCTGAAATTTCAATAATTGGGGTATGCTCGAATAGCCTCTCGATCCGACTGACAGTGCCAATTGCAGCCTCTCCCAAAGTCGGAAGCCGGTGATCAACATCGTTTAGCTGATTTAGGACAGCCTGCTTTAGCTCTGGGTCGCCAAACTTTTCCACGACCTCCTTAGTACGCTTCAGCGTACTCGACAGGCTGCGACTGCTCTCTTCGATGACCCGAGCTTTATTACGGTCGAATTCATCAACGACTGTGCGGGGAAGGATCAATGCTATATCTCCCTGCCGAACCAGTTCTTCGAGAGCGTTCAGAATAGCTTGCTGCTGGTAATCTTTGGCGAGATCGAGCCATACGCAGGTATCAATAAGAATCCTAAACATGGGATATTTTACTCATGCGGCCTGACACTCAATATAACTGCTCCATTGCGCCTCAAACTCCATCATTCAACCCCCAACGCCTTAAAAACCGCATCAACAGGGTCAGAGTAAAAACTGGTTTGGAATTTGGCAAACAACTCACCCGGCACGGTCGGAATATCCGTTACGCTCGACATCGGCAGCAAAATGCGTTTTGCACCTGCATCGAAAGCAACTTGAAGACTCTCTGCCAGATTTCTAACCTGAACAATAGTCCCGCCCAAACTCATATCCCCATCACGACCATCTGCGATTGCATGGGTTTAATTAATGCAGCGGAGCACAGCGCTATAAAGCCGGCCAGGGTTAATGCATCCGGTGTACCGGTATTTTGTAGTTCGACAAGGTGTAGATGAAAGTCATGCTCGCCACTTTTTATGGAAGCACTCACTCTCGACGCATTCGCTTTGAAGTAATCGAAGGCCACTTTGACTGATTCCCGTGGCGCAAGACCTGAGACGTTGATCTTGCCGTTGCCATTGATCGATTGTATTTCCAGGCGATAAGTGCCTGGCATTTCAGACGAACCCATGCTGATGGTATGCAATGTACCGGGTTGCAAGCGGCCTTCCGGAATCAGTGCGCCACTGGATTGTTCCGGCACGGTAATAAAACGTTCCTGAGCCTCTTCAAGATCGATGTAACTGAAATGCACATCGTAAAACTCCATGCCGCCGATTTTTTTCAATTGCTCTTTGACTCGTCGCCGAGTTTCCAAGGCATATTCCAGGCACTTGCGAACGATCTCTTTATCGTAATCGCCGTTCGGGCAAAGCAACTTCAATAAGCCTGATGTCGTGCGCCTTACCGCAATCGTATCCCGCTGATTCAGGTTGTTACCAAGCTTAAACCACTTGTCGATAGCGTCCGCAAAATTACGCTTACGCATTTCCCGTAAGAACTCGGCCAGGTAATCGACGATCATGCCGTACTGATTGGTAAAGAACTCAGGCCGCATTTTGGGGATTTCCCAACCCGGCACATAGGCGTGGAACCGGTCAAAGAATGCGGAATCGATCATCACTTCCGGAAACGGGGCCAACAGATGAGATGTTTTGACCAGGGACTCGACGCTTTGATTGATGTTACCGATAAACACCATTGACGCATTGGCGTTGATCGATTCCCGACCACGACTGAAGGAGCCCGAGGCCATGTAATCCTTCA
Source organism: Methylomonas albis (assembly GCF_014850955.1). Taxonomy (NCBI): domain Bacteria; kingdom Pseudomonadati; phylum Pseudomonadota; class Gammaproteobacteria; order Methylococcales; family Methylococcaceae; genus Methylomonas; species Methylomonas albis. The sequence goes on from NZ_JACXSS010000001.1 coordinate 3,412,511, forward strand.
TGATCTGGATGCCGTCCTTGTCTTTAAAATTGATGCCGGCAACTTCATCGAATGCCACGACATCCCATAAGCCCACCAACCCGACTTTGCGCGCACTCATGTTGTAGAACAAGTTGGCGACCGTGGTCTGCCCGCCGGACACCAGAATGCTATTTGGACTGATCTCTTTGTAGATGTGGCTTTTACCGGTACCGCGCGGACCCAGTTCACAGTAGTTGTAATTGTTTTCGACCAACGGAATCATCCTGGCCAATAAATGCCACTTCGCCCGTTCCTTAAAACAGGAGGGTTCCATCCCGGTTGAACGCAGTAGTGCGTCTATCCATTGTTCATGGGTAAACAGCTTCCGACTTTCGAACAATTCCTGCATGTCCATATTGGGCATCTGGATGGGCTTTAATTCCGTGACGATAAAAGGAGAGCCCTTCTGATTTTCCTCGAACTGGTACAGTACCGTCACAATGCACCAAATGCCGCCCACCAATAACTTCTCAAAATCACGGACAAATCGATCCGATATTTCCGCATTTTTTACGCCAAGGTTTGCCAGCAATGCCTCATAAACATCCCTCTTTTCGTTGAGTTTGACGGTGACTTTATCGATAACCTTGTAGGTGCTGCTTTCCCTTATCTTCGACTTCACTTTTTCGGCTTCGTCAGGACGCACATAGTTTTCCGCCAAGATACGTTTGACGTTTTTTAAACCGGCCTGAATCGTCTCATCGTCGTCACTCGCGCAGTACATGCCCAGCAAATATTCCAACACATAGACAGGTACGTTCGCGCCTTCTTTGATCAGTTTGGTTAAGTCTTTGCGGACCACCTTGCCGGCAAAGTGCTGGTTTAGCAGCTTATCCAGACTGGTATCCATGTCGACGGGATTTAAAGTTTCGGTCATCGGTGATCCTAGAAATCGTTGCTAAAAGCCAAGTCCACCTTCACCGGCACCCGCAACACTTCCACTTTCGTGGAAGCATCTCGGGCAACTAAAAAGTAATCTTTATTGCGATCATAAGCACCAGACAACACCGTCAGCATCAATGACCGTTTACGTTCATCCAGCAATTGCGAGCTACTATCAAAAGTAACGGTCTGCTCGTTACTGATGGGCTTATCGCCGTCGCGTAGCGAAATCACCACCGACCGCGCTAACACCCGTTCAGAAACGGCCTCGTTCTGGATAAACTCAAAACGCTGGGTATTGGTGACCACCTTATTGGACGCACCCAACAAGCTGATGCTGACTGGCTTGGTTTTGGTCGCTTCCGACTCACTCTCGCGAATGGCTATTAATGGAACCACGATTTCCTGCGGCATCGCACTGCCATGAACAAATCGTGCGCCACCGGCAAAATGAAAACGACTGGCTCCCTTCGGTACCCAAAAATCGAGACTACCCTCCATCTCGGTACCCGCTGTCAACGCAGTATTTCCAGACCAGGCTTTGTCGATACTGCCAAGATTATGGCCAAGCAAATAACGCTTTTTCGCTCGTAAAGTCCCTTCCGGTTTATCGCTTAATGCGGATTTATCTGCTTCTTCCAGTGCGGATTCCTGATACATAAAGCCGTGGTCCGCCGTTACCAGCACATTCGAGCCATTCAGACTGTTCACAATAAAACTGACTAACTGCGCAAGTTCTGTGACCGTGTCGGCGGCCGCCTCAAAGGTTTTGCTCTCGGACGATTGCTTATCGCCAATCAAATCGATACGGTCATGGTAGATATAGATCAGTTGCCGATCCTTTACGAACTCCCGGCCCTTATCTTTGCCCATCACTAGCAAGTCTTCAGCTTTAATGGCAACGCCGGCATAGGCCGTTAAATGCCCGCTACGTTGTTCTATTGACGATACCGGCTTGCCATCGGCGACAAGATCCAGATTCGCATTGGTTTTGTAAGACAGTGTTTGATGAGGCAGCAAAGCCGCCATACCTAAGCCGGTATAGCTCGGCAACACGCCTAACAGGCTGGAAAGGTTAGCTTTGAGTCGGCTCTTACTATTGATGATCTGAACCAACTCCTCTGCAACTTCATAGCGTAAGGCATCAGAAATCACTACAAACATTCGTTTGGTACCGCTATCCGATAAGGGGCTGACAACCTTGGCGAAAAAGTCTTGCTGATTAATAACCGCTGGTAGTCGCCAGGTGGAAAGCAAACCGGTTTCGCCCTCCAGTACTCTATCCCATGCCGAACTCAGCTGGGGAATAAACCAGCCGGAATAGCTGGCTTCAATCCGTTGCCTCAATTCATGCAAAACCGCCCAGCCCATCGGTTCGACATATTCAGCCGCGCGATTGAAATGCCGATAGAGTTGATCGAAACGAAATAGCTCAGCTTGATATACGGTAAACCCGGCCTCGGCAGAGGCAAAACTAAAGCCGTCCGGATACTGCGCCTTAAGGCTTAGAAATTGCGTACCCGCTTCCAAAGCGTCATAACTGGCCGCCAATGCTCGGCTCACGTCATTGGCATTGGCCAGAATAGCGTTGGCCCAATGACCTTCCCGGCGACGGCCAATCAAGGTAAACACCGACTCCATCATAGCGCCGGCACCGCTGAGGACTCTATCTTTCAAGTCACTGATGATACGCCGCTCGACTTCTTCAAAAGTCATCACTTCAACGAGATCATCGGCTGAAAATCCGCTTAGCACCCGATTAAGCTCCAAATCCCTTTCCACAGTGGCGGAAATCAAATTGTAACTACTGTAATGGCTTAAGTCAGAACGCCATCGGGAAGCAAATACCGAGGCATTGGCGGCCAGATGTTGTTCTGGCAGAATGAAATGCTTTAACGATTCCGCTGGATCACAAAGTAACGACCGGCAAAAATCGGTAACCAGGATGCGGAACAGTAAATCGCGCAAGCTGGGGTCGGTTTCCGAGTAGCCGAATTGCGCTTTTGCCAACAACCAAAACGCATCGCCCAAATCATTACCGATAATGTCTTGCCAAAGTTTAGGTTGAGCATTCAACTCGACGTTGCCGTCACTCACCAGTGCCGCAAACAAGCGCTGGAGTATGGCAAAAAACTCAGGCTGGTCTGCACGAGTCAGAACGGCCAACATCTTACGGTCAAGATCGTCGGCGTTATCGCCGGCTACCACCAAGCGTTTCAAGCGTTCAACCCGGTCTTTGGATCGAAAGAATTTACCGCGTCCCTTCAAATAGCCGCGCAGACTTTGCGACACCAAACCCAAGTCATCCAGTAAAATCGATGTCGAATCGGCTTTAAAGGACTTACTGCGCAGCCGAATATCCAGCAGCCAATCGTGATGTGGATCGGGCTCTGCTTGTGGGCTATAAAGCAACCAGCGTTGATCGAGTTGCCTCTCAATATCGATTTTGACTTGCAGCGCCGGCGTCTCATTCAGCCGAACCAAATTGACGCCTTCCAAGGCGAGGTTTTCAATAGACGTAGAAAACTCAGCATCGACATCATTCCAAAACACAATGGGATAAGCAGCAAACAAGCTGACTAACGAATCGGTGATACGTTGTAAACTCATGCGAATATCTTCGTTAGACAATCGTTGTTTATTTTAGTCATCGCTGCCGCCCGTTATAGCCTTCACCTCAGCCATTAAATCGCCAAACTTGCCGTAGTTGACCTTTACGCCTTCGTCAAGGTCGAGCTGGATGCGGCGATCTGCATAGTGACGGAGTTTTTCGTCATAGGCGAGCAATTCGACATGCTTTTTCTCAAGCTTTTCCTTCTCTTTGTTCAATTTGCTGCGGGCAGCATTGGATGCTGCGGCATCGGCATCTTTTTTCAACATTTCGATACGGGACTGAATTTTGCCGATGAGCGGTACCACGTACTCGGCACGCATGCGGGCTAAGGTGCCTTCGTGGTAGCGGTGCAGGTAGACCAAAGCCTGGAATGCGCCTTGTTTGCCACTGGAAAACAGCCAGTAAATCGGACGTTTTTTGTAGGTTTGCAGATGATCTTTGAAGAAACTGCCGGCCAGATAGCGGCGGATGGTCTCTTCCTGGGTTTCGTTGGTTTTTTGGCCTAGGCTTTCAACCAGCCAGGTCAGGTTTTCATCCAGGGTTTCCGAGCCCCATACCGCCAGCAAGAACTCACGGATGCGATTGGCGGCATCGTCTTCAAACCAAAGTTCGTCAGTGATCGGCACGATGCCGTCGGCGTCGGCGGAAAACGATCTATAGCGGTTTGGGTCAAAACCAACATTGCCGGCGTGCGCATAAATCAAGCCTGGATTATCAAGGCTGTAACGGCCCATCATGCAGCCGATGGCATAGGAAATCAGACGTTGGCAGTCTTTTTCGCGGTCGGCGCGGGCTATAGTAATTTGTTCTTCGGGAATTTCTGGCGATAGTTCATCTTGCATGCCGTAGGCTTCGATAAAGAAATGATTAACTTGTTCTTCCAACTCTTTTGTTTTTTCAATACTTTTCTCTACATGGCGGCACCAAGTAAGCCATGCGGCATTAACAGTCAATTCGCAGCGCCCAAGAATAATTAGTGGTGAGGCTTGGAATTCCATGGATTGTTCTGAATAATTCCAAAACTCAGCTGCAATTATCACTAACTTATCAACCAACGGAGTGATTGATGTCGTTTCAACTAAAGGAAGTCTGGCGATAAGACCAGCATCATAATTTATCGTTTCAGATAAATAAGAGATAAAGCAGTCCGTGATCTTGCTGTTAAGAAGACCGAGCCCTATTAAAAGTCTATCTCTATCATCACTGAACGCCTTCATTCCACCATTGCTGAAGATGTGACCAGAATTTGTCAATCTAACTGATAGTTTGCCTGATGATATTGCGGACCAAGTGATGCCTTCTCGGAAATAATAGGAAATGTTCTTGATAGTCCTTGTTGGTGATCCATATAGATCCGCTGCAAAAGCAAGAACTTCTTGGCCGTCGTTAGCCCAATTGATTACATGCAGGTTATTTCCGAACCATTTTCGATATTCACCACCTTTGTCATATGGAAACCACTTTTTCCCAGATAATTTAGCTTCAGAGCGAGTTGCGCAATTAGATCCTATTATTGAATTATCTATCTCCCAGTGATAGCGCACGAATCTTGTGTCGTTACTACTCGCCATACCTTGGCGAGAATCTATTTTTTGCCCCAACGGAGGGATCGTCGAAAACACCGAGCGAACTTTATCCGAAGCCCAATATGCCACAGGACTCCCAGGGATTTTATTGAAATCATCCTGTGCCGACTCATCAAATCGATTCTGACCAGCACGCAATGCCGCTTCTTTTTCCGCTTCTTGTCCATCAACCAGTCGAAAAAAAACTGGCCTATAGTTATTAAAATGCCGGCAATGAAGAACAACTGCGGTTGTCTGGACAACCTCACCAGAAATCTCGCCAAACGCACGAGCACCTAGGTGAGCCATGGTTTGAATTGTTCGCTCCAACAACAGCTTTTCCCGCATTTCCTTATATGACGATAAAAACATCCAACTCTGCATTGTCACCATGCTGTTAAAACCGAATGGTTTACACCACTTAAAGCCCCGCTCAATAAACATGGCAAACAAATCAGATTTGCTATCGGGAAATTGATGTTTGGCATATTCTTTCAAGGCTCCATTCATACCTTTGCCGCCCATATAGGGTGGATTTGCCACCACCGAATCAAACTGCATCCCTAAAATCATCCCCTGCCGTACAAGTGGCAACAAATCAAATGCCGCCGCTTGGGTAAACAGGTCACCGCTCTGAATGGTCTGTAGCAAGGCTTCCTGCATTGCGGGAAATTGCACATACAATTCCGACGAAATTTGAATCAACGAACCGAAGGTTCTGGCATTCGCAAAAGTTTCTAATAACGATGCAATATTAGGTCGGGTTAGCGGAGCGTAACCCGACAATGCTTGAACCAACTCATCAGTAGCCAGCCCTTTGCTTTCCTGCAAGGCCAAAACATTAAGCTTGGGCGGATTGTCCAGCAAGCGGCGGTCATCGGCACGGGCTTTCATCAACAAAGCAAAGCCGGCCAATTGCGCGGCGCGGTCATCGATGTCCAGACCGTACAAATTCTTTTCCAGTATCAACCTTGGAATGCTGCGGGGTTGATAGCCTCTCTCCAGATAAATCGCCTTCAACACCTCATAGGCTTCCACCAGGATATGCCCAGAACCGCAAGCGGGGTCGAGGACGGTTAGTGTTTCAGGATTCAGGCTGCCGCCGTCTTGTGCAATGCGTGTTTGAATTAGAGCATCGAGCTGGGCTTGAACTTCCGGAGTTTGTTCGGCAGGTTCGATGTAATATGGCCATTCGCTTTTCAGTGTCGATGCAGGATTGGCCATCAACCACAGTCGACCAATACTGTTTTGCACTAGGTATTGAACGATCCAGTTGGGGGTAAACAACTGGGTGGCGGCGGGAATGTCTTCGGATTTAACCACCTTGCCGATGACCTGAGCTTTTTTCTCGCTGATGTAAAACTGATACAGCCAGCCGATGATCTCGACCTGGCTCCAGTCTTCTTCCGGAATCGAATCGACCAGCTTGGCGATGATCGAATCAGTCAGCAGCAGGTTGTCCGGTAACAGCAGTTCGGTTTCGTCGTCGATTTTTTCGAACAGAAACGGCATAGCGTTGGACAGTGCATTGCATTGGGCAATCAGGGTCAGACGGTAGAGTTCGCCGTCCTGATCGCCAGCCAGCTTGAGTTCGATGGCCCGTTGCGGATTTAGGCCGGGAAGATTGCCGTTTTGCGCCAGTTCCGGAGCGTGGCTGAGTATTTCCGGCAAACCGCCTTCGCGGCTGGACAGTACCCGATAACCATGATTCAGGTAATCGTGAATTTCCATATACCGCAAGGCGGCGAAGCGGTTAAACCAGGTATAGGCCACGTTTTCCACGGTTTGAGCAAAGCCGTGTTTCTGCATCAGTCCGATGAGGTTATCGCGTTGGCGGCTGATTTTGGCTGGCCAGGATTGTCCGGCAATGATCACCAGATCTCCACTTTTTTCGGCGGGTGACACCTGCAATTGGCCGTTTTCTTCAGATAGCCCGAGACGATGCGCGCGAGCGGTGACGGCGGCGATGAAATCTTTGCGAGCCTGTGGTGCGTAGGTTTTGAGTTTAGCTTTGTTCACTCGGTGTAATCCCTTAGTAGCAAAATCCGACCACTTCCTTCGGCTTTTCGGTAATAGGCGGTGTCGGCAGTGATGAGTGTTGCGCCGGGAGTATTTAGTGCAACTGCGTGATAGAGAGTATCAAACAGGTGATGCCGATAACGTGCTGCGAGGTCGATTGCGGTTGTATAAATTTCTGGTTCATTGGCTACGCGGCTTTCAATGTTTAATAAATCAAACAGATCATCTTCCGCTTCATCTGGTTTTTCGCGGGTGAGTACCGCCGCCACTTCCGCAATAAAATGCGGGGGCTGCATGAGTCGTATGCGCCCCTCATCGACACCATAGAGAATGGCTAGCGCCAAATCACAATCTTCTTCGTTGTCCCGGTCTTGGAAGAACCATTTGAGCGCAACACTGGCATCGACCACCAATATCATGGACGACCGTCTTCCCGCGCTGCCCGAATCTCATCATCGGTAATCGCCGGTGCGTGCTTGCGCCGGTCCATTATTCTCAATATCGCATCGTGACTGCGTTGTTTGCGTTCTGCACGTTCGATGGCTTCTCGCATCAAATCGGCAATCACGGCGCTTTTGTTTTGTCCTTGGTAAGCGACATTAAAGGCTTCCTTAACGTCGTCGGGAACGCTGAAATTCACGGTAGCCATGGCTCTCTCCTGTGTTGTTGAAGATTTCAACAAATTATTGGTCATTGCCATGGAAAGTGCAACGATTTATAGACAGGCTCCTTTATTGAATTCGAGCTCTTTTACCTTCTTCCAGGGCCGTCAGTAGTTCTTGTCTAAGTTTGGCTAAATAAGTATCGACTTCCGCTTCGGTTTCCAGATAGCTTTTGCTGGTTAAGGCTTGGGCACGAATCACTTTGATGGGCTTTTGCTGCGGCGTTACAACGGGTCTTGCCGATGTTTCTGTACCTTGTTTGCCAGATACAGGCTCATTCCCGCCAGTCGGCATTTGTTTTTGCGAGGCAGCTATGGCATCCATGGCCGAATCCAGGTGCAGATCGGCTTGTTCGGCCAGATAACGGATTTTGGGGATGCTTATCAACCCAGCAATACTGGCCTTAAGCTGTTGTAAAGGGTACAAGGCTTTATTCCGTAACGCAGCATCGGCATTCACCTTATTCAGATCCGACTCAACTTCCGCCAATTTTTGCTCAATCGCTAATAGGGCAATTTCCCGTTCTTTGCCGGCCAGTCGCTCACTCACCGTTTCAACCGTGATGAGTAAAGGATCGATACGGTTGATTTGCCCGTAAGGTGCAGTGTTATCCCGAATAGCGATGATTAGCTTAATGGCCTCGGCGGCATCAGCATCCTGTTGTAAGGCCTCATGGTTGTCGGCAAAGGCCGTCATAGCCTCCAACATGCGTTGCCAAGTGGGCAGTTGAGTTTTGTAAAAGCTGAGGACATCGTGAATCTCGTCAGCCAAATCCAACCAGTCGTTTTTGCCAGTTAGCAAGGTTTCGATAAATTCGTAACTATCGCGAATGGCCAATTGTTTGCCGATAGTGGTAATAGCTTGATCGATGACGGTTTTGCCGGGGTAGTATCTATTCGATGCAGTGTGACTGTAGCTTTTGAGTTCGTTTTGCCAGTGGCTCAGGCTGTCGCGAGTATCGGCAACCAGAGCGTCTTCCTCTTCGCGGGGTAATTTGGCAAATAGCTCCCGATGTAAGTCACGAGCGCGTTTTAACGACACGCTATCGGCGGATTTGCGTTTGAGGATAGATACTTGTCGAAAGCGCACAGACTTGGTTAACGGATCAAGCGCCGCGCGCGGATCGAGGTCTGATCCTTCCAGCATTAATTTGATCTCGCCGGCCATGAACAACCTGGCGACCAGCAAGACAATTTCCCAATCAGGTTTCCAGCCCCAGGGGATGCCGGTAAAGCGGTCGACAATATCCGATAACAGCACTCGATTTTGCGAGGCTGTCAGTAACAGGTATTGGCGTAATTCGTTGAGTGCCAGGGGATTGAGTTCTTCGATACTGTTATCTAGTGGCGATAATTGTTTGACATCGTCTGCCAATAAAACCGCTTTAATTTCGGCAACTGGATCGGCACAACGGTACTTGAGATAAGGTAGTTTGCTGTAAGTGTTGGCGATCAAATAATTGATCACTTCATCCAACAAGCTAGTCGGATGCAAGCCAGGTTTAATGTCGGGTTTTTGACCTAAAACATAGTAGTCGCCGGTGGCCATGAGATTGCCAAGTTGCTCAACCAGTCGTGAGCGCCGTTCTCGATTTTCGTCCTTTCTGTCACCGAGAATACGTTTTAATGATGGTGTCGCTTGATCGGCCTTGGGACTGATGATGTATTTTTCGATTTGCAGATAAAGGTTGAGCTCTTCATAGAGCCGATGACCTTCTGCCATGCGAAGAATCGCGCGACCTGAGCCTTCTGCGCTGCGCATGATGCAGGTGGCTTCCTGCATTCTGTCGTAGTCGTCACCGAGTGGACTGAGCACTTCCAGTGTCAGTACGTGGTTGGCGGTTTTCCACGGCGTACCGTCCAGAAGCCGGTTAAAGTCATAATCGCCTTTGGAATCGCGATGGCGAACTTTGGTTTGGCTTCTAAGAATGTCTTCAAAAATCAACTCGGACAGCAAGCGGGTCCGTTCTGCGGATGACACTTCAACATGACCCAGTTCGCGGGCAACATCACGCTCCTCGTTGGTCAGGAAAAACCATAAATCGCCATTACGGCTGACCAGTTGTTGCTGTTCCAAGCGGGCTAAGGATTCTTGGATTCGGCGTTTAAGGGCGAGCTTGTCGGCATCCACTTCTTCGACACACAAGGTTGCCAGGTTATCGATGGTGGGTTTGACTGTTTCCGTGATGTACCGTATTAGGAACAAGGCTTTGAGCAACTTTGTGTCGTAGGACTCTAACGCTTCGTTATAAGGTGCTTGGTCAATTGATCGTTTTGCGACACTATCAATAAAGCTTTCGATGGACGGATAAAAGTCATACAGCGGTATCAACGCATCGGTACGCTTGCCGGCATTTTGCACGGCGGCGGACTGGAACGCATCAAGCAACGAGCGTTCGCCGCGCGATAAATGTTTGCCCGTGGCACCGACTTTACGAATTGATTCGAATATTTTTTGCAGCAGTTGAAACTGATACGGCGCAAAGGGATAGTAGGCCACAAATTCGGCGGCATCCCGGTAGCCGCGCAAATTGACAGCATTTCCCAGAAAGGACAGTTGGTTGTTAATGATGTCGCCCTTTTGCGCAAAGGTATCGCGTAAGGTGACATGGGCTTGCTCGGTTTTTGCCAGTAAACGCTCGCCAATGACCTCATCGGTGTTGGAACTGGCTAAAGACAAGCGAGTATGAAAGCGGGCTTGAATCTTGGAGAAATCCTGAGACTTGGCTTTGTTGGCTTCGCCAATCGCCGCATCAATGTCTTCCTGACTAGTCACGATCACCCAGGCACGGCCTTGGCAGAGCGTCCCTAACTGCTCAATAATGGTTTGCAAGCTGAGCATCAGTTGCGTGTTGTCACCGATAAACTGGCCGACTTCATCGACCAGAAAGATGACACGATGGTCGGCTGGTTTGGCTTCCAAGTATTCGCGGATTAGCTTAGCGAAACCTTCGATGTTGATCCGGTAATCATCACGGGCATTATCGAACCAGCGGCCCGCTGACTCGTCGGTCATATTCAGCGACTGCGCCAAAGCGGCCACTACGTCATCACGCAGAAAATCGACGGCATCGCGCTCTTGTTGCCAGGTATTGCCATTTCTACTTTGAAAGACGGTTTTGAAAGTGTCGTAGGCGTCTTTGGAAATTAAGTAGCGTTCCATTTCAGCGATATGAGGCGCATCACCGCAAAGCCCGAGCTTTTCATTGAAGACGCGCAGAAACACTTGAACAATGGCATCACGGTCGGTTTTGGCATCGGCTTTAGCATCAATGTTAAACAGCATGACATCGGCTGTACCTTTGATGGCTCTATGAATATCGGCCAGAAGCAAAGGGTCTTTGATCTTGTGCTCATCGAAAAACTCCGCCGCCTTCTTATGCGCACCGGTTTTAGGATCGATGGCCTCAATGTTTTCCAGCAGGTAAGACAGAATTTTGATGTAGTGGGATTTACCGGAGCCAAAAAAACCCGATACCCAAACACCCATACGTGCGGTGATGGTCGGGTCTTTGGCTTTTTCGGCAGCAGCTAGATAGGCATCGAAAAAACGCCGAAAGTATTCTGTTAGCTGTTTGGTTACAACGTACTCTTCCAATTCCTGCCAAACGCTTTCGGCATCTAATTGGTCGGCTTTGATGACGCCATTGATGGGACGGTCGATAGGCTTGGTGAATAAATCCCTTATTTCCATCTTATTCTTCTTAATTCATAGGTGAGTTATTGCACTTCAGGAACCAATCTGAAGGCACGGTAATAATGATCTTCGGAGAGTTTGTTAAACAACCGCAGAGAGTAGCCGTCGTAACGACCGGGGTATAACATCAACAAAGGCGTTGCGCCCATCAGAGGATGCAAAGCAGAAAGTAACGTATGAGTTCTCAGCATAGGGTAAGCGCTTCCAACGCCGCAAAGAATCAGCAAGTCGATGGTATCCAGTTCTACTAAGGACACCACTTTTTGAGCCAATTTGTCTTCCTTAAGCACTGGGCGTAGCGCAGCCATGACTGCATCATCCCCTTTCTTGCCCTGCATTTCGATTGCCTTATCCAACAACTTGCGTTCCTCAAGTAGCTGTATGACTAGATCGAATAAATTGATGACGCCGGTTCGGATAGGCGGCTGGGTTTTATGCACACTGGGGAGAACTGTTCTAGTGAGAAAATCCCTCATCTCTAGCTCCCGTTCTGGAGGGTAATCGAAAATCCAAAAACCTATTTCATTACCCAATCCTTTGTTGCTTAGGAATTCTTTGGAACTGATTTTGGGGATAATTTGATTGAGTCGTTCCTCAAAGGTTAAAGCCATTAGGCCCGCTCCAATAATGACATTACATAAGTGTCGCCACTTGTTGATAGATAACGTTTCACTTCGGGATGTAATGATTGCGGTGTGAGCTTCATGTTACGTGTGCTTTCAATGTATTTGGCTTCAGACAGAATACGAATAATGACCTGGAATAATTTAGTCTGAGTGGACGCTGACCAAGAACTTACCGATGGATCTTTATGAGTGCATTCGGTGAAAAATCCATCCCAGTTACCCGGCAAAATGGCTAAGTCTAAGCGGCGCTGGTGATCGATGTAAACATGCTCAATGAAATCAGCTAACAGTTGGCTATGCCTAATGGCTGCTACCAACAACAATTGAATAGACACCTCTTGCTCACGGTTAGCGACCAACTCCCAGGCCGGCGGATCGAGTGTTTCAAGGCGTTTTCTGATCAATTTGGCCTGACGTAGCGCAGTGGAAGGCGCTTTTTTTTGCAAAAGATTCTCTTCGACCAATGCTCTCCGCCATGCGGATTCAGTTGGTTGAGTCAAGAGAAACGCCGCAATTCGGCGGCTCTCTAGGGGCATCAGGGAGCCTGCTGAGATTTCTGCGTTGTATATGTTAGTCACTTATAAGGCTTGAATACGAAAACCATCAGAGCATTTTATGTGAAAAATTCAAATTTTAGCCGCTAAAAAATGAGATGCCTTCGTCTTAGGTGGATTCCAATGATTGTTGTTTTAAGGTCTAAACATATTCTATATTGAATGCATTTGGCCTGATGGCTTTGTCGCTATTGGGCTTATCGTTTCTATCAGGTATTGGAAGTAATAAATGTACGCATACGTTGACGAAACCGGAAACGCTGGAATTTTCGACTCAGATCAGCCGGTATTCATTACAGCCGCATTGATGACAAAAATAAACTTTGACTTGCTTCATGCGCGAGATATTAAAACCATCGCTTCGAAGATCGGTGAACCTGAATTACATGCCAATGACTTAGGACCTGAAAAGATCGAGAGAATCGCGGAGGATCTTCTTAAGCTTTTTAAAAAGTGCAATGCCCGTTTTTTTATTTCTCGCGTTGAAAAAAAATATCTAATCGTTACTAAATTTGTAGATACGTTATTTGATCCAACAGAAAATAAAGCAGTTCCACCACATCATTATCATAGCCGGTGGTCACGTTTACTTTTAACGTATCATTTCGCTATTAATCTTAATGAAGAGACTGCAAATAAGTTTTGGTTATCGCTTATGGAAAAGAAGGCCGCAAGAGCACAGCAAATGTTTTTGAATACATTACTTGCTCTTGAACAAGATACTTTGAATATGTCTAACAAAGGTCTGAAACAACTAATCAGTTGTGCTATACAGTGGGCTAAACAAAACCCAGATTCAATTAGTATTTACAGTACAAAGTCTGTCAAATTGGGTCATTGGCCGAATATGGTTGGCTTCTCCAATTTGCTTAATGGCATTGAGCAAAGGTCAAAAAAATGGCAACGACAAGTAGCAGAAATTGTTCATGATCGCCAAAGCCAATTTGCAAGAACTCTTGAAGAGTGGCACCTCATACATAAAAATTTCCCCAATGATATTATTTTATCGATGGGCGAAGAGCGTAAATTACGATGCGTCGAAGGAAGTCAATTTAGAATAAGCGCCTCCGCAGATAGCGCCGGAATACAAGCAATCGACATAGTGATTTGGCTGTACAAACGCTTCTTTGATGGGAAGCCGCTTGATTATCATTCTGCACAGCTAATAAATTATGTGATTAAAAATGCCTATCAAAGCGACTTTTCCTTCAAAAATCTGGAAAAAGCATTGAACGGATACTTTTCGACGAAAAAGCCGCCTACTGCCGAGGAATTGAAACGAGCGCAAATGTTTTTAGATATAGAAAATGAATATGTACAAGATCGCATAGGGCAAACAACTATCTAAAGTGTCATTTACCTGTGCGAATAGCGTAATAGCCCTTTTTACATTTAGACGCACACAACTTTTTCCCCGCGACGATGGCCTCTTCCTGGCTGTCGAACCACTCCGTTCTGACAGTACCGGGTGAGCCAACCCTGCCCCACTCCTTGATCAACGACCAATCGTCAAATAGGCCCGGCGTCACAAACATCTGATAAAAACGATGCATGTTGTTTTCGGTATCGTGTCTTTCCAGATAGAGATGATTCATCGCTTACTCCCCAGGCGAGTGGACCGTATTATCAGTTTGCGGTGATTTCATCGCCGCTTCCCGAATCCGCATAATGGTTTGCCGAGTGGTTTTGAATTCCCGAGCCAACTCCGAAACGTTGCTGCCTGCGGCCAATCGTTTGACAACGTCAGCACGAGCTTCCGCATTAAGTGCCGGCGGTCGACCAAACTGTTTACCCGCTGCCTTCGCACGACTAAGGCCTGCTTGGGTTCGCTCAATCAGCAAGTCACGCTCAAACTCAGCGACCGCTGCGATCACCTGCATGGTCATTTTTCCGGCAGAACTGGTCAGATCAACCCCGCCTAACGCCAGACAATGGACCCGCACCCCAGAATCAGAAAGATGCTCGACCGTGGCTCTTACATCCATGGCGTTGCGACCTAGGCGATCCAGCTTGGTAACCACCAACACATCGCCCGATTCCATTCGGTCGATCAGCTTATTAAAACCTGGCCGTTCTTTAGCCGCGACTGAACCACTGATGCTTTCTTCAATCAAACGATGCGGTTGAATAGCGAAACCGGCAGATTGAATTTCCCGGCTTTGGTTTTGGGTGGTCTGGTCTGTGGTCGACACTCGACAGTAAGCAAAGACGCGTGACATGTTCTAATTCCGTCCGAAAAGGATGTACGAATTATAACACATGTACGTAAATCGATAAGCCTAGTTTAGTACATGCCTTGTAAGGACTGTCCGAAACCGGTTGTAAATGTCAGAAGACGACTGCACGAATGTCAGAAGACAACTGCACTACTTTAATATGCTGGATTGGTTAGAAATATCTTTCGGGGAGATTGCGAATGTGGCATTTCGACCCTAACCGGCCTATCGAGTTTCTCCAATCCGGCCATTCAGTAAAATACAGATTCCGCGAGTTCTAGCGCTACAAAGCGGTCGTTTATTATTTCTATAAACCAGTCTTCCAAATGACGACTGTTTTGAGGAACCGGATGATAGGTTCAAATAAAAAGCCCCTCAAAAGCGGGCCTTCAATTTTTCATTTGGCATCACTAATACGGTGATATTGCTGAATTATAGCGCTGGCGAGGTATTAATCAGAGGTTCCTTTACAATGGGGTTCACTTCAACTATAGTCCAGACCGCACTTAAGTAGTTTAAGTAGTGGAAAAAGTAATCTATACCAAAACGAGTAAAATCAAATGGTTAGTTTTATTTCAAGGATAACTTTACCCAGTATTTTTCTTCTGGCAAGTTTTACTGCCAATGCTCAAGAAAACAAACCGATTGCCATACCTGAAGGTTTTAAAAGTATGGCAGTCTATTTTATGGATGGTCAGTACGATCTTGCAAGTCCAAATCAAGACATACCTAATTGCCAAAATTTATTTTGCTTTGGAACATACTGGTTCGAAACCATCATGGGCTTAACTCCAAAGCAAATAGACGAAGAAGAAGCGGCAGCAAAGACTTTTTTCTTAAAAAGATTTGGAATAAATGTCGATAGTGCTACAGCTAACGGTAAAGCTTTCTTTTCTCCCTTTTCTACTGATCCAAGAGCCAATTATCGTGCCCATATTCTTGATAAATATAATATTCATAAGTTGGGTTGGGAAGTACATGACGGCGGTTTTCTGCTTATTTTGCAAGCTAAAACTGAGCTTGGTGGTGATTGGACAGGTATTACCGTTCCAGGAGGAACCATGGTGGTGTTTGGTGGCTATGCAATCCAACCGAGCAGTCTCAAGGAAATTCGCGGCACTAAAGTTCTAATAAACAAAGGAGAGCCTATTGTTATTCGGTATCAATCTGGTGAACCCATCCTTCCCACAGGTTCAAGCGGGTCGATTTTTTTTCGATGCGAAATTACGTCTAGCCCTTGGGGACCTGGAAAAGCACAAGGCGTTGGCGGTTCTGTTCCCGTTGCTGACGGTTTAGCACCAAAAAGTATTATGAAGTTGAACACACGTAATGTACTTACCTTTTCAGGCTCTGACGGTGCCGGAAATTATGATGGTGTTTACAATGACCCAAGCGTCGTTTTCGGTACTCGATAAATTGCGTGAGAACCGAGGAACTTCTGATTTATAACCCGCGAGTGATATTATTCAGCACATACCCATATTCGAGATGACGCAAATGGAACAGTATCAAAAGCCCGGTTTGAGCTATGCCAAATACACCAACTAAGGCAAACTCTCGCGGCGCGAAAGGTTTCTGAACTATCTCGAAGGACTCTTGCCGTGATCAGAAAGTGCGCAGCCAGCGGATGCCTGAAACTAATGCTACCCGGATCGCGATGCGCTGATCTATACCGAAGACATCCCCTGGCGTAACCGCGCCGAATTTCCGCAAGGCCGCGAACAAGTGGGGTAATCCTTGCGACGCTATTGGGTCAAAGAATTCGGCTATCGATTGATTAAGGAATTGTGGGTTTTCCCGATCAACGGCTTTCGGTGCACTTTGCCTACGAATGGCGCGACGATTCCGGCCAGCGATTCCGCAGTTACGATAATCAGAATTAGGAATTCACCCCACAAGGCTTCATACAGCGGCGCTTTGCCAGCATCAACGATTTGCCGATCAAATTAGAACAGCGTTTGTTCCACTGGTCTTTGGGTCGTAGACTCGACGATCATGCCAGTTTGGACTGCAGGTTGTACCGACAGCTTGGCATCCTTATAAAATCTTGGCGGGATTGCCCGCGGCATTTGTAACTGGAATGCTCGCGGGAGAAACTAAGATTTAACGTGCTTTGGGCATTTAAACCGAACAGTTAAGCATTTTTAACAGATATCTGTAACGTCGTTCATTGGCGAGGTACTAGGCAATTTCGAAAAAACCAACCCATCATGAACTTACGATGTTGCTTATCACCATGACTTACCATTGATTTCTCGATTACAGAATATTTTTTGTAAGGTTTGATCCTCTCCTAACGACTTAGAACATATAGTCGACCCAATCCAGGAGATTTCTCATGCTCACCAGCATTTTATTTATCAGCGTCTGCTTTCTGGCCTATGCCAATGGTGCCAATGATAACTTCAAGGGTGTGGCGAGTTTGTTCGGTAGCGGCACCGCGAACTTTCGGCAGGCTCTGACTTGGGGAACGCTAACGACATTGGCCGGTTCGATTTCCGCGCTGTTTTTAGCACAGACTTTGCTGGTCAAGTTTTCCGGTAAAGGCTTGGCACCGGACGAATTGATACACACTTTACCGTTCATGATTGCCGTCGCGGGTGGCGCTGGAATGACGGTGATTCTAGCGACTCGTTATGGCTTTCCGATTTCAACGACTCACGCTTTATTAGGCGCCATGGCGGGTAGCACCCTATTAGCGACATCCGGTAATCTCAGTCTGGCACCGTTGCTGAACAACTTCGTACTGCCATTGCTATTGAGTCCGTTTGTGGCGTTATTATCTGCGGGCTTGTTGTATCGAGGTCTGAGCATTTGGCATAACCACAGACAACTAACTAATGACCTGTGTTTATGCATTGAAAATCCGGAAAGTATGGCGTTGGTCAGTAACGTCAATATGACCCTGGCAATCGATTCAGCAATCGTTCCGTCTTTAAGCCTTGATCGTCACGAGGTTTGCGCTGAGCGAGAATCTAGCCTGGTTTTGGGGTTTAATCTTGAGCGCCTTCGAGATGGGCTGCATTTTTGCAGCGCCGGCGCAGTTTGTTTTGCGCGCGGCCTGAACGACACACCGAAAATTGCCGCCTTGTTATTGCTGGCTCCCGGTTTTGATTTGCATTGGATCATTATTCTGGTTGCTACGGCGATGATGTTGGGTGGAGTGTTCAATGCCCGACGGGTAGCGGAAACCATGAGTCATAAAATCACTACCATCACGCATGGACAGGGCTTATCGGCTAATCTGGTTACGGCACTGTTAGTCATTTTTGCCAGCAAACTTGGTATGCCGGTTTCCACCACCCATGTTTCGGTAGGTTCATTATTTGGCATTGGTTTGGTCAGCGGCAAGGCCAATTCAGAAGTGATCACGTCAATTGCCTTATCCTGGTTGCTGACCTTGCCGTGTGCGGCTATTTGTTCGGCAGCAATCACACTCTGCCTTAACATCAAACTTTAAAAGTCAAAAAACAAGAAACAGCATGAAGATCGGTTTTGAGTTTAGTCGAACTACTCGTTTATAACCGGGCTAAGGCTTACGATGAAGCAACAAACCGACCCAGTGGAAATATGTCGATAAAATATTTGAGAGAAATGATTGGTGAGACGCTAGGTACTTTTGTATTGGTCTTGTTCGGCTGTGGATCTGTTGCTGTTTCGGTTTTATTTAATGCACATCAAGGATTAATGCAGATTGCCTTAGTCTGGGGAATAGCCGTGACCCTGGCTATTTACCTGACCCGGCATTTATCCTGTGCGCATCTTAACCCTGCCGTCAGTGTAGCAATGGTCTTCGGTGGACGGATGCCGATTGCCCGATTACCGATTTATATAATCAGTCAATTTGTCGGAGCCGTTACAGCGGGATTGGTCATTTACGGGCTGTTCTCGCCATCAATTGCGGCTTATGAAACAGCTCATGGCATCATTCGAGGCACTGCTGACTCTATCAAAACCGCTATGCTATTTGGTGAGTACTACCTCAGTCCGGGCAGTACAGCTGTCGTATCCATGCACTTGGCATTGATTGCGGAAGCCTTTGGGACATTGTTGTTAGTATTGATGATATTCGCCTTAACCGAAGGCTGTAACGTTGGCCGGCCGGATGACGGGTTGGCTCCAGTTTTCATCGGTTTGACTGTAACCTCTATCATCTGCCTAATTGCTCCGCTCACTCAAGCCGGATTAAACCCCGCACGGGACTTTGGGCCGCGCATGGTCGCCTTTTTAATGGGGTGGAATGATGCCGCGTTCCCGGATCAAGACGGTGGCTTTTTTTTCGTCTACATAGTCGGTCCTTTGTTGGGTGGTATTGTCGCTGCCGTTTTTGTTGTGCGTATCCTCGAGCCAGCCATGAAAACTCCACCCTGCTGTTCGTGAACACGATACGCCAAAATAATTACATCAATCTTCCTATTTTCTATATACAGACATTACCACTTGAGGTATCCCAATGACTAGCTCTATCGAAATCAACGAATCCGTCCAGAACTACTATGGCCAGGTATTGAAATCAAGTAACGATCTGAAAACCAGCGCCTGTTGTAGCATTGATGCTATGCCCGGTTATTTGAAAATCCTGTTGGCCGGCTTACACCCTGAGGTATTGGAACGTTTTTACGGTTGCGGCTCACCTTTACCACCGGCCCTAGAAGGTAAAACTGTATTGGATTTGGGGTGTGGCACCGGTCGGGACTGTTATCTGCTGTCGAACTTGGTCGGCCCTACCGGGCGAGTAATTGGCGTCGACATGACACCTGAACAACTGGAAGTGGCTGTGCGCCATCGTGAATGGCATGCAGAGCAATTCGGCTTCGCTAATGTCGAGTTTTTGCACGGGCATATCGAAAATCTGCACACCGTGGGCATAGCCGATAACAGCATCGACGTCGTGGTATCCAATTGTGTGATCAACCTTTCACCGGAAAAGCCTCGTGTATTGGCGGAAATATTTCGAGTATTAAAGCCAGGTGGTGAACTGTATTTTTCCGATGTATTCGCCGACCGCCGTATCCCCGTCGAATTACGTCAAGATCCGGTCTTGCTGGGCGAATGCCTGGGCGGCGCGCTATATTGGGAGGACTTCCGGCGCATATTGCAGGACTTGGGGTGCCCAGACGTCCGTCGGGCTAAACACAACCCGATCAGCATTGACGACCCGGAAGTATTCGCAAAAATCGGTATGGTTAAATTCGAGTCTGTCACGGTGCGGGCCTTCAAAATGGCTTTGGAGGATCGTTGCGAAGACTTCGGCCAAGTCGCCGTCTATTTGGGCACCATTGATCAACATCCACACAGCTTTGATTTAGATGATCACCACCATTTCGAGACCGGCAGACCATTAAGAGTATGCGGCAACACTGCCGACATGCTCGCGCTCAGTCGCTACGGTGATCACTTTCAAGTCCTCGGCGATAAGTTGCGTCATTTTGGTTTATTCGATTGCGCCCCCGGACCTGGCAATCCTGGTATCTCGGCTGATAGCGCATGCTGTTGAGTGAGGAGATAAGCACACCCGTTCCATTGAGCGAAACCCTACTGGTCGAGCATCGACCGATGCTGCTTCGCTATGCCTTGCTTCAACTCAAAGACACCGAACTGGCAGACGACGCGGTGCAAGAAACGTTGCTGGCTGCCTGGCAATCTTCTGCGAGTTTCGCAGGGAAGGCTAGCTTACGCACTTGGCTAATTGGAATTTTGAAAAACAAAATTGCTGATCATTGGCGACGCAACAGCCGTGAAGTCGACCTCTACAGTTTTGATCAAGACTACAGCAATACAGATGAAGGCGATGAGGGTGAGTTTTTCACGAGCAACGGTCTTTGGATTGGTTGCCCTACAACTTGGAACGATCCCGAAGCGGCACTCAAGCAACAAGAATTCTGGACCATTTACGAAATGTGCCAGAACAATCTGCCGCCGAAAATGGCAAAAGTGTTCATGTTGCGCGAAATCGTGGGTCTGGAAACAGAAGAAGTCTGCCGGGAAACAGGCTTAAGCGACGCCAATTACTGGGTCACCATGCACCGAGCCCGTTTGCGGCTGCGTGAATGCCTGGAAGTTCGGTGGTTTAATCAAACGAACGTTAAAAAGGAGAATAGTAATGCGTAGCTGTCGGAACATTACTTCCCTGATATCTCAGGGTTTAGACAAAAAGCTCGGCTTAGGCGAACGACTGACGGTAAGAGTGCATTTAATGATGTGTTCCCGGTGTCGAAACTTCAAGACTCAATCACAATTCATTCGCAAAACTGCACAGACATATACTCAGCATATCCAAGATCTAGCTAAGAGAAAATCTTAATCGCCTTATCATGCTTGTTTACATTACTTATATTTATTCAGTTGCTGCTTGGCTATGGATAATTTTTTGAGACTACTCACAGCAGGGTAAACATGAAAATATTCTGGTGGGTATTTTTAACCATACCCACACTGATTAAGGTGGCAGTCGCTGATAACAAATTGCCTATCGGCGAATTCAGCCGCAATACGCTGGAGGGCTGGGAGCAGAAAAGTTTCAAAGGCGAAACCATATATGGCTTACAAGCTATCGATGGCGTGTCGGTATTGACTGCCGATAGTCGTGCCGCCGGTTCGGGCATGTTCAAGGAAAAGCGTATCGATTTGGAACAAACCCCTTTCCTGAACTGGTCGTGGCGCATCGGCAATCGTTTGACCGGCTTGAACGAACAAAGCAAACCCGGCGACGATTATGCTGCGCGGGTGTATGTGGTAGTCAAAGGCGGTCTGGCATTTTGGCAAACTAAGGCCATCAATTATGTCTGGGCCGGCAACACTAAAAAGGATACCGTTTGGCCCAATGCCTTTGCCGGTGATCATGCGATGATGTTGGCTTTACGTGGGCCGGAAGCCTCACTGAACGTTTGGCAAACCGAAAAACGCAATGTCCGGGACGATTTCAAGAAACTATTCGGTGAAGACATCACCGCTATCGATGCCGTCGCCATCATGACCGATACCGACAACGGTGGCGGTCAAGCTGCTGCCGCTTATGGCGACATCTGGTTTTCCAAGGATTAAGCATGTACGACTCCAAACCTCTGCTGATTAATAGTGACTTTCCGGCCCTACTCCGCAAGCCGCTGGAAGTGTTGCAAGTCAATCTCGGCTATCTGTGCAATCTGAGTTGTGTGCATTGCCATGTTAACGCCGGTCCCAAACGCACCGAGATGATGAGTCGCGAAACCGTTGATCAGGTGTTGGCGTTGACCGAAGCCGCTAACATTCACACGCTGGATTTGACTGGCGGCGCACCGGAAATGCATCCGCAGTTTTTGTATCTGGTTCGCACGGCCCGGCAATTGGGTATTAAAGTCATCGACAGATGCAATCTGACCATTTTGGAAGACCCACGCTATCGATTTTTGGCTGATTTTCTAGCGGAACATAGGGTAGAGATCGTTGCTTCCTTACCATGCTATTTGCAAGAAAATGTTGATAAGCAGCGCGGCAAAGGTGTGTTCAAAGACAGTCTGGCGGCCTTGCAGCGCCTGAATCGACTGGGTTATGGTCAATTGGATAGTGGGTTGGAGTTGAATTTGGTTTTTAATCCGCAAGATGCCGTGTTGCCGCCCGACCAGCAGCAACTGGAACAAGCTTACAAACAGCACTTACAGCAGCATTACGGCATCGTTTTCAACCGCCTGTTTGCCATCGCCAATATGCCGATTCAGCGCTTTGGCAGCAGCTTGATCAGCCATGGCCGCTTCGACTCCTATCTCGCGTTATTAAAAGACAGTTTTCGCGCCGACAATCTTGAAAACCTGATGTGCCTAAATACCCTCAGCATTGACTGGCAAGGGTATGTCTATGACTGCGATTTCAACCAGATGCTGGATTTGCCATTGGGTGCCGTAGCCAAACCCAAAGTAAATATTAGCGAGTTGCAGTTGGAACAACTCAAAAACGCACCAATTGCCACCGCCGCCCATTGTTACGGTTGCACTGCCGGTCAAGGCAGCAGCTGCGGCGGGGCTTTGCTCTGACTTTGGCCTTATCCGGGCTTAAGCAAACCATACAAAAGTGCTTGCTTGGCTGTCCTACGCATGACATTAAACGAGCAACTATTTAAATAATATAACCTTAATAGCATATTTTGAACGAATCGCATGGATTTATGCGCACTGATTTTTGCCATACAGCGCGCTCCAAATCTACATTTTTGTTAGAGGTGATCCTGGATGGTTAAGTGGAGGGGTTGCAAAGACGCAGTAGGAAGTTGCTTTGCAAAATTACTTGATCTGCATCGCACGGCCATCAGACTTGGCATATACCGCCGCTCCGGCAAGATCGCCTTTGTCGTCGGCACTCTGTTGAATCTGATCAATCAACCA
Organism: Methylomonas albis; assembly: GCF_014850955.1. Classification (NCBI taxonomy): domain Bacteria; kingdom Pseudomonadati; phylum Pseudomonadota; class Gammaproteobacteria; order Methylococcales; family Methylococcaceae; genus Methylomonas; species Methylomonas albis. Next base: position 3,435,723 of record NZ_JACXSS010000001.1, read on the forward strand.
CAAGCCGTGCTCGGCTTACTGTTTTTGGATTACCCGGCAATGCAAGGACTCGATGTGATCAGGGCGTTATTAACCTATAGCGTGCCTTTTCTGGTGGCTACTTATGGCGCTTTAACCGCGCTTACTCTTCATCAGCGGACAGACTCGTAGCGAGTCATTCAATTCAACTAAGGCTCCGCAACCTATTCCCTTAACGCCATACAGGAACGACAGGCAAACACGACTAACAGGCGAGCCCAATAGTATTTAAGGAACTTAGATGTTTACCCAGAAAACCTGCAAACACCCTCCGAAGCCTTGCCTATTCAGAATCGGCAGGTCGGTATGAAAACCTCCAGACTTTTTTTATTGCTGGGTGTTGCCGCATTGATAGCGACTTTTTTTGCCCTGGATTTACAGTACTATCTGACGCTGGAAAATTTAAAAGCCCAACAGATCGGCATCACTTATTACCGTCTGGCTCACCCAATGCTAGCGTCGGCACTGTATGCCGCGCTTTATATCGCGGTCACTGCGCTGTCATTACCGGGGGCGACGATATTGACCCTGGCCGGCGGCGCGGTGTTCGGTTTGGTATGGGGTACGCTGATTGTCTCGTTTGCTTCTACCATCGGCGCAACTCTGGCATTTCTGGCAGCGCGATTTTTGTTGCGCGACTGGGTCATATCGCGATTTAGCAACCGATTACAAGTCATTGATGAGGGCGTGAGCCGCGACGGCGCCTTTTATTTGTTTACCTTGCGATTGGTGCCGTTGTTTCCGTTTTTCATGATCAATCTGGCAATGGGTTTGACGCCGATCAAGACCAGGACGTTTTACTGGATCAGTCAGGTCGGCATGCTGGCAGGCACCGTGGTTTATGTTAATGCCGGCACCCAGTTGGCGAAAATCGATTCGCTCTCTGCTATTCTGTCTCCAGCTTTGCTCGGTTCGTTTGCCTTGCTCGGTCTGTTTCCTTTGGTGACCAAGAAAATGCTCGAATTTTTCAAACAACGCAAAATTTATGCGAACTGGCCTAAACCGAACCACTTCGACAACAATCTGATTGTCATCGGTGCCGGAGCTGGCGGTTTGGTGTCGGCCTATATCGCTGCTGCTGTGAAAGCCAAAGTGACGTTGATCGAAAAACACAAAATGGGAGGCGATTGCCTTAACACCGGTTGCGTCCCATCCAAGGCGCTGATCCGTTCGGCCAAGTTGCTGTCTCATATCAAACGTGCTGGAGAGTTTGGTATCGCCAAAGCCGAGGCTGAATTTGATTTCGCCGCCTTGATGGAACGGGTGCAACAGGTGATCAAAACCGTAGCGCCGCACGACTCCACCGAACGCTATACCGAGCTGGGCGTGGAAATTATTGAAGGCTCGGCCAAAATCGTTTCGCCCTGGGCGGTGGAAGTCACGACAGTCGACGGCGTTAAAACCATCACCAGCCGCGCTATAGTCATCGCCGCCGGCGCCCGGCCCTTAGTTCCGGCGATTCCCGGACTGGCAAACATCGATTATCTGACTTCTGATAACATCTGGAATTTAAGCTACTTACCCAAGCGCTTGCTGGTGCTGGGCGGCGGTCCGATAGGCTGCGAGTTGACGCAAACCTTCGCCCGCTTGGGCAGTCAAGTCACGCATGTGGAAATGGCCCCGCGCCTTATGCTGCGGGAAGACTCGGAAGTGTCGTACATTGTCCAGGCCAGCTTCGAAGCAGAAGGCGTCGACGTCAAAGTCAATCACACAGCCAAGGAATTCATCGTCGAAGACGGCGAACACATTATGTTGGCCGAGCATGATGGGCAAATCGTCAAAATCGCCTTCGACAAAGTGTTGATCGCCATCGGTCGTGCCGCCAATGTGCAAGGTTACGGCGTCGAAGAACTGGGTATTGCCTTGTCGCCGCGCAACACCCTGGAAATCAACCCGTTCCAACAAACCAATTACCCGAGTATTTTCGCCGTCGGCGACGTGGCGGGGCCGTATCAATTTACCCACACCGCCGCACATCAGGCTTGGTATGCGGCGGTCAACGCCTTGTTCGGTCAATTCAAGAAATTCCGTACCGATTATTCGGTGATTCCCTGGTCAACCTTTACCGATCCTGAAGTAGCCCGAGTTGGCTTGAATGAACAGGACGCGCAAGCGCAAAATGTCGCTTATGAAGTCTCAACCTACGGCCTCGACGACCTGGATCGGGCGATTGCCGACGGGGAGGCGCACGGCTTTGTCAAAGTGCTGACTGTGCCCGGCAAGGATAAGATTCTCGGCGTGACCATCGTCGGTGAGCATGCCGGGGATTTGCTGGCCGAGTTCGTGCTGGCAATGAAACACGGTATTGGTTTGAATAAAATCCTCGGCACCATTCATATCTATCCGACCCTGGCCGAAGCCAATAAATACGTAGCGGGGGTCTGGAAGCGCAATCATGCGCCCAAGGTTTTACTGGCATGGCTGGGCCGTTATCATACTTGGCGGCGTAAGGTTTGAGGGACAAATTCAAGACATGACTTACCAAATGAGTATCGTCATCCCAGTTCTCAATGAGGCCGGACAACTCCCTGCTAAATTACATGCCTTGCAAGGTCTACGTGATCGTTGCCAACTGCTTCTGGTTGATGGCGGCAGTCACGACGATAGCCCGGAAATGGCCAAGCCATTGGTCGATAAGGTCATACTTAGTTCTCGCGGTCGGGCTACACAAATGAATGCAGGTGCTTTGCAAGCTGATGCTGAGATTCTGCTGTTTTTACATGCCGATACTCGATTGCCGGAAAACGGGATTGATTTGATTAGCCAAGCCATAGCTGAAGGTTTCCACTGGGGACGTTTCGATGTGGCATTCGACACCCCTAACCCCATCTTCAAACTAATCGCCTTCATGATGAATCAGCGCTCGCGGCTGACCGGCATTGCAACCGGTGACCAAGCTTTGTTTATGACCCTACCAGCATTTGCAGCTGTGGGAGGATTTCCGCAGATTGCGTTGATGGAAGATATTGCTGTCAGTGAGAAACTGAAAAAACTCGGTAAACCCTGTTGTTTGAAGGCCAAAGTGCTGACTTCGGCACGGCGCTGGCAACAGTACGGACTATTCAAAACCATCCTGCTAATGTGGTGGCTGCGTTTAGCGTATTTTTTCGGTGCCGATCCCGAAGATCTGGCCATGCGTTATTACAGGAGGCGGTGATGGAAGCTATGCTTAGCTTTGGCGTGTTTATCGGCATTTTGTTGGCGATGTTGAGTTGGGAATTGCTAAGTCCAACGCGACGTTTGAGTATGTCTCGCCGTCAACGTTGGACCATAAATCTCGGTTTGGCGGCGTTGAATGCCGGTGTGATGCGCATCAGCATCGGTGCGGCAGCCTGGCTGGCGGCGAACTGGGCCCGCGACCAACAGCTTGGCCTGTTTAACAACTTACCCGTACCTGATTGGCTAAACATTTCGCTAACCCTGCTTTTCCTGGATTTGGCGATTTACGCGCAACATGTCGCGGCCCATCGTTGGCAATGGTTCTGGCGTCTGCATCAAGTCCATCACAGCGACCTTGATTTCGACACCACCACCGCCGTGCGCTTTCATCCCTTAGAGATCATGCTGTCCATGGCTTACAAAGTATTGCTGGTGATGGCACTCGGTGCCGATCCTCTGGCCGTCATCGCATTCGAAATCATCCTGAATAGCTGCGCATTGTTCAATCACGGTAATCTCAGCCTGCCGCCGCTTTTCGAGCGGATGCTGCGTTATCTATTGGTCACGCCTGACATGCACCGGATTCATCATTCCACCCGGCAACAGGAAACCGACAGCAATTTTGGCTTTTCCTTGTCTTGCTGGGACCGCCTGTTCAAGACCTACTGTCATCGATCACAGCAACCGCAATCCGAGATGACTATTGGTTTGAACGGATTTCGCGACCGACAAGCACTGGGTTTCTTCCAGTTATTAGCCATGCCGTTTCGACCTCTGTACAAACGCTGAACCATGGTTTATCAGTTTCCCGACAGCGTACTGCAGATTTTTTGCAAGGCACCGATTCCGGGCCAGGTTAAAACCCGGCTACAACCAGCATTAAATGCCGAGCAGGCTGCCAATGCACATCGGCAGCTGGCTAAAATGACATTGGATAGAGCTGTTCAACAACCGTTGTGTCCGGTTGAGCTTTACTGTGCTCCCGACGCTAACCATGATTTTTTTCAGGACTGCGCGCGCGTTTACCCAATCACACTTCAAGAACAGTACGGAATCGATTTAGGAACTCGTATGCACCTCGCACTTGATTCCGGTTTCTGCCGATATCGATATGCCTTACTGATGGGCTGCGATTGTCCAAGTCTTTCCTTTAACGATATCCATCAAGCTTTTATGAAGTTGCACGAAGGTCACGATGTTGTTGTCGCTCCGGCGGAAGATGGTGGTTATGTGATGATCGGTCTAAATTCTGTTCAGCCAACCTTATTCAGCAATATGGTCTGGAGCAATTCCCAGGTTATGGCGAACACCCGGCGCAGAGCCAAGAAGAGTGGACTGAGCATGTATGAGTTGGCTATGCAATGGGACGTCGATACTTACCAAGATTGGCAACGTTATCTTGAAGTTATTCAACTGAAGCAGCAATCCAAAAAAACGGGCCAAAGCAGTTTTAACCACTAAAGCCCGCTTTCATGACAAACGATTTTTGATCAGCTAACGATATTAATCATCATGATCGTGTTCGTCCTCGTGCCATTCTTTGCTATTTGAATTACCAAAATAGTATTGAATTACCGGCCAATCCAGTTTCGCAACTCTTCGACCCATTTGACGAGAATCTACATCGCCATCGACAAAGTGAATGCCGCCATAACGACGAGAAATGGCCGCCTCGTCCGCCGCATCACTGAAGGTCGCCCAACTCAATGAGATGTCTGCTGCTGGCACTTGGCCGGATTCAACCCTGGACACTCCGGCAGACTGGGTATAAGTATCGCCAAACACGTCACTGCCGGTAAACCGTTTCAAAGCCTCTGCCGCCGCAGATGAGAACGCACTATGTCCGGAGGGATATTCGGAAAATGGTGGAGTGACAACGGTCGATGCTTGGTATGGCTCCCAGTTTTGACCATCAATACTTTGTGTTCCTTGATAAGGCCCCGCCCAGGCGTTAATCGTATGTCCACCGAATAGGTAATGAATTGCAGTCACAGGTCTAACGGAATCGAATTTGACCTTTGCTCCCCAAATCGCGATTGAAGTATCGAATACCGTATTTGACACCGCAAAGAACTGCTTAATATCTTGATCAAGGTTGTGGTTATCGCGATGAGAAACCGTTTGAGCGAATAAATTCCAATGACCGGGCGGCAATTCCGAGCTAGGACCGTCAGCCCAGAATTCGGCAATGACCTTCTGTTGGTCGGTTAAAGAGGCACTATAAGCAATAACTTGTAACGCCTGTTCTCTATACTCGGGCTGATCAACTGTCGCTGGGCCTACTCTACCAGTACGCTGTTTGATTTCTTTGCGCACGGGAGTTACGACGTCCTTATCCCAATCTTTGATTCCGAAAGGCAACACACGTCCCCAATGCGGTGCTATAAATTTCTGGACTACAGTGCCGCCGTGGCCATCCGATACTCGGAGCGGTTGCCAGCGATTCGGGTCGTTGATTTGATCCGGTGTGTTAACTGGCTGATATCCGGTCCAATCGGAATATGGCGCACCACCGTTGATATTACCCAATTGATTGGATTTATCTTGATGGCGATAAGTCAATACAGCACCCGCTGCAACATTACCAATACCTGCTGCTGTGTTCTTGTTCGTTGTAGCGTTATTAGGATCGTAACCTTGCTGAGCCATTAGATCCTTGAAATACTGTTGTTGAGCGGACTGTGGAAATAAATCCGAGGCAGCACGGAAGGCAGCATACGCTATCGCTTCTTTTTTACCTGCATCATTAAGGATATTCGCCGGTGCCTTCAATGTCGGTCCAAAACGTGTACCACGGGCTTTGTTGTCAAAGGCCGCCCAGGCATCGAAAGTGCTGGTATTTAAAACAGCCAACATCCTAGCAACCATTGGTGGCCCTGGATGGGTTTCTCGAATTGCTTCCAATACGGCATCATTCCACTGTAAAAGAACGTTCTCGTTTGGATCTACACCCGGCACCGCAGCTCGCGCCGGAGATGACAATGCCAATAAGATCGTTCCCGCTAGGATCCCTATTCGACCTTTAGAAATAGAAAGTTCGGTTGTTTTTGAATGCATATTTTCTCCCCCTACGAAATAAAAGTTTGCCGGCTTCACTGACGGCAATTCTCATTGTAAAGATAAGTAAGGAAAAATCATGTGTACCAACGTACAGAGATAACATGGAAAATTACAAGTAATTTTGTGTATTAATTCATTAAATTAACTGCCTGAATTTGTTACCCGATTAAGAAGTAATTTGAAATTTAAGTGCAAATCAAAAGTGAGAAAAGTAATTGCCCGACAAGCTCTGGGTACCCTGTTACCGCATCCTGCCGTTATCATTAATTTGGCCAAGACTTTCCATGTAGGTGAAAAACACCTAAAGCAATCTACTCAAGAAAATTAATGTTCTCAGCGGACTAAGTAGGCCACCTAATCAATTATTATTGGCAGCTTCAGGCCTTAGTGATTCAGTTATAAGGCAATTTGCTCGCCCAATAGAAGTCAGTGAACTGGGCTAAAGGGTGCCTTTACTATTGAAAATGGAACCCGACCTTGATCGTCTGCTTTTGGCCCAGACTGTGTCAAAACGCCAGCTTTGGTATAATTTCGCTCAGGATTTATTGATCGGAGCCAGCTGATGATTCGATTCATTAAAGGCGAATGTCGCACTCAAATTACCTTGCTACCGGAAAGTCTGGATGACTATGTGGTCGAGACCAATCCCGTTCGTGTCGTTGATGTCTTTGTGGATGAATTGGATCTTAAGTCACTCGGTTTCGAAGGCGTTCAACCCGCCATTACCGGCAGACCCGCGTATCACCCAGCCGTTTTATTGAAGATTTACATCTACGGCTACCTCAATCGCATCCAATCCAGCCGTCGTTTGGAGAAAGAAACTCAGCGTAATATCGAGTTGATGTGGTTAACCGGACGCTTGATGCCGGATTTCAAAACCATCGCCACTTTCCGTCAAGAGAACGGTAAGGCCATCCGCAACGTCTGTCGCCAATTCGTCATGCTTTGCCAGCAACTGGGATTATTTTCGGAAGCCCTGGTGGCTATAGACGGCAGCAAGTTCAAAGCCGTCAATAACCGTGATCGCAACTTCACCAGCGCGAAATTGCAGCGTCGCATGGAAGAGATCGAGTCGAGTATCAATCGTTATTTGACGGAACTGGATACTGCAGATCGTCAAGAGCCTGCTGTAGCACAGCCGAAAGCCGAGCGTTTGCAAGACAAAATTGGCGCCTTAAAAGCGCAGATGAAAGCCCTGAAAGACATCGAGGTTCAGCTTAATCAGACACCCGATAAACAGATTTCCCTGACTGATCCTGATGCTCGCTCAATGAAGACGCGCGGTACGGGTATCGTCGGCTATAACGTGCAAACCGCCGTAGATACTGAACATCATTTGATTGTAGAACACGAGGTGATCAACGAGGGTGTGGATCGAAGCCAATTGTCCAGCATGGCAAAAAAAGCCCGCAGTGCGATGGGGGTTGAAGATTTAACCGTCATTGCCGATCGCGGTTATTTCAAAAGCGAAGAAATCCTCGCCTGCCACGAAGCCGGTATTACCGTGATTGTGCCCAAGACCGTGACATCAATCGCCACAGCTGATGGCCGTTTTGGCAAAGCTGATTTCATTTTTGATGCCGAGAAAAACGAATACCGCTGCCCGGCTGGGGAGGCTTTGATTTGGCGCTTTTCCACTATTGAGAAAGGTTTGAAATTACATTGCTACTGGAGTTCGGCCTGTCAAAGCTGTGCGCTCAAGGTACAATGTACGCCCAGCCCACAACGGCGCGTCAAGCGTTGGGAACATGAGGGTATTCTTGATGCCATGCAAACTCGCCTGGACTTAGCGTCTGATAGTATGCGTATTCGCCGGCAAACGGTTGAACATCCTTTCGGCACGCTCAAAGCCTGGATGGGGGCCACGCATTTTCTGATGAAAACCTTGGCGCACGTTCGCACCGAAATGAGCTTGCATGTGCTGGCCTATAATTTGAAGCGAGTGATCAATATCATAGGTCTTAAAGCGCTGATTGAAGGTATCAAAGCCAACATGGCATTGTGTCGTCATAGTGAATCAGTCATAGCCATTTAAGTGCTATTTCACAATACGGTTGTGAAAAACCAGTCGGCCAATAGGGCTTTACAGAGTCCTCTTTCGGCAAAAGTCGATCCCGCTATTTCCAGAATGGAAGCTTCCCCTGCTAACCACGATGGCTTTAAAACCCAACTAAATTCCATATTCTTGCTCGAACACCCCATTTTTGCGTTTTTACACGGTCTGGGCCGGTAACAGAAGTCGCCACCCATTTTCTAACCATTAGATAAGAGTTTCACGCCGTCTGGTCGCAGCTCCCCCTTGGGTGAAACGTGTCTATATAAAGTTTGTCTGGCAATACCCAATTCTTTACATAGATTTCCGATCACGGTCTCTGGCTGCCCGATAGCCGCCATAGCCAAACGCAGTTTGGCGGCAGTCATTTTAAAGGGTCGCCCTCCCTTTCGTCCGCGGGCACGCGCCGAAGCCAAACCGGCTACAGTTCGTTCTGAGATGAGTTCCCGTTCAAACTCGGAAAGTGCCGCAAAAATGCCGAAGACTAATTTCCCTGCAGCAGTCGTGGTGTCGATGGCGGCGCCCTGACCCGTTAAAACTTTGAGGCCGATGCCTCGGCCTGTCAGATCATGTACGGTATTAATCAAATGCCGTAAATCACGCCCTAACCGATCCAGCTTCCAAACCAGCAGCGTATCCCCTTCGCGTAAGGCTTTGATGCAAGCGGTTAGACCTGGGCGATCTTCCCGTTTTCCGGAGGCCTGGTCTTCATAAATGTGTGCGGGGTCAACGCCGGCGGCTAAGAGGGCATCGCGCTGCAAATCGCATGCCTGAGAACCATCGGCTTTTGATACCCGCATATAACCAATTAGCATTTTTCACCTGTCACTTATACGGTCGTTTATGTGACAATTTAAAAGACTTCGTCAGTGCCGTCAAAAAATGTCAAATAACCCGTAATATAATCTATGTGTTATAAAGGGTAAGAATTTGGTTTATTGTGACACCATTTCGCGGGAATTCCAAAAGCGGATAGATGTGTTCGGATTGTTCGCATGGTCTTGGCATCACGACGACCAAACAGCAGAACCGTAAACAACGCTTTTGCGACTACTGGGTTTGTTCGAGCCTCGTCAATAGTCTTTGCTAACGATCTTTCGGCTATCTGCCAATAGTGAACTTCTTTCTCAGTCGATTCCGGAGGCTCAGGCAGCGGATGACCAGCATCAACGAATTGATCTGGTTCAGACAAAAATAAGGGGGCTAGACAACCGCGCGCCCTTATTTCTTGGTTTTCTATCATGCTCATTGCCACCGCCGAGGCTTCCAAAAACTGCAATTGCGCCGAAGGGTCTAACGTTTCGAATGGATACCAGCGTGATTGTCCTGCTCGAACAGGGTGGCCGCTGGTGGCCCATATCCTTGCAAGGTCTTTCGATTGCAGCCGGCTGATATAAACCGGCATACTCAATTCTTCAATTAACGCCCGTAACAGCCGGAACCAAACGCCAGCATGTACTGGTCGTCTAGGCAAGTCAACTTGCCCACACGTCAATGCTTGCTCGGTACGCCTATCCATTGTCTTGATCGCGTCACTGGCTTCACGTATTAATGCCGCATCCAGTTGATGCCAGGAACTCAGCTGGCCATCACCAATATAAGATTGCAGCCAGCATCCGTGAATGGGACAGCTGATAAATAAAGGGAACTGCCACATCAGCTTAAATGTTTCGTGACCCGGTGATTCATTCAAACAACTTGGACAGGCTCGCTGTAGGGTTTGCTTGGGCAACCAAGCTCGCCATCTCGGTATCAATCTGCGCTGACGCTTTGGGTGTGGAAATAAAACCGACATTTGATGAACATAACTGGCGTAAGAATTAGGATCAGGGGCCAAACTGTCCAGTAACCAAGGTGCCCAGCCCGACATCGTCATCAGTCGAAGTCTCTCCAGCCCTACGCCACTGCGTTGAGCAATGATTTCAAGAAAACCTATGGGGGGTAGAATGTCAATATCCAGCAATTGTCCTTGTCCCCATTCATAACGTATTAAATGTTCCAAGTCCATTTGGTAACACCGGGCAATTCGAGATAGCCAGGACGATAAGGCTTCGTTTTCGACGGGGACCGGATGTATCGGCCATCGTTGAGCCGATGTCAATTGAGCTCTCTTTCAAATTTCCGGCGGCGTTCGCTCGGGCCGGCGTAATCAGCTAATGCTAATGTCCTTTGGTTGATGGCCTCTTCACCCGTATCGATACCGGCGATAGCGGCTTTGGTCAGCAACAACGCCAGCTCACCTATCGTGCCCTCACTACGCGCTAACAGATATTGGGCCATGTCGTCGGTCGCAATATTGGACGGGCGGCGTAGGGGGAATGCCGCCACAAAACTTGCCAGCAACGAACAGGTATCCTTGTCAACTTGCCATAACGGTAATATCAAGGGCTCGAACCGATTTTCCAGTTGATCGTCGGAACGGATTGCCAAATAGGCGTCGCGAGTGCCGACCCCCACTAATGGAATTCGAAGTTCGTTCCCCAAAAACCGCAGCAAGTTAAGAAATTCCCGCCGGCTGTTGCTGTTACCCGCCAAAATATTATGCAGTTCATCAATCACCAGCATCTTGACGCCGATACGGCGCATTAAGCTCAGTGCTTGTTGTTCTAAGATGGCGATAGGTTGACGCGATCTTAGTGGCGCCCCCATCGCGGCAAGCAATCCTATATGAAAGCGAAGTATTGAAGGCTCGGATGGCATTTGCACACAAAGAACAGGAATATGCTCAGCGTCCGGGCTCGAACTGGGTAGATGTTGACGGCGAAACTTTTCAACAATCATGGATTTTCCATTATTGGTCGTCCCGATAATGAGGAGATTCGGCATGCGTTGTTTCGCCGGCCATTGATACAGCGCCTCCAACCGATTGACTGCGTCCACCGCACGTGGATAACCGATCCATCGTTCAGCACGTGTATGCATGATCCGCTCGGCAGAAGGGAGATGTGCCAAGCGCTGAGCGGAAGGGGTCAAATAGGATAGGTCTAAAATAGAATTGTCTTTCATCGTTACCACTCCTCAATGTCGCTGAAGGGTACGGCAGACTTAATTTCCGATTGGTCGGAATCAGGCGGTATCTGGGGTTTACTTTTCTTTGTCGAATGCGTTAAGTGTTTAAGCCGCTCATTGTTTCGCCTAGTTCGTTTCGTGGCTTTTTGGGCATCGTGGACAATATCGCGCATCTGGTCGATCATCCGAAACAGAGAAACTTCATCCACTTGGTCCCGACCTTCAGCTCGCAGCCGTTTGATGGCTTGACGATGTTCCCACAACGTAATGGCAGGGTTTTCCAAGGAGCGGTAAGGGATTTCCAGATACTTTTGACTATCCGGGTCCAATACCCAGATACGGCTAATATCCCTTGGATCGCGACGTATCAGGAACATAGTGCCGCCCTTCTTCCGCCGAGCAATTAGGGGCTTTAACGCATTGGCAAAGTAATCAATGTAGTCGACTCTAAAACCGGTACGCGTCAAGGAGCGTCGGATAATCGGTAGAAAATCGATCAGAAATGCTTTTGCATTAGTGACAACAGGCGGCGGGCCATTTAAGGTAAGCCCTTTGGACCAACGCTTTGCCGGGGGTTCTTGTAGATCATTATAATGTGCTTCACCATGATAATAAGCGACCGCTATCGTTAGCCAGCGTTCCAATTCATGGAGTGTTAACGCGGCCTTTTTTTCAGAATCATAATCGCCGCGAGCTTCCGGATTTGAAAAGGTGGTACCGGGGAGCTCATGAATATCCCCCATCATGGTGCCTATCAACCGTTCAATAATACCGCCATAATGCGGTTGCCCTAGCGGACGATAACTCAGCAAAATGCCATGTTGTTCACAGCCCCGCTGCAACGCTTCGCTTTTAAATTCCGGCGCATTATCCACATAAACTGACCTGGGTTTTCCACTCATAGGCCAATCGACATCTAACTGTAATTGTTCAAGCCAGGGACGCTTATCGCAAACCATATGGGCTAGACAGAGTCCGACAGAAACGGTGGACGGAGGCTCTAACGTCACAACCATACCGACAATGCAATCACTAAACACATCAATAGCGATTGTCAGGTACGGTCGACCAATAGGCTGCCGGTCGCGTTCATCAACGACAATTAGGTCGATTACCGTATGGTCAATCTGAACTTGTTCCAAAATGGCGGTGATTTCTGGCGGCGTACCGCCGGCTGACAACAAAGATCGAACAGCATCGGCTCCTTCCCGTGCTTGTTTCACCTGCACTGGATTCAACCATTTTATTCTTAGGGCAACCGTATTACGGGCGGGAACCGGTAATCCTCTCGTCTTACATTCCTGTTTAATACGCCGGTAAAGTTTCGCGATAGTCAGCTTTTGCCGATTCATAAACTTTTTCCGTATCAATTCACTGACGATATTTTCTACCGCTTCGACTAATCGCCTTTTACCTTTGCCCCCACTGGTGTGTGCTGGGGCAAGATCCGTCACTAACCCGGTACCTTGCCGGAATCTTTGAATGAGGACATAAACTTGTCTTCGGGAGATACCCAATTTTTGGGCGGCTTCATCGGCTGTTTGATGTCCAACGATTTCTAAGGCCGCGAGTCGGCCAATGATACTGGCTCGCTCACGAGCCAGCTCCCAATGTTCTTGAGATAAAGTCAACACTCCCTGTTCAGTGAATTTAGTGGACTCGGGTTCCATACCAAATACTCACTTCAGTGAAGAGAAGTATTGAGCATAATGACGCACTGTGCAGATGTCTATTGATATTTTTTTGCTCAATAGTTGACTGCACTAAGTGGTTCTAGCCCAATAAGATGGTGCAGTCGTCTTCTGACATTGACACCGGTCCTTTATGTGACACCCCAAAAGACTTCGCTTGTGCCATCAAAAAAATTATCATATAACCCGTAACATATTCTATGATTTACAAAGATCATTAAATTGCTTTGATGTAACACTTTTTCGCCGGGATTCCAACCGCTGATAAAGATTTTCGGATTGCTCGAATGAGCTCGACATCTTAACAACCGAACCGCAGGCACCGGAACACAGCACAGGATCGATGACTCCAACATCACATCACTACTATCCATTCCTTAGTGAATGCATCCCAAACCTTTTTTTTGCTAAGCTTACTTAAAGCCAGAGACCAAAACCGCTATGCACAAGTGGCCCGCATGCTGCTGGTTTTGCCAATCAATGCAGCGTCAGCGGTAGACAATAAATACACGCACTTACAGAACTCGCTGTATCAAGATGACCAAATCCGAATTGATTGAACAACTGGCAACAAAATTACCACATTTATTGCGAGGGGATGTCGAACTGGCCATCAATAGCCTGATTCACAGTATGACTCATAACTTAGCGACGGGCGGACGCATTGAAATTCGCGGTTTCGGTGGGTTCTCAATTACCCGGCGAGCCGCCCGCATGGGCCACAACCCTAAAACGGGTGAACGAGTAAGTTTACCAAGCCGTTATGCCACCCACTTTAAACCAGGGTTGGATTTGCGCGAACGCGTTAATCATTCGAGAGAGATCTATCCGAATATCAAAGACCTTTAATGGCACCATTAAATCAGCTGTCATTCTTTGCTTTCCACAGCCAAGCCATTGCCGCTCCAAGGCATAGTTAAATGCGCGATAGTTAGGCTTGTTGAGATCAACGCACCTTACCTCTCTCATTTTGTCGTTAAGGTACTTTTTGTAAATGTGGATTACTGGCTGGTGCAGACCCTGCACCGAATACAGTTGAAAGCTCTTCAAATAGAATGGCATTGACGGTAGTCGATTTGCTGGCGCCACTGACTTGATATTTCACTACATTCAAGCCGTTTTCTCCCCTTACATGCCAGTTCTTTTTCAAGACTTTTTTCTGGATGACGGACCAATTTCCAGGGTTGCCGTCCTGAAACACAGCGTAATCTTGAAAAATGCCGGGGGTCATCAGGGCAACCCCTTCGTTAACCAAATGCACGCGGGCTTTGGGTTGATTGATTTTGATAATGCCTTGGCGAATCCCGTTTTGTAGCCATGCAAAAAAGCCATCGACGGGATCGATAGGTTCTTTTGTTGATTTATCTGGGTTACTGGATTGCTCATCAAGATTGGCATCGTGCGTAATTTCAGGGCACTCATCAATACCGCTATCAACCATCAAAGGCAAAATAGTCGTATCGTCCGTATCGATTTCGGTCCTGTCGTTTTCGATGTTCTTCGAGGTCAAGCATTTAGCAGATGCGGGTTGTGCCGGATCTAATTTTGCATCGACGGTGTCGTTGACTACTGACGATTCTCTTTCAATGACACTGATACTACCTGCAAAGGGTTCCGGTCGTCGTTCCGGATTGCTCCAGATTTTGGTCAGCGGGATTTTAATTAAGGTTAATTCATTACACCAGCCCTCTCCTGCTATGCATGCCGTCCAGATGGCTTTGTCGCCGTAAGGGATTAGCACCGCATGTTCCTGCAATAGATCGAATAACCGGCTATTTTTCGTTGGGATACCGGTATGGCCTTCGCGTATCAAATGTTCCCGAACCGCATCCACGGTTCTTTTGCTGACCATCCAGCAATATTCGCCTTGTATCCATCCAGCGGCGCCGTTTCGGTTCAATGGCAAGGTGCCTTCCGCCAATAAATATCGCAAGGCCGTCAGCATTTTTTCATGTAACGGTATGGTTTTCACGGTGGACATGCGGCTGTCATCGGCCCCTAAATTGGCCGCCACCGATTGACTGTCGGCGATGTTGACGATCTGGCCCAGGCTGCCGGCATTTTCAAGATAGCCGGAAACACAAGCCAACCAGCGCGCAAAAATGTTTTGATCGCTGGTCAACCAGCGCAGTCCCAGTGGCGGTATGATTTTGTTGGTCAATAACGGCGTGGCTTTTTCATGCAGCCGATAGCGCCGATTGGGCACAAATTCAGCGATATAGCCTATACCTTGCTCGTCCATAAATTGATTCCAAGGATCCCACATTTGATGCTGGCGATTTCGGTCGAATATCGTGACGGTTTGATCGACCGCCACCTTAGACAAGTCATGACACAATGCCGCCAGAAAAACCGCATAGGTCCATAAATCCTGTTTAGACGCAATCTCTTCCGCCCCGCCAGTTTCGGATAATAAATAAGACCGGCGCACTTTCAGGGCAATGACACTCACTTCCAAAGTATGCGTCAACATACCGCCCGGGCCTGCATGATGATGTACTTCGGAAGCGGGCAATTGTTGTACGAAACGGGCAAAACGTTGGATTGCGGTTAAATAAAAGCCGTTGAAAGGTTCTTTGGCCAAGCCTGCAAGCTCCTCAATTTGAACCAAAAAGCTGTGATGAGCTGTCAAAAGTTCGGCCGCAGTTTGTATTGGCAGCAAATGAGGAATATCGCTCAACTCATCAGGTTTCCGCGCGGCAGGTACCTTTTTGATCGGTTCTTTAAACCATCTGAGTTTTAGCATGAGTAGCGATAGCAGCTATCTAAGCCCAAGCAGGTAAAGGCTTTAATGAATTCAAGCGTTTGTGTCATGCTCATATCCGATCGAATTGATAGGCCAGATATTGAGTTCAGCGAGTCCTCATGATAACTAATGCCAGCTACGGCCCAATAGCAAAAACGCTAAATTTGGCGTTTAGGTTTTTAAAGAACGCACTTCGCTTCCGAGCTGGAACGAATAAACCCAAGTTAACGATAGACAGCGGACACTTTATTTTGCTAGGCTAGGCATTGAGCCAACCCAGTTAAGCCGCTAACCTCAATCTTGGACTGCGCTACTGACGCCACAACCAAAATCCTAAGAGCCTGCATTCGTTGTATCGGAGGGCAATTTGGAAACATTTTTATTCGTTCTGGCCATTGTTTTACCCCTCTGTCTGCTGACGGCGATTTACCGATTGAACACCGTGCTCAGCAACTTGCAACGGAATAGCGATGCTTCATTTTTCAATGACAAGGCGTTGTTCTGGCTTAATTGCGCCGGCAAGTGGCTGATTCTTGCCGGCTGCGTAGCGACCTTTCCTCTGGTGATGGGGTTGATTTTCGATGCCGACAACAGCGTTAAATGGATAGTCAATCTGGGTGTTGCCGGTTGCCTAGCAATGATAGTTGCCGCTAGCCTGTTGATCCTGAGCTTGCTGGGATTGGGTCTCACTCGGTGTATTCATTTCAAATTGCTGATCGGCGCAATTCACCGCGTCCTATTGAAACAGGCAAGGCCATTGATTAGAAATAAAGTAGCCTTTTGGTGTGCAGGAACCTTGCTTGCAACATTCATACTGTTCACGCCTTTTATCGAAAATTTGGTAAGTGCTGTTTTTTATGTGTTTGGATTTATTTTAGTCGCTCGGATAGGTCTGACAGATCGAATTGAACAAGATTTCGAGGCCAAATGGGGTGGCTCTGCTTACAATTACGCCACTGGAAAATGGGACGATGGTTTTCGAGAAGGCGGTCTTTATTGACCACTTTCCGATTTGGTAGGAAGTCTACGTCATAAAAATAAACATCAATAACAGCATCACGACACTCGCTCTGAGAATATTGGTCTGCATCCCCATCATCGAGATCCCGTTATCACCCCATAATTTGAATTGCCCCCAGGTAACAAAGGCTGTCCACAAAAACAGCAGGATGGCGATGATCGACTGAATCGCCGTTTTGATATTCTGAAAGCTTATACCCCCAGCGCCAGAGGCAAAAGCGGTCGAAAGCGATGGCTGATGTTTACCGGCTTGTGGATTTTGCATTCCGCTAACACTATTGCCGCCAGAAGTCGTATTGCCTGTAATTGCCGCGATGTTAAAGCCATTAAAAGCCGCTATATATTGGGTGATTGCAGTGTGGTTGGCATCACTGGGGAGCACTGTGCCATTGGACTTTAAAAACGATCGAAGCCCACCCACCCCCACCAGATGAGCGCCGGCCAACAAACCCGACTCGGTCAACAGCATGCCGCCCACTGTTTGACCTACGTAACTGTCCAGCCCCAACGTTTGTATCATGCTCCATTGTTTGTTGTTGTAATCGCTGATGGCTTGCGTTTGCCCGGAGGCATTGGCCAAAAAATCGGTTTTACTGTAAATACCGTTTTTTCCCGTCCAGCTACCTTGCCAATCGTTGACGTTCGGAGTCGGATCTTTTTGGTAATAACCCGCATCGATCAAAGCGCTTTCGCCCATTTGATAGCTGCCCAAAAACCCGTAAGGATTCACGCTGGCTGGCTTGTTACCGGACTCTTTTGCGCTCAGTGCAGCCAAGTAGTCGCTATATTCAGACGCCGCCCAAAGCAGCGCTGAAAAGGATAGCCCCAGAACAATCAGTCGCCTGGAATTCGCCATACGTTATTGCGAATTAGGCATGACAGCCGACAACTGCCCTGCCCGATAACGAAAGTAAAGCATTTTAGCCTGGCTTGGGCAGCACAAAGGATCGTTCGGAACACTGATTTTGGTTTTGACCTGCAACGTGCCATCCGGTTTTACGGATCCGAATCCGATTGCCATACCGGTAACCGGAATTGTTGCCAAAAGCCTCAGATGCTCTGGTTGGTTGGCTAAAATACTCAACTGATTGCGCCAATAAGTCGGCCCCAGGATTGTCCACAGCACGGCCTTTTCAACGCCCGTAATACTATCGTCGAGTTCCACCGGCATAACTTGTCTTATCTGCACGCCTTCGTTGATGGTTACCTGTTGCTTCAGCAAACTTTCGAGTTCACGGTCAACGACTTCCGCCCTAAGCATGGACAGTTTCACACTGAGAATAACGGATAAAGAAAGCGCCAACTTTATATTCATGACCACCCCTCGTAGACGAGTTGAAGACAGCTATTTGATAATTTTTCCACCTGCTTTCGCTACAACAGCTCCTCCCACCATCCCTGCTGCTCCGGCGTTGTCTCTCATCCGATGTACACTGCTCATCATTTCACTCCCAACCCGATACCCCGCCCATCCCAGCACGCCAGACCAAAACAGCGGCACGACCACAAACAACCCGGCAACCACAAAATCCACCACCATGGTCACGACCATATTGTTTTGGCTGACGGCATCCTGCAGTTGAAACCAGCCAGGTTGGATGGCGGTTAACAAATGATTGTCCAGCCAATGGGCGACGGCCCATAACACGGTCCAGAATTTGACCGAAAACACGATAATGGACATAAACACCACCTTGCTGATGTCGTACGCTGAAAACAGAAAATAATACGGCATCAAGCCGTAAATCAGCATCAGAATCGCCGCTTGGACGATGGGCGCGGCCGCTTTCATCATGTACATCGCCGGATAAAACGACATCGCTTCGACCAAGCTGCCCAGCGTAGCGGCGACGGACTTACCGACATTAGCCATACTGGGATCGTTGTACTGATTGAGATCACGCAGGCCGTTGAAGTAGCCTTCCTCTCGTGCGATCAGCGATTTAAGAGCGATATCTTCAACGTCTTGCTTGGACGTGCCGGATAAGGCAGCGACCGTGGTTTTAAAATCGGTCAGATAAGAGACGTCGATCTGGCCAATTAATGCGTCGCGCAAGCCTATGTTGTTGACATGCCCCTGCCCGGTCCACCATTGGGCACAGGTCGGCTTGCCGTCCTTTGGCAGATAAACTGCCGGGTTGTATTCCAGATCGCGGTTTTTGTCGAAACTAAACCCCGGAATGTTGGTACTGGCGCGCAGGGTTTGATAAGCCCCGTTCAGCATCAACGTCGAACCCAACCAGTCCAGATCGTCAGGCGCGAGATTGTTCGGCAAGCTTTGGCCGGTATCCAAAAACGCCGCGATGGCGGGCGCATAGCAATCGTTAAAAAATAAGCGGGTCTGCTGTCTCACCTGCGGGTCTTTGATGCGGGCATTGCTGATTTTAAAAGAAGTCAGCCGCAAGTCGGCACTGCAGGGGATGCCGACAATCGCCGCATCGTCGATGCCGCCGGTCACCGCCAATACGCCGTACCACCAAACAGGAATCTTGGCACTGACGCCACCCAAAGCCGCCTTAGTAAACGTGCTGTCATAAGTAGTCCCGGTGCTGCCGCCTGTGACGGCTTTTCCATTCGCGCAGGCTTTGCTGACGTTCAAGCCGGTGGTTTGTATGGTCAATACCGGTTGAACCGCCAACACAATCACCGTAAACATACTAATCAAATCGATCTCGATCCGCCGTAACGAAGTGCTGGAGGCATCCTTGGCTTCCTGGCTCTTGATGGGTTCTGCGATATTACGCAGCAACATGGCAATAAACGGTAAATAGGCCAAGCCGGTTTGCACCAGAATGTCCCATAACAGGCCATACAGCGACCAGCCAAACTGGGTCAGATAAATTTCCAAATAACTGGATACGCTCATGTCGCCCTGTCCCCCATCTCGACCAGGGTCCGTGTAAAGCCCAGCCACAACGTTTGGCAAAACAGCGCTTCCATCACCAACAGCCATACCGCCATTCTCCAGCGATAGGCTTTAAGACTGGCCGTTTGTTCGGCAGTCAAACCAACCCAATCGGCATACTGATTCGTAAAAACCGGCCAGCCACCGATCAACAATAAAAATAACGACAGCCGCCACAGCGTGAGCCCAAACTTGCCGGCTTGCATGACGCTTGCGAGGCCGTCCCAACCGGAAAAGGTTTGCGCGAACAGCAAAACCAGCAAAAAAACACCCGCCGTAACAGCAAAAGCTGCGTAAACAAACCCATTGCCGCGGCGGTGATCGGGGTGCCGCTTACTCCTCATGGCGTGATGGCCCCGTCTTGCAAAATGGCGTCATCGGAACCGGCCGGACGCAACGCGGCCCTGCCGCGTTCGGTCTGTTGCCGTTGCAAAGCCAATAGCAATGCCGAGGTTTTCGAGCCCAGTTCGTTATGGACTTGCCGTTCGAACAACACATCGGCGATGTCCCGATCCAGCTGGGCAACGGACGCTTGCATGGCGGTGTTAGCCTCGGTGGCACCGAGATTGGGTTCGCGACTGGCGGTCAGCAACAGGCGCCGTATCAGCATGGCTTTTTCCACCGTGCGCGTCATCGCCGCTTCAGAAGCCAGTTTGCTGACAGCTACCGCTCGTTCGGAAGGTTTCAGCGTTTTAATCGCGGCAATGACGTCGCCGTTAATCAACACGGCATCGCTGGAAACTTTTTCCAGATTAGACAGCGTCGCTTGGGTTTTGCCTGACACCAAATCGCTTAGATCCTTTTGAATGCTCTGCATGTCTTTTTCGACTTTGGGCAATAAACCGTATCCCGGAACAGTTTCAACCGGATGGTTGTCGTGGGTGCGGATATGCACATCGCCCAACACGTCGACCGCCCATTGCGAAGCTTCGCCCGGATCGGCGAACACTTCCACCAGGCGCGGCTTACTTTTCGACTTTTTGGGCGCCGAGCTGTCATCGGCTGTCCGGTTCAATGTCAGGTTGTAGCCTGCCACAACGCTATCCTGAGTCACCTGTATAGCCGCTTGTTGAACGCCGCCGGCTTTCTTGCCGCCTATCCACGGAATACCGTTCCGGCCGTTGGCTTTTTGTACCTGTTGCTTGGCTTGCACAACATCGACCTTGGAGCTGCCGTAGCCGTTTTTGCCCATCTGGACTTTCCAGTCGATGATTTTGGATAAATCGCCCCAACCTGCATACGGGTTTTTGCCCTGGCGAATTTCTTGTTCATAGTCTTCACAAGTCTTATTGGCCAGTGCGATCGCCGCTTCCGCCCGGATCACGGCATTTTGAAACAAGTCGTACAACCCCGGATCGATGCGCTGCAACACTAGGGCCGGTAAGCCGCCGATCGCGGCCTGCACCGCACCGACGGCACCGTTGACCAGGTTGTTGCCGGTTTGCTGCAAGCCATTGAGTAGATTCGCCACCCCAGGGTGGGATCAAAATTTCCGCAGCTGTAACCCAAACCGAGTTCAAGCGCGCCGTTAATGGCGTAGCTGTTCACTTGCGTATTGGCAGGCACCGAGATTGAGCGGGCTCCGCCGATTTCATAGTAAAAATCGCTGTTGTCGCTATTGGCCAACGGGGCC
This sequence comes from Methylomonas albis, assembly GCF_014850955.1. Classification (NCBI taxonomy): domain Bacteria; kingdom Pseudomonadati; phylum Pseudomonadota; class Gammaproteobacteria; order Methylococcales; family Methylococcaceae; genus Methylomonas; species Methylomonas albis. The sequence continues at coordinate 3,457,017 of NZ_JACXSS010000001.1, forward strand.
GCACAAAGCGGCGCACTGAAGTTCGCCAAGCAGCCTAGCATGACTAAACGGACTATAGTTCGCATGGACCTCCTCCTCAATTCGTTACAATAGGACTCGGATACGGCATGAAATCAATCACGATCAACACACCGTCCTTGACTTCGCAGCAGGTATAAGGCCGCCAGAGCGCATGGATGTATGCCCCGTCTTCCGCTACGCGCCCGCCGCCCCAGCCGCGACTATCCAGCACATCGTTAACACCGAACAGCAAACATTGCTCCAGTTTCGGTTCGGTCGGTTGCCACCAGCCCGCTTCATTGCTGTTCTCGATCAGGCTGCTGGGTGACCAGGTGAGTTTTTGATCATCGACAAATAAACTCGGGCCAAGAATACTGCGATACACGTGCGGCTGGCCGTCGCGGGTAATGATGTCACCCACCCGTTGCGCCACCACCGCGGCAGCCTTGGGTGCTTCCGCCTGCATGGTCCAGCCGGTTCGCGGATAAACATGCCCCCAATAGTTCAGCGGCCAATGTCCTATTTCACGCAAGCCCGGTACCCAGGATGCCGGATTTAGCGCATCCAAACCGCCCCAACGCCAGGAAGGTTTATCGAGATTGGAAACGAAGTACGGCGAACCCGCCGAGGTATTGGACGGGCAATAAATCCGTCCAGTCAGAGGATGGCCCACCGCTACTGCATCCTGCTGAATCAGGTTATTGTGATTGCGGTTGTAGGTATCGCTGCGTTGCGGATCTTCGACCCGCTCTACGCCTTGTGGATTGGTCACTTTTACCAGCACATCCGGATTGAAATGACCGATCTTCGGAGTGACGTCGATATCGCAGCCAAACGGCGTGCAGATAATCCAGATACAGATCCCAACCAGCCGCAAATGAATGCAATCGTCGGCGAGTGCTGCACCAATCAACAGCGCGGCAGTAGCGACGATGTAGCTAGCCATTCGGCATGGTCGAATTTTCATCGCGTTAAACTTATTTGACACTGCCGATACCAACCCAGAGCCTGCTGCAAGTCGGTGACGCCGTAGATAACCGCCTTTCCCCGATCGAACACCACGGCAGGATAGCGATCGATTTGGTACTGAATGGCTACGGACAGCCCTTGATACGCTGTGACCAACTGCTGTTGCAACGCTTGCCGGCCATGTTGTTGCATGCGTTGTTCCAGCATGCGTTTGGCCGCTTCCGGTTTCGCCGGTAAGTTTTGACTTAAAGATGCAAACAACTGTTTGGGTGCATCCAGATTGTAGAGTTTGACGTCGTAACCTTGCTGACGCAGATTTGCCAGCCCTGTCACCCTATCCGCATCGCTGACTATCACTTCAATAACGGGTTTGTCTTGATTAGTCTGGTTTACCTGAGCCATTACTGGCTCGATCCAGATCATGAACAGGCCAATGTATAGCCAGCTGATCTTTTGCAAGATTACATCCGTTAAGTGACACATAGCGTCACCCGCGCATCCGGCTAAGTTCTTCGGCCACCACATTCACCGCTTCCAGCTCGGAGCAGCCCTGTTCCTGCATGATCTGGTGCCGGCGGGCTTTTTCGTCTTTTTCGGTCATGGCCAGAGCCAGAGCCAACGGCGGTGGCACGTTGCGAAACAGTAAAGCCCGTTCATCGGTCAGTACTACGCCTTCGGTATACTGTTTGGGCGATTTGCGCGTCGCCAGCAACATCGACTTTTGTTCGGCGCTCAAGTCCTTAAAGCGGCTAACCTGTTCCACCTCCTCCTTGGGCATCACCAGACATAGCCACCATTCCAGCATATTCAGCATGCGCTTACTGGCGTTTGGAAAATCGTCCAGGTTCTGGGTGGCGATCCAGAACCAGGCACCGAGCTTGCGCCACATTTTGACGATCTTGATGACATAGGGCGATAACAACGGATTAGTCGTGATGATATGGCCTTCATCGGTGATCACCAACGTGGGCCGGGCATCGTTTTGATGGCGTTCCACGCAATCATGGATATGATTCATCAGGCCGATATACGCCACCGTCAATTGGTCTTCGTAACCTTCCCGAGCCAAAATACCCATATCGACGATGGTCACATCGACCGCCGGCCAGCGGCTGCCGGGCCGGTTAAAGAAATGTCCGGCCAAACCGTGACAAAACAAACTCATGCCGTCGGCCATTTCCACCGCCCGCTCCTGGCGCTGAGCAGATAACCCCGGCAAATCGCGCAAGGCTTGGGCGACATCTTGCGTTAACACCTGGCCGCGGCCGGCGTCGAATACCGTTTTCGCCGCCAGTAAAATGGCATTGCGTATCAGAAAGCGATCGGCCCGGGTCATGCGCTCATCCTCGCGCGAATCGCCGCCGGTAATCATGATGCGGCTGGCGATTTCCATTTCCCCCAGCAAATCACGCGCGGTATCTTCGCTATCCGGGTCGTCCCCTGCCTCGCTGTCGACGTCCTGTTTGTCGCCATCGACGGTTTCGTTGTCCAGTTCATCGGCCAGCCAGTCAGTATTTTCATTATGAGCTGAACTGCCAACGGTTTGTGACCGCTGATCAAGCAACTTTAAGGCATCACTGAACGGCGGCAAGCTGACATCGACATTCGGCGCCAGCGTCACTTGATTCAGACTGACGCCGTGCGCTTGCAGATACTGCCCCAACAATCCAAAGGAATTACCGGCCTCGATGATAAAAATCCGCGGCCGATAAATGGCCATCATCTGTAAAATCAAATACACCAAAGTTGCCGACTTACCGGCCCCGGTCGGACCGATGATCAAGGCATGGCCGTTCTTTTTGCGGTCCTCGCTGTGCAAAGGATCGAACACTAATGGTTCGGCGCCGCGATTGAAAAACACAAAACCCGGATGGCCGGTGCCGGTACTGCGGCCATAAATCGGCGCCAGATTGGCAGCATGTTTGGAAAACATCAACCTGGAGCGCCGGGCAGCGCGTTGATCATGCTCGGCACAGTAAGCCATGGGCAGGTTGCGTAGATAACTGTCCAACGCCAGCACATCGTCGGCTTCCCGGATCGGTTGCAGACCATTGGCCAACAACAAGGAATGCACCTGGTTGATGTGTTGGTGCAAGGCCGCTTCGGTATCGCCTCGTACATAAAAGGCTAGTTGCACCGGAAACAACTTATTGTGCCGGGCAATCTCCATATGCGCCTTATCGGCATCCCGCGCCGCCAGTTTGGCCTCCGGGTAATCGCCCACCGCGCCGCGCTGGACTTGCGCCAAATGGTTACGCACGGCATCCTGGGCTTTGACGGTGAGGGTCATGCTCAACACGGTGCTTTCCGGCATCCGGTCGAACAGGGCAAAGCGATGTTCCCCGACCTGGCGTTCGGCGCCGAATAAGCCGATCCCCGGGATATTCCGCAAGGCCTGCACGGTGATGACTTTATGCGGCAAGCCGTCAAACCACCACAGCCCACGCCGAGCATCGGAATGCGGCATGCCCAACATCAAGCGCTCGGCAAAGTCATGTCCGAACGGCATGTCGCTATCGCCGGGATAAGGCGCCCGTTTCAACAGGGCTTCCGTGTCGCCGTCTGTGATCACGGGTCTGGGGTTGAACCAGCGAAACAGCCAGTCATAGAGATCCTGCCCGTTGCAGCGGCTGGACTTGATACCGGTGGTCAATAGCGCTGTCGTCAATTTATCCGCCACATCGTTGAGTTCATCCGCCGGCGAGATGTGATAATCAGCATACGCGGGCTGACCGGCTTTTCGCCGCCGATATAAGGTTGCTCTAACGATGCGCCTTTGACCACGCCACGGGCCACCGGTGACTAATTGATCGTCAAACAAGCCGCCGCTGCGAGAGATAGCGGCCAGATGTTGTTCCAACACGTTAAAGTAGCGTTCGCTGAACCGGCTACGGCAGGCACGCGGCTGGGCATAGCGGCGAATCTCGTCGACCAGATCGGTAAGATGGGGTTCATCCTGCACGAACAACTGCAGGATCCAGGGATTCTCCAGTTCTTCGGGTACTGAAATCAATGCCGTTTGTAGTTTGTCGCGCAGATCAGTTAAAAACGCCTCGCTACGAGCATCCGTTCCGACGGTGTGAATCCGAAACAGCGCACCGACACTGTAACCGTCGTCGAGCAAAAAGCATTGGGCAGACGGCAAGTATTCCAGCCAGGGCAGTAAATTGGTAAACGAGGTTGGCCGTTCGTATGCTTGGCGGATACGCATTTCGGTTGGCGGCTTGTCGGTGGCTCGGCGCTGATAGTGCTCGAAATCCCTCTGTTGCCGGGTTAGTAACGGTCGAAACCAAGCCATCAGTATCCCGCCTCCGCTTCACCCGGCAAGGCGAACTCGATCGTCTCATAAAAGCTGAAGCCGGTGGCGTAGCCCGGTACCGGTGTCTGTCCATCGCGACTGAGATGCGGAAACACATACAAAATCAGGGTGGGATTTTTCAGGCGGGGAAACTGCTGCTGAAGCGCTTGCTCCGCCGACTGGGTATAGGGCGTTGAACTTGGATTTTGGTTTTGTCCCGATGATTGATCGGTTGAGTCTTTGGGACTGTAAGGCTTGATCAACGCAGAGAGAGCGGATTCAGTGGCTTTGTCCGAAGCCTTGGAAAAATGCCTTTGATATACTTCTTTCATGGTCGGCCCGTCTTGCGGCAGGATACTTTCTTTTTCGCCGATGGCGCAGCCGCTGAGTAAACCAAGCATAGACACGGCACATAGACACACTGAAAGCCTGTTAATCCAGATCATCGTTCACCTCGTTTTCCGCCAAGTCGTACTGGGTTTTGCGGCCGTCGGGTTCATAATCGATCGGCAAAGCTACATCGATATGAACCGCCAGTTCTGAACCGGTATCGACATACACCACATCAAACGATTGCGCGGTGCGCTCGCGTAAATACTCGCCGATTTCTGTGGCACCGCCGGCCAAGGCTTTGCCGCCGGCATACTGTGCCGCATCGCCTGTGATCACCGACGTCGCCACGCCCTGGGCGGCCGAAATACTGTTAGTCACCTGGCTTTGACTAAACGCCCCGGCTGCCGCTTCGGCCGCCGAGGCCAGTATGCGTCCCGACAAATAGCTGGCCGCGTTGCTGACGCGAGCGCCGGTCACGCACGGAATCCCGCGTCGATCGGAAATCCAGCCCAAGGTGCGCGATCCATTATTTGTCCCGGTGCCTGAGGATTGTTTATCCCGACTCAAGCTATTGTCGTCAGACGACAACGTGCGTATGGTACCGTCGGCAAAGACATACGTCGCCGACACGACTTCGCCGCGCACGCACGACAAGGTCCAATCGCCGGCCGCTTTGCCGCTGAATACAATCCCGTCCAAGCCGGGCATTTCGATGCCGTTTGCGGCCAAATTATCGCGGCCGACAATCACTTTGAACGGAAACGGATCTTCGATCGTGCCTTTAATGGGGATTCTGCCGATCAAGGCGGTCATGCCGGTGGCACCGATTAACGTGGCATTACGCGGCACGGTATAGACCGGGCGATCCGGTTCGGTTAAGGCGCTTGCTGATTCTGTAAGATAGGCTTCGGTGGTACCTGCAGCTTGTTGGCCACCGTGCAATAAACGCTCTGCGCTATCGGCGGCATTCTGAAGTATCGGTTGGTTTTTAACATCGCTCGACCTGCCCAAGGGTTCAATCCAGGTCAACGGGGATTCGAAAGCCTGCAAACCGTCGTCCGCACCGATGCCAAAACCGATCGGAATATCATGACCCGACGCCGCCAGGGTTTGAGTGGCTGAAGTACTCAGTTGATCCAGCCGGCTTTTAAAATAATCGACTTGCTGCGCCAGTTGGCTGACGGCTTCATTGGTCTGTTGTTCGGCATCCTGGGCAAGTTGCGATTGCAATTCCGCTTTGACCCGGGTTTCAATTTCATCGCGCTGTTTGAGCAAGGCCTCATTTTGCATCTGCAGTTTTTCGCTTTCGCTCTTGATAGTGGCGACTTCTGCGGTCAGCGTGCGTATGGTGTCGGCCGGTGAATCCACATCCGGACGGCCGGCTTGCGGCACGGCGGCCAAGTGCACCGGATCCGATACTTGCCGGCTGGTCTTGACACCGACCACCACCAGCATGACTAAGATAAGCCCGGCAATGAGGGGTAATAGCCGATTCGCGCCCATCTCAAAGTGCCTCGTGAAAGGGTCGGTCCGAAACCAGATACACGGCACTGGTATCGGCTTCGCTGCCGGCCGGATGCAAACGACTATGCTGAAACGTCGCCGCCCGCCATTGGCCGTGCAGTTGGCTAGGATCGAGATCGATCGCATCCGGGCCGGTGTTTTTGATTTCCAGCGCCGTGACATACAATCGGCCGCTACGCCAACTGGCCATCGGCGTCGCTATCAGACTTTCCCCTCTCAGCAAATGTTCGATGGGGGTTTGACTGACCGACACCCGCTGTATCGCGGGAGCGGCTTTTAACAAGCGGGCCGGAGCATAGAGCTGCTGGGCGGCGAAGCGGGTCAAGGCCACGAGATTTGCAGATTTCGGTTGTTTACCTGGTTTTGATTTTCGGTGGCTGGTCGCGGGTGTTGAATCCGCGTCCGCGCTTAACAAGCCTTCAGCCGTTGCAGGTTGTCCGGGCTTGAACAGAATTTCAATCGGATTATCCGGCAAACCCGGCGACTGCCCGGCACTCAGATCGATCAATACAATGCCCTGCCCCGCCAGATCACGTACTTCAATGCGCTGCGGTTCAAACGCCTCTTTGGCTAACCAATAGACAGTACCGGCATGGCTTTGGGTGCGTAATTTGCTCGTCAAGGGCTGCGGAATACCCACCCGAACGTCGCCGGGGAAGCTCACCAAACGTTCCTGGCCCACTGGCAAGCTGATGCGTAGCGGCACTTTGTCCCAAAACAAGCGTTCCACGTCCGTATCGGCCCAAGCCGGTTGAGTACAGACAGTGCCAAAGCATAACAAAGCGCCGAGTAAGCTGAGTTTGATGAAAGGCCGTTGGCTAGTCGTTGGCATCCAGTCAACCTCACTCGTCAGCAGCTGCGGTCTGTTCATGGGCTTGAATACGCGTCGGCCCGTCGCCGGCAAAACCGCTTAAGGCCAGTCCCCAGGGATTGAGTTCGGGATCGACGTCGTAACGCACCACCGTTATCGGATAGCGAATGTGCACTTGTTTGACGTCCATGCCGCGCACGGTTTCCTGAATGGTAAAATCCAGCCAGACCAGCCAGGTGTGGGGATCGATGACCTCGACCCGGCGGTCTTCGTAACCGCGACCGGCCACGGGTTGAATCGAACGCACCCGGCCTGCCAGTTCGCCGCGTTTGCCGCGGATAGCCAAATCGTTGCTCAGGTATTCACGAAAATCCGGAGTTAAATACGCCGCCATGCGGAAAATCTGTTGGCCGTAATCGGTTTCGCCATCGCGGTCCCAGTGATTGAGCTGCTGAAAAATGTACGCTGCAAAGGCATAAACATGGGCCGGAGCGATATCATCGGCTTTGACCACCGCACCAGAACGCAGATCCGGTGGAATGTGAATCCGGATATCGCTGCGAGCGGCATGCCAGGCATAGCCCAGCAGCAATAACAGCACCATCAATCCGGCAATCACGGTACGCAGGGTATGGATATGCGCCTCTAGCCGGCTATTCACATCGTGATAGCGCATCATGTCGTTGTGATAAGTGATGGTGCTGTGCGGCCCAGATCCCACACACCGCTGAGCAGAATCAGCCGGGTTTTACGCAGCCCGAGGCGATGCAGGATGATCATCAAGCGATGCTGGTAGTAGTAATCCGGCCGGCCTCGTTTGATGCGTTGAAACCAAGTCGAACCGAATACGATGGTCACCAACACGCCGAACATCGCCAACCCTAAACCCATGGCCGGCGCCCCCATGCAGGCGGCAATCAGCACACTAACCGGCAACCAGAACAGCGTGGCCAACAGCAAAATCAGCCCTAACTCGGAATGTGTGCTGCCTCTGAAGATGACCGGCTCCTGATTGAGGCGGTCGGCCAAGGTTTCGCCGGAATCATCCATGCTCAAATGACCTTAGACGCCTCGGTGAGCAGATAACTGATGAAGATCATTACGCCGGCCGCGATCACGGCGGTCAAACCTACCTCGCCCCATTCGGCTCTGCCGGTGCGGGCTTCGTTAAATTTGGAGATGGTGATCCAGGCAATCCACAAAAAAGCCACCACCGCCAATACCAACCCGATCACCAAACCAGCATCTTTGGCATAACCTTTGATCAAGGTCAGCCAGTCGCCGGCTTTCGGGGCATTACTGGGCGCCACCGCGGTGGGCAATGCGGCATACAGATTACCGCTGAGTAAGGTCAAACCGGCCGCTAGCGCCAGAGATTGAGAAAAAAACGTGTGTCGTAAGCGTTTTAACATGATTAACCCCTCAGATGAGTCAGGCATTAACGGACTAAGAAACCGAGCAACAACGCGACCACGGCACCGCGCAAGATGGTCAACAGTAGGTCATAAAACACCGCTTGGCCGGTTTGCCAGGCCACCAGTTGCGCATGGGCCAACCAGGCTAACCAGATCAGATAAATCACCGCCAGCACGCCGGCGATCGCCAATACCAAGTTGCCAGGCGCCACACCGCTGGTAGCGTGCGAAAAGGCCGAGAGCTGGGTATTGGACATGCTGCCAGTCTCAACGTCGGTAATCGCCTTTCAGTGGCGGAAAACTGCGGGCCTGCCGAGGTACGGTCAGGTGCTCTTGTATACCCAGCTTGATGCGTTCAATATCCAGCCGCAGCCAATCGTATTGAAATTGCAAGCGACCCGATTGATCCGCTTGAGCCTGCGCTTCAGCAATGAGCGGTTTCAAACCATCCAGCTCATGCATGAGCTTGGCCAAAGATGTCCGCTCTCCATCTAAATCGGCCAACACCGGCCATGGCAAACACAGTAGAATTAGCAAAAGCCGCGTATTGCAAAGCATTGAAACCCGCTCCTGACCTGGAATCGTTGGATCGCATTGTTTACAACAAGCACGCGAAAGCCTAGTTGAAACCCTTAGTCATGGCGCTAGGGTTTTATGGAAAGAATTTTTGGGGTACAGTTACCAGCTATGTTTGGGAATCAAGACGATAGAACGGAACCGACCGCATGATCTCAATGTTCAGGAGCCGGAAGCTCAATGACCGGTATCCGGCGATGAATCTGAAGAACGGACGGTCGCTTGACGACCCCTATGTATAGTGCTCAACTATGTATAGCAGTAAATTACTATCGACGGCAAAACTTGGTTTCTCTGACACTTGAGCCAACCATCAGTCAATAAGCTTTACATAGTTTTGCCGCTGTTCTGACGGTGAAATTTACTCGCCTCAAGAGATTTTAATGAAATCTGCCTACCAACCAATTTTAATCTGGCTACCTGAGAGCTAATTGGGACTCTATGTTGATGCTTTCGCGCCTCATTAGTTGGCTGTCGCCATATATCAATACGAATGATGGTTGTCATCCGGTTGGTGAGAAATTGATACGGTTTCGACAAGCGTCAAAACTATGCATAGCGCACTTGTCAGTAATGTCTGGCCCCGCGTGGGTTGCAAATCGAGATAAATCGCTTCTACCCATAGTTGGGCACTATACATAGTGGCCGCTATGGATAGCTATCCATAGCGACCCTTTGCGGTCTGTCGCTCCATATAATCGAATGGCGGCAATTCGATCATCACCGACCATTGTTATTTATTGCTGGTATTGTTGCTTCTGTATTCATTCTTGAAATTCTGTTCCGAAATTAGGGTAAGCTTAGACGATGTGCACAACGCTAACCATCTCACTACCAATTAAGCAATGGTCTGCAATTTCGAAATCCTTTTAATCATTAGCACTGGCTTGCTGTCGGGTATATTACTGGGCTTTCTTTTTCGAAATTCGGACGCCGAACGTGAACAAGCGTTTCATATTGGCTATCATCATTGGGTATTGCGTGCCCTTTATGCGCCGATCTGGAGTCTGAGAGGCTTCTTATTCTTAATTTTATTCTTAGGCCTCATTTTCCTTATTTTCTGGTCTCCAGGACACTTACATTTGTTTGGTATTTTTCCGCTTCATGGCAATGATTAATCTATCCACAAAGTCGCGATAATTGTTGGCGTATTTATCGGCTGGTTTTTCCGATATATTTTATGGCGGCGCTATTTACGTTGGCTTTAGCAAATACGGATAGTCTCACATCGAATGACTGCTAAATGCAGGATTACTGTCGCTCGATGTGGGCAGCCCCAATGACTGAAGATGGCCGGATTAGTAAGGTCACCAGCGACCGCTTTGTAGACTTCAAGTTCGGAGAATCCGAATTTGTACGACTGGCCTGTTTGAAGAAACCCTGCCGAAAATGAGTCGAGATTCAACATACGTCTTGAAACCTCGTTTACTTTACAACATTACAAATACTTCTTAAACATCGAAGCCATCACCCTGACCGATAGCGCAAACAGTATTGCAAACGGCAATACGATCAGGTTGGGATGGAGACTGCTGGGAATGGCCAGATACAATATCCAGGGCAGTATCAATGCAGGATATAGCAGTTTTTTGGCCCAGTGATAGACAAACGAGCTTTCCCGCCCACCGCTCCATCGACGAATGTCACGCTGCACCAGGCCATCGATCAAACCCATCAACCCTAATAAAATAAACGCCGGCAGTGCCAGAATCAACACAGCCAGGCGTGCGGCAAACACTTGGGTAATTAGCATGGCGGCCAAGATATAATCCTGTGCCAGTTGATAATAGCGGCGTGAACGGTTTCTAAAGCTCCCGTCATCGACGCCCGGGGTCGGTTTGGCTAAGGCAATGATCAGGCTTTCGATGCCGGTTTTACGAAAGCTCAGGTCATAAAAATTATCGGCGAATCGCCTGGCAAACCGGGAGGGTTGTTCAACGATGACACTGCGGCGAAAGTCGGTATTCAGCACACTGAGCTCTTGTTCCAGCATGGCTTGACTGTGCCGGGTGCCAGGCTCATCCCAAAAACCGGTCGCCATACCGATCCATTCGGTGGCAATGGAAAAGCCTAAGGTCATGATCAGAAAGATCAGCGCTTGCAGCAGTTTTGTCAGCAGTTTGACCAGTATGCCCTGCTCTGCGGCTTGCTGAGCCGAATGACGCTGCAGGGTTTGGGTCGCCATGTCAGCCTGCCCACCAATGGTCGTTGGTCATATAGCGGCGCTGCATTTCCGTGACCACTTCCTGCAGGTTTTTCGGCAACAGTGCATCGTTGGCTTGGGTCGGCAACGGGATGCGGATTTTCCACAGATTGCCGCCCTCCAGCAAGGCAAAAGCCTGGCCTTTGGGCAAGGCCATCACGGTGGCCGGTGAGATCATCGGCATTTCGGTGACGGAAATGCGGTCCTGGTTTTGCGAGGTAAAATCGATGGGGGAATTGGGATCGGCCGAATCGTTGACGCCGGATACTTCCATCAGTGTGCTGATGTTACAGGTGTCGATTTGGTTGGTGAGCATTTCGGCGGTGGCCAGTTCTTTGACCCGCAGCATGATCAGGGTATTGAAGTTGCCGGCCACCTGCCCGGCTTTGGCTTTGTTGCCGATGCGGGCTTCCACATCCGACCAGGTTTGGGTATAGGCCGTGACTTGAAAGCCCGAGCCGCCGGCCTTGTTGAGCAAGGGAATAAATTCGTCGCCGATCAATTCGTTGAATTCGTCGGCATGCAAGGATATCGTCGGCAGGCCATGAGTTTTTACCGCGTCCGGCAGACCGTGGTCGGTGCCGTGTTTGTAGATTTCGCCTGAGACGGACACCAGATCGGCAAACATGGAATTGCCGACCGCGGACGCGACCGCCATATCCGATAGGGCATCCAGCCCGACATAGACGATGCCTTGCCGGCGAATGATTTGCCGCCAGTCGATGATGGGCCGGGTGTCGGCGATATCGGTGTAGTCCGGCGAGATCAGCGCCGCGGTTTTGCCGGTAATCAGTTTTTCCATCAACGGCAATAACGATGCGACAATTTTATCGAAATAAGTCTTATCGTATTCGAAAGCTGAGCGCAGCCCATCGGCGACGGCATCGTAAAAGCCATTGTCTTTGACATAGCGCACCAGGGCTATCACCTCCGGCGAGCGGCCTTTGAGGGCGAACGGTAAATCGCGTTCGTTGATGGCGGCGGCGATGCGCTGTACCTGTTGCTCCCAGTCCGGCGGCGCCACGTCCGGCAGCCATTGCCGGTAGTATTCGGTCAACAGCGGCTCTATATGGGTGATATAGCGGGTAATCAATTTATAATCCGGGCGTTTGCCCATTTTGACCAGCGCCACGGCAATCATATTGGTAAAGCGCCAGGCAAACTCCCGGAACGCCGCCGAATTGCCGCTGCTGGGCAAGGAATTGGTCAAGCGGGTAGCCACTTCGGTGATGCGGGAAAAATTACCAATGGCGTTATAGCGGCAGGAAATCTCCGGATAGCCCAGATGAAAAATGTACAGTACCTGGCTTCGGCCAGCCCGTTTGGCTTCTGCGACCATGCGTTTCATCAGATCGGCATCACCTTTCGGATCGAACACGATCACGGTATCGCCGCGGGCGATATCCTGAGTGATCAAAAGTTCGGCCAGCCGGGTTTTGCCGACCCGGGTGGTACCCAGCACCAGGGTATGCCCGACCCGTTCGCGCAAATCCATGGTGACCGGCTGCTCTTCGAGTTCCACGGCATGAATCTGCGGTTTGCCGCCAAGCGGCGGTAACGGCGCGACCGGGTTCCACCAGGCAGGACGTTGCATCAGTTTGGCCAATGGCTGCAACATCGGCGACGATTCCCAGCGACGCTCCAGGCGCCGAGCCAGTTGATAGGCAAAGGACGGTTCGATATAGCGCCGCGCTTTAGGATGCAAAGTATCGCGTAGCCGCTGGGTGTGTTTTTGCTGCCACAAAAAGCCTTTGCCCAAAAACAAACGCTGCCGGCTGACCGGAATGTCTTTCGCCGCGATGTCATAGCGCGGCAGCTTGCGCATGTTGCGTTGATAACGCAAGACGAATAACGCTTGCCGGGTTCTGATCAAACCGAGCAGCGTCAATATGCCAGCCGTGGCATATCCCACCGAGGGCGTCATCATGACAGCCCAGGGCGCCAGACCGGCCAGCAACGCACAAGCAAAAGCGCAAACTGCCGACCACAGTTCGACCGGCGGCCGCAGCAAGGCTTCGATCGGATACTGGGACTTCATTGTTCGATCCGCGACGCCGTGATCAACACCGGGTAATGCTGCAGGGCTAATTGCACGGCAATGGCATCGCCGGCCAGCGGATGGATCTCCAAGCCGCCAGCGGCGTTTTGCAACTGCTGTAATTGCGCCTGGGTTTCGACATTGACCGCCAGACCGACGGCGTTGATCTGCTTAAGTTGGGCATGATGTAACAACAACCAACGCATCGACAAAGGATCGGCACCTACTATGAACATAGGGCGGTCCAGATAAGGCCGGTCTATGGTGCGCGACTCTACCTTTCCCGGCGACATCGACGGAGTTTTGACCGGCAAAGCATCGATTTGCACATCAAAGTCAACGGCGACCGGTGTTTGCAGATGCAGTGTCTGCGGCTGATGAGGCAAGCGCGTGGTGCGGCCGCTGTCAAAAATCACCACCGGTTCCGCCATACTAAGCAAAGGCGAACTGATTAATAGAACACCACAGACGGTCAGCTGATACCGCATGACGGCTAACTCCAGGCTTTTACACGACTGCATTCTTATTCAAGCGCGCCTTACAACCCACCGGAAACCCTATCTCAATGATTCAGGGTTTTCTCTGAAGCGATCTTGCCCAGGATAGGAACAGCCGACTTTGAACGATTACAAGCATGACAATAGATCTCCTTAATCAACCGTTAGGAGTTTTGTAATGAACTCAGAAAACTCAATCGTGGGACATTCCCCCTGGAACAAAGGCAAGTTAATTGGTCAGAAATCGCCGTTAAAGCTGAAGGAAATCTGGGCCATACGCATTCGTTTGCAGATGTCCAAAAACACACGCGAACTTGCGTTATTCAATCTTGCTATCGATAGCAAACTTCGCGGATGCGATCTGGTGAAGCTGAAAGTCTGCGATATTGCTCAAGCGGGCCGAGTCTCGTCGCGCGCAATCATCATGCAACAAAAAACGCATAGACCAGTACAATTCGAGATCACAGAGCAAACCAGAGACGCTTTGGCAAATTGGATTAGCCAGGCTCAACTGAAATCCGATGAGTATCTTTTTCCGAGTCGGATTCATGAATCGCCGCACCTTTCAACGCGGCAATACGCTCGCATAGTCGAACATTGGGTGACATCGATTGGCCTTGATCCGGCTGCTTACGGCACCCATTCGATGCGCCGGACCAAAGCGACCTTGATTTACCGTCGAACCAAAAATTTGCGGGCAGTTCAACTGTTGTTGGGTCATACTAAACTTGAAAGTACTGTGCGATATCTAGGCATTGAAGTTGACGATGCTTTGGAGATTTCAGAGCAAACAGAAATTTAGTGAACGAAACCCGTGGTGACCGCAAAACCTGTGGTCGCCACTCTTTACACGCCGATTCGTTTTGTTTCGTTGGTAATCTTATCGCTAGGGATTACTGCGTAAGCAATGGGAGATGTCGAAATGCCGACGATGCCAATTAGCCGGGCATTCACCTTAATTGAATCAGGCCCCGTTGTTCTCGTGACAACATTTGACGGGCTGAAAAATAATATCATGACCATTTCCTGGACCATGGTGATGGATTTTACCCCGCGCTTTGCCATCACGACGGGCCCTTGGAATTATTCGTATCATGCAATCGAAAGCACCAAAGAATGCGTCATTGCTATTCCCACTCTAGATCTGATCGATCAGGTCGTTGGGGTGGGTATTTGTTCCGGCGCGAAGACGGATAAATTTGCAAAATTCGGACTGACACCGATGAAGGGAATGCACGTGGGAGCACCTTTAATTAAAGAATGCCTGGCAAATATTGAATGCCGGGTTATTGATTTGGTCGAAAAGCATAACATCGTCATCCTTGAAGGCGTTGAAGCTTATTTTGATGGCGACCGAGAAGAACAACGCACCTTACACGCAGTCGGTGACGGTACATTCATAGTGGATGGCAACCGGTTGGATAGAAGGGAATTGATGCGTTCGAAACTACCAAAAGGGATTTAATCCTACATACCTCTTGGCTGACCTATCACTTTTATCCCCAAAACTTGTGGATAACTTTGTGACAACCCGGTGACAAATCGCCCTAAGCTGCCGTCAGACAACAAGGACGCTTAAATTGACTAAGAATTGGCCAGCTCTAAAACTCGAACTGACGACCCCGCCCGCCACAATTCCGGAAACCGTTGAACACCTGCTTTTAGTTGTTAGCAACGAAGACAAGTTGGCCATTGCCGCCATGAATGAGGAAGACTTGTACAATCTGCACTTCACGCTTAGTCCGGCGATCCAGAATGGCAGACTAAACCAGATTGACAGCTATTTGCGGGCAGCGTGCGGTACTTAAGTATTCGTAGCGTTTGGTGGCAAGCATTACTCATCTCGGTAGTAGCGGTTATAACCATTGTAGAGAGCTTGCCTAAGGGCTGACAATGCGTCAATTGGCGCATAATCCGTTTAACGTATGGCAACCAAGCCTGCCAAGATGATGCTGGCGTTGGCGTCAAAGCCGTGCCTACAATGACCGTCTTCGGTTTTCTATCTTGAGCTAAATTCATGAATACAATGATACCGGCACCGCGTTTGTT
This sequence comes from Methylomonas albis, assembly GCF_014850955.1. Classification (NCBI taxonomy): domain Bacteria; kingdom Pseudomonadati; phylum Pseudomonadota; class Gammaproteobacteria; order Methylococcales; family Methylococcaceae; genus Methylomonas; species Methylomonas albis. The sequence continues at coordinate 3,472,730 of NZ_JACXSS010000001.1, forward strand.
CTATATCCATGACCCGATGTGTAGCTGGTGCTATGCCTTCAGTGCCAGCTTGCAAGCTTTGCAACAAGACTTGCCTGCCTCTATCGAGTTTGTGTATTTGCTGGGCGGTTTAGCGCCGGATACCCGCACACCGATGCCGTTGGACATGCAAGAAGCGATACAAAAGACTTGGCGCCGTATCGAAACTACGGTGCCTGGAGTTGTGTTTAATTTTGATTTCTGGCGCTTGAACACACCAATACGTTCAACCTATCCGGCTTGCCGGGCGCTATTAGCAGCCAGGCGGCAAGGTGCTGACTGTGAGACTCGGCTACTGAGCGCCGTTCAGTTAGCGTATTACCAGCAAGCCAAAAATCCTTCGCTGCTCCCTACCCTACTAGCCTGTGTCTCCGAAATTGGTTTGGATAGTGAGGCGTTTAACCAAGATCTACTCAGCCCGGCAATCGAGCTTGAGTTACAGCAGGAGATTCAAGCGGCACGTGCAATGGACGTAGCCGCCTATCCCTCCTTGCGATTATTACTGGGAGATAGACAAATCACGATCAATATTGATTATGTCGATCATCGCAAAATGCTGGCTGAGATTGCGCACAATCTGTAATGTGGTTGGGTTATAAGTGCCCCGAATCTGATTATTCACTTCGTAACTGTGCCATGCGTTTGACTACCCTTTGCGCATAGTGTTTGGCACGTTCTTGCTGCTTAGTTTTACTACCCGGTGAATGATAACGGCCAATGGCCGTTTTCCAGGTGCCGGTTTTTTGGTATTCGAGCTTAAGTATCCGGGCGCCGGTACGGGTATTGTGAAAGGGTTCCAGGGCTTGCCAGGGGGAACCCAATTGTTCCCGGTGATAACGCCAATTGACTTGCATGATGCCGATATCGATTAAATCGACACCTTGTTGCAGATATTCCGTTAGACCTTGCCAGGCAGCCAGCCGGGTTGGATAACGCTGGGCTTTGCCGGCCACGTTCAGAGTCCACGGCCAGGGCCTCAGCTTGCCGCTACGCAGTTTTTGGCCGCTTTCGGTGACGGCAACGCTATACAGCACTTCGGCCGGCAGTCTGTGTTCACCGGCGATAAGCTGAAAATTTGCCGGGATACCGTCCTTGGCCCAGCTTGCAGGGGTCCAGCTACAGAGTAAGGCCGCTATCATCGCGCCAATCGGGCTTGGTAATGCCGATCGGTATAAGGATGGTTTTGCAGAAACGATCGTCATCGTCGTCCTAAACCGGCACTCTGTCATCTGTTGCGATTTGCTTGGTTTCACGCTGATTTTCTTTACTCTGACTGAAGCAGGCCGAAGATTGGCGGCAACCGCTTATAATCGCAGAGCTTCCAGCGTTTGGCCTTTGAGTTTGAAGACTTGCGGCATGGTCCCCACCAATTGCTGAGTCACTTTAAAATAATTGCCCTGGTCATGGTTCAACGTCAGCAAGCCCTGTCTTATACGGTCATTGTCGATATGCTGCTGTTTCGCCCACTGTTGGATCAAGCCGTCATCTCGCTGCGGTTGGGTATCGACAAAGTACAGATCGATTCGCTGGGTTTGGAATGCGGGCTGCCGCAAGAGGCGCTGCACCAGGCTTTCACACGCCGGGCAGTGTTTGCTTTTTAGGAACACCAATAAGCGCTCGCCCGAGTCTAAGGCCTGTTGGCCGGGAAATTTCAATCGCCTCAAGTCGACGAGCAATTCGTTGGGATACAAGCGCTGAAACGCTTCGGCATAGGCTTGCTGAAAAACCAGGATACGTTCGGCATCTTCATGACGCATTCTGGCCCAGATTTCGGCGTACCGCTTGCGTTCTTGATCATCACGCGCATGGGTACCTAAGACTTCAATCGGCGAAATGCTCGCCGGACTAATGCTGCCGCGGATGCCTTGCATCAGGCTTTTATAGCGGTTCCATTCGTCTGTCGACAGCGACCATTGTTCTCTGCGTAACGTGTCTTCAGCGACGGGCTGGGCTTGCGATTCGGTGTAAGTGAGTGGCTGTGTCCGGGATTCGTTTGCCTGCGCCGGCCTTTGAAATGCGATAAGAGGCGCCACAAAGCCGACAACTCGCAACAAACGCTTAGCGACCATCTTACCGGCCTTTCTGCTGGTTGGGGTTAGCGTCGAGCGACAAGGTTTGAGTTCGGCCCTGCTGGCTTATAGCTGTCAATGTCTGCGTCTCCCGATTTATGGAGACGATGCGCCAGTCCGCTAAGGCTTGGCCGATTGTTTTTTCATACCACTGCCCGCTATGCCGCAATACCGCATACATCTGATCGCCCCATTGATCGATACTGACCAAGTCGAACGGTACTGTTAGCTTCCGGCGTTTTCTATGATGTGCCGATTTGAATGATGTCCGTTTGACCGGTTCGACTTTGGCGGGAGTATTTCGATTTAACAGCTCTGTCAGTTGCTCTAGTTTTGTGGCCTGTTCAGCCAGTTGACTCTGCAATGTACGCAATAGCTCGGTCTGTTGGCCTTGCCAGACTTCGGATTGACTCATCTGATAGTCCAATGCAGCTTTCAACGGCGCGAAAGCCTGGGTCAGTTCGGCTGTCTGCGGGCTCGCTGCGGCAAGTGGGCGGCTTTGTTTACCGGCCGCGGCAAGGCTTTCAGGATCGTCACGGGCTTCAGCAGGTGATAGATCCAGCGTAGTTACGGGTGCAATCGCTGGGTCACCTCCCGGCTTGGCCCGATCATCGACCCGAGTCTCAACATCCAGCATAGATGTTGGTTGCGGGGGATACATACGGGCCATGCCGATCCAACACAGAAGCAGTACAAATAATGCAGCAAGGCCGCCGCCGACAAGTTTGAGCCGGTACGGTGCTGAACGCCGTTCGCGTTGCCCAGTGTCCGGCTCCGAATCGATTGAAAACGCTGTTTCGGGTTCGTGATCCATTATGGCCCTCCCCGGTTTTCGTCAACGGGGAAAAAACGTATCGACCGTTTGATTGGCTCGTCCTGTAACACGAAACCCGGCGTAACCAGCAATGTCAGCGCGTCCTTCAATGGCATCGGGCCAAGTTTTCGATGTACGGCCGGCAACGGCTTAGCCAGTAGTTCCGTGACATCGGCTTGCAGACTAGTCTCTAAGTCATAACCGCTGCGCCTCAATAGAAAATGGATGGCGTGTTCGATAGAGATGCATTCCTCCGGAACCGTCACATCGATGATCACATCCAAGGGATGCCATTGTGCATGCGATGGCGTTGCCGCCAAGACACTGTACCGGCCTGTTTGAACTATCGGTGCCGGTCGGTTTGCCGCGCTTTTCCGGTCGATTGACGGCACCCCGGCAGCTGCAACAGCTTGCGGCTCGTGGTCTGGATCAATCCTGCTAACCTTGCTGACATCGGGGCCGGTCAAACCGATCCGTTCAGGTTTATTCGGCGCGCATCCGGCTATGATTTCCATTAGGATTGGCAGCACAATCAAACCAGCGGGGTGTAGGGCGTTTGGATTCATGTAAGCTCGCTCAAAATAGTCAGGATGCCCATCGCAGGCGTCCGGTATCCGTCATTTTGAGAAGCAGTCTGCCAAGTCGGCACTTGAAATTGAAGCTAAAACCCTGACTCGCCTGCCGAGGGTTTCAGCAGAACCCTGCGCAACCCGCCATTTGATCAAAGCGTTCTGCCTTTTTCGGATAGGCCCTTTCCCGTTAAAGGCCCCTTCCCTTGCGGCCTTTTTAAACCTTTTGCCGTTAGGTTTTTTATTCCCGTTGCTTCTTCTTCACCCTTTTTCCTTTTTGCACGCAAAATGGCAGCCATGGCCCTGACCGGGTTGGAACGGTGACAAGTGTGACAGCTCTTAGCCCATGCTCTCCCGCACACAATGCTTCTAAGGCCTGAAAAGTTACGACCCTGCGACATCTCCAGGTACAATTTTGATTTGTCACTGACATTGGTAACACCATGGGATTTGAACAACTGGCCACACTAAGAGATCAACTGGCTCAGCAAACAAAGACTGAAAAGCCGATAAAACCCCGTCGGAAGATGGTCGATGAAACAACGGCCAAACCGGCCCGCAAAGCCGACCCGCTGGTGTCTATCATCGGCTTGCTGCAGAAGAACTTTCCACTGGCATTTCCGAAAAAACCGGCGCCTAAAGTCCCGCTAAAAATCGGCATTCATCATGACCTAGCGGCACATGCCGAACAGCTCGGACTTTCAGCCGCCGACATTCGCGCGGCCTTGAAAAAATGGTGTCAGGGCAAACGTTACCGCGAGTGTATAGTGGCAGATACTGCCCGAGTAAATTTGCAAGGCCAGGAATCCGGCATCGTGAGCAAAGAGGAAGCCACGTACATTGATCGGCGTAAATCTCAGACACAAGCGTCTGAACCGGCTTAATGCGCCCTGCTTTCTATCGCATAATCATCGCTAATCTGTCGTTGCTAATCTTTGGTTTTAAGGAGTAACGCCGTGACCATCAATCACTTTTCCGGCATTGGGCTGTTGGATTTTCAATGCGACCAAACAGTTCATCGAGAAAAAAATGACAACAAAATGTAATACGCACCCTTGTATCCAGTTATCTTCAACGGGCGAGTTTTCACGTCAACAGCATCATGCTACCGGAGTAATTGATGGTCTCAAAATGCATATTCACGACGCTATTGCTGTTTGCCACCACAGGCTTTGCTGCTATTGGCGATGGCGACAAATTTGATTTTATGCCGATTCCCGGCGAGTTCTGTAATTCACTCAGCGATCAAAAGCAGCGGGATCTTTTCAAACAGTACCCCAAGGACGAAGGAATTATCAACTTGTACGCGCAATATTTAGGCTTATGCCAATTAGTGCATGACGGCAGCATTACCGAACAAACAGCAAGCGTGTTATGTACCGAGCAGCGCAACAGCCTGATTAAAAATCGCAAGTAACAAGCTGCGATAATTCATATGACGTCGATATGCGGCTTTCAATAGCTGACATTGACTGGGTAAGCGTTTCACGTCGCCTGGCAGAGCAAGTTCGGCCACAACCAGCCACAGAGGATGTCGGCGAAATTTTCTATCCTTAGGTTCAGCGAATGACAGCTTTTCGGCAAGCAAATCGACTTTATGACTGCGTCACTACGGCCAAAAAGCGCCGGTCAGGGTAACTATCCAATTTCATTAGTTAAGGCACTCTATAACCAACTCGGCTGTCCGCTATTCGGCGAGCAAATTAATGTTTGGCGTTCTGGCTCACAGAGACAGCTATGCCCTTAATTTTATAAAAACAACAAAGTTTCTAGGAAATCGATCTACCCGCTCAAAAAAACGGGTTCTTTTAGGAGTCAAAAATTCATTTAGGCCGATTCCAACTCATTAGTTTTGCAAGTCCCTCCGTTGTCATTTTTTATTCCATCTGTTTTCGTACGTAGGGACAGATGCTCTGGATTCACACAACAAGCGATCTGACATGTATGCACAACGTTCTGATTTTCGGCAACCTCTCCTCGATAAATCTGGTACATAAATACTTCAACATCAATGGATAGTTTGTCGTAATTGATCTGGGTGCTCTCATCTTCATCCCACAACCAGCATCCACACTCCGGAATGGGAGAAATATGTGACTCTATAAGGTTTAATAGAGATTTATTGACTAGGTTCGCATTCATTTTTCGCTCCTACCCTCAGGAAATAGCAGGCATGAAACTATAAGCCATTACTATAATGACTTAATATATAATTGGCTTTGATTCCTATAACCTTAACCAGTTGATGATTACTATAAAATAAGTCTACATCAATTTTCTGCGTAAAATTCACTTCCATATACGGTAATTTATTACATAATTATTTGCTATGCGTTAACCAAGTTGCAGTGGATATATATGCGGTATCAAAATATACCCGTCCAAACCATCCAGGCCGATTAAATGCGCGTTTTTTAGGTATAGATATCAAAAACCAGCCACGCGTCAAGTCTATTTCTATCAAAATATCAGTAAAATCTAACCAATAGCCAAAAGCGTTATAAATACATTTAATAACGCTTTCTTTCGATGCAAATATACTGTATGCAAATCGATCGGCTAGTCCTCGCTGAGCACTCAGTATGCTGCGGATTTCTTGGTGCCGAAATAATGTGGCAAAGGTTTGATCTGGAAAGGGACGGTCGTAATATTGAATATCAACGCCTAAGGCCTGAATATCCTCTGACCTTGCGGCTACAGCAATAGACATTTCACTACTGTGGCTGATGCTGCCGACAATGCCTTTAGGCCAAACGGGTGCACCATGCTCATTTTTTAATACCGGTACATGACTAAAACCTAGTTGTTCAAGTACTTGGTGCGCACAATAGCGACCAGCACAAAATTCACCGATACGTTTAACGCTGGCACCATTAATTAATGGAAGTTCTTCCGGATGTAACGCTTGGAGCGTACAAGGTTTATTATGGGAAACACCATAAAATGGCGGTGATGGGAGCAAGTACTGGGAATGGTTAAGCATATAAATAGAATTAGGTCGATAAGTCACTTTAAAACCATGTATCTGAGGCGCATTTCTCTTATTTTGTCACTCCAAGAAGTATATAGCGCGTAGTAGCCCATCGCTTTACGCAAAAAAACATCTTATGTCGATCAATAGGTAATTGTTAATTTTCAGATCTAATCCGCTGAATGACTAATTTAAAAATAACGCACTAACCGGATTTGAACATAATCATCTTTACTCATGCCTGTTAGAATGTCTGTGTTAGGTATATTGTTAAACAACCTGGATTCCAGTTCAATTTTCCAGTTATCACCGAGTCTACGGCTCCCTTTAAAGCTCATGACCGTGGCTTGGGTGTCTAAATCGACTGTAATACCGAGAAGTAGCTGGGAGTTCTGTTCGTCATTCAGCGACAGGCGCGTACCTAAAAATACGTCATTATCAGCAGGCGTTGGGGGGCGTCAGAGGCTTTTCTTGGTGTGGATTTATCGCGTCCATCATACTGATATTCCATCAACAATCCTAAGTCGGCGTTGCTTTCAAGAATGCCATAATTGGTGTATTCAAAACCTGCAACTAGAGCGAGAAAACGGCTACCTTGACCGCTACGAGTCATTGCTTCCAGTTTTAACAACCAATTACCCAAAGCGCCTTGCACATCCAAGCTGGTTTGATTAATTAAGTCATACGTTGGGATGAGTTCCGTGGGATACGGTGAATTATTTGGAAAATAGGCCGCTAGCCGTGGCTCGCGACCAACACCGCTAAAATGAGCGACTCCAACATCCCAATCACCTAAAGTACGGCTCCAACGCAGCGCCCAATCAGGGTGAAAATGGCTGATGCCATTCAGATTGGGGTTATTGGCGTTTACTGGTAGTTCAAATCTAACGCGCCCATTCGCAGCCGGAAACGTGCGCTCTCGAAAATAAGGTAGATAGAGTAAATTGAAGTTACCATAGTCAGTCGGAATATTCAGATTCAGCATGGGCTGCCCCAGCTTTTCTTCACTGTTGATATTTTCTACAAAGTCGGTTTGGTTAACTATGTCAACTAAATGCCGTGATTCAGCCACTCCCCAAAACACTTTACCTACGCCAGTTTGCAGGTTCCAACCATCGTCCCGATGCAGCCAATTGAGTTCGCGCAAATCCCAGTGTGAGCGGTTGCTATCGAGACTATCGTAACGGCCGAAGGGAATGGCGGTAAAACGATCCGAACTATTATTCCATTCATGGCGAAATTCAGGTTGCATTAACACGGATGGATCGGCAAAACTCGTGTTTTGAGTAGGAAAAGCGGCGGTTTCAGTAAACAAACGCAGATCAAGCGCGGCAAATCCAGACCATTCCGAGGCCTGGACATTACCGACCGATACCGTTAATAACGCTGTAATAATCGCCGTTGTTAGTTTCATGATTTTAGTTAATGTATCAGCATCCCAGGTTGTTAATGGCGGGAAAACTGCGTCAACCGCTGAAAAGCTTGGAAACAGAGTGTGAGTAAAGGAAACCCGCAAGCCATCGCGACACGGTGTTAAGTTATGTGCATCTCAGTCCGGAGCCTCTCATTGAGTTGGATCGGGACGAGTCGAAGGGGATGCATCAGGACGCCTAGCTATGAGCCACTCGCGTCAATGTTGCTGATTTTTCCCCGTAAGGAGCCCGAAAAATTTTCTTCCAAACTGACTATTCGGTACACCTCTTTCACGATTGCAACGCTAGGAATTACCTGGTTAACCCAACCCTTGATTTCTAGGTTTATTGCACGTTTTTAAGGGCGCTTTCGGAAAAATCGTTATCTTTATAGCCGTTACGAAACCGGTAATTACTCCGCGCTAAAGTGGTGCTCTTGCCAGTTTGGTGGTTGACCATATCCAATTTGCTGGCCCGCCAGTAACGATCGAGGTATTGGTGGTAATCGCTAAAGGTTAAGGTTTTTAACAAAGTGTCTTTACGGTCATAAAACTCGATTTTGCGTGGTTGGTAAATAGTTTTGTCGACCCATTCAATTTGCTTGGCATAGCCGGAGTATTCATAGGCAGGCGTGTTTTCAACCACAAAACAGTCATTACCATCTAATACTTCATCACGTAGGTATTTATATTTATATTTGTCGATCTCCCATGAAGCAATATCTTCAAAGGCAAATTCGCTACCGACAAAAGGGCCGGATTTATTCACGGAAGAAATCCGTTTGACCCGTTTTAATTCTGGTAAAAATAGCCATTGGTCGTCAGGTTTCAGTCCATGCGAAAAAGTTAGCACCGCCGTACCATTCACATCCGCGGGTTTATGGAAAATACCTAAGTCCTTGTCGCCATCTCCAGGGACTTCCAAGGTTTTAGTGGCAAATTCACGGGTGCTTTCTTCGCCCTGTGCATTACGCAGGGTAAATAGGGCGTCATTTGAACTATCGCCGAAACCTGAATCGCGTTTATCGGTTTCTTGGGCGATAGCCAGACCTTTTTCCTCAGGGGTTTCGGCGTGTAGCGCTGGCATTGCCAAAGCCAATAATAAGGCAAGAAAAGCTGATTTGTTCATTTGAATTGTCCTGGTGATAGGTTACTGAGTACGGGTCTGCTAAATAAATTGTGTATGCCTCGCTTGATGTCTTCATAAATCAATAAAATCGGCGGCAATAACAAAAACTCGGCAAATAGGCCTAAGGCGAAAATGATGGCGGTCAACAGCCCCATTTCGTAATTGATTTTAAAACTGGAAAAAATGAATAACGAAAAGCCCATAATTAACACCGCCGAAGTCACCCACAAGGCATTTCCAACAGTGGCAAAGGCATAATACAGGGCGGCTTCGGGATCCAGATTTTTGTCTTTTCGGGCATATTGGTATTTGCTGAGAAAATGTACGGTGTCATCGACCAAAATACCCAAGGTCATTGCTGCCACTACCGAAGAGGCCATACCTACTTGCCCAACCGCTAAACCCCAAACTCCAAATGCCATGCCTGCAGGTACTAGATTGGGAATCAGGCTGAGCAGACCCAAGCCCAAGGAGCGCAACACAAATATCAAAATCAGCGAGATTAAGACTATCGACATCAATTCACCGCTAATCATGCTGATGATATTACGTTGGCCAATATGCGAAAACAGCAAGGTTGAGCCAGTGCCATCGGCTTGCCTGATTAACGGGGCGTTTGCTTTCAACCAAGCTTGGGCGCGCGCTTCCAAATCAATCACTTGCTGGCTGGATAAACTGCGCAAGGTGACTGTGATGCGGGTTGCCGATTTGCTGACATTGACCCGATCGTTCAAATCCAAACCATAAGGCAATGACATTTCAAATAACAAAAGATATTGCGCGGCCAGCTCCCTAGTTTCAGGTAAGCGATACCAGGCCGGATCATCACCGTGCATGTTTTGATGCAGGCGTTTTAGGATGTCGTTAAGGGCGTAGACATGGATGGTTTCCGGTTGCTGGCGATACCATTTCACAAAGCTTTCGACTTGATTAAAAAAGGCCGGATCGTTAATACCGCCTTGCTCGCCTTGCGCCAATGAATAATCAATGCTGTAAATACCAGTCAAATGCTCCGTGGTGTAATCGGTGTCGCGACGAAATCCGACTGATTCATCAAAATATTTGACGTATTCGTCATCGAGTTTATTCAGAGGAATGAAAGCGATTAAACTCGCGGTCAACAACAACAAAAATGCCGATAGCGAATATCGATGCTTAATAATAAACCCAGCCAAACCAGCCAATGATTTGCTGTCTGACATTTCGGCATGACCTGGTTTAGCCGGTAGCAACATCATAAAAGCGGGCAAGAAACCAATTGTCAGAAAATACGCCGCGCCCACACCCATAGCGGTTATGTTGCCTAAGTCGCGGAACGGCGGCGCATCGCTAAAATTCATCGACAAGAAACCGATGGCGGTGGTCAGGTTGGTGAAAAAAATGGCCTTAAAGTTAACCCCAAGACTTTCTTTCATCGCCGCCCGTTTATCTAAACCCTGGGTTAAACCGTTGTAATAAGTACTTAGAATATGTACCGAATCCGCCACAGCCAAGGTTAATAAAATAGTCGGCGCCGGAATACTGGACGGCGAGAAGGCGATATCAAGCCAACCGGCCAAACCGACCGCCGAGACTATTGATAACGTCATCATCGTTAATGCCGCAAACATACCCATGAACGATTTTAAAAACCACCACAGAGCGATGGCGATAATCACCAACATAGCCGGTGTCAGGGTTTTCAGATCCAGCTCCGAGGATTCGGCAAACGCCGTATCCATCATAATCGAACCGGTCAGACGCACCTCCATATGAGGATGTGCGGTTTGCAAATCATTCGCCAACTTACGGACAAACGTGGTGGCTTCCAAGGTTTCAGCATCTTGGTTTTTACCGGGACGTTGCACGACCACATTAAAACCCATCACCTTGCCGTCGGGTGATACCAAACGATTGACCAGTAACGGTTCTTCTAGGGTGATTTGCTTTAAGCGTTCAATGTCTACGGGATAAAGTTGAGCGGCGTTGCCAATCAAATCCTTCACAATCAAATTGTCGCCTTCCGCAGTGCTGTTCTGGAAGTTCGTAATAGAATCTACCCGCGTTGAGTACGGCGTTTGCCAAAGGCTTTTAGTCAAGTGTTCAGCAATAGCCAGATTTTGCGCGGTAAAGACATCGCCATTTTTGGGCGTGACCACCAGCAGAATATTGTCATCGCGGGTATAGGTTTTTTGCAAAGTTTCAAAAGCAATTAACTGCGGATTTTCATCACTGAAAAACATCCGGTAATCGCTTTTAAAATGCACGTAGCGGGTGCCATAACCCGCCGCTGCAGTTAGCGCCAGACTTAAGACAATAATCAGCCAGGGAATACGCAACAACCAGTCGAAATATTTGCGTAGCATTGATCGGTCTCTTGTTGGTTTAATGATTGCGTTCGCCTTCATGCTAAAACCGCTAACTCTTTTGCCAGCGTATCAACTGTGTAGATAACTTCCGTTTCCGTAAGATTACTGGTGATAAAAAAGCGCAACCTGGATGCCGCTTCCGGTACCGCAGGATACATAATAGGGTGTACGTTAATACCCGCTTGGGCCAGTTTTTGGCCTAGCTTTAAACAGCGCATGGAATTACCGAGAATAATCGGCACCACTGCGGTACCGGCGGAAGGCCCGGTATCCAAGCCCAGGAGTTTGGCGCGCTCTAAAAATAACGCGGCCCTGGCGCGCAGGCGTACCGCACGCTCCGGCTCACGGATCATAATATTGGCAGCTGCTAAAGCAGCGCCAGTATTGGCGGGTGAAATGCCGACACTAAATAACACCGCCCCCGGTGCGTTGTATTTAAGATTATCGACCAAGGCTTTCGAGCCGCAGATATAACCGCCGCAGCTTGCAAACGATTTACTTAAAGTACCCATCCAAATATCCACTTCCGAGGCATCGATACCAAAATGGTCTCGAGACCCAAAACCGCGCGATCCAATTACACCCGCCGCGTGGGCTTCATCGACCATCAACAAGCACTTGTGGCGATTTTTAACCTCTATAAAACGGGGCAAATCGGGAATGTCGCCATCCATGCTATACACGCCCTCAACGATAATTAGCACCCGTTGATGTTGGCTGCGATTTTCCTCTAACAAGCTATCCAAGGCTTGCCAATCGTTATGCGGAAAGGCCAACCTGCGAGCGCCGGACAGTTGGCAACCGGTAATCACGCTGTTATGGATCAAACTGTCATGCAGTAGCAAATCGTTGGGGCCAAACAAATGACCTATTACCGCCACATTGGTTGAGTAACCGCTAACTAATGCCACCGCATCTTCGGTGCCATGTATATGCGCGAGGGCTTGTTCCAACTCCCGGTGCAACGGAATTTCACCGGAAACAATACGACTGGCGGACACTGAAGTGCCATATTGGTCAATAGCCGCCTTAGCGCCAGCCGATACGTCAGGATGACCGGACAGACCCAAATAGTTGTACCCCGAATAATTAATGTAATCTTTCCCATTAATACTAGTGATATGGTCGCTAACCCCTTCGTGGACGCTAAAATAAGGATTTTCGGTAGCGAGCGCCTTAAAGGTTGAGGTTTGCTCCATCAACAAACGAAAGCCTGGAAACTTATCAACCCGATAATATTCTTCGGAAATTTCACCGGTCGCCTGAGTTACTCCATCAACTTGTTCTTTTCGCGCCAATAGTTGTTTCAGCAATAAGCGTTTTTTTTCTTCAGTCATATTGACCAAATTAGTTGCTTGATTATTCATATCATTTATCCTTTTCTAGCAAAATGTTGCTAAGCAAAATATCAATTTCTTCTGTCGACAACCGATCCACTAAACGCGTTTTCCGGCTTTCCTCAACGCTATCGGCATTGGCGGAAGAAATCGACATAATGGCCCGATCCAGCAGTAGATTCGCCAGATGGATTAAGCTTTGGCAGCGTTTTTTTTCTTCCGCTCTATTGACCAAGTCGCCGGGCTGTTCGGACATGTCACTTCTCCTCTTCCAACAATATTTGGTTCAGCAGAATATCGATTTCATCTGAAGACATCCGATCGACCAATGAGGCTTCATGATCCTGCGTATCCGGGGTTGAGTTATCCGCCGCTAAAATGGTCCGCTCTATCAGCAGGTTAGCCAGATGAATCAAGTTTTGGCTACGCATTAGCTCCAGAGTGGAAATCCGCACACCGAATACTTGAGTGATCGTGGCTTGCAATTCCGCCGACATCAATGAATCCACACCCATCTGCGATAATGACTGTTGTAGATCGATCTTAGCGACGGGTATGCGCAGTATTTTCGCGAGCTGTTCAGAGACCGCATGACTCATTGCCTCCACCCTTTCTGCTTCAGGCAATTCGCTGATCGCTTGACATAGCTCGGTCAGCGCATTACTCTGCGCAGCGCCGGCTGTCATCAGTTTTGAAAAGCGCGGGGAATTACCGCCAGTGGGTTCAAACTCTTGCCAGCGAGGCCAAACACAGTTCATCAAACCATATTGCGGTTGGTCAATTTCGCGTAAACAAGCCCAGGCTTCTAGGGCTTGTTCCACGGTGATAGCGTACATACCCATCAATTCCAAATGCTTGGCAACTTCGACGCTTTCCACTGCCATACCCGTGGCAATCGCGCCCCAGTTAATCGAAGTAGCAGGTAATCCTGAGGCTATACGATGGCTGGCCAACGCATCCAGGAAGGTATTGGCCGCTACATAATTGGCTTGGCGGGCATTGCCGATCAAAGCGGAAACCGAAGAGAACAACATAAAAAACTCTAACGGATGGTCTTGAGTGAGTTTGTGCAAATGCCAAGCGCCCAAGGCTTTCGCTTTCATTACCCTCGCCAAGCGCTCCGGATCTAACTCAGACATCGGCGCATCGTCCAATACCGCAGCCGCATGTAGCACACCTCTCAACGGCGGCAATTGCTTGGCGATTTGCGCCAGAATGCCAGCTACCTGCATTTCGTCCGCTATGTCGGCGGCCACTGCCTGTACTGTTACACCTTGCCGCTCCAGAGACTGCACGGCGGCTTTGGCATTCTCATCCGCCGCGCCACGGCGACCGACTAACACTAAATGCTTAGCGCCCCTTTTAGCCAGCCAATGCGCCGCTTCCAAGCCAAAACCGCCGAAACCGCCGGTAATCAGATAGGCTGCTTCCGCATCAAACAGCGGGGCGGCGTTGTTGTCAAACACTGCAATGTCTTTTTTATCAGCTAAGGATAAAATCGGCGTTTTGACTTTTGGCTCTGCATTGTTTGCGGTTAACCAAGCTAAACCTTCTAACGGCGATAGTATCTGTGCCGACGAAAGCGGTTTTTGATGGAATTCCAATAACTGTGCCACTTCCGCCAACAATTTCCCGAATAACTGAGGTGCGTTAAATGCCAGTTTCAAGGCGTTGATGTCGGAACAACGGCTAAATTTGGCGGGCGCAGACTGATTGCTAGCCTTATCCGCTAATATCAGTTCATGGGCGTCAAGACCAAGCAAGCTATCGATAGCTGTTTGCTTATCCGCATTAGCGCCATGCACCCTAGCTCGAACATTCAAGACCCTATCGTTATCTGTTAATAAGGCTGAGATATCAGGCTGCTTGGTACTAATAACTGGTTCGCCATCCAATAATTGCAGACCTTCAGCATTGCTATAAAAATGGGGACGCGCCGCCAACCAGCGGGCAATCGTATGAGCCGCTATCGCACTCGCGCCCAATTCCGCATCAATTAACACCGCTTCACCGGGGGCGACTCGAGCAATAGTGTGCAAAGCGTAATAGGCTGGGATTAAAGTAGTCGTTAAAGCGGTGACTTCGGCATCTGTTAGGGTATGAAAATGGCTAACCGAAAAGACTCGTTCAATCGGGCAGACTACGTGGGATGCCGGTTTGCCTTTGGCAGCGACAACCACTTTATCCCCTACATACCACTGACTAACGCCCTCTGCCACTGCGGATATCGTACCCGTGGCAAAATAGCCTTCAGGGATGTCGTCATTATCATCACTGGGGTTTAAAGTAACGCCGGTTAAGTTAATGTAATCCAAGGCGACCACCACTTCACCAACTTTCGCTAGCGGCAGCGCTATGACATGGTATTCGGCTTGGCTTTGCCCTTTTATTTGGAATGCGGCGACATCCTCGCCATTTAAGTGCTGTCTTTCGACTACCGCCGGTTCAATCGCTAACCGCTCTAAACGGTGTACATAGCGCTCAGCGCCTCGTAAGGCCACATCGTCTTCGTTATCGTCAGCAAGCAATTCTTGAGCTAATACGTTAACGTTGGGCTTGGTGTTAATGGCGGCTAAATCCACCAACGTGCTACGGAGCGCGGGGTATTCGTTGAAAGCTACGCGTGCCAGCCCAATCAACGGCGTTTGCGCCATGTTGTCAAGAACATCCATCTTTGATAACACTTGCGCGCCTTCGGTGACCATGTAAAAACGCGGCGCTTTATCGTCGAACACACTGGCTAATAGCTGGATAACTTGCAACGCTGCACTGGCTTGGTCAATGCCGATTGGGTCATCATGAACACGGTGTTCCAAACCCCATAGATAAGCCACACCAACGCAATTTCCCACTTTGGCTTTTTGCATGACCGCACGCAGATGGTTAAGCTCATTTTCGCTCAACGCTTTTACGTTTCGTGGCTCTTGCGGATAGGCGTCAGAAATCGGCACCCGAATAACCTGATTGCCAGGATTGGCTTCCAGCTCCCGACACAGCGCATCGCCAACGCCAAGCGTATCGCTAAACACCAGCCAGTTACCTGTTTTAGCGGCGTTGCTGGACAACGCCTGTGGCACCCACTGCCAGGCATAAGTCCATTGTTTAAGTTGTTCGATAGGATCTTCTTTTTGCGAACTTAGCGCACGGCAGCGCAAGCCTTCAACGCTAACCAACAGATTACCCGCATCGTCAAATAAACTTAGATTGCCGACTATAGCTTGATCGTTGACGCTGGTGAGCTTGCCATGACACCAAAAAGCCGCGTCGGGTTTGCCATGATAAGTGATGCGTTTGATCGCTACCGGCATGTAGAACTTGTCGCTATCTTCGAGCGCAACGATCAATGACTGGAAACAACCGTCCAACAAACTCGGGTGCAGACAGTAATCGGTATTATCGGCGAGTAAGGCAGGGTTTAATTCGATGCGCGCCAGCACTTCGCCTTGGCAACGTTGCAGTAGCCTAACGCTGCGAAAATATGGGCCATAAGACAAACCGCGCTTGGCTAAATCGCTGTAGAGTTTGTCGATATTGACGGTTTCACCACAACGGCCGGCTATAGCGTCGCGGTTTATAGGCTGAACACTTGTTTCATCAGCTGCCATAATCTTACCGGACGCATGCAACCGCCAATTCAACTGATCGTCAAAATCGCGACTAAAAAAACTATACTCGCCGTTGTCTTGGTCCAAACCAACATGGATAACTTGCTCGTTGCCGCTTTCATCCAATACTAAAGCTTGATGGAAATTCAGCTGTTCCAATATGCATTTCGCGCTTCCGGTGAATTGCTGGAAGGCTGCCAAACCGGCTTCCACGTATGCAGCGCCCGGCATCACCAGCAAACCATCAACCTGATGATCGCTTAAATATGGCAACAATTGGCGATTAACTGCGCTTTGCCAAGTCGGTCTAGGATCGGGCAAACGACGATCTAATAAAGGATGAATAGGCTCGCCTACCCTATCTGCTTTGGATTCCGGGTTTTCGCTCCAATAGGTTTCCCGTTGCCAAGGGTATGTCGGCAGTTTGATATAGCGGGCATCGGCGGAATAAAGCTGGCGCCAATCGATTTTACAACCAGCCACATACAATTCTGCCAAAGCCAAATTTAAGGTTAGGCGTTCCGCTTTACCCCGGCGCAATGAGGCAAAACTTTGTGGTTGGATAGCTTGCTGGCGACAGCATTCTTTAATGGAGGTGGACAGCACCGGATGCGGCCCCACTTCCAGAAAAATCCGATGCCCATCGCGTAATAAACTCGCCATGGCGTTGGCAAAATAAACGGGTTCGCGGATGTTGTCGCACCAGTATTCGGCATCGTATAGCACCTCGGTGACTAAGTCGCCGGTAATGGTCGAATACAAAGGAATTTTCGGCAGCTGCGGTTTTAATCCAGCCAATACGCTTCTGACTTCAGGCTTGAGCGGTTCCATAAAAGGACTGTGATAAGCCACTTCAACCTGCAAGAAGCGGTTGAATTCGCCTGTTTCGGTCAAATACGCGGCAATGGCTTCCAAACTGTGCGCTTCACCCGCTAAAGTCAGCGATGACGGGCTATTAATCGCCGCTATTGAAACGTCACCATTGGTCAGCTCTAATAAACCAACGCATTGCTCCTGGCTCAGGCCTACCGCCAACATCTTGCCCAAACCGGCGGCTTTTTTCTGGATGCGGCTGCGTTGGTAACTGACCAGCACAGCCTCTTCCAGGCTTAACACCCCGGCGGCATATGCGGCGCTGACCTCACCGACGCTATGCCCGACAATTGCAGCCGGTTCAATGCCGAGCGACCTCCACAATGCGGTCAAACCCACTTGAATCAGAAAATTGGCCGGCTGTGCGATGGTCGTATCGGTTATATTGGAATTTTGTTCATCCTTGAGCATTTCCGCCAATATCGACCAGCCCGCTAAGCGTTGGAAAATCGCATCACATTCCGCCACTGCCGTCCGGTAGACCGTTTCATTGTGGTATAGCTCCCGCCCCATCGCCCACCACTGCGGCCCCATGCCGGTGTAAACAAAGACCGGTTTTTGGTCAGACTCGGCGGCTAATTTACCTGACGCTAACCATTCTCCTGTGCCTTGTTCGGCAAAAGATTGCAACTGGCCGCGAATTTCCGTCCAGGACGCACCGGCAATGGCCAGTCGGTAGTTATGATGACCTCGGCGGCATGCCGCTGAATAACCCAAATCCGACAAATGAGCGGACTGAACTTCACCGAAACGATCTAACCAGGCTTTCGCCAAATCCGTTAAAGCCTCTTCACTCCGCGCCGACAAAGGCAGGCAATAGACTTTGCCGGATTCATCGGCAGCATGATCGGTTAATTTTGCTTGCGGCGCATTTTGTAAAATAGCGTGGGCATTGGTCCCGCCATACCCGAATGAGTTTACGCCTGCGCAGACTTTAGCTACATTCGTTGGAAAAGCTTCCAATTGCCGCGGCAGTTTTAAGCCTAATTCTGCAAAGGGGATATTGGGGTTAGGCGTATTTAAATTGGCTTGTGGCGGCACTTGCCCGTGCGATAAGCACAAGGCTGTTTTAATAACTCCCGCTACGCCCGCTGCCGCTTCAAGATGACCAATAGTGGCTTTCACCGAACCGACCAAGCAGGTGTGTTGTTCGTCTCGTCGCCCTAAAGCGGCGCCCAAGGCATTGGCTTCTAAGGGGTCGCCGACCGGCGTACCTGTGCCGTGGGCTTCAAAATAGTGAATGTCGTTGGTATCGATGGCGTATTGCTCGCAAACTTGTCGAATCAACGTGGTTTGCGATTCCGGGTTGGGTACTGTAATTCCGTTAGTTCTGCCGTCTTGGTTAGCCCCCGTGCCGCGCACCAAAGCATAAATGGAATCACCATCACGCAAGGCTTCTGATAAGCGCTTTAACACCACCACTCCCGCCCCCTCGCCTCGACCATAGCCATTGGCGCTGGCATCAAAACTCTTGCTGCGCGCATCTGGCGCTAAAAAGCCGCCTTTGCACATCGCGATCGGGTATTCGGGGCGCGTCATCACGTTAACGCCGCCCGCCATCGCCAAATCACACTCGCCACGCCAAATGGCTTGGCAAGCCAGGTGCAAAGCCACTAAAGAAGACGAACAAGCGGTATCCAAGCTCATACTGGGGCCACGCAAGTCCAACACGTAAGAAATCCGGTTAGACAAAATAGTCATGGTGGAACCAATCGCGGTATGAGTGCCTATCAAATGCCGATTCATCTTACCCATTTGAGTCAGTTTATGGTCTAAAGTGAAAGCGCCGATGAAAACCCCGGTATTTGATCCGGCCACGACTTCATAAGGGATGCCGGCATCCTCTAACGCCTCCCAACTAGTTTCCAATAACAAGCGTTGTTGGGGATCGATACATTCGGCTTCCCGCGGGGCAATCCCAAAAAACAAGGCATCGAATTCATCAACTCGCTGTTGCAAAAACCCCCCTTGTTTAACGTACATTTTGCCCGGCTTATTGGTATCCGCATCGTAGAAGCGACGTAAATTCCAACGTTCCTGAGGAATATCGACAATGGCGTCACTACCGGTTTTGAGCAATTCCCAAAAGCTCTCGGGATTATGTGCACCGCCAGGAAAACGGCAACCAATTCCGACTAACGCAATAGGTTCGGCTGGAGTTTGATCAGAATTTACTCTGCTTGTTTTCATTTACATTACCTTTAAAATATCTGGCTATGGATCCATTAAATATATTTATTTAAGCAGCTCCAATGGAAATAGACTTATTGCCTTAAATTAATTTATTACAATTCATGTACAGCTTTTTATAACTAATTTTTCTGGGGTTAGTTTGATTTATTAGCTTGAAAAAAAAAGGTAATATTTCACCAAGATTAAGACACTATTTCTCAAGAAATTAAATTGGTCTTGTTAGTTTAGAAATGACCGCTTTATATAAAGCGGATTTTTAGTATTCAGGCGGGTTATATGACAGCATCCCGGCTTTATTTTGAATCCGCCGAGACTTTTCTGGCAAAGAGGACACATCGAGATTGAACCGCCCTGGTAATCTTGCCCAGATTTCACAGACAAACACCGCCACACGATCGTACGAACCCTCAAAACCTAGGACACATAGATCGGCATGCAGTTGCTTGACAAAACGGCGTTGTTTACGGGAATTACGAGCCTCATCTGCCAGCCATTGCGATAACTTATCTGCAAAAGCATCGAGCTTACTGGGGGTATGTCGTTTCGGATAAACCGGGTCAACGATCTCATTGCGCAGATACCCTAGCGAGTAACCGGGCATCACTCGGGGCCGAGACGATGGGCTAGACCTTGTCTCGTGGAGGACTTTCACTCCTATCCTTTGCCAGCTTGTCCTAGCCCACGCAGCAACGGGTCGGTTGGACACAGTGACGAACGGCAGCTATCGGGTATCGGAATTCAATGACGGCTTTCGGGCGATCAATCTGAGAAGCAGACAGTCGCATGGCGACCCATTGCTGTCTATCGTTCAATCTGATTCAATGGCAACAATTAGATCAATACTAGCCATAGATGTCTGTCGCCGATGATATACATAAGTAAAAATCCTCATAAGTTCAATAAATTATCATGCCAAATGTCGTTTTCAGGTATATGTACGGAAGCTTTCTAATTACTAGTTATGCCATATAGAGTAGCAACGAAATAGCCTATTCGTTATGCACGTTATATACTGGGCACATAGTTATAGAGCGCCAGACGCTCTTCTCAACCGACATTTCGGAATGTTGATTGAGGAATCTGAGAGGATGGTAGTAAATTTCGATCCTCCTTCTGACGTGGTTAATTCAGCCAAGCTTGAGCAAAATCTTCGGGCATGCGACGGAATGATTGCCGTTCTGACACATAGAGAATCAGGGCCGTCACAATACATTCTTTATGAGATTAGCCTTGCAATGCGGGCCAAGAAGCCGCTGCTTGTATTCATGGATGACCGAATTCCAGACGGGATCATTCCGCAACGGATCCTACAGCAACGATTTTCGCATAGAACTTTCTTTCGGCAGGTACGTGAGCAACTACACGCTATGCGCATATTAAAAACCTACATGGGTGAACCGCCGCCTCCTAGATATCAACCGTATGCCTTTCAAAGAAGTTGTGGGCTCATTGGTCTAGGAAAAAAATCAACTCAAGGACGTATTGTCGCCAATATACTTTCAAATCGCGGCTATCGAGTCTTTAACCTTGAGTCGCTAAATACTGGAAATGCGTTGTCGTTTAATGGTCACGATGAATTTGCAAAACTGGATCTGGTTATTCGTAATGCTGATTCAGTATCACGTCTATCTGAATATTGGTCAGGTGCAACAGCATCTATATGTGTTCCGACGATCCATATAACAACAAATGCAGGCTTCAAGTTTAATATTGCCTTCCCACTAGAATTCCAACCACGGCCAGCAAACATTGATCCTGTGCGACCAATTGATACAGTAGTGGAGGAGGAGCTTTCTCTTTTTGAGCAAGACTTTTTGAAAGCGCAAGGTGATAAAACTATAGAGTTATACAGTAGAATGCAAATCGACTACGCTTCGAGCAACGGTCGATATGAACCAGAAACAAGAAATCATTATATGGAGGTTGTAATGGGTGACAAATATAGCGTCTCAGGACAGACTGGGGCCGTAGGACGAAATGCTCACGCACATGATAATTCGTTCCAACAGGTATGGAATCAAGCGTCAGAACAATTCGATTTGCCAAAATTGGCATCAGAACTTAGGGCACTACTCACTCCGTTAAAGGAAGCGGCAATTGAGCCTGATCACCGTGTTGCAATTGGTCTAGTAGAAGCTGCGGCTGAGGCCTCTGAAGCAGGCAACGGACCGAAAGCAATGGAATATTTAAAGTCCGCAGGAAAATGGACATTTGATACAGCTTCAAAAATTGGAATCGGTGTTGCGACAGCAGCCGCAAAGAGCGTTCTCGGCTTTTAATGCATAACAATCGGCTCTCCTGGGACGCTCCCCTGACGTCGCGCCTCTAAGCCCAAGTGTTAAGCTGCAGCTTTTAGGAGCTTACCTTCTATTAGTGTAACTATATCCATATAGAGAGCTTTTGGCCGATTTTGTTGAAAAAGAGCTCCTTTTTAAAAATTATTACCTATTAATACAATTGGTTGAAAATAAGAGTGTAGGCGAAATTGGCCTAAATTCACCGAAAACCGACTATTTCAAAGTAATCGACCGAGACTGTGAGTTCGTCCTTCTTTATCGCCGACGTTGATTATTTTACCGAGCCAAGGTCGCAACCAGACCCATACTGGCCATACCTGCTATATATCCAAATGGCAAGTGCTTACCCAAAAGCAGATTACTGGGTAGGTTGCGACTAGAGTTATTAACCAATTACAAATTTGAGATAGTGGACTTTTTGAGCAATGGTAGGCTTGATGGTTCGCGTATGGGGGGTCTTTGATCCTTGAGTAATACTGTTTGATAATTGATGACCGAACAAATAAGTTCCGCCTGGTTTCAAAAAGTGGCTTGAAATGGCTAGTTATCCAACTATAGAAGATTTTAAGGAGCGAATTCGTCGCTTGCAGCCAAAGCTGGCCATAGTGGTCGCGGTTCGGGCGGCGTTACGGGTATTACCGCTCATTGAGAGTGATAGCCCTATTCCCGAAAAAAATTTCTCACGATACCGTTGGCGCCAGAACTCGCAGAGATTTGACCAACAGAAAGCTTTTAAATTCTATTTCCAGATATTGCGTTCCTGTCAAGTAAGCAATGTATTTGCATATCTTGATATAACAGGCGCATACGTCATTGCTGCCAGAACTTCTTACGCCGCTGCCAGCGCCGCCGCCAGTGCCTTCGATAATGATGCTAGAGCATCCACTTATGCCGCAGACGACGACGCCGTTTTCGCTGTTGCCGCTGCCAGAGCCGCCGCCGCTGTAGCGAAAGTCGCCAGAGTCGTCGCCGAGGCCAACGTTGATGCAGCAGCCGACGCTGCTGCCGACGCTGCTGCATCCTTCAGTGCTATTGCGGATGGGATCACTGCGTTGTTACAAGTGATTGCCGACGATTTACGACTGGCGGAGCGAGCTGACACACTCAGCAATCGGCCGTTATGGCCCGAAGCGACGCCTATGCCGCCTAAATTAATTGAGCATTGGCAGGCATTGCAGAAGACTTTGCTTGCTATCGATGCCAGCTACCAGTATTGGATCGACTGGTACGAAGCTCGGTTGCGCGGGGAAATTATCGTTTTGGAGGAGGTTCTCGATCAAATCTTACTGACCGAAGAGCAATTGCAGCAGACACCCGAGGCCATCAACGCTTATTTACTCAAATTGGCGAATGCTCCTCAATTCGGTGGGCTACAACCATTGAACCGCTTGCGGGTGATCTTGATAGGACCAGGGGAGTCTGGCAAGACCTCGCTATTAAATGCCTTACATCGACAGCCGGTGGTGGCGGGCATTGGCGACAAAACAGTGGGAATTGAGGTTCGGGAATCGGTATTCGATGCCAATCGCAGTAGTTTCAACAACCATACCAGTTCCAATCACCCTAGCGATGACTTTATCATCCATTTTTGGGACTTCGGCGGCCAAGTGATGTACCATGCTACCCATCAATTTTTTTTACGCGCCAATTGCATTTATGTATTGGTCTTGGATGGACGACGAGCAGCTGCAGGCGGCAGCGAAGCCGATTATTGGCTGGAGCATGTTCGCGCATTTGCCCCTGAATCTCCGGTTTTACTGGTTGGCAACAAAGCTGATCAGGGGCCGATGGAATGGGACGCCAATCGGCTGCGCCGCAAATACCCAAATATCCGTAAGGGCGGCTTTTTTCAGCTGGCCTGTACCGAACCAGACAATCCACGCTACGATTTCACGAAGTTCATTTCCGCCTTAAAGGACGAGTTTCAGCAAGCCAGTAAAGTGCAGCAAAAATTTTCAGCGACGGAATTTAAGGTGCTTGCCGAATTGCGTAGATTCTCGGCAAAAAATACTTTTATGCCCAAATCCAATTATCGCAACTTGTGCCACAAACATGGGTTGTCTGTTGAGGATGGTCAAGCTGTATTGCTAGATTTATTGGATAAATTGGGGGTAATCATCCATTTTCCAAATTTGCACCGGCTGGATGAGTTATTGTTGAATCCGCGTTGGCTAACTTATGGTGTGTATCAAATCATCGAACGACAGCGTTCAGAAGTATTGGAAAGTGATGTTTTCACTTGGCTGAAGGATCAAGAATTGGTCGATAACTTGGGTAATAGATTGTCTTATCCTGTCGAGCGTTGTGGCCATCTATTGGATGCGATGGAAGCATTTAAAGTGGCTTATCGCTTTAGCGCACAAGGTAAAACTGGATTCATTATACCAAGCGTACTACCGTGTGACGAGCCGCCGCTGGATTTTCAGGAGCGGGAGGCGCGCGCTTTTCGTTTTCGCTTCGAGGGATTATTGCCACCGCAACTATTGCCGCAGCTGATTGTGGCTCGGCATCACGATATTAGAAAAAACCCTGTTTGGCGACATGGTGTATTGCTTGAATCTTTTAATCATGGCGGTGCCAGTGCGTTGGTGCGCGGCGATGATTACGGTCGGATTTTGACCATATGGTTGACTGGGGCGGGTTTACAGGATTATTTTTCGGTGCTTTATCAGAATGTCAAAGATGTTTTGGCAAACATGCCCCAACTGGAATATGAAGAATTGATTCGTTTACCGGACGAAGCTCTTATTAGTGACAGTGGAATTTCTACTTTGCCTACTCAAGAATCTTGGGCCAATTGGAATAATGTACTTTATGCTTGGCGGGATGACGAAAAAATTTATCGTGAAAACGGTATCAAGTATAGGTTACCCATTGTGCTGGGTATCATCAAAAGCAACGCGCAGGAAGATTTTTTAAGTAAGCTAAATGACAATCGTTTTGAGGTTGGTGTGATTAATCAATATAACAATTATGGTCAAGCTGGCGCGATTGGTCCTGATGCTAAAGCCGAAGGCAACCATTTTCATCAAGTATTGCAGCAGTTGCAGGTTGCAGACTCCGAGCTTTTAGCCGGCGAGTTAGCGGTCTTGCGTAGTCATTTGCGCCAGTCCGCAACCGAACCAGAGCATGATCAAGCATTAGGCGCTGTCGCCGGTGCGGAAAAAGCCGCCAGAAACGGTGACGGACCGGCATTGTTGGAACAGTTAAAAAAAGCCGGTAAGTGGCCTCTCGATGTTGCGAATAAGGTCGACGTTGCAGTAGCAGCGAAAGCTATCGAAGAGGCAATAGGGTTATGAGTGGATAGTAGAGTTTGAGTCAGGTGACACTCAGCCCTCTGTTTGAGAGCAAAGTCTGCAGGATAAATGCACAAGAGGTGTCTCGTAAAAAGCAAATAGGGGAGATATGGCGCGAGCTTGAATGGCGGTCGGTAAACAACCTGCCCGTGTCCTTCAGGTGTATTGTTCGCAAACAGTGCGGTTCTTAAACTCACCCCTCTAAGACTGCTTAAGATCAAACAGCTGCCATAGGGATTTTCTTCTTGTCTGTCAGATAATGGCCGATTGTGTGAAGTCACCAATGGTAGCTTTGTACCCTTTAAATTCGCATAATCGGGATTTGCCTTACCTACCCTTTCAAAAAATTTGGTCTTTACAGCTATAGCTACGACGAGGCAGCACAAGGGTTTCAATCCTTCAAATCAGATTCATCGATATGAAATTTATGCAACATCCGATGCGCTAGTGGCGCCAACACAATACCCATCACCATGATAAATACTAATCCACTGAACAAGGCATAGCAGGCGGCAAATACTTTGGCCGTATCCGAAGGCAAGGCATTGATGGGACCCATGCCGCCTAAAATCATCTAGGCCTCCAGGAACGCATCAACCCATTCATACCCCGCAAAGTGGTGATAGCCCAGCACCCCAATTGTTAAGGCTAGGAGTATCAATCCAATGGCCACTGAACCGCAAAAGAGCATCCTCTTCAGAAAGCGTACTTGCGACACTAGCTTGTTGTGTTTTCGTTCGAACATGGGGCAAGATCTTAATATGGCATTTCAACCCACTGTAGCTGTTGGTTGGGATGATCGGCTTTAGTGTATCGACATTGGCTATTTGACCCAAACCAACTCCCGCCAGTCGGTGGTATAGCGTTGGGAAATGCGCTCTGCTTTGGGCTTCCAGCTTTTTTCAAACCCTGACGAGGCGATGGATATCGCCTTTGGAAAACGGCGATTGATGTGATCAACAGTCTGCATGAGTACCGCGTTTTCGGCGGGTAGCACGCCCGTCGCCAAGTCAAACAAATCGCACTGCGCTGGTGATGCAGCGAGGCGGATGGCGCTCAGTTGCACACCACATTTCTGATAACCAAAGCCGGGTTTATAGACCGCTTTGAGACTGCTCAATGCCACCCGGATAATGGTGCGCGTGTCTTGCGTTGCCGCATCCAGCTTGACCGTCGCCGAGCGTTGGTATTGCGGTTCATGGACGGCAAATGGGTTGGTGCGGATAAAGACACTGACACAGCCGGTCACCGATTGCTGCAGACGTAATTTTTCCCCAGCGCGGGTGCAGTACTCCGACAGTGCCCTGCTGAGTTCGTCCAGGGTCGTCAGTTTGCGACTAAAGGACCGGGAACACACGATTTGCTGTTTATCCGGCGCCACCTCTTCCAGATCGAGACAGGCGATACCGTTGAGTTCCATGACTGTGCGGGCGACCACCACATTGAATTGTGCCTGGATGGTTTTCGCGGGTTGGTTGGCCAAATCCCAGACTGATTGGATGCCCAATTGATTTAGACGCTTGGTCGTTTGCCGACCAATGCCCCAGACTTCTTCGACCGGCACGAGTTTCATCAGCTTCTCGCGTCTGATCGGGTCAGACAGATTCAATACGCCGCCGGTTTGCTGCCATTTCTTGGCTGCAAAGTTGGCGAGCTTGGCCAAGGTTTTGGTGGGGCCGAGTCCCACACACACCGGAATGCCGACATAACGTTTTACCGTTTGTTTGATCTGGGTCGCGTAGGCGAGCGGGTCTTGGGTGCAGGGAGACAGATCACTGAAATCCAGAAAGGCTTCGTCGATGGAATACACTTCCACCGTGGGCGAGAAGCTTTCCAGAATTGACATCACCCGTGCCGACATATCGGCGTTTATGTGGAATTAAAATGCAAGCTATTTTTGATGATTTATCCGGTACCACAATCAATGAAATATTTCACGGCTGTGGCCGTAGTAAAAATCCCATATTTTGAATGCCAAGGTACGGCCAAAACCGGCCATCGAAGATGCTGGTGGAATTTTCCATTCCTAAGTTCGGCGAATGGCCGCTTTTCGGTAAGCAAATCGACTTTATGAATGCGTCACTACGGCCACTATGTGTAGTACGAACCTATGTGTATTTGCAAATTTACCTTGTGGCTTAGCCCTTGGTATCCGTGGCATAAGGTCGAACGCAACTACACATAATTTCAACACTTGAAGATGTCGCGTCAACTTGCCATCGACCGGATATTATCGGTCGATTGTTGATTCCGGTAGTTTGGAGCATACCAAAGACCATGAAATCTCGCGGTAGAGCGCCAACCGGCTTTTAAATAGCCAACTGGTTAAATTGGCGCCGGACGTGATTCATTAGAATCCATGATGTCACTGATTTTTTTACTTCAGGACACCGGTAAAACTATGTGGAGTTACGATTTAATCATATTGGCCATAACCCAGGTGAACTCTATCTATCATCTAGGTAGGATTAACAATCTACTCATAGTTTCGTACTACACATAGGGGCGCTATGTTGAGCTTAACATAGCGGCCAAAAGCTGCCACAGAATGCGAATTTACCTCTGACCGCCAACTGGCGCATTGCTGCCAGTTATTGGCTTCGCTCAAAAATCCAGCTAGCATGCCGAATTGTGGAATGTAAATATTGTGGCCAGTAACCTTCAGATCAATCTTAATTCGATAATGTCTATAACCACTATACCCCCAATTCTTTTCCTCTTCGGTGCCCATCGATGGGGACGCCAAGCAGTTATTGAGAAAGCCTACCGCTTTGGCTTTGAGCCTCATATTTGCCTGTACCCGCAGGAGGAGCTGACATCCGACCTCGCTCGCCAAGGAGAGCAACCTAGCGTAGTCCATCGCCTAAACGGTAGTCTGGATGATTACGTTTCGGAGCTGCTTAACAAGTTACCAAGTACATCACAGTGGTATGCAGTTGGGCTAGACGACTATACCGTCTACCCAGCCGCTATCTTGGCAGCACATTCTTTCCTCCCTACAATGGAACCGGAGGCAGCAATCACTGTTTTGCGAAAAGACTTACTTCGCAAGAAATGGAATGCTCTTTGTACTGATGACAAAACACTACACCCCGTTGAATATTGCTTAATACGCTATCGCGACTACACCTTTCAGGATATTGTGCACATTGAAAACCAAGCCCTACTTCAGTCCGAGGGGCAGTTTGTCGTCAAGCCAAACGCGCTTGACGCTTCGATAGCCATTAACGTTGCATCATGCAACGCTCAGCTTGCTGTTGCAATCTCAAGAACAAAGGAGGAGCTAACCAAGCTGGCCCTTGATGTTGATAGTCTCGGCATCAGTATATTTCCCGAGATACTTGTTGAAGCGATGATACCGCGTTCTGCATCCTTGCACCCAGGTGCAGAATTCAGCGCTGAATTCATTTCAACACCCGCAGAAACTGATGTGCATCATCAACTAATTGGAATTACTCAAAAATACATTGATAGAGAAACGCATGTTGAAGTCGCGCACCACCACCCAAGTGAGTCGTTCCCACCGTCACTTTTAGCAAACTTAGAAGCATCGATTAAACGACTTTTACATGATCTGAAGATTAACTGTTCTATTAGTCATTGGGAGTTTATAGTTACAACTGAAGATAAACTGGCACTAGTCGAAGGTCAGCTACGCCCTGCTGGTGACCAAATAATGGAATTAATCCGATTGGCCACAGGTGTTGACCCGTATGTTCGTCTTTTCGACGCGATGTTTAGTTGCAACAATCACGAACACTCACGCCAAATCCCATTAACACGCTCGAACATTGTGGCTGCCGTTCACTTCCCCAAACCGTCTTCGAACATATTTGGCCCAATGCAACTTGATTTGGGTGCGCTAACAAAAGATGCTAGCGATCACTCCGTTACAGTTTCGCGTGATTTTTTTTCTGCAAATCTATGGTCCTCTGATTCAAATTGGAGTCAGAGATATGTAGCCGTTCTGACCGTGGGGGATTCATATCAGTCCGCCTACGATCAGTGCTTGACATTAGTCAGTCAACTACGGCTCATTGGCTTTAACGATGAGGGCGCTGAGCTCGTCGCTGGAATGCAATTGAAGGCTGTTTAAGTATGACTCTCTCGAAGTTAGAAATATGGAGATAGTGATCGTAGATGCTGGCCGATGTCCGAAACTATACGTTAGCCGTAGCAGGTGGGAGAGGCACTTTCGATCAATGGGCATTTGGCCAAGCTTCCTAGCCGGGCACCATAAAGGCATTGACCATTCCGAAACAATTGACGCTGAATTCGCAGATTTGCAACTCATGGCTCTTTGCAGAAAGGACGGGAATGTGGTGGGTGTGGCGCACGCAGTCGCACTTCCAAATACTGCAATTCCCGATGTTCTTCCAGCCGAAGGCTGGGATTGGGCTATTGAAAGAGCATTACTGCAACCACGCCAAAGGGAGCGTGGTGAAACTCCTTGTATTCTCTCCATTACGGTACTCCCTCGATTCCAAAGGGCAGGCATAGCTTCAGCATTGCTTTTAGAGTATCTCGAACGCGCCCGACAGAATGGCGCCATAAATGTGATAGCTCCTGTCAGGCCAATCCTGGGAGCAACTCTACTAAACATGCCTACGGAAGTTTTTCTTGAACTTCGACGTCCAGATGGATACCACATTGACCCTTGGATCCGCACTCATGAGAAGCTCGGAGGAAAGATAGCGGGAATTTGCGCCAATTCCATGAGGATACTTGCCCCCATTAAACGTTGGCAAAAATGGGGCGCTCAGTTGAACGAGACAGGGGATCGTCTCCTTGTTGAGGGGCAAATCGCACCAATTCGGGTGCTACCAAACAGTGGCTTCGCAGAGTACATTGAGCCGAATATTTGGATGATGTATAGTCTTGAATTAGTTAAATAATCTTAAAATGGTTGAGGACAAGAAATATGGCTGACACTCCGATTTGGGTCACTTTGATTACTCCTGTTGTGTCGGCATTAGCTACATGGTTAGTAACGAAACTTGATCTACTGTCATTTTCTGATCTAAGCCAATTCAAAGGAACTTGGTATGCCTACTATAGAGACCCTGATGGATCCCACGAGATAAGGAAAGAGATTTGGGAGTTTTCTGCGATTGGAACAGTCTCTGTGCAAGCTAGAGGGAAAATCACGTTTAAAGGTCGCCTAAAATTGATCGGCAACAAAGCCCTGATGAGTGTCGTTTCAACGCATGCAAAAACAGAAGGACTTCAAGTCCTTATGGACGCTCCAAACGATCCCAGGGGTTATAGTCGACCTTGCGTTGCTGTATGGCTCGGTAGCGACGGCTCCCACAGAATTACTGCTGGGCATGCATTACTCTCCAAAAATGAACTGACGACTGAAGAGGTTGAAAATGAATTCTTGAGAGCGATGGACGTTACCAAGCTCGGGTAGCGATAGGCTTGATTGCCAATTACGAATATGTAAGCGTTTTCTTGGTCTAACGGATTTAGTGGTGCCTAAAACTCCCGCTTGACCAACGGTGTCCCTAAGCCTACCCACACGACGTCTGGTTACCTTGTGACGTACCCTTATTCCCGTTTCTTAAATCAACGACAGTACGCTTCACTTTGACTTACTACGGCCCACCTTTCTCCGTCTTTAAAGCAACCGTTCGACCAGTAACCTTCGTAGCGTTCCCCGCTGGCTGCGATAAAAACCCCGAGGCCGTTTGGCCTATCATCGAGAAATAATCCCTCAAAACGTCTACCGTCAGGCCATTTCATCACGCCATTTCCATTTTTCATATTCTTATTAAAAACTCCCTTGTACGTTACGCCGTCACTATAGATATCGAACCCATCACCACTTTTCTGGCCTTCCTCCCATTGTCCCTCGTAGCTTCCTCCATTTTTCCAATAAAAAACCCCCTTACCGTTAAAAGCTCCATACCTCCAATCCCCTTGGTATTTGTTACCATTTTCAAATGTATATGTTCCATAACCATTTATAATATGCCCGCGCGTTTCCATGCATGCTACAAATACTTGATCAGCATCTTTTTCAGCGCTCTCCTTACTTATATAGTTAGCCACGGCAAAGATCGGAAATAAAGGGATTGTCAAAACTCCAGAGGGATAGAGAGTCGTGAATTCTCTTTTTGACTTCTGCTGACAATACTCGGCATCTGCTATTCCCATACTTCCAGCGGCAGAGCAGTCCACTGAAGTATCTACGTAGGCGTTAATGCTATTCACCATATTTACTACAATATTGCAGTTTCCAAATATACGCATAGATTTAGACTCAAAATAGTCAAGACTACTGACATTTGAGGCATTTTCATATTTTGGGTTGGGGCTACTGACGCAGCCAGCTAAGCCGGTAGTGAAGACCAGCATTACCAACGTGCAAAACCTGGAATAGATCAATCCACCAAGTGTCATTTTTAGAGCCCGAGCCAACGCTACTTTTCGTTTATATTGGTTGTGATTGTGTTCCCACTTCCGCCGCTTATCTTGATGGCATTATTGTAACTTCCATTAACGGTGAAACCCCTGTCCTCATCATGCGATTGCCCTCCGGAACTACCTTTGATTTCGTTAGCATTGGTCTTGGCAGGAGGCTTAGATTTAGCGCCCGTCGTAGCCAGAGGCCTTTTCGGTTCGAGAAGTTTATCTTTGAGGTCGCTCCACACCGTCGATCTGCATGTCATATTGTCTTTCAGCTGCATTGCAAGATCTTGTTGCAGGACGCCGACATACCCTGATTTTTGGTATTCCGCTGCGCCTAAAAATCCTAAGCCGGCAATTTTTCTAAGTAGTTTACTTACTTCTGCCTGGCCTTGGGCAGATAACTCGAGATTCTCCGCTTCACCGTTGAGCGGGACGGTCTTGCAGAATTTATCAGAAAAATCCGCAATTATAGCCAATGCGTGCTCCTGTCTATCGAGGTCGGCCGCTTGGGTTGAAACTATTACATTGGCAGCGGCTAAAATGAGAAACGAAAGGCTTGTAAAGGACGTTATTGTTCGAATTCTCGTCACGGTTTAGCTCCTTGAGTTCAGAAATTAAGTATCTTGACCTAATATATGCGACATCAGAAGTCCATTAATCCTGTGCATTTGTCGTATACCTCCAGTTGTTTATTCGTAAGCATATTGATTAGTTAGGATTGAACACCCCCAAGTGGAGTTGAAAAATACGACAGTGAAAAACATTCATTAGACAATATCACCATTAACAACTAACTTCTAGGTAGTAAATTCTGGAATTGCCATTGGTTTTTATAATGCTTGATTATGTCAGTCTGCAATGTGAAGCTGAACTGCCAATCAAAATGATTCCCAATTTGGCAGCTTAGGGGCGCTATGTTGAGCTTAACATAGCGGCCATTTCCTGACGTTTGTAACTGTAGATTAAACGACGGGTCAAGCTCCGAAAGCTGCCATTTGTAGTGTGAAAACTAAGAGATGCGAAGCGGCGCGCCATGTTATCTATAGTATTTATTAACGTTTAAATTGAAGCTTAATAAACCAATAAACAGCAAGTACAAGTAAAACTATCCATGAAGGAAACCGCCTCATGGTGTAGTATTTTGTTTGCTCTTGATAGCTGATAGCCATTTCACCATTGACCTCCAATTGGTATAGTCTTTTACTTTTATGACCAAACCAACTCGATTCATCATAAGCCCACCAAACCCTACCCGTTTTGCTTTGATACTTTTTAATTGCATCGTTGCCCTGTAGACAATGTTCGCTATAGCTACTTCCCATTGCACAAGTAAATGGAATCCTTTGTTTATCGATAATCAACGCAAAAAGAGTTCCTCCTCTTACTGAAGATGGCCCAATTACTATCTTTCCTTCACTGATGTTCAATTGATCGAATTTTGCGGGTTGAAAAAGCAGAACATCTAAATCAACCTGAGCTGAAGCCACACAAAACAAAACAACACCTGCGACAATTTTTTTTTGCGGGCTATTAAATAAATATTTAATCATTCGGAAAAAGCTAGTGATTATATGATTTTCTTCTTATCGTCCTTGATTGCCACACCCTCGACAACGAACTCAGTAATTTTCTCCGAAAGATCGTCTGTTGTCTGGTGCCACCCAGTCATTCAAAAACAGCATGCCTAAGACCGGTTTGGGTCGTTGCTTGCCTTTCACTACCCATCCTGTAAGCACATCAGGTATCTTTTTGCTCACTCTGAGTAATGATTAGCTAGCTGCATTTTACAATCGCCAACTCATCCCACTGGGTTGTATAGCGTTTTGACATGCGTTCGGGTTGGAACTGCCAGCTTTTGTTTAATCCTGTGGCGGCTATAGATATGGACTTAGGAAACCGATGGTTGATTTTATCGAAGCAGGCCATTAACTCTCGCTCCTTTGAAGATTTTGGGTTGGCAAACAAATCCGTCTGACCAGGCATGGTATTGGGGTAAAGGCCACTTAATTGGATTCCGCATTTCTGGTAACGGTAACCCTCCTTGTAAATACCCTGCAACAACTGCTTGGCAACATTGATCAACCTGCGTGTATCTTGCGTGCCTATTGCCAATTTCAAAGTTGCTGAACGTTGATATTGAGGTTCTTGTGGATTAAACGGGTTAGTCCTGATAAACACGGTTAAACGATCTGCTGTCGAATCCTGTGCTCTGAGCTTTTCCCCCGCCCGGCTGCAGAACTCGGCTAAAGCTTCCGATAATTCCTTCAAATTATCTAAAGGCCGCTTAAAACTTCGGGAACACATGATTTCTTGTTTGTCCGGCGCTATTTCTGCAAGCTCCAGGCAGGAAATGCCATTGAGTTCCATGATCGTTCGAGCCAAAACAACACTGAACTGCGACTGCATTCGTTGAACAGGCTGCTGCGCCAAAGCCCAGACGGTGTGAATGTCGAGTTGCGAGAGCTGCTGGCTTAGGCTTGAACCTATACCCCAGACTTCATTGACCGGTAACAGGCGCATTAACCGCTCCCGCCGTTGAGGGCAGGACAAATCCACAACACCGTTAGTTTTAGGCCATTTTTTAGCGGCAAAATTTGCCAGTTTTGCCAACGTTTTAGTCGGCCCCATTCCGACGCAAACTGGGATGCCGGTATTTTTCTGGATCGATTGTTTAATAGTGAGACCATAACCAATAGGGTCTTGCTGACAAATCCCGGTCAAATCCAAGAAGGCCTCATCAATCGAATAAATTTCGGTGCGTGGTGAAAATGTCTCTAATAATGCCATTACTCTGGATGACATGTCGCCATATAACGCGAAATTTGATGAAAACAAATGGACATCATATTTTTTAACCAAGTCGGCCACTTGATAAAGCGGCACCCCCATTTTGACACCGAGGGATTTTAAAGCCTTGTTCCTAGCGATAAAGCAACCATCGTTATTGCTGAGTACACCTACCGGCTTATCCCATAAATCCGGACGGAATACGCACTCGCAACTGACATAAAATGAGTTGCAATCTACTAAGGCAATCAGGGGTCGCGGCGGCAGCGCAGAAAGGGAATTGCGTGGGTCGGGCATATGAATAAGCTTTTTAAGTGGCGCCAAAGTATACTTTTTGTTCTAATTTTGTTCTATTTTATTAGGGAGCTTCATTCCCATGAATTTGCTGCGGCGTTCTGCCATCCAGGGTTGGAACATTTTTTAGCTTGTCCAGCATGGCTTCCAGCTTCTGCAGGTCACCCTTGACGATCTGTTGTTCCTCGGGCGTTAATGGCACCTCCTCAAGATAACGGTGCAAAAACGCTTTGGCCGCCAGTGCTTCACCCTTGACCGAATCCTTGGGTATATTGAAGTCGCAGCCAGCGCAGGCCATACGGTGTGGGCAGGTACTCCAGAAGGGGTTCGAGCAATAAGAGGAGCCTAAATCATAATATCGGTAAGGCTCACCCTTGGCTGCAGCTCCACTGACCACGGCTGTATGGTCGATAAGTACTTCGATTAGGTGTGACATCTGATCAGCTTTCGCAAAAGCGCCGGCTAACTGCGTAGGTTTCGTGCGAATATAGTACAAAGTAGATTTTGGACTGCGATGCCCTGACCATCGCATCAAATCAAATAGGGACATCCCTTGAGGTACGCTAGCTAAGGCAGTGACAGCCGAGGCCCGTCCCCTGTGGCTGCTGATTTTGCCTCTGCTGTCCTCTACAGGCAATCCGGCTTTGGCGCATAACATCGGGATGATCGTATCATTGATTGCCG
Source organism: Methylomonas albis (assembly GCF_014850955.1). Taxonomy (NCBI): domain Bacteria; kingdom Pseudomonadati; phylum Pseudomonadota; class Gammaproteobacteria; order Methylococcales; family Methylococcaceae; genus Methylomonas; species Methylomonas albis. The sequence continues at coordinate 3,507,839 of NZ_JACXSS010000001.1, forward strand.
AGTGTCCAATCGTCTTGCCACGGTACTGAAACAAAAACCGTACGCGTTCACCTGTCTTAGGATCGATTAAGAAACCTTGTTCAGGCCGAATTGCTTCCCATTCAGTGATAAACTGCCGGACGATTGCACTCACCGGTTTTGTGAAGGCGGTGAAGGTTTTGCCGGCAGGCACATCTAAATAGCATAATGTGCCGGCGGCAATTGTCGTACTGCTCGCTTCATCAACGATGGGATCATTTTGGGCTCGCGCACAGCCGACGCGAAGGCGGATGATTTCGTTCTGGCGCAGTCCGGCGTGAGTCCATACGACGCTGATCGCCCGCAACATTTCTAAGGGATACCAAATCTCACTCAGTTTATCGTTCGCTTCAAGATTGAGGCTGGCCCATACCAATTTGAGCCAAAAATTGTCGTCTATGGCTCGCGGATTGGGGCCGCATAATCTCAAGATTGAATTCGGTGTGGCCAAATGATAATACGGATTAAACTTCAGCCGGACCCAGCCCCAATGCTGAATGTCACGGAAGAAACGCCGCATGGCGTACAGTACGGAGCGTTTGGAATTAGCGCCAAGCGGCGTTCCTAGATTAACTCGCCCAGTATAGTCGAACGAATGAAGCTGCCATTCGCCAACCTTGAGCCGATTTAGGGCTGCGAGAAAATCAGCACAGGTTTCGACCGTCCAATCCGCCGGACCGGTGATTTCTGGATGAATTTGGGCGAGCCACAGGCCTGCACGCAGAATATAGCTGTAGTTAGACTCCCGTGTTTTAGGTTGCAAGGTCGATGTTTCCCGCCATCGCCGGCAATAATCGACCCATTGCGGCGCAATACCACCACCGCTTTTTTCCTTCCATGAGACATAATTGCGCATCCGGAGTGGCTCGGGCAGGATTCCCAGTGCGGCCAACCCGTGGGAGAGCTTGCCGATACCGTGAGCTTGGGCGCTGTACTTTTCACGGGTGCGTTCCAAGAGTTCGGTATCGAAACTTTCCAAGTAGGGGTTGCGGTTTTCCAGCATTACCGCTGCCAGGATGGATGGAAAATTCTGCTGTAGATTAACTTTGCCATACCCAATTTTCTGTAAAGCCTGATGTAAACGCCCACATTCGTGTTCGAAAAGTTCTTCTCCGAAAATCAATCGCCCAAGACCGGATAAATAAAATATAGGGCCAATGCAATGGACGAGGCGGAAATCGCAGAGAAGATAAGCATTTGCGGTGATGAAAAGTCGTGCGCTTGAGTGGATTAATGGGTGGCAGACTAAATCAATCCAAGCCTGCTGACTCCAAACCCAGTAGGGCTGCTGCGTTCGCTGAATCTCTTGCAGGATGGCGGTCTGAGCTTTGGCGTGCCTTTTTAGCAGGCTTTGCTTCGAACTCAAAGCCGCCACATCCCGTAGTGGCAAATAAAGCCTTGGCACAGCAGCTCTAACCCTCATGGTATTACTCCAATTGACCAATGCACATTCTTCAGTTTCCGATAGATATGGACTTCGATCATACTGAGCCAAATCAAGAGGCCATTGCCAATTCTTCGCACTTACAGAATCTAATTGAGCCATAGGGCATTACTCCATCTTCGCAAATAAAGCCGCGTCGATTTTGGCATCGGCATAACGGATGGCCTCAGTCATCCGGTTTAGTAGGTCTGCGCCGGAAAGATGAAGGTACATCAATGTCGTTTGCGGGTTGCGGTGTCCCGCATAGGCACTCAGCTCATGCAGTTTCCAGCCAGCTTGTGCGAGGTGAGTCAAACGCAGATGGCGCAAGCTATGTGTACTAAAGCCCTCGACACCGGCCTGTTTTGCCAAGCCTTCGACAATTTTGCTCCAGGTCCATTTCGAAATTGGCTGACCAGCGTTGCGGCGTGATTCGGAGAAAAATACTAATCCGGCTTGCTGATTGATCCGATGACGATAAGCCAAATATTCGCTCAATGCATTTCCAGCAGTAGCGGCATAACAGACTGTTCGAGGTGTACTGCTCTTTGTGGTTTCGGGTCGAATATGAATGAGGCGATGAGCAAAATCGAAGTCGGTGACACGCAAATTCACCAATTCCTCACGCCGCAAGGCGCCATAATAAGCTAGCGCGAACATCAATCGGTTTCGCAGAGATTCCTGGGTAACCGCTTCGATGAGTTTTTTCCAATCCTCTTCCGAGGGAATGGCAGGTAGTAGTTTAAGTCGCCGAATCAAGCCGCGCGCGAATCCAGGATGGTAGTCGCTATTTCGATTCAGATAAGTGCCACGAGGGACTGGATTAAAGTCCCGAATATCTTGGTAAACCAAATGGTCATACCACAGGCGAACGGCCGTAAGGTACTGCTGCATCGTAGCATTCGAGTGGCGGTATGACGTTTTTCCATCCTGAGTATCGCCACCCAGATACCGAACATAAAGGGAGACGTGCTCCAGCGTGGCTTTTTCGGCTTCCAATCCCAAGCCTTGGCAAAAACTAAAGTAATTGCTGAGTGCGCGCGCATAGGCGTCGAGCGTTGCGTCGGCACGTCCCAAGTTACCCAGCAGAACCAGCCATGATCTACCGTGCGGGTTTTCAGAAAGAAAGGGGTAACGTTCCCAAACGAGATTAGCCATGAACGTGTAACTCCACTCGGAACTAAATCTGTTCACCAGATTATGGCACCAATAATTTTGATTCCAAATAACTTACTACAGGGTGTAATTGGACGAGAATAGCTGAATCTGATGCTTGTCGACCAAGTGCTGCACCTGGAACAACGGCACACCCATTTTGATGCCCAGCGCTTTGACTTCGTTGCTGCGGGCGACGATGCAACCGTCGTTGTTGCTGAGCACGGCGACAGGCTTGCCAATCAGATCAGGCCGAAATACCCTTTCACAGCTGACGTAAAAATTGTTGCAATCGACCAGTCCGATCAGCTTGTCGTGCGGAGTAATAATCCCACTCACACCGCGTGAATCACATTGGTGACCACACCCCAGACCACCAATTCCAAGTCATCATGCAGTAAGAAATCCGGATAAGCGGGATTCTCGGCGCGGAGCTTCCACTGTTCGTTTTCATTAACCAAGCGTTTGACCGTCAGTTCGCCATTGAGAGCGCAGATCACGATCTTGCCTGATACCGGTTCTAACGAACGATCCACCACCAGAATGTCATTCGGGTGAATGCCGGCCCCCAGCATCGAGTCACCTTGGGCACGCACGAAGAAAGTTGCAGCGGGTTTTTGAATCAGTAACTCATTTAGGTCGAGGGTTTTGTCGATGTAATCTGCTGCCGGCGAGGGGAAACCCGCCGAGACTTTACTGGCAAATAACGGCAGGCGCAAGGCAGGCAGCGGCCATTTGGGGGTCAAAATCGCCGGATGTTCCAACCCTAATGCACCGAACACAAGACGCTTCAACTTGAACTGTAACGGCAAATTCGACATTATCGCTCCATGGCAAACTCTGGGGCTGCATAGTCTACCGTCGAAAATGCAATTGTTCTATATTTGTTCTGATATTGATTGCTCGATATGTGTGGCCGCTATAGCCTGACCACCGATGCGGAAACACTGGCTGAGCATTTTCAGGTGCTGAGAGACATTCGGTTTCAGCCCAGCTACAACATCGCGCCCAGTCGGAAGATTTTAAACATCGTTGAACTCGATGATGGTTCGCGCAAAGCGGTGAATCTGTTTTGGGGCCTGGTACCGACCTGGTCGAAAGACACTAAAAACAGTGCACACTTGATCAATGCCCGCATGGAAACCATTCGTGAAAAGCCTTCGTTTCGTGCTGCGTTCAAGCATCGCCGTTGCCTGATTCCTGCCGACGGCTATTTTGAATGGCAAAAACAGGCAAATGGTAAACAAGCCTTTCATATTCACCGCGAAGACTGTCAACCATTCGCCTTCGCTGGGTTATGGGAACAGTGGCAACACGGCACCGAGACCTTGTATTCCTGCACGATTATTACCACGGCCGCAGCTGAGCTCATGCAACCGATTCACGAGCGCATGCCGGTGATCATGCCAACACAGAGCTATCAAGACTGGCTCGACAAAACCGCCGATGTGGATGACGCCTATTTACTGCTTGATAACCAAGCTTACGCCGAGATGACCCCAATCCCCGTTAGCGATTGGGTGAACAATCCACGCCATGACGATGCGGGTTGTATCGAGCGTCTGTCAGAGAAAAAGCATTGATTTAGTCGCTTTCCAAGTACAGTCACACCACTACGATCCCTTTCTGAGGATTGAGGCTTCGCGTAACTCACTTGATGACAGCCAGCGCTGATTTAGACATACTTCCCCCGTCACCAAGCAACCGCCATCCATTCAGCAACTCCCTTATATCCATGTCCAGAAACAGCTACCAAGAGTCATCCCCACAAACTCAGGAAGAAGCTTTAAAAATCGCCAAGAGCATTCAGCGCCCTGCACAAACTAAAGAGCAAACCAAGCTCATTGCCCAAGGTATTCAGCAAGGCATCGATCTTTACAAACGACAGCAAAAAGAAAAAGCCCGCGAGCTCAGTAAACAGCGTAAGAAATTAGCTAAACAGAAAGCGTCGGAGATCGAGCAGGATAACAGGGAGGTCGTCGAAATTATTGTTTATCACCAACACTGGCTGCCCTGGGCCTTACTGCTGTTGACTTGGCTGGGTATCGGAATCTATTCTTTCAAGTTGTATTCGCTCTAGCCCAAATCCCCAAACATGCTGATTGAAAAGGAAGGAATAAAGGCCTTGACCAAACTCCAGGCCAACATCGATCAACGTGTAAACGCTATTCGCGAAAGTCATTCCGAATGGCTTTGCCGCAGGAGTTGTTAGGGTTGCTGCCACCGCTTGGCCGACATCCCGCGTCTAGCGGCCGAATGGGCTCTGCTGTGAGAAGGGCGACGAGCTTTAACCGCTGTTTTGCGTCATTCACGCCGAAGGCCTATGATCGGTGGTCGAGCGCTCGTGTCTCGATTTATAGTAACCGGACTCCACCGACATATCCAGAAACACCTGATAGTGTTGTTCGGCCAGTACTGCGTATTGCTGCGCTTGATTAACTAATTTCTGGCGCTCACAAACCAAGCTCATTTTTTCATAAATCTGGAAATAATTGAGGTGCGCAAACTTTTGCCTGATAGCGGGTCTCTGGCGGGGAGCCTCATGCTTGACGCGCTCTTCAACCTCATCCAACAACCGGTGAAATTCCGCGATAGCTGCGTCAAATAGCCCTGCTTTTTGAAGAACCACCGGTAAGCGAAGCCACCGGTCCAATGGATAATTACTGGGATGTTGCCGCATCAACTCAGCAGCCTCTTCTAAGCATGTAACGGCAGATGGCAAATTGGCACCTTTGTATTTGCTCGCCTCGCGCTGGAGTGTCGCAACTCGCTCACCAATTGGTCCACTTGCGGTTTCCACCGAATATTTAGACCCTGGCTTGTTATCGCTAAGCATTATCCTGCAACCGTTCCCAAAGCGCCCGGATAATCAGGCCACTTGCACCATCCGGATGAATGTCGGTGCCGCAAGCCGCCGCCAATTCGCTGCCGGGGTTGTGCAGCCCAAACGCATTCCGGAGCGCAACGCCAAGGCAAAAGTGGAACTCGACCAGTTCGTCTTCCTCCGCGCAGGCAACCGCATGGCGTTCGGTATCGTTCATGATGAGCAAAAGCCGGTCAACGGCCTCGTCAACCGTGCGCGGCGTTCGCAATATCTCGCTACTGAGTGCTGACCAAATTTCAGTCAATTTGACCTTCCTTGTTGCCTGGCGGCTACTTAGGTTACGTTGTCACGGCTTTGTCACAGGGTTTTCCACAGGAGTTGGGGATAACACCGGCTGCGCTGGGTTTGAATTAGTGGGTACACCTTGCACTCTAGCCATTGCAAGCGGGTGATTATTTTTTGCATATCATCGCCCACCTTTTCTATCTAGGCAATATCCTCATTCCCTTATGGGGTCAAAAAAATTCCCTTGTCACCATCACAATACCCAGCATGCACTTTAGCGCCGACACATTTGGCGTCGGAAGTTGAACCCCGTTTTGAATAGTCGAGAAAACCGTCATTTTTGCACGGCTACCAGTCGCACGACCATCGACGAGCCATTTGCAGAAATAAGGGAACTGGTCGCCGGGTTCTGGCTTTGGGATCACCTAGGTAGCGCCACCCAAATCCCATGCTGGGGGCGAACGAAATCGAAATCCGGCCACTTTACGAGGCGGCTGAGCTGAAAACCTGCTCGGCTTCCAGGCGCCCTAATTTCTAGCGCTACATGGTGGATTGGTGATCCATATCGGTGTCTTTAGGTAGCAATTGACTAAACTTGATCTGTCAGGATTGAAAGGGTAAAACCGACCCTAAGCTGCCAACCACATGGATCCGCCGAATAAGTCTGCTGTAGTCCTAATAACGGTCATCTAAATTGACTTACCGTCGAAAAAGCAAGCGGACTCCTACCAATTTTTTCTTGGGTTAACACACTCTCCTAATGGAGCCTTTGAGGTAACTTTTTCGCAGTGGTAACAAAAGACCAGTTCCCATTAGCCATATCGCAGAAGGTACGGGCATGGGTTCCGGAGTATTGAACGAGAAAGGCTTGATCGCTGGTGGGTATACATCCCACTCTATGCCGTTGACAGCCAATCCTCAATGTTGACTATCTGCGCTGGTAACTAAAGCCCAATACGGGGTCTGTAGTCACCAGCAGCACGTAACTGCCCGCTATCTCATACCAAAATCTCTTCAGGCTTAACTCCAATCAACAATACATCCACCAAATAATCACTACCATGCAGACCAGTGCCCGTTGAATAGGGCACGCTGGCGAACTGGCCTTCGGCGTTGTCGTAGGCACCGCTGACGAATTGGCTTTGATTGTTGTAAGCACCTGCGGTGAAAACCAGGCTGTCAAAACCTTGGTTTACATCCAAAACGAATAGTTTTTGGCCGTTCGGACTATCACCGCGAAACACGGTTTCACCGACCAAGGTGTTGCCATTGTAGGCTTGCAGCCTGCCTTCTTCACTGAGACCATTCAAACTATCGTCGTTGCTGAACAAGCGTGACAAACTGATCTGGGCTTCGTGGGCCAAGTGGGTCAGGCTGAAGCGTAAGGCTTCGCTACCATCTATTTCTTGCGAAACGCTGCTGGTGTTCAAAGATTTGCCGCTCACCCCCAAGTCGCCACCGTAAATATCGCCGCCGTTGAGAGCGTTGACGTTTAAGGCATTCAAGCTGACTGCGCTCCAGCCTTCGCCGGTGTTGTTGACATTGGTTTTGTGACTGATGCTGACATCGCTTGCGCTCCAGGCGTTGATCCAACCATTAGGATTGGCTTTGCTAATGGTAGCGGGTGCGTTGCCAAAGGTTTCGGTATCGTAAATCGCCACAGTTTTGCCGGCTACCGCATTGTATTGTCCGTCTTCGTCGATTAAATCAACGTTGATATGACGCACCACGCCGCCATTGGCAAAGACATGGCTGACGTTGCTTAAGCCGGTATAGCTATTTTGGCTGCCATCGCCCCAGTGGACGATAATTTGATTGACAGTGTCTTGGCCCGGATCGGTAATTGAGCCCAGGTTGAGTTGGTAAGCTTGGCCTTCGTCGACTTTGTCCGCACCTGACACGGTAAGGTTAGGCGCAACGTTGCCGACCAACAGACTGTGGCTTTGCTGGGTTTGTACACCCAAAGGATCGGTGGCGGTGACTTGGATGGTGTAAGCCGTCGGATTCACTAGATCAGCATTGCCATCCAAATAAAGATGGCTGACAACGCCGCCCAATGCCGATAGTTCGGCGGCGGTTAGGGTTTGCAGTGCCGATCCGTCGGCCCAATCGATCGATAGACTTAAACCTGCATTACCGGTGTCGGCGTCAGCGGTTTGTATCGTCAATTGGTAGTCGATGCCTTCCAGGGTTTGGCTGCCGCCTTGCAGAGTCAGTTCCGGCGCGTTGTTGATGACGATACCGGTGGTGTCAACAGCAACCAAGGCTAGATCCGCAGGGTTGCCGGCAAGGTCGGTGATGCTGCTGCCGTTTAAGGCGATGGCATTGCCGATAACAATACCGTCGCTGTCGTATTCGCCAGCTTGAACCGTGTGACGGAACAACAAGGTGTCTGTGCCGTTGCCGGATAGATAAGCGGCAGTCACCGAGGTATTGCCGATTAACAGTGCTAGCGAAGGGGCCAAACTACCGAGATTGACCGTCACAGCCTCATTAAATCGCACGGCAATGTCGAGGTTGCTGCCTAATGCATAGCGGCCATTGGCTGGCGGAATCAGCTCGGTAACGGCAGGTCCGCCGGTATCGACATTCACAATCACATCGGCCTGCTCCGGCGCAACTTCGCGGTTGCCGGCATTGTCGGTGGCGAGGCTGTAGAAGGCATAACGGTGGCCATTCTGACCCTGATAGCTTGCCTCGGTCAGCTGGGTATTGGTCAGCCACGACGTGTAAGCGCCGCCGTTGTCCGAGACGTAGACGGTGTAGCCGGCAATTGCAGAACCGGCATCACTACCGGACCAGCGCACCAGAAACTCCGGGCTGGCGACGGTTTCGGTTGCCGTGGCGGCCTGCACTTGGCTGAGCGGTTTATCGGCATCCAGAGTGTTGAACACCGCCGGGGTATCGATGGGTTCCTGGCTGGTGAAGACGATGGTGGCATGGGCATTGATCACGGCGCCGGTGCTTACGTCCGCTTTGGGTTTGATGCTGTAATTGACAAAACCTTCACCGGTGCCTTTGTCGACATTGGTCGGTAAGAAACCGATGCTGGGGTCTACGGGGATTTCGCCGGTTTTGGGGTCTATCGTGGTAAAAGTCCAGAAGATTTCACCCTTGGCGACATCGATACCGGCGATGATATCCACCAAAAACCCTTTAGTGGCGGTCAAGTCCAGACGGTTGATGTAAAACGCCGTGTTATCGGGGACATGAATGCTGATGTCGCCCCAACCGAAATCGCCTAAACGGAAACTGTTTATATCTAAATCGCTGTCCAGTTTTTCGGTGATGGTGACTTCTTGGGCGGGTGCAGTGGCGGTGGCTTGGTTTTCAAAACGGATGGTGTAAGGAATTGCATCGTCCGCGCTGAGCCAGTGGTCGGCACCAAAGCCTTCGGGGTGGAGAATGTCGTTGGGGTCTTTGGGGGAAATGATGGATATTAGGCCATTCATTATGTTATCCCATAAACTGTCTCTATTCCCAACCCACCAATCGGCTAGATGATCCCAAAAATTCAAATTATGCCACACATCTAACTCGCTATATTTGGATTGAATAGCATGAATATAAGCTTGGCAATTGCCTCCGTTTTTGAAAGGACTTGATGGTGGAAAAGATTGAAAATCCCAATTTCCCACTCTTTGTATTGCGGCCCTCATAGTATCGCCATCATAAATAGTAACGGAGCCATCACTATTCGTTATAAAGTCATAATTTGATGATATATCGTCCTTCCCATCAGGTCCCACGCCAACTCCTTTGTTATCTATAATCTCTCCATTTTTGTTATAAAAAACAACTTGTTTGTGAACTGTGTCGACATCGAGGTAACCAGTGATTGTAGTAGTATATGGATAATTTTGTAACCCCATCATGTCAATCGGACGATACATAATAACAGCTGTATCGCCTGGATTTAACCCAAGTAAATCAGTCCAAAGGGTTGGTTGATTATTTGCATATTTGTATAGATTTTCTCCACCATTTATTCCAATCGGATCAACCGACAAAAACCGCCCCTCATCCGCGTTATAAAACCGCGCCCGCATAAAATCCAATCCATTACCGGCATCCATCACCCCCCATTGCCCGACATACTCAAACGGGTTGGCGACGGCTTCGTTAGTCGTCAGGTTTTCACCAAACGGCAAATAACTATAGCGGTCCACATAGCTTCCGGTAGCATTGGTCAAACCGGTGGTGGAACCCAGCGCATCAAAGTCATAATAATCGTTGCCGCCGGCATCGCTACGCGCTTCCAAACCCAAGCCGTGGGTGTAAACAGCCGACAACTGGCCTGCGCCGTCGTATTCCGCCACCACATTGACCATGCCGGTCGGATCCAACTGGTATTCGGTACGTACTCCGTTATGGATGCTGGCAATGCGGTTGCCCAGAGCGTCGTACTCGTAGTGCCAAGTATCGCCAGGGGTACTAACACCGATTAAATGGTTTTCGTCATCGTATGCATAAGTGGTGGTGACGCCGCCTTCTGTCTTACTGCTTAGATTACCGTCTTTGTCATAAGCATATTTGGCATTGCCGACATCGGTGTATTGATTCAGCGCGTTGGTGGCGTAATCCGTCGTCACGCCACTGTCACTGACGGTAATGCGGTTACCGGCTGCATCGTAGCGATATTCGATGTGCCTGCTGTCGGGTAGGGTAACGCCGGTGAGTTGGCCGGTCGCGTCGTAGTCGTAGTGAGTAGTGCCGTCCAGCGTGGTCATGCTGGTGCGTTGCCCCACCTCGTTATAGGTGTAATCAAAACGCGAGTTGATACTGTCGTCGGCTTTGAAGTTGATTAAATGGGTAAGTTGCCCCGCCGCATCGTATTGGTAAGTGGTATAGGTGCCATTGCCGTTGTCGCCCCGGCTCAAGCGGCCGTTTTCGTCGTATTGGTAGCTGGCGATGGTGTTATCGTTGGCATCGCTGAGTCTATCCAGCAGTCCTTGATCGTTATAGCGATAGTGGGTGGTATGCCCTGCCGAATCCGACATTAGAGATTTACGGCCAACGCTATCGTAGCCGTAACTGAGCCAACGTCCTTCGGTATCGGTGGTTTTAATCAGGCGGTCGTAACTATCGTATTGGAAGCTGGTGGAACTGTCGGCATCGGTGGCTAGTGTCAGATTGCCATGAGCGTCGTAGCCGTAGCTGGCTTTACTGCCGTCGGCATACGTCTTTTCCAGGAGCTTGCCTTTGGCATCGTAGCGATAACTAATGCCATCGCCGCGGCGATTGACCATGCCGCTTAGGGTACCGTCGTCGTTATAACTGTATTGTTCTTTACTGCCATCGGCATAGGTAATTTGGTTGAGATTGCCGTTGACGTCGTAGCTGTAACTCAGCGGGTTGCCGCGCTGGTCGCTGACGTTGGCCAATTGGCCGTTTTGCGGGTTGTAGGCGAAATTAACGCTATGGCCCAATGCATCTTGGACGCTGAGCGGGTTGTTATTGCCATCGTAGCTAATCTGGCTGACCGTGCCGTCTGGGTTGATCGTAGCTATTAAGTTGCCCTTGGTGTCGTAGTGCAATTGCGTCACCTGGCCCAGCGGGTTTTCCACTTGGGCGATTTGGCCGCGATCATTCAGCCACAAATGCGTGGTGTGGCCTTGGGCGTCTTTCACCAGCACTTCGTTGACGCCGACATATTCGTAAGTCGTGGTCTGTTGACCGGTGTTGACGCTTTGTTTAAGCAACTGGCCGGCACTGTTATATTCAAAATGTTGTACCGTGCCGTTGGGCAAAGTAATCGTGCTGACTTGTTGAGTACTGCCGGTACCGACATAATCGTAGTGGGTGGTGCCGTTTTGGGTGGTAATGTCCGTTAAGAATTCGGCATTGGTGTCGTAAGCAAAACTGGTGACATGGCCGTCTTGGTCGGTGATAGTGATTAATCGGCCTTGTTGGTTGTAAATGAAGGTTTGGCTGGCACCAAAGGCATTGCTGACTTGGCTTAATTGTCCGGCGGCGTTGTAGGTTGCCTGTAAGACGTTGCCGTTGCTGTCGACGACCGCGTGAAAGGTGCCATCGGCATTGAAATCGATTTTGCCGCCGCCCAGTTGCTGGAGGGTGAACACGCCGTATTGTTTGCTAAGCGTGCTACTGCCATCACTGGTATAGCTGCCATTGGTTTGCAGAACAAAGCGTTGTTGTAGACCGCCAATCTTAACCAGCACATCGCCGTTGCCTTGTTGAGTGGCGGTAATGTCCCAATCAAAGCTTCTGCCCCGTCCCAATACGCCGATCTCGGTGTCTTGGAGTAAGGCGCCGTTATTGGTGGCGCGTAAAAACGCCATCCGGAACAAGTCTTCGACACTGTTGGTGCGGCCTTCCAACGCGTCTTGTTGGGTTGCATTGCTATCCAACAGGGTTTGGTAGTCGGTTGTGCTTGAGCCTAGCTCTTGAATCAGGTTGGCTTTGATTTTTGACCATGCAGCGGCGTCAATTCCGTCCGGCTTGGCGGTTTCTAAAATGCTTGCCCAGTCCATACTTTGATTGCCGGCAAGGCTGGACACGCCAAGATTGACGGAGCCGGTGCCGGCAAAATTAGCCTTGAAGATCAGTTCATAACTGCCTTCCGCTCCCGGCGCCAGAATACCCGCCGGGCCACCTTCGCTGTCAACGGCTAAAAACTGCACGGAATTGGCTGTGAATTGGCTATCTTGCGGCAGTTTTAACAACACGTTGCCGGAGACATTCAGCACTGGCGCGGCGACATCGGTATCGCCGGTATTTTTGTAGTAAACCCGCACCGTGCCTTGCTCACTGCTCGAACTATTACGAATGGCGCGCAAGGCGGGCGGGGTTTCCATGCCGTATTCGACATGCCCCAATGTGCCGCTAATGACATTGAAGCCATCGCTTAAGACGGCAGTGTGAGTGTCATCCGTCAGTTTAAGGTCATAAGCACCGACCGCCATGCCGCGCAAGTCGAAGGTTGCCCACAATTCGGAACCATCTTTCCAGACGATTTGCTGGGCGGCATGCGCGACGCCATCCGCGCCAATCAGCTGGGCATTGGTGTGGGTGGTAAATTCCGCGCCGTCGATGCGCACGGTGACTTGGCCTTTGTTGCTGCCCTGGTGCAGGCTTAAGTCGTCGATGCCAAAATGCAGGGTATCAGCAGTGATCGAGTAAGCACTGGCAGCGCTATCGGCGTTATAAGCCATGATGTAATAGGTGCCGGCCTGGGTGTTTGGAATGGTGATACTTTGGTCGGGCGAATCGGCAACGCTATAACGGTAATCAAAGTTGGCGCGGCTAGGGATGTCGCCATGCCTGATAAACAGTTCGGTGCGTCCGGTGGCGCTGACGCTATCGAACGCCACTTTCAAGGTTTCGCCGGCCGCCACATCAACCCGGTAGTAAGCCGAATTTGCCGCGCCAATACTGCCGTTGGCTGCGCTACCCAAGCTAAGTTGCGCCACATCAACCTTTACCGCATCGACCGAGGCTTTTAAATTATTGGCCTCATTGCTTTCCGGGATGACATTGCGGATGTCGCTACGGACGATGACTTGATAATTGCCAACCGCCAAGCCGGGCAATTGACCGCTCACGGTTTGGGTGTAGCTGTCGCCGGGATTGAGGTTTTTGCTGATGTCCACGCGAGCGAATAGTTGATCGCGCACATCCCAAACATCATCCAGTGACAGATAGACGGAATCTTGCCAACTGCTATTCAGGTTATCGGCGCTTTGATTGGTGACCGTGTAAGTGATGCTGGCTTGCTGTCCGAGCAAGTTGGTTTGCGGCACGGTAATGGTGCCGGCGACTAAATCGGTTAAAGGCGGTAGACTGATAGCTACCGGCGTGCTGTCGTGAGCCACGTTATTGCTTTCGCCGTCGCGTTCGTAGATTCCATCGTTACTGTCAACCACAGCATACACTTGGTAGGTACCGGACAGGCCGCTGGGTATGTGCAGGTTTATGCTGTTGCTTAACGTTGCGCTGGTAGCGAGCGGATTAAAACTGTCAGCATATCCCAGGTAAATATCGCTATCTCTATCCAACACTTGGTCGGGCGATAAATAAAACACCGTACGATAAGTTGAATTGGTTGGCGCACCGTTATTTTTTATGGTCCAGCTCAACGCCAGGTTTTGGCCGCTGACCGCTTGGTTGGCCGCGTCCAGTGAGCTGATGACCAAGTCCGGCATGGCACTGAGTACCACCGTGAGGGTGTTTGCAGCTTGTAAGCTGTTGTTGCCCAGCACACTATCTTGCACCCGGTGATTGACGTCAGCGGTTACGAAAACATTGAAAATGCCTTGTAAGTCATTAGGCAACGCGAAGTTGCGGTTGACGGAATAAGTTTGATTGAAATCGAGCGTACCGTAATGGCCGACCGTATCAAGAATGACATCATCGGCATTTCCCAGTACCGCATCGGTCGATAAGGTGATGGTATCGGTCCAGTAATTGGCTTCGGTCCTGTTGGCAAGGTTTTTAACGGTGTAGGCAATGTTGATCGCTCTGCCCGAGTCAGCCGTTGCCGGTGTTGAAACACTGCTGACTTGTAAATCGGATGGACTGGCCAAGATGTTTAGAAGATTGCTTGGCGCTGTCGCATTGTTATTTTCTTGGTCCGCTTCAAAAACCTGATGGTTGAAATCGGTAACGGCGAAAATTGAATAGTTGCCGCTTAAGCTGTTAGGCAATACCACCAGCTCGTTGCGGTTGTAATGTTCGCCAGGGTTAAGCAAACCTTGATGGGCAAAAGTTGCCAATAACACATCATCGGCATTACCGATGATGGCGTCTGTCGAGGCAATAATGGCATCCGTCCAAGCATTGGCAATACTGTCGCCTGTGCCTTGGTTGCTGACTTGCCAGCTTAACAATACGGCATTTCCGGCCTGGCCCGTGGTAGGCATGGCAACTGTGTTGACCAGTAGATCAGCAGGTTGGCTGTTGATCGTGATTGCGGCAGAACTGACTGCGTTATTGGCGTTATCTTGTTCGAAAACTTCATTTTTACTGTCAGCGCTGACAATTAAATAATAATTACCGGTGATTCCGTTCGGCAAGGTCAGCGTGGCAGTGTTGCTGTATGCTTCATTCGGCTGTAATGCGCCGCTGTGATTGAGCTCTGTTAGTTTGATGTCATTGGCATCCAACAGACTGTCCAGGGATAAATAAACCGCATCTGTCCAGTTGGTATTGGGTGTGCTGGATAAGCCTCTATTGCTGACATGGTAGCTGAAGTTAAGGGTATGGCCCGCCAACGCGGTGCCGGGCACCCCCACGCTTTCAGTCATTAAGTCGGGCGGTGGGGTTAAATGTACGACCGTTGGAGTACTGTCGAAACCAACATCATTGGACGCGAATACATTGGATACGGGGGCAACGGGTATGACCCGAACAAAGAAGGTGTAGTCACCCGATTCGCCTACCGGTAAAGTTACGCTCTCGGTCGTCGTAAAATGAGTGGCGTTGTTGGCTTGGGGAAGATCATTGACGGTTTCGTATTTGTAGTAGCCGTATTTGTAATAACCATGCCTTTGGGTTGATGATGTACCAGGAAAGCTAAAACCACCGATACTTCCACCGCTGGATCCCGCCCCTGCCAGTGGGAGAATATAATTGGGGTCGTCTACCCAGATGTAGTAGCCTTGAGGTTCGGATGAGTTTAAGGGGGATCCAATTCCGTTTCCGCCCACGCCGCCGCCTAGCAGATCATGAAAAGGTAAATCTACCCATACCACCGTCTGATAATAAAGATCACGAGCAATAGTTTGTAACAGGGTGTCGCTAGCATCCAACACATCGTCTTTGGACATGTAAATTTGTTCTACCCACTCCGGAAACTTAATATCTCCAGCAATTGCCGCTTGTCCCGCGTTATCAATGGTATAGGTGAGATTTAAGCGTTGGCCCGAGAAGGCCTGCGCTGGCGCGGCGACTGAAATAACCGCCAAATCCGATAACTCGGCAATGGGAATTGGCTGAATGGTCAGTGTTGCACTGGCCCGGACATTGTCGTTTTCGTTGCCTTCGCTAACCTGCGCATTACGGTCCGCGACAACCAAAATATGATAGTCACCCTCTAACTTGGGTAATGAGACCGTTGCGTTGTTGTTGTAAGTTTGTCCGACATCCAAATAAGCGGCATTAGTCGCTGAACCCAGATAAATATCCTTACTGTCGAATACATTATCAGCCGATAAGTACACCCCATCGTTCCACACGGGAGTAGTGGTGGCCGCCGTTCCTGCATTGGTTACCGTCCACTGCACCTCAATTGAATGTCCCGTGAAAGCGGTGGTAGGTACAGTCACCGAGCCTACCTGAAGATTGGGTTTTAGTTCAGGGGAAATATGGATAGTTTGCGTGCTTATGGTGGTGTTATTGGCTTCCCCGGTCACACCTTCGTTGACTGAATTGTTAACATCGGTGACGACGACAAAACGGTAGTCGCCACTAGGTAAATCACTGGGTAAAGCCAGGGTTTGAATGCGCTCTATCGAGCCGCCCGCCGGAATATTGCCTGTAAAATTAAAAGTACCCACTAAGCGATCTAAATCACCAGTATTGGGGTCATCCAAATACACCTTGTCCGTCCAAGTCGTATCGGCTCCCGCTAGGCCTGGGTTGCCGTCAATCCAGGAAAATTGAATTCTTTCGCCAGAACGCGCGGATTGCGGGCCATCAATTTGCGTAACGGCAAGATCGGGATGCCGTTCGAGGCTGATGTTGAAATCTTTGCTTAAACTGAGGCCGTCAGCATCGATGACTTTAAGAGTTACCGTATAGTTCGCTTGAGTCGTGAAATCGAACAAGCTGGCATCAGTAATGCGTAGTTGACTGCCAACAAGAGTGAAACGGCCACCCGCGTCGTCCAATAAGTTGTAATGCAAGCTATCGCCGACATCTGGATCGCTGGCCGATACATTGGCTACAAATAAGCCGTTGACTAAACTGGCTTCGTCGATTTTAGTAGTGCTTAAGCTCAGCGATGTGGGCGCTTCATTTATATTGTTTAGGGCAATGTTGAGGTTGCTAGTGACACTAACGCCTTGACCGTCGGCGGCGAGTATGACCACCGGGTAACTATGTGCCGACTCGTAGTCCAAAATGGCACCGGCGGCGACGCGCAGTTCGTTGCCGACCAGGGTAAAACGACCATCGGCATTGTCCAGCAAGGTATAACTTAAGGTATGACTGCCATCCAGCCCTAACCCATAGGTGTAAAGGTGACCAACGACGGTATCAGCCGGACTATTTTCGGCAATGCTGCTGGTATCCAGGCCGACACCATTGAGTTGCATGGCCGGTGTAAAGTTGTCATGCGTCAGGCTGGTGGCAATAACGTTCTGCAACACCAATGCAGTACGCCAACCTTGCGCGCTATTGCTGACGCGATCAGGATCCAATTCTAAGAGCGTATTGGCGCCATCCTGTCTAAGACGCAGGTACCCTGATAATGGATCAAAAGGCGCGCTACCAATGGCATTGATGAAAGAACTGATGTCAATTACATCACCAACTGCGCCAACCGCAAAGTCGGTCACGTTGACCGTACTGACATTATCTAGTTGCAGGTGGTAAATATCTCTGCCATTGCCTCCCGTCAGAGTGCTGCTATCAAGCCTATCCGGCGAATAGATGTAGAACTGATCGTCACCAACGCCACCGCTCAGGGTGTTAATGTCCGCCACGCCGTCGATATTATTGGTGTAGTCTTTTAAGGTATCGTTACCATCTCCACCTAGAAGGCTATCGCTACCAGAATCACCATTAAGGAGGTCATTACCCGCCAGACCACTTAAAGTGTCATTCCCATTACCACCGGACAATATGTCTCCGAATCCGGAAAGATCCCCGCCGGTAAGAATATCGTTGCCGTCTTCACCATATAATTCGTTACCGTTAGTGTCGCTGTTGGTGCCGGCGTTGCCGCCGATTAGCGTGTCGTTTCCGTTTCCGCCGTAGAGTTTGTCGTAGCCGTCGCCACCGACTAAGGTGTCGTCTCCAGTCCAGCCAAACAAGGTGTCGTCACTGCTCCCACCTGTACTGAGTTGCTCATTGATTTGCGCTGGCGTCACCGTGCCATCGACAAACACAAAGGTTTCGATGTTGAAACTGGCATCCGGATAAAATTGATCTTGGATGTAAAGCGATTCCCCGGTCGAGTTGATGGTGATTCTGAGGTCATAGGTATTGACCTTTTCAAAGCTGACATCGGCTTGGTTCAGGCCGATGAAAATCACTTGATCGGTACCGCCACGTCCGCTCCGACCGTCATCCTCTTGAATCCTGTCTTGGCCCGAACCTATGCCAAATCGATAGGTATCATCGCCCACTCCACCGTACAAGGTGTCGTCGCCAGCGCCGCCGTCTAGGCTGTCATTGCCCCACAGACCGTATAATTGATCATTACCTTGATTACCCGTTAGCGTGTCGTTTCCGGTCCAGCCAAACAAGGTGTCGTCACTGCTGCCACCTGTACTGAGTTGTTCATTGATTTGCGCCGGCGTCACCGTGCCATCGACAAACACAAAGGTTTCGATGTTGAAACTGGCATCCGGATAAAATTGATCTTGGATGTAAAGCGATTCCCCGGTCGAGTTGATGGTGATTCTGAGGTCATAGGTATTGACCTTTTCAAAGCTGACGTCGGCTTGGTTCAGGCCGGTGAAAATCACCTGATCGGTACCGCCACGTCCACTCCGACCGTCATCCTCTTGAATCCTGTCTTGGCCCGAACCGATGCCAAATCGATAGGTATCATCGCCCGCTCCACCGTACAAGGTGTCGTCGCCGATACCTCCGTCTAGGGCGTCGTTTCCAGCCAAACCGTATAATTGATCATTTCCTTGATTACCCGTTAGCGTGTCGTTTCCGGTCCAGCCAAACAAGGTGTCATCACTGCTCCCACCTGTACTGAGTTGCTCATTGATTTGCGCCGGCGTCACCGTGCCATCAGCAAACACTAGGGTTTCGATGTTATAGCTGGTGTCCGGGTAAAACTGATCCTTGATGTACAGCGATTCCCCGGTCGAGTTGATGGTGATTCTAAGGTCATAGGTATTGACCTTTTCAAAGCTGACGTCGGCTTGGTTCAGGCCGGTGAAAATCACCTGATCGGTACCGCCACGTCCACTCCGACCGTCATCCTCTTGAATCCTGTCTTGGCCCGAACCGATGCCAAATCGATAGGTATCATCGCCCGCTCCACCGTACAAGGTGTCGTCGCCGATACCTCCGTCTAGGGCGTCGTTTCCAGCCAAACCGTATAATTGATCATTTCCTTGATTACCCGTTAGCGTGTCGTTTCCGGTCCAGCCAAACAAGGTGTCGTCACTGCTCCCACCTGTACTGAGTTGCTCATTGATTTGCGCCGGCGTCACCGTGCCATCAGCAAACAGTAGGGTTTCGATGTTATAGCTGGTGTCCGGGTAAAACTGATCCTTGATGTAAAGCGATTCCCCGGTCGAGTTGATGGTGATTCTAAGGTCATAGGTATTGACCTTTTCAAAGCTGACGTCGGCTTGGTTCAGGCCGGTGAAAATCACCTGATCGGTACCGCCACGCCCGCTCCGACCGTCATCCTCTTGAATCCTGTCTTGGCCCGAACCTATGCCAAACCGATAGGTATCATCGCCCGCTCCACCGTACAAGGTGTCGTCGCCCGCGCCGCCGTCTAGGCTGTCGTTTCCGGCTAATCCGTACAGGGTGTCGTTACCATCGTTGCCGGTGAGGGTATCAGCACCAATGGTACCAGTAAGAACAAGCCTATTGCCAAAAGTTGCTAGGGCATTAACTTGGTCCCTGTTCAGATCGCCATCAGCAAAGCTGAACGTCTCTATCGCATAGCCGGTATCGCCGCTGAATTCGTTGCTGACATAAAGCACTTCTCCTGTGGCTTTGATCGTCAGTTTTAAGTCTGCCGTACCGATCTTCTCAAACTTGACGTCGGCTTGGCTTAAACCGCTAAAAAGTACTTTGTCATTACCACCCTGCCCACTATCATCGTGTTCGTTGATGGTATCCCGCCCCGAACCCACCCCAAAAACGTAGGTATCGTTGCCAGAACCTCCATGCAATTGGTCGTTGCCCGCACCACCATCCAACGTATCATCACCCCACAGACCATTCAGGGTATCGTTTCCTCCATTGCCACTTAAGGTCTCATTACCGACGTAGCCGTAAAGCACATCGGCGCCTGCAGTACCAACCAGGAATTTAGCATTGACCTGCTCCAGCGTCAGATTGCCATCCGTGAAACTGAACGTCTCTATCGCATAGCCGGTATCGCCGCTGAATTCGTTGCTGACATAAAGCACTTCTCCTGTGGCTTTGATCGTCAGTTTTAAGTCTGCCGTACCGATCTTCTCAAACTTGACGTCGGCTTGGCTTAAACCGCTAAAAAGTACTTTGTCATTACCACCCTGCCCACTATCATCGTGTTCGTTGATGGTATCCCGCCCCGAACCCACCCCAAAAACGTAGGTATCGTTGCCAGAACCTCCATGCAATTGGTCGTTGCCCGCACCACCATCCAACGTATCATCACCCCACAGACCATTCAGGGTATCGTTTCCTCCATTGCCACTTAAGGTCTCATTACCGACGTAGCCGTAAAGCACATCGGCGCCTGCAGTACCAACCAGGAATTTAGCATTGACCTGCTCCAGCGTCAGATTGCCATCCGTGAAACTGAACGTCTCTATCGCATAGCCGGTATCGCCGCTGAATTCGTTGCTGACATAAAGCACTTCTCCTGTGGCTTTGATCGTCAGTTTTAAGTCTGCCGTACCGATCTTCTCAAACTTGACGTCGGCTTGGCTTAAACCGCTAAAAAGTACTTTGTCATTACCACCCTGCCCACTATCATCGTGTTCGTTGATGGTATCCCGCCCCGAACCCACCCCAAAAACGTAGGTATCGTTGCCAGAACCTCCATGCAATTGGTCGTTGCCCGCACCACCATCCAACGTATCATCACCCCACAGACCATTCAGGGTATCGTTTCCTCCATTGCCACTTAAGGTCTCATTACCGACGTAGCCGTAAAGCACATCGGCGCCTGCAGTACCAACCAGGAATTTAGCATTGACCTGCTCCAGCGTCAGATTGCCATCCGTGAAACTGAACGTCTCTATCGCATAGCCGGTATCGCCGCTGAATTCGTTGCTGACATAAAGCACTTCTCCTGTGGCTTTGATCGTCAGTTTTAAGTCTGCCGTACCGATCTTCTCAAACTTGACGTCGGCTTGGCTTAAACCGCTAAAAAGTACTTTGTCATTACCACCCTGCCCACTATCATCGTGTTCGTTGATGGTATCCCGCCCCGAACCCACCCCAAAAACGTAGGTATCGTTGCCAGAACCTCCATGCAATTGGTCGTTGCCCGCACCACCATCCAACGTATCATCACCCCATTGTCCATTTAAATTGTCATTGCCTTGTTCACCAAAAAGAGAATCTTTCCCGTCACCGCCAGCCAGATAATCGTTAAAATTACTACCGATCAACGTGTTATCGCCAGCATTGCCGACAAAATTCCCCAAAGTAGCCACGTAATTAAATTGTGCTGAAGGATCCAGAAGGCTCCTACTCTCAATATCGCCCGTTTTTTGTTCTAAGGTCCAATCACCACCAAGCAAATTATTACCTGTTAGATTCTCCGAAGCAGCAATATCGGCACCAGTTAGTTGTGCCAGAGAATTGATAAATGTTAGCCCGACGTCACCTTGGGCGACATTACAACCATAAAGTAATATGTCACCATTTGATGCAAGACTCTTACCTATCTGTTGTAGTTTTTGCTGATAGTCATCAATCGTTTGGCTATTTAAGACCGATGCGCCTAAATACAGAAATCCTATTGCACCATGACTGATAATCTGAATAGAGTCCAGGTTTTCGCGACCTTGCAAAATATCGGCTATCTGCCAAACACCATCCAGTGAGCTATCCAGTAAATAGTATTCTGTTCCCATGGGCAGCGCACTAATTAGCAACTCATAATTGGAAACATTTTTATCGATGAATACTAGGCTGGTCATGATCGATCCTTATCAAATATGTGATTAGCAATAAAACTTAATTTTTTGTTGAACTAATATTCTTTCTACAAATTATGTTTCTTCACATCCTCTTGATGCTTGAAAACACAAATTGATTTAGTTAATGCGGTGTTGCTAATATTGGAAACCCAAATTTCAATATCATGTGCAAAATCGGTATTCAGTAAGCCCTTGTATTTCCCTAATATTCCCTGACAAGACGATATCCTGCGTTAGATTCTTTATCAGCCGAAGGGAAGGAAATTATCGACATATCTAATTACTAAAAAGTTGGCAACTAATTATGTTAACGTGATGGTCATCATAGATTATTGCCGATTTACCTAATTTGCCGTAAGAGCAAGCTATCCTGGAGAATCGGGTTATTTATCCTGCATAATTGGGACAAATATCCCAGCTACAGCTTTGATTAAATTCCCTACAAAATCCCAATTCAGGCGCTTTTAAACATAAATCAATCTGGCCTTCTACTTTCAATTTTTCATACACTGCGGTCAGTTTGTTGCGGACGGTCTTTTCGCTGATATTTAGGCGGGTGCTGATTTTTTTGGCCGACAAGCCTTTGGCCACTAGACAGGCAATGCCATATTCACGCTTACTGAGTAACGCCGCCAAGGGCGGACAGGCGCTTTGCATGGCAGCTAAGCGATTAGACTCGGCGAGCAAGACCGCATGCGATAGTTGCCGGTCAAACCAGGGTTCGCCGTTGGCGACACTGCTTATGGCTTTTAACAGCAACTCGCCGCTTTGATGCTTACCAAAAATGCCCGCCGCGCCGTGATGCAATGCTTCCACTAATAAGGCTTGCTCCTGATTGGATGCCAATGCCAGGACGCGGCAGTTGGGCAACAATTTGCGTAGTTGCGGGATTTGCCGGAACGCCAGCCCGCTTTCTGCCAGCAAATCGAATAACACAATATCCGGGGCCAACTCGGCGAAATGTTCCAACAAAGGCTCAAAGCGCTCGAACTCTGCCACTAACAGCAATTCGGGTCGGCTAGCCAGAAACGTGTGCAGACCAAGTCTGAACAATTCCTGGCTTTCCAGAATGATGATCCGGGTTTGGTATTGAATATTGTGTTCCATCACTGCTTATAAAGTGGGCTACCTATTTGCCTGTTCGAATGTGGTTTGGCATCCGCCCCAAAATTGCGGCTTGGCGTTGCCATTTTTGTTTATAGCCTTTAGGGCCAATCAACTCGCTTCGTGGATACTGTCAACGGCTACCCATATCCGCCGCGCTGCTCAACCAGCCGTTGACTTCTTGTAAATTTTCCTCGTTAACCGTGCCGATTGCTTTTAAGAAACGCACCCGGTTGATGATGTATTCATACTTAGCTTTGGCCAGCTCGCGCTTGGCTTTGTATTCGACCTGCTGGGCACGCAACACATCGGCGATGGTTTGTACGCCGTATTTCAAACCGCTTTGCATGGCCTCCCGGGATTTAGTGGCGGACGTCAGGGCTTTTTCCGAGGCACTGATGCGGCGGGCATTGGCGTTGGACGCAGAGAAGGCGTCGCTGGTCTCCTTAACTAGGGCGCGGACTTTCGCTTCATTCTCTTCTTGCGTCATCGCCAACCGGCTTTGCGCCTCAAACATCCGGTGGGTGGTGGTACCGCCGGTAAAAATCGGCACATTAACGTTAATCGCCGCTACCTGAGTTTGGGTATGGCTGGTTTGGACGCTTTGATAGCCGGTGTCGGTATCGAAATAGTTCAGTTGTAAATCCACGACCGGCAAGTACCTGGATTTTTGCACCGCGACATTGTTGCTGGCGGCTTCGATGGCGCTCTGTTGGGCAGCGAGTTGCGGATTCTGGCTTTTAGCCACGGCAATCCAGTCGTCCAGCTTGCCTTCTAGCTCGTGATATTCGATACCCTCGCGTAGTGTGTTAAGCGATGTGGGCAAGGTATTGGTCAGCTCTTTCATCGCCTGCCGGGCGATGATCAAGTTGCTCCCCGCTTCAATCTCATCGGCTTTGAGTTGATCGAGCCGGGCTTCGACTTCATAGAGGTCAGTGACTTTGATCAATTGCTTGGCAAATTGCTTTTTGACCTGCTCCAGCTCGGTTTCGGTAGCCTGCCGTTCCATCTGCGTCAGCTGCAGTTGGTCTTCTGCATCCAGCGCCGCGAAATAACGCTGCACGACGCTGAAGATCAAGGTGTGTTGGGCCTCTGTCAATTCGGCACTGTATTGGTTTTCAACTTCCTGCGCGCGCTTCCAATCCCAGAATTTGGCAAAGTCTATCAGGCTTTGGCTTAAGGACACGTAGTAGCGGGTACCGTTGTAATCTCGGTCGGTAAAGCCTGGCACACTTTGCTTGTTGCTGGACCAATTGGCTGTGCCGGTAATTTGCGGTAAGAGTTGGCCCAAGGCTTGGCCTTTTTGGGCGTTGCCGACATCGACTTTTAACTCGGCGGTTCTCAGTTGTGGATCGGCTTGCAAAGCTTGTTGGTAGATACCCAGCAAGTCGTCGGCGACCACAGGCTGAGTAGCGATCAAAAGCATTGCTGGTGCTAACTTGCCAAGTAGGTTCATGCCATCAATCCTCGATAAACGCACGGGCAAAGGCATTGCTGATCGGTTTGGTGAGATACTCGAAAACCGTCCGTTCCCCGGTTTTGATCAGTACCTCTACTGGCATACCTGGCACCAGTTCCAGGTTTTTCATTTTCTGGTAGCTTTCCTGCGTCAATTCGATTTGCGCTTGGTAGTATGGGGTACCGGATTTTTCCTCAACCAACCGGTCTGCGGAGAGGTTGATGACCTTGCCTTCGATGATGGGCGTCAGGGCTTGTTTGAAGGCGGTAAAGCGTACTTCGGCGACCAGGCCGACGCTGACCCGGTCGATGTCCAATGGTGAGACCTGGGCATCGACGATTAATTCTTCCTGCTGCGGCACGATGTCCAAGATCGGATGACCGGGCAATATCACGCCACCCAGGGTATGCACCGCCAAGCCCATGATGCGACCGGCCACCGGTGCTTTGATGTCTATCCGTACTACCTTGTCGCGAGTGGCCAGCATGCGCTGATTGACATCGTACAGCTCGGTTTGGGCTTCACTGAGCTTGCCAGCAACTTCTTCCTGGAACTTCTTTTCGAGCTGCAAGATTTCCAGTTTGGTTTCGCCGATCTGAATCTGGGCGGCGGCGATGTCCGAACTCAAAGCCGAGACTTCACCGCTGTTTAAGGTGTGGTTGCGTTCTACATCGCGTAAGCGTTGCTTGTCGGCAAAGCCTTCCGCCAGTAATTCTTTTAAATCCCTTACTTCTTCGCTGTAAGAGGCCATCAACTCTTGCTTACTGGTCCGTTGGCCATGCAAGCCATCTATTTTGGAATTGAGCTGGCCGATACGTTGTTTCAGCACCGCCATTTCACCTTCGTGGGCGTTTTTGCGTGCGCTAAAAATCTGATTCTCGGTTTTTTTGGCTTCCAGAATTCTTGGGTCGGCGGAGTCGTTTAGGGTTTCCGGATAGACCACCGTTGTTTTGCCATCGCGTTCCGCTTCCAGCCGAGCGACTTGAGCCGCCAGGGTTATAAATTGGCCGCGAGCAATTTCCAATTGGGCTTTGTTCTCGGTACCATCCAGGGTTAATAACAAGTCGCCTTCTTTGACAATGTCGCCGTCCTTGACCAGCAACTGGCTGACGATCCCGCCATCCAGATGCTGCACGGTTTTCTTATGCGATTTGACGACCACAAAACCGCTGGCCAGTGCCGCGCCGTCAATCGGAGCGAGATAGGCCCAAAGCCCAAATACGCCTAGGGTGGATATGAGGACAATCAGCCCGATCATGCGAATCG
Source organism: Methylomonas albis (assembly GCF_014850955.1). Classification (NCBI taxonomy): domain Bacteria; kingdom Pseudomonadati; phylum Pseudomonadota; class Gammaproteobacteria; order Methylococcales; family Methylococcaceae; genus Methylomonas; species Methylomonas albis. Next base: position 3,533,392 of record NZ_JACXSS010000001.1, read on the forward strand.
GCCGGTCATCGGTCAGCAACAGAATGGGTAGTGCGTCCGTTTTTAAAGGTGAATTCATTCTGCTTACACCGGTGATTGCGGCCCACGCGGGCCGGCTGGAGGTTGTTGCGCTTGTTGCAGGTGGGCAATCACTTGATCGCGAGGCCCGTAGACGGCTACTTGACCGCCCGCCAACACCAGTAATTTATCGACATTGGCCAACACATTTTGGCGATGGGTAATCAGTACGACCGTCACTTTTTTCTGTTTCAATCGCTGTAAGGCATTGGCCAAGGCCAGCTCGCCTTGCTCATCCAGGTTGGAATTGGGTTCGTCCAACACCACCAACACTGGATTGCCATATAAGGCTCTGGCCAAACCGATGCGCTGCCGTTGGCCGCCGGACAGTGCGCCGCCACCGGCAGCAATTTTGGTGTCGTAACCTTCCGGTAACTGTAAGATCAACTCGTGAACGTCTGCCATCTTCGCCGCGGCCACCACTTGTTCCGCATCGATAGCACCAAAGCGAGCGATGTTTTCGCTGATGCTGCCTTCGAACAATTCAATATCTTGCGGCAGGTAGCCGATATAAGGCCCCAGTTCTTCACGATTCCAGGCCGACACTTCGGCACCATCCAGGCGAACTTTGCCGCTGGCGGTCGGCCAAATGCCTAACAAGGCTCTGGCAAAAGTGGATTTACCGGCACCGCTGGCACCAATTACGCCTAGCAAATCGCCTTGCTCGATGGTGAGATTGACAGATTTTAAGGCTGCGACCTTGGCACCTGGCGGGACAACATGGGCTTCTTCGAACCGAACGACACCGGTCGGCGCCGGTAAGCTCATTTTCTCGGCATCTGCCGGAATTTGCAGGAGGACGTCGTGTAGGCGCTGATACTGACCACGGGCATTCACAAAACCTTTCCAGGTACCGATCATCAAATCGATGGGCGCCAAGGCCCGTCCCAAGAGGATGGAGCCGGCTATCATCAAGCCCGGCGTGATTTCGCGCTCGATAACTAAATAAGCCCCAAGGCCCAGAATCAGAGATTGCGAAGTCAGACGCACCACTTTCGAGGCAGCGCCGATCAACCCGGCGCGGGCGCTGGCAACCGATTGCAAGAGCAAGACTTGCTGCGTGGTGAGCAGCCAGCGTTGCCGTACTCTAGGCATCATCCCCATGGCTTCGATGACTTCGGCATTGCGCAGATTACTGCCCACTTGGCCACGTCCAAGCATGGCCACTTTATTGGCCTCTTCCAGGGTCTTGGCCGTAGCTTTTTCATTAGCTATCGCAATCAGCACCAGGATGATGGAGGTCACCACTGAGAACCAGCCGTACCAAGCATGAAACACGAACATCAAAGCAATATAAATCGGCATCCACGGCGCATCGAAAAAGGCGAACAAGCCGTTGCCGGTGAGAAACTGGCGAAGAGCAGTTAAGTCGTCTAGGGCTTGGGTGGTGGCGCGTTGCCCGCCGGAATACAAAGATTGTTTGTAAGCCACCGCAAACACGCGCTGGTTGAGCAAAGTTTCCAGCCGGGTGCTGACTCTAACCAGAATTTGCGAGCGGACCCATTCCAAGACACTCATGGTCAGAAATAGCACGAACACAATCAGAGTCAGCATCAATAACGTGGATTTGTTCCCGGTCGGCACTACCCGATCATAGACTTGTAGCATGTAAATGGACGGCACTAGCATCAGCAGGTTGATCACCATGCTAAAGCCGGCAGCGGAGAAAAAAGCGCCTTTACATTCTTTGAGCGCCTGCTCCAGATCGGATTTGGCGTTGGGTTTCAATCCTTGTCGAAATGGCATCGTCTGATTATTGTTGTTTTACAGCGGCAATTGCTTTAGAGAAATCGTCATTGTCCAAGGCATGGAGGCTATAGGAGCCACGTTCATGGGACAACAACACAAAAACCGGGGTAAAGTCACCCCGATTGATCATCAAAACAAAATGACGTTAGCCGATGTTGACGATGCGGGCGTTTCTGCCTACTAGCAATAGACCCGACATCATTAGCAAAAATGCCGGCGGAACCGGAACAACGGCAGTTTCTGTGTATTGCACTGAAAACGCCAGGTCGCTAGCTGAGGCGGGTGCCCAAGTAATACCGTCGGAAGCCAAGGCCCATTGTTGATTGTCGCCGCCGGATCCGTTCAGCCAATACCAACCGGATTGAGTGGTTTCGTTGGTTATAGACAGGAAGTAATTGCCGGCGGTCAAAGATACGGGGCTGGGTAGGTTGAAATCGTAACGGTAAACCGGCGCTCCACTAATGTCGGTTAGCAAGGTCGTGCTGGCATTGACACTGGTACTGCTATAACTGTAGATACTCGCGCCCGGAATACCGCCCGCGTCGCCGTATAAATGGATAATGAAATCATCAGTGTCGCTAGTGTCATAACTGCCCCACCAGGTCAGCGCTTCGAAATCAAAATCACTGGCAACGCTAAAGTTGTCGGCAATGATCGCGCCCGAAGAAGCGTTTGCAAAAATCGCATCGCCGCCGTCGATAGGGGTTTGTGCATCAGTCGTCGAGGCATGCGCGTCTACACTGAGCAACTTAAATAGGCTTACAAACGCTAACGAAGTAAAAAACATTCTCCGCTTTACTTTAGGACAAATTAAATCCAACATTCCAAACTCTCCATTTATACTAATTTTGCCAAAACTCAAGCAAAAATTGCACCTGAAAAAACCATGTTCTATATTAACAAGTTAGAAATATAAATCCTGAATAGTGTAAAATTTTCTGACATCAATCAGGATTTGCGTTTCGCCAAATGCATTAAATGAGTCTTAGTTTAATTAGGCCCTGAGCAAACTCAATTTGCCAGGGTCATGCCGGTGTGTATTGAAAGTTATTCTGACTGGCCGCTTTGATTCCAAGTGCGGACACTAATATGCCCGAGAATGGATTCAAGTAAGCGTCCCCTAATGGCCGATAGGTTGAGTTCGCCAACGACTGGTTTGTAGTTCGCCAGTGTTCAGAGCCTGGCTTTGGCCGACTGACCGCTTTGGAGACTCTCGATAGGCGGGTTTGGGTCGTGATACGACCATCCGATCTTCGAATTCATCGCCGGAAAGCCGTCATTGAATTCCGATACCAGAAGGAGGACGATCGTCACAATGTCAAACCGACCCGTTGTGGCCAGAAAAGATTTAATTTGCGAGGGTAGGAAAGGCAAGATAAGCCGCCATTCATAGTGAATATGCTATTAGCTTGCTTAAGCGCACATTTCGAAGTCCAGATTCCGTCGATTACGCTATCGCTAATTGGAGTTACTCGGGCGGTATTCGATTGAGGTAATGCTTACGATGATACGCCAGATGCTCAAGATCGATTATGTGTCCTTTTCGAACTGTCAATGTTCCATCAATTCCAATTAAGGTGAAATTATCATCAACAGAAAAGGCCCCAAGATCAAACATCACATGATGATTCGGGCACAGGCAGATGATGTTATCAGGTGTATCTGGGCCTTCGTGAGGTTTTCCGAGAGGTCGAATATGCGCTGCTTCCGCGTATGGCCCCGTTGCAGTAGTAATTCGAATGTTACAAACCTGACAAGTATAGTCGTATAGCCTTTTTAAAGCTTTGGCCTGTTTTGTGTCTCGAACGATACGCTGAACTGTCATTGATTTTCGATCAGGCGCAAAATTGCCACCCCCTAAAACGGTAACAGCGGATGCAATCGATTTTGCTGGTGGTAAAGGGCTCTCATCTTCAATCTTAAGCAGTCGATACCGCCAAATTCTGAAGCCAGCTTTTCCGGTTTCATACCAATGACTATCGACCCTATATAGACCGTCATATCGGTAGCCATTTTTAGGCGCAAATGAATTATTTGGGTCAGCGCCTCGTATGACACGGACGGGTAGTCCTTCCATTTCATTAACAACGAGGGCGAGATTTCCCCTCTTCATAGTTTGATCTTTTTCTTGCTTTCCAGAAATACCTCGGCCACCCTGGCCCGTATAAATAATTACATTTCCAAAATCCCGATCGTCTTCGTAACCGCCAGAAACTACAATGGAATCGGCACCTTCTTTTTCAGATCCAGAGATTCGGTAATCCCCCCTGAAAAAAGCAGCGTTTAAAAGTAGAATTTTCTCGTAACAGACGAAGGAAGTTTTACATGAAGACCTCACGATTTAGTGACAGCCAGATTCTGGCGATATTGAAGCAAGCGGAAGCCGGCACGCCCGTACCGGAGATCTGTCGTGAACACGGCGTTAGCTCTGCCACGTTTTACAAATGGCGCTCCAAATATGGCGGCATGGATGCGTCCCTGATGGCTCGCCTAAAAGAGTTGGAAGACGAAAACCGGCGGCTGAAGAAAATGTATGCCGAAGAACGGCTGAAGGCCGAAATCATCAAGGAAGCCCTGGAAAAAAAGGCCTAACGCCATCTTGCCTCCGCGAGATGGCGCAACCCCTGATTCAGGCCAAGCGGGCCAGTCTTCTGTTGGTGTGTGCGGCTTTAGGCATCAGCCCGAGCGGTTATCGCTATCGGTCAAAGCGCTCGACTGAAAACGCCGAAATTGCCGACTGGCTGCTACGCCTGACCGCCACGCACCGTACCTGGGGATTTGGATTATGTTTTTTATATTTGCGCAACGTGAAAGGCTTTCGTTGGAATCACAAACGGGTCTATCGGATTTACCGGGACCTGGCACTCAACCTGCGCATCAAGCCCAAGAAGCGCTTGGTACGGGAAACCCCGCAACCCTTGACGGTCCCGGATCACATCAATGCCGTGTGGACGATGGATTTCATGCATGATCAACTGGCTGACGGGCGGGCTTTCCGTTTGCTCAACGTCATTGATGACTTTAATCGGGAAGGTTTAGGCATTGAAGTGGATTTCTCGTTACCGGCTGTGCGGGTCACCCGCACATTGGATCGCATCATCGAGTGGCGGGGAAAGCCTGACGCCATTCGCTGTGACAATGGACCGGAATATATCAGCGAGACTCTAAAAACCTGGGCCGAGCAACAGGGTATCCAGATTAACTATATCCAACCGGGCAACCCGCAACAGAATGCCTACGTTGAACGTTACAACCGAACGGTGCGTTACGAATGGCTTGCCCAATACCTATTTGAATCGATCGGGCAGGTTCAAGATTTTGCGGAGCACTGGTTATGGATCTACAATCATGAACGGCCCAACATGGCTATTGGCGGCATCACTCCAAAACAAAAGTCGGCACTCGCCGCTTAACCTCTACTTTTAGACTCTGCTCAAAATGGGGGGATTACCATTCCAGCTTGGGTTTGTCTATGAAGTCCAGCGATATTTAGGTCCGCATAGCTTTCATAGCTCGATCCGATTGAAACTCCTGATATGTGTCAAAATATCTGCTGTTTAGCCATAATTGATCCGTTTGGAGCAGTGATTTAGGTCCATTTACGCAGTCCGTGCTCAGAATGGCGAAGGAAGATTTGATGATTTTGGCACAATTTCTCCTTTCTCAATTACAGTGAGTTGGATGGAACTCAAAACTGGAACAACAATTTGGCTATATACAGCCACAGCGACATCCAAACCATTTTTAGCCGCTTCTTGACTACAGCGTTCACCTCTATGAATTATAGAATTCCTCACTTTTTGTAAACTCTTGCACTCTGATAAAAGGGATTCGGATACATCGTTTTTTTTAACGCTAGAAAGCTCTACACCGGATAATTCCCTGAATATCACAGCCAAAAGCTTTTCATATCGATCAAAACCCGTCTGACCAAGCGTGTGCTGCATAATAATTTCTGCAAAGACATCACTATGTACTAAACCTTTAACCACCGGTTGCAAAACTGTAGCTTTAAGTAATAGTTCAATAGATGTGCCAAAAAAAACAAGTGCTGCGGACGGATATTCATCTTCAAGAAGTCGTTTACCTTCTTGAAGAGCGTCCACCGCCGGACGCATGACCATTGAATTATCTAGATAATAAGATCGAAGGCGATCTTGCTTAAATTCACTAATAGCTTGATCGGATATCTCATCCATGAAATCACTCATAGCGGAATCTTCTTCAATGTCATACAGTTTGTCTTCATTTAAAGGCATTGCTATATCCGAAGTTTTACACAAACAGGCACGATACCGGTGCCCACCTCCAGCGTTAATTCTAGTTGGCTTTGGTAAAGCCAACCTCCTAAACATCCTCTGCAAGTTGTCCAGAATCGCCTTTTTACGCTCGATGATCCCTTCCCGGAATAGCGGGACATCTCGAAATTCCGCGAAATTCGGTGGTCAAGTTGTAATCATTGGTCTTGCTGTGCTGAAGGACGGGGTTGCATACAATTGCCGCGAACCCAATGCAAATCTAACTGTCCGGAATTGGCTGGCTCGAGCCGAAGACGACTCAAGGTTGCTTGCCAAAAAGCCGCCATTCGTTGCAGATAGGGATCAAAAATTTCGCCGACATCATCACCGGCCGGTTTTGGCCGATTCTGTTGAAAAGTCGGTTTTATTAAAATTTTAACCAATTTTGCCGTTCGTCATAATGATAACTGTTTGTTTTCAAAAATAGCTTGCATTTTAATTCCACATAAATGCCGACATGTCGGCACGGGTGATGTCGATTTTGGAAACTTTTTCACCCACGGTAGAAGTGTATTCCATCGACGAAGCCTTTCTGGATTTCACCGATCTTTACCCCTGCATCCAAGACCCGATGGCTTACGGCAAGCAGATCAAACAAACCGTTCAGAGTTATGTCGGTATTCCGGTCTGCGTCGGCATGGGACCGACAAAGACGTTAGCTAAACTCGCCAACTTTGCGGCAAAAAAGTGGAAGCAAACCGGCGGCGTACTGAATCTGTCCGATCCCATCCGGCGCGAAAAGCTGATGAAGATCGTGCCAGTCGATGAAATCTGGGGCATCGGCCGCCAGCTATCCAATCAACTTAATCAACTGGGGATTCACACGGTTTGGGATTTAGCCCGGCAATCGCCGCAAAAAATGCAGCAACGTTTCAGCGTCGTCATAGCCCGAACCGTTATGGAACTCAATGGCATCGGCTGTCATCACTTGGAAACCATACCACCGGACAAGCAGCAAATCGTTTGTTCGCGTAGTTTCAGCCGAAAGCTGACTACGCTGCTGGAACTCAGTCCGGCAATGGCGGAATTCGCCTGTCGCGCTACTGAAAAACTCCGGCAACAACACTCGCTGACCGGTTGTGTGACGGTATTCATTCGTACGAATCCGTTTGCCGAATACGAACCGCAATACCAACGCGCAGCCAGTCAAAAGCTCCAAAATCCCAGCCAGGACAGCCGCGTCATCACCGGCATCGTGCAACAGTTGCTGAAAGCGATTTGCCGCCCCGGCTACAGCTATCAAAAATGCGGCGTGCAACTGAGCCACATCCAACCGCATACTACGCCGGAGCAATTCGAGTTATTCGCCAACGCAGAATCCCAAGAAAGCCCCGAATTGATGCAGACCCTGGACCAAATCAATCGCCGATTTCCGAAAGGGATTGCTATTGCCAGCACACGGATCGACCAAAGCTGGAAACCCAAGACAGAACGTCTGTCCCAGCGCTATACCACCGACTGGCGGGAGTTGGTTGCGGTTTACTGTCGATAAATCGAAAAGTGCGCGGCTGATTGTTCGGTAAATAGCGGACGGCTCATCATGGTTCCTGTTTAAGCGATTAGTTCCGCCAACAAAAAAGCCCCTTACGGGGCTTGGTATTAGCGGGGCGAGAAACCTTGCCGGGACAAAGCGGATCGAACATGCGCAATGGCATCCCGCATGCGATAGGCTTCGTCATCGTCAACGGCATTGATCCGAATTTCCTGCCAGCCAATGCGTTTAACGAATTGGGCTAAGGCCAAGGCTTCTTGTTCGGTGAGCTCAAGCTCGAGAGTCAATGTGTTCATAGAGTCTTCTTCCATACAATGACGCTAATATTCGCTAGGCAATAACATCACGCGATGATCGCCATCTTCGATCAGATAAAACCGCCATTCGCCGTTTTGCAGGTCGGTAAAGTTAATATCGAGCCTTAACAGCGGCTCTTCATTGCCGTCCGTCACGATGATGTCAGCGCTATGGTCGAGGTTTACTATCACCGAAACCACATCGAAAGCCTGATTTGTGCGATCCAATAGCGGGCAAATTTCCAGCGCTGTTTTATCGAGCAGCCAATACGCACCTATTTCGCCGCCGTTTTTGGCGAAATACCGGATGCCATCGGTATACAACATTCGTTTGTTCAAAGAATGCCGATACCACAGTTCGGTACCGGTGAATTGACTTAATGCCGTTCGTAGTTCCGTTGAATCAAGACGCGGTGGATTGGTCGTTTCCGGGTTGATTTGTTGCATGGTATTCTCCAAGTAATTCGAGGCACCGGAAAACACAAATCCCCGTAACCGGAGAACTGCGTTCCCCGGCTGGGTTGATTAAGTTAGGCTTTCAGCGCTTTCATGGCTTCCGCCAAGGTCCAAAGCGCCCTGTTCAAACGGACGTCGCCATCGATGCCGTTGATCTGGCGAGTTCTGGAGACTCGGCCCTGGCGGTTAACGCGCGGAAGCCCGCCTTTGATCAAATTTTCCTGAACTACATTGAAGGTCGTCCATAGATCGTTTCGGTCATCGCCCGATCGCCTGCGCCGCAGCACCGTTTGCTCGGCCGGTTGCGCATCCGTTTCGTTAAAACGTAACGGCAATGCCGCTTTGGCAAAGGCCAATTGCTCGGCCTCGCTTAGTTGCAAGGCCGACATGTCGGCTTTGGAGGCCGTAATGAGCTCAAAGTTATCGAGGACTTCATAAGCCCCCTCGATGACGTTGTCCACCACATTGCCGCAGTGGCGGACTCTGATGTCGTTGTATTGATCGCCGCAGACCATGCCGTTTTGGCACACGAACCGGAAACTGCCGGCCAGCATTTGATATGAACTCGAGCCGTCATGCGAATTCAACAAGATAATTTCGTTAACGGCATCCTGCATTTCTATTTGACTGGCGTGGCGCATCCGAATCATGTGTTTGGCAAAACCATGTCGAGTATCGTCTCGCACTCGAGCCTGGACCGCCATAAACGGCTGGAAGCCTTCCTTCTTTAGTGCGTTTAACACCACGCTAGTCGGAATGTGGGTATAACGATCAGAGCGCGAGGCATGCGCATCGTCAGCGTAAATCGATGGCACCACGTCGCGTAATTGCGCATCGGTCAACGGTAAATGGGAACGGATCATCTGACCCGTCGAAAAACGTGAAGCTAACATGGTAGTTCCCCAGTTAAACCTGGGAGATACCGCCCCACTGGGACGGTATGCCCAGGTGGGTTAAAAAAAATAAGCTGTGACAGGCTTAAAACCGGTTACAACAAGCCGTTTTCGGCAAAGGAATAAACCGATTCACCAATGATGAAGTGGTCGAGCAATTTGACATCGATCAACCCCAACACTTGTTTCAATTTGTCGGTAATCGTCCGATCCGCCTGACTGGGTTCGGATATTCCCGACGGGTGGTTGTGCGCCACGATCATGGCGGCCGCATTGTGCTGTAATACCGCTTTGATCACTTCCCGCGGATAGACACTGGCGCCATCCAGCGTGCCTCTGAACAGTTCGTCGAGGGCTAACACTTGATGTTGGCTGTTTAAAAATACGCAGACAAACACTTCATGCTCGTACTGTGCCAATTGTAATTTCAGATAATCCGCTGCCTTGGCCGGTTCGGTAATGGCGGTGCCTTTGGCAAAATAGCCATTGAATAGCTTGGTGGCCGCATCCAGCACATCGGCTTCGGTGGCTTGACGGTAATCACCATCGGTTTCTTGAATGAATAACATGGGCGTTCTCCTGTTAAATAAAACCGAAGAAACACACCCACTGCAACGCGGGGAATGTGTTTCCCCGGTTGGGTTATGAAAATCGGCTCCATCCGTTTTGACGGGATCAAGCCACTCAGTTGAAAAGATCCGTCATTCGCGACGGCCAGATTTGACGACTAATCTTTTGGCCAAGGCTCAACCGCTTTGACGGTGTACCACTCGTTGCCGGTTGGCGCATCGTGGTGAAAATTTTGCAGGCGAATCGTATGATCATCAGTCACGAACACCTTGAAGGTGCACTCGGTGTTGGGCAGAAGATTATCCAAAAACCGGCCGCCGTCATCGGCAATAAAATCCTTAGTCCCACTGAGGCTGCGCCATCCAAAACATCTCACTTCGGCATGCCAATAGCCTGCAGGGTTAAGGGTACGTAGAATCTCCGAGAGCCGTTCCGTTAACGCCTCCCACGCAAAGCTAAAAAGATCGCCATCTTCACAGGCTAATGCAAATGCTTGATCAGCATTGTCAGCCTCGCCGGTCTCGAGCAACACTTGGGATTGCTGTTGAGCGATTTCGCCAGTATCCCAAACCAAGCAAGGTTCACCTTTCGGTACATGAGGTGTATTCATAAGCTTCTCCGCCACATTACAATGCCGAAGAATGCTTTCCACTGCGTGCCGCCGGGAAAATCGATCCCCGACTGGGTTAAAAAATATTGTCTGCTGCAATTCCCGCAGGAATCGGCGACTGGAAGCGCAGACGCGCAGTCGCTAAAGGTCTCGCTGAAACGCAGTGAGCACGGTTAAAAACGCTATTTCTTCAAGTTTCCGGAAACAATATCGGTTGATCCCAAGCGATCAGCGGATACCGGTTTTTCACAATACCTCTGCCGGAATCGGGGCAGATATTCTGAAAAAACCGGGTGTACACACCCTGCACTGCCGGCCTGTACACCGTTGTTTGTCGTGAAACTCGGTAAACTCCCATGACGGACAGCAGCTTGACGGCCCATCATGCTTTGCTTAGGTCTCAAAAAGACCCACCACTCATCACCAAGAGATCGGTTTCCCGTTGTTTAAACTGACCTCATTGCTGCTTGACCCGGTTTGCGAGTGATCTCAAGTCATATTCAATATGCACGGTCTACCGCACAAAAGGTTCCATCAATCGCCGGCGATGGCAGCCGGTGTCGTCGGTTGGCAACGCTAAAAGTTAGCGTTTTCCCGGAAAGCCCTGCCCTGCTGAGCAATCACAAGACCTTCTGCGAAAACGGCTGACGCCTGGTTATAGGATCAAGCAGGCACAGAACATTGGATGTTCTGTGCCTAGCACTTAATGGACGGCTGCCTGTGCCCTATCGTTAGATCCCGTTGGACTAGGATCGGCAAGCGGCTGGGTTTCGGACTGCACATCGTTGTCCGCTTCAGTTTTGGGCGGCGCAGTGTATACACTGACACCGTCGACTTTGATCCAATGAATGAATAACAATCTGGCTTTCAGGCTAACGCCGGTTTCGCCCTGTTTAACACCGGATTCGTAAGTAAACGTATCCGCATACAGATCGCCCAACTTGAAGCCGATCAGGATTTTTTTCTCTTCCTGACAAGCTTTGTGCATACGTTTGATAAGTTTTTGGGCTTCCGAACCGCTTACCCGGCAATCGAAGCGGGTATATTGCACATCGTCCTCGGCGCCGTGTAAGGCGGAGATATCGCAGGCCCAAAAGTTTTCGCCGCGTTTGACGTTCACTTCCCGGATACGATTGACATAACCGATGCCGTGAATATGCAAGTCGAAGTATTTGGTTTGTGGGGTTGTAGTCATGGTCGTTCTCCCGTTGATAAAATGACAAAAACCGGAAAAACGTCGTGCCTCCCACTGGGAAACCGATTTCCCGGAGGGTTGGCCCATGTTTCCATGGTTGAATCACATCTGCACGACTCCCGCAGGAATCGGCTACCGGTTTTGCAGATGCGCGGTAGCAAAAGGTCTCACTGATAACGCAGTGATCACGCTTAAAAACGAGTGCCCTGCTTCATTCGGTCTAAGCTTTATCAAAATCCGTTGACGAACCGGTCTTTGTCTCACTGATGTCCGACATACTCGGTATACGTGCAGGCCGGAAAACGGCTACAACCGATAAATGTTTGCCCACGTCGCCGCCCTTTACGTATGGTGCGCTCTACCCGCTCGCCTTCACCGCATTCAGGACAGGTTTCACCAGTAGATTTCGCCGTTGACCGCTGTTTTCCGGGTTTACTTTCCTCATCCGGCAAAATCATCTGGCATTCCGGATAATTGGAACATCCCCAAAAATAGCCGTAGCGATTCTTGCGTCGAACTAAACGGATTTTACAACTTGGGCAATCAAACTCAGTCGGCTTACAACTCATGGTTGGGAAACTGTACTAATTTTGGCTGGAATGAACAGCCAAAACTCTGAGCCATCTTTAATCGGTTTTATGCGAAGGGTATTCGGATCAAAAACCAGGCAGCTATTTTGATATGATTGCGTCAGTCGCGAACGGTAACCGCAAACTTTCCTTAGGGTCACCGGGATAAGTATGTATTCAGACTGCTTGCTGGAAAGCGGCCAACGAAATCCCGATTCCTGGAAGCGGTCAGACCTGACTGAGTCCAACCGACCCAAACCGGCCAGTCAAATTTTTCTGTGAATCCTTTCGATCAAGTTCAATTTCTTAGAAAGCGGACGTTCGTTGATCAAACCCGAAGTATGGCTCGCTGTAACACAATACACAGCCAAGCGGCGACAATCCCCAAAAGCCAGCGACCGCCCAGTTCGCAAAACACCATCCAGTCTACAAACCACGGTATAGCGCGGGGGCTACTGCCTGACTCGGCGATGTCTTGAAACGATATTTCCAGTTTGCCTAATAGCTGTGCCGGCAAAGTCGCCATGACGACCAGAACCGCCGTCAGCAAACCCAATCCGATCAATAGAAAGCGTTGTCGCCAATGCTGTACCGGCCATACCAGCAGAATCGATCCTTCAATCACCAGCGGCACAAAGCTATGCAGCAAATGGGCGGATGATTTCAACTCGGTGCCAGGCGGAATGAAATGATTGGCGTTCAAGTAAACAGGCCTAAGCACCCAGGCCGACAACTCAATCGAGTAATCCAATTGAGATTGCACTGATTTCAGCAAGTTTAAGCTGGACGATAGATCGGGAGACATCCAGATCATGACCGCCTTTAGCAACGGGAACAACCCTTTTGCCAGCCACTCCCCAAAATACAAAACCAAGCCGGACAACACCAGCCAGGCTAGCAAGCCTTTCAGAGTCAGAACAAACAGCTCACGCCGGCTCATGGAGTCTATTTGTCGAGCCAAATGCCCACCAGGCAAAATAGAAACACCCAAAAATAACCATCAGTGTCGGTGCCACATAGGTATGAATTAGCTGAAACCAACTGGGTTGGTAAGCGATGACGAAATACAGCACGCAAATGCGCAAGAGATTTAGGCCATAGATCAAGCCGGTGCCCAGTAGCAGACCCAGCACCTTCCGCTTTAATCCGGATGGAAAAACCAAAACGGCGGACACCACCAAAAATAACACCCCGGCACCGTCGCAGCCGCGCACGATCTCCAGGTTGGCTTTGGCGGAAAGCAGATGATTTTGCTTGGCAAAAACATGTTCCAGCGGAGCCAGCCAGTTAAGCACATCCGCGCAGACCGTGACTACACCATGGTAATAGATGACATTTGAAAACAGGTCGACCGGAATCTTAAAGTAAGCGTAGTCAAAAAGCACGTAGCAGCCTACGAATAGCGTGAAAGTAAGCCATTCACGACTTTTGCCGGTAAAATTCGTGTTGTTACTCACTTACAAAGAAATCCTTGCATCCTGGGCGCGCGTTATCGCTTTAATCCTATTTTTATAGTTTTTCACCAACCTGTTAAGGGTTACTCAACCAAACTTAATTGAATCTGTAATTTCTGCTGGGTCATCAACAGCAGCTAATACCTCATATATCGATTCATTGAGCTGCGGCGACTTGTCGGATAAAGCAAAAAGCAATGCGGAAGCAGCCCTTGCTTTAGAAAAAATATTAATTGCTTTGCTATCACCCGCTTCATCTATTTGAAAGTATAAATCGTCAAGATTAGAAACCAATAAACTGAGCCTATTTATTAAAGCCTCATCAGGCAATCTATCTTCACGAATACACTGCAAGGCATTTCCAATTTCATCAACTTCTAAATTTGTACGCGAAACTGCAATGGCGCATGCATTTGCTACAGCCTCGCGTTGCATTGATAAAGATGCTTGCTTAAAAGCCAAAGAAAATTGAGGAAATGCGGCATCAAGCCGGGAAGCTGCTGTCATGAATCTATCCTTAATTTAAGCCCGCAGTCAACCCACCTCGAAGCTATGGTAAATTACGTAGCAGGACGGGCAATTAAATCAAATTCGTTTGAAAGCTCTATATCGTCGTCTGCCCTGATAATCTCGAAATCTGTCTCCCCCTCATTGAAACGAATATTAATTTCTGGTGCACCGCCTTCGGCATCATTAAGAAACTCGACTTGCAATGAATATTTCCCAGCTGGAATTTCTAGCGGAGACAAGTCTGAAATACTTCCGATCTCAATTTTTCCATCAAAACTTTCAAATGGCACCCTAAATGCTCTAATACATTCAGAGCCAAGCTTCTGAATTGGCTCGTTGATAAATAAATTAACTTTATGATCACCATCAGCAAACAACCCGCGGAACGAGACGCTGCCGGGTCTCCATGAAAAACCCTGCGAATAGTTTCGCTCACTCCAGTCATTGAATGGTTGAGCTAGCGAGCTTGCAAATATACATAGCTGGGAATATGACAAATAAATGTTTAATCCTAATTTGGACATTAGTCGGTTACCTTAATTCTAACTTTATCTCCATTTGCGAGCCCACGACAAGCATTCCCAATACATGCCCCTGCTGCCATATTGTCCCTTGGATTAATTGGTCTTACACTTGCGCCAGCTCCTCCCTCTTTAAACATCGCCGGAGGATACTCATCTAATTGTTTGCCGGTGACTTTGGGTATTCCGCCGATTGATGCATCCCTGTTAGTAGATGCTGCATCACGAGCAATAGTTAGAATACGGGATGACCAGCGTTCTGCGCATCGGCAATATGGTCCGCTGCTTCACCATATTTCGCACGAGAAATAGGTATTTCCTTCGCTATGTTTTGTACAGGAATATTATCAGCCTGCCTAGCCAAATCAACCCCTTTATCAGCCCAGCGTCCTATCCTGGCGGCATCGCCGATGATGCCGGCCACCGGAAACATGCCGGCTAGAGAGGTGGAGGTGCCGAAGGCATCACCCTGATAGGCGTAAATACTGGCCGCACCCAGTCCGGCGGCTTGCGAGACAACTGGCACTTCGGAGGACGCTAATATATCCAGTCCAAATTGTCCTGCACAGCCCCAACCAATCTGGCTGGCAATATTGCTGGCAGTGTTGTAGTAACTCGCTCCAGCAGTCCAAGCGTTGGAAACCTTATTCGCAAACAAACCATTCGGATCATTGAAGTTAACCGGATTATTGCCAACGTAAGCATAGCGATTGATCCCATCCGCATACCCCAACGGATCACGTTGGGTAAACCTAGTCTGATTCGGATCGTAATACCGGGCCCGGTAGTAGATCAGCCCGCTGACATCCGGCTCCCGTCCGGTGTAGCCGTATTGCGGAACGGTGCCGGTACCTCCGATCTTGCTGCCGTAAGCGTCGAACCTTTGCGTGGCGGTGACGACCTTGGTAGCGTTGGTGGTGGCGAGGACGGAGTCCAGGCCATCCTGGTGGTAGTACTGGGCCGTCGCTGTCGGTAGGTTGACGTTGCCGGTCAGCCTTGCCAGCGGGTGGTCTTGGCCGGCTTGCACATAGACGGCACTTGCTGTCGTCCAGCCGGTGTTGGGGTATTCGGCGTGTATATTTTGGTCATCGTAATGGTAGTTGGTGGTGGTAGCGCCTTCGGTTTTCTGGATACGGCGGCCTTGGTCGTCGTATTTGAAGCTGCCGGTGGTGACCGCGTTGACTTGTAATTGATTGAGTCGATTGAAGCTATCGTATTGGGATTGGTTTTGGGTGGTGCCGGTGCAAGCGGTGTCGCTGGCTCGGGTGACCGTTCCGCCGCTGCATTTCTTGGTTTGCTGGCCGTTTTGATCGTACAGGTAGGCTTCCAGCAAGCTGCCGCTGAGGTTGGTTTGCCGTACTTCGGTCAGTTGCTGGGCGGCGTTGTGTTTGTAGGCGGTGGTGCTGGTGGCCGGGACGCCGAGTTGCTTTTGCACCCGGTTGCCGTAAACGTCGTGGCTGAAGCTTTGAGTTTGCGCGGCGGTGCCGTTTTGGACTTGCGTCAACCTGTCGAGAGCGTCGTAGCTGTAGGTGTAGCCGAGGGTGGCTTGGCCGCTGAGGGCTTCCTGGTTGGTTTTCCGTCTGCCCAGGCCGTCGTAGCTGTATTGGCTTTGTTGGATGACGGTGGCGGCGTTCTTATGGGCGACCTGGCTGAGGCTGTTATCGCTGTTCCAGGTCAGGGTTTGATCGATGCCGTTGGGATAACGGGCTTCGATCAGCCTACCGCCGTTGTCGTAATCGAAGGTGTAATGGTCGAAGTTAGGCGCCCACAGGCTGATGAGCCGGCCCACTTCGTCATACAGGTAGTAGCTGCCGCGTCCGTCGTTGTCTTGTAGGCTGTCCAGCTGGCCGCCGGGGCTCCAGGCGTAGTCGAGGGTTTTTTGGCCTCGGCTGTCGGTGACCTGTTGCAGACGGTGGGCGGCGTCATACGCATAGTCGTAGGCCACCTGGAGCTGGCTGCCTGGCGTCGGGCTCCAGGTTTCGGCGCGGGTGGTTTGCCCTAACGGGTTGCGGGTATAGTCGATCTTTCTACCGTCTTCGGCGGTGACGCTGAGTAGTTGATGGCCGTAGTCCCAGACGTACGTCAGGGTGTGGCCGTTGGCGCCTGGCGTTTGCACAGTCTTGACGTTGTTGTTCAGGTCGTAGCTGAAGCTGGTGACCTGGCCCAGGGCGTCGGTTTCGCTGAGTTTGCGGCCAAAGTCGTCGTAGCTGTAACTGACCTGGGTGGCGACGGTGTCGCTGCTGCTCGCGCCGGTGTTGGCGTCGATGGCGGTGCCGCCGTCAGCAGTGGTCTGGCCGGCTTTGATTTCCTTCAGATTGCCGAGGTTGTCGTAGATGTAGCGGGTCAGCGGCCGGATGGTTTGATTGAAAGTTGCGCTGCCGGGATTTTGGTCGACATAAGCGGGTCCAGCGACGCGGATTAACCTGCCCAGCGCGTCGTAATGTTTCAGGGTATCGCGGGTGGCTTCGGTGGCACCCGCTGCCGGGGTGTCGGTGGTTTTGACGACCTGGCCCAGCGCATCGTAGTCAAACTGGCGGATTTGCCCCAGAGTATAGCTGGCGATCTTGGGCTGGGTGACGCTTTTCAGGCGGCCGTCTTGCGTGGCATTCCAGTAGCTGTAGACGGTGCTATTGCCGTTGGGGTCGGTGACGGATTTGACCCGGCCCGCCGCGTCCAGTTTGCGGCTGACGTTGTGCCCGGCTTTGTCGTAGGCTTTGGTCCAGCGGTTGACGGCGTCGTAATCAAAACCCAGCGTGTAGTTGTCCGGGTCGGTGATTTGGGTGAGGTTGCCGGCGGCATCGTATTGGTATTGACTGACGTGGCCGCCGGCGTCCAAGTCGCTGGAGCACCCGGCGGAGCCGATGATAAATTGTTAAAGAGCGGTGCGATAGATGCGCCTCCTGGCGTCGGCTACATCCTATGGGCGCACGTTATCGGCGCACCTCATGACATTACGAGACATTGGAATATTAATGCAAGGTCAGTACTGTTGAATCTGCAACAAGAATACTTTCTTCATATTTATCAAGCTCATCACTAACCCAAGCTTCGCCTTTACGAACAATATGAAGCTTGACTAAAGAACCAAATTCGTCACTAGAAATAATTGCTTGAAGCTTTTCTTGAAAACCACTCCTTCTCCATATATCAAAACAAGCCTCCACAAATAAACATGCGTACGCAAGATAATTTGAGCCAATAAAATCATCAACATGAATGGAATTAATAAAACACTCATAACCTGTCTTATCCGGGAAATCGCTGTAAGTCACATTTGTTTTTCCTTTGGTCAAAGCATCTAAAAAGAAACAATCATTTTCTTTACGAAAACCTGTTAAAACAATTTCAGATAATATGGAAGGCAATTTTTTTTGGTTCCAATCGATTAGACATATTTCATTTGCCATTTTTTTGTTCATTAGAATCATATTATTCCCCGAGATATTTTGTCATACCCTTTTCGATTGCCTGCTGAAATTTAGGATCATCCAACAATTTGTTTACCGATTTAGGGGCGTTAGGGAAAGAATTTGTCGTTGGGTCATACAGATACTTATTACCGGCATTATCTTGATAATGAAGTTGTCCTGGACGTTGACCAGGATTGGGATTTTCCACATCAATTCTTGCTCTACCTTCGCCCTTCCAAAGCGTTTTACTTGCCGTTTGAACTCCACGCTCACCCAACATTCCGGCCTTAACAATACCTTTAATTACCCCGCCCGCAATCACCCCGCCGAGCTTCACCTCGGGAGCGATCATCGTGGAGCCAACATTGGTACCTAACCCAAAAAGTTCCGCAGGTGTTGGCATTCCGCCAATTTGGCTGCAAAGCCTTTGGCCGCAGGAAACTTCCGAACCGCCTATAGGTACTGTTCCTGACGCATCGGCCACCTGATAACTTTGGCCGGTAAAAATGCTGCCGGATGAGTTATATGTGCTTGTCGGCTGGGCACTAAAGATACTTGAATTACTGCTATTAAAACTATAGTAACTCTGGTCTTGGTTTTGCGTCCAGGTCGTGACCTTGGCTGCGATGGAGCCACTCGGATCATTGTAGTTAACCGGATTGTTATGCACATAGCTATAGCGGTTGAGCCCATCGAAATAGCCTAAGGGGTCGCGCTGGGTAAACCTTGTCTGGTTCGGATCGTAATACCTTGCCCGGTAGTAGATCAGCCCGCTGGCATCGGGTTCTCTTCCGGTGTAACCGTACTGCGGCACTGTGCCTGAGCTGGCGATTTTGCTGCCGTAAGCGTCGAAGCGTTGCGTGGCGGTGACGGCTTTGGCGGCGTTGGTGGTCGCCAGCACGGAGCCCAGGCCGTCTTGGTGGTAGTACTGGGCCGTGGCGCTGGGCAGGTTGGTCTGGCCGGTGAGTCTTGCTAGCGGATAGTCGGTGCCCGCTTGTACGTAAACGGCGTTGGCGGTGGTCCAGCCGGTGCCAGGATACTCGGTGTAGAGATTTTGGCCGTCGTACAGGTAGTTGGTGGTGATAGCGCCTTCGGTTTTTTGGGTTCTTCGGCCTTGGTCGTCGTATTTGAAGCTGCCGATGGTGACGGCGTTGACCTGGAGTTGATTGAGGCGGTTGAAGCTGTCGTAGCCGGTTTGGTTCTGAGTGCTGCCCGCGCAGACTGTGTCGCTGGTTCTGGTGACTGTTGTGCCGCTGCATTTTTTGGTTTGCTGGCCAGCTGCGTCATACAGGTAGGCTTCCAGCAGGGTATCGCTGAGGTTGGTTTGCCGTACTTCGGTCAGCTGATTAGCCGCATCGTGTTTGTAGGCGGTGGTGCTGGTGGCCGGGACGCCGAGTTGCTTTTGCACCCGGTTGCCGTAAACGTCGTGGCTGAAGCTTTGAGTTTGCGCGGCGGTGCCGTTTTGGACTTGCGTCAACCTGTCGAGAGCGTCGTAGCTGTAGGTGTAGCCGAGGGTGGCTTGGCCGCTGAGGGCTTCCTGGTTGGTTTTCCGTCTGCCCAGGCCGTCGTAGCTGTATTGGCTTTGTTGGATGACGGTGGCGGCGTTCTTATGGGCGACCTGGCTGAGGCTGTTATCGCTGTTCCAGGTCAGGGTTTGATCGATGCCGTTGGGATAACGGGCTTCGATCAGCCTACCGCCGTTGTCGTAATCGAAGGTGTAATGGTCGAAGTTAGGCGCCCACAGGCTGATGAGCCGGCCCACTTCGTCATACAGGTAGTAGCTGCCGCGTCCGTCGTTGTCTTGTAGGCTGTCCAGCTGGCCGCCGGGGCTCCAGGCGTAGTCGAGGGTTTTTTGGCCTCGGCTGTCGGTGACCTGTTGCAGACGGTGGGCGGCGTCATACGCATAGTCGTAGGCCACCTGGAGCTGGCTGCCTGGCGTCGGGCTCCAGGTTTCGGCGCGGGTGGTTTGCCCTAACGGGTTGCGGGTATAGTCGATCTTTCTACCGTCTTCGGCGGTGACGCTGAGTAGTTGATGGCCGTAGTCCCAGACGTACGTCAGGGTGTGGCCGTTGGCGCCTGGCGTTTGCACAGTCTTGACGTTGTTGTTCAGGTCGTAGCTGAAGCTGGTGACCTGGCCCAGGGCGTCGGTTTCGCTGAGTTTGCGGCCAAAGTCGTCGTAGCTGTAACTGACCTGGGTGGCGACGGTGTCGCTGCTGCTCGCGCCGGTGTTGGCGTCGATGGCGGTGCCGCCGTCAGCAGTGGTCTGGCCGGCTTTGATTTCCTTCAGATTGCCGAGGTTGTCGTAGATGTAGCGGGTCAGCGGCCGGATGGTTTGATTGAAAGTTGCGCTGCCGGGATTTTGGTCGACATAAGCGGGTCCAGCGACGCGGATTAACCTGCCCAGCGCGTCGTAATGTTTCAGGGTATCGCGGGTGGCTTCGGTGGCACCCGCTGCCGGGGTGTCGGTGGTTTTGACGACCTGGCCCAGCGCATCGTAGTCAAACTGGCGGATTTGCCCCAGAGTATAGCTGGCGATCTTGGGCTGGGTGACGCTTTTCAGGCGGCCGTCTTGCGCGGCGTTCCAATAGCTGTAAAGCGTGCTATTGCCGTTGGGGTCGGTGACGGCTTTAACCCGACCGGCGGCATCCAGTTTGCGGTCGACGTGATGCCCGGCTTTGTCGTAGGCTTTGGTCCAGCGGTTGACGGCATCGTAATCGAAGCCCAGCGTGTAGTTGTCCGGGTCGGTGATTTGGGTGAGGTTGCCGGTCGCGTCGTATTGGTATTGGGCGAGGTGGCCGCCGGCATCCAAGGTTTGTTGCAAGCGACCAACGGTATCATAGCGGCGATAGGCGCTGTCCCACAGCCGGGTCTGGTTGTTTTGGTTCAAGACTAATTCCTGGCCCTTCAAACGACCGTCGCCGTCGTAAAAATAGTCACGCGAGTGGCCGGCGGCGTCGGTACCGGTCAGCGGCAGGTTATCGGCGTCGTAACTGCTACTGACCGTCTGCCAGTCGGCGTCGATGCCTAGCGTCTGCCTGCCCAGGTTGTCGAATTGCAGGCTGGCGGTGTCGGTCGGGTCGGAGGCATTGATCAGGCCGTCGCCGGTTTTGTCGCCCAGCCGGGCGATCTGGGTCGGATACAGGGTGTTGGCGTCATAGGTGGTGGTCACGGTCGGTCCCGTGCCGCCGGCGAAGTTGCCCAGCGTGGCGCCGGTGAAGTCGCGTAGCGTCTTGGTTTGGGTGGGTTGACCGGTGGCGGCGTCGACATTCAGTTTAGTCCAGGCGGCGATGTTGGTCAGCGCCGGGGTGGTACCGGCGGTCGGCGCGATGCCGGCTTTCAAGCGGACGCTGTCGGTCAGGTTGCCCTTGGCGTCGTATTTGAGCAGCGTCCAGTTGCCCTTGGCGTCCTTGATGCGCTGCGGAGCGTTGAAGGTGGTGAAATCGTAGTATTCAGTAGTAGCGCCGGAGGGCTGGGTGATGCGGGTGACGTTGCCGGCAGCATCATACTGGTATTGCACATTCAAGCCAGCCGGGTCGGACTCGCTGAGGCGATTGAAGGGGTTATTCGGGTCGTAGCTGTAAGCGTGCGCGGCGCCGGCTTCATCGACGATGCGTAGCGGGTTGCCGTTGGCATCGAACGTATGTCGACGTTCGAAGCCGCGCTCGTCGACGGTGACGGTTTCGCGGCGGAAGTCTTGGTAACGAAAGGTGGTGGTCTCGGGCAACAGCGTGCCGTTATTATGCCGTTGGTGGCGGAACACCCGGCCATCGACGTAGTACGAAAACTGCATGCCTTCGCCTTGCGGCGCCGTGGTGCGTTTCAGGGCATGGTTCAGGTTTTGGCCGTCGGCGCTGCTGTAATAGGCATAGGTGACCGGCGCATGCTGACTGGCGACCGCCAGCGGACTTTTGTAAGTGGTGAGGTTGCCATTGCCGTCGTAACCGTATTGATGGGTGGCCAACACCGTGCCGCCGATGGCGAGTACTTGCACTTGGTCGAGGCGATTAGCGGTGTAATGAAATGCCAGTTTCCGGCCAGGGCCGTCGGTTACCGTACACAGCAGGTTGCCGCAACCGGTGTTGTAAGCCAGGCTCAGGGTGTTGAGGTTGCGATCCTGGATAGTCAGCAGGCGGGCCGCTTGCCCGGCGGTGACGCCGGTATTGCTCTCAAAGCCGTAGCGCAGACCGTTCTTCTCGGTGACGCTCCAGCTGCCGTCGGCTTCGCGTTTCAGCGCGGTATACACGCCCGGTGCGGCCTGGAAGGCGCTGTTAACCGGCACGCTGCTGCCGGCCAGCTTAAAGAAACGCTCCGCGCCGCTGCCGTCCAGCCAGCCGACTTTCACGAAACCGCCGTCAACGCCGTAAAAGTTCAGTTTGTGATTAAAGCTGTGGGTCCAGCCAAAACCCAAGGGGCCATCCAGGGGATTGCGGCTGTTGTAGTTACGCTCGAAGACCAGCGGCAAGCCCCGGCCCGGCACCGAAATATCGCGTTCTGAATGATACAAATTGCCGGTAGCCAGATTGACCGGATCGCCACCCCAGCTTTGCAGCCAGTTTAAGCCATTGGACAGCGTGGTAGAGTTGATCGGGAAGTTGCTGAAGAAGTTGCTGGGCAGGAAGCTATCGCGCGGAAAGCTGGTGGCGACTGGGGTGGGGTTGATCAGTGCCCAGCCGCCACCCAGCTTGTTGATCATCGCGGAGATATAGCTCTTGGTCTGGTTTTCAGCCATGAAAACCCCGCCGTTCCATGGTTGCAGGTTATTACTTGCTTGTCCGTCCGTGTAGGCGATGGACTTTTTGGGCACGGTCACCGTGGCACCATCGTTAACGTAGGTCGTAATATTGGCCTTAAATGGATCCATGCTGGCATCCATCAACGTCGACCAGTTGCCGATATTGGCCGAGGTCAGTGTGACCAACGGATTGGCGCCGCCCGATTCGCCTGCAAACTGCAAACCACGTACCGTGGACACCGCGTCGGTACGAATCAGCTCCTGCCAAATGTAGTGCTCATAGGCCGAAGCGCTGTAAGCAAACAGCTTGAATGTCGGCCAGGTTTCCGCCAATGTCGGCGCGGTCGTATCGAGTTTGACCAGATGTGCGAGATTGCCTTTGACATCAATGTAAGGCCCACTCGGATGTACCGCATAGGGTAGGTCGAACAGATAATCGACTTTGAGCCCGGCAGCGGTCAGCCCCAGGTGGTTGCCGCTTTCGCCGCTGACGCCATTGAGTTCTCCCAAGTACTGTCCGGCGTCGGTGACATAGCGCAGGTATTTCAGCAAGGCGATATGCAGCAGTTCGCCTTCCGTTTCGTCGTAATTGGCGGCATTGGCGGGTGTCGGTGCCGTGGGGGCGGCTTGCACCGATTGGATCAATCGGTCGGATCGTTCCGCCAGCAGACGATCCGAACCTTGCCGGGCGTAGGCCATCAGGGCGTGATGGGCGCCGGCTTTCAAATTGGTGTAGACGGTTTTGTTGAAGCAATGCTGATCGGAATCGGGCGCGCTGTTGGCAGGGTCATCATTGGGACAGGATGGGCTACGCGTGGTGTCATCCAGGGTGACCTTCATGATCAACCGATGCTCCGTTCCCAAGGCGATGGAACCGGTACCCGTTGTTTGGATTACGCCGTTGACTTTGATAACCGGATGGAGAGTCACCAAGGCAGGCGGGCTGGCCAGGTCGCCGTTCCAGTTGTTCCAGAGCGTTTGCGAAGCGGCATCCGGTACATATGATAGCGTCAAACGTTGATGAACGATGGACGGCAGCGACAGGATTTGTTCAGCAAGCAGATCGGCGCCGCTGCTGTTTCTGACTTTAATGGATAGTCGATAGCGGTGGCTATTCGGTAGGCTAGCGGTTTCGGATGAACTGGTACCGGCCCAACTGCCGTATTGCACCACTTCATATGGTAATGTGATCGGCAAAATGTCATAGGTTCTGTCGGTTTGTTCGCCCAAATAAGGTACGTCCAACAAGGTGTTGTCCGCGTTCAGGCCTTTGATGTAAGTCTCGACCTGGGCGGCGTAGCGTTCGTGCGGTAGGGTATTGGTACGACTAGCCAGATAACCGGCGGCGCTGTAGTCGAAAGCAATGTTTTGCTGAACACCCGCGATGCCCGGTTGATAGGTTTTGTCCTTGAAACTGGGGTCTAGCGGAATCCAGCGATAGCCGGTGTTATCGGCAGATGCGCCCCGGTAATTGCCGTAAGGCAAACAGGCTTCCACCCAGACGTGGCGTAATTGGATGCCGTTCGCATAGGAGCCGGCGCCGGGGTTTTGATTGGTAGCCAATATGGATGCGGCCGCCTGATAGGTTTTTGCGCCGATCCATCGTGGGCCTCGACCGTTAGCAGCTAGGTTCGTGGCGTCGTTCACTTGAATGTCGCCCAAAACGTAACGCGCCGGTATGTTGGACGCGCGCAGCAGTGCGATCAGCAGTGACGCTTGGTCGGTGGCGCCGCCGGCATTACTATACAAGGTGCCGAGTGAGCCTTTCATCGATCCGAAATAAGGTTCGAAGCCGATAGTGTTATGAACGTACTGATATAGTTTGACCGGCGAGTAATTCAGTTTCGCGGCAAGGTCTCGGATTTCCTGGGAAATAACCACGTCTTCCGTCGCGGCCAAATCGGTCGGCGCGTAACCGCAGGCCGCCGCTTCGTTGGGCGTCGTCGGCACCGCTGCTTCAGCTGGTGTCCCCAACATATCCAGCAGAAAAGCATAGGTTGGCGTATCGGGTTTGAATGGCCCGGCGCTCAGATAGCGCGGTAATTTTTTACTGGGTGCAATCGGTGTGGGCGTTACTTCGGTGCCCAGTCGGTTAGTGGGTGTGAGAATCGCTTCGGGCGTGGTCTCGGTGGTTTGTCCACGGCGGTGCAAAGCACGCAGCTCGGCCTTGGCGTTGCCCAAAGCGCGATGGCGAGCAACGTCCTCGCGAGCAGACGAAAAGCCCGATAGTGACCGATCGATGCGGTCGAAGCGCTGCGCTACCTGCTTGGTGTAACGCTCGAAGGCAACCACTTTGTCGAGCTGTTTTAGGCCGGACAGCTTCGCGCGCATCCGGTCGAGTTCCGCCTCCACATCCTGGCGTAAATCGGCGATTTCCGAGCGTTTGCCTTCCAAAAGTTCTTGTTTGGAGGGTAGCAGATTGGCTTGACCGGCCTGCTGCAATTGGTCTTCGTTATCCGCCTCGTCGAGCAGTTCGGCGGCCTCGTCCAGATGCTCTCGCAGTTGCTGCGCTAGGGCGTTGCCCGGCTGTTGATGCACCTTGAGCAGCGATTGCACCACAGCCTCCGGCAAAGCGGTTGGGTCTTGCGGCGCGGCGTATGGAGTTGAGGTCGCGAGTAGGCCCTGGCACAGCATAACCAACGCCAGTAGAAAGCGAAAACGAGAAACGGGTGACATGGAAGAATCCTTGGCAGAGCCTTTAGATATTTAGCGAAGGTCGCGTGTTTTATGTTGCTCAATATGCCGCATGATGAGGCAAAGCAGCCCGCCCATCAGCAACATGGCCCAGGTCGGTAGTGCCGGTACTTGTGTGGGTTCACTAGGCTCGGCTACCTCGATTTGACTAGTGACGGAGGTGTGCATATCGGCTGCCAGCACTTCGTAGGTGAAATTATAAAAACCCAGCGCCGTGGGTATGCCGGTAATCTGGCCGGTATTAGTATTCAGGCTGAGTCCATCCGGCAGTTGGCCTGAACTCAATAACCAACTATAAGGGGGTGCACCGTCATTGGGCGTCAGCGTTGAGAGATAGGGCTGATCGATGATGGCCTTGGTTAGAGGGATGGCTGTGGTGACACCGGCAATGCTGCGACCATTGCCCTTCAGCAAGCCAAAGGCATCGGGCACGTTGGGATTTGTGCCGAGCAAGGCCTGTGTCTCCGTGCCGTCCGGCAAGCCGTCGTTATCGGTATCGGCCAAGGTGGTTGCCGGAAGCGCCGCTAACGTCAATGTAGTCAGCAACGCATCGCCACCGCCCCAACTGCCGTCGGCTTGTTGCTGGGCGATGAGAAAATTCTGAGCGCTTACGGCGGCGGGATCGTTAGCGCCGGCCACGGTTACCAGCGCTCGATAGGCCAATGCGGTTTCCAATACAGTGCCGGCGCTGCCTTCACCGAAACCGCCACCGGGCGTTTTCTGTTGAGTTTTCAGCCAGGCAATCCCGGAAGTTATATAGCTCAATACGGAAATGGGGTTACTGATTTGATCATTGGTACAGTCAACTGAATATCCGTTGTATCGCTGAAGCGCTATCAAATTGAATGCTGTTGGGGTGACTCGGCTTGGTGGAATCCCTGTATCTGATTTTATATATGACCAGCCAAAATCAGTGTTCTGTTGTCCATAAATAAAACAAACGGCATTAAATTCCGATGCGTAAGTGGTTCCGGTTTGTTTGATAGCCTCCAAAGCCAGAGATGTATCGGGAGAACTGCCACCGAAATGATCGTAAGCGCCCCAACTCTGAGACGTGTCGTTACGTAACGCAATCAGTCGATTTATCAATCCTGAGACATCCCGTCCTGACTTATACAGCGCAATGGCTTGGCGGGCTAAGGCGTCCGTGCTATAGGCTTCGTGATTTTGCAGCCAGGCGACACCGTTTGCATAGGTATCGCTCTTGGTCATGCCGGCATTGATCAAGGCTTCTACCGCAGCGGCGGTCTCCGCCATCTCCAACCCCGGTGCACCCTGCCAACTGCCGTCGCCGCTCTGATGCGTAATCAGCCAGGCCATGGCCTTAAGTCGGGCATCGTCGACGGGCGCCGCCATCACGGTCGTTGCCATGAAAAAGCCTGAGCACACCGCACCCAATCTTAAACGCTTCATTTCCATATTCTCCCTGATCCGATCACCTGAGCAGGTACTCAGCTTCAATCAAATCTGACACCGGTTGTTTTAAATTTGGATGCCCATCGCACCTCGCGATGCCATAACCATACCTTGTTCAAACTGCCTTTACCTGAACGCCAAACGAGACGCTGCCAGGCCCCCTCCAACCTAAGCGCCCGAATCGGAATCAGACAAGCTTGTGCGTAGGTGTACTGCTTTTACGATCTATGGCTCGTACTAACCTAGTAAGCGGTTACGTGTTGAAATGACTAACAGCTCAAATAACGACCGCGATAAAAAATCTACCGGGCAAATATGACAAGTGTATTAATGGACAAAAATAATACTCAATAGGGTCGTTGGGGTAGAAACTAGGCAATAGAGTCCATCAAGCGAGATAGGAATATTTGGGGGGTGTGGGTGCCGGGCTGATTTATGTAGCGGGTTTGCAGCCCCTTAAATTACTGAGTGGCAGCTTTTGGGTGGTCGCTTGAGTATTTAAGGTCTTTCTGAAAAAACTCCAATGACCAGTTTTGGCCGTAGTAGATCAGTCATGATGTAAACTTGCTTGCCGAATACCTGACATTCAACTGAGTCACCGAATTCCTGCACTATTGAAATTGGATAGCTGCTCCGACGGTCGGGGTATTGGTCGATTCAAAACTTTCAGAAACTGACAAGGCTCAGAAACCGATGACCTGATTTTCATCGAATCCCACAATCAAACGCAGCAATCCGAATCACTCAAATCCTTGAGATATTTTTTTAATCGCCGAATTTCATTCAAACGCAATGAATGGGCTAGATTCAATGCTAATGCCCAGTCGTTGAAGCGTTGGTAACATTGCCGCACCTCTATTGATTGGCGCACCAAAAACGCCTGACCTTCGGGGCTATTCAACAAGCAATAAGCTTGCTTGCCGCGAACGCCCTGACGGCGCCATCGGATATACACCGTCAAGGACCGGACCTGTTGCACGTTGAGATACAATTCCCGCGGTTCCGGAATCACCCGTCTGAAAGCGCTTGCGCACTGGTTCATCAGCCTGACCACTTGAAGATTTTCCGCTTCAAGTAGCGCAATTCTGCGCCAGACACCCTGCCGCGTAGAAAACGGCAACCAGGCAGCGATGTGCTTATCGAACTCAACTAACATGCTTCACGTTTATCGATGCCAGTACCCGAATAAAAGGCGTCAGCCTCCCCTTACCCTTAAAAGGTTAAAACCTTTTGTAAGCGCTGTTAGCTACCCTGCTTGACTGTCGGTCGAGTCATTTTCAATAACCGACCTCAGTTGATACTCTGCTACCAGTATTAAAGGCTCGTCGTCCCCCTGTTCCTTCCCTGTCTCAACCGCACTATCCCTACCGGTTTTGATGCCACCGCCATTCGTTTTTTTGACAGCGATGTTGGCCTGACTTTTAGGCTTTTCTTTAATCAGCGGCGAAATCTTGGCCCGTTGGGTTTTGGATAAAATGGGCTCCGGACAGACGCCCAATAAGCCGCTTGCTCTTAGCGCATTGGAGGTTTGGGCCAGAACATCCTCCCGCGTTACACCGGTGAATTTCCATTGGCTGGCCAAATTGAAGGTGCGGCGAATCGCTTTGCCGGTCACTTGCAACAGTTGCTCTGCAACCGCGCGATCGATCAGTGCTATGTGCCTTGCGGTAAACACACTGCGCGCCAAGGCATCGTAGTCGGCAATCAAATAGGCACCCATATAACCGTACGGGTTCTGGAAATAGATCGGCACCTGCAAGGGTTGTAATGACTGCGCCACCTGAATTTCAAAACCCCTAATCTCTGCAAGGCGAGCATTCAGCCAGTCGGTCTTGGCCTGAATCAAGGCTTGACTCTCCGTCAGGGACTGCTCGATCTTGATTAAAAACCAATCGGCAAAGGGGTCATCGGCTTCGGCAGACAGCCAGATTAACTTCATGCGCCGACCAAAATCCAGTAAGCCGATAATGGGCTCGACGTGATCGGCGCTTTTTCGGCCAACCACTAACTTCTGAGCTTGCTTGGTTTGTATCGTCATCCGGGTTTCACTGCGCAAGTCACCGGGCTGTTCGATGAGGGTTCGAACGGGTTGGGACGCTGCCGCTTGTGACGATTCTTGATCCAAAAGAGCATTCATGATTCGCGCCTCCTAAATTTGCTTTTAGCCTGTGCGACATGCACAGGGCATTTTCACATTGTTGATGGGTGTGCGCCCCGCACAGGGCATTAACGGTTTTTACGCGTGTTGATTAACGCCTCTCTGAGTTGCTGAATTGGTTTTTCTTGCTCTGCTTTGCCGGAAGGCCGGCTCGTAGCGCTAGTTGTCGATTCACTCTGGGCAGCCAGTTCTTGCTGTTTCTGCAGAACCTGCTGATCCGTTTGCTGTTTGCGTTCGCGATTGTTCCGGTAACGGATATTCAAACTGGTCAACACGGGATTGCCTTTGGCTTGTTCGTGGCATAACCAGGCCAGATAGGCGACCGGGTTTCGTATCGGCTTGCTGCTGGTGCGTTTGGCTTGTATTTGCGCCGCGGTTTCATCCAGTATCATCTGCTGTAATTCAGGCGCGACTTGTTGCAGGTAAAGCGTGGCTAGCTCTCGCTCGCTGGCGTTGAAGTCCGGCGGATAGATCAGCGGGTCGCAAGCCTGCGCGGTTAAGTTTTTTGTCTGAATCGCTGAATCAGTGGTAGTAGTTGTTTTATTTAAACTACTACCACTACTTGTAGTAGTTATATGGAGCCTGCGGTCAAAATAGTTAACTCCATCGCTAACCGATTGTTTTTCGTTGCTTTCTGTTTGGCTCAAAGCCGGGCTAAAAATATTGACCCGGTCGTTTTCCGCCGGGTTCACTTTTTTGACTTGGCTTTCTTGCGCCGGGTTAAATAAATTAACCCGGTGGAGAGGGGTAAAGTTCTGATTTCGGCCTTGACCATTCACCTGCCGAAAGAAATCGTTCACGATGCCTTGCCCCGCATCCTCGTCAAACAGTTCCGCTTGGCCGGCTATCGAATGATTGATCGATTGCCAGAGGTTTTGCGAAAGGCGCCGGATTTGCGCATGCTGGTGCCGGCATTGCTGTTTGACGAAGGTTAGGTAATGCGGATCCAGATAGATGGCGTCGGTAAAAGCCAACGGACTGTCATGGATCGCATAGATGTGACCTTTGAATTGACCGGTTTCATTGCGCAACTCCGAGCATAATGAAATCCAGCGGGTTAAACGAAGCACGTACAGCACTTTCGAGGCGGTCGGTTTCGAGACGCCTAATTGGCTTTGCAATAAGCGGTGCAGCGATAAGATCACCGCAGAGTCGGTCATGGCCTGCGTCCGGATGAGTCCCCAGCAACGCACATCGATCGCTTCTAAATGTCGATCGCACCAAATGGCGCGTGGAATGGCATCCTGCCATTGACCGATATAAAGCAGCGAGTCATGGTTTTTGCCTTGCGTAGAGGTCCCTATTTTTAACTGGGCCAGTTCTTTGGCAATCTGCTGGGCGAGTTGCAGGACCGAATCCGAGATCGAAGTCATGGCTGGGACTGTCATCGGTAATCATCCAGCGATTAATGTGATCGGTATCGATTAACAACGGCCATCGAGATCACTGGCAAACCAAGTCTGGATCAAAGGCCAGATGGCACTGATTTTGATCTGCGTTTCTCGATGCACATGAAGCAAACGTTCGGCTATGCCGAGCGGTTCCTGGTCGGTGGATTTCCAGAGTTCCCATATTTTGACTTGTTCGGCTTCGTTCGGAATGAAAGGCCGGCCATCGGCTTTGGGTAGATTCAGGTATTTTCGATAATTGGCGGTATCGGCACTGGTTAAACCAAACAGGGTGCGCATGACAGGTAATGAAGCACCGGCGGTCAATAACTGCATAACCAGTTCCCGCTGCCGGATACGGCGACCGCAGACCATCATGGCAATATCCAGAGCATCGGCGTCAAACAGGATACGCATATAGCGGGCCTTGGTGGTCATTGCCATTTCATGAATTTCCTGGGTGCTCAAGGTCAAGATCTTTTCGATTTGATCGTTGCGCAACCCCAATTGATGGGGCGTGTCAAAATCGCCTTCCGCTGCCATGCGCGACACATACATCAAGGTGTGCAAGGCAAATTCGGCTTGATAATTCATAGTCACCTCCATGCTAGGAAGGCCCGGCGGGCCAAAGCTGTGTATTGGAAAATTGTTGCCGAATCAGGCGGCAGGTTTCGATCAATTGACAGATATCAGTAAACACCGGATCGTTGACGATATCCACATTCTGTAACACTTCGTGCGGGTAGTGGGACAAACTGGGCGCAGGACCTACCAGCCGTTGCAGTTCAGCCGCATCCTCATTCTGATAGAGCCGATACAACGCCGTCTGTTGCCACAACGGGAAGCGCTCCTGACTGACGATTTGTTCGGAAATCCCCAGCAAAAGCCACCATATACCCCAAGTATCATGCGCGGTGAAAGCCGCCGCCGGTTTTTCGACGATAAAGCCCAGGCCTTGACTGATTGGCAACACACTGGCTTCGAGTTGAATCGATGCAGCGATCCGTTTGGCCAAACCATAGGTCTGCTCGTAGAGTGTTTGAATATTGGCTGGCTGTTTTAACTGGTTGCTCGCAACTGAACTGGAATCGTGCTGTTGGGGTTCGCGCGGTATCTGCAGCAGTCGAATATCGGTTTGCGGAATGTCATGGGCAGATTCATCCTGGCTATGACTGTGCGGGGGTGATTTGGCACTAACGTCAGCAGGAAGTCGCCCTGGATCATCCGGCCAGTCATCATCAATAGCTGATTGGTTAAATAGCAAAGCATCGATTTCCAAACGCAGACGATTAGCGCCGATGTTCAGCAACGGCGCCAGTTGTTTATCCAATTCGCGGCGAACCGCATCAAAATCCCACTGTTCATCGTCAAAACTCGACAGCGTATGCGCAAACAAGGCGGCAAATTGCTCGGTTTTGCCCTGGCAGACTCGCTTATAGGCTTTTTCGGTGTTTTTGATGATATCGATTCGATTGGCACCCAGGCCGCTCCGCAGCGTATTCGGAATCAACTGGTCCAGTTCCAGGGCATACTCGAAGCGAATTAAATGGCGTCGGGACAGGCTATAACCCAAGGCCTTAATCCGTTTGCACAATTCGGTGCGGGAAAAAGATTGCCGGAATTCGGTCTCCAGCTGGTGCTGTAACTCCCTGACGGCATAGGCTTTATCAATCAAGGCCATCTCCCCGCGCAATTCGTTTTCTATCAGGTGAGCGGAGAGAACGGCGGCTTCCGATTGCCAAGGCACATATAAGCAATGAACGGTATTGAAAGCCTCATCGCCGGTCTCGGC
This sequence comes from Methylomonas albis, assembly GCF_014850955.1. NCBI lineage: Bacteria > Pseudomonadati > Pseudomonadota > Gammaproteobacteria > Methylococcales > Methylococcaceae > Methylomonas > Methylomonas albis. Next base: position 3,565,652 of record NZ_JACXSS010000001.1, read on the forward strand.
ATACAGTTCATTTAGGATGGCCAAGCGGGTATTGCCTCCCGACTGAATCATATAGCATTCTTCACCCGGGCGTAGCGTGACCGTGAAAGGGTTGTTCAAGCCGCGCTGTTCGCGTATCGAGGCTTTGATGTCGTCATAAGCCGGATTTCTTTCCCTTCTGGGATTGTGGTCGTAGGTTTTGATTTGCGCCAGAGTTAACAAGAGTTGTGCGGGCATGATCGGATCGCTAGTAGCGAGGTCGGCTTGGTCGGTATCCGATTTAAAATGGCCTTCCAACAGTAAATCCTTGAGCTGATCCTGGTTCGGCCGCTTGATTCTTGTCGTCATGACAGGATCTCTTGCTCAAGTACCGATAAGTCCAGATCGGGTAAGTTTGGAATGAGTTCCCGAGCCAGCGCTTTCATGGTCTCTAACGCACTCATGCCTTTACCTTTGCGCTTCGGTTCAAACCGGTGCACCGGCATTTTATGCGTAGCCGCCTCTCGATAAGCAACCGCATTGGGGATCACGGTATTTAAAATCGAAATCGCACCTTTGCTGGGTAAAAAGGCGGCTTTGCGTAATTCTTCGGCAATATTCCGGGCGTCGATAGTCCTATCCTGCCGGTAAATAACGCCGCGTAACGGCCCGATGGGCGCACCCAAACGAGCCATGGGTTCCAGGCGTTGAATCATTGCCACCGTGCCCCGTACGAATTCTCGCGCGGACAAGATTTCCGGCGGAATGGGCGACAGCATGAAATCGGCGGCAGCCACCGCGGCATCTTGTAACGGTCCTACCGCACCTTGGGTATCGATCAACACAAAATCGTAACGCGCTTCCAACTGCATTAAACTGTATTTAAGTCGGACCCGGCCATCGACCGTGTCGCGAATCCAGTCCCGCAACTTGCCCTGCGGATCATCGGACAGAATGATATCGAGATTATCGATACTGGTCTGGCTGATGACGGTATCGACGGTAGCGTTAACCAGAAAATGCTGTAAGCCATGTTCGGCACGCTGCCGGATCCGGTAGTAACTAGACAGAGTGGGCTGAGGATCGGCGTCGATCAACAGCACACGATAGCCAAAATCGGCCAATATGCCGCCCATATTGGCCGTCAGCGTGGTTTTTCCAACGCCACCCTTCGTACTGACTATCGTTATTTTGATCATGACTCAACCATCTCGCCATCGACAGGCTTTCAAGATTGACGCGTTAATACACTTCGTTAGCCTGACACACGCCGTTGCCGTCGTTCTGTACTTGAGGCTAAAATACCATCGCTTTCTCTAAATTAAAAGTATAGAATTACGAAGATTTTTTTTATAAAAAATCGTTATCTTATTTTTATCTATTTATCATTGACTTAAATTTGTATAACAAGACGATAATTTACGTTTAATGAATTTATTGCACACCGATACAGCTGCAGGCTTTACTTTGATCAGCCTTTCCTTCCAGGAATGGTTAGCCATCGAAGAACCCATCTTGTTTTCTTTTGCGGATGCTCGGACAGAAAATACCGTACTAACACTTAAACACGCGAGCAGCCTGTCCGCTTACTCGATGCTAGTTGTCGTCGTAAAAGTGGGCGACACCCTTTACAAATTGACGGGCAAACAGAGGAAAGAAGATTGGCTGTCCGGCAACACACCACCGCCCGACTACCTGATCGCTCAGGTCATCGATTTGTCGGAGCAAGATTTCTCGGCGCTCAATACCGAAGTACAAAATAGGCGCATGAAAAGAGTAGCGCCCAACGAAACAGTGAAGCTTATTTACGCCGGCTTAGGCCTGGAATTCACTTCCGACCGCTTAAAAGACGGCTTTATCCTCGAAGCCTTGAATATCGCCCTCAGAGGCAAACCCCGCTCGCTACAAGACAAACGATTTGTTTGGGAAAAGGAGGAAATCAATGCTCAAAAAGCCATTCATTTGTTCAGTGAAGAATTGCGCTTGATCGATAACTTGAAACCCAAATCCGAAATCTTCGTGTCCGGAGTGCTTGGCGGCGCGCTACTGATGCTGGGCATTAATAAAGACGTTAAGGATTTTTTATCGCGCTTGAATGATGGCCGGGGAGAAACCCGAAATGGCCTTGAAGATCCGGTCAGCGGGCTTTTAAGAGCGATTGACCTACACAGGATCAGCGATCCAGCCATTCCCGCTCATACAGCAGCCGATATTTACAGAAAAACGATACAAGCCATCGTGCTATGGAAAGAAGGCGCCGACTCAGCGAAATATTGGCGCAAGAAATTACTGTCCGGCGCCGATCCAAGACCTTATATCCGAGAGTTAAAGAGCCTAAAACAAGTCGATGAATGCAAGGATCTCTAAAGCACTGCTGCGCCTCTGGCTCATCCTGATTTCTTGCAAGGCAATTGCCGAAGAGCCGCATGTTTTAGTGCTCTACCCCGCCGCAGCCCCTCCAATCAGTTCGATTTATGCCACAACGATTAAAGGCATTAAAACCAGAGTAAAACGGATCGACGCCGTAGCGATTCCGGAAACGGCACGCCTAGCCGACGTAAAACCAAGCATTGACCGCATCCACCCCGACATTATCATCGCCTTGGGCAATCAAGCAGCCGAATTCATCAAGCCAAGTCCTTATCGAAGTCAATCCCTTCTTGGCTTGGTGTATTTCGATCATGCCGAATCTCATGGCGTGAGCCTGAGGCTAGACAGCCAAATATTGACATCGAACTTACAGCGCCTGACTCCACGCATTAGACAGGTATTCATCGTCGAAAACAGCTCTCACCTCATCCTGCAGCAAGACTCCTCTGCAACGACCTCGAAACCGCTGCTTACTATCCGGACGGGGAATGATATGAAAACCACTATGCGCATCCTCGGAGAATTACTGGAGCACGATGCCACGCCTGAAGACTCCATTTTGATACCCGCCGACATCCCAAAAGACATACTCTACGAAGCGTCCAACATAGCCTGGCGCAAAAATATCGCGCTGCTCTCCACCAATCTATCGCATTTGGAATACGGGGTGCTCATGACCTTCAATCCGAACCTGCTCGCCTTGGGAGAGCAATTGGGCGACATGGCTAACCAGCAAACAGTGACTTACGAGCCGATGAAAAAAGTCGACGTTGCTTTAAACCAACGCGTCGCTCAGCATATGGATATGCATTTCGATCCGTCTGCGCTAAGCGCGTTTTCGCTGGTACTCGAATGAAACGGCTATTCGACGCCCTTAACCGCTTCGACTTTCGGCAACGTTACGATTTGGTCGTGCTGATCTCGGTGGCGATGGCGGGCATGCTCATCGTCGCCTCGCTGTACTTTGCAGCCTACCAATATACCAGCAACTATACTCGCCAATACTGGAAGGCTTATACCCTCACCTTTGCAAACTCAGTCAAATACAGTGTCATTCTGCACGCCACCACGGTCTCACAGGACATTGTTCAAACCTATGCCGGCGATAGGAATGTATTAAAAGCCTCCGTATTTGAAAGCCCACATGCGTTAATAGCGTCTTCCAATCACAAAGCCTTCGCATGCCATTTGCCCGCATCGCCTATCGTGCAGACTCAAGTTCGCAATTCCGATGATGCCTGGTGTTTTTATGCCCCGCTTTATCAAGACGACGATTATTTGGGCTACGTCGAACTGGTGGTGTCCAAACAGGATCTGGATGGCTTCATGCGGCAAATAGTCTTGGTGTCAGGCTTTATCGTGATGGCTGCGCTGGTCATCCTGTTCTTGCTGGTGCGGCGATTTTCAGGCATTTTTACCGCACCCTTGCTCGAAATAGTCACTGCATTGACGAATGTTAGCCTGGGCATTCGCGGTCATCGAGTCAATTTTCAGGGACCGCCCGATATGCAGCGTGTGAGTGCCGATTTTAATGACATGCTGGCGAAAATCGAACGTAACGAACAAATTCTTGAACAATGCGTGACCGATCGTACCAGCGAATTGAAGATCGCCCTGGATGGCAGCCGCGCCGCCAATCGCTATAAGAACCAAATCATGACCCTGGTTTCCCATGAAATGAAAACCCCGTTACACGGCATTGGCGCCTATCTGGAATTGATACAGGCTGCCTTGCCGCAAACAGTGGAATTCGACTTATGCCGCTCTTTCCATGCCAATGCCTTGGAGCGTACCCGGGATTTGAACGAGTTGATCAACAAAGTCCTGATACACGGCAAACTGGAAGCCAACAAAGTCGAACTAAACCAGGAAACCATCGATATCAAAGCACTGATGGAACAATGCGCCGCGAAGCTGGCTCCCGCCCTTGCCAGCAACCGCAACCGATTATCGCTGACGGGCGAACCGGGAATGATGACCATCGACGCCGAGGTATTACGGCATATCGTGGGCAATTTATTGAGTAATGCCTGTAAATTTACCGCTGATGGGGATATTCAATTGAGCTGGCGACACGAGAATGCGAGCGCCATCATTCAGGTCCGCGATAGCGGCTGCGGCATCCCGTCCGAATATCAGCAGTTGATATTCGAACCTTTCTGGCAAGCCGATATGAGCCTGACTCGCGAACACGGCGGACATGGCTTGGGACTTTCCATAACCAAGAGGTTTATTGAATTGTTGGGCGGCAGTATCAGTGTATATTCCGAGCCGGGTACTGGCTCGCTGTTTACCGTTAAAATTCCCTGGCAATGAGGCTTATTTTTTCGTCTTCGGTGAGATTATTGGGCAGCAAACCTTTTAAAGCAGCCATGATCTGTTTGAGCCTATCGGCATCATTTTGACTCAGCGCATAATCTAATAACCAAACCAAGTTTCTGATCGCATTGAGTTTCGATTCCGCAAAATGCGCTTGATGCAGCAGCTTGGATTTATTCAACAATTTCTGGCAAAGCGTTTTTAACGCATCCAAAGAGAACGGCTTACACAGGTATTCGCTGGCACCGTTCAACAGCATTTTGTTTTGAATCTTCGGCTTATCCAAGGCTGTGACGATGATGACCGACTGGTTCTTATTGATCGCCATTATTTTGGACAAAATGTCTTCGCCCGACAGTTTGGGCAACATCAAGTCCAGCAACACCAGATCGTGATGCTTTGCTTCCCAGAGTGCATAACCAGACAAGCCGTCGTCGGCGACATCGACATCGTAGAGATCTTTGAGGGCATGGAAAGCGGTGAAGGAGGCATCCTTATCATCCTCGATGATCAGAACTGTATGCCTGACAGGATTAGCGCTTCCGCCAAACTGTCGATTAGTTGGATCGCTGACCGCAACTAGCCTGCCCGCCAGATTTTCTAAAGACACCACAGTAAAACCATATTCCTTGGCAAGTAAGACCGGAATATCGATCTCGCAGGTTTCCTTGAGCAAAAAAATGGGTCGACCCTGAGCGTTAAAACGCATCGAGTTAATCAATGTCGATAGTCGCCAGATATCCATGTTTGCGACGGCGTATTCTGCGACGATAACGTCGCAGCGGTGCGTGAGCAATCCATCCATCAACGCCCTGGCTGATTTAACGTAAACCACGGATTCGGCATTGAACCCTGCCGCAATCATTTGAGCTTGTATGGCCGCCGTATCGCTGAATGGATCTGTGACTACGAATGCGTTCATGACGATGACTCCTAAAATAATGTGCGAAGTCCTCCGAAGCGGCGAGAGCTGCCGAGAACGGCAAAAAACGCAACATATTCGAACCCAAATCATCCTTCACGTTAACAAGGGTTTACTGTCGCGATAATGTCCTGAGCCGGCTTCAAGGTAATACTCGCGGCCTCCCGAATTTTGCCCGAGGTTTTAAAGGTAAAAGCTCTTAGCAAGATCACAATGACAATCATCATTTCCAGTTCCGCAAAATGCCGACCGATACAGTTGTGCAAGCCGCCGCCGAACGGGAAATAGGCGTACTTGTGCCGCTTATCCGCTCCAGGACTTAAAAAATGTTCCGGATAAAAATCATTGGGCTTTTCCCAAAGCGCGGGATGACGATGAGTAACATACATGCTCAAAATAATGATCGTGTGCTTTTCGATGCGCTGCCCGCCTACCTCAATCTCGGCAATCGCTTGAGTTGAAAGGGCCGCGGCCGACGGAAATAGACGTAAGGTTTCGGAGAGCACCGCTCGGGTATAGGTGTATTTCTGCAAGTTCTCCGCAGTCAACGGCTCATCTCGATAGATTTTGACTTCCGCCGTGACCCGATGGTGTACGGTTTCATGCTGACCCAGAAAATAAAAAAACCATGAAAGTGCGTTCACTGTGGTGTCTTGTCCGGCAAAAAACAAGTTAATCGCCTCATCGGTCAAAAACGCCTTGCTCATGCGATAACCGGTCTTTCTATCGACTGCCAGCCGCATAGCCGAAATCAAACTCTGCTCCACTCCAGCCTGGTTCTGGATAATTTCTTGACTGACAAAATCCGATAGGTAGTCAACCGCGGCCTGGTAGGCGCGGCTTTTGCCGGGCATCAACCTCATCAATTTGCCATTAGTGATCATTTCGGCCACCAGGTGCGGCAATAGTCCCTTGCTGACGGTTTCAATGGCTTGAATTAAAGCGTCGCTATTTGCCAAGGTATCAACGGATCGCCCGGTCAAGACCTGAATAAAGATTCTCTGGACCAATCGTTTCAGCACTTCGGAAAGATTGACCTTACCGGGAGCGGCCAAAAGCAATTTGGCGTTTGCGTTCTCCGCTTCATGGATGAACACCCGCTCCCATACACCGACGGCTTCCTTGGTAAACAACGGCTGCATCAGGCGCCGCTGCTGAATCCAAGCGTCGCCTTTGCTATTGACGAGGCCGTCACCAAACAATGATTTTTTTGCCTCATATAAATAATCCCGGCTTAACAAGCCCCGGGCTTCTTGCGCATACACGGCCTGAATGTGCTCAGGATGACAGACAAAAAGCAGTTTCTTGTTAAAAAAACGACCCAGCACCAGATCGCCGTATTGCCGATGGATGCTTGTCAGCGTTTTCACCGGACTATTCAAAGAACCCAGCAACGGAATCAGCAGTGAATGCTCCTTGATGAGCGGCAATTCAGTCGTTAAAACGTCCATTTAATCTGTCCTAGTACGGAACGATCGTAAAGGGGAACATCCCCCGGCAACAAGATAGGGTTTAGACTCGGTTCCTTGGCCTGACTCCCGAATATATTATTGGCTCTTATCACGAACTCGAGCGGCTTTGCGACTTGGGTGGACAGCGTCAGTCCGGCGATAAAATAACCCCGCAAAGGAACACGCAAATCGTTTTTGGGGCGATGCCTTTCCCCTATCCAATTCAATTGCGCGCCGACTCTCCAGTCTTTGACAAATTCCCAGTTGATCAATGACTTGATCATATGCTTCGGCAACAGACCGGTTTGATTACTGTCACTGACACCATGATAGCTGTAATTCACCGAAAAATTTAAGTCGTCGGCAAAGGCGTATCGCATTTCGGTTTCCAGTCCTATGCCATTGATCTTCGGGATATTGGTAAACGCGACAGGATTCGGTGAAACCGAGGTCATTGAGGTCAAGGTTGAATCGCTGACCGACGTGATCAAATTTTTGAATTCAAACCAATACACATTAGCGGAAGTCGCAAGGCGTGGCGACCATTTATTTTCGATCTGAAACTCCAGCGTATTAACCGATTCCGATTTGATGTTTGTACCCGGCGTTAAGGGCAAATTTTTTTCAAGAAAGGACGGCGGCCGAAATGAGCGCCCATAAAGCAGCTTGGCCGTGAGGTTGTTGTTCACATTCCAAACCAACGATACGCGTGGACTGATTCCATCCAAGACGTCGGAATAATAGTCGTATCGCAAGCCGGTGGTCAGATAAAAGTCGTTGGCAAAATTCCATTCATCCTGAAATAACGCGTAAAAATTGGTGCGTGTCTTGGAACTTAAAACCGGATCATTGCCGAATGCCGACACCTCGGTTAATGGAATTTGCGTGACAAAGTTCGGCGTAATTAGGTAGTTGATTTTATTGCTGACATCGGTCACCCAGTGATAGATGATGCCGGCGCCCAAAGTCGCTTTATGCTTCCGAATTCCAGCATAATTAAATTGGGTGGTTAGCCCGGTCGTGCCCTGAAAATATGTCGTTCGGCTTTCAGCCCCTTGAGGCAACGAGCCTCCGAAAGTGCCGGCGGGTAAAAGATTGTAATTCCACCGCGTATCTTGCCCTACAAAATAGAAGGTTGTGTCCAGGCCCAATGCATCGGAAAACTGATGTTTCATTGAAAGATCAAGATTATAAATATCCTCATCTGTGTAACCATTCGGATCCAGCGCGAGCGCTGCACCTTCCCCCGTCTGAACATTATTGAATCGCTGATACCCTGCTCTAAGTCTGAGCCAGTCTTGGAAAGCTAAGTCTATTCGCGCATCGACATCGTCACGGCCATAGTTTGTGAATCCAGGCGCATGGGATGCCGCAGTACCGAACAACCCATCCAGCACTGTTTGGGCATCCCGTTGAATATATCCCCGCGTGCCGCCGGTTGTTCCTCCTTGCAAAGAAACGGCGTATTCCCAATCCGCTTCTTTTTCGCCATATTGCAACCATCCTTCGTAGGTATCTCGGCTACCGAAGAAACCACCGGCATAACCGCCGTTGATTTCATTTCCGGTTTTCGTAATGATGTTAATCACCCCCGTAGTCGCATCGCCACCGTAAAGCATAGACCCGGGCCCCCGGATAATTTCAATATGCGATATGTTCTTAACCGGCATGGTCCAAGCGAGCGGCTTGCCGCCGATTGCAGCATTTCTGAGGGGAATCCCATTCACCAACACCAAAACCTGGGTATTGGCTTCGGAATAGATACCTCGGAACCCAACCACTTTATTGCCGGCTCTGGCACTGCTCACATGGATGCCGGGCAAATATTCTAAAACATCCTCTAAGCGCCGTGCTCCAATCGCTTCAATGTCTTCCTGAGTAATGACCGAGGTTACGCTAGGCGCGCGATTTATCGGCACAGCATGACCGGATGCTATAGATATCATTTTGTCGCTACCGTATATCAACTCCAAATCATCCATAGCGTGGATGGTTTCGGGCAACAAGATGACGAAAAAAAGAAGTGGTTTTGACATTTTCACGCCACACCTTCTTAACAATTATTTACTTTTTATTTCAAATATCACAACCATTTGAAACAAAAATAATTATAGATGTTTCTTGATCACATCTATCCAAGACAGAGCCTAACGTTTTTAGTAATTCCTTGCAAGATTTTTTGACTCCACCAGCACACTAAGCGCACTTATCTAGGAGAACTTACCAACCTGGTGACAAGCAATTCAAGGCAGAAACATTAAACCTCACAAGACATCAACAAATTCATTGAACCAAGGAAGCACCTACTGCAAAACCGCTTAGAAAACTCTCATGAAAAACTCTTGGAGCTACAACTCAGGGTTTTTGATAGCCTTTATCGGTCACTTCGTAAATGATAGATATAAAGCCCTTATGACGATATTTGATTCAATTAAACCGCCTGCAATGCGCTCCCATTTAGTAGAGAGGATATTATGGACAAGCCGGCTTTAGTTTATCTTCGACCCAAATCTGCCGCCGAATATCTAGGTATCAGTATCGCAACCTTCTGGCGCCTTGTCGCGAAAGGCAAGATCCCTACCGCAAAAATAGGGTCACGAACGACCGTTTGCAAAAGAGAAGATCTTGACCAACTCATTGAATCAGCACTTTAAGATTCGACCGTCATTTCTTAAACGACAACCCACAAGCCTTCCGATAAAACAGGCTTCAGAGCCGTATCGCTCCGATTTACACTCAACATAGATCCACACTTCAGCTTAATGAGTGCGGATAAAGCCACACCCTTGATCGCCTCTCTAACAGGCTGTTGAAATTTAAAAACTTGCTCCACTTTTTGCCAAAAAATGGCTTTCATGCAAAGCCAAATTACGTAAGTCATTGATTTTTCGTTCCAGAAAAACGGCTTTTTATGGAAAATTTGGGAGTTTTAGGAAAATTTCTCCACCGATTTTCCTTTTTCAACAACCTGCTAAGCTGAAACACTTGGATCACCACCAAGCAAATCGATGCAGAGTGGCACTGCCTGCACATCCACCGTAAATTTCCTTCGCATATGGAAAATATTACAAGGAAGGACAACCAAACAAGCGAAAATTTGAATCAGTAAATTAACGAGAAACGCTATTGGCAAAAAAAATTGCACAAAGCGACATTGAATGCGACATTAACAAACGTACGAGCAAAAAAAAGGGCCTAGCATTTTAGCTAAGCCCTTGATTTATTTGGCTCCCCCGGACGGGCTCGAACCGCCGACCTAGTGATTAACAGTCACCCGCTCTACCGACTGAGCTACAGGGGATTAATGTTTTGCGTGTTCTCGATATGGCGCGCCCGGAGAGATTCGAACTCCCGACCGCTCGGTTCGTAGCCGAGTACTCTATCCAGCTGAGCTACGGGCGCTTATCTGAGCCGCTTATTATCTTTTTTTTATTAATCTATGTCAAGATTTATTTAGTGGCGGAGAGAGAGGGATTCGAACCCTCGATGCGCTTTTGGCACATACTCCCTTAGCAGGGGAGCGCCTTCGGCCTCTCGGCCATCTCTCCTATAACTTACTCAGCCTTCCGTACTCCCTTCTTCGGATTGCTCTTTTTTAATTCTCTCGTAGATTTCTTCCCTATGAACAGATATATCTTTTGGTGCATTGACACCAATTCTAACTTGATTTCCTTTTACCCCAAGAACCGTAACAGTTACATCGTCACCAATCATCAAGGTCTCTCCTACTCTACGAGTCAAGATAAGCATACTATCTCCCTACACTATTAATGCGCTTTGTTACTGCAACATACTCGAATCGACTATTATAGCCCTTTTTTACAAAAAGGAAAGAAAAACTCCAATAATGCTAAACCATCCAGCCACCTCAAATTAAATACTCGCTAATTCAAAAACATACATGCAGATCTAACTCTTCTAATGTAGGCTAGTAACGAAGCACGCATTCGCAAATTTGCGATTGTCGCCGAAGATACACCAAAACAGCCTATGCTAGTTTCGTATGTTTCATACGTTAACCGGCGGACGCCTATCTCAAGCTCCAGCTCGCGAGAATACAAAAATGCGCAAACTACCTTTCCAACTCAGACATCAATTGAAGCTATTGCTCGTCAGCGCGCTCGGCGTCGCTCCAACATACGCAGAAAAGTCGGGGCATGGCCACGGCAATGAGCACAAGCATTAACCACACCAGAAATACGAACGGGAAGATCACCCAAATTATGATGATAGATCATATAACCGCGAGGATTTTAATTCGCGCCAAGAACGCTATTTCAACGACCAACACCGACTAAGCATTAGTCAATATTACACTGATCAGTACCGCTCTGGTCACTGCCCTCCGGGGCTACAGAAGAAACATAACGGTTGCCTGCCGTTAAAAAATGGCGCTTAGGTTACCCATTGCCCAGAGATGTTGTTTATTACAACATCCCCTCCACCCTAATAGGCGCTGCGCCTGCCGGGTATCGCTTTGTACGAGTTGCGTCGGACATTTTGATGATTTCCATCGGCAGTAGCATGGTCACGGATGCACTAACCGATCTTAATAGTATGTGATGGCAGACCGAGCTGCATCTATCAGCCTGACTATTTTTGTTCAGTATCCGTAACTCAATTTACGGACTTTTTTCAGCTCGCCATCTTCAAACTCCAATAGCTGCTGAAACCTACGCGGTCCAAAGTTGTATACCCATTCCTCGATCAGCACTTCTTCAAACTGGTCTATCTCCAATGCGCCATAGGGATGCCGCAAGCGGCTACCACGTATCGCCCTGCGCTCTTCCACCGAATCCGGCTCGCCGCATTTTTCCAACACATCGGCTTTATAGTCGCCAACCTGAACCAGTTTATGCCCACAACGTAGCGCAAACGCATCGCCGGCAAACACCAGCATGCCTAAAGCAAAAAGTATTCCTCTTATTGGAGGACTAGCCATTAAGGACTTACCGTATAGCTTTGCGAGTAGCTGCCACTTTTATTGCATACGTTCCGACTGGTCGGCGATTCACAAGATACGTCGGTAAATTCCGCCTTCAATTCACCGGCCTTATCCGGCACAAAATAGAAACGGAAATTAGGGTCGGCGCTGATCGCAATGTCAATCTTAGCGTTGAGCACTGGCTTGTCGTTAAAAGTCACTTTCAGTTGATCGATAAAGTGCGATTTTCTGATGAAACGGGTCATTTGATCCATCTGCATGCCCGTGAGGTTCGGGTGGCTGATCATCAATTGCGTCAAGGCCGGTTGGCCGCTTTGAATACCGTCGTCAAGCCGAAACTTAACTTTGCCCAGCCGCTTCATGGCTTCATCCAGATCCGCACCAATCGGTGCCGAGCAGCCGCCACTGGCTTTCACGAATTTTTTGGTCATGCTGAACTTGCCGTCATTGGTTTCGGCGACCGCGCGAATGTCACTATAGGTATTGACGCGCACTCGCAAAGCCAAATCGGCTTTACCGCTCTCCGGAAAGAACTCAAATTCACCGACAAACGGAAACGGATTTTTATCAACAAACAGCCAGATTTTTTTGATGTATTTATCTTTGCTTTGCCCAAATTTGCTGGTGACCTTAACCGGCACAATCGCCGGATCTTCTGCCCGATAGGGGGCGTCCAATTCGATAACCGCATTGGATTCTTCAATGTTTTTACCGGCAAAAAACTGGCTTTTCAAAACCGTGTTCCAGGTAATGTCGTCGCCTTCGGCGCTGGCGATGACCGGCAAAATCATTAAAGCCAGCAGATAAATAACGTTATAAGACTTGTGCATGCTTCTAATCTCCTCTGTTTAATCTTCCCATTCCAGCTCGGCAAACGCGATAGTCACGTTTTTGCGGTGGAATTGTTCAAATAATTGCCAATTCTTTTTAGCTGGCAAGCCGACGGTATTTACAGCCTGTTCCAAGGTTTTGCCCTGTTTGATCATAGACCGTACTTCCGTAGCCAGACCGTTCAAATAGGCTTTTTGCGGCTGCAGACTTGCCGGCCAATCTTTCACCAAATGACCGTGGCCGGGTACGACTAGTTTGTAGTGATTTTTCTCCAAGCGTTCCATCTCAGACAACCAGCCTTTGATGCTGCCGTCTATCACCGGAATATGCTCCAAAAACAACAGATCGGCTAGCCACATAGTCTCGGTTGCTTTGTCATAAACGCTCAAGTCGTTATCGGTATGCGCACTGGGATGGGCGGTCAGCAGCAGTTCGCGATTACCGATGTTCAGGGTCATGCTGTCATTCACCTCTATATCGGGCGGAATGATGTTGTCGTGATTGACTTGAATATTCAGCAATTCCGCCGCGCGACCGAGATAATGGTCGCCGCGTGTGGCCATGGCCCGCGCCAGCTTATGGTGGCCGACAAACTGCACGCCCGGTTCCTTGAAAGCGATATTGCCGTAGATATGGTCAGGATGCACATGGGTGTTGATCACATAGCAAACCGGTTTGGTGGTAACTTGCCTGATGGTATTTCGCAACGCGGCGCCCTGCTGTGGACTGCCACCGCTATCGATCACCGCCACACAACGCTCGCCGACAATAAAGCCGATATTGGCAATCTCGCCGTGATTGTCCCGATCCGGCCAATGATGTGCGGCGGTATGCAGATAGATACCCTGCGCCACTTGGCTGAAAGACAGCGGCGGCAGTGCCATACTGCTGTAACTGGTCAATAGGCCCATTAACAACAACACAAACTTCATTCAGCTGGCTCCTATGCGGCGATGCGTTTGAAAAATTCGGTCTCGGCAATAATATCTTGGTTATTTTCCACCCTATCCAGATAGACCAATCCCAATAGATGATCGAACTCGTGCTGGAAGACGCGGGCCGGAAAATCCTGTAAGGCCAAGCGGTGGGTTTCACCTTGCTGATCTTGATATTGCACTTCGATAGCCCGGTAACGCGGCACTAGCGCCCGGATACCCGGCACGCTTAAACAGCCTTCCCAGTCTTTATACAATGTGCTGTCCACCATTTCGAAACTTGGATTGACCATCACAATCGGCGGCATTTCCGGAGCATGAGGATAACGCGATGTAGGCCGGGACGCGATGATCAAAATTTGCCAGGAAGCGCCCAATTGTGGCGCAGCTATGCCGACACCGCTGGCCTCCAGCATAATCTCATGCATGGTTTCAATCAGTTTATGGAACTCCGAGCAGGCAAAGTCGTCAACAGGCTGCGCCCGCCAGCGCAATACCTCGGCCCCCAGTTGTACTATCGGTGTTTTTGAAGTCATGGTTATAGCGAATATCGCATCGGCAAGTTGCGGAACATGGTGGTTTCGGGCGCAAGTATACTGCCGATTGGCAGAATCTTCCCGCCTTTACTTTACAAAGCTTTTTTGTGATATTAGCGACAGGGCCGTTACCGAAAACACGGGATTCCGTGTTGCCGACCGATTATTACAACAATTAGTTTTTTCCACAGGAGACAGTATGAAAAAAATCAACAAAACCCCGTTCGCCATCGCAATCGGCGCATCTCTGCTACCAACGCTGGCAGGTAATATAGCCCTGGCAGACAACAATCCATTTGCACTGTCAGAGTTGAGCTCAGGCTATATGTTGACCGCCGAAGCCAAACCTGAAGCGGGCGCCGATAAAATGAAAGACGGTTCTTGTGGAGAAGGTAAATGCGGCGCTTCCATGAAAAAAAGCACTGAAAGCAAAGCCGCTACCGAAGGCAAGTGCGCAGGTAACAAACCCGCTACCCCAGCTGCCGACAAAGCAGCTGACGGCAAAAAAATGGAAGGAAACTGCGGCGCTAATATGAAATAAACGCCGATAACGCCGGCTTTATCGTGATCGCAAAGCCGGCGTTTTTTTTACGCTAAACCGAAAAACTCTCCCCGCAACCGCAGGTACCTTTTACATTCGGATTGTTGAACTTAAAGGCCTCGTTAAAACCTTCCTTGGCATAATCCAACTCAATGCCGCTCAATTTGTCCAGATCAGACTGTTTTACCAGCACTTTCACCTCGTATTGGTCGAACACCACCTCGTCGGCTTCGGCCTGATCGGCATAATCCAACACATAGGCATACCCCGAGCAACCGGACGTTTTAACCCCCAATCGCAAACCTAAGCCTGTGCCGCGTTTTTGTAACTGTTTTTGGATTTGTTTGGCGGCACTTTCGGTAATGGTAATACCCATTGCTAATTCTCCTAACTAATTTGCTATCGACGCTTTTAAGACATCGACAAATTGATCGATTTCGGTTTCGTTATTGTCCTTACCCAGACTAACCCGGATGGCCGACCTAGCCAAAGAGGCTTCCACCCCCATAGCGACCAATACCGGACTGATCTCACCGGACGACGCCGAACACGCTGAGCCGCTGGAAACCGCAATATTGCGCTGATCGAGTTGCATTAACAACATTTCGCCGCTGATTCCGGGAATACCAAACTGCACGGTATTGGGCAATCTTTTGACCTGTTCTGCAAAAATCACCAAACCAGGAATGGTGCGTAGAGCCTGCTCCAATCGCGTTCTGAGTGCCAACACCCGCACGCCCCGTAACGCGGCCTCTGCCTTAGCCAATTCGGCGGCTTTGCCAAAACCCACTATTGCCGCCACATTTTCCGTGCCGGCCCGCCAGCCATACTGCTGATCGCCCCCGCGCAGCCAGGGCTTTAGAACAAAATCTTCTGCCACTACCAACGCCCCACCTCCTTTTGGCCCGTATATTTTGTGACTGGATAAACTCATCAACTTAACGCCCAGCTTTTTGAACGAAAATGAAATCTTACCCAAGGCCTGAACCGCATCGGTATGCACATTGACACCGCGCTCAGCCAAATGTTCGGTGATGGCTGCAATGTCTTGAATAAGCCCGGTTTCATTATTCGCCAACATAACGGACGCCATGTCGCCAGCCTGCCAATTTGCTCTATCCAACGAAACTAAGGGCACTGCTCCAGCCTCATTCACCTCAAGCGTGTGCAATTGGCGGAAACGCTGCCGGTTGTACTCGGCGTTTTCGAAAATGGAGGGGTGTTCGATAGCTGAAATCGCTAGCCCCAAGCCACACGCATTCGCCAGAGCAAGCGCATTAGCCTCGGTGCCGCCGCTGGTAAACACTATCCGTGCTCCAGGAGCATCGATAAGTGCTGAGATTTGCTCTCTGGCTATATCTATTGCACTGCGAGCGACACGACCGAGCTTGTACAGACTGGATGGATTACCATACATTGCATGCAAGTAGGGCAACATTGCCTCCACCACCCGCTCATCACAACAGGTAGTGGCGTTATGATCCAGATAGATCATTAAGCGATGCGTTTTTCCTGCCGGGGTGGCATTTCGATGACATGCTCCACGTGCTTACTCTGTCTTTTTGCCACGTCGCTGACGAAATCGCGCTCCAGCAATTGTCCAAGACTAATTTCTTTTAAATAAGCGCGAATTTGCTCGCTCAAACCCATCCACAAATCATGCGTCAGGCAGGGCTCATCGTTATGGCAGTTGGCTTTTCCGCCACATTTGGTTGAATCGACCGGCTCGTCGACTGCCTCAATTATATCGGCAATATTGATCTCTCGGGCGCTTCGGCTAAGCGTATAACCACCACCAGGCCCTCTGACACCCTTCACCATACCGGCCTTGCGCAAACGCGCAAACAATTGCTCAAGATAGGACAAGGAAATGGTTTGTCTTGTCGCAATATCAGTCAAAGTTACCGGATTGGATTGACTGTGAAAAGCCAAATCCAGCATCGCGGTGACCGCGTAACGCCCTTTTGTGGTAAGCCGCATGTCATACCCCTTACAAACTAATGAAAATAAGGTGGACTATAAATAAACCCAGTAATTTGGTCAAGTATTCGATCACAACTCTTATCTGAAGCATCAACAAGAGCGCCAGCATTTTTCGGTAAAGCTGAAATGGGTCCCATCCGATTTCAGCGCGAAAAATTTGCTGGCAGTTTATGCCTTCGGCGGCCCCGATTCGTCCGCGTCACCTCGTTTCGACCCAACAGGGGGTCGAAACATCGGCTCTCGCATGACTTGACGCCGTGTCGCGATGCCTTGCAGGTTTTCTCCGCTTCGCTGCGAAAACCCGCCCAGCGCTACGGCTATCGGGGACTAAAAATCTTCACTTCGCTATCGCTCCGTTTCCAAGATTTTCAGCGGCTGAAATTTGAATTCGTTGGGATTCAGCGGTTGATACCTCGTTATTTTTCGAAAAACTTAAGGAAAACGGACTTAAATTTTCGAGGCGGTTGATCAAAAAGCGTTGGAACGGCAGAAATTGGAAAAATTGATATTATGCTTGTAAGGGGACATTTTCTTAATGATTTCTATTGTTTATCCTTAATCTCGCAGTCGTCCAACACGGATATTGCTTGGCGGTGGCAACTGATGCCGGCATCGTTCAATACCTGCTGCATATCGGCTATTTGCTTATCAAGTTGATGAATATGATCAAGCATAAGATTGATGGCATTGGCGATAGGGTCCGGCATATCGCTAGTAGCACCATAGGCGTCGAAACCGATTTTTTGGGCCATCGCATCGCGCCGCGCTTGTTCTTGCTTGGCTTTGGCATCGACTATATGCGCGGGAATACCGACTACCGTGACACCAATAGGCACCGATTTCACCACCACCGAATTGGAACCGACTCTGGCACCATCACCGATTTCAATCGGTCCCAACACTTTAGCCCCGGCACCTATCACCACACTATTGCCCAACGTCGGATGGCGTTTGCCCTTATTCCAGCTGGTTCCGCCCAAGGTTACGCCATGATATAGCGTGCAATCGTCGCCGATCACCGCGGTTTCGCCAATCACCACACCCATGCCATGATCGATAAAGAACCGCCGGCCAATTTGGGCGCCGGGATGAATTTCGATGCCGGTCAACCATCTACCTAGGAAGGATACATATCGGCCCGCCCACCTAAAACCACGCAGCCACAGCCAATGACTACAGCGATGAATCAATACCGCGTGAAACCCCGGATAAGTCGTCAATATTTCAAAAACCGATTGCGCCGCCGGATCTCGGGCAAATACACAATGAATATCTTCTTTAAGTCTGGACAACATGGGCTTACTTGGTATTGTGATTTTGCGAGAAACGCAGGATACCCCGCAAAATATCCAGCTCTTTAGTATCGAGTTGGGTCCGATTAAAGATTCTACGTAAACGCCGCATAATCGATTTGGAGCGCTCCGGATGCAAGAAACCTATGTCGGCCATGGTTTGCTGCAAATGGCCATAAAACGCCTCCATTTGCTCGGCCGTCGCCAACGGTTCCTCACCGTAATCTCCCACGTTACTAAATATTTCCTGGCCCGAAGCAATGAACAATTCGTAACCAACTACTTGCACGGCGGCAGCGAGATTCAACGAGCTGTATTCGGAATTGCACGGTATGCGCAGCAAGAAATGGCAAAGATCGAGTTCATGGTTTTTCAAACCGGAATTCTCGCGGCCGAACACCAAGGCAATATTTTGCTCTGGGAATACACCCACCCATTTTTCGGCAGTTTGCCGTGCGGTCAAACTTGGCCAGCTGATGGTTCGGTCACGCGCACTGGCCCCCAACACAATCCGGCAATCGGCAATCGCATCCTGCAAGGAATCGAAGACAGTCGCAGCCCTAAGTACATCGTCGGCCCCTGAGGCCCTGGCCGTGGCGTCGGCATGCGGAAAAAACTTTGGCGATACCAAGCGCAGTTGATCCATCCGCATATTTTTCATGGCTCTAGCCACCGCACCAATATTGCCGGGATGGGAAGTTTCGACTAAAACCACTTTAAAATGAGATAGCAATGCCAGGCCTCTGCGGCTAAAAAAGCAGCGATTCTAGCAAAATTTGCTATCCTATCCGAGTTTTCTAACTGCTCATTTCCAATTCGATCTATGCACCCGATGCTTAATATTGCCGTCCGCGCAGCGCGGAACGCCGGCGACCTAATCCAACGTTCCTCACAAAATATCGAGAAACTCACCATCGATCAAAAAAGCCGTAACGATTATGCCTCCGAAGTCGATCGGGCCGCCGAGCATGAGATTATCAAAGTCATTCGCGCCGCGTTTCCCGACCATGGGATTCTGGCCGAAGAAAGCGGCGAACACATAGGCAATGACTACACTTGGATAATCGATCCTTTGGACGGCACCACCAATTTTTTGCACGGCTTTCCGCAATATGCCGTGTCTATCGCGCTAAAAAACAAAAATAAATTGGAATTGGGCGTCATTTACGACCCAACCCGCGACGAACTATTCACTGCCGAACGCGGCGGAGGCGCGATGCTGAACAATCGCAAAATCCGGGTTACCAAACAGAGCAGTATGCGCGGCGCCCTCATCGGCACTGGTTTTCCGTTCAAAACCATGGAAAATATCGAGCCCTATTTGGGCATGTTCAAAGCCGTCTGTGCCGACTCAGCGGGCATACGCCGTGCAGGAGCGGCCGCACTGGATATGGCGTATGTGGCCTGTGGTCGCCTGGATGCGTATTGGGAAATCGGCGTCAAGGAATGGGATATTGCTGCGGGGGTATTATTAGTGCAGGAAGCAGGCGGCGTCGCCACGGATTTTTCCTTTAACGACAAATACTTACAATCCGGCAACATTATCGTTGGCAACCCCAAGATGCATCAATTGATGTACCACGCCATCGAGCCACATGTGCCGGCGCGTTTAAAATAAAGCGCAATTCGGCGTTTCGCCTAGAATTGTTATCGTCTAGCCTTTTCTTTTATACTTATCGGCTAATCAAATTATAAGAGGCCATCATGGAAAAACCCTTTATCCTGCACATGCTGACTACAGCCAAGAATTTAAGCCCATTCGACGTCAATATGGCGATGGATGCTGGCTGGATTTCAGCAATCCCCTACATTAACGTTGAACCCAGCGAAGTCAGGGGCTTGGTCCAAGATGCCATTTTCTCGCGCAGTCCCAAAGGCTTGTTACGCACCGCCATTTTCATAGGCGGTCGCGAAACCAAGCAAGCTATGGACATGTTGAAAATGGCGAAAAATTCCATGGTGCCGCCTTTTGAAGTGTCGGTATTCGCAGACCCTAGCGGCGCATTCACCACTGCTGCAGGCATGGTTGCCGCCGTTGAAAAAGAACTGGCTGAAAAATTCGATACCACACTGGAAGGTAAAAACGTGATCGCCTTGGGTGGTACAGGTCCGGTCGGTCAAGCGGCCGCAGTGATTGCTGCTCAAGCGGGTGCCAAGGTCAGAATTATAGGCAGACAGCTCGATAAAGCCGAGCGCACCGCAGAACTGTGCAGCGAAGAATTTGGCGATGGAAAAATCATGGTACTTGCAGGTGCCGACGCCGATAAAGCCGAATACATGAAAACCGCCGACGTGGTTTTTGCAACAGGTGCGGCCGGTATTGAATTACTTAGCACCGAATTAATTTCCAAAGCCGCACAATTAAAAGTGGCTGCCGATGTAAATGCGGTACCGCCAGCCGGTATTGCCGGAATTGATGCGTTTGACAACGGCAAACCCTTAGCGGGATCCACCAGCGGCGCGGTAGGCATAGGTGCACTGGCGATAGGCAACATCAAATACCAAGCACAAAGCCGTCTGCTGAAAAGAATGCTGGAAAGCGATCAACCGCTATTTTTGCATTTCGAACACGCTTTTGAAGTCGCCCGCGAATTCATCAAATCGACCAAATAATTAGCTAAGCTCCCCAAAGTCTGCCTATCACAGAGGGTAAGGTAAAAATGGCAAAACGCAGCATACTCCACATGTTCGACCCGATGCCAAACAACAGTCCGTTTGACATTAACATGGCACTCGATGCAGGTTTTGATGTGCTCATGCCCTACTCCAATGTCAAACTGGAGAGCATTCACAATTTGACCCAAGATGCGATTTTTTCGCGCAGCCCGTCGGCCAGCAAAAAAACCGCGATATTTATCGGTGGCAGAGATATGGGCATGGCTATCGACATGCTGCAAGCCACCAAACCGGCCATGGTGCCGCCGTTTGAAATTTCCGTATTCGCGGACCCCAGCGGCGCCTGCACCACTGCAGCGGCATTAGTAGCGTGCGTGGAAAAAGCCCTGAAAGATCATCATGGCAAGGAACTGAAAAACTGCAAAGCAGTTGTTTTCGGCGGCACCGGTCCGGTGGGCATCGCCACCGGCGTAATAGCATCCTTACAAGGCGCCGAGACAATCTTGGTGGATCATCTATCAATAGATTCCGCCAAGGATGCAGCCAAACAATACAATCGGCGCTTTGGCGCCAGTATGACCGGCGGCGTAGCACGCAATGACGAAGAAAAAGCAGCGTTAATAGCCGATGCAGACCTAGTATTTTGCACCGCAAAAGCCGGCATTCGCGTAATCAATGCAGCCGTGCTGGCACAAGCCAAACAATTAAAAGTAGCGGGCGACGTTAATGCCGTACCGCCATCCGGCATAGAAGGCATAGAACTTAACGATTTATCTACGCCGCTGACCTTGGCCAATCAGTCAGCTAACGCAGTCGGAGTCGGTGCGCTGGCGATAGGCAATGTTAAATACCAGCTGCAACATGAGTTGTTAAAACTGATGCTGGAAGCAGAAAAACCAGTATTTCTTGATTTTCGCGAAGCCTTCACCAAAGCCCGCACCTTGGTCTAAGTACTTCAGGGCTGTGCGTTAATCAAACACACGGCCCTGCTATTTAGAGAGCATCTAAATAACTAAATTTGACCGCCAGCCTGGTTAACTCCACATCGTTTTTTATCTTTAGTTTATGATACAAACGATAGCGATAGGTGTTGATAGTCTTGTCACTCAACTGCAAGGCTTCCGACATTTCCTGGATACTCTTACCGGATAAAATCAGCCGCACCACTTCCGCCTCCCGCTGGGAAAGCTGCAAAAAAGGCGAAACATCTGCGCCAGGCAAAAACTGAAAAGCCAAATTACTGGCCACATCCTGGCACAAATACCGCTTACCGGAAATCACCGATTTAATCGCCGCCACCATTTCGCTGACAGGCGAAGCCTTGGACACGAAACCGACTACACCCAATTTCAGCAACTGCTGCGGTATAGGCCCATCGTTATGCACCGACAACGCAATGATTTTAATCGAAGGCTGCGATTGCAGTATGCGCCGACACGCTTCAAACCCGCCTATTCCCGGCATATTAATATCCATCAAAATCACATCAGGTGGCTCTCGCTCGACAACGCGCAAAGCCTCCTCGCCACAATTACATACAGCGACCACCACAATATCCTTTTCAGCCGCCAATAGCGCCTCTATGCCGCTTCTGACAAGCTCGTGATCATCAACCAGCAATACTTTAATCATAACTTCCTTTTCCTGGACTTCTATCCAACCAAGTTTCCCAAATTTCATCGACAACAGCAACGCTAAAAGTTAATAGAATAAACCCAAATAGCGTTGGTGATTCGTGGTTTTAGCGTTTAGCCGTTAAAATAGCGGTTTTGATAAACCAACCTCAGGTCCACCATGCGCACTTCCCAATTTCCTCTTAGCACCGTCAAAGAAATACCTGCCGACGCCGAAATAGCCAGTCATAAGCTGATGATACGCGCCGGCTTGATCCGCAAACTCGCCGCCGGGGTATATACCTGGCTACCGCTGGGCTTGCGAGTATTGCGTAAGGTAGAGCATATTGTCCGTGCGGAAATGAATAAAGCCGGTGGTCTGGAAGTGCTGATGCCCGCCCTGCAACCCGCCGAGTTATGGCAGGAAACCGGTCGCTGGGAAAAATACGGACCGGAATTGGCACGACTGAAAGACCGCCACGACCGCGAATTCTGTTTGGGCCCTACGCATGAGGAAATCATCACCGATCTCGCCCGTCATGAGTTGAAAAGCTACAAGCAGCTACCTATCACCTATTACCAAATCCAAAGCAAATTCCGCGACGAAATCCGTCCGCGTTTCGGCGTGATGCGTTCGCGCGAGTTTATAATGAAAGATGCTTACTCGTTCCATCTCGATCAGGAGTCGCTACAAGCAACTTACGACGTAATGTATCAAGCCTACACCAATATTTTTAACCGCTTCGGTTTGAAATTCCGGGCAGTGATAGCCGACTCCGGCTCAATTGGCGGCGCAGTTTCCCACGAATTCCACGTACTAGCGGAATCGGGCGAAGACGCCATCGCTTTTTCCACCGCCAGCGATTACGCCGCGAATGTCGAAAAAGCCGAAGCCTTAGCACCGGAAGGCGCTCTCGCCGCGCCAACACAAGCTAGGACCCTAATTGATACGCCAAATCAGCACAGCATCGAAGATGTCAGTGGGTTTTTTAAGGTCAGTGCGGCGCAGTGTTTAAAAACTTTAATTGTCAAAGGCGACGACGACACCTTAGTTGCGTTATTACTGCGCGGTGATCACGAATTAAACCCGATAAAAGCCGAAAAAATCGACGGCGTACTGTCACCACTGGTATTTGCCAGCGATGAGGAAATTCTCGGAGCCTGCCGCTGCAAACCCGGCTCGATAGGTCCGTTCGACCTAAGTATCAAGATAGTTGCTGATCGTAGCGTGACAGTGATGTCCGACTTTATTTGCGGCGCTAACCAGGACGGTAAACATTATCAAGGCGTCAACTGGCAGCGCGACCTTGCCTTACCTGAACACATTGCAGACTTACGCATGGTCGTCGAAGGCGATCCCAGTCCTGACGGCAAAGGGGAAATTACGATTGCCAGAGGCATCGAAGTAGGCCATATTTTTCAGCTTGGCACTAAGTACAGCGAAGCGATGAACGCTTCCATCGTTAACGAAGCCGGCAAAAACCAGATCATGCTCATGGGTTGCTACGGCATTGGCATCTCACGGGTGGTCGCGGCCGCTATCGAACAAGGCCACGACGACCGCGGCATTATCTGGCCTAACGAACTAGCACCGTTTCAGGTGGCGATTTGCCCGATGAATATGCATAAATCTGATCGATTGATCGATACGGTCGAAAAAATCTATCAGGACTTAACTGATGCCGGCATCGAAGTCTTACTGGACGATAGAAAAGTCCGCGCCGGCTTCATGTTCTCGGACATGGAACTGATCGGCATACCGCACCGCATCGTGATCGGCGACAGAGGCCTTGATAGCGGTACCGTGGAATATCAGGGTAGGATGGATAAAGAAAGCCAGAATGTTGAGTTCGACAATCTAGTCAATTTTATCAAGAACAAACTTGTATAACAGTCGTTAGATTAACCAAAAAAGGGCGCAAATGGCGCCCTTTCTCTGTCCGACACAGATAGCCGGTATTACCGAACCAGGGTAAACATCGATTTTACCGCGCCGCACTTAGGGCAACCCCAATCTTCCGGAACATCTTCCCAGCGAGTGCCGGCAGCGACACCGTTGCGCGGATCGCCCAACTGCTCGTCATAAATATGCCCACAAGTTTTGCATTTATATTTTCTATACTCGGCCATTTTATATCCTCGGCTTGAAATTAATGTTTAAACAAAGCGGCGGAATTGTAGCTCATGTATCCCTGCTAAAAAACCACGAATATATGAAGGTATCAACAAAATGAAACCAGTCAATTCACAATAACTCGCACATAAACGCCCCCTAGAGCATCCTTTACTGTGCGAGCTATGTCCGAAAAGCAATAGCAAAAAAACGGTGTAACAGAATTGTTATTTGAATTGGATGACAAAAACGGGTATAAGCCTAACGGAAGGGGGATCGTAAATTTTTATTTTTTTTGAGGTTGTAATGGATATAAATACTTTTACTAATCGTTTAAAGCAAACCGTACTTTTGGCAGCAGGTTTGAGTTTGTTCACTCCTGTTGCAATGGCTAGTACGTGGGTCGGCACAGCCGATTATAAAGCGGCACCTGGCGCCACTGGCGATGAAGCGATTGTTGGCCCGTTTGATACGTACGATTTCGGCTCCGGAGTTACGCTGGTGCAATTCACCGATGCAACTCACTTCACTGCTTACTTCCAAACCATTGTGGATGGGCACTTTCTGAATAATACCGGTATCAATGTTCCGGAATTGAATATTGCTGGTGCCGGCTCTGGCTTTGAATTGACGGTAGCAGCAACCCTGAGCGGCACATACGCTAATTTTTCTGGATTCCAATCATTTAGTTTTACCGGTGGGAACGTTAACCTGTACTTTGACACAACACCGGATTACAGCTTTAACGGCGATAGTGGCTTCAATAACGGTGCAGCTATACTATCAGGCACCGTCACTAGCGGCTCCGGCGTCCTAGCACCAGCAGGCATAGGCGCCGAGCAACTAGATTTGAATTTTTCCGGCATTTTCGGCAGCTACGATTCCAACGTTTACTCCCCAGGCATTAATGGTGGACACTCGACTTTTTCGATAAATCTGAACAACTCGTCTTTATTGTCGGGAATCAATAGCGTCTTGGGCCAAAACAAAAATACAGGCGTACTTGCTGCGGTAGATGGCTCTATTCAATTGACAGCAGTACCTGTCCCGGCAGCTGTATGGCTATTCGGCACTGGCCTGGTTGGCTTGATGACTGCCGGTAAACGCAAAAGTATCATAGCTTAAGCTGTAAGATCTAGAGCACATCGATCCGTCGCCCACGTTATACTAACGCT
The DNA here is from genome assembly GCF_014850955.1 of Methylomonas albis. Lineage (NCBI taxonomy): Bacteria > Pseudomonadati > Pseudomonadota > Gammaproteobacteria > Methylococcales > Methylococcaceae > Methylomonas > Methylomonas albis. The sequence goes on from NZ_JACXSS010000001.1 coordinate 3,591,252, forward strand.
TGGGCGACGGTTTTATTCTGGATTAGTGTCTACAGCTATAATCCTTTCGAAAACAATAAACAAATCCTAAACAGGCCTTCCCATTCGTCTCCGGCAGCTTGGCCCTTGATCAGGCAATCCGCGTTCGCGCTCGCTTGCAAAATACCCTGCAAATCCTTGCTTTTCAACCTGTGCAACGCTTCCTGCACCAATTGCTTGCGCTTATCCCAAATCTGATATTTTTTGTAGATAGCTTCTTGATTTCCGCCGTATTTTAAATCCGCCTTGATATTAATCAACATTCTGGCTTCACGGCTGATGGCCCAAAGCACCACCGGTGCCGCAACGCTCTCGGCCTTGAGCCCGGCAAGAATTTTAACAGCGCGATTTACCTTGCCAGACAACAAAGCATCCATCAACTTAAAAACATCGAAACGGGCACTATCAGCCACATCGCTTTCAACCATGGCTTTGTTGATACGTTTAGCCCCATACAGAATATAGAGCTTTTCAAGCTCCTGTGCAGCGGCCAGCAAATTGCCCTCCACCCGCACAGCTAGACTTTTTAACGCGTCGCCCTCCAAATGCATGCCTTTACGCTCCGCTCGACGCTGCAACCAATGTAACAACTCCGGCCCTTGCAACGGCCAGACTTGCACGACTGCCGCCACCTTGTCCAAGGCCTGAAACCATTGCGATTTCTGAGCCGAACTATCCAGTTTACCGGCCGTGATCAGCAATACGGTATCTTCCGGCGGACGCTGACAATACGCGCTTAGCGCTTTACTGCCTTCCAAACCCGGCTTGCCGGAAGGCAGACGCAAATCAATGAGTTTTTTGTCGGAAAAGATCGAAAGGGATTCTGCTTCTAGGCTTAATTGCGGCCACTCGTTACCAGTATCGATGGAGATTACTTCGCGAGTGAAATAGCCTGCCGCACGCGCCGCACGCCGAATATCGTCCGCAGCTTCGCCTAGCTGTAAAGGCTCGTCACCGCTAAGCAGATAGACCGGCACCAGTTCCTTGTGCAAGGCCGCGGATAGCTGGTCAAGCTTTAGACGCATACTTATTTTTTCTGAGTATCGACGGCTATTCTGGCTCTAGCCAATATCATCCGCGCAACTTGCTTGTAGATTTCATTACGAATTAATTGTTCTTCGTTACCTTTCGCCAATACCGCGGTCTGGTCGTTAAAAAATTCCCTGGAAATTTCGATGACTTGCTCGTCCATCAAGGCATTTTCCTTGCTGTCGAAAAACTGAAAACGCAGATAATACTCGAGCTCTGACTCACTGGATTTACCAGTGGAACCGATCGTCAGCACCCGGTTACGCATCTCTTCCCTGAGCACCTTGACCACCACACCCGCATCATTTGGAGAACCGACTATTTTACCTTTAGACGCTTTCATGATGGACTGCAGCTGACCCTGAAGCGGCGTGGAAGCGCCAAACACATACATGTTTTTCAGCACTTCCGGCATCTCTATCGAACCGCGCAGATGGTATCCGCAGCCGACCAGCAGCGCCAACACCCCGACCAAGATTATTCGGCTCAATTGATTCATCTGTTTCTCGAAAACCCAGCGTTTAAACAACGATATTCACCAATTTTTGCGGCACTACAATCAGCTTTTTGACCGGCTTACCTTCCAGATAGCGCTGCACGTTCTCGTCGGCTAAAGCCAGCGCTTCAACTTGTTCCTTGGAAGCCGTGGCCGCTACCGATAATTTCCCGCGCAACTTGCCATTGACCTGTACCACCATCTCGATGGCATCCTGCTGCAACGCCGACTCGTCGATTACCGGCCAAGCCGCGACCGCGATGTCATCGTTGTGTCCCAACTCATTCCAAAGCTCTTGAGCTGCATGCGGAATAATCGGCGCCAGCATCAAGACTATGGCTTCCAGTACTTCCTGACGGATTGCCCTGCCATTGGCACTATCGTCTTCAAATTTATTCAACGCATTAACCAACTCCATGTTGGCGGCAATCGCGGTATTAAAAGTATGGCGGCGCGCCATGTCGTCGCTGACTTTTTGCAAAGCCTGATACAACTGGCGGCGCAACACTTTCTGATCGTCGCTCAGCGCCGCCTTGTCCAATGCTTGATTCGGCAAACCGGCTTCGACGTGCAAATAGACTTGCCGCCACAAGCGTTTCAGGAAGCGGAAGGCACCTTCCACGCCGGCGTCATTCCATTCCAGCGACTGGTCGGGCGGCGACGTAAACATCGTGTACAAACGCACGGTGTCGGCTCCGTATTTGTCGATCAATACCTGTGGATCGACGCCGTTGTTCTTGGACTTCGACATTTTCTCCACCGCGCCGACGGTGACCGGCGAGCCGTCTTCCAATAATTTGGCACCAATGATTTTGCCTTTGGCATTGCGTTCGACATCGATTTGGGTCAGGTTGAAATAACGCTTGTGGCCGTGGTCGTCGATTTGATAAAAGGTTTCGGCAATCACCATCCCTTGCGTCAGCAAGTTTTTGAAGGGCTCATCGCACACCACCAAACCTTCATCGCGCAACAATTTGGTGAAAAAACGCGCATAGAGCAAATGCAAAATCGCATGTTCGATGCCACCGATGTAATGATCGACCGGCAACCAGTAGTTGGCGCGCTGGTCCAGCATTGCGCTATCGCAATCCTGGCTGGCGTAACGGGCGAAATACCAGGACGATTCCATGAAGGTATCGAAAGTATCAGTCTCGCGCCGAGCCGGCTTGCCGCATGTCGGGCAATCAGTATGCGGAAAGGTCGGATGCGCGGCCAACGGCGATTGCGAACCGTCCAGCACTACGTCGCGCGGCAGGGTTACCGGCAACTGCTCGTCCGGCACCGGCACCGTGCCGCAGTCGTCGCAGTAAATCACCGGAATCGGCGCGCCCCAGTAACGCTGGCGTGATACGCCCCAATCGCGCAATCTGAAATTGGTTTTGCGCTCGCCCTTGTCGATGCCAGTCAATTTGGCGGCGATGGCATCGAAGGCTTGCTTGAAAGTCAAGCCGTCAAATTCGCCTGAGTTTTTCAATACGCCTTTATCGGTAAACGCTTTTTCAGCAACGCTGTCGTCGGCACCGTCAGCCGCCGCTATCACTTCCTTGATGGCAATGCCGTATTTTTTCGCGAATTCATAGTCGCGCTGGTCGTGTGCCGGAACGGACATTACCGCGCCGGTGCCGTAATTCATCAACACGAAGTTGGCGATCCATACAGGGACCGATTCGCCAGTCAGCGGATGGATAGCGCTGTAACCTGAGGCGATACCGCGCTTTTCCATGGTTTCCATCGCCGCTTCAGAGGTTTCCATCAACTTGCAGGATTCGATGAACACGGCGATGTCGGCGTTTGCTTCAGCCGCTTTCAACGCCAACGGATGTTCCGCGGCCACGGCAACATAGGTCACACCCATCACGGTATCGGGACGGGTGGTATAGATGCGGATCGGCGCGTCAAAACCATCGACGGCAAAGTCCATTTCCACGCCTTCGGAACGGCCTATCCAATTGGCCTGCATGGTTCTGACCTGTTCCGGCCAGCCGGGCAGTTTATCCAGCGAGGTCAGCAATTCGTCGGCATAAGCGGTGATTTTTAAAAACCACTGCGAAATTTCTTTTTTCTCAACTTGAGTATCACAGCGCCAGCAACAGCCGTCGATCACCTGCTCATTAGCCAGTACGGTTTGGTCATGCGGGCACCAGTTGACCGGCGCGGTTTTTTTATAAACCAGACCTTTTTCAAGCAAGCGGATGAAAAACCATTGTTCCCAACGGTAATAACTCGGATCGCAGGTCGCCAGCTCACGGCTCCAGTCATAGCCAAAACCCAAACGCTTAAGCTGATCGCGCATGTAATCGATATTGGAATAGGTCCAATCTGCAGGGTGCACCTTGTTTTGCATCGCCGCATTTTCCGCCGGCAAACCAAAGGCGTCCCAGCCCATCGGTTGCAACACATGCTTGCCTTGCATCCTTTGGAAGCGACTGATCACGTCGCCGATGGTGTAATTGCGCACATGCCCCATGTGCAACTTGCCGCTAGGATAAGGAAACATCGACAGGCAATAATATTTTTCCTTGCCGGTATCTTCAGAAGCCGTGAACACCCCGGTTTTTTCCCAGTCGGCCTGTACTTTTTGCTCGATCGCCGACGGCTTGTATTGCTCTTCCATCCTATTCGTCTTTTGCTGTAAAAAGGCGCTAGAATACCTTAGAGACGCTTAAAGCTAAAGCGTGAAAATTAAAACAACACAAGGAGCAGCCATGGGCGAAAACAAACTGATCAAAGCGTACGACGATCTGATGGGCCATCTTTACGAAGCTCTGGACGATACCTTGCACTCCGTCGCCGACGCCTTGGAAATAGCCAAGGAAAAAACCAGCGCGCTGGGCGGCCACACGCAAGAAGAAATCAATAAAATCGCCGACTATGTGATGCGCGACGTTGAACATGTCGCCACCGCGCCGTCGCAACAAGACGACAGCAACTCGTTGTCCGAATGGTTGAAGTTTGACATCGATTTGATCGAAAACTTTGCCTTGGATGCCTTCATGGACATCGCCGACAAAACCAAGGTCAAACTGGCCGCGTTGGAGATGGAAGCCAAACTGTATCATCCGTACAAGAGCGGCGAAGTGGCCGGCCCCGGCACTTTTGTGTGCGATGCCTGCGGCAAGCAAATCGCCTTTAAATCCACCAGCATTATGCCGGCCTGCCCGGAGTGTAAAGGCAGCAGTTTCTCACGCTGTTGATATTGCAGGCTTTAACCTTATAATGCAGGCTTTTATTTTTTAGCAATCGAGGGCGATTATGCGCAGGGTGATTTTCAATCAGAAAGGCGGCGTGGGTAAATCTACCATTACCTGCAACCTAGCAGCCATCAGCGCCGTGGAGGGTAAAAAAACCCTGGTGATCGATCTCGATGTGCAAGGCAACTCCACCCAGTATCTGCTGGGCAATAAGGTTGCCGATTCCGACAAAACCATCGCCCACTTTTTCAAGGACAGCCTTGGGCTGGGCTTATTCGGCGGCGGCAAGGAAGGCTTGGACGGTTTGATTCACGAAACCCCCTTCCCAAACCTGTATGTACTGCCGTCGCATACCGATCTGGAAGGTTTACAAAGCCGGCTGGAGTCGCGGCATAAAATCTACAAATTAAAAGAAGCGCTGGAAAAACTGGAAGGTTTCGATCAAATCTACATCGACACCCCGCCTATCCTGAATTTTTACAGCCTGTCCGCCTTAATCGCTGCTGAAAAATGCCTGATCCCGTTCGATTGCGACACCTTCGCCCGCGAAGCGCTGTACACGCTGATGCGCGCCATCGCTGAAGTCAAAGCCGATCATAACGATAGATTGGAAGTAGAAGGCGTTATCGTCAACCAATATCAAAAACAGGCCAACCTGCCCCGGCAGCTGGTTGAGGAGCTGATAGCGGAGGGTTTGCCGGTACTGGAAACCAAGATTTCCACCTCGGTGAAAGTCCGCGAATCGCATAGCGATGCCCAGCCTTTGATTCACTATGCACCGACGCACAAACTGACCGAAGAATACCGGGCCTTGCATTTGGAAATTCACAAATAACAGTTACAGGCCTACCCACATAAAAAAGCCGGCAATGCCGGCTTTTTTGTTTTTCAGAGAGCTACAAAGCAGTGCGCTACTGCTAAGTGCTTACCCAATTAACTCCATCATCGTTTTTTCAACCCTAAGGTTCAATCGACAAAATGCCTTGTGCAGCACTTCCCAACCTTCGAAAGAAACTATCACCCAATTATCGGTTTTGCGATCCCACTCCGTATCCAATAAGGCACCTAGTTGCACTAAATGTTTAAATGTCTCATCGGAAGGGGCATTGATATGAGCCAAGGCAGCCTCGAGCTGACTTGGCGGTATCAATCGAGCCGCAGGCTGATTGTTACCAGCATGCTGATTCGTATACATCAGATAACCCGGGTTAAGGTTCAGTTTGTGCAAATCGGTACAGTAAGCATCAAAATCTTGAAGCGGGAACTGCAAAACATGGCTCATTTCCTTACTCCCTAATGGCGCTAAATAATTATGTCGGTCAAGATACACTCGTCTATCGAGGTTTGCTGGATCGTCAGGGTATGCGCCAGCCGTAGTTCGCGCAACATGGCACGCTTTTTGGCTTGATGCTGCTGCATGCGCCTGAGAATATCGTCCAACACTCGCACCGCGCTGAGCACATGCGGCCCCTTGTTAATCATCACGCACTCCGCCCTATCCCCCATTGCCGCATCGGTAATTTCAGCACGGGATGGCATCCCCTCCTTTGCGAGGGTTTCCAGAACCTGCGTCGCCCATATCACCGGTACATGGGCGGCTTCGCAAATCCATAATATTTCTTCCTGCACCTCGGCCAGACGCTCAAAACCGCATTCCACGGCCAAATCGCCGCGAGCAATCATCACTCCGCAACAAGGCGCTCGCATAGCGGCCAACAACATGGCCGGCAAGTTTTCAAACGCCCGCCTGGTTTCAATTTTTAGCACGATCGCCGGCCGTCTATCCCCCAGACGCGCCATATGTTCATGCAGCAACTCGACATCATGAGCACCATTGGCGAAAGACAATTCTACGACGTCAGCGTTTTCAACCACAAAAGCTAGATCATCGATATCCTTTGGAGTCAACGCACCGACGCTGAGCCTACTCTCGGGCAGATTGATCCCCTTATCGCCTCTTAGTTTTTCGCCGCGCGAACGGACATGAGTGATTCTGACCAGAACTTGAGCTGCCTCAACTCTATCGATCACGCCACCAATCTTGCCATCGTCGAACCAGATCGGCTCCCCCGCTCTAACATCGTCAAAAACCTCCGGAATGGAGCAACCGATCATGGCTGGCGTCAGCACCTGACCGCTACTGTCGTAAGTTGCCGGCCTACCAGGCGCAAGGTCACGAGTCAGAATCAATAAATCGCCCTGCTTTAGCAGAATGGCATTTTCCGCTTGCGGCAACACATTGATCGTCACTTCGCGATCATTGGAATGGGCCACCTTCCGCTCGTGCTGCAAAACGGTGCCAAGAACGATATAAGCGCTTTGATTCGCCTCCGCCCAGCAACCCTGCTCGGTAATGTCAACGACAGTAAGCATCCGCTTGGCGCCGCGAGCATCATTGAATTTCAGTTGTTCGCCCAGATATAAACGGGACAGCCATTCAGCCTGCAATAGCAAGGCGGCGTTAGCCAATGAAGGCGGAGCAGTTGGCTGGGACTCAGCTGTTAACCAGACACGCGCCGGCGCGGTGACCCGACCATGGTCGTCGTGAGTCGGACGAATTCGAAGTACCGCCAACCGAAGATCGAGAGGACCCGTGCGTAGCTTGGGGCCGGCCAAATCCATCACTACCCGGCAGGTTCTGCCCAAGGCGTGCTCGGCTTGCCGCAAATGAGCTATCATTTGCATCCACGCAGCAGAGTCATCATGGGCGCAATTGAGGCGCATACAATCCATACCTTGCTCAAGCAAGTTATGGATAAGCGAATAGTCTTCTGCCGCTTCGCTGGGCATCGTCACCATGATCCGCACGCCGCGACCGTTTGCGGCCGCCCCCAACAAACAATGGGTATGATCGACAAGCAGCCGCTCGCCGGCAGCAAAATCCACCACTACCGACTCTTGGGTTGGCGGTATCCAGTCCTGTCCGGTTAAGCGATGCAAAACTTCCAAAACCGCATCAACGGTTGCCAGCACATGCGATTCGGCTCGCCCCAACGAAGACAACCCCAAGGCCGCCAGTTTTAATTGCAAAGGCCTTAGATCGCGGCGGCGCAGGGCAAGATAATGCAGGAGATTTCGAGCGCTATCCCGATTATTGACGTAAACCTGATCGACACGTAGTTGGCACGCCGTGGTTTCGGCAACCATTTCCGCGCGAATGTCCATCAACTCTCTAAGGACGCCATCGACAACAGTATTTTGCAAATAAGTGTTTTTGTTGACAGGGTTCGTTGTCAAAGATTGCCTCTAAAACCAAGCTGGCGCATTTCCAGTCAATCAGTTTGGATTGTTACTGTTGTTAGCAAGCATCGCCAAACCGCCATGCCGCACGTCAATACCGTCCAGCATGAAAATCGCATGCTCCGCGATGTTCCGGCAATGCTCGCCGCAACGCTCCAAGGCTTTCATCATTTGCATAATATCCAGAGCCCTACGGATCATGCGTGAATCGTGTAACACCAAGGCTAATTGGTGTTTAATGCCTTCCTGCAATTCCGATTCGCAATCCCGGTCACACTGCAACAGCGCATAGGCTTGCATGGAATCGCGACTTTCGAAAACCACCATTAATTTATCCAGAATCAACTTAATGAATCCGCCGATTTTGACGATGTCGGTTAACAGCTTTTGATTGGGGTCGCTGGTATTCGGATCGAACAACACCGTAATCAACTTGGCGAAATCGACAATCTCTAAACCAATCTTTTCCAACTCCACCGCGATTTTTGAAGTGGTAATCACATAGCGCAGATCATTTGCCACCGGACAATGCCGGGCAATGATGCTCAACACTTCGCCATCAATTTTGCTTTCGAAATGCTTGACCTTTTTATGCCGCGAAATCACTTTTTGCGCCAGTTCGGCATCACCATAGTCCAGCGCCTGCATGGCCTGCTCCAGCTGATAAACCAAAAGGTCCGTCATATCCAGCATCAAACTATGCATATGCCCCAACTCGGTGTCATAGATATGCAAGGTATGTACATTATTTACAGTGTCTATTTGATTCGTCATCGGCAATTCTCACGCTTGTTTAGCCTGGGCTCGGCAATAGCAAAACCTTAGAACAAGTAAGTGACAGGAATGTGACAAATTTATGTAAACACGCAAAACTTGGCGCGTTAGCCATTGTTTTGAAAACAAATATTTATAAGAACACCCAAAAAGATACCGTCTCCGCCCTACCAAAGACTCCCGAAAAAACTGTTGCACACATTCGTCCGCAGAAAAATGACGAGCATGCGCTGTCATGCTGCTGTCATAAACGCAGACAAGAATAGCCTTCGTCCGATACCAATATTTGGCGTTTGCTTATGAATACCTCTTTTTATCGAACCATCTGGATTTCCGACCTGCACATTGGCTCGACCCAATGCCAGGCCGATGCCCTGCTGGATTTTTTGAAACATAACGACAGCGAAAAGCTGTATCTGGTCGGCGACATCATCGACTTTTGGGCCTTGTCCAAAAAAATGTATTGGCCGCGCGATCACAACACCATCATTCAAAAAATCTTGCGTAAAGCCCGACACGGTACGCAAATCATCTATATACCCGGCAACCACGACGAAAACGTCCGCGATTACGACGATTACATATTCGGCGACATCGTCGTCAAAAATTCGGATATTCATACTACGGTAAAGGGCAAACGCTTCCTGATCGTGCATGGCGACGAATACGACACCATCGCCAAACATCATCAGTGGCTGGCGAAGATCGGCAGCCTGGGTTACGACTGGCTAATCGAAATCAACCGATTCCTGCGGCTATTTAGACGGCTGTTCGGCAGGCAATCGCATTTTTCGCTGGCCGCCTTCGTTAAATTCAAAGTCAAGAATGTGGTGCAATTTATTTCCGATTACGAAGAAAGCATTGTCCGCACCCTAAAAAACGAAGGCCTGGACGGCGTGATCTGCGGGCATATCCACCATGCCGAAATCAAGGAAATAGAGGGATTCCTGTACGTCAATACCGGCGATTTCGTGGAAAGTTGTACAGCTATCGTTGAGCATCAGGACGGCAGACTGGAATTAATCCACTGGCTGGCACAAGAAACGCCGCTACTGGAACAGCAGCATGACGGAGAATTGCCGTATCTTGGTTAAACCGCCGTCCGGTAAATTGCTAAACCCCTGGCACGACCGGCCCGGCCGCCTTTGTATTACATGTCACCAAAACTTCCGCAAACCGTCACGGTATCTTAACCCTCCCTCCCGCGTTATCCCGGAAAATACGACCGGGCTTGCAGAATTTTGGAAACTATCCCGCGACGCGCTCACCGCCCGCCTCTTGGGCCGAGCAGCGTGAATATCTGCGAGTCAGCTCAGGCACTAAGCCTGTTTACTGATTTTTAAGCACAGAGACAATCCGACCATGATCGCAAAAAACATGCGCAGCTTTCCGCTGCTGGCGGCAGTGAGCACCCTCGGTTTCTTCGGTAACGCCCAGGCTGCCACGCCGGTTTTCATCAACGAAATTCATTACGACAACAGCGGCACCGATTCCGGCGAAGCCATCGAAATTGCCGGACCGGCCGGCACCAACCTCAGCGGTTGGTCGCTGGTGCTGTATAACGGCAACGGCGGCGCCAGCTATAACACGAAAGCGCTGAGCGGTGTGATTGCTGATCAATCCGGCACTGGCTTCGGTACGCTGAGCTTCAGCTATCCAACCGACGGCATCCAGAACGGTGCGCCGGATGGCATGGCCTTAGTCAACGGCAGCACCGTTGTGCAATTTTTAAGCTACGAAGGCAGCTTTACTGCTGTCGGCGGCCCCGCCGCCGGTAAAGTGGGGGTAGACATTGGTGTCAGCGAATCCAGTGTTCCCGTAGGCCAGTCGCTGCAATTGAAAGGCACCGGCAGCAGCTATGAAGATTTTACATGGGCTGCGGCATCGGCCAATACGTTCGGCTCAAGCAATACCGGGCAAACTTTCGGCGGCAGCACGCCGCCTCCGCCCACCTCGCAATGCGGCCAACCCGCCACGTTAATCAGCGCCATCCAGGGTAGCGCCGGCGTCAGTCCACTAAATGGCAGCGTACAACACGTCGAAGCCGTGGTCAGCGCCGACTTCCAAGACAGCAGCAATCTGAGCGGCTTTTTCGTCCAACAAGGCAGCGATTCTGATAATAACCCGGCTACATCTGAAGGTCTGTTCGTGGTTTCCAACATCCCGGTCAATGCCGGCGATAAGGTGCATATCATAGGTACCGTTGCCGAACCTTTCGGCATGACCCGCCTGGAAAGTATCAGTTCGGTTGAAGTCTGCTCCAGCAGCAACGCCTTGCCGGCGGCGGCGGAAGTCAGCCTGCCCTTCGATAGCGCCGGCAATGATCCGGAACGTTGGGAAGGCATGCTGGTGCAGTTGCCGCAGACCCTGTCGGTCACCGAGAATTACAACCTGGCCCGTTACGGCGAATTCCTGCTGTCTTCCGGCGGCCGGCTATTGACACCCACCCAAGTCGCCGCGCCCGGCCAGGCCGCCAACGATGTGGCCGCGCAAAACCTGCTAAACCAATTGCTGGTGGACGACGGCTCCAATACCCAAAATCCGGACCCGGTGATTTATCCGCAACCGACCGGCCTGAGCGCCACCACGCCATTACGTAGCGGCGATGCGGTGGTGGGAGCTACCGGCGTGCTGGCTTACGATTTTGGCGTCTACCGCCTGCAACCGACCCAACCTCTGACCTTTGTTGCCGCCAACGCGCGCGGCCCGGTTCCGGCCCTGTCCGCCTTAGGTTCGTTGAAAATCGCCAGCTTCAACGTATTAAATTACTTTAATGGTAACGGCGTCGGCGGCGGTTTCCCGACTGCGCGCGGCGCCAATACGCTAGCCGAATTCAACCGCCAGCGCGACAAAATCATTCCTGCCATCCACGCCTTGAACGCCGATGTGGTGGGCTTGATGGAAATCGAAAACGACGGTTACGGCAGTACCAGCGCCATTGCCGATCTGGTCAACGGCCTGAATCAACTGGCCGGCGCCGGCACTTACGCTTTCATCAATCCTGGTTTAAGCAAAGTCGGTAGCGACGAAATCGCGGTCGGCATCCTTTATAAGCCGGCGAAAGTGTCGGTGGTCGGCAATGTGGCGATTCTGGATTCCTCGATCAATCCGCAGTTTATCGACACCAAAAACCGCCCCACCCTCGCCCAAACCTTCCTGGACAAAGCCTCCAACAAATTGCTGACGGTAGCGGTTAACCATCTGAAATCCAAAGGCTCGGACTGCGTTGATGTCAACGACCCCGACACCGGCGACGGCCAAGGCAATTGCAACCAAACCCGCACGGCTGCCGCCCAAGCCTTGGCTAGCTGGCTGGCCGGCGATCCTACCCACAACGGTGCCAGCAATGCGCTGATCATAGGCGACCTGAACAGCTATGCCCAGGAAGATCCGATTAGCACCCTGAAAAACGCCGGCTATCAAAACCTGCTGGAGACTTTCGTCGGCAATCAGGTGGCTTACAGCTATGTGTTCGACGGCGCGGCCGGTTATCTGGATCACGGCCTAGCCAACACCAGCCTAGCACCGCAAGTCAAAGCCGCCGGCGAATGGCACATCAACGCCGACGAACCGCGCGCGCTGGATTACAACACCGAGTTTAAAACCGCCGGCCAAATCAGCAGTTTTTACGCGGCGGACGCTTATCGTTCATCCGACCACGATCCGCTGTTGATCAAATTGTTCGTACCGGGGGATCTGGATAACGACGGCGATGTGGATGCCAGCGACGCCAATCTAATCAAGGCGCAAGTCGGTAAATGCAGCGGCAAAGTTGGTTTTAACCGGGAAGCGGATTATGACGCGACTGGTTGTGTGACTTACGCCGATTATCGGATCTGGTACGGCTATTACAACAGCTATACCGCTTCAGCTAGCGCTCAATAACCCGGATGGCCACCGACAACCCCTTTGCCGGTGGCCTTGGATACATTATTTTTAGGATGACAATATGAAAAACTTGATTTGTGCTATAGCGTTATGCAGCGTCAGCTTGCTGTTGACTGCCACCAATTGCCGGGCAGCGACCATCTCCTTCAGCCTGGAAACGACCACCAATAATATCCACGTTGGCGATGTTTTCGATATCGATGTGGTCGCGCACGATCTGTTCACGGGCGACAACACCGATGAGTTATTGGCTTTTGGCTTAAATGCCACCAGCTCGATTGCCGGCCTATTGGAATTTCAGGGCAGTTCCATCAATCCACTATTTTCCGACGATAGCTTGTTGGTTAATCTGCATGCGGCCGGCTCGGCGTTTCCCGGCATAGCCAGCGATCCATCGACAGCGCAGTCATTCAATCTGGCGACGTTGCATTTTAAAGCCCTGGCTGCCGGCCAGGTTTCGCTGGCTATCGCTGCCGATTTGTCCGACTTCAATCAAGGTTTGATATTTTTGAACCAAGGCCCGATGGGGATTAATGCCAGTCGTGGGTTTGATATTACCGCCGTGCCGGTGCCGGCCACTTTATGGTTGTTTGTTAGTGGGGTGGTGGTGAGTTTTGGGGGGATGCGGCGGAAGCGCGGCTAAATTTGTTCACCCCCTTTCGAGGACTGAGAATTCGGTATCGCTAGCGCGACGGCTTTTTCTAACGTCGGTTCGCGGACCGACAACCGCGATACTTTCTTTTGCTTGGCCAAAAGAAAGTATCCAAAGAAAAGGCCACTCGACATTCCGCCTTAATCCTGCGCGTCTTGCTTTTGCCGAGGGTTTTCGGAAGGGCCATCCTTGGCCCTCCGAAAACGAGCGGCATCCTTGCCGCTCCCCTGCGGGCTATTCTCGCCAAAAACTGCGATGCTCGGGACGGAATAACGGGAGAAAACCGCTCCCGAAATCAAGTGGAAAATCAAAAAACGTAGGGTGGGCAACGCTTTTCTGCCCACCGTTAGCGGTAATAATTTAATGCCGCGTGGGCACAAAAACCGTGCCCACCCTTGTATGATGAATTTTAACAACCGATAGCGCAGAAAAACCGATTAAGCTGTCATCGTTCATTGGGAGGCCGTCCCACCCTGAGGACTGGTAGTTTACCAGAGCCTGTCCGTGTAGATTGGCCCCCGCCCTATTCACCCATACCGTGGAGTATCCGAGGCTAAGAGCCTGCATACACAAGGAAGGTAGGTGCATGTGCAGGGTCGGGAACCGATGAATAGTGTACTTCCCTTTAACTGTATTCAAAAACGATTATGACGAACCGCCCGCTCAACACTACCGCTGAATCTGTCCATCGCCTGTTTGCCGGCGTGGATGTGGGAGCCGATGAATTGGTGTTGGTGATCCGCAAGAACGGCAAGCCGTTCGATCCGCAAAAATATGCCAATACCCGTAGCGACCGTACCCGGTTGGTCAATAAGCTGATCAAATTACCCGGCATCAAGGTGTGCCTGGAAGCCACCGGCATTTACCATTTCGATCTGGCGATTGCGCTGCATGACACCGGTATTCCTGTGATGGTGGTCAATCCCAAGGCCTCGCATAACTTCGCCAAGGTATTGATGAAAAACAGTAAAACCGATGCTGTCGATGCCAATACCCTGGCTGAATATGTCGAGCGCATGAATTTCGTCGCCTGGACTCGTCCGTCAAATCAAAGCCTAGCCTTGCGCTATTATGCTCGTCGCATCGATGCGTTGACCGGTCAAAAGGCCGCCGCGAAAAATCATCTGCATGCGCTGAGTGCGACAGAGGAAACTCCGAAGGCCTTGCTGCGCGATGCCAAGCTGGCGATTAGTCAACTGGAAAAGCGCATCAATACCCTGGCTAGCGAGGCGCTAGCGTTGATCGACAAGCATCCGGAACTTCAGCGCATATTCGAACTGTTGACCGGCATCAAAGGCATTGCCCAAACCAGCGCCATTGCCTTGATGGGCGAACTGCTGTTATTGCCGCCCAATCTGTCGCACCGTGAATGGGGCAAGTTTGCCGGACTCGATCCCAAGGCCTTTGAATCCGGCAAAAGCATACACAAGAAAATGCGGCTGTCCAAAGCCGGTAACCGGCATATTCGCTCCGCGTTGTATATGCCGGCCTTGAGTGCTAAACAGCATGATCCACATGTGCGAGCTTATTTCCAGCATCTGATCGACAACGGCAAGAAACCGTTACAAGCTGTCTGCGCTGTCATGCGTAAATTGTTGCATGCGATCCATGGCATGTTGAAGCACGACCAGCCGTTCGATAACACACGGTTTTATGCCATCCCTGAATCGATCATCGCTGAGTAAAAGATGATGAAATTTGTTGCTTTTGAACAGAGTATCTACCCGACTTAACCATTCACCCTTCGACACGCTCAGGGCGAACGGTTAAGCCTTAACTAAACGGCATTGTCCCCGCGGGAGAGGGGGCTTAACTTAACGGCGTTGACCCTATCCAGCTTATCCGCCAGTATTTTTAAGCAATTCGGAAATAACACTTTCCCCGTATTTTTTCTCCAATCGTTTTACAAATGTGATTTCCACGTCAGAACAAAACGCCAAATATCCTTTTAAATAAACTATCTGTGCATTATCCAACTGGGAAAGAGTATATCTATGAACAAGACTACTTACATATCTCTTTCTTGCTCGACCAATTGATACGGTAGATTCATTTGTTATTGTTAGGCCGGTTATATGTCTATTATGCTTTTTTGAGGAAAAAACTGTTTTTTCTCGGTTTATCTTTAACTTTGGATACGACAATAATCTTATAGTTTCCTCAATAAATTTAGGCACTAAGGACAATATTTGTGGTGAGCACGTCGAAAAAACCAAATCATCTGCGTAACGTGAATAAATTACCCCATTATTTTTACAGTATGAATCAACTTTCTCATCAAATGGATACATAACAGTATTCGAGATAAATGGAGAGCTAGGAGCTCCGATACTCATTACTAACGGCTTACCCCTAACTGGCGACCAAAAAAAGAGTCTACAAACAACAAACTCATCCTCTTCCGAAAACCTCAATTGGGATGAGCTTTTTATATGATTAACAAAGTCTTCTGGCTTAATTGATGGAAAATAATCTTGAAAGTCCATTTTCAGCATAAAAGCATTTCCCGCGTGCATTAAAGCATTGTCTTTAATCCCTTTGCCTTTTATATAAGCCATTGCACTGCTATGTACAGGAAGATCAGAGAAGAAATGATCCAAAGTCGCTTTTTGAATAAATTTTAACTGCGAGGACGGCTGAGAAATCAGTCTAAACTCCCCTTTTTTCCGTTTGGGTATAGAATAAACTTTATACCGATAAGGTGAAGAAGCTATAAATTTTATAATTTCTCTTTTTTCTAAATTAAGCAAATTTGACAGAAATTGTAAAATCATAACCTGACGCCGGTTTCTTCTTTTACAAAAAGACTACCAAGCATTGTTTGACGATGTCTCTCGTTGGGGTCTTGTGTGTAGAACTGCATTGCAGCCATCGTTAAAGTCAATCTATCAATTTTATTATCCTTATCTTTTAGGGAAAGACTGACTCGACTATTTTTCTGAATAGGAAAATAAAAGTCACTTCCACCATAACGTTTTTTAGAAATTAATTCCAATTTTTCAAGAAGAAATAGAAGCCTTGTAAGTTTAGGCTTTGAAATCGACAACTCCAAGCACGCCAAAAAATTAAAGATTTCACTATATTTTAACGCCTTAAAAATCAAAACAATCTCAAACACCAGAAAAGCAATATGACCTGGATTATTTTTATCAAAAAACTCTTTTTTATGCTTCTTTTCTAGCAAATCCTTAACATCCTGAGAGATGTTTACTAAATGATTTTTGACAGTATTTTTTATATCTTTATCTTTCCAAGGATAACTGTATATTGCTTCTTGGTTTTTTTGCTCTATATATCTTAAGGGACCTAAATTGATAAAAGAGTCATTACCAAAATGATCCGCACCAACAAAAATAACTAGCTTTTTTATCAAATTAATGTTCGTTGAGAACAGACCTAACTCAGCGATAGTTCCAGGACTTTCTAAAAACAACAATATCAAAGATGAAATGTGCGCCAAGTCTTCTTCAAAGGTTTTAAGATCTGAATACTTAGAATCGTGCAGCCAATCTTTAAAATTTTCGGCCAATTGAATATAAGGTGATAACTGTGGCTCTTTTGATGCGACGTGTTGGATAAAATAGCCACGAACAGATTCAGGTTCTGGCAAACGGACATCTGTATTGCCACCGCATGCAAAGATAATAGGAGGAGTCAGTAAAACTTCTGAGCCTTCCAATGAGAAAGAGCTCAGATGTTCTAATCTTAAATCGGGGGCATCCCGAATTTTGTGTAAACGGGTTTAAGTTATCGGTTAGGGATTCGGTCTTCGAACTGAATACTAAACCGGTTTAATGCGGCTTTCCAGTCATAGACGGGCATGGTCCACTTTTGGCTGATATTCTTCAATGCCAGATAGAGCAACTTGGATAATGCGTCATCGCTGGGGAAGATCGCGCGATTTTTTATGATTTTTCTCAGGCTTCGGTTCACCGATTCGATGGTATTAGTGGTGTAGATCACCTTGCGAATCTCGGGCGGATAGTCGAAAAACGGGATGATACGGTCCCAGTTTCGTCGCCAGATCGGGGCAATGGTGGGATAGGCTTCGTGCCAGTTGGCCTCGAATTCGGCCAGTTTTTGTTCGGCTTCCCTGACGGTAGCGGCTTGATAGATACGCTTGAGGTCGTCGGCGACCGACTGGCGCCTTTTGTAGCTGACGTAGTTAAGGCTGTTACGGACCAAGTGCACGATGCACAACTGCACAGTGGCTTTGGGAAACACGGTTTCGATCGCTTCCGGAAACCCCTTTAGACCGTCGACACAGGCGATAAAAACGTCGTTGACGCCACGGTTCTTGAGCTCGGTGACCACTTGCAGCCAAAATTTGGCGCCTTCGCTTTGGGCAATCCACAGCCCCAGCACCTCTTTGTGGCCGTCCAGATTGACACCAATAGCCAGATAGACCGCCTTGATCCGCACACTGCCACTGTCCCGCACTTTGGTGTGTAGGCAGTCGAGGTAGACGATGGGGTAAATCGGATCCAGCGGACGGGTTTGCCAGGCGCTCACCTCCTCAAGGACCGCGTCGGTCACCGAGGAAATCAAGGTGGGCGACACCTCCGTGTGATAGATCTCCAATAGATGGGCCTGGATTTCCCGTACCGTCAGGCCGCGGGCGTACAACGAGATGATCTTGTCGTCGAAGCCCGTCCAGCGCCGTTGATGCTTGGCGATAATCTGGGGTTCGAATTCGCCATGACGGTCACGGGGAATCTCGATGGGTAAGTCGCCGAAGTCGCCTTTGAGCGTTTTCCGGCTCTTGCCGTTACGGGCATTGCTATTGGCGTTGGTCACCGCCTCATGCTTGCCGTGGCCCAAATGCGCGGTCATTTCCGCTTCCAGGGCGCGTTCGACAATGGCTTTGGTCAACTGCTTTAACAGTCCATTGGCACCGATCAGGTCTTCGGGTGTTTGATAGTTCGACATTAAGGCATCGAGTAATTCATCAGGAATGGCTTTGGGTGATACGGTCATTTTTTCATCCTCATCAGGATCGGTAGTTTCCTACCTCATGGCCGTTTACACAAAAATTCTTACACCCTCCTTAAATCTTTTACCAACGCGAGTTACTCTTTACCTTTAAGGAAGCGCAGAAGGCTTCTTTGGGCTGTAGCGACGCGGAAGACCGAAGAAGCCTTCTGCGCAACTAAATCTTATCAATAATTTTGGGTCTGGCTGAGCGCCCGACATACTTAAATTTCCATATAAACGCGTAAAGAGTGGGCAGAAATATAGCACAAACAAAAAGGCCATGAGGCGCAATTCATAGGGCGTCAATAGGCGTAGCTTTATTGCGCCGCGTGATGGCCTCAAGCATTCGGCGCATTACGCTATCGCTAATGCGCCCTACAAAACTGCGCAAATATTAGCTGGATTTCAAACTTCGCGGCGGGGTTTTCTCCCGTATGCAGCGCCGAGCACCGGAGGGTTTGAACGGAATAGCCCGTCAGGGGCGCCGCAGGGATGCGGCGCGTTGCATGCAGGGGCTGGGAAGCCCCTTCAGGCAAGCCCGTGCAAACCCGAGGAGCGCAGGGAACAAGCGGTATCCGGGCCGCCTTTTCTTTGGATACTTTCTTTTGGCGGAGCAAAAGAAAGTATCTCGGCCGTCGGTCCGAAAACCGACTTATAAACAATCGTCGCGATAGCGACACTTCGACCCCAAGCAACCGAGAAGTTTTCTCCATCATTCAAGCTCGGAACCACACGGTTGGAGTTATTTTGTCCAATGATCGAGAAAATAACTCGGCTATTCTGGGTCAGAGCTCGATCACTCGAGAAATTTTCTCGGTTACTCGAGCTCGAAACTCGGTTATTCAAGAAATTTTCTTGGTCGTTCCGGTTCAGAACTCAATCCGCCAAGATCAAAGCTTCATCATTGGAGTTATTTTGTCCAACAACCAAGCTCCGAACTCGAACAACCGAGAAAATTTCTCCGTCATCCAAGCTTTTTTCTCAATCATTCCACTTCAGAACTCAATCAGCCAAGCTCAGAACCTCATCACTGGAGTTATTTTGCCCAACAGCCAAGCTCTGTGCTCAAACAGTCGAAAACCAAGCCGGACTAATTACATCCAGAAATACTTCATTCCGCGAATGCCATCGATTGCATTCTAACCACGCAGGCCAAAGCCACCGCCGGGATAAAACCCTCCCCCCGTGTATTACATTTCACGAAATCTTCATTGAGCAATCATATGTTCATCACAAAATATCCTTAGGCTGTACTTGCTTTACCCATAGCGACAGATACCTCTCAACCCAATATGAACGAGCAGCCAGCGACTGATAACAAAAACCTGCCGGCTGTCGAAATCGGAGCACTCTAAATGATCAAAAAATCTGTTCTTGCCGTGGCCTTGCTGTCGGCAATCTGCACGCAAGCCGAGGCCATTACCATTAATGCCGACGGCGCCTGGCATGCGTTCGACGTAGACAATTCAGTATCTACTTCCGGTGAATTGGAATGGATAGATTTGGATAACAATGCTTTGAGCTTTGACTTTTCTTTAACGAAAACCGCTATTTTACAGGTAGTAGATGGCGGCTATGCTGGCGATCAATTTCTGGTAATAAGAAACGGCATCCCCTTTAATAATCAAACGCCCTATGGTTCTTCACCATCGAGCATTTGGGTTACAAATATGTCCACCCCGACCAATAGCTATCCAGACAATCTGGGTACCAATTTTGATGTTGCCTTCAACGACGCCAACTTCAGCCGGGGCATATTTAAACTTGCTCCCGGAAATTACAGCATCACTGGCGTACTAATCCAATCAGCTTTAGATGACGAGGGAATCCCACTTAACGCCACTGTCGGTGCGATCCGATTACAAACTCTTACGGCGGTGCCTTTGCCCTCCGCTGCAGGCTTATACGCAACCGGTGCCGGCCTGCTGGGCTGGGTCTCGCGTCGCCGCAAATCCACTAAGTAAGGTATAAACCAATGACATTAAATAAACTTGCCGCAGGCATTGCGCTGGGTTTAGGCGCGTTTGGCCTTGCTCATGCAGTGACCACCCTCCCTACCGTCACCATCAAAATCGTCGCTTTCAACGATTTCCACGGACAATTAGAATCGCCGGGCACATTCCGGCAAACACCCAGCAGCGCGGCATCTACCAATATTCCGGTCGGTGGTGTGGACTGGATGGCCGGTTATGTTAGCGATTTGAAAAACCAAAATCCCAGCACCGTGGTGGTATCGGCCGGCGACATCATCGGCGCCACGCCGCTGGTGTCCGCGCTGTTTCACGATGAACCGACTATCGAAACCATGAACCGCCTGGGTCTGGAGTTTAACGCGGTCGGCAATCACGAATTCGACGAAGGCAAGGCCGAACTCAAACGCATGCAAAACGGCGGCTGCCATCCCACCGATCCGAACTCCTGCCAAGGCGCGGCGGTCGGTACGCCGGTGCCGTTCGAGGGCGCTGATTTTAAATTCCTGGCCGCCAATGTCGTAGAAACTGCAACCGGCAAAACCCTTTTTCCGCAATACGCGGTAAAAGTGGTGGGCGGAGTGCGGGTCGGCTTTATCGGCATGACCTTGAAAGAAACCCCCACCATCGTCACCCCCACCGGCGTGGCCGGCCTGGAGTTTAAAGACGAAGCGGCCACGGTGAACGCCTTGATACCCAAATTGCGAGCGCGCGGCGTCGAAGCGGTGGTGGTGTTGATTCATCAAGGCGGCACCATACCGATCACGCAAAGTGCATCGACCATCAACAGCTGCGACGGCGGTTTGGACGGCTCGCCGATCAAAACCATCGTCAACCAGTTGGACGACGAAGTGGATTTGGTAATTTCCGGCCACACCCATCAAGCTTATAACTGCCAAATCGCCAACAAAGCCGGCCGCTTGATTTCGGTGACCAGCGCCAATTCGCAAGGCCGGGTCTTGACCGACATCGACGTGGCCATCAACACCGCCAACGGCGAAGTCAGCAGCGTCAACGCGGAAAACATCGTCGTTGATCGCCGCAACACGGGCATCACACCTAACGCGGCGATTAAAACCATCGTCGACAATTACAAAGCCCTGTCCACCCCTATCGCTAACCGGGTGATAGGCAGCGTCAGCGCGGCGATCACCACTACGGCCAACGCGGCCGGCGAATCGGCGCTGGGCGACGTGATTGCCGACGCGCAATTGCTGGCTACCCAAAACGTCGGTTTCGGCGAAGCGGTGGCGGCTTTCATGAATCCCGGCGGCATCCGCGCCAACCTGACCTATCCGTCGAGCGCCGCCGGCGAAGGTGACGGCAAGGTTACTTACGCGGAAGCCTTTACCGTGCAACCTTTCGGCAATACCGTGGTAACGCTGACCTTAACCGGCGCGCAAATCCATACCTTGCTGGAGCAACAGTTCACCGGCTGCACTGTAGGTTATCCGGCAAGCGCACCCGTAACCGGCCAGCCTTTCAACCGTATCCTGCAAGTCTCAAACAGCTTCAGTTACGCATGGCAGGAAAAAGGCACGGCTTGCGATAACGTCGATCCCGCCAGTATCAAAATCAATGGCATCGTGGTCGACCCTGCCGCCAGCTATCGGATTACCGTCAACAATTTCATGGCGGACGGCGGCGATCAGTATTATGTGTTGACGCAAGGCAGCAATCGTCTGGGCGGCGCGCTGGATCTGGACGCGCTGGAAAACTACTTTAGCGTCAATGGTACTGTAGCCCCCGGCCCGCAAAATCGGATTTTGCCGGCACCTTAAGTTTTATGGATTAGTTGTAAGCTCTGTAGTAGTACTCGGGCCCGCTGGTACGCGATACAGCGGGCTTTTTTTTGCCTGACGGATCTACCGCGCTTAATGGTGATGCTCATGGCCCATTTGCGCTTGCACCTTGATCACGAACGGGTCGGATTCCTTGTCGCCCAAATCGGCAAAGTCGATCACATCGTAGCCCTGAGTGGAGGTGGGTTGCCAAGGCGCGGCCCGGAGCGGATAAGCGTGCAATAACTCTGTGCGCTCGGAAAAATCACCTTGCTGACGTTCGATCAACAGCGGTAAGGCCAAATCCAGACGCATCAGCACATGCCATTCGGTGTCCGCAACTTTGCCTTGATATTCGCGAGTGGGGATGCCGTCGGTCCATTCGACTTCCTCGGCTATCAGCTTATCTAGCAGCTGACTATCCACTAACAGCGCCAATTTTTGCCAGGACGGCGCGATTTCCAGCATGCGCAAATCGCCGGCCTGAAATTCGATAGCCCGCCGGTCTTGGTGATACAACTTGCGATGGGTAAGCTCCCGGTCATTTAACTGCCACAGCTCCCCCACCCCCAATTGCGGCCTTTCTATCGTAATCTGCCGGCTATCGCGCCAAAAGCGCCAGCTAACTTCTGCCGGCAATGCCTGGTGTGCTTCGTGGTCGTGCTCTTCACCCGCGCGGGTGGTGATAAATTCGGCGGCAACGGCAGGCAAGTTTGCCGAAGATAAATCGGTGGTATTGGGCTTGGCCGGCATATTGCCGCAAGCGGCCAAAAGGCTTATTAAGCCAAGACCAAGCGGTTTGCTTAATACTTTGAAAATAGTGTTGAACATGGCTCCTGCACTTTGGCGGTATTCAAAAAATCAGGGACGACTCCCTGAATCGGGTTTGGGAAAAAGCTCCCAGTCTGCTGCGCATCCTTAACACATCAAGCATCACATGATAAGCCACGCGTTGTGCCAGTGTAGCGTGCGAAAAATAACTTCCCCAGGACCATCTGCGTAAATGGCTGCTCTTTATTGGCATGAATTTCCCCTTCAATACCGCCAATTTCACCGGCTATCAGTCCGCTAAACCGATGCAAATATTGACTCACTTCCATATTTCAATTATCGTTGAAATATGGAAAATAAAACTGCTGTTATCGCGTTGGCTGCACTGGCGCAAGAATCCCGTTTGGCAATTTACCGCGCGCTGGTCCAAGCCGGCCCGGAAGGTTTGGCCGCCGGCAAAATCAGCGAAGCCACCGGCATTGCGCCTTCTTCTCTGTCGTTTCATTTGAAGGAACTGGCTTATGCGAACATGGTCAGCTCGCGCAACGAAAGCCGTTTCGTGATTTATACCGCCAACTTTGCGGCGATGAACGAGCTTTTGGCGTTCCTGACCGAGAACTGTTGCAACGGCAATGCCTGCTTGTCGCTTTCAGCCTGTTCCGGCAATGACACGGATACCAAAGATTCTCTACCCTCAACCCAGACCGACACTCCATCATGAACGTATTATTTCTATGTACCGGCAATTCCTGCCGCTCCGTCCTTGGCGAGGCCACTTTCAATCATTTGGCGCCGGCCGGCTGGCATGGTCTGAGCGCCGGCAGCAAACCCACCGGCAAGATCCACCCGCGCTCGCTGGCCTTGCTGGCCAGAGAAGGCATATCCACCGAGGGCTATTACAGCAAGTCCTGGAACGACCTGCCGGTAACGCCGGACATCGTGCTCAGCGTCTGCGGCAATGCCGCCAACGAAACCTGCCCGACCTATTTGGGTCCGGTCATGCGCAGCCATTGGGGCGTCGAAGATCCCGCCCATGTTGAAGGTACAGACGAGGAAATCGACGCCGCCTTCATGGTCGCTTATGGCATTCTGCGCCATCGCATCGAGCAGTTTTTTGCTTTGCCGTTGGAAGAATTAAAAAATGATCCGCAGCGCCTGAAAGCCGAACTGGATCGCATCGGCACCTTGTTGCCTTAATTGTTAAGGAGTTACCTCATGACCAGCATTCAAATATTCGATCCCGCTTTGTGTTGCAGCACCGGGGTTTGCGGTGTGGAAGTCGATCAGCAGTTAGTGGGGTTTGCGGCCGATGTCGATTGGGCCAAGCAGAACGGTGCCGACATTGAGCGCTTTAATCTGGCCCAAACGCCCTTGGCGTTTGCCGAGAACCCGGTGGTAAAAGCCTTTCTGGAACGTTCCGGCGCCGAAGCCCTGCCCTTGATCCTGGTCGATGGTGAAGTCGCATTGGCTGGTCGTTATCCCAATCGAGCCGAATTGGCGCGTTGGGCAGCGATTAAGGTAGCGGAAGAGCAAGCCGCGTCGGGCTGTTGCAGCGGCAGCAGCTGTTGTTAACTTCTGGTGATAGTGCTGTGAACAGCGACCGCAAATTCCTCGACCAAGCGCCGCGCTTTCTATTTTTTACCGGCAAGGGCGGTGTCGGCAAGACCTCCATCGGTTGCGCCTCCGCCGTGCAATTAGCGGATGCGGGCAAACAGGTTTTGTTGGTGAGTACCGACCCGGCCTCGAATGTCGGCCAGGTATTTGGCATCGACATCGGCAACAAGATCACCGCCATTCCGGCCGTATCCGGCCTGGCGGCCTTGGAAATCGATCCGCAAGCGGCGGCCCAGGCCTATCGCGACCGCATCGTCGGTCCGGTGCGCGGCGTGTTGCCGGACAGCATCGTCAAAGGCATAGAAGAGCAACTATCCGGCGCCTGCACCACGGAAATCGCGGCATTTGACGAATTCACCGCGCTGCTGACCGACTCGGTATTGACCGCCGACTACGATCACATCGTGTTCGACACCGCGCCGACCGGCCACACCATCCGCCTGCTGCAACTCCCCGGCGCCTGGAGCGGCTTTCTGGAACAAGGCAAAGGCGATGCCTCTTGCCTGGGGCCATTGGCCGGTCTGGAGAAACAGCGCAGCCAATATAAAGCTGCTGTCGACGCACTAGCAGATCCGCAACGCAGCCGGTTGATCCTGGTCGCCCGCGCTCAACAATCGACCTTGCGCGAAGTGGCTCGTACCCATGAGGAATTAAACGCCATCGGCTTGTCGCAACAATATTTGCTGATCAACGGTATTTTGCCGGAGAGCGAAACCGCACAAGATCGGCTGGCCAGTGCAATCTATCGTCGCGAGCAAAACGCCTTAATCCATATGCCGGCGGCGCTGAGCGGCTTACCGACGGATCGCATTGAATTAAAGCCCTTCAATCTGGTTGGGCTGATGGCTCTTGGACAATTGCTGCGTCGTTCCGAGCCGCTATCCATGCCTGACAATGATGTTACGCCCGCCACATCGGCAGCCAATCTATCGTCACTAGTCGACGAGATTGCCACGGACGGCCATGGACTGGTGATGCTGATGGGCAAGGGCGGAGTGGGTAAAACCACTCTGGCTGCGGCGTTGGCAGTGGCACTTGCTCGACGCGGTTTGCCGGTACATCTGACCACTTCCGACCCAGCCGCCAATTTAACGGACACGCTAAACGGCGCTTTGCCTGACCTGACAGTCAGCAAAATAGATCCGCATGCGGAAACCGAACGCTACCGCCAACATGTGTTGGCCACTAAAGGTGCCAAATTGGACGCGCCTGGCCGCGCCTTGCTGGAAGAAGACCTGCGCTCGCCGTGTACCGAAGAAATTGCGGTATTTCAGGCTTTTTCCCGCATCATCCGCGAGGCCGGCCGGAAATTTGTAGTGATGGATACCGCGCCGACCGGCCATACCTTGCTGCTACTCGACGCCACCGGCGCTTACCATCGCGAAGTGTCAAGGCAAATGGGCGATTCCCAGCAGCATTTCACCACCCCCATGATGCAATTGCAGGACCCGCGCCAAACCAAGGTGCTGATAGTGACGTTGGCGGAAACCACCCCAGTGCTGGAAGCCGCGCAGTTGCAAAACGATCTGCGCCGGGCCGGCATCGAACCTTGGGCGTGGGTGATTAATAACAGCGTTGCGGCAACCACCGTGCATTCCCCGCTATTACGCCAACGCGCCGCCAATGAATTGTCGGAAATCGCTGCCGTCGCCAATCACTATGCCAGCCGCTACGCGCTGGTGCCATTGTTGCAGGACGAGCCGACCGGCGTCGAACGCTTGCTAGCATTAGCTGGCGACCATTGGGGAATCTCTAAAACTCCTTCTCCCTTAGTACCTACGGGGCATAAAGGAGAAGGTTGAGATGAGGGGATTAAAATCAATTATTTACATCCCTCACCCCAGCCCTCTCCCTGAGGGAGAGGGAATTTTCAGAGGTCCCCACTAAACAACGCTAGCAAATCTCCAACCTCACCCACCCTTTTACCCCGGAGCAAACGCGATGAAACGCCTGCATATCCATCTCGCCGTCGAGGATCTGTCGAAAAATATCGACTTTTATAACGCCTTATTTCAAAGCCAACCGAGCGTCCGCGAAGAGGATTATGCCAAATGGCTATTGGACGATCCGCGCGTCAATTTTGCGATTTCCAGTCGCGGTCGCCAACCAGGTCTGGATCATTTGGGCATACAAGTTCAATCGGGTGAGGAACTGGAAGCAGTCCAGCAAAATCTGGCCGCCGCCGAGTTGCCGGTCGCCGCGCAAAAGCAAGCCAACTGCTGCTATGCCCAATCGGATAAATACTGGACTGTCGATCCGCAAGGCATTGCCTGGGAAGCCTTCCATTCCTTACAAGCCATTCCCTTATTTGGCGACGATGAAGTCGTGCAACTAGAGCCCGCCAGCAGTTGCTGCAAACCGCCGGCAGCCGATAGCACCACACAGTAAATAGCTGTCTTGGAGATTTCAATGAACACCCCGCATTGCCCTAACGCCCGTTTATCCTTTCTCGACCGTTTCCTGACCCTATGGATTTTTATCGCCATGGCGCTTGGGGTTGGCATCGGTTTTCTGTTTCCGACAGAAGTGACCCACTTCAATACAGCGGTATCGGTCGGCACCACCAATATCCCCATCGCCATTGGCTTGATCGTGATGATGTATCCGCCGCTGGCGAAAGTCCGTTATGAAGAACTGGGCGACGTGTTTCGCAACTGGCGAATATTGGCGATTTCCTTGCTACAAAACTGGCTGCTCGGCCCAGTCTTGATGTTTGTATTGGCTATCGTGTTTCTGCGCGATTACCCGGACTACCTGGTGGGTTTGATTCTGATAGGACTGGCGCGCTGCATTGCAATGGTCATCGTCTGGAACGAATTGGCAGACGGCGACAACGAATATGCGGCGGGCTTGGTGGCATTTAACAGCGTCTTCCAGGTGTTGTTTTACAGCGTTTATGCCTGGTTGTTCATCACCGTGCTGCCGCCCTTATTCGGTATGCCGGGCAGTCTGGTTGATATAAGCATCGGCGAAATCGCCAAAAGCGTTTTCATCTATCTGGGCATTCCATTTCTGGCCGGCTTTAGCACGCGCTTTCTATTGGTCAAAGCCAAGGGCAAGGATTGGTATCACCAGCATTTTGTCCCCAAAATCAGCCCGCTGACCTTGATCGCGCTGTTGTTTACCATAGTGGTGATGTTTTCGCTAAAAGGCGATTTGATCGTGCAATTGCCGCTGGATGTAGTGCGGATTGCGATACCGTTGTTGATTTACTTCGTGGTGATGTTTCTACTGAGCTTCTTGCTGGGCAGAGCCATCGGCGCCGGCTACGGCAAAACCACCACGCTGGCGTTTACCGCCGCCAGCAATAATTTTGAATTGGCGATTGCGGTGGCGGTAGCGGTGTTTGGGATTAATAGCGGCGCGGCTTTTGCCGCAGTCATTGGGCCATTGATCGAAGTTCCGGTGATGATCGGGTTAGTCAATGTGGCCTTCTATTTCCGTCAGCATGGACTGATTCAAAATTGACATTTTTAGGCTACGTTGATTGAAATCAAAGCGCTCAACGTAAGCAGACGTAATAATTTAGCTCAGCATGTTCAATCGCACATGCCAACGCCGTTTATTTTCGATTCAGCAGCGATTAAGCCAGGTAATGACGATGGACAACGACATATTAATCGATCAAGCCCGTCAACTTTATGCCTCATTACACGCCAAGCAAACCAGACTGTTTGCTGTCAACGATAGCAAATTAGCTCGCCTGGAACGCTTGGTGTTTAGTGCTTATGGCCGTTACCAGCGCCGCTTAAACCGTTGCGTGCTCTGTTATCAATACCGCAAGCACGACTGCGTCCGCGAGTCCGGTAAAAAACCTATTTCCTGCCAACGCCACAAGCTCTTCAGCCGAATGAGCACCTGTTAATCGGCAATATTTTACTGTCCACGCCCCACTAATTTGTTTAGTATTGCGCCATGGATGACGGCGCATTTGCAAATGCTTCCCGGAAAAGACGGTGAAGATCGCGCGGAAGGATTTCAGGGTTTACGCATTCAGAGACAAGGCAGGCACTTGCGCTTGGCAATTGGAATTCTATCGGCGCGCGCAAAAAACGTGTGGGCCGATTCGCCAAGTATGCTGCCAGCGATAAGTTTGAAAAATCTAGCGCCCACTTAAAAATGGTATGCGGGATAGCTCATGATTTTTCACATGCAATGGGACACCGCGATTCAATATAACTGCCCAGTAACTCGACGATGAACACTTTTATTCGGTCTGTTCTTGCAGAAGCGGACCACAAACCGGAAAGGCTTTTACAGATGCTAAGGGCCGTGCAGGTGCAGTACCTGCATATTCCCAAGGCAGCTATCGAGCAACTTGCCAAAGCCCTAAACATCCCCCGCACCCAAATTATTGCTGTCGCGGAATTCTACAGTTTCTTGCACCTGGCGCCGCAGGGCCGTTACGACATTTACATCAGCGATTCGATTACCGATCGGATGCTGGGCAAGGAAAAACTGCTGAATTATCTGGCGGAAAAGCTGAAAGTCAAAGTTGGCCAAGTCCGTACGGACGGTCTAGTCAGCCTCAACAATACCTCCTGCACCGGCATGTGCGACCAAGGCCCTGCAGGCTTGGTTAACGGCTATGCCTTGACGCGCCTGGATTATTCCAAAATAGATGTAATCGCCGAACTGATCGAACAGCAAGCCCCCTTGACCGACTGGCCTGCAGAGTTTTTCGCGGTTACCGAAGAAATCCGCAAACCCGGATTACTGCTCAATCAGCCGTTTAATAACGGCACAGCGCTAGCGGCCACATTTGCCCGAGGACCAGCGGAAACCCTAGCGGAAGTAGACTTATCCAACCTGCGCGGCCGCGGCGGTGCCGGCTTTAAAACGGCATTGAAATGGCGCACCTGTTCGGCACAGAACGAAACGCCGCACTACGTGATCTGTAACGCCGACGAGGGTGAACCTGGTACCTTTAAAGACCGGATGCTGCTCGATGTCTATGCCGATCAAGTCTTTGAAGGCATGACTTTGTGCGCGGCGATAATTGGTTCGGATCAAGGTTTACTGTATCTACGCGCCGAGTATTTATTCCTCTACGAGCAATTGCAGCGCGTGTTAAAACACCGCCGCGCCAACGGATTGCTGGGTCGCAATATTCTCGGCCGGTCAGGTTTTGATTTTGACATTGAAATTCGCATGGGCGCCGGCGCTTACATCTGCGGCGAGGCCTCCGCGCAAATCGAGTCCTTGGAAGGCAAGCCCGGCATACCCCGGGTCAAACCGCCCAACTCGGTAATCTGCGGCTACCAACGCAAACCCACCGTGGTGGACAACGTCGAGACCTTTTTCGCCGCCACCCACATCGCCATTAAAGGCGGGCAATGGTTTGCGGAAGTCGGCACCGCACAATCGACCGGCAGCAAACTGCTCAGTATCAGCGGCGACTGCGCGCGGCCCGGCATTTATGAATACCCATTCGGCACATCAATTGAAGAGATTTTGCGAGACTGCGGCGCGGATGACGTGCTGGGTGTGCAAGTGGGCGGCCCTTCCGGCACTTTTATTTCCAACCGGGAACTGCAACGGCGCATAGCCTTCGAAGACCTGTCCACCGCTGGCTCGTTTATGGTGTTCAACAATAGCCGCAGTATTTTCGACATCGTGCAAAACTTTACCGATTTCTTCGCCCATGAAAGTTGCGGCTTTTGCACGCCGTGCCGGGTCGGCACCACGCTGTTGAAAAATCAGCTGCGGAAAATTGTCGAAGGCAACGGCGCCGCGGTCGATCTGGAAGAACTCAACGAGATATGCCTGGTCGTCAAAAACAACAGCCATTGCGGTCTGGGCGATTCCGCCGCCAATCCGATTTTAAGCACCTTGGTCAGCCATCCGGAGCTGTATCTTAAGCAATTAAAACAAAGCAGTTTTACCCCGGGTTTTGATTTGGACGCCACCCTGGCCGTGGCCCGCCGTATGGCGCAGCGCGATGACGACGCAGCGCATTTATCGCAAGTGGAGAATTGATATGAGCGGCACTCTTTGCATCGACGGCATCGCCGTACCGTTCAGCGACGGCCAAACCATTATCGAGGCGGCGCGCACTGCCGGCGTGTACATTCCTTATCTGTGCCACCGACCGGGCTACGCCCCTTACGGCAGTTGCAAGTTATGCACGGTGAAAGTCAACGGCCGCACCAATACCGCTTGTACGCTGCCGGCTGCCGACGGTCAGACGGTGATCAGCAACAGCCCGGACCTGCAACACGACCGCCAGCGCATCACCCAAATGCTGTTCGTGGAAGGCAACCACTTTTGCCCGTCCTGCGAAAAATCCGGCAATTGCCAGTTACAGGCCGTGGCCTACCATCAAAACATGCTGGATAACCACTATCCGCATTTTTATGCGCAGCGCGAGATGGACGCCTCGCACCCGGATATTTTGATCGACCACGACCGCTGCATTTTCTGCAATCTGTGCGTGCGCGCCAGCAAGGAAAAAGACGGCAAGGAGGTGTTCGGCATCGCCGGACGCGGCATCCACAAACGCTTAGTCATCAACTCGCCCAGTGGCAAGCTGAAAGACAGCGATATTAGTGTCAACGACGAGGCCGCCCATGTCTGCCCGACCGGAGCGATCCTGGTCAAACGTAGCGCCTACCTGACGCCGATTGGCGAACGCATTTATGACGGGCATCCCATCAGCGAGGTCGCCTGCGAAAAAGCAGTTATCAAGGCCGGTGAGGCAAGCGGCTACCCAAGCTGCGACCCGACCAAGTTGGCGGATGCGGCTCAGCAGAACGGAGGCCCGGACTCCCACTACGCGGCGACGATGCCGCCCGCGCCGGACATCAAACATGGCCGCTAAAATCAAAATCGCCACCACCTCGCTGGCCGGCTGCTTCGGCTGCCATATGTCGTTTCTGGATATAGACGAGCGCTTACTGAAACTGGCCGACATCGTCGAATTCGACCGTTCGCCACTCACCGACATCGAACACTGCGGCCCGTGCGACATCGGCCTGATCGAAGGCGGGGTTTGCAATTCCGAAAACGTGCATGTGCTGCGCGAGTTTCGCGCTAACTGCAAAATTCTGATCGCCGTCGGCGCTTGCGCCATCAACGGCGGCCTGCCGGCGCTGCGTAACTTTTTCAAGCTGGAAGATTGCCTGTTGGAAGCCTACCAGGACGGCATCGGCGTGGACAATCCGCAGATACCCAGCGACCCGGAATTGCCTTTGCTGCTGGACAAGGTGCGACCGGTCCACGAGATCGTCAAGATCGATTATTTTATGCCCGGCTGTCCGCCATCCGCCGATGTGTTTTGGCACTACCTGAGTGCATTGATCGAAGGCCGCGACCCGACTTTACCTTACGAGTTAGTCCATTACGACTAACGGAGGAACCCGTGTACGAATATCTTGAAACCGCCGATCCGGCCTTGGTCGAAGCCGGCAAGTTAAAACGGGTCGCTGTCGATCCGGTGTCCCGCGTGGAAGGCCACGGCAAAGTCACGCTGCTGCTCGACGAAAACAATCAGGTCCAGCAAGCCCGCCTGCACATCGTCGAATTCCGCGGCTTTGAAAAATTTATTCAGGGCCGCCCTTACTGGGAGCTGCCGGTGATGGTGCAGCGCTTGTGCGGCATCTGCCCGGTCAGCCACCATCTGGCCGCAGCCAAGGCCATAGACCAGTTGGTCGGCGTCGATCCGGCCAATCTGCCGCCGGCTGCGGACAAGTTACGGCGCTTGTTACATTTCGGTCAGGTGTTGCAATCGCATGCCTTGCATTTTTTCCACCTGTCCAGCCCAGATTTGCTGTTCGGATTCGAAAGCGAGATAGGCAAACGCAGTATCGTCGCGGTGCTGGCGGATTATCCGGATATTGGTTTGCAAGGCGTGAAACTGCGCAAATACGGCCAGGAAGTGATCCGCATGGTCTGCGGCAAGCGCATTCACGGCACCGGCGCGATTCCCGGCGGCATGAACAAAGCGCTGAGCAAAGACGAGCGGGATTATCTGAAACAAGACATCGGCCAAATTGTGAGCTGGGCGCAAGGCGCTTTGCAACTGGTCACCAAAGTCCACACCTCCAACCTGCCCTATTACGACGACTTCGCCACCATCCGCAGCAACTACCTGAGTTTGACCAAACCTGACGGTGCGTTGGAGCTTTATCACGGCGGGATTAGGGTGAAAAACCAGCAAGGCGAACCCCTGGTCGACCATTACGATTACTGCGATTATCAGGAATTGATCCGCGAAGAAGTGCGCTCTTGGACCTATATGAAATTCCCTTACCTGACTGCGCTGGGTAAAGCCGATGGCTGGTATCGGGTGGGGCCGTTGGCGCGGGTCAACAATTGCGATTTTATCGACACGCCACTGGCGGAAGCCGCGCGCGTCGAGTTCAAGCAGCACGGCGGCGCAACCATGGTTCACAGCACCCTGGCCTTTCACTGGACCCGGATGATCGAATTACTGCATTGCGCGGAGAGCATCCAAATCTTGCTGGACGATCCGGACTTACTGAGTAACGACTTGGTCGCCAAGGGCGAAAAACGCTACGAAGGCATAGGCGTGATCGAAGCGCCGCGCGGCACGCTGTTTCATCATTACCAAATCGACGAAAACGACATTGTCACCAAAGCCAATCTGATCGTCTCCACCACCAGCAACAACACAGCGATGAACGAATCGGTGCGGCAAGTTGCGGCGGAATATTTGTCGGGCCGCGAATTGACCGAACCCTTGTTGAATAACCTGGAAGTGGCGATTCGCGCCTATGATCCTTGCCTGTCCTGCGCCACGCATGCGGTCGGCAAAATGCCCTTGCAGTTGGAACTGGTCGATGCGGACGGCAAGTTGGTGGATAAACTGGTTCGGCACAGCAGCGGCGAATTTATCCACGGCTGCGAATGAGCAAACCCATCCTGGTGTTCGGTTACGGCAATCCCAGCCGTGGCGACGATGCAGTAGGCCCTTTGCTTTTGGATTATCTGGCCGAGCATCTCGACTTAAGCAGTATAGAATTGCTCAGTGACTTTCAATTACAGATCGAACACGCGCTGGATTTGCAAGATCGCGAACTGGTGGTGTTTGTCGATGCCGCGGAAAATTGCCCGGACAGCTTTACCTTTACCCCATTAACCCCAGCCCAAGACCACAGTTACTCCAGCCACGCGCTGAGCCCGGCCGCGCTGCTGTCGGTCTATCAATCCGTCGGCAAACAACCGCTACCACCGTGCTATTTACTAAGCATCCAAGCCGAAACTTTCGAGCTGGGTACAGGATTAAGCGAGCGATGCGCAACCAATTTACAACGAGCCAGCCTCTTCCTGGAAAAACTGTTGGCGCAGCCGTTATCGACAATCGTTGAACATTAATTTGCAAGCCTGGATCTATAGCACTTTTGACGCTTCCGCCTCACGAAATCAGTCTCAAAATTTTCCATCGCCCCCTACCTCAAAGCCGCGAACCCCAGTTTTTTTTCGGCCAACACGAAAATAATTCAGCAGCGCCAAAACCATTATTGTCCCGACTTTTGACGCTGCGCGTACCGCGCAAAGCGAACTGCAAACACCCACTATTGGGGCAGTCGCCAACAGCGCGCTCCATTAAAGTGCGGACAGATCCTGCGCACGGCCCTATGCTGTTATACAATAATTAATGAAACTGTCACAAATAAGGAAACTCCATGTTCTCTCTACAAACCATCTTTGGCAAAGGCGATAAATTTTATGGCTTGCTTGAAGCCAGTGCTGAATCGGCACACGCCTCGGCCAAGGCATTGATAGAGCTGCTAAGCACATCCGCCACCCAACAGTCATTGGAAAAATTCAAACAGGCGCGGCGCCGGGAAAAGAATTTATTCGGCCAGATCAGCGAGGAATTGGTTAATACCTTTGTGACCGTGCTGGATCGCGAGGATATTGAAGCGTTGAACGGCGCGCTTTATAAGATTCCCAAAGTCGTGGAAAAGTTTGCGGAACGCTATAGCTTAGCCTTGGGCCGCATCGGCGATGTTGACTTCAACAGCCGCGCAAAGATGCTGGAGCAGGCCTGCCAGGTTTTGGAGCAGATGGTTGGCCAGTTGCGCAAAGGCATGGATTTGGACGAAGTCAAAAGGTTAAACGATCAACTGCAAACCATTGAAGCGGAAGCCGACGACCAAATTCTGGAGTTGTACCGCGACGTCTATGCCAACGAAACCGATCCGATCCGCTACCTGGTAAAAACCAATTTGTTCGAAATCCTCGAAAAAGCCATTGATCGCTGCCGCGATGCCGGCAATGTCGTTTATCACATCGTCTTAAAAAATTCATAGAAGGACTGTCATGCTGACACTGCTTTTGCTGGTCATTCTGGCGGCACTGATATTCGAGTTCGTTAACGGTTTCCATGACACCGCTAACTCGATTGCCACGGTGGTTGCCACCAAAGTATTAACCCCTAGCCAGGCAGTCATCCTCGCTGCGGTGACCAATTTGGTCGGCGCCTTATCAGGCACCGCAGTAGCCAAAACCATCTCGTCCGGACTGGTCGACACCGCCGTGGTAACAATCACCTCTGAAGTGTTGATCTGCGCGCTGACCGGGGCGATTATCTGGAATCTGATTACCTGGGCCTTGGGCCTGCCCTCTTCTTCCAGCCACGCCTTGATTGGCGGCTTATGCGGCGCGGCCCTGGCGGCCGGCCACAACAATCCGGACGTGTTGATCTGGTCAAAAACAGCATTGGTGTGGACGGAAAACAAAGGACTGCTCTGGAAAGTTGTGATTCCGATGATCAGCTCCCCAATTGCCGGCTTCACCCTGGGTATTTTAATCATGGGCCTGTTGATGGCGATTATCAGCGGCATGAATGCTGCTGGTGGCCTCATCGCACACATCTCGCGGCCAAAATGGATTAACGCCTTATTTGGCAAGGCTCAACTGGTATCCGCCGGTTATATGGGCTTTGCTCACGGCAGTAACGATGCGCAAAAAACCATGGGTATTATCGCGCTAGCCATTTTTACGGCAAACAACGCCGGCACCCTCGATCAGTTACCTGCTTGGGCGGAATTCTTGCGTCCGGATGGTGGAGAAAAGGACATCGACACCTGGATCGTGCTCAGTTGTGCTTTAATCATGGCGCTCGGCACCTCAGTGGGCGGATGGCGAATTATCAAAACACTTGGCCACAAGATGGTCAAGCTACATCCAATAAACGGCTTTGCGGCAGAAACCAGTTCCGCAACCATCCTTTTGACCGCCGCTCATTTCGGGATGCCGGTTTCCACCACGCATAGTATTTCCACCGCTATCATGGGCGTGGGCTTTGCCAAGAACCCGCACACACTGAAACTGTCCGTGATCGAACGGATTGTTTGGGCCTGGGTGTTGACCATCCCAGCCGCCGGTGGTATTGCCTGGGGAATGGTAAGTGTATTGCCGCTGTTAAATTAAACTATAAATACCTGGTACCTGCAGACAAACGATTGATGCTGATCTGGCAAGCCTGCACGGCTAATCTCCAAGAGGCCGGATGAGTTTCTCCATAAGCCGCGGATCGTCGAAATGCCGTTTGCCTAGAAAGGCAATCGCGTGCGTTCCCCACTGCCGCATAGCACCAGCGTTGGGCACGCCCATGGGCCAAAGTAGAAATCTCTCCAGACGCTCGCTACCCTCCACCAATCCGTCCGGCTTAAACATGCTCACATGCCGGCCGCCGGGCGCTGGCAGGGAGCGAAGTTCGTTGTAATCAGACCAGCCGTAGACAATAGGCTCCGGCACCGGCTGTTCCGCTATCACGCCGCGGATGAAATGATTTCCCGAGGCTAGCCGGACAGTCAGCCGTTCGTTGGGTTTAAGGGTGGGAATCGATGTTGGCGACAAAACTGGCTCAGAACCGTCCTGAGCTTGCACGACCAGCGCCCCCTCACCCGGAAAAATCTGGTAATAACAACCGCAGGAATGAATGCTGTCATAAGCCAGGGGCCTGCCGTCCATCCCCAAGGTGACCCGCCAAATCACGCCATCAAAACGGCCCGAGTAAAGATCCAGCCAAGCTTCGGCTGTTCTGGCCGGAAACCACACGACATAATTGAGCTGTAACAACACCTGCTCGCCGAAACGAGTATGTGAGGTCAGGGTATAAACAACGGGGTCCACGGTGTCTATAGAGGCCTCCCCATCCGCACCGACTCCTACAGTACCAATATGATCGTTGTCGTTTGCCGTATCGACACGCCATACCGGTGCAAAGGTGGAGAATAATCGGCTCAACTGGTCTTCGGAAGGCTCCGGAATAGCCAATGGCTTGCTAGCCGACTGTTCGAGAATCTTTGCGACTTCCGCAGCATCCAGAATATCCGCCGTGGGTGGCACATATCGAATCGACCGGTTCGTGCCGAAGTGGTTTTGCGTGGCGTTGAAGAAGGACTCCCGTAACGCCTGCTGCTCGCGCCGAATACCTTCAACAATAGTCCAACGCGTAAGAAAGTAGACACCGAAGAACCGCTGCCAGGTCGAATAGGCATCGGGGGGATTGATCGCCGATAACAGTTGAGAGCGCCGACTCGGATAAATCAGGGCCTGCTCGCTGAGAATCTGCCCACAGACATTCACCGTCGTATCAACATGAGGTCCGAAAGACACTTCGAGCCGCGAGATTGCTTCGGGTGGCAGGTTACGCCATTCTATTAAGCGGGCCGACATATCCAACTGCCGCAAATGCTCAAGCCATGCGGCATAAGCTTCCCCGGTCATATTTTCCGTTGCAAACGACGCCAGAAAACGATCAACACGCAGTTGCGGAAAGCCTGAGATCCGGGCTGTAGCTGCGTCCGCCACATCGTAATCTTCGATATACCGATCCATTTCTTGGAAAAAGCCTTCGCAGTCGGTTGCCGCCAGCGCGAATGCAGGAGGCATGGTTTTCCACGCGGTACAGGCTTGAAGGGCTAAGGCGAGTATGACGACCAATGCCAAGAAGCACCGGCTATGGATCATAATCGACCAAGAGGTCCGAGAAATAATTGGCGACCAAATCAAGCCGATTTCCAGACCAGACGCGGTGTAATCTCGTCAGCCAGCAAAAACGGAGATCGGAAAATCGCCTGAAAAAGACAGCCTTAAAAACCATGTCGGAGCCCCCTGTCGATTGTCTGCAGTATCTTGTACTGCGGTTTATCAAATGAGTGCAGGAAATTGACCGCTTAGAAAACAGCGAAAATCGTTCATTCGGTTTCCGGCTTTTTGAAAAGTTCAATGGTATTGAACACCAAGGGCTCAGCTTGGTTGTATCGGCCCATTTTCGCAGTACGAAGCATTTCAACTTGGAGCCGCGCAAACAAATACCGATGCTTTTATCTTAAATGACAGATTCTGCTATTCTTCTTCTATTGTCTCTTTTTCGGCGGCAAGTGCTATCACCCGACTGCAGAGATATTCGTCGCTTAAGACAACATCAACCATTGAATCAACAACCAGGCGCAATTTTAAGGCATTGAGCCTCGAAAACGTATTCAGTGTTTTGAAGGTTTCTTTATTCAAAGCAACCTTTTTTCTATCATCTTTTGATTTTTCAGACGACATGGCAAACCCCCTAATAGAAGAAGAATGTTACGTGAAAATATCAGTGAAAAAACTGGTGGAACAAGCCTGGTCGTTGGAAGAAAGCATCCGACGATTAATTGAGCAAAACTGCAATCGTTGCAACCAGAATGGATGTTGCACCCCTTCAATATTAAAAGACCGGCTTAATCGCATATATGAAAAAACCCACGCTCGTTACAAACGCCGACTTCAAAAACTCTGGTCGTAATGTGGCTGCAATCAAGGAGAGTGTGGCAAAACTCTACGGGAAGTCGTTACACAGCTTACTCAAAGTATATTTATGAAGTTACAGGAATATGACTAGCCTTATAGGCCACTCATTTCAGGTGTTGTCGGATTAGTCAATGCCCATAAGCCAGTCAAATCCGTCCGGCGTTAACTGTCTTGCAAATTTTAAACTCTCGCGAATCATGCCGAATTGATCGTGAAAACTTGGCGGAGTAGCTGTCCGTTATATAGGCACCCCACAAAACATGATTTTTTAGCGGGATTACTTGCGAAACGCGTCTCGCGCGATTTACGCCTGCCTACAATTTTCACACCTACTTTTGCGCAAAGCCCACCTAGTCACTGTTCCGACTTATCGCTTAGAAAAGCCTTATCACTATGCTTGCCATCGGGGAATATGCTACCGCTCGCCCCCACGCAAAACACGTCGCTGCAAGTTCTCAGCAATCCCCCACCCTAAAAATTTAGTTTTTTACGGTTGTAAATGCCCTGTAACAAAGTTGGGTTATAAAAATGTTAACGGATTCACAGTTGCTCGCAACGGTCAGGTACGACCCTCGAATTTCCCAACCCTTACTAGAGAACAGTTACAATGGAAGCAGGATTTAGAAAGAACCCGCTCGCCCTCGCGATGCTGGCAGCCATCGGCACCACCGCCCTTGCCATTGCGCCTACAGTCGCAACGGCAGCCGACAAAGCCCCAGGCCAATATGTATCTGGTGACTTTCACAACCATACCACCTGCTCGGACGGCTCGATTTCGATGCAGAAGCTGGTTAAGAAAGCCACCGACAAAACCGACACGCCTTGGGGTCTGGACTGGTTTGTGCAAGCCGGGCACGGCGGTAACGGCAACCGTAACTGTACGTTGGCCGAAGACGCTAGCCTGGCAACACCGGCTTACCCGTTGGTTTACGCAAGCGATGGCGTAACAATTCAGGGGCCAACTACAACTTGGCAGAACACCAACCCAGCTATCACGCCAAAGGGCTTGTCGTCAGGTACGTCACCCAACAAGAACATGTGGCGCTGGCAGTCTATTCAAGAATTTCAGTACCCGCTGATTGAATACCTCGCTACTGAGAAAAGCCTGCCGCTGTTCATCGGCGTCGAATCAGTTGTCGCCGGTCACGAACACACATCGATGTCCGTCATTACGGACCAAATGCCCAGCTCACTTGACTCGGCCGTCCTGCCTAACAGCGCTGGCTATACTCCCCAAGGTAATGCCAATGCACTGGCGCAATGGGAATACTGCTTCGACCGCGGTGACACTGACACCAGCCAAGGTAATACCGCAGTGGGCAGCGGGATCGGCAACAACTGGAACTGCTCGATTCCCGGTAGCGCTAATTCTACCGATGCCTCATTAGGCTGGAGCGCCACAGCCCAGAAATTGATCCAACCTAGCGGCACCGGCACCGGCACCAAGGGCCATTTGAAAACCGTCGAAGGCGTGAAATGGATGGCGGCATATCATCCAAACGGCAGCTATTACGTACCCGCGCATTTAGAGCGCGCCGGACCATTCAACCCTGACGGCAACAACGGCTTCAACGTCGAACATTTACGTAACTTCAACAACGCCGGGCCGAAGATCGCCTTCGGTTTCGAGACCCAACCTGGCCACGGCGCGTCCTCCGACCGCGGGGAATACAAACCTAAACGCCAAACCATAGGCGGCGTTCTGGTTGACTCGGTCGGCGGCACAACCTGGGGTGGCACCGGTGTCTACGGTGCGCAAGTTGGCGGCGTCTGGGATGCGCTGTTGGGTGAAGGCCGTAACTGGTGGTTCTTCGCCAGCTCCGACTGGCACAACCGCGGCACTTTCGGTCCGGATGATCGTCGCTCCACACAGGACTTTTTCCCCGGCGAGTATCAACGTACTAACACCATGGTGCGTAACGGATCCGACAAATTGCGTCCACAAACTATCGTAGACGGCTTGCGTAGCGGTAACAGCTGGTCGGCTAGCGGACAAATCATCGACCGTTTGGGCTTCATCGCCTGCGCTTCTTACCCTGGCCCAGCGGCACGCACCAACGCGTCTGTAGAAGCGCTGGCACTGACCGCAGCGACCAACAATACCGACATCGACAAGGCCGGTTGCGCCACCATGGGTGAAAAACTGGTCGTGCGTCCGGGTGCGGAAATCGTGGTATCCATCGTGGCACGCGATCCAAGTGGAACCAACTATTCGCCTTACACCTTCAACAACCCGTCGCTGGCTCAGGTTGGTATCAACCAAGCGCTGAACATGCCGGTGCTTGATCACATTGATGTGATCAGCGGAAAAGTGACCGGCTATAAAACGCCTGGTGCGGCAGACTATTCCGGCCAATGGCCAAACACCTGGCTGGTCAATCCGGATTTGGCTACCGTTCCGGCAGCCGCTAAGAACACCAGCGCCGCAATCATCAAAACCTTCAACAATACCGGCTGGACCAACGCTGGCAATGACTTGCTGAAAATGACCTACCGCATTCCAGCTGTCACCGCCTCGCAGTATGTGCGTCTACGCGGCACCAACCTGCCAGCCGCCGTACCGTTTGAGACCGACGCCAACGGCAACCCGCTGGCTGACGTTTATACCAATGCGGGCGACACAAGCCGGTTGAGCATTCCGTGTACTGCCACAAGCGGCACAACTGAATTCGACAAGTGTCCATCACACTTGGCGACAGCAAGCGGCAGCAGTCCGATCGCTGGCGCAAAAGCGGTTTCGTATGACGTAGCGGCCTGGTCTGATCTGTGGTTCTACAGCAATCCGATTTACGTTCAGGTCAATGGCTCTACCATTGTCGCCGGCGTCAAGTAACTTATAGACAGGAAACAAAATGAAACTTAAACAACTCTTTGCAGTGGCCTTATTTGCCGGTACACCTGCGTTCGCTTCGGCCTCAGGCTTCCTGGTGGATTTCGAGAAAACCTGGGATTACACAAACGGCGATGTTAACGACTATTACAACGGCGGCAGCGCTGCTGACGGTAGCATGGGCGGCGCCAATCTCGGTGTGTCTTTCGTGAACGTGTCCGGTTTATCTAACGATGCCGACTTCACTTACTACACTGGCGCGCCTTCTGCACAAGGTACCGCGTACGCGCACGACACGGCGTACATTAACGTAGCCGCTGGCGTAAACAGCGGATTATCGTTCTTCTACTCCAGTCCGGTCGCCGTAATTGGTGCCGTAAAGGCGTACTCAGGATTGAACGGCACCGGTACATTGCTGGGCAGCTTTGATCTAGCCGCCAACAATAGCGGCGCATATGACACATGGACGCAGGCCACATTTTTGTTCAACGGTGCTGCCCAGTCGTTTGACTTGACTGCCGCCGGAACCAACTTTGTCGGTCTGGACAATGTTAGTTCAGTGCCAGTCCCGGCCGCGTTCTGGTTGTTGGGCTCTGGCCTGGCAATGCTCGGCGCGGTCGGCCGTCGCGGTAAAGCATCAATTTGAACGTTCTATGATGCGGGTCATTTGACCCTTTAGCAGCCAGGAGCCGCGAGGTTTTGTCGCGCGGCTCTTTTCTTGTTTTTAGGGGTTTTTGTACTGCAATGAACCTAATTGCCCTTTATTTTGCGATTCTGCCGGAATCTTAGGCACTCATTTTTTACGCTATTTGATTATGTCCACAATACTACAGAGATCTACTGATAACGATTCCACCCATACCCGCTGCGCCAACTTTTGGCCTAACTGGCTGCGCGAACCGCTGTTGCACTTCATTCTACTGGGCGGCGTGCTGTTTGCCGTCGACTATTGGGTTGTTGGCAGAACCGACGACAAGAACA
This sequence comes from Methylomonas albis, assembly GCF_014850955.1. NCBI lineage: Bacteria > Pseudomonadati > Pseudomonadota > Gammaproteobacteria > Methylococcales > Methylococcaceae > Methylomonas > Methylomonas albis. The sequence goes on from NZ_JACXSS010000001.1 coordinate 3,633,225, forward strand.
CGATTGTCGTCACCACGGAAGTGGACGAGGAATCGGAGGACTTATTTCATGAGTCCAGAGGCCGGGAACCCAATGAACAGGAAATGACCGCGCTACAACAAGTCTGGCTAGATAACGAAGTGCTTTATCGCGAAGGCTTGGCGATGCAGCTCGACAAAGGTGACGACGCCATCCGCGAACGCGTGATTTTCAAGGCCTTGAGCGTGATTGACGCCAACACCAAGTTGCCTCCGTACGACGACGGTATTCTGCGCGACTGGTTTGATAGCCACCGCGCCAAATACGATGAGCCGCCTCGCTATGACTTTCAAGAGGCGGTGTTGTCCGGCGACATCTCCGAATCCAGCGTGCGCGCCTTTGTTGCAAGTTTGAACGCCGGTACCCCTGGCGACGTCCAGGCCGGCTTACGGGTCTTTAAAGGCCGGCCAATTGCTAACCTCGAGCAGAGTTACGGCCCGGAATTTGTCAAAGCGCTCGAAACATCACCACTGGCCGAATGGCAAGCCCTGCCGACCCGTGACGGCTGGCGAGCAATCCGTGTTGACACCGCTATTGCACCGAAACCTGCAACCTTTGAAAACCAACACGGTGTCGTTTTGCAGGATTGGACCGATGCCACAATGGCTGAACAACGCACTGCAGCCGTGCGCGCCCTGGCGAAAAAATACACCATCAAACACGAAACCGTGATACTGCAATGAAGCTGCAAAGTTTAAAAATACTGCTGGCGATTTTTACCGTATTGCTAAGCAACACAACATGGGCTCATGAAATGAGTATGGCCGAGATGCAAGTCCGCGAAATGTCGCCGGGCGAATTCTTTTGGCAGTGGGGCGCTGGTGAGAAACGTCCGGTCAATGAAGAGTTGACACCGGCATGGCCGGAAGGCTGTCAGGCAGAAGCCAACATATTACATTGCGGCGATACCGGACTGAAAGGAAGCTTATCGATACAAGGCGTAGGCAAGCGGTTTTCGGCCGCGCTTATCAAAATCTTCTGGCTCGATGGTCAGTCCAAGGTCTACACCTTGACGGCTGGTCAACCGACCGCGCAATTATACGGCTCGGCAGACGACAGGCGCGGACTGGGAGAAATTGCGTCGGCCTACACAACTCTGGGTATCGAACACATACTCACGGGTTTTGACCATCTGCTATTCGTGATTGGCCTGCTACTACTGGTCGGCTTCAACCGCCAGTTGCTATGGACCATAACGGCCTTTACCTTGGCGCACAGCGTGACCTTGGCTTGCAGCGCATTGGGCTGGCTGGTATTGCGCTCGGCACCGGTGGAGGCCACGATTGCCTTATCCATCATGCTGGTCGCTGGCGAAGCTTTGCATAAGCAACAGACGCTGGCCCGACGTTATCCGGCGTTGGTGGCTTTTTTGTTCGGCTTGGTGCACGGCCTGGGTTTCGCCGGCGCTTTAAAGGAAATCGGCCTACCCGAAAACCACCTGCTGCCGGCTTTGCTGACCTTCAACGTCGGCGTCGAAATCGGCCAATTGCTGACGGTGACCGTCGCGTGGGTGTTATGGCGTCTGAGTTCGCGCTGGCCCAAGGTCGCGCTGGCGCGGCCTGCCATGCTTTACGGCATCGGCTCGCTGGCTGCTTACTGGTCCTGGGAGCGCACGCTAGCCATCTTTAACTGAACCTAAGCGCGCACAGCCCGCCACCACCCACACCTCTACTTAAAGCAATCGAATGAACGAAATCATCGGCATTTTCCCCACCCCCATCCTGCGGGCGCCGGCAACCCTGCCCCGCCCACTGGTAGACGGCTTGGTGGAACATTTCAGCGCGCTGGCGATGCGAGACAACAACTCGTCTGCCAAGCTTTCTCACACCGCCATGCTCAGCCCCGGCGATAGCCCTCTGCTGGTCGAAGCGGCCACATTAATCACGCCGAAGTTAAGCGAATTTGGCGCGCTGCTGTTTGGCGAAGTCATGGGGTGGTCGATCAAGGAAATGTGGGTCAACGTACTGGATACCGGTGGCTATCAGGCCATGCACAATCATGCCAACAGCTTTATTTCCGGTGTGGTGTATCTAACGCCCACGCACGATTCGTCGCGCACGGTTTTCATGAAGTCCCCCGGCGGAACGGATTTCGCTTTCAAAAATGACCACGAAGGCGTCATCACCGGCCCGTTCAATGCGGAAAAATGGATCAGCCCACAGCCCGAACCGGGTGATCTGGTGCTGTTTCCAAGCTATCTGATGCACGCGGTGCCGCCAAATGCCGGCGAGAGGCGGCTTACGCTGGCCATGAACGCCATACCTACGCAACTGAATTCATGGGGGTATAGCGTCAAGTTCGGCACTTGATTGCTAACTTCATCCCGCCGTTTATAAATACAGTTCCACCTAGATCAGCCTCGCCCCTAAACCTAAGGTCGCCGACTTGTTTTCGCATACTTCATTATCTCCAATATTATCGGCTTCGACTGACATGTGTTCCCGCCGGGCTCCTCTGATCTTGATGACGGCCTCCGGCTTTGCCGGCCTGGGGTATCAGATTGTCTGGACTCAGCAGTGCGCGTTGTGGCTGGGCCATGAATCCGCTGCAGTGCTGGCGGTAGTCGCGGCCTTCTTCGGCGGCTTAGCACTGGGCGCACTGGCAATGGGACCGCGCATTGAAAGTAGCGCGCATCCGCTACGCTGGTATGCGGCCTGTGAAATGATCATCGCGTTGTGGAGCGTGGTGCTTACGCTTCTGATGTCACCTGTAAGCGAACAATTACTTGACGTTACCGGTACGCAGCCGTCCCCGGTGTGGCAGTGGCTGGTAGCGTTTTGCGGCACATTTCTATTGCTGCTGCCGGCTACTGTCGCTATGGGTGCAACCCTGCCAGCCATGGAGAGAGTGACTGCCCGGTTGCGGGCCGAAGGCCGGTCCATCGCCAGGCATTACGCCGCCAACACCTTTGGCGCGGTGATCGGCGTGCTGGCCGCCGCGTTTTGGTTAGTGCCGGCATTGGGCCTGGCACGCACTGCAGCCATTTGCATCGCGCTTAATCTATTCTGCGCTGCGCTATCGCTTGTCGCATTGCCGCATAATTGCGAGCCAGTACAACAGGCAAACCCCGTTTCGCCAGAATCGCGTCGCACGCTGGTACGCCTGGCTTTTACCGGCCTGCTAGGCATAGCTTATGAAGTCCTAGTGGTGCGAGTGCTGAGTCAGGTATCCGAAGACACCGTCTACACCTTCGCAATGTTGCTGGCAGTGTATCTGGTGGGTAGTGCGCTTGGCGCTGCGGCTTACCAGCGCTGGCTGACTCAACACCGTCATAGGGAAATGCTTACCGACCAACTGCTTTGCGCGCTGGCAGTGGCTTGTCTAACCGGCACAACTAGCCTGTGGGTGTCCGAACCATTTAAAGCCACATTGCTTGAAACTTTAGGTGCCAACACAGTAACAGGCATCGGTGCCGAAGCGGCCTTGGCTATAGCGGCCTTCGCGTTGCCCACGCTGGTGATGGGGGCCTTGTTCAGCCATCTCAGCGCCTGTGCAAGCGTCTCCGGCATCAGTTTCGGGCGTTCATTGGGCGTCAATACCTTAGGCGCGGCGGTTGCACCCTTGTTGTTCGGCGTGTTGATGACTCCTTTGCTGGGAGCGAAATTCGTGCTGTTAGTGATTGCCGTTGGCTATCTGGCGCTGACGAGTAAACGTTCATGGTTAAATCCCATCGTTTGGCTACCAGCAGGATTTGCTTCGGCACTGGCCATTTGGGCGCCACCGCTGACTTTCGTCGAAGTCCCCGCTGGCGGACGCTTGGTCAGCTATCAAGAAGGCGCGATGGCCGCCGTTAGCGTGGTGGAAGACGCCGACGGCGTCGCGCGACTGCGTATCAATAGCCGGCAACAAGAAGGCAGCAGTTCCAGCCTGTTGGTCGATGCCCGACAAGCGCTGTTGCCGGTACTGCTGCACCCGGCTCCGCAGCTCGCGCTGTTCCTGGGTTTGGGTTCGGGGATGACCGCAGCTTCCGCAGCCGAATATACAAGCTTGCAGGTCGAAGCCGTGGAACTGTTGCCGGAGGTTATCGACGCATCGCAATACTTCAGACAACTGGTATTTGCAGGCGACAACCCTCGACTACGGTTAATCAAGGCCGACGCTCGCCGTTACGTGCGCACCAGCCAACAACACTACGACGTCATTGTTTCGGATAACTTCCATCCGGCGCGCAGCGGGTCCGGTGCGCTTTACACTGTCGAACACTTCCGAGCCGTGCGCGAGCGCCTTGCCAGTGGTGGCCTGTTTTGCCAATGGCTACCCTTACATCAACTCGATCTGGAAACCCTGCGTAACATCGTGCAGTCGTTTATAAGCGTCTATCCGGACGGGGCGGCCATTCTGGCCAGCAATAGCTTAGAAACGCCGGTGCTGGGGTTGATCGGACAACAAATCGGCGGGCACTTCGACGTCGAGCACTTGCACGCGCATTTAGCCGGCTCAAGATTGCCGATGGGCACTACGCAGTTTGGCGTTGAAGACGAAGTCGCCTTACTTGGCAGCTTCGTTGCCGGGCCGAAAGCACTGGCCCGCTTCGCAGGCAATGCCGCAGCCAACACCGATGATCGCCCTGTGGTTGCCTACCGTGCACCGCGTATTGCCTATGCGCCGGAATCATTGCCACGAGATAGACTGATTAACTTGTTACATGAAGTTTCCATCGAACCGACGGAGATTATTGCCGCCACCGATGCGGCCTTGACCCACCGTCTAGCCGCTTACTGGTCTGCTCGAAACCGCTACATCGAGGCGGGCAAGAACATACTGCCGTCCGCAAATCTGCGCGATATATTGTCACAAGTGCGCGAACCGCTACTCGCCGTGTTGCGTATCAGCCCGGATTTCCGCCCTGCGTACGACCCGCTGTTGCGCATGTCAGCCGCCCTTGGGCGTACCGATGCTCAGGCTGCTCGCGCACTACTCACGGAGCTGGCCAGAATACAACCCGCGCGCGCCGAAGCGGAGCTAGCCTTACGGCAAATGGCCGATACACAGCATTGAACCTCTCGCTCTCGCCATCCCTAGATAAAGTCTTTATGTTTTGGAGATGCTAGGCCCTGAACTGCAAGACAAATCGGTATTCCCAGCCAGCTTAAACTCCGGCATATCGTCCTTGAGCATTACCCCGGAGAAGCCTGTTAGCAAGGCCTGTTCGCTCAGATAGACCAGTTTGGCGGCCGCAGCGCTAAAAGACAGACCCGCGGGCGGACGAATGTTGGAAATGCAATTGCGTTCGGCATCGGTATTACCCGGTTTGGGTGAGTAGCTTAAATACATACCCAAACTATCGGCGGCGCTGAGACCGGGCCGCTCACCGACTATGATTACTGCCAGCCGCGCTTTCAGCAACATCCCAATTTCATCCGCCAGGGCCACCCGACCGTCAGCGACCAGACAAATCGGCCCCAGCCGCAATCCCCGCTCGGTATATGCGGCAACCACGGCTTGCAGCAAGGCCAAACCATGATGCTCTACCGCGGTGGAAGATAAGCCGTTGCTGACAATTACGGCCACGTCGATGGCCTGGTTTTGCCGGGTCGCGAGTAAGTCATGGCTGGATTGCAGCAGACGGCGGCCAAGATCGGGACGTTGCAAATACTGCGTCCGACTGCTTACCGGTGTCGCCAGAATCAGCGTTTCCAGTGCCCGCTTTTCCGCTGCCTTGGCAAAGCCATCCACATCCCAAGATTGGTGTACCGCATCCCGAGCGCTGGCATGAGCGAATTGAAAATCCAATAGCGCGCTAGTCGGCAGACTGCAACCTACCCTGCCTTGCGCAATTCTCGCTTGGGTAAATTGGCTTAATGCAATCCAAGGATCGTTCATCGTTGAGCTCTCGGCAAACCGTGGAAGTTATTCAACAGTGGCGTACTAATACGGCCATCCGCCAAACGGTTTTGACCGTCGAAAATACCCATCCGCTCCAGCCAAGCCTCAAACTCCGGCGCCGGCCGCAAGCCCAATACTTGCCGCAGATACAGCGCATCGTGAAACGAGGTACTTTGGTATGCCAGCATCACGTCATCAGCGCCCGGTATGCCCATGATGAAGTTGCAGCCCGCCACGCCCAGCAGCGTCAGCAGGGTATCCATATCGTTCTGATCAGCCTCGGCATGGTTGGTGTAGCAAATATCGCAGCCCATCGGCACACCAAGCAGCTTGCCGCAAAAATGATCCTCCAAACCGGCGCGGATGATTTGCTTGCCATCGTATAAATATTCCGGGCCGATGAAGCCGACCACGGTATTCACCAGCAACGGATCGAACGCCCTGGCTACCGCATAAGCTCGCGCTTCGCAGGTTTGCGCATCGATACCGTGATGGGCATTGGCGGATAAAGCGCTGCCCTGCCCGGTTTCGAAATACATCAACTGCCAGCCAGCATTCCGGCGCCCCAAGGCTTCGGCCATGGCCTTGGCTTCGTGGAGCATTGCCAGGTCGATACCGAAACTGCGATTGGCCGCTTCGGTGCCGGCGATGGATTGAAACACCAAATCCACCGGCGCGCCACGCCGCATCAATTCCATGCTGGTAGTCACGTGAGCCAGTACGCAAGACTGGGTGGGAATTTGGTATTGCGCAATGATCTCGTCCAGCAAATTCAACAAGGTGTGGACATTGTGCAGATTGTCGGTGGCGGGATTGATGCCTATCACCGCATCGCCGCTGCCGTAGAGCAAACCATCCAGAATACTGGCGGCGATACCGCGCGAATCGTCGGTTGGATGATTCGGTTGCAGACGAGTGGACAAGCGGCCCGGCAAGCCAATGGTACTGCGAAAGCGGGTAACGACCCGACAACGGCGGGCTACGGCAATCAAATCCTGGTTGCGCATGATTTTGCTGACCGCGGCCACCATTTCCGGCATCAAGCCTGCGGATATTGCCGCCACATCGTTCTGCTCAGTTAACAGCCAATCGCGAAACTCGCCCACGCTTAAATTCGCAATCGGCGCAAACGCTTGCGGATCATGGCGCTCCAGAATCAAGCGGGAGACCTCATCCTGTTCCGGCGCAATCAAAGGCTCTTCGATAAACTGCCTCAAGGGCACATCGGCCAAAACTCGCTGAGCAACAGCACGCTCAACTTCGGAATCCGCCGCCAAACCGGCCAATTCATCCGCTGCCCGGCGCGGTGTCGCCTTGGCCAGCAAGGTACGCAAATCGTGAAAGTGAAAGCTTTTGCCTTGTGCGGTTGCGGAATAATTCATCAGTCAGGCAGGTTTCTATGGGACAAAACCCGAGAATACGACAAGTTTGTGACCATTATGTGACGCGACAGGCCGCATACATTCAGTTACGCTCAGGTCACCTGCCTGCAACATTTGGCTTGTACCGTAGCCAGAATTCGCTGCCGATTTCGATTGTTAACCGGCTTGCAGCTCATCAACACCCCAAGGCGACGCATATGACTACCCTATCACTCACGCAATTCAACCGTTTCGTCTCTTTGATTGTTTTGGCCGTGTCGCTGAGCCTGCGCTCCGCAGCCTTACCCGCCGAACCACTTACCGCCGATGTATTGATCGTCGGCGCGGGCCTGTCGGGTTTGAGCGCCGCCTATCATTTAAAGAAAGCCGGCAAAACCGCCATGATTTTGGAAATGAGTCCGCGTGTTGGCGGCCGCATCCACACCGCTACTTACCCGGACGGCACGCATGCCGAAGTGGGGCTGGAAGAGTTTTGGGAAAATAACCCGGCTATCGCGATTTTCCGGGATTTACATGTGCCGATGGAAACGGCTTACAGCAGTTTTTCCAGTTTTTATTACCAGGGCAAGCTGTATCCGTTTACGCAAAATACCAACCCGGAGTTTCTGGCATCGGTGCTGGATACCGACGAATTGCAAGCCTATAGGCGTTGGGACGCAAAAATGGCCGAGCTGTATCGGCAATTGGATTTGCGGCCCTTGTCCGAGGCTATGCTGGCGCTGCAAGAGATTTCCTTCGCTGACTGGATCGAAAGCACCAGCGGCCTGTCACCCAAGGCCCAAGAGCTGGTGCGCATCGAAACTGAACCGGAATACGCCACCTCCTGGCGAAAAATCAGCGCGTTGGACGGCATTGCCGAATGGCATTATTTTGCCGGCAACGGTCTCGCGCCCCGCCATGTAGTTGGCGGTAATCAGCGCGCCGCGCAGGCGCTGGCCAATTTTATCGGCCGGGACCGCATTCTACTCAACCAGCAAGTCACCCACATCACCGCCACCGACAACAATGTGGAAGTGCTCACGTCCGACCAGGTCAGCTTGCGGCAAAGGGTATTCCGCGCCAAGTACGTGATCACTGCCATTCCATTGTTCCGGCTCAACGACATTCAGTTTGCTCCGCCGTTGAGCGCAGAGCGAAAACAGGCTATCCAAACGCAATCGGCCGGCGCCTACTTTACCGCACACGTCACGGTGGATAAAGCCGCCAGCAGCTTCTGGACCCGCGCCGGCAACAGCATATTGCCGATTATGACCGACAGTCCGCTGGGGGTGATTTATGAGGGCGAATCAAAATCCGGCGGAGATGCGCTGTTGAATTTATTGGTCAGCGGTGCGGACGCGGAGCGCTTTAACTCGCGGATGAGCGATCCGGACCAGATTAGAGAAGCTTTGCTGGCGGCGTTTGATAAACAGTGGCCGGGTTTCCGGCAATCGGTCAAACGGATGAGTTTTTACCGTTACCATCCGCGCGCGATAGCTTCATGGCCGGTCGGCCACTCGCGCTTCGATAGCCTATCGGAGTCGTTAAGAAAACCGCAGGGCCGCGTTTATTTTGCCGGAGATTTTACCGAGGACAGCCACTCCAACGGCGCCAGCCAATCGGCACTGCGGGTGGTTAAGGATATTTTGCAGAGCGATTAATTCTGGGTCGATTCGGCTATTAGCTTAATCCAAAGCCTGGATTAAAGTAAGCTTTGCGACGAACACATAGAAAGCCTAACAACGCGGAAGGGCAGCAGGGATTCGCACGGCGGCTTCTGTAAACTGGTTATAATTTGGAATAGTCAATGCGTAAGCACTATTTGTTGTGTCTGCGGTGCAGTTGTCGACATCTGCATTCATGCTCCGCCAACACTTTGGTCAGTCGTTTCGCAGGCCGGTTGCAGGCAGGTCTCGGGGTTTTGATAGTCAGAAAGCAAGCTATCGATGAGTTCGGTTGGGATTGATTTCGGTAAGGCCATAAGCCTCCCTAAAGCACCGGCAGTTTCTTGCCTAATGCCCAGTTACACAAAAATACTTACACATCTGGATGTTATGCTAGTTTCTAGGCCAATTGATTAAATATCGAGCGAGAATTTCTTCTGATTGACAAACGGGAAGCTATTCAAGAATTTCCGCAAAATAGACGCTCAAATCGTCTTTCTTTCCATTAGTGATGCGCTTAAGTACTTTGGCAAGGGGAAAAATCCAAGTTTCGCCATCCAACAAACCGATAGCTTGGTGGTCTGGGTTAATCTGCCATTCACCACCCTTATTTTGACGATACACCTCGCCTATATAGCTACCGAGCATTTTACAAACATTTTGGACGTCATTATCAGAGGGCTGCTTACGAAATAACCTAGCAATGAACCCTTTAGGTCGAGTATGAAACAAGCGATTTGCCAACGATTCGATATGTTCGATGCTCTCGACTGTAAAATCAAGCGAGATACCAAAATTGCTAAGAGCGAAAGTTACGGCATTTGCAGCATATGCTGCCATTATTTCGTCTGGACTCGGCTCTGTCATCGTTGATTCAGAAAAAAAGATTCGAAGGTTTTTATAGTATCGCTAATGAAGACACGCCATCACCCGTGGCAATGAACGTCAAGATCGGGTCTGATTTGAAAAGCTTACCTATTCTTGTAAATGCACAGCAAATATTTACTATCTGCCATGCATTTTTCTACAAATACTGTCCGCTTATAAAGGGATGACGTTTTCTGCTTGTGGACCTTTTGCGCCGGCAGTTACTTCCATGGTGACTCTTTGACCTTCTTTCAGTGACTTACGGCCACTACCTTGAATCGCATTGAAATGTACGAATACATCTTTGCCGCCGTCTTGCTCGATGAAGCCGAAGCCTTTTTCATCGTTGAACCACTTAACTTTGCCTTCTACTTGTGCAGCCATAAATCTCTCTCAATTAAAAAAAACGTTACTTCCATAATGGAAGCTTGGATTATCCCTTATTTTGGACTGAATAGATATTAAGTTGACTTCAGGAAAATGATCTTGCCCCAATTTCACAGACAGTTCACTAAGCGACAAATTTAAGTTCAAAAGCTTCAGGGGCATATATCCCAACTTTGAATGAAGCCGTTTTTGATTGTAGTACACCTCGATATATGCGAAGACATGTTGTTTGGCAACTTGGCGGATTGTAAGCCGCTCACCGTGGATCGCATCCACTTTTAAGCTGTGGTTCCCGCTTTCCATGGCCGTATTATCGTAACAATCGCCTTTCTTGCTCATACTGCCAATTAATTGATGTTTGCTCAGCAGCTTTTGGTACGCCGTTGAACAATACTGGCTGCCGCGATCCGAATGCACAATCACACCCTTGGGCAAATGACGCCGCCAAAGCGCCATGGTCAAAGCATCGCCGAATAATGTGGCGGTCATGCGTTCTGAAATTGACCGGCCGATCACCCGCCGCCCATACAAATCCAGTACGACAGCCAAATACAACCAGCCTTCGTCAGTCCAGATATAGATGATGTCGGAGACCCATTTTTGATCCGGTCGATCGGCCTCAAAGTTCTGGTTTAACCGGTTGGGCGCAACCGGCCAGGAATGATTGCTATTGATGGTTGCCTTGTATTTTCTGGCCGCTTTCACCCGACAGCCATGGGTTTTCATGATGTGGCGATTCGCGGCGCGCCGGAACGCGCATGCTCATCATCAAACACCCGTTTCACTTCACGGGCTAATTGTGCACGAACCTGTGCCCGTAGCGAAGGCGCACGGATTTTCCAATGATAATAACCGGCCTTGGAAACCGATAGCGCCCGGCACATGAGGGCGACAGCAAATTCAGATTCATGGCTTTTAATCATGGTGTACCTCACGATGGGTTTTTCGCGAAGTACCCATAGGGCATAAATACTCTGCCGCCTTTTTTACAAAGGCTAACTCCTGTGCCAGCCGGGCATTTTTACATCGCAACCGTGCGAGTTCGGCCTGTTGCAGTTTTGATCTTCAAAAGGTTGGACCGTCTGGCGGCTTTAGGACACCCAGTTGTAAAGCATGGATTGGGCAATACCCAAATCTTGAGCCGCCTTGGGCACACCGTCGCGATTGGCTCGTTCGATGGCTTGCTCCTTAAGCTGCGGCGTATATTGAGTGCACTTGACTGATGATGGTTTGGATTCGTTGGTTTTCATAAGACTCCTCAGGTTGCTGAGATTACTCTCTTAGCTGGGTGTCTGGGAATTGGGGGCAAGATCATTGCTGTTTACTGCCTTGATTTATAGCTGAGTGTCCCACGTGACAGCGCCCAAAACTAAGCTAAGCTGTCCGAATCTCGTCCAATAAACCGGGGTGCCGGTCTAGGACTTTTAGAAGTTTGACCAGTGCCAGCGGTGGCTTGGTTTTGCCGTTCTCGTAGCGGGAAAAAGCATTGATACCGCCGCCGAATATCTCCGATGCTTCCCGCTGGTCAAGCGCCAGTTTTTTACGGACGCTGGCAATAAAGCTGGGGTCAACAATCGATGCATTGACCTGTTTGTTAAACTCCATCATCAAGGCCATGGTTCGCCGCGATTCGTCGGCATCGGTAATCACTTCATCGCAGGCCGGGCAAAATTCGCCGGTTACGTCCGAGATAATCGTAGGCTCGCCTTTGTAGGTGTAAGGCATGTCTCGGGTATCCCCCACCAGCTCGGCAGCGCCGCAAGACGGACATTTCATAATCACAACTCCTTAAACGAAACGACCAACACATCATCAACGACGGTCAGTTTCAGATAAACATCGCCGGCCAAGGTTTTGGGCCGATAAACATCCTGCCAAACCTTATGGTCGGCATGGGTGGTCATGTTCTTGAAAAAATCCACTATGGTTAAACCCAAGATTACCGCCAGCATGCCATCAAAACAAAACCCCAAAGCCGCCGCGCCTTCCCGTGCGCTTTTGGTCGTCCTAACCTTACCGTCGGCAATTAGTGCCTTGATAACCGACAGCTTGCAATGGGGTGTTGGTCTTCCATGGCTGAGATATTAACCTAATTGGTTAGTTACAACAAATCCGAAACCAAGCCTTAATGCTGTGCTATACAAGCTTCGAAGCTATCCGCATCAATCAACACCTCGCGACCAATACGGCGAATGCTGCGAGCAAAGCCTTTGGGTTTGTGGTCCTCGGCGTAAAATATCAAATACCGCAGGCCACCTTCCCTGATAGCCGGATAAGCCTCGACGGTTTGTTTTACCGTGTACAGCCGTTTGCCCAGTTGAATGGTTTTTGCGGGCAATTCCGGGGGCGTCTGGCGCTCGATACTATCTAGCGACTTAAACGTAAAATTGACACAATCGATAAACGCTAAGCACGGGTTAACGTCCTTGTCAGGCAGCGGCACCATGACCGCCGTGTACTTGCCAGCCTTACCCAACGCGATAAAATGAAACTTTTCCAGGGCCTTAATGTTAGGCAAACTGTCGAATTCACTAGGCTCCTCACCCCCTGTTAGTAGTAGTGGGGGGAATCGATAAATTTGCACCATTCCCCAAAAAGACCGGTTAGCATGCCGGTTTTTTAATGTCGGAAGGGATGTTTTTGGGCGGCGGACGTTTAATACAACTTGTTTCAATCGAAGCCGTAGCACTAGCGTAGCACCAATAAAAAAGGCCTAGATGAGTTAGCACCTAAGCCTTTGATATATATGGAGCTGGCGATGGGACTCGAACCCGCGACCGGCTGATTACAAAGCCGTTTTTATAAGTCACTTTGCGTCACTTCAATTTACTATTTCTTTTAATATCATTAGCATATCAATTTATCCAGTCACTTTTAGTTACTGTTCACAACTATAAAATGGACAGTTTATAGACATCTTAAAACACCACTAACAAAGCATAGTTGTTAGCTGAGCTTATATGTTTCCCTACCATCCTCTCCGCGCTTCGCTTGGCGCTACGCGGTTGTTGGGTTTTTCGCTATGGGGGCATATATGGCCTGAAGCCCCCGCGAAAAACCCAATTGTTCTAATTTAAACGCACCCTTCGATAAAGTCCGTAGATCTCCCTCACTGCGATTATTACCGTGTCTCCGCGCGATACGCGACGAGCAGCCGACCTCACTCTATCAAAAAAGGGAGTGTAGCGAATACGTGAAAGCCTCAAGGGTTCGTTGCACCAAAAAGCAAAAAATAGACGCTATTTTTTGACTTTTTGTTGAGTCGATTTTTTCCTTTTTGCCCTTGACCCTTTCACTCCTGCTCGCTGTATCGGTTTTTTTGATACAGCAAGGAGATAAGGCCATGAAATTAGAAACAATAATCGTAACAATGGATGAATTGATCAATCTATTCGAAAACCTGATGAAGGACGATAAAAGCCAGGATATTGAAAGCCTGGAGAATTGGAGAAGCAATATTAGCAACAAAATTTCAGGCGTATTTTTCCTGGTCAGAAACTGCTGGATATACGACAAAGAGCTAGAAGAAGTTAACCACGCAAAAGTGTTTTCAGAGCTAGAAAACCGTTATCAGGATGATTTAAGCGAACGTTGGAGAAAGCACTACGAACGAATTGCCGATTTAATAAGAACCCGGACAATCGAAATTGCGGCAGAGGTTGAAGAGGAATGGAGTAGCGTAGATCCGGACGAATGGGAACCCGAAGAAATGTATCCATATCACTAAAAAACGAAGGGGCGAAAGCCCCTTTTTTTATATCTCGTACCCCCAACGCTCGCCGCTGGGCACCCCTGCCGGATGTTGCCGGCAGGGTTTGATAGCTTGATTTTCTAGTCTCGCAGTCAACCGCCGCAAGCTAAACCCAAAAAATTAGACAGCCCTTGATACGCCGCAGGTTTGCGGCTCTTTTGCGTCGATTTTTTTGGGTTTCAGTTGACTGTTAAAGGTACGTGCCCAGGCTCAAGCGGCCACTTCGACGTATTCGGCTATGGAATGGGCGACGGGGATGGGTTCGCCGGCATCGGCTATGCCTTCGAGATGAAAGGCGATAGCGTCGTGCATCAAGGAGCGAGTTTCCGCTTCGGTTTCCGCAGCCGCTATGCAGCCGGGTACGTCGGGACTGTAGGCGGAAAAACCTGTTTCGGTGGGTTCAATGATAATCAGGTATTTCATTTTAAGCCTGCCTGTTTGTATATGCTGTTAAGCGTGCCTGGTGCAACGTCGTCGCTAGGTTTACCGGATACAGTGACCACGCCGGGCTTTTCTGGATGCCTGAATTGGCGATGACTGCCTTTAGTACGATCAAGCCGCCAGCCATCTTCCTGAAGCCGCCTAAGTATTTCGCTGATTTTCATTATAAAAGGGTTTTAAGCAACGTTACGATAATTAATTTTAGCAACGCATTACGCTAATTGCTTTTTGAATTGCCTATCAAAGGCCCGTTTGCGACAGGCACCGTCATAGTAGATTCGGCGACCCGTTACCGGACGTCCGCAGGAACAGGCGCAAAGGGTTACGCCTGTCGTTCGGTTTAGCACGGCTTGAGCCAGGGCGTAGGCCATGCCATAGGGTACGCCGTTACCGATGGCTCGGGTTAAAGCGCCACGCGTAAAAGCGGGTATGTCGAAGTCAGGCGGCAAGCCCTGTAGGCCGACAATCTCGGCTAGCGGCCTGTTGTCGTTCGCAAGCACGGTGGCGTTACTCGCCGGCGACTTTTTGCGGTCGATGCGTAACGCCGAGCCGTCGAGCGCGCCGAATTGCACATGACGCAATCGGCGTTGATCGTGGCCGAACTCGGAGGCGTTGAGGTCGAGGCGTTGCCAGCTGTAGCAGTCGATTCGAATATCCGGCACGCCTGGCACGTTTTCAGCTAACCACCATTGCGGTTTCGCTTCGGTGACCACCCGGACAAATTGATGCAGCATATCGGCGCCCTCGCCCGTTTGTTCGATACGTCGCGCTTTACTGAAATCCTGACACGGCGGACCGCCAATCACGCCGTCGAAACGGCCGGCCGGGACATGAAAGCGGCGTATGTCGCCGCCGAAGATCAGATCCGGACCGCGCACGACGCAAAAGCCGGCATCTTCGAAGCCGCGATCCAGCAGTCCGATACCGGGAAACAAGGACAGTACCAGCATGTTACCCGGCCGGCGCAAATCGAATCCGGACAGTAACGCTTGGCGTTACTTGGCCAGGTCGTCCGCTACCTGGTCGGTAACGGTTATGTCGCCCTTGCACGTTGCCGCCTGTTTACATAACAAAACATTACGACCTTTCGACATTGGCGGCCCTAAATGTGGGGTTTTCATCGCTATTTAGCCTTGTTTGCGTGCTTTGCGGCACCTTGCCGTACACGTCAATCGGCCACGCCGTAACGGCTATAGACTGCATACCCCGGTGCAACTCTAGCCCATAAGGCCGCACGCCCCATGCCCAGCCGAAGGACTCTAGCTGCTTAAGGTCGAATCGCTCTTTAACGTGGTTGGTTTCGTCCATAAATTCTACGTAACCAACCGTTTTTGGCTCTCCCCTTGGCCCAGTCCCCGTTATAAGCCCCGCCAAGCGTGGCTTGAACTTTGTCACTATCTGTTCAATGTATTGCGCATGACTCATTGCCTTTGGCAATTCCTTTGGCTTTTCCTGTTCCGCCCTTGCCTGTTCTGGCTCTGGACGCCTAGCCGTTGCCCGTTGCTCAACCTGCCCTTGCTGTACCTCAGCCGTGCTTGCCTTGGCAACCTTTACAACGTCTTGCCCTCCCGTCATAAATGACACCAGATACCACACGGCCACTACGCCAACAGCTAAAGCACCCGGCAAACCGTAACGAATGGCCGACGACTTGAGCAGGTTCGCCCTATCATCGTTATAGGTGGCCTTATTACTAGTGCCGTCAGTATGGCTTTTATAGAGGCCGAAATACTTTTCGTCGTACTTGCCTTGACCAGACCTGAGCTGTACAAATTTGCCTTTGTTCGCCTTAAACGTCGTCCAGGTATAGCGGTCTGCCATACCTACAGCGTCCAGCTTGACAAAGGTTATGAGCTGGTCAATGCGTCGTTTCCATAGCGCGTGGCAATCACGGTGGTC
The DNA here is from genome assembly GCF_014850955.1 of Methylomonas albis. Classification (NCBI taxonomy): domain Bacteria; kingdom Pseudomonadati; phylum Pseudomonadota; class Gammaproteobacteria; order Methylococcales; family Methylococcaceae; genus Methylomonas; species Methylomonas albis. The sequence continues at coordinate 3,649,439 of NZ_JACXSS010000001.1, forward strand.
TTGACCCATCACAACAATGTCAAGCCCACGGTGGCCGTGCTGGGTGATAAATTGCGTTATGCCGTCGCCGAGCTTTGCGCGATCAGACGGCCAAAAGTCTTGCAGTTCGTCAATGATGACTAAGCTGTCATTTTCCACATGGTCATAGATGGTCTTGACTTGCTCGGCGTCCACTTGATGCAAAAGCCCTGGATAGGTCTTGATAGTCCAGGAATCTTTGCCCTTGCTAACACGTTGCTTTTCCTCATCGGCCAGCGCGGCGTATTCCTGAGTTGTTAGCGTCCTATGCTCTACCCTGCCCTTTATTTCATCAAGCGGCTTACCGGTAATCTCGGCAAACTTTTCGTGATTAAGGCCTTCAATATACGCGAACACTTTGCGCCCCGCCTGGAGCGCAGGAATAATCCGATTAATAGCAGCTTCATAGCTTTTTCCCGATCTCGGCAAGCCCTCATGAAAAATTATCATTACCAGTGACCCAATGTAACCAGTTTACGCACCATGCGAAACGTCGCCGCCGCACCCAAACATGCCAAGCACGGCACAAGCCCCGCCCGGTCGAGAAAATACACCGTACCGGTTGCAGCCGGGATTGCATCTACCGCAACCTGCAAACTTGCCGCGCCTGACATGCAGCAGTCGAGCATGCCATTGAACAGGCTAAACGCGCCTATCAGAGCATCAACAAACTTATCGAATATGACCAGGGGCAGGTCATATAGCGCCGCCTTCATGCTTTCATAGATCAGCCGCAACCACGCAAAGAGCGCGTCGAAAGCGCTGGTAATGCCGTCTATCATCCAGTCAAAAAACTTCATATCCGCCCTTACAAAAATGCCCAGGTAAACGCAATCAGCAACGCCACTACATACATGACTGCTCGAACCACCGGCCAGACGTGAGAGTCCATTACAGGTGCGCACTGTTGATCGATAACAATTTCCGGCGTTAGCGCAGTATGCGGAATAGTCCACGTTGGGCAATTAGACGCCGGGATGGTCAGCTTAAAAATGTTCGTTAGCGTTTGGCCTATTTGCGTGCCTAGCACGCCGTCCTTTAACTTGGTCATCGACGCGCCAAAGGTTTTGCCGCTATCTTGATGCAGTCCTTCAGTGGGGACGCCTGGACGGTATCCAGCATGCGTGGAGCTAAGCCCCGCGAGTGAATCCTTTATGTCCTTTGTATTTGCCGCCGTGCTTGCCGTATTCAATTCGACCTTGCTTAGGTCTATTTTTTGCGATTGCTGAGACAGGCCATAAGCCAAATTTACATCGTTGTTCACCGTTGAAACTGTCGTCTTTGTACCGTCCGCGCCGGTTGTTGTTGTTCTGGTTTGGGCCTGAGAGCCTTGTATAGACGGCTGGATAGTTTCCTGCTTTGTGACAGTACCATCGGGGTTATTTGTAGTCGTTTCCGTCGTTTTAACTTCGGGCTGACCAGACAAGCAATAGGTTTTGCCTGCTACGGAGTAACATGTAGAGCCTGGAGGCTGTGTCTGTACCTCTTTAAGGCATGTGAATTGCCCGTCAGCATAGACGCAATTATTGGGGTCGGACGCGCAAACCTTAGACGTACCGACATAGACACAAGGCGCGGTCTGTTCATCTGGCGCAGGTTTGACACACGTTGAACCTAGCCCCTCACCAAGCGGGGATAGTATAAAATCTGCCGGACATGTCTTAACATCAGGACACGATGCCGGGTATTGAACTGTTATGCCGTCGCCGCAATCGATTTGCGGACAACTCGCCAAGGGAAAATCGGTGTAATCGGCATCAACACACGCAGACGGGGAACCCGTGACAATTTGCGAACATTTAGGCACAAAGGCATTTACATCGACACCCACAGCCGAACACATAGGCGCGCCGTCAGTGACGCACGTTGCCGACGTGGTTCCGCCTGATGTTGTTGGATGATGTTTACCGGTAGGACAATTGGCAACACAAACACCAGCTATAAGGGTTTGGTCTGCCGTACAAGGCGCGACACAGCTTGAGCCGTCCGCAATGAGTTCTTGATTGTCTACGCTACAATATGGCTTGAATCCTGCCCCACATGTCGTAAAAGGCTGGTTCATGCCGTACCATTGCGCGGCATAACCTATCAAACCATCGCCGACACAAACGGAAGAAGTTCCTAAAGCACCATAGTAGTTGCAATTGCCAGCACTATGACCGTTAGCATCTGCGAATACCGAACAAGCGCTATACGCTGCTGTAGTGTCGGCATATCCGGGACTAGCCGCAAATACGATATTGGAAAACGACATTAATAAGAATAGAGCAGCGAGGCGAGTCACGATTGAACTGGATTTGTTCATGACGAAAACCCTTGTATAACCGCCCAGGAACACACAACGCCTAACAGAACAAACAATAATGCCCACAGCATTTCTAATCCTCGTCCCCGTCGTCATCGTCGCCGTAGTCGTCGTCCCCAAAATCCTCACCGTCGCACCAGCCGTTTTGATCGACTACAGTTTCTTCATACCAACCGCAACGCAAGCATTCCATTACCTTGGTAAACACTAACGGTTTCCATTCGTCGCTTGCCCATCTGACATCGCCGCCGCAACATGGGCAAGGCTCCGCATGTGGATACTCTCGGAAATTAGGCATAAAACCCCCTAGTTCAACAGTAAAGCGGGGCTTTTGACCCCGCCTTGTTTTTAGGCTTTTGGCCTGATTAGCCGCGGAACCAGCCAATGACTTTATTAAAGCCCCACTTGGCGACACCAGGGAGGATTTTGATTGCCGCGACGGCCGTGATAGCCGCCACGATGGTGGTGGCATCAATCGCCCCGGTGACGCCGGTAAAGTCAAGAGCCGCGTTTGCTGGAGTGATACCCACAGCAAACAACGCCACGGCACTCATGAGAACGACTTGTAAAAACGTTCCTAATCTTTTGAACATAAATTTCCCCTTTTGAGGTTGATTGAATTGGGCTTTTGGCCCGGTTTATTCGCCCTGCTTTTTTTCGAACCAGCCGATGACCGACTGATACGCCCAGGCAGTTAGATAACAAATGACCGGCAGAGCGAACCCGATCATAAAAGCCTGCTGGAGGTCGTCCGCTATCGGAATAGCGAACAAATCCGTTAACGTTGGGGCATCCGTGTAGCCTTGCGCCATCACCGCGATATATTCCGCTGACGTGCAACTGTTGGCGGCGGCAACTTCGACGCCGGACACCGCGCCCGAAGGCGATACGGCTAAGCACAGATAAGACATGTTTATCCGGCCTTAGCGACTGGCGGCTGGACGTTGACGATGTAGTCCTTAAACATGCCTTTACCGGTGGCGATTTTCTCGAACTCGACTTGCAGCTCAACCACGCCTTGTCCGAACTGAATTTTCTGGAGCTGCTCTTTAATCTCCGGCAGTGCCCGAAAATCCACACCGGCGAGACCGCGCTGGTTGTCTTTGCTTTCCATCCGCGCGATGGCGTAAACGGTGACGAAGTCATAAGGCGTGCTGTCTTCAAGCGTGCCTTTTGAGTGTTTCCAGCCTAATGCTTTGATTTTTTCCATGGTTATTTGCCCCTTGCTGTGTCAATGTTGAGTGGTATGTCGCCAGCCTCGAAAACTAGCGGTTTTTCGGTGTGGATAAATTCATCAATTGCCAATTGTTCATGCGTATCGAAATTGATGTTTTTGGGTAACTGTTCTTTACCCTTGGTCAGCATCTTGATGGTCTCGTCGGCTCCAAATAAGGCCGAATGCATCCAGATATGCTTACCAAACTGGTGGCGAGTCGTTTCAACCGATCTTTGCACGGTACTTTTCGCCGTGTTTTTGAAGGTCTCGACGCGCTTTTGAACGTGATGGAACTTTGCCAAGGCCGGATAAGCACCGGCCAGATATTGCCCCGGACGCAGCAAGCTATCTAACGGGATAACTCTATCTTTTGCGCCTAGCTCCAATTCAATGCGAATCCAATCCGGATAAAGCTCATGGAAGCCATTCGCCAGCTGTAAGCCTTTTTCGTAGATCCGCAGCATTTTCCCGGACTCTTTAGAACCCAGATACAAGGTGCGGCCTTTACCGTCGGGCCTGATCCAATTGCCCTCTTGTCTGACTTTGGGGAATCCCCTGAGCGAGAACATGCCGGCGTGGTAAAGCTGTAGGTAATCGTCCATGCCGGTTTCGCTGGCGAAGTTATCGGCGGCATAATCGACGCGGGTTAGCTTGGCACCCGGTATGGACCGCAAGAACTTGTAAAGCCGCATTTCCCATCCGGGCTTAGCAGCCATAAGCCCCTGCCCCTTCACCGTGACAAGCACCGAATCCCGCTGGCCCCCTATCGAAACCGTTCCCCAGTTTTGAATGCCCATGTTCCAGGTTTCTTTGTAGAAGTTTTGGCCGCTTGGCAATTTGTGCGAAATGCCATACCCGAACACGTCGTAAAGCCGGGCAGATAGACAGTGCAAATAATCGTCGTCGCTCACCGCCGGATGGCCGGTTTCCAGCTCCAACGGGAAAGCGTGCGACTTAAACGTAAAATTGACCCAATCGATAAACGCCAAACACGGGTTAGCGTCCTTGTCAGGTAGAGGCACCATGACCGCCGTGTACTTGCCAGCCTTACCCAACGCGATAAAGTGAAACTTTTCCAAGGCCTTAATACTCGGCAAACTGTCGAATTCACTGGGCTCTTCGTTTTTTCCCCCCCTGTTAGTAGTGGGGGGTTATCGTCGGCGGCTTCAGCGGCCAAGGCCGCTTTGAAGCTCGCCGCGTTACGCAAATGACGCGGGAATATCGACGCGTTCATCCGCGCATACTTCACACGTTCTTCAAGCGTCAATGGCTTTGTCGGCCTGATCTTTTTCTGTAAGCGCTCGTCCAGTTCATCCACCGGAATCGGGTTAAAGTCCTCAAGCATGACCGCCCCCATGCACTAAGGCGCTCTGGCTAGACTCAATCGCCAATAACGTGTCTATCTCGGGATTCCAGAACAACAGCCTCAGCAAGTCGTCATAGGTTTCCAGGTAGTCGGTGTATTCCATGCGAGTGGCGGACGCTTGGTAGACCAAGGCCGCAAACATCGGAAAGTCGGAGGGTTTGTTCGGTTTATTAGCCATGACTAACCGCCTTTTTGGCTTTCGATTGCTTGAAAGCGTCGATATTGTCTAACGCTGCTTGAATGTGTTTTTTCTCGACATGGCCGACCAGCAACAGCGATAAGCCCCGGAAAGATTTGCGCGCCTCTTCGTAACTCGAACGGCCAAAGCGGTATTCGTTAACGAGGAATTCGCAGGTTTGTTTTAGGTTGCGTTCGGAAACGATCATGGATACCTCTCGGGTTACGGTGTTAGTCGCGACGATTGCCGGCCGATAAGGCAACGGCGATCAGGAAGCCCGCCCAGACTAGCGGCACAAACCAGTAGTCAATCGTTTCCGGCATTTCTTTGGGAAACACGGCAGCGCCTATCTCGGAAATAAATTGAAGTAACGAATCCATTGCGGTCTCCTCTCTCGGCCTAGCGCGGAAGTTGTTCGATACAGGTTTGGGTTAGCTCGACCAGGTTTATCAGGCGATGTTTGCCGATGATGATGGTCGGGAGATAACCCCGGTTTACCCAACCGTCTATCACGCCGAACGGTATGCCGGTTAGTTCGGCAAATCGTTCTCTATGCATCACCGGGACGAAGGGCGACAGCGGCGATGGCTGGGCTTGTTCCATGTTTTCAGGCATATGGGTTACTATTAATGGTTGTTGGGTTACAGGTAAAAACTGATTGTAAATATAGCAATCAAATTTAACACCTGTCAACTATTGATTGCTATATTTACACGCTGATATGAAAACTTTACGCGAAAGACTTTTAGAAGTAATTGACTTTAAAGGAGAAACCCCAAAAACGTTGGAAGAGAAGACTGGCGTTGACCGGGCAAAATGGTCAAACATCAAGCGCAAAGACCCGATCAGAGCGACCGAAGAACACTTAGAAGCGGTGTTTAAGCTATGGCCCGAATATGCATTATGGATAGCCACCGAAACTACCAATCCAGAGGCCGGCCAAATCAGCCCAGAACTGGAGGAATCCCGGCAAAAACTAGGCAGGGCTGGGTGACGGCGGATAAGGCTTTGTCTAAATGGAAGAGATTTTATTCAGCCGAAGATAAACAACGAAACTAAAAACCAAGCCACTCAGCCTGAAAAAAGGCTCTGTTTTAATTAACAAATAACTATCGATAAACAACATGATAATACCTAATCTTCCCGGTATAGATTCAGTTTCACAATATTCAAATCTAAAATTCCTAGCAAAGGGAGGAATGGGCGAAGTCTATTTAGGAGATGATTTAATAAGCAATGAATCTGTAGCCATTAAATTAATAGCCATATCAGACAAAGAAGAAGAAGAGCTACTAACAAGAGAAGTTAAAATATCCCATCAACTCACAGGGAAAAATATAGTTAAAACAATTTATTCCGGAAAAATCAAAATTAATGAAGTTGATTACATATATATAGCCCAAGAATACTTCGAAAATGGAAACCTAAGAAAAAAAATGCAAAACGGGATAGACTTCGACGAATGTCTCTCAATAATGAAGTCTATTCTAAATGGAATGAATGAAGCCCACACTATAATAATACATAGAGACTTAAAACCAGAAAATATACTTATATCAAAAACCAATAATATAGCGATTGCAGACTTTGGTCTAGCCAAGCTTATAAATGAAAAAACAAGAACGCGGTCATTCAAAGGCTCAGGGACTATACCTTACATGGCACCAGAGTGTTGGCTCAATGACAACAATTCAGTTGCCATGGATATTTATTCATTAGGTATATTATTTTACGAATTGCTAACTGGGGAGCTTCCTATTGATGCAAAAACAGAAAACGAATGGCGAGACTTCCATATTTATCAACAGCTACCTGACCCATCTAAAATACAGCCAAAAATACCAACAAAAATTAAACAGATAATATCAAAAATGACTCAAAAAAGAGTCGGAGACAGATACAAAAACGTACAAGAAATAATTATTGCTTTAAATGACGCAATTGAACAAGGCAGTAATGAACGCAAAGAATTTGAGAGACTGGCATCAATTGGCCACACTACCATCCAACAAATACAAGAAGAAGAATTAAAAAGACAACAAGAGCTGGAAAGAATTAACACCTATAAAAAAACACTAAACTTCCATATAACGGAGATATTTGACGAGATTAAAAAAATCTCTCAGAATGTTAACGAACACCTGGAGACTCAAAAAATAAGTATTCATGAAACCCCTTATGACTCAGATTTGAGAAGAAGAACTCTATCAATTAACTTTAACAGCAAACGTGTTTCATTCAACTTTCCAGAGTGGGATAAGATTTCAAAATACGAACAAGAAAAGATTATAAGAAACAGAGAAAATCAAATGAAGCTGTACGGCATGATATTAAGCGGCCCCGAAGAAAGCATTTATAAAAAAAATTCAATTATTTATTTCGGCAAATTAGAATCAAATTATCGAAACCCTATTTTAAATGAATGCTTTGGATTCAACTTAATATTAGTAAAAGATGAAAACAGCCTCTATGGAAAATGGTTTTTAGCGTCATTTTCGGATTGCGGATTTTCCCAAAATAACAGAAAAAGCTTTGCCCTAGATTTTGATGAATTTTTAAAAAATTTCGAACTATCATTCATAGGACATACAATGTCCGTAATATATCGAGAACTTCAAAGTAGCGATTTAGCTCTCGCCATTGAAGAAATTTTAAAATAAAAATAAGCCCCTTACAAAAGCTTACACTAAGTATTTCTCGTAAACCCAATATTGTGCTTTACTTCTAATTCTTAGGAAAAGACTAATGTCAAATCCGATATTTACACTTATTCTTTACTAAAGACTATCTTCAAAGCATACAACATGCTGGTGCTGGTCAAAGATATTCCAAAATCCGATGAAGTGTATCACTTAGGCCTAGCCTACTGATTGTTTACGCTTCGTATCCAGAAGTCATAAACACACATTAGAATGGTAGCTAGGGAACAATGATGAGTTTGGTTAATTCAATTCTTAAAAACATCGGTGCCAGCCGTGCAGCGCGGCATCAAGAGAAGGAACATGGCCGTTACGGCGATAATTTAGCGGCTGTTGGCGGTGAAAAGAAACCGACTGTTGCGCCGGCCCGTTGGGACAAGCCTTTTTTGCGGTCGTTGGAATGGAAGCGATATGAGGATGTTTGCATGGAGTATCTTAGAATCAAGAACTGCCATGCCAATGTGACGTGTATCGGTGCCGACGGCGGTATCGATATTAAAATCGCGGACCCTACCGGCAAGGTGTTTGCCATCGGCCAATGTAAATCCTGGAACCGCCCCATCGGCGTAAGCTTAATTCGAGAGCTTTACGGCATCATGGCGGCAGATAATGTGCGCCACGGTATTTTTCTGACCACGTCGGAATACAGTAAGGATGCCTTGGAGTTTGCCAAGGGTAAAAACCTGTTATTGATCGACTGCGACGAATTCGTTAGCTTGGTGAACAACCTGGACGAAATCAGCCACAAGCGCTTGGACGACATGGCCCGCGCCGGCGATTACCAGGTGCCGACTTGCGTCAAATGCGGCACTAAAATGGTGAAGCGCACCGCCAAATCAGGCAAGAACGCCGGCGGGGAGTTTTGGGGATGCGCGAATTATCCTAAGTGCAAGATTACGATGCATGTAAAGCAATGACCATAATAATTAAAGTACCTCCAAAGATGCAAAAAACAGATAGCGAAATTCATCCTAATGCCTTCCTAAATGGCGCCATTGAGTATTGCGAAGCAGGCTCCATACTATTAAAAGCCAAATTAGAAGACAGCGAAAATAAGGCAAAATTAAACCCCATTTACATGCTTTGTTCTCATGCTACCGAGCTAGCACTTAAAGCATTTTTGCGACACAAAAATTACCCCACTAAAACCCTAAAACAAAACAAATATAGACATAATTTAGTTAATCTATATAACGAATGCCGGGCAAGTGGTTTAACATCCCAAGCGCTAAAAGAAACTGACTTTATAAATTTAGTGCAATGTCTACATTCTGGAAACGATGAAATGGCTTATAGATATTTCAATCCAAACCCTTTAGTAATGCCTGAAATTAAATGGACAAATGAAGCTGTAATCTCCTTGATTGATTGCGTAAAACACTATCTCCCGGATCACCTAGAACCCCAAGAAGCCATTAAATTCGATCTCATAATAGGAAAACCAACAAGCTCTTAGAAATAAGAACAGCATTAACATCATTTATATTTTTGCCGCAGAATTCACTCAAAACGAATGACGATAAAAAAACAGGAGTCCGGCGAATGGTTTGCCGATATTCGACCGAACGGAGTTAACGGAAAGCGGTATCGAAAGAGCTTTCCGACTAAGGCGGAGGCGTTACGCTGGGAAGCCTGGATTAAAGCGCATAAGACGCAACAGCCGGATTGGGAACCTACGCCAAAAGATACCAGGAGGCTTTCGGAGTTGGTCGATAAATGGCACGAGGCGCACGGAAGGCATTTGAAGGACGGGGAAAACAGGCTGTTGATGGTTAGGAATATGTGTAATCGGTTGAAGAACCCCAGAGCAACGGAGATCGACGCCGATACTTTTTTAGCGTATCGCAACGAACGTTTGGCGGCGGGTGTGTCGCCCAATACGATCAATCACGAACAGACTTATCTGAATGCGATTTTTAACGAGCTGGCTCGGCTGGGCGATTGGTCGGAGACTAATCCCATCGGCAAAGTTAAAAAACTGAAGCTGGACGAAATCGAGCTGAAGTATTTGAGCCTGGAGGAAATCGGCGAGTTGCTGAGGATTTTACAGGCATCGAAAAGCGATGCTTTCCATATCGCGCGGATTTGCCTAGCCACCGGCGCGCGTTGGGGCGAAGCGGAGACGATCAGCGGAGAGCAAATCAAGCCGAGCCTGATTCGCTTCGAGAAGACGAAGAACAGTAAGGGCCGCGCTGTGCCTATCGATGCGGATTTTTTCGAGAGTTTACCCAAAGGCAAAGGCCGGCTATTTCGGGACGGTTATAAGACTTTCCAGCGCCTTGCCGAGCAATGCAGTTTCGAACTACCCAAGGGCCAGCTTACCCACGTCCTGCGGCACACCTTCGCCAGTCATTTTATGATGAACGGCGGCAACATTCTGACCCTGCAAAAAATCCTAGGCCACGGCTCGTTAAACATGACGATGCGATATGCGCACCTGGCACCGGAGCATTTAGAGGAAGCGAAGCGGTTGAATCCGCTTTGCAAACTATGAGCAAATAAAAAAGGCGGTCTTGCGACCGCCTTAACCACTACTTCCGGTGACTATCGGGAGTTCGGTTTACCTGCTCCCACGCGTGACCGGGTTTAGAAGTGGGCGGCAGAGTTTTATTATCAGGAACCGCCGCGAAGTTGTCTTTTCGACCTCCTCGCGGACCGACTTCCTGAAAGATTCCGCCGTTCTTACCGGTGTTTCCACCGGGTTTATTTGTACTAGACATTTCAAATTCCTTAAGATAAGGAACCAGCGCCAGAAACCTATGGAATAGCACTTGAAATGCTTCAAGCATTCATTTACTATTCGCCGCCTTTCACAAAAGCTAGGTGGCAGTGCGCTGATATTAGTTTACCGCTGCCAAACCGCTAGAGGCTGCAACCTCTAGCGGCTTCTCTTCGATCAATTAGCACTCTCAAAGCAAGAGTGCTAATTCAATATATAGTATGTAAAAAGATTTTGCAACCAACATACAGTGTTTTGTATTTGATATAATAGCGATTCGCTACTATTTAAAGCAAATTAAAACCGCTCCTGTCCATCCAAAGCCAAATATCACTTAAATTATCCATTTCAACAAAATGGACACTTTATGGACAAGCAATAAAAAAGGCCTAGGTGAAAAACACCTAAGCCTTTGATATATATGGAGCTGGCGATGGGACTCGAACCCGCGACCGGCTGATTACAAATCAGCTGCTCTACCAACTGAGCTACACCAGCAAATTATTCGAGCATTATACCGGTTATTTCGAACATTTCCAGCACTAAGTTCAGTTAGCTCGTCGAATTGCAGTCACCCCCCTTGAATACTGCTCAGCATACTGCCGATATAATTGAGCGTTTCATGCAGAAAAACAATTAGTTCATCAAGTTTATCCTGCACAAACACCAAAAAGTGACTGTGGTTGAAGTTTTGATCTTGGTAAAAACTCAAACCGTTGTTAATGGTATTGGCCCCCATCAATAACATGATGAACGCCGCGGCCTTCAGCATCAAACCGCGTAGTTTCACGCTCATTTTACCGAATGCGACGCTGATAAACAGCATCATTGGCAAGGTGCCCGCACCAAACGCCAGCATCAATGCTCCGCCCTCAAGCAGGGTTGTCGCCGTGGTGGCTTTTACCGCCATTGCAAAGGTCAGCATGCAAGGCATCAAGCCGTTTAATACACCGGCTATTATCGAACCCAGCAAGGGGCCTTTTTGATTGGCCGCAGCGTAACCTTTGCGTAGTAATTGCATTGGAATCAATCGTACCGAGCCTTGCCAGGGTATCCAGCCCAATACGCCTAGCGCCAACACGATCACAACCGCCCCCATGATCATTTGCAAGATACTTTGGATCTTGCCGAACAAGCCGCTAGACACCAAAACCACACCTAAAGATGCTGCCAGCACGCCGATCAGCGTATACACCGAAATACGGGCGGCTTGATAAGCAATATACGGCAGGTAACTACGGCTTTTCCCGGCCCGCATGAAATAGCCGGAAACCAGCGCGCCACACATCCCCAGGCAGTGCCCGCTGCCCAAAAATCCGGCAACGAAAGCCAGTGAATAATCAAATCCCGTAGCGGCAGCCATTTCGGTCATGCCGTGCATGGCATGATCCATTCCTTCCATATTGTGTTCCATTTATTTGTTCAATCTAAGTGAATTGACGATAACGGACACCGAGCTTAAGGCCATAGCCACAGAAGCGATCATCGGATTGAGTTTACCCAACGCCGCCACCGGAATCGCTATGGTGTTGTAACCGAACGCCCAAAACAGATTTTGCTTGATGACGCGAATGGTAAACGCGCTAAGTTCGATAGTAGCAGTGACCTTACCAATATCGCCCTGTACCAGGGTTAAATCGGCGGATTCGATAGCGATATCGGTACCGCTGCCGACTGCAAAGCCAACATTGGCCGCCGCCAGAGCCGGAGCATCGTTAATACCGTCGCCTATCATGCCGACGTTGTGTCCCTCGTCCTGCAACTGGCGAATAATTTGCAATTTTTGCTCGGGTTTGGCGTTAGCAACCACATCGGTTATGCCTACGTTCTCAGCAATATAGTGAGCGGTTCTTTCGGTATCGCCAGTGACCATCATGGTTTTGATACCCAATTCGTGCAGCCGCGCAATAGCGGCGGCGGCTTCCTGGCGTGGATTATCGGCAATCGCGAATATAGCCGCTTCCTTGCCGTTGACCGCCATGTAAACCGGGGTTTGCCCTTGATCAGCAAAATTGTCGGCCTGCTCCACTAAGCGACTTACATCAACTTGCTGATTCTCCAGCCAAGCCCGATTGCCCAGCAACAATTTATAACCCTCCACCTCGGCGCGAATACCGTGGCCGGTTTCGCTATAAAAATAAGCGCATTCCTGCAACTCGACACCCGCGTCTCTGGCATAAGCCACCACCGCTTTGCCCAGAAAATGCTCGGAATTGTTCTCGGCGGATGCCGCCAACATCAGCAATTTGTTTTCGGCCAGGCGCGATAATTTGTAGACTTTGCTCACCCTGGGCTTGCCCTCGGTGATAGTGCCGGTCTTGTCGAAGACAATAGCGTTCAATTTGCTGGCAATTTCCAAGCTTTCGCCATTGCGGATGTACACGCCCTGCTTGGCTGCCTGGCCGGTGCCGACCATAATCGCCGCCGGCGTAGCCAAACCCAAGGCGCAAGGACAAGCAATCAATAACACCGTGATCGCATTGCCAAAGGCAAACGCAAACGGCGCGCCAGCCAGTAGCCAACCCGCGAGGGTCGCGCCGGATATTGCCATCACCGCCGGCACAAATACCGCCGAAATTTTATCGACCTGCTTCTGAATCGGCAGCTTGGCAGCTTGGGCTTGATCGACCATATGCACAATGCCCGCCAACACAGTATCCATGCCTATCGCCGTGGCCTTGATATGCAACACGCCGTTGCCGTTGACACAACCACCGATCACTTGCTGGCCTATGTTCTTTACGACCGGCATACTCTCACCAGTGATCATTGCTTCGTCGACCGTGGAAAGGCCGGCAATCACCAAACCGTCGGTCGGAATTTTTTCGCCCGGCCTCACCAGCATTACATCGTCGATTTTAATATCATCTATATCGACGATGCGTTCGCTACCGTCATCCAGCAACAAAGTGGCAATTTGCGGTTGCAGATCGACCAATTTACGTATCGCTTCGCCGGCTTTGCCTCTGGCTCGCTCTTCCAAATAGCGGCCCAACAGCACAAAGGTAATGATGGCTGCCGCCGCTTCGAAATACACGTGGCCGCGCTGCCTAAACAGAGACGGGATGCTGTAGCCATAAGCCGAACCCACACCCAGCGCGATTAGACTATCCATATTGGCCGCGCGCTGCTTGGCCAACCGATACGCCTTGCTAAAAAACTGCCTGCCGGTGCCGAATACCACCTGCGTAGTCAGTGCAAACTGTAACCAATGCATCCAGGTGCGGCCACCCATCGTCATGGCTATCGTCACCACGGGTGCGGTTAACAGCCCTGCCCATATGAATCGACGCCGGGCTACGTCAATTCGTTGCAACTCCTTTTCGATGAGCCGCTTCCGCTGCGAGAGCGTATCGATGGGCATGGCGCCATACCCCAATTTTTCGATCTTATCGATCACCTCAGCCTTGCTGAGCTGTCCCTGCACTGTGACGGTTTCGGTGGCGAAATTAACACCGGCCTTTTTCACGCGTTCGTCGCGGTTTAAAACCATCTCAATCAATAATGCGCACGAGGCACAACTCATACCTTGTACCGCCAAATCAACTTCTTGCAGCGGCCCGTCGAAGGTTTTTTTCTTGTCTTTTTTTAACTCGGTTTGCTTCAGTGCGATATTGCCCAACACCGCATCCAACATAATCAATAAATTTTTCACCGGCAATTGGCCGGAATCGAATTCGATGGCTACCGAGCCGATCTCAAACACCGAACGCACCAGTTTAATTTCCGGGCGCTTTTTCAGCAGAATTTCCAGGATATAACCGCGCTCCGGATCACGGAGCAACACCGGGGTAATGATACGGATCCGATTTTTTAGCTGGTGTCGAACGGAAAAATGCGCGTAGTTTCGAGTATCGATTTCCATGGGCGACTGAGAATGTAATTGACGAGGGGGCCGATCCCTTGAAAACGCGGGATCGGCGTTGGCAGTATCTATTTAGGCCGGCGCGAACGCACTAAAAGGAAAAACATATAAAGCACCGCCATCCACTCGTAGCGATGAACAATCGGCTTGACTAGCCACTCCTGGGTGATGCGGGTCCAGTGGGTTTTGATCAGATACAAGACCAGCACATCGTTTAAAAAATCGATCGTGGCTTTCTCGGGATCTTTAAATAGGGCTTTCGGACCTTTGGTGCTGACCTTGCCGATAATTTTGGCCGCCTGCACCGTTTCCTTACCGGCTTGATATTTCTTACTGACCCAACCACCTAAGCGGGTACGCTGCAAACGCTTTTTGATCCCAAGAACCGATTTTTTAGCCTGCTCAACTAGCGGTTTGCTTTCAAAATGGCCTTGCTGCTCTAACTCGGCAAGCATTTGAAACAATTGCTTAGCCAAGCTAGTAAATCCGCAGATCGTTTCGTCGTAGCGTATGGACAATTTACCCTGCCCCCGATATAGACTCACGGACTGGACGCCGTTTACCGCGCTAAGCTTCTGACTTATCAAGGCCGCCACGGCCGATTGACACACTTGAGCGGGCACTTGAAAACGCACATGGCCGTCATGTCGATAACGTAGTACAAATTCTTTTTGGATAGCCATAGTCAACAGGGAAAAGTAAAACGGGCGGCTCTGTTTTAGCAGAAACCACCCGTTTCAAGTTACAGCCAAATGGCCAAAATCAGCGATAGAATAGAACGGGCTAGTTGTCTTCTTTCGCTTCGGCAACGATGTCTTCAAGATTTTCTTTTTGATGCAACACAAAATCCTTGCCCGCATCAATCGTTTTTGTGGCGTTGGAAATAATTTCCTTTCTGTACTTGTAGACAAAATAGCCCGCCACCATGCCTGCACCGAACACCAAAAGAGGGTGTTTCGCTAATTTAGTCATCAATTTTCCTCCAGTGTTTACAGTTGCAGTGGCTAGTGTACCAGCCACCACCTGCTTAGTCATGGATGAATCGCTCGAAGTCTTTTTTGGGTTGTGAACATGTGCCATCTGCATCCTCGTTGCTGGTTAAGACTGGGTGTGTGTTGAATCGTCGGCGTCTTCAGGCAAAACCTGTGCTTCGTGCAGCATGTGATAAATCCCCTTGCATCCTTCGCAGCAAAAACGCTTTTCGCCTTGCAGGGTTTTTAATTTAAACCCTTCCACTTCTACGGCTAATCCGCAAAGATCACAGCTTTTCTTGTTCTCATCCATTGTCACACGAACCCACTTTTATTTACCCGTACACATGGGAGGATTATAGCGCCTAAATAACCCAGGCAAACACAGCAAGTTCGAAAACTACAGCAAGCTCAACCAAGGCTACTGCAAGCACTGAGTGATCGATAACTTTAGAATTATCGTGGCAGTAGTTCTCTGAACACCGCAACGCTGGTCATCGCTTACCGTGTGCAGCCCGGCTGGATGCCTTCATCAATGCGATTCTCAATGCGCCAGTCAAACTAGCACTTAAACCAAGACGCATCGCCAAGGCAGGCACTAAAATCATTGAGGCCACAGCCAAACCCGCGCCCAGCACCAAGCCGGCAGTATTGATTTGCTGAGCCACTACTTCTTGATTTACAACAATTAATTCTTGAGCCATTAACATACCTCACGCAGAAAAACTTAAAATCCACCGGAGGTAAAATGCACAAAGAATGCCAAAATATAATCGTTTGATTATATTGAATAAACCTAAATGCTTTTTAAAAAAACATCAAAAATAAGGGAAATGCCTCTTTATTTTTAAGTTATCTAACACAGTTTTGTAAAAAGCCATCAAAAAAAATCCCCGCCCTTGTATCAGCCTTCGATACAAAAAAAACCGGGGATTTATTGACTGTCTAGCCGCTGTTGCGACTAACAACAGAGCGCTGAAATTATTCCTGATCCAGGCCAAACGCTTTGTGTAGCGCGCGCACCGCCAATTCCAGATATTTCTCGTCGACCACGACGGAAATCTTGATCTCGGACGTAGAAATCATCTGGATATTGATCCCTTCATCGGCCAAGACTTTAAACATGGTACTGGCAATGCCGGCATGCGAGCGCATACCGACACCGACGATGGACACCTTGACGATACTGCTATCGCCGATGAGAGTCGTATTGCCCCCCAGATCGACGCGCAAGCCTTCCAACACTTTCTGTGCGCGGGCAAAATCGTTGCGGTTGACGGTAAAAGTGAAATCAGTGGTGCCATTGGCGGAAATATTCTGTACGATCATATCCACTTCGATATTTTCCGCAGCGATCGGCCCCAGGATTTTCGACGCCACACCCGGCAGATCAGGCACGCCGGTCAAGGTCAGCTTGGCCTCGTCCCGGTTAAACGCGATGCCTGAAATTAACGCTCTTTCCATTTCTGATTCCTCGTAGGTAATTAGGGTGCCGTTGCCTTCCATGAACGAAGACAATACGCGCAATTTGACATTATATTTGCCGGCGAACTCAACCGAGCGGATTTGCAAGACTTTAGAACCGAGGCTGGCCATTTCCAGCATTTCTTCAAAGGTAATGCTATCCAGACGGCGGGCTTTTGGCACCACGCGCGGGTCGGTGGTATACACGCCATCAACATCGGTATAGATATGACATTCGTCGGCCTTCAAGGCCGCCGCTAATGCCACGCCGGTGGTATCCGAACCACCCCGACCCAGCGTAGTGATATTGCCATGCTCGTCCACGCCCTGAAAACCGGCGACGACGACGACCCGCCCGGCATCCAGATCGGCACGCATATTGGCTTCGTCAATCTCGCGTATCCGCGCCTTGGTGTGAGCGCTATCGGTCAGGATGCGCACTTGAGCGCCAGTATAAGAGCGCGCCTCACAACCCACCTGATGCAAGGCCATCGACAGCAAAGCAATGGTGACCTGCTCGCCGGTGGACAGCAACACATCCAGTTCCCGGTCGGTCGGCTGCGGCTGTATTTCTTTCGCCAAGCTCACGAGGCGATTGGTCTCGCCGCTCATCGCGGACACCACCACCACAATCTGATCGCCCGCATCGTGGGCTTTTTTAACTTTATCGGCGACAGCCTTGATACGTTCGACCGTACCAACAGAAGTTCCGCCAAATTTATAGACGTACAATGCCATGTTTTTATTGACCTTTTGGCTTTTTAATGCCCCCCCAGGGAGAGCGCAAGGACGAGGAGATGGATTATTTTACTGCGGCTCTCTCACCGGCAGACGAGGTAGACTTATTCGCTTTACCCCGGCAACAACCGTAACAGCAACGCTGTTATCAATGTAATTTGCAACATACCGACACCGACAACCCAGCGGACCATCTCGGCTTTACTTTCTGACATTTTGGCTTGGAGCAGCAATTCAGATTGCTTGACTTCACGACGCAAATTGGTTTCGAGTTCAAGCAAATCATGCTTGGTAGCCAATTGATCTTCGATCAATCGTGCCTGTTCTGCAGCGAAAACCTCCGCTTGCTCTTCGGTAAAACCGACAGCTTTCAGTTTCTTTACAAAGACATGAGTATCGAATGTGATCGTGGTCATTCCGCTTGTTTCCTTTATTTTGCAATTACAGGGAAATGTATTGATGTTGACATGATTTTGCAAAAAATTAGTTATTTAATGACCAAAACGATCTTCACGCTGGAATTTTTCAGCTTTATAACGGCCGCGATATTTAGCCAACGTAGCCAGCGCCTTCTCCCGACGCAAGCGATCTTCGTCGACTTGTTTGGCTTTCAAACTTTCCGCAAAACTCAATACCTCACAGGCAGTTTGTTCGGGCAAGGTTTTGACGGTTTCGTAAATTTGTTCGGCAATGTTCATCGTTTTCAACCATCTGTGTTGATGATCGACATAAGTGTGTCGCTATCGCGACGGATTATTTTAACGTCGGTTCTCGGACCGACAACCGAGATACTTTTCTTTGCTTGTCCAAAGAAAAGTATCCAAAAGAAAAGACACCCGGATGCCGCTTATTTCCTGCGCTCCTCGCTTTTGCCGGGGGTTGCCGAAAGGGGCTTCCTGCCCCTTCGTCAACGCGATGCATCCCTGCATCGCCCCTGCGGGCTAATCCCGCCAAAAGCTCCGGTGCTCGGCGCGGCATACGGGAAAAAACACCTAAATTTGAAAGTTAAAACAGGTAAATTCAAAACAAAATGTAAAGTACTAGATATCTAACCTGCCTCTCTTTTTAAGGAATTGCGGGAAGACCGACCAACTCTAATAAATCATTTCTGTTTTGCTTTGAAAGCCAAATCTGAAAGCTTTTATCAACAATATTCAGCCTTAGATTTGTTTGATCGTAATCCAATATTATAGGCTTAATATCTTTTTTAATCTGTAACGACGCTGTCGATTGAAGCGACTGAGTGACATTTCCAGAATTAAGGTCTTGCTTTCTAGGATGTACGCTTTGTAAAGTGCTTCGAATTTCAGCCTGTCGAAATCCTTTTTCTATCTCGTTTATATCAGCGGTTAATATTGGATACAGAAGCCATTTATGCATTTCAAGTGTTGTATCTTGAAAACCTTCAGAGAACTGGGTTAAAAATGAATTAAATCTCCCGCCTTGTTGATTTACAACTTTACTGACAATATCAGCGTAATTTACGCTGCCGCCAATCTCTCTATATGTATTTTGGGTAAAAGATATTGCTTCAGCGATACAACATTGATGGCAAGCCTCTTGAACGATATAAATACTGTTATAACAAGAGTCTAATAATCCAGTTTTAAAGTTATCTACGAAGGAAATATTTAGCAAAGCTTCTCCATCTGAAATAACTTTTTGGAGCTCATGCCGCTCCCACTTATCGGCGTTTATAGGCAGCAATCTTCCGGTCAGATCGCCGTTATAGACACTAAGCCTATTCTCTTCCAACCAAACCCCAATGATAATAAAGCTAAACTCAGAGTTTTCATGAAAGGCTTTTAGGGCTACTTAAAATCCTTCTGAGTTTCTATTGGGAGATAATGAAAATCCTCCAGCACAATAAATTTTTTAAATTTAATTTTCGTTAGCGCAGATATAATATCATTGACATCTAATGGATCTAATTCAAGTGGCGCTTTTGTCAGAATATTCTCATGAACGTTTTCTGACTCACCACCACCTTCGATTTCAGCACCAAATATTCCTGCCTTAAGCTTTGCAAATATTTTTTGTTTCCCCGATATCGCCGTCGTTTGCGATAAGGTAAGCTCGAATCCAGCTTGTTTTAAAATAGCCTCATGTAAATTATCTAATGTCCATTTATTTGAACAATGTACAACTATATAATCTTTAGGATCTAAACAATGTTTTCTAAGCGACGTTTTCCCTTGCTTTGAACTACCATAAATCACCAAATGTTGCTGCCTTGCAAGATTATTCACTAGAACATTATCAGCGCTATCTCTTTCAACGTAATTAAGCGGAAGATCACGGTTGATTCCAAACACATCATCTACTGAATGTACTTTTTCAACCATAAAAAATCTCCTCGAGGAATATTTGATTTATAGAAAATAACTATATATTTTCTTGCACCTAATCAGGTACAACCCTAGCCATAACTCAACAATTTCCGCCTGGAAATGTTGGGTTACGCCATCGCTAACCCAACCTACATCCGGGCAGGTTTTATCCCTTATGCCGCGCCGAGCACCGGAGCTTTTGGCGGGATTAGCCCGCAGGGGCGATGCAGGGATGCATCGCGTTGACGAAGGGGCAGGAAGCCCCTTTCGGCAACCCCCGCCAAAAGCGAGGAGCGCAGGAAACAAGCGGCGTCCGGGTGTCTTTTCTTTTGGATACTTTTCTTTGGACAAGCAAAGAAAAGTATCTCGGTTGTCGGTCCGAGAACCGACATTAAAATAATCCGTCGCGGTAGCGACACAACCAAACCAATAGCCTATTTACCACTCAATTTCTTGATAATCGTTTTGGCTAGATAATCGTTAATTTCGTTATGCCTCGGCACCGCCTGAGATTGCCGCGTTTCTTCGTTGGTATACCAATCGTGGTTGCCACCGTGCCTAGATAAACGACAACCCATTCCTTCAAGAATTTTTAGCAAATCCCGTCTTTTCATCAGGCGACCTGCAAAGTCTCCACTTTACGAATGAAAGGAATTTCCTGCGTTTCAAAATCCTTAAACAAATCCAACAAATTTTCCTGTAATTCCAGCTTGGTTTCACCTTGTGTCAGATAATCAGGATATTCATTCAGAAAACCCAAGTAGAAATCGCCGTCTTTCCAGCAAGTATATTCAACCGTTTTCATCGCCATCTCCCAACAAAAAACTTAAACCACCCGCCGTAACAATTAACCCTAACCCAATCTTTCCCTCACCCACTCCGGCACCGCCGCCAAAGCCGCCGGCAATCCGGCAGGATCGTTACCGCCTGCCTGCGCCATGTCCGGGCGACCGCCGCCTTTACCACCGACTTGGGTAGCAACAAAATTCACCAATTCGCCGGCTTTGACCTTGTCCATCGCATCCTTGGACACACTGGCAATCAGGCTCACCTTGTCGCCACTGACCGCCGCCAATACCAAGGCCGCGCTACCCAACTTGTTTTTCAATTGATCGGCCAAGTCGCGCAAGGCTTTCGGATCGACATCGTCGAGTTTCACGGCCAGCACTTTCACGCCGTTGACATCGACAGCCTGGTTAGTCATTTCATCGCCGGCCGAGCTAGCCAGTTTGGCCTTGAGTTTTTCCAGTTCTTTTTCCAGGCCGCGGGTTTTTTCCATCAGTTGATGGACTTTGTCGGCAGCCTTATCCGGCGCGGCTTTCAGTAAACCGGCGATGCTCAGTAAGGCTTTTTCACGTTGATCCATCCAATCCAACGCCCCTTGGCCGGTGACCGCTTCCAGACGGCGCACGCCTGCCGCGACACCGGTTTCGCCGGCAATTTTGAACAAGCCAATGTCGCCGGCTCTATCAACGTGGGTACCGCCGCAAAGCTCGGTGGAGAAATCACCGATTTTCAATACTCGCACTTCATCGCCGTATTTCTCGCCGAACAAGGCCATCGCGCCGGCTTTCACCGCGTCGTCTTTGGCCATAATTTCGGCGGCTACCGGGTTGTTCAGGCGGATTTGCTCGTTAACCAAGCGTTCGACTGTGGCAATTTCGGTAGGCGTCATCGGTTCGAAATGCGAGAAGTCGAAACGTAAACGCTCAGCATTCACTTGCGACCCTTTCTGCGCGACATGTTCACCTAATACCGTGCGCAATGCCGCGTGCAGCAAATGGGTTGCCGAATGGTTGCGCTCGGTGGCTTTGCGAGTTTCCGCATCGACGCTGACTTCGCAAGCCTGGCCTTCGTTGAGTGAACCCTGCAATACCTTGCCTTTGTGCAGAAACAGTTTGCCGCCCTGTTTTTGGGTGTCGTGAACTTCAAACACTGCACCAGCGCATTCGATACGGCCGCTATCGCCGACCTGACCACCGGATTCAGCGTAAAACGGGGTTTGATCTAGAATAACCACACCTTCGTCGCCGGCTTCCAAAGCCTCGACCGGCTGGCCTTGCTTGAACAAGCCCAGGATTTGTACCGAACCATCCAAGTGGAAATAGCCGGTAAATTCAGTGCTGCTATCGTGTTTGATGTCTTGATCGTAATCAGCGGCAAACGTACCGCCGGCGCGAGCCCGATCACGCTGAGCGGCCATCTCCACTTCGAAACCGGCATGATCGACGCTGAGTTTGTGCTCGCGAGCGAAGTCGGCGGTCAAATCCACCGGGAAGCCGTAAGTGTCGTACAGCAAGAACACCACATCGCCGGGGATGACATGGCCGTCCATTTTGGCGACGCAGGCTTCCAAAATTTTCATGCCTTGCTCCAGGGTTTCCGCGAAGCGCTCTTCTTCTTTTTTCAGTATCCGCTCGACTTGTTCCTGGGCATTCGCCAGTTCTGGATAAGCCCCCCCCATTTCCGCCACTAGCGGTGCGACCAGTTTGTAGAAGAAGGTATCTTGAATACCCAAGCGGTAACCGTGACGAATCGCCCGGCGGATAATTCGGCGCAACACGTAACCACGACCTTCGTTCGACGGCAACACGCCGTCAGCGACCATGAAGGCGCAAGAACGAATGTGATCGGCGATGACCCGCAACGAACTATTGGCTAAATCGCTGGTGCCGGCCAATTGCGCCGCCACTTTTAACAGGTTTTGGAACAGGTCGATTTCGTAGTTACTATGCACGCCCTGCATCACCGCCGAAATCCGCTCCAGGCCCATGCCGGTATCGACCGATGGCGCCGGCAGCGGCGTCAGGTTGCCGTCCTTGTCGCGGTCGTATTGCATGAACACCAAATTCCAGATTTCGATGTAACGGTCGCCGTCTTCGTCCGGGCTGCCGGGAGGGCCGCCGGCGACATGTTCGCCGTGATCGTAGAAAATCTCGGTGCACGGGCCGCATGGACCGACATCGCCCATCGACCAGAAATTGTCTTTGGCGCCGATGCGTGAGAAGCGTTTCGGATCGTGTTTGACGTCTTCCAACCAGATCGCTTCGGCTTCGGAATCTTCGTCAAACACCGTTACCCACAGTCTTTCCTTGGGAATACCCAATTCCTTGGTCAGAAAGTCCCAGGCAAAGTGAATGGCATCACGCTTGAAATAATCGCCGAAGCTGAAATTGCCGAGCATTTCGAAGAAGGTATGGTGGCGCGCGGTGTAACCGACGTTTTCCAGATCGTTATGCTTGCCGCCGGCCCGCACGCAGCGCTGGCTGGTGGCGGCACGGGTGAAATCGAGCTTTTCCCGCCCCAAGAATACGTCTTTGAATTGCACCATCCCAGCGTTGGTAAACAACAAAGTAGGATCGTTACCCGGCACCAGCGAACTGGAGGGGCGCACGGCGTGACCGTGTTGGCGAAAGAATTCCAAAAAGGCGGCCCGCAATTCGGCGCTAGTCATTTTTTTCATGGTGGTTACTTCAATGTTTTTCGTTTTAACAAATTGTTTGTAAGCATGTGCCGATGCCAGAGCTGCATCAATCGCGATCGATGCGCTTCACTTCGTTCAGCACATCCTACGGGCTAGATGTCTTCTTCTGTCAATATATCCTTGAGAAAAGATTCTACACCTGCAACTTTAAAGGCGACTGCTTTATACAGATCAACTATGCCACTAACCCTTGGGAACTGCCAAATTATATTTCCTTCGCTATCAGCAAATCCCAACTCAACAACAATAGAATAAGATGGCTGTGCCATATATAAATTAAATAACTGGTTTTCCTCTGTGTTATCGTATTCGCGCTTGAATATTCTTAAAACCTTTTCTTTATATTTTGATTCAAAAATTCCACCAATTATTTTGGTTCCACCAGGCTCTTTTGCATAATCATTTCTAACAATTTTCCAGCTCAACTTAGATTCTTGTGTCAACTCTAATAGCTTAGCAACCAACTTCACTAATTGATCTTCTTGATTAGCCATTTCCTTGTCTCCACTTTTCATCCTCTTTTAAGTTATTGATTTCCTGTATGACCATATTCATTTGCAAATAAATTCCTCTGATTATTTTTGAGTTTTTATCTTGACACAGTAGGAAATTATTTATAGAAATATCAAGCTTTTTTAAAGAACCTTTTACTTCACCTGCAGATTTATTATATAAGCTATTAATATTTACTTTGGCAATAGAAAGTTCTTCTATAATCTTATCTTGATTATTTTGAAAGTCATCAAGCAGTGTGGATAAGGCCGTCGCATGCTTCTGCAATTGCTTTAGAAGGTCTGGTAATCTTGCTCTAAATAAGAACTCTTTCTTAATTTTCCGAATCCCGAGCGAAACGTATACGCTCAGAAAAAAACCAATTATTGATAAAAAGTCAGCCAAATTTGAGACATTTAACCACCCAATAAATCTTTCCAATTAAACCTCCATATTTAATTTGAAGAGGATATTTTTCCGGGTAAAGCGGAATACGCCAGTGAGTCCGCCGCATACAAACTGAATTTTTTCCATCATTTGACAGATCATTTATCAGCATTCGCCCTGTAAAATTTAATTTTCAACTCTCCGAAAACCTGCTTGATCATCTCGCCGCTAAAACCGCGTTGCTGTAAAAAGCGACTACGTTTCAGCCATTCGTTTTGGGTCAGCGATTTTTCGTCGTCGTATTTACGCGAATACACGTCCAGCAGCACATTTTGCCAGCCGCCCAGCTCCTCGGCCTGTGCATCCAGATCGGCGTCGTTGATACCGCGCTGTTGCAATTCATAGCGAATTCGCATCGGACCATAGCCATTCTGGATGCGCTGTCGGATATAGCATTCGGCATAGCGTGCATCGTTTTGCCAATTTTGCTCGGCTATCTGATCGATAACCGGTTCTACTTCGTCGCGATTGAAGCCGCGCAAGGCCAGTTTATCCAGCAGCTCCCGGCGGCTATGTTCGCGCCGGGCCAGCAACCTTAGGCAGACTGCTTCGATCTGTTGCCGACGCTCAATCGCCGTCGACAAACTCGGCGTCGTCATCTTCACTGACTGCTGCCGGCGCGCTGGCTAACTTGGCAAAGGCTTTCTCACGGATGGCTTTTTCCAATTCGACGGCCTTTTCGGGGTTATCGCGTAAAAACTGCTTGGCGTTGTCCTTGCCCTGGCCGATTTTCTCGTTGTTGTAGGCATACCAGGAACCGGATTTTTGTACGAAGCCGAATTCCACACCCAAGTCGACCAACTCGCCGAAGAAGGATACGCCTTCGCCATATAGAATTTCGAAATCAGCTTGCTTGAACGGCGGCGCGACTTTGTTTTTTACTACTTTGACGCGGGTCTCGTTGCCGATCACCTCGTCGCCTTTCTTGATTGAACCGATGCGACGAATATCCAGACGCACCGACGCATAGAACTTCAGCGCATTACCGCCGGTAGTGGTTTCCGGATTGCCGAACATCACGCCAATTTTCATCCGCAACTGGTTGATAAAAATCACCAAGGTGTTGGAACGTTTGATGTTGGCCGTCAATTTGCGCAAGGCTTGCGACATCAAACGCGCTTGCAAACCCATGTGCGAGTCGCCCATGTCGCCTTCGATTTCGGCTTTGGGCGTCAAAGCCGCTACCGAGTCGATAACGACGATGTCTACTGCGCCGGAACGCACCAGCATGTCGGTGATTTCCAAAGCTTGCTCGCCGGTATCCGGCTGCGAAACCAATAAGTCGTCAATATTGACGCCGATCTTTTGCGCATAGACTGGGTCCAGTGCATGTTCGGCATCAACAAACGCCGCGGTGCCACCCAGTTTTTGCATCTGGGCGATGGTTTGCAGCGTTAAAGTGGTTTTACCGGAGGATTCAGGACCGTAGATTTCGACGATCCGGCCACGCGGCAAGCCGCCCACACCGAGGGCAATATCCAAAGACAGCGAACCGGTGGACACCACTTCGATATCGCGGCTGGCCGCAACATCGCCCATCCGCATCACGGAGCCCTTGCCGAACTGCTTTTCGATCTGCATCAACGCGGCGCCCAGCGCCTTTTTTTTGTTTTCGTCCATTTGAGTACCTGCTGTTGTCTGGCCGGTGAAAGCCGCGCATTATCCCATAGACCCTGGTTGTGAAACAGTTTTAATCGTTCTGCAAAGCCTAGAAAAAACCGGCAGCAAGTTGCGGGTTGAAAGGAAAATACAAGTGCAGATAGGAGGCTTGTAAGGAGCCGTTGCGGAAAAAGCCCTCGCCATGACCAAAGCTGCGTTGCGGCGAGGAAACCGCAATCGGCTCCAGCTTGGTTTCCAGCTTGGAAAAATGAAAACTGTGACCGCGAATCTCGCCCTGCGCCAATTGCAAACTGTGCATGCCAAGGTTGGCTAGCCTAGTTTGCATGACGGCGCTGCCGGGTAACAAGCCAACCATCGCCGCGCGCTGACCGTCTTTGTCCGCCAGACTATCCAGCAAATACAAGAAGCCGCCGCATTCGGCATAGATGGCTTTACCGGCTTGATGATGCGCGGTTAACGCCTGCTTCATCGCCCAGTTATCGGCCAGCGTTTGTAAATGCAATTCCGGATAACCGCCCGGCAAATAGACGCTATCGGCTTCCGGCAAGGTACTATCGGCCAACGGCGAGAAGAACAACAGCTCGGCACCCATCGCTCGCAAACAATCCAGATTGGCTTGATAAATAAACGAAAACGCCGCGTCGCGCCCCACCGCGATGCGTTTACCCTGCAATAATCGTGGCGGCGGATTGGTAGAAACATCCGCAAAGGTAACCGATTCGGGTAAAACACAGGGCGTAAAGCTGTTTAGTAATTCCGCGGCCCGCGCCAATCGGGTGTCCAGATCGCCGATTTCATCTGCCTGCCATAAACCCAAATGCCGGGACGGTAAGCCCACCCCATCTTCACGGCTCATTGCCGCCAATAACGGCATGTCGGCCGGCAAAGCCTCCTGCAACAGTTTCGCATGCCCGGCACTACCGACTTTATTAGCAATCACGCCCGCGAACGCCAAATCCGGCCGATAGTTGGCCAAACCGAATGCGACCGCAGCAAAGGTTTGCGCCATGCCCTGGGCGTCGATCACCGCCCCCACCGGCACCGCCAAGGCTTGGGCCAAATCGGCGCTGCTACTGTCACCGTCGAACAAGCCCATTACGCCTTCGATCAAGATCAGATCAGCTTCGCCGGCGGCGCGATACAGCAATTCGCGGCAATGCGCCTCGCCCATCATCCATAAATCCAGTTGATAACCCGGCTGCCCGCTGGCGTAAGCCAAAATCTGCGGATCGATGAAATCCGGGCCGGTTTTAAAGACCCTTACCTTGCGGCCTTGTTGTCTATGGTAGTAAGCCAGCGCGGCGGTGACGGTGGTTTTGCCTTGCCCGGAAGCCGGAGCGCTGATCAGCATGGCTGGACAATTGCGCGAGTCAGTATCGAAAGATGAAGCAGGAGAAACAGTCAAGATATCAGTCCTTTTGGTAAAACCACATTTGATAAACACTCATCAGTATTTGCACCCCCATCGACAAACCCATCAACGCCCCGCTGAGCACCACCACGTAGGCAAATTCAGAGATGTGTTTGGTAACAAACCAGGACACCACGTCCAATAGCATGGCGAAGAACGGAATCACCAGCGCCACCCGTTTAACGTAGATATTCATATCGCAGAGCAGAAAAATTCTGCCTATGAAAAACAGGATGAAGGCGATGCCGAATAGATGAATATGCGACACCCGCACCAGCGCCGGCGTCGATGCCCCACCCTTATGCGCCACTTCCGCCACACCTTCGTAATGGGTCAGATTGGGTAGGCTTGGGTTAGCAACAGAATTGTGACAGTGAACACAATCGCGATTCAAAATCGGCGCAATCAGCTGTTCATAAGCCGCTTGCTCCGCCCCATCCTGTATCCATTTCAAGATCACTTCCTGGTCGCCTTGGTACTTCAGGTTTGGCGCCATGATACCGTTGATCGCCGCGCCCAGCCGAGATTGGGTGGTGGAGCCGTGGTACATAATCACAATGTCGTCTATCGACAAACCACGTTTGCCGTCGCGACCTTGATGGGTATAGTACAAATTCACCAAAGCCATTAGATAGCCCAGGCCGATGGTCAACAGGAATACGGTATTTAATATTTTCTCGCTGGTGGAAATATCTCGAAAGCGGCGATATTGTTTGGGCATAGGCTAATAAGAAAAAGGCAAAGTGGGCACAATCCATGGCGCTAGACTGGAACGGCGGAAAGTTATTGAAGGGCCGCATCCGCTCCCCCGTCAACTCAATGGCATTAAACGACTTTTAGAATAAACGATATAGAAATATTGATCTATCCGAAGTTCGCGGAAAAATCATACCGGCACTTTTTCATTTTTATCGCATAATCGGACCTGGTTAAGCGCAAAAAAATGCTTCATTCCATTGCGGGAGTGGGCGCTGATTTTGAATAAATCACCCAACATTCGGCTTTTGCTATCCCTAGCAAAAAATGACAATGAAACTATCCCCAGTGATCTTAGTCACTGGGAAACCCACCACTGCAGGAGAACACATGCGTACTTTATTACTTTCTTTACTCGCCGCCACTGCTTTTTGCGGCAGTTTATCGACTGTGCAAGCCCAAGAAACCAGCAATGTGCCGGTTCCCGATAAGATCAGGGCCAATATTTTGAAAAGGCACCCGCAAGCACAGGACCTTAAAGCGACTCACGAAACCCATTTTGGTCAACAGCTGGTGGAAGTTAGTTTTAAGGATGTGGAAGACGAACTGAAACACGAGCTATTTAGAAACGACGGCGCATTATTTGCGAATGAAATCTTGTTGGCAAACGGCCTGGAAATATCACCGGACGTGACCAAAGTAATGGCCGATAACTTTCCAGGCTATAAGCTACATAAGGCCGAATTAGTCATTAATCCGAACGGCGTGGGCGAAGAATACGAATTATTTATCGAAGTGGGCGGCGGCAAATGGAAAGTCGCGGTCGACAACAAAGGCAAAATCACGGCTAAAGACGCTTATTAAGAGCTCGCGTATCCAAGCCGGTTTTTGGAAAATCTTAAGATTTCCGCTCTTAAAAGGCAGCCGCCCGATTTAGACGCTTTTCCTCAACTCTAAGCTGACAACCGGTATCAATAGCCATGCTGCTGACGGATACCGGGGACCCAGAGGCTAAACGATTCCGACCGAATTCTGACTTCAGCTTGGCCGGCAATACCAATCCAGTTTACAGCAAATCCGCCACTTTCCGCCCCGCATTGCAGGCCTTACAATATTGGTATGACTCAAAATGATAATTCCGTTTCCAAGCTGTTTCCCGGCTTCTCCGAAGCAGATAGCTTACAGATAAGCCAGGCGCTGAAGCTGATTGAGCAGCTTTCGGCGGATTGCAGCGACAACGTCCGCCCCAAAGGCGTGGATGTTGCTGCAATTTTAATGAGTGTGCATATCGATCTGGAAACTATTCTGGCGGCGCTGCTAAGCGATTCACGCGTCGCCGGCAAACTAAGTGACTCAGCAATACGAGACCAATTCGGGCCAGTGGTCGCCGACTTGGTTAACGACGTGAGTTGGCTGAATAAAGTCAGCATTTACAGTACCGACATGGCAAACCAGCCTAACCAAGCCGAGATATTGCGACGCATGCTGCTGGCCATGACTCACGACGTGCGGGCGGTGCTGATTAAATTGGCTTTTCGCATCCAACGGCTGCGAGGGCTAGAGCACGAGCAAGAAAATATCCGCCGCTTTATTGCCAGGGAAACCCTGGACATTTATGCGCCACTCGCTAATCGTCTGGGCATCAATCAATTTAAGTGGGAATTGGAAGATCTGGCGTTTCGCTATGCCGATCCGGAGCATTACCGCTTTGTCTCCGAATCATTGGCCGTCAATCGCGAACAACGCCAAGCGTTTATTGAGCGGTTTTTAGCGGCACTTAACGACCGTTTGAAGCAGGAAGGCATACAGGCCAAGGTCTACGGCAGACCCAAGCATATCTATAGCATCTGGAACAAAATGCACCGCAAGCAGCTGGCGATAAACGAGCTATACGATTTATTGGCGGTGCGCGTGGTTGTGGACAATTTGTCAGCCTGCTACATGGTACTGGGCTTGGCACATAGCCACTGGCAGCATATTCCGCGCGAATTTGACGATTACATCGCCAACCCTAAGGAAAACGGCTACCAATCGCTGCATACCGTGGTGCTGGACGAAGGCGGCAATCGCATCGAAATTCAAATCCGTACCCAAGCCATGCACGAATTCGCCGAGTTGGGTGTGGCGGCACACTGGCGCTATAAGGAAGGCAGCAAGTTCAACGCCGCTACCGAAAAAAATATCGCCTCGCTCCGGCAACTGCTGGAAGACAAGGATAACGCCGACAACTTGCTGGAAAACTTTCATACCGAGCTGTTTTCCGACCGGGTTTTCGTGTTGACACCGGCCGGCAAACTGATTGATTTGGTTAAGGGTGCTACACCGCTGGATTTTGCCTATGCCATCCATACTGAAGTGGGTCATAGCTGTCGCGGTGCCAAGGTTAACGGCCAGATCAAACCTCTTACTTACAAGCTGTGTTCTGGGGAGCAGGTGGAAATCATCACCGTCAAACATGGGCAGCCCAATCACAACTGGCTAAATCCCAACCTCGGTTATTTAAAGACCCCGCGCGCCATCAGCAAGGTTAAGAGCTGGTTCAAGCAACAGCAGCAGGCCGAAAAAATCACCGCCGGCAAATCGCTGCTGGAGAAGGAAAGTAAGAGACTGGGATTAAAAACAGTCGATATCAATGAATTGTTAAGACATTTTAAATTCGCGGATACAGAACACTTTTATGAAGCGCTGGGGCACGGCGACATCAATAACCGGCAATTGGCTGGCGCACTGAAAATTCCGGAGCTGGAACCAACACCGATTAAATTGGTGCCGAGCCAATCTTCTACACAATCAGCGATCACTATCGCCGATATGGATAATGTGGTGACCACGCTGGCGCATTGCTGCTCGCCGGTAAAGGGCGACGAGATTATCGGCTTTATTTCGCATAAACGCGGTATCACTATTCATCGCCGCGATTGTGAGAATATCCGGCATTTATCGCCCGAGCAACAATTGCAATTGTTAAAAGCCGATTGGAGCGGTCAACAGACAGTGCATCACAGCGTGCCGATCTTGATTCACGCCTTTAACGCCCAAAATTTGCTGAACGACGTTTCGCAGGTATTAGCTGCCGGGAAAGTGCATATCAGCAACGCCTCATTGAAAACTCACGACGATTTGTCGGCCATTCTGAATATGACGATTCAAATTGAAAATACCGAACAGCTCAGCTTGGTGCTGACCCGTATCAGCCATTTACCAAATATTATTGAAGTAAGGAGAAAAGTCTGACACGCCCTGCATCAGCGCTAATTCAACTATCCGGAAGACTTTTTTAGCGGCTCGGCAGAGGATTCATGCTAACATAGCCGTTTTAAATTTAGAGCTTTAACTATGGCAAAAGAAGATCAGATTGAAATGGATGGCAAGGTCATCGACACCCTGCCCAACACTATGTTTCGCGTCGAACTGGAAAATGGTCACATCGTTACAGCCCACATATCCGGCAAAATGCGCAAACACTACATCCGCATCTTGACTGGCGATAAAGTCCGTGTAGAAATGACACCTTACGACTTGACCAAAGGCCGCATTACCTTCCGCAATCGCTAACCCGTCTCCGGGAAAGCGATTGCTTCCCTCGCTTTACACGACTTGATTAAACTCCGAAACGATTAGCTGTTTGCTCTCGATGGCAAAAGCCAACGCATCGTTCTCGACATGTACCCGCACGTGACCGCCATTCGCTAAACGACCAAACAATAGATCTTCGGCCAGCGGTTTTTTGATCTTTTCCTGAATCAATCGCGCCATTGGCCTTGCTCCCATTTTTGGATCGTAGCCGTGTTCGGCCAGCCAAGCCCGCGCAGCAGGCTCCAAAGTTAACGTGACGTTTTTATCAGCGAGCACGGCTTCCAGCTCAAAAATAAACTTATCGACGACGCTGCCGACCACGGACATATCCAACGCCTTGAACTGCACGATGGCATCCAAACGGTTTCTGAATTCCGGCGAGAACCCCCGTTCGATCACTTTCATACTATCCGAAGCATGATTTTGGTGGGTAAAGCCGATAGACGCCCGACTGCTTTCCTCCGCACCGGCATTGGTGGTCATGATCAAAATGATATTTCTGAAGTCCGCTTTGCGACCATTATTGTCGGTCAAGGTGCCGTGATCCATTACCTGCAATAACAGGTTAAACACATCCGGATGGGCTTTTTCCAACTCGTCCAACAACAATACAGCATGCGGATGCTTGGTCACCGCCTCGGTCAGTAATCCACCCTGGTCGAATCCGACATAACCCGGAGGCGCGCCGATTAAACGCGATACGGTATGCCGCTCCATGTATTCTGACATATCAAAACGAATTAACTCGATACCCAATACTTTAGCAAGCTGCCGAGTCACTTCGGTTTTACCGACGCCGGTAGGGCCTGCAAACAGGAAAGAACCTATGGTTTTAGTGGTGTCGCGCAAACCTGCTCGCGATAATTTGATCGCCGACGCCAACTCTGAAATAGCCTCGTCTTGACCAAACACCAACATTTTCAGGTTTTTTTCCAGGTTGGATAGCTTATCAATATCGTTGGACGACACCGATTGCGCCGGTACCCTAGCAATTTTGGCGACAATCTCTTCAATCTCTGCGGTATCGATAAGATCTTTGCGCTCAATACCGGCAAACAAACGCTGTCTCGCACCGGCTTCGTCAATCACATCAATGGCTTTGTCCGGCAAATGTCTATCGGTGATATAGCGAGCGGATAACTCTACCGCCAGCCGCAATGCTTCTTGTGTGTATTTCAGGCCATGATGCTCTTCAAAACGCGACTTCAGGCCTTTCAAAATTAGTACGGTATCTTCGATCGATGGCTCTACCACATCGATTTTCTGAAAGCGCCGCGCCAAGGCGTGGTCTTTTTCGAAAATGCCACGATATTCTTGATAAGTAGTGGAACCTATGCAACGCAGCTGTCCGGACGCCAATGCCGGCTTGATCAGGTTAGATGCATCCATCACCCCGCCCGAAGCCGAACCCGCACCGATGATGGTGTGAATTTCGTCGATGAATAAAATCGAGTCGGGTTCTTTTTTTAACTGGTTAATCAAGGCTTTCAAGCGTTTTTCAAAGTCACCGCGATATTTGGTACCGGCAACCAAGGCCCCCATGTCCAAGGAATAAATGACGCTGTTAAGCAATATATCCGGTACTTGTTCTTCGACAATTCTTTTCGCCAAACCTTCGGCGATTGCAGTTTTACCGACGCCCGCCTCCCCTACCAACAGCGGATTATTTTTGCGGCGGCGGCAAAGCACTTGAATAGTTCTTTCCACTTCTAGCTCGCGGCCGATCAGCGGATCGATGTTGCCCTTAAGCGCTTCATCGTTCAAATTGGTCGCGTATTTTTCTAACGGACTGGACAACGCATCACTGCTGCCGCGGTCAGCTTCCGGCTCTTCGCTACTCTCTTTTCTGAATTGCTCGATTTTGGAAACCCCGTGAGCTAGATAATTCACCACATCCAGACGGGTAATATCCTGTTTGTTCAACAGATAAACGGCATGCGAATCCTGTTCGCTAAACAAGGCTACAAATAGGTTGGCACCGGTCACTTCTTTTTTATCAGAGGCCTGCACATGAAAAACCGCCCGTTGCAACACGCGCTGAAAACCCAAAGTCGGCTGGGTTTCTCGCTGTATACCTTCCGGAATTAAGGAAATGGTCTCGTCTATAAACCGCGTCAATTCGGCCCGCAACGCATTAACATTGCAGCCGCAAGCAATCAAAATCGGTATCGTCGTGACGTTGTCCAACAAGGCCAGCAGCAAATGCTCGACCGTGATGAATTCGTGCCGTTTGGCATGAGCTCCGGTAAAAGCAGCATTCAATGTCACTTCAAGTTCTTTACTTAGCATGGTTACCCCTCACGCCTCTTCCATCGTGCACATCAACGGGTGATGATGCTCGCGAGAATATTCATTAACAATATGTACTTTGGTTTCAGCAACGTCTTTAGTATAGGTACCACAAACACCTACACCCTGCGTATGCACTTGCAACATCACCTGCGTGGCTTTCTCTTCGCTCATGTTAAAAAAAACAGTCAATATTTCGACGACAAAATCCATCGGCGTAAAGTCGTCATTAAGCAACATAACCTTATACAGTGGCGGTCTTTTCAGCTGCGGCTTGGCTTCTTGCAGCGCAGTATTACCGTCAACATCTTTTAAGGGTTCAAAATCGGACATAAGCTTTCGTGCTGTGAATCATTATGGTCTTAAAAATAGCGTCTTAAACATTAAATTTCAATCTTTACGCATATAAAAAACATTTCTAGTAAAATGCGCGCCTTTTACCGTTTTCTATCAACATCATGGTTTGGAAACCTCACGTCACCGTAGCAGCCGTAATCGAAAAAGGTGGCCGCTTTCTGCTGGTTGAAGAGACAACGGCACGAGGCCTTGCGTTCAATCAGCCCGCCGGTCATTTGGAAGAAGGTGAAGATTTGATCAATGCCGTCAAACGAGAAGTTTGGGAGGAAACAGCTTGGCAATTTGAACCGGAGGCATTAATCGCCACACAACTATGGCGTAGAAATCCGCATATGCCCAGTTTTGTTCGCTTCTGTTTTTCCGGCACGGTCAACAACCACAATCCAGAACAACCTCTCGATGACGGCATTATCGACACTCACTGGCTAAGTCGCAATGAAATTTACGCAAAAAGCCAACAATTACGCAGCCCTTTGGTATTAAGCACCGTGGACGAATACCTGAAAGGTCACCGTTATCCGCTTACCATCTTACAGTCTTTTATCGATTTAGAATGAGCAAACAAATCATCGTCGGCATGTCCGGCGGCGTCGACTCTTCTGTTACCGCCTTAGCCCTGCAAGAACAAGGCCATAAGGTAACCGGCTTGTTTATGAAAAACTGGGAAGAGGACGATGGCACCGAGTATTGCACGGCGATGCAAGACTTAGCCGACGCACAGCAGGTTTGCGACAAACTAGGCATCGAACTAAAAACCGTCAACTTCGCCGCCGAATACTGGGACGACGTATTTGAAGTATTTTTGTCGGAGTTTAAAGCCGGCCGAACCCCCAATCCCGACATACTTTGTAACAAACACGTCAAATTCAAAGCCTTTTTGGATTACTCAACCGAAGACCTGGGCGCTGAATATATTGCCACTGGCCACTATGCTCGCGTTCGCGAACAGAACGGTGAATTCCAATTGTTAAAAGGTTTGGATCCCAACAAAGAGCAAAGCTACTTTCTATATGCGATGGGCCAAAAAGCCCTGTCGAAAACGCTGTTTCCCATCGGCCATCTGCACAAACCGGAAATCCGGGCCATGGCCGACAGAGCCGGCTTCGCCAACAGCCGTAAGAAAGACAGCACTGGCATCTGCTTCATCGGCGAACGTAAATTCAAGGAGTTTCTGCAACGCTATCTGCCGCACCAACCTGGTGAAATGCGCACCCCCGAGGGGCAATATATCGGCAAGCACTACGGCCTGATGTATTACACGCTGGGCCAACGCCAGGGTTTAGGCATAGGCGGCGTCAAAGACGCACCGGACGAACCGTGGTTCGTGTTGGAAAAAGACCTGGATAACAATGTGCTGATTGTCGGCCAGGGACACGACCACCCGCTGATGCTGCACAACACGCTGGAAGCAGGCCAACTCGATTGGTGCGGCAGCCAGCCTTTGACTGAAACCCTGCGCTGCGCTGCCAAGACCCGCTACCGCCAAGCGGACCAGGATTGTGTCGTCGAACCGATAGATGGCGGCAGCCGAGTCAAAGTCCGCTTCGATCAAGCTCAACGCGCGATCACGCCGGGGCAGTCGGTGGTGTTTTATCTGGGGGAGGTTTGTTTGGGTGGTGGGATAATCGAATCGAAGTACAATGAAAATTAATAAATTGGAATTACTTGATTTTCGCTGCTTCAACAAATATGAGATAGAGCTTTCCAAGCGTTTTACTCTATTAATTGGCGATAATGGCAGCGGTAAAACTGGAATCTTGGATGCATTGGTCATTGCTATAGCAGATTTATTATTTGAAATAAGCGCCATAACTGCTTACGACAAACGCAGAATATCTCTCAACGACATGCGTTATGTAGAAATACAAATGGGCCAGGAACCAATAAAGAATATTTCAAAAGACACCTTTATTGTTTTTGATGGTTTTTTTTTAAACACCCCAATTCATTGGATAAATGGCAGGGGTCAGAAGAAATTTTATTGCTTAAGCAAGCACGACCTCGATGGAATAGAAGAATTAGATGAGCTTGTTAGACCTTTATATGACTATGTCGACAAGATAAAAGACTTGTCTAGAAGAACAGCGAGCCTCGACACATTATTTCCAGTAGTTGCATATTACGGCACAGGTCGTTTATGGCAACAATTAAAGGCGAAAGATAAAAAAATAAAAGGTATTGGCTCTCGCACTGAGGGCTACCAAAACTGTTTAAATCCTGCTACCAATCAGCATCATTTCTTTAATTGGTTCAAAAAACAAGAGCTAATAACCCTACAAAAACAAGAGCGCCGTCATGCACTGGAAGCTGTGCGTGAATCCATTGTTTCGATGATTCCAGATGCTCAACAAATATGGTGGGATTTTGAGCAGGATGAATTAATGATTAGATATATCATTCAACAGACTCAGAAAAACATCCAATTTTCCATGCTCAGTGACGGCTACCGCAACATGATAGGCATGGTCGCCGACATCGCCTACCGCATGGCGACGTTGAATCCGCAATTGGAAGCCGACGTCATCAAACAAACCGAAGGCATCGTGTTGATCGACGAAATCGATCTGCATTTGCATCCGAAATGGCAGCGGGAAGTGGTCGGTCGGTTATTGAATACCTTTCCCAAAGTACAGTTTGTCGCCAGCAGCCATTCACCGTTTATCATTCAATCGTTATATGGGCGCGAAGATTGTTTGTTGTGGGATTTGGAAAAAGCCCAGCCGTTGACCATCGAAAGTAAAAGTATCGAGGATATTGCTGAAAATCAGCAAGGTGTAGAGATTCCCCAGCAAAGCCAACGTTTCTTGGATATGGAAAAAGCCGCCGAGGAATATTACCGGGTATTGAAACAAATTCCACCGGCAAGCGACGACGAAAAGCAGCATTTAAAACAACGTCTCGACGAATTATTATTGCCGTTTAGCGATGACCCGGCTTTTCAGGCATTTTTGAAAATGGAACGCCAAACAGTGGAAGGTAGCCAGGGCTTGTAACATGCGACCTGTTAATCGCGGAGACATTCCAAAAGACAATAATGAAGCACCCATTATATTTACAGAATATAGCGATGCTCGCGACGCTTTAATTAGCCGTATCGGCGATTATTGTTCTTATTGCGAAAGCCCATTGCTGGCCCCTGCCGTTGAACATATTCAACCCAAAAGTAAGGAACCAGCCCTGGAAAAAGATTGGAATAATTTCTTGTTAGCCTGCACTTTCTGCAATAGCGTCAAGAAAGATAAACCCATTAATACAGCTAATTTTCATAGTTATTTCTGGGCGGATGCCGATAATACTTTTCGCGCCTTTATTTATGAAAAAGATCGATCACCGCAAATCGATCCATCATTAACTCATGCTCAACAGCAAATCGCATGCGAAACCCTTGGACTCACTGGACTAGATAGGGAACCATCGCACCCATTTCTGACCAAGAAAGACAGACGCTGGATAAAGCGTAACGAAGCATGGATGAAAGCCGAGACAGCAAAAAACAATCTCGATCAACAACCCACGGATTTAATGCGTCGACAAATCATCGATACCGCCACCAGCACTGGTTTTTGGTCAGTCTGGATGACGGTCTTCGTGGACGACATCGACATGCGCAGCCTTTTGATAGAAGCTTTCCCCAACACTTGCCCAAGCTGTTTCGACAGTACCACCCAAACTATTCAACGGCCTGGTGGACAGATTTAACCCAAATGTAGGGTGGATAAGCAACGCGCATCCACCAAAAAATCAATCAATCTATAATGCCGGATGCGCTTCGCTTATCCGGCCTACGAATTCGCAATATTCCATAAACTCGCAAAACTTAAAAACCCAGGACTAACCAGCAATGAGCCACTCCGCCCTCACCTCCATCTCCCCCATCGACGGCCGTTATGCCAATAAAGTCGACGCCTTGCGCCCCATTTTTAGCGAATACGGCTTGATCCGTTATCGGGTCGAAGTGGAAGTGCGCTGGCTGCAAGCCTTGGCTGCGGAAGCGAATATCGTTGAAGTGCCGACGCTGTCGAGTACAGCCAATGCCGTATTGAAAGACATTGTCAGCGATTTCTCCGAAGCCGACGCTCAAGCCGTCAAGGACATCGAGAAAACCACCAACCACGACGTCAAGGCGGTCGAGTATTTCCTGAAAGCAAAAATCAAGGACAACGCCGAACTGCATGCCGTCAACGAATTTATCCATTTCGCCTGCACTTCGGAAGACATCAACAATCTGTCTTATGCCTTGATGCAGAAGGAAGGCCGCGGTTTGATCCTGGCGGAAATCGACGCCACCATTGCCGCAATCAAACAACTGGCCTTAGCCAGCGCCGATCAGGCCATGCTGTCGCGCACCCATGGCCAGTCGGCGACGCCAACCACGGTAGGCAAGGAATTCGCCAACGTCGTCGCCCGCATGCAGCGCCAGCGCCAGCAACTTGCCAACGTGGAATTGCTCGGCAAGATCAACGGCGCGGTCGGCAATTACAACGCGCACAGCGTCGCCTATCCGGATGTCGATTGGGCGGCTTTCGCGCAAAATTTCGTCGAATCGCTGGGCCTGACTTTCAACCCTTACACCATTCAGATCGAACCGCACGATTACATGGCCGAATTCTTCCACGCCCTGTCGCGCTTCAACACCATCTTGCTGGATTTTGACCGCGACGTTTGGGGCTACATCTCGCTGGGTTATTTCAAGCAAAAAACCGTGGCCGGCGAAGTCGGCTCGTCGACCATGCCACACAAGGTCAACCCGATCGACTTCGAAAACTCCGAAGGCAATCTGGGGCTGGCGAATGCCATCTTCGGCTTCCTGGCCGACAAATTACCGGTATCCCGCTGGCAGCGCGACCTGACCGACTCCACGGTGCTGCGCAACATCGGCGTCGGCATCGCCCACACCAGCATCGCCATCCAATCGACCTTGAAAGGCATTTCCAAATTGGAAATCAACCCGGCCTTGATTGATCAGGACCTTGATCAAAACTGGGAAGTGCTGGCCGAACCCATCCAAACCGTGATGCGCCGTTACGGCATCGAAAAGCCTTACGAGAAATTGAAAGAACTGACCCGAGGCCAACGCGTCACCGGCGAAGGTATGCGCGCCTTCGTCGAAAAACTGGAAATTCCTGCCGAGGCTAAAGCGGAATTACTGAAACTGACGCCACATAGTTACACTGGTTACGCCGGGCAACTCGCCAAACAGATCTGATTCGCTGACGTCTGACACATAATCCAGCGAACGAAGTGCTTGCTCTTTTTGTATACCCTTGGCACAAGCCAAGGCAAACAGTAACCGGCGCGCTTTATACACAAGTGCGCCGGTTGGCCCTAATCGCTCATCAGCTTTTACGAAAGCCGATCAACGGCAACATGCTTGCAAACAACCAAACCGCCGCCGGCAAGGGTACCGCCGTTAGTTGCGCATCGTTTATCGTCAGCTCCGTAGCTACGACGTTGTCGCCAAAACCGTCCGCCAAGGCATTCACCGTCAACGCGAAATCACTGCTTCCAGACGCCAATGCGGAAAATTGCAGAGTTGCCAGTTTAAATGACGCCGAGCTCTGCAAATCGGCGAGATAAGGCGCCAAACAAAAAACGCAATTCGTACTGTCGCTTTCCAACAGACTGGCTTCATAAAGGTTAACAACGCCACCGCCTACAGTGTAATCAGCCAGCGATTCCCCAACAGAAGTATCGCCTAATTTGCCACCAAAGGTAAGGCTGGTTAAGGTCATTTTATCGGCATTGAAGCCTAAGTCGACATCAAAGGCACCTAGGTAATTAAGCGATTCGCTTTGGTCCAAATTGATGTAAAGATCGACGTCGAACGAAGCGCCAACTGCAACGCTAGCGGCTTGCGGCTGCACGCTCAAAGTGGCGGCTTGGCCGCTCGCTGATACCAATTGCAGCGCAGCCACGAGCAATAAAGATTTTAAAGATTTCATAACACGGATACTCAGTAAGAAGGTTTGCAGAATCGGGGGCGACCGGCGCCCCCGACCAACTTAGGATTTACTGCACGGCACAGCGCGGACGGCTGCACAACAAGGTTGCCTGACGCGAATCGAGCACATCGATTTTCAGATCGTTGTTAACGTCTCGGGCGTCAGTGCTGCCATTAGCCGCCGTGTTTTTGGCGGCCAAGATCAGGTTGACATCGTTGAGGTCAACGTCGCCATCGCCGTCGATATCGCCGAGTTTTTGCACATTCACCAAGATCTCGTCGCCTTGCGCAATGGTTTGCGTTTTCTGTCCGGAGGCATCGAACATGGTTTTGAAATCGTTAACCTCGCTGATATCGCTATCGGCGAACAGATTCTGCGCATAGCCGTAGGCCACGGTTTGATATATCAACTCCGCTTGCACGCTGTAGGAACCCGCAGGCAGATTGGCAACCCGATAAGTGACATCGTCGCTGCCGTCGACAAAATCATCGTCGGTCAACGCGCCGCCAACCACTTTGACATCGTCGGAGGCTGTTGCCTTGTTAAAACCACTTGGCAACAAACGGTTATCCTTCAGATAATGATGGCCTCTCAGCAAGGTGTAGGTCACCTCACCGTTATTGTCGCCCATGATCGACTCGTAAACCTGGACTTGGTCCGGCGCAGTGATCAGGTCGTAATGTGGCTCGAAGCCGGCGGGATTACTGTCGGCATCGACACCGACCACGCTGCCGTTAGCATTAACCTTACCCGACTCCCAAACCACATTGCCCTGGCTGTTTTTGACGGCCACGTGCAACAGCGCGCGACGGGAAGGATAAGCAGACGGCAGTTTGTGGCCGGTGGTACTGTTGACGCGTAACACAAACTCCAGTTTGCCTTTCGCTCCGCTTTGCTGAGTATTCAGCAAGGTAGCTGCACTTTGCAGCATGGTGTCGGTGGCTGCCATGGTCGCGGCAAAATTGTTCGACAACACACCCAACTGAGTTTTATTGGTATTAAAAATATCCAGCATCAGCTTGTTACCGCCGACGAATTCGTGAATGGCGAAATTGTTTTTCTTAGTTAAAGCAGCCATGTTACCCGATGGCTGAGTGGAAATATAAACACCGTCTGTACGCGACATATGACATTGCTGGCAACTTTTCGCCAATGGGCCGGCTGGTGCCAGATCGTTGTTATAAGCACTATGCACCCATTCCGAATAAGGCATTTGTTCCGGGAAACGCGATTCCAGGGTTGGGGTCAGGATGTTATCGTTTTCATAGACCGTCGGAGTTTTCAAGTCATGGCAAGTACCGCAAAGCTTGGAACCTGAAATATGCGCGCTATATTGCGGCTTGGC
Organism: Methylomonas albis; assembly: GCF_014850955.1. NCBI lineage: Bacteria > Pseudomonadati > Pseudomonadota > Gammaproteobacteria > Methylococcales > Methylococcaceae > Methylomonas > Methylomonas albis. The sequence goes on from NZ_JACXSS010000001.1 coordinate 3,690,967, forward strand.
TTTGAGTGCACCACCCAGAGCGGCGTTGTTTTGCATAGGCCCCGGAAATATAGTCGAATAAGGGCCGTACATGATCCGATTGGCGCCGCTGAGCGTCATATCGATTTTATAACCGCCTGTGGAGCCATCTAGGGTTCCCAGCGTAGGATCATCTTTGACCTGATGACACAAACTACAGCTCACACCATCCGCAGCTAAATCATGACGCGAATTCGTAGGACTCAAAATGCCCGGCAGTACCGTGTTATTGACATCCACGGTGTCGAAGATATTAAAACTCTGGCTAACCGCTTTGGCATCGGCATTGACCATCGGTGCGTGACATTTGGTACAGGTGTCGTTGATTTCCGCAGACAGCGCGGGATGCTTTTTCAGTTCGCTTTTGACTTTGGCACGCCACAATGGATCGCGTGACGAGTTGGCCATCATGGTGGCACTCCAGGCTTCGCGAATGGAAACGTCCTTGCCGTTGTTATCGAAATAAGCCAGCGGGCTACCGTTACCGGTACAACCGACTGGAGAATTGACGTAGCGACATTGGGCGGTGGTACTGTCATGGCAGGAACCACAGTTGGCCGAACCCATGAAGTGGGCAATGCCACCGCTGATGGATGGCAAGTAAAACGATGGATTGCCGCTACTGGCGGGCAAGTTCTCGAACGCGAACAGGTTGCTACTATTGAAAAGCACAACCAGAAAAATCAGCCAGGGCGTCCGTCCCGGGGCTGGCAAAATGGATCGAGTCATATCCTATCCTTTATTATTTTTTTAGATTTCCTTGAGCCGAATTCATCCGCCCAATCACAGCCGGTTGCCGATGTATCGGGTTCAAGACCAAAGCGCGGCGACTTGCGCCGCGCTGGTAGTGCGGTGTAGTGCTTAAGAAAGGGTTTTTTTTCGTCTTCCCGTGACACCCAGGCCGGCTAAGGCACTACCGAATAACCAGACGGCGCCGGGAACAGGCACGGCTGAAGTGGTTATATTCAACTGATAATCCGCCACACCAGCTTTCCAGGTGCTAAAGTCAACACCCCCCAGATAAATACTGTAAACATGTCCCGCTTGCGCAGTGAATGTAAATGCGTGAGCCACAGTACTATCAACGTAATCGCTATAACCAATATTGGTTAAGCCAATCGTGCCAAACGGATTGTTCATGTCGTAAGGATGAAGGGTCGTTCCTCCAGGTGAATAGGTACCGTAATTATTCCAACCACCGTGATGTACATAGGCAGCGGTTTGACTATCCATACCGTCGAAAACCGTGATACCGAAACGCGAATATCCCAGTCCCGCTGTCAACACCTCGAGGTTAGTTAGATTCAAGGTCACATTTTGCGTTACATCCGACTCGATCAAGCCGATGTCGGTTTGATGTTTCCAACCGGTCGTCACACCGCCGGTGCTACCACCCGTGTCACGCCAGGCACCACCGCCGGTGTCGATATTCGCAGCGTAACCGTAACGCGCTTGCGCATCGGCCTGGGAAATCTCCGCGCTGTCTCCGGTGGAAGTCAGATGGGCCCCCCAGTTCAACTGCGAAGTACCGCCGTAGTTAAATGGGGTAGCCGAAGTGTACTGAGTAGGATTACTCTCGTTGGTTCCGTAAAATCCGCCGCCAGTTTGACCGCCGCCAGTATAAGCTTGGCCAGCAACGTAATTGATTGCACGCGTTGAGTTGGTGCAGCTAGTACAAAAACCGTATACCCAGCCGTCTGTTGCGGCATCGTTGGCGGCTATAAAGGTGTTGTACATCGTGGTACTAGCAGCCGCGTTGAATGACAAAGCGCCGCCAGCCAAGGTTGTGGCAATTGCCAGGGTTAAACGGGAAGGTTTGAATCTCATAATAGGCCCATAATTTTTATTAGATCAGCACTAACCATGATGAATTTGTCGCTCTCTAACCTGTAGTGGTATGAAAAGCTCCGTTTCATCACAGGCAACCCGGCCGTCTCGCATCCTGCGAGACCCATGGTTTTCCGACCCCGCTTCACAGCGGGTGTAGCTTTATTGGTTTTTTGAATATCCCGTTCAATGATCAATCCGTGACCAAATCCATTAACCTTACGATGCCGCTTTATCCATTCCGCAAAAAACACCGATGCATTTGGTTTTAGCCGGCTATTGCCGACACGGCCACCTCGACCGCGATAAAAGGCAATCAAATTGTGCGCCAAAATAAACTTTCCCAAAAATCAATTAGTTAGCATATTATAAATCCATAATAGTCAGCCTTATCACGCAATCAGATATGCCATTTATGTGATATGACACAATTTAATAAACCAACCAGTTTCAATCAGCAATATTGGTATGTTTCAAAAACCAATATTCAGTCAGCGGAGCCATTTTCCAGCAGCATCTCGACTTGAATTATTTCATTCAAATCAGCAACGGCTGATTTTCAATCGCCTCCCTGCTTTGTTGGTAAAATGCGATCAGTTGTTGCCACCCCACTGTCGTCCGTCATTGTGCTTAACTTAATCTGGGTGTTTTTTTTCCTGTCCGCATTTATCGTCGCGGCGTTTAAGTTATGGGTGCTGGGCGATACCAAGGTATTTGCTGAGTTGATGACGGCGATGTTCAGCCTGTCGAAAACTGCGTTCGAGATTTCGTTGGGCTTGAGCGGCGTATTGGCCTTGTGGTTGGGCATCATGAGAATCGGTGAACATAGCGGCTTCATCAATCTATTGACCAAGGCGCTCAATCCGCTGTTCAGCCGCTTGATGCCGGAGATACCGAAAGATCACCCGGCGCTGGGTGCGATGGTGATGAATATCGCCGCCAACATGCTGGGCCTGGACAATGCCGCAACGCCGATGGGCATCAAGGCGATGCAGGAAATGCAAACTTTGAATCCGCATCCCGAGCGCGCCAGCGACGCGCAGATCATGTTTTTGGTGATCAACACTTCGTCGGTAACGCTGTTTCCGGTGACGATCTTCGCTTACCGGGCTCAGCTCGGCGCCGCCAATCCGACCGACGTGTTCATCCCGATCCTGATCGCGACCTATATGTCGACGCTGACCGGCTTGCTGGCCGTCGCCACCGTGCAGAAGATCAATCTGCTGGACAAGGTGGTGTTGAGTTATCTCGGCGGCATCACCGCATTGGTCGGCGGCATACTGGCCTATTTTGCAGGACTCGATCAGGCCGAGATGCTGAAACAATCTGCCTTAGTCAGCCAGGTAATTTTGTTCAGTCTGGTTGTGTCGTTCATCGCCGCTGCGGCCCTCAAAGGTCTCAATGCTTACGAATTGTTCGTCGAAGGCGCCAAGCACGGTTTTCAAACCGCGATCACCGTCATTCCCTATCTGGTGGCGATGCTGGTGGCTTTCGGGGTGTTTCGGGCCAGCGGTGCGCTGGAATTGATCACCGATGGCATCAGGCTATTGGTCAATGTTGCAGGCATCGACAACCGCTTCATAGACGGCCTGCCGACCGCGTTGATGAAGCCATTCAGCGGCAGCGGGGCGCGGGCGATGATGATAGACACCATGCAAACCCGCGGCGCCGACTCTTTCGCTGGACGCTTGGTGTCGGTGGTGCAAGGCAGTACGGAAACGACCTTTTATGTTCTGGCGGTGTATTTCGGCGCGGTCAACATCAAGCAGATTCGTCATGCCGCCGCCTGCGGCATCGTCGCCGACCTCGGTGGGATAGTTTCCGCGATTTTGGTAACTTATTGGTTTTTTGGTTAATTTCGCCACCAAACAATGAAACATTCTCTACAACAAAATTTATTTTTGTTCACAAATAAGCAGGCGCTAGTAATTGTTGCCTATTCGTTAATTTACCCGCTAATCAGCGCCACAACACTTTTATATGAAAACAGTTTGCCTTTAAGCAATAACTTTTTTGTGTTGTTAGGAATCCTCATAACATTTCCATTCATTCCATTGGCCAGTTCTGCGGGAACCTTTCTAATGCATATCTCAGAGCCATTCATGGACGGTCGTATAGCTTATTTTGTTGGTGCATTTCCCGCCGTCTTAACTCAAGCTTGGCTTTTGATGATTGTGTGTAGATTGGCACGTCGTTGGTTTAATTCTTTCAGAATTTGGATTACAGCAATTTTTTAAAACATGCAGATACATCTCAAAACCCTGGGCTGCCGCCTCAACGAAGCGGAACTCGAAACCTGGGCGCAAGCCTTTCAAGCCAAAGGCCACTCCATCACCCGCACCTTGAGCGACGCGCAATTGGTGATCATCAATTCCTGCGCGGTAACCCAGGACGCGGTGAAAAAATCCAAGCAAATGATCCGCCGCATCCACCGCGACAATCCGGAGGCTAAACTGGTGGTCAGCGGCTGTTATGCAACGTTGAATGAAGAAGAAGCCGCGCAACTGATGGGCGTGGATTTAATCGTCGGCAACCAGGACAAAAACCAGTTGGTGGAAAAAACCCTGGCTGAATTGAACCTGGACAGCATGCCTGCCATGTCAACCGAACCCGGCGAAGTCTCGCTATTCAGCCGCGGCCGACAACGGGCATTTGTCAAAGTACAAGACGGTTGCCGTTACCGTTGCACCTTCTGCATCGTCACCGTCGCCCGTGGCGAGGAAAGCAGCCGCCCCATTCAAGCTGTCATAGACGAAATCAACGCGCTGCACAGCCAAGGCATCAACGAGGCCATCATCACCGGCGTACATCTGGGCGGTTACGGCAGTGACATTTCCAGCAATCTGGTCGAGTTAATTACAGAAATACTCGATAAAACCGCCATTCCGCGCCTTCGTCTCGGTTCGCTGGAACCTTGGGAATTACCCGATGGTTTCTTCGAGCTGTTCAAGAACCCACGGCTAATGCCCCATCTGCATCTACCTTTGCAAAGCGGCAGTGACAGCGTATTACGGCGCATGGCCAGACGTTGTAAAACAGAAGAATTCGCCCAGATCGTCAAATTGGCCAGAGCGGCGATTCCACATTTCAATATCACCACCGACATCATCGTTGGCTTTCCAGGCGAAACCGAACTGGAATGGCAGGAAAGTTTTGATTACATCAAAAGCCTTGGCTTTGGGCATATTCACATTTTTAGCTATTCACCTCGTGAAGGCACCAAAGCGGCGGGTTTACCTGATCAAATCGATCAGAACACAAAGAAACAGCGCAGCAAGCAATTGCATGAATTAGCCGACACAATGAAACACGCGTTTATTGCCGAAAACCTTGGCGCGCAGGCCAACATTTTGTGGGAAGGGCAAAAAGAACCGCAGAACGATGGCACGATCCGCCATTTTGGCTACACGCCAAATTATCTGCGGGTGGCCTGCGATGTGGCGCCTGACCTCATCCTGGAAAATAAGATGGTTGCAGGGGAATTGCTTAAAGCTGACCAGGATTTCGTGCTTGTACGCTTGATTTAACTCAATAAAAAAGGCCGCAAAGCGGATTGCTTTGCGGCCTTTTTACAGCAGAGCTAGCTGTCTCTAATTAATAAGGATTCGGATCGAGGGGGCCATGGCCACCACCCTGCATCTCTTCGAACTTCAACACATCTTCGTCCGGAACCTTGCCATCGTGAACCAAGTAATTACGCCTGGAAAGATAGGCATTTTTAAAAAACTCGTAACGATCAAGCGCAGCTTCGGTGGCGACTTTTTCCATGCCCAGCAGATCTGAACGCGCGTCGATTACTTTCAATGCACCAGGGCCAATCGAAACAGCCGCACCAATCCAATTTGGATTTATATATATGCCGGCATAAGTAAACGGATTCATAGCCGCATCTCCAACCAAGCCAAATACACCACGCGGTGAACTAGGTCCGAAAAACGGCAGGACCAAGTAAGGACCGGTCGGGACTCCCCAATAGCCTAAGGTTTGATCAAAGTCTTCATTATGCTTGGGCAAATCGATCATCGTTCCGACATCGATCAGACCCGCAACACCGATTGTGGTATTCACCAAGAAACGCGCACCATCTTGACCGGATTGAACAAGCTTACCTTGTAAAACGTCGTTGGTACAAACACCTATATCGTCGACATTACTGAAGAAATTGGTAACGGCTTGGTCCGCAAAATCCGGCATAACCCAATCGTAGCCTTTTGCCACCGGTTTCATGACATAATCATCTACGCCATCGTTAAACGATTGCACATCTCTGTTCCAACCTTCCCAAGGATCTTTAGGGTCGACACCACCAGTTGTGGCACAACCGCTTAACATAGTCAGTAGCCCTACGATCAACCAACCTTTTTTCCCGTCTTGCATAACTTCACCTCACCAAATGAATATTGTTTATACCGATCCAAAACTCACGTAACATACAGTACAATCGACTCTTCTATCCAAGCACAACTCAATGGAAATAAACCTAAATCCGTTAGGCAACCGTTTTAGAGGTTACCTTCCTGTTATTGTCGATATAGAGACCGCCGGCTTTAATTCGAAAAAAAACCCACTCTTGGAAATCGCCGCAGTTATAGTTGAACCAGACACCGATGGTTGGTTACATATCACCGAAAAACATCACTGCAATATTATCCCCTTCAAAAACTCCGAACTGGATGACGCGGCTCTCAAATTTACCGGTATCGACCCGTACCATCCTTTCCGTATGGCTATAGAAGAGAAGGATGCGCTAACTAAACTGTTTACCCCCATAAAAGCCGCGGTAAAGCGTAACGAATGCAAACGGGCGATTTTGGTTGGTCACAACCCTGCTTTCGATATCAACTTTTTAAACGCTGCTATAGAGCGTACAAACCATAAACGGAGTCCATTTCACCCATTCAGTAGCTTCGACACTGCAACACTGGGAGGGTTAATGTACGGTCAAACAGTCCTAGCAAAAATTGCTCAAGCCGCCGGATTTACCTGGGATAACGAGAGAGCACATTCAGCACTCTACGACGCCGAACAAACCGCCGAGTTGTTTTGCCTGATTATCAACCGATGGAAAAAATTAAGCGAGTACGAAGCGACATAAATCTACTCAATTAGCGATATATCGCACATTACATTATTGACTGAGCTCCAATCACTAAACTTAATTGAGAGCATGTTAAGTAGAGGGCGAACCATGACGCTAGGCCCATCGCGATTTTTAGGCTAGGAGAGACCCTGCTGTAGACCTTTAGCACTTAGAGTTTATTTCCGCTATTAGCGAGCATATTGGTTAGCTCACCTTTGCTATACAAATCCATGACGATATCGCAGCCGCCCACCAATTCGCCTTTGATATACAGCTGCGGATAGGTCGGCCAATGAGAGTATTCTTTTAGCGCGTCACGCAACTCCGGATCTTCAAATATATTAACGTGCGCGTAATTGGCGTTGCAGGCTTCCAATGCCTGCACAACCCGACTGGAAAACCCGCATTGTGGAAAATCGGGCGTACCTTTCATGTACAACACTACCGGGTTACTGGCTAATTGGGCTTGGATTCTGTCTACTACACTCATGACTATACTCACTGAATAATTATCGTAACCTGATTCTAGCAACCGCTGTAGTAATTTTGAAGCTATTGCAGGTAGTCAGGCCAAAAAAAAGCCCCACTAGTATTAGAGGGGCTTTTGGTATAAGAGCTTGGCGATGACCTACTTTCACATGGCAACCTGCCACACTATCATCGGCGCTAAGCGGTTTCACTTCCGAGTTCGGGATGGGATCGGGTGGTTCACGCTCGCTATGTTCACCAAGCAAACTGGTTTGGCTGTTGTTGCAGCCATCATGCACAGGTTATAAGCTTTCGCTGTTAGGCTGATCTTGCTTTCCGCTTTCACGCTTAGCGTAGAGTTTGCCTCTGACCTGTTGTTCATGGAAATCTGTATCGAGCTTGTCGTTCTCAGTTAGTTATCAGCTTGTCAACTGTTACCCAAACGCATTGGGTGTTATATGGTCAAGCCTCACGGGCAATTAGTACACGTTAGCTACGCCCATTACTGGACTTCCACACCGTGCCTATCAACGTCGTAGTCTCCGACGGCCCTTCAGGGGACTTAAAGTCCCAGTGAGATCTCATCTTGGGAGGGGCTTCCCGCTTAGATGCTTTCAGCGGTTATCCTGTCCGAACGTGGCTACCCGGCAATGCCATTGGCATGACAACCGGAACACCAGAGGTTCGTCCACTCCGGTCCTCTCGTACTAGGAGCAGCTTCCCTCAAATCTCAAACGCCCACGGCAGATAGGGACCGAACTGTCTCACGACGTTCTGAACCCAGCTCGCGTACCACTTTAAATGGCGAACAGCCATACCCTTGGGACCTGCTTCAGCCCCAGGATGTGATGAGCCGACATCGAGGTGCCAAACACCGCCGTCGATATGAACTCTTGGGCGGTATCAGCCTGTTATCCCCGGCGTACCTTTTATCCGTTGAGCGATGGCCCTTCCATACAGAACCACCGGATCACTATGACCTACTTTCGTACCTGCTCGACTTGTCCGTCTCGCAGTCAAGCACCCTTATGCCATTGCACTCATTGCCTGATTTCCGACCAGGCTGAGGGTACCTTCGTGCTCCTCCGTTACTCTTTAGGAGGAGACCGCCCCAGTCAAACTACCCACCAGACACTGTCCCTAACCCGGATAACGGGTCGAGGTTAGAACTCCAAACATACCAGGGTGGTATTTCAAGGTTGGCTCCACGAGAACTAGCGTTCCCGCTTCAAAGCCTCCCACCTATCCTACACAAGTAGGTTCAAAGTCCAGTGTCAAGCTATAGTAAAGGTGCACGGGGTCTTTCCGTCTAGCCGCGGGTACACTGCATCTTCACAGCGATTTCAATTTCACTGAGTCCCAGGTGGAGACAGTGTGGCCATCGTTACGCCATTCGTGCAGGTCGGAACTTACCCGACAAGGAATTTCGCTACCTTAGGACCGTTATAGTTACGGCCGCCGTTTACTGGGGCTTCGATCAAGAGCTTCTCCGAAGATAACCCCATCAATTAACCTTCCAGCACCGGGCAGGCGTCACACCCTATACGTCCACTTTCGTGTTTGCAGAGTGCTATGTTTTTGCTAAACAGTCGCAGCCACCGATTTTTTGCAACCCCCTTCCGCTCCGTGAGCAAGTCACTTCACGTAATGAGGGCATACCTTCTCCCGAAGTTACGGTATCATTTTGCCTAGTTCCTTCACCTGGGTTCTCTCAAGCGCCTTAGAATTTTCATCCCACCCACCTGTGTCGGTTTGGGGTACGGCCACTAGTAACCTGAAGCTTAGAGGTTTTTCCTGGAAGCAGGGCATCTATCACTTCGCTGCTCTTTCGAACCGCTCGTCATCACGTCTCAGCATAAAGCACCCCGGATTTGCCTAAGATGCATGCCTACCTGCTTAAACGGCCACTTCCAACCGACCGCTGATATAGCCTTCTCCGTCACCCCATCGCAGTTACTACTGGTACAGGAATATTAACCTGTTTTCCATCGACTACGCTTTTCAGCCTCGCCTTAGGTGCCGACTAACCCTGCGTCGATTAACGTTGCGCAGGAAACCTTGGGTTTTCGGCGAGGGGGTTTTTCACCCCCTTTATCGTTACTTATGTCAGCATTCGCACTTCCGATACCTCCAGCCGACTTCTCAATCGACCTTCGCAGGCGTACGGAACGCTCCTCTACCACTCACGCTTAACGCGCAAATCCGTAGCTTCGGTACTATGCTTAGCCCCGGTAAATCTTCCGCGCAGACCGACTCGACCAGTGAGCTATTACGCTTTCTTTAAAGGATGGCTGCTTCTAAGCCAACCTCCTGGCTGTCTGTGCCTTTCCACATCGTTTCCCACTGAGCATAGATTTGGGGACCTTAGCTGACGGTCTGGGCTGTTTCCCTTTTCACGACGGACCTTATCACCCGCCGTGTGTCTCCCGTGCTTGCACTTGCTGGTATTCGGAGTTTGCATCGGGTTGGTAAGTCGGGATGACCCCCTAGCCGAAACAGTGCTCTACCCCCAGCAGTGATACACGAGGCGCTACCTAAATAGCTTTCGAGGAGAACCAGCTATCTCCGAGCTTGATTAGCCTTTCACTCCGATCCACAACTCATCCCCGTATTTTTCAACAGACGTGGGTTCGGCCCTCCAGTTAGTATTACCCAACCTTCAGCCTGGTCATGGATAGATCGCCCGGTTTCGGGTCTACACCTTGCGACTAAACGCCCTATTAAGACTCGCTTTCGCTACGCCTCCCCTATTCGGTTAAGCTTGCCACAAAATGTAAGTCGCTGACCCATTATACAAAAGGTACGCAGTCACCCCACGAAGGGGCTCCCACTGCTTGTACGCATACGGTTTCAGGTTCTATTTCACTCCGCTCTCCGCGGTTCTTTTCGCCTTTCCCTCACGGTACTAGTTCACTATCGGTCAGTAAGGAGTATTTAGCCTTGGAGGATGGTCCCCCCATATTCAGTCAAAGTTTCACGTGCTCCGACCTACTCGATTTCACTAGAAAAAGGTTTTCGTGTACGGGGCTATCACCCTGTATCGCCGGACTTTCCAGACCGTTCCACTAACCTTATCCTAGCTTAAGGGCTAGTCCCCGTTCGCTCGCCACTACTTAGGGAATCTCGGTTGATTTCTTTTCCTCCGGGTACTTAGATGTTTCAGTTCTCCGGGTTCGCTTCAGTGAGCTATGTATTCACTCAAAGATGACGTGCTTATGCACGCCGGGTTTCCCCATTCGGACATCTCTGGATCACAGCCAGTTTGCAGGCTCCCCAAAGCTTTTCGCATGCTACAACGTCCTTCATCGCCTCTTACTGCCTAGGCATTCACCGTATGCGCTTATTCACTTGACCATATAACCCGAATACGTCTGTACTTTGGTTATACTGTCAGCTGACATTTTCGCTGATTTTTTCTGCTTGAGAACGACATGCTGCCTGACCTCTGCCGTTCTCTTTCGAGAATGACGTCATTCAAACCGCAACTCGTTTTAGTTCGATCATTGCTGATCGTTACTATAGTTACAGATTTCCATATTGTTAAAGAGCTATCGGTACGAATACCAATGCTATAAAGTCTTTATCTACTCATTGAGATAAAACCTTATAGCGCTGACGTCCTAACATCGACTATCTACTTATGACGAACTGGTTTACCCTCAGCGTTCAGCATGATGGTGGAGCCAGGGAGGATCGAACTCCCGACCTCCTGCGTGCAAGGCAGGCGCTCTCCCAGCTGAGCTATGGCCCCTAAAACAGACTAAAGACCAAGACTCAAGCCAAAATCCGACTTCGCCCAATGTTCCACTCTAGCCAGAATCATTGTCTGTTCGTATTCGCCTTGTCGCTTTCGCCTTTTATGCGTTGGTGGGTCTGGGAGGAGTTGAACCTCCGACCTCACCCTTATCAGGGGTGCGCTCTAACCAACTGAGCTACAGACCCAGGTGCGTCTTTCAATCGAAATAATTTGTTGTGAGTACGTATGACAGTTACTCTGTCTTTGTAAGGAGGTGATCCAGCCCCAGGTTCCCCTAGGGCTACCTTGTTACGACTTCACCCCAGTCATGAATCACAAAGTGGTAAGCGCCCTCCCGAAGGTTAAACTACCTACTTCTTTTGCAACCCACTCCCATGGTGTGACGGGCGGTGTGTACAAGGCCCGGGAACGTATTCACCGCGGCATTCTGATCCGCGATTACTAGCGATTCCGACTTCACGCAGTCGAGTTGCAGACTGCGATCCGGACTGGGACCGGCTTTTTGGGATTCGCTTACTCTCGCGAGTTCGCAGCCCTCTGTACCGGCCATTGTAGCACGTGTGTAGCCCTACCCATAAGGGCCATGATGACTTGACGTCGTCCCCACCTTCCTCCGGTTTATCACCGGCAGTCTCCCTAGAGTTCCCGCCATTACGCGCTGGCAACTAAGGATAAGGGTTGCGCTCGTTACGGGACTTAACCCAACATCTCACGACACGAGCTGACGACAGCCATGCAGCACCTGTGTTCGAGTTCCCGAAGGCACTCTCTCATCTCTGAAAGATTCTCGACATGTCAAGGGTAGGTAAGGTTCTTCGCGTTGCATCGAATTAAACCACATGCTCCACCGCTTGTGCGGGCCCCCGTCAATTCATTTGAGTTTTAGCCTTGCGGCCGTACTCCCCAGGCGGTCAACTTAATACGTTAGCTCCACTACTAAGTTCTTTAAGAACCCAACAGTTAGTTGACATCGTTTACGGCGTGGACTACCAGGGTATCTAATCCTGTTTGCTACCCACGCTTTCGTACCTCAGCGTCAGTTTTAGTCCAGGGAGCCGCCTTCGCCACTGGTGTTCCTTCAGATCTCTACGCATTTCACCGCTACACCTGAAATTCCACTCCCCTCTACTAAACTCTAGCCTGCCAGTATCAAATGCAGTTCCCAGGTTAAGCCCAGGGCTTTCACATCTGACTGAACAAGCCGCCTACGCACGCTTTACGCCCAGTAATTCCGATTAACGCTTGCACCCTCCGTATTACCGCGGCTGCTGGCACGGAGTTAGCCGGTGCTTCTTGTATAGGTAATGTCAGTCTACCGGGTATTAACCGATAGGTATTCCTTCCTATTGAAAGTGCTTTACAACCCTCAGGCCTTCTTCACACACGCGGTATTGCTGGATCAGGCTTTCGCCCATTGTCCAATATTCCCCACTGCTGCCTCCCGTAGGAGTCTGGGCCGTGTCTCAGTCCCAGTGTGGCTGATCATCCTCTCAGACCAGCTATGGATCGTCGCCTTGGTAGGCCATTACCCTACCAACTAGCTAATCCAACATAGGCTCATCTATTAGCGCCAGGTCCGAAGATCCCCAGCTTTCCCCCGTAGGGCGTATGCGGTATTAGCGTGAGTTTCCCCACGTTGTCCCCCACTAATAGGCAGATTCCTATGCATTACTCACCCGTCCGCCACTCGTCAGCGCCCGAAGGCCTGCTACCGTTCGACTTGCATGTGTTAAGCATACCGCCAGCGTTCAATCTGAGCCATGATCAAACTCTTCAGTTTAATTTTAACTTGTTACTAAACAAGATTAGTAACCAATCTTGGCTCGACTACAGAACATCTTTTCTTGCGAATTGACGTGGTTTCTGTGTCGACTATCTCTATAACAGAGCATCGCCATCACACATACCCACACAAATTATTTCGATTTAGTTTGTTAAAGAGCCAGAGCACTTTGCCCTGTTGAGCCGACGTATTCTACAGCGTTTTCAGTTTCTGTCAAATTTATTTTTAAGTCATTTCAAAAAACCGAAACACCAAAAAAAAAAAAACGAATCCACCAATCAACAGCCTCAAACCCGCCGAACCAAGCCGACCGCTTTACCACCAAAACCAAGTTGCTTTAGCAGTGAAGAGCCGTCCATTCTAGTCATACAAACTCTAGGCGTCAAGCACTATTTTATTCAGCACCCTTAAGCCTTTACGCGAGCGCGGATGCGAGCCTGGAGTAAATATCGCCCAGCGTATTCTGGCTCAACCTGAACACTCATTCTGGTCCAATCTGAACACCGATTCTGATTTAATTTGAACACTGATTCTGGTTTCAAGCTGAACACTTTTTTGGATTTTCCAGAATCGGTGTTCAACATGCCAGAATCGCTGTTCAGGTTGCCAGAATCCCACCTAACGCATTGTTTATCCAACCAGACTATTCTTTCCGCCTTTTTTTGGAAAGGATATGCTAGCAAAGAGAACAACCATGCGAAATTTAAGAGAAGTTCTTAGGCTGAGTTTCAGCGCCGGATTGAGCATCCGGAAAATCAGTGTCAGCACCAAGATCAGCGTCGGCAGCATTCAAAACCTGTTGAAACGGGCCGAAGCTTTAAACCTTTCCTGGCCGATACCGGACGATTGGGATGATCAAACCTTAGCCCTGAAGTTTTATCCCCGTTCGGATGCCCGGCCTTCAGCCAAATACCAGGAGCCGGTCTGGACAGAAGCCCACTTGGAGTTGAAGAAAAAAGGCGTCACCAAGCAATTGCTGTGGGAAGAGTATGCCCAACACTATCCGAACCGTTGCTATAGCTACTCACAGTTCTGCGCCCGCTATGCCGATTGACTGAAGAAGCAAAAACGCTCCATGCGCCAAGCGCATCGCGCCGACGAGAAGTTGTTTATCGATTATGCCGGGCCCACGATACCGGTGGTGTGCGCATCCAGCGGCGAAATCCGTAGCGCGCAAATCTTTGTGGCGGTGTTGGGCGCATCCAATTACACCTTCGCCGAGACCACCTGGAGCCAGAGCCTGCCGGATTGGTTGAGTAGTCACGTTCGCGCCTTTGAGTTTTTCGGCGGTACACCGGTGATGTTGATTCCGGACAATTTAAAGAGCGGGGTCAATAAAGCTTGCCGTTACGAACCCGAACTCAATCCCAGTTATCAACAACTGGCGGCCCATTATGCGGTCGCCGTGGTGCCTGCCAGGCCCTATAAACCCAAGGATAAGGCCAAGGCCGAAGTCGGTGTTCAGATTGTGGAACGCTGGATCATGGCCAAACTCCGGCATCAAACCTTTTTCTCCCTGGCTGAGCTGAACCAATGTATTCGTGGCTTATTGACGGCGTTGAATCAAAAGCCGTTCAAGCAATGGCCGGGCAACCGTCGGCAGTGGTTCGAACAACTGGACCGGCCGGCGCTGTCACCATTACCCAGGTACGCTTATCAGTACACTGACATCAAAACCGCCCGCGTCAATATCGATTACCACATTATCTAGGATGCACATCTTTACTCGGTGCCCCCATCATTGTGTCGGCGAACCGGTTGAACTGCATGCCGGCGACCAGCTGATTGAAGTCTATTTTCACGGTAAACGCATCGCCAGCCATGTCAGGAGGTTCTATCCCGGCACCACCACGGAACCAGGGCACATGCCGGAACGCCACGCCAGGCATCAGCAATGGACGCCAGGCAGGTTAATGAGCTGGGCACAATCTATCGGGCCCGAGGTACTTGACTGGGTCAAAGCGCAGTTACGGCGTAAAGAACACCCCGAGCAAGCCTACCGGGTCTGTCTCGGTTTATTGAGCCTGAGCCGCAGCTATCCCGCCGAACGTTTGAATCAAGCCTGTGCGCTGGGCAATAAAGACTCACTGTTCAAATTGAAAAACGTCAAAGCCATTTTGCAAAGCAACCTGGACAAGCTACCGAATCCGTGCCGGTGCAAATTTCCTTGCTGCCTCAAGACCATGAAAACATTCGCGGAGCCCACAGTTTTCACTAATCATTAAACCCATCCCATCGGGCATAGGGGCGGCCAATCCTTGATTATTTTCAAGGGCATGCTCCGAAGCCCGGTGTTTATTCCTAGCAACAAACAGGTTCACACCATGATTGAAAGTACACTCCAACAACTACGGCATCTCAAACTCAGCGGCATGGCTTCTGCACTTCAAACTCAACTCGAACAGCCCGGCACCTATGAAGGCTTGGCCTTTGCCGAACGCTTGCAATTTTTAGTGGATCATGAAGACCAGGACCGAAACCAGCGCAAGCAGGATCGCTTGATACGGGCCGCGCAATTTAAACTCAAGGGCCGGCCAAAGACATTGATTATCAACACACCAGGGGCCTACAGCAGTCACAAATAGCCTCGTTACTGCTGTGTGACTGGATCAACAAAGCCCAGAACCTGTTACTGACCGGTCCTTGCGGCAGCGGCAAAACCTATATTGCCTGCGCACTGGGTTCTCAAGCGTGCTTGAAAGGCTACAGCGTCAAATATTACAGGCTTTCGCGCCTCATCCTAGCCTTGACGCAAGCCAAAGCCGATGGCAGCTACCCTAAATTGCTCAAAGCCATCGCCGGCCTGGACTTGCTCATCATTGACGACTGGGGCCTAGAACCTTTAAACGCCGCCACCCGAAATGACTTGATGGAAATTATGGATGACCGCTATCAGCAATCGGCAACCCTCATGATCAGTCAATTGCCAACAGAACAGTGGTATCAATCCATTGGGGATAATACCTTGGCCGACGCTATTTTAGATCGACTGATTCACAACTCGCACCGGATAAATTTGAAAGGGGAATCGATGCGAAAAATAATGAATTCCTTGACCCAAGTTGAACACCTAGAGTAAAAATTCACTTCCACCGATGCGTTAGGTTTTAGGTGTTCAAGTTCGGCCAGAATCACTGTTCAAATTAATCAGAATACGCACCAGCAAAGTCGGGGGCTTTATCCTGCATATTGCGGACGAATGTGCCGATGCACGAAAAATTTGGCCGGCTCGACATCCAGTTGTTTGCTGATGTCTTCGCCGATCTTGATCAAATCGCGCCCGCATTGGCCGCAGGTGCAAGATGCCGGTTCGTGACGATGTTCGACGCGCGGCAAATGAGGTGGAAAGGGTTGAAGACCGGCGCGTGGGCGTTTCGGGCGGACTACCGTTTCACAAGGGTTCGTGTCTTGGAGTTGTTCGACTTCAGCTTCGATGGCCGACATGTCGGTATCCAGGTTTCCTCGAACACATCTCGCAGCAACGGGGCCAAGGCTTCGCTTTTAGTACTAAATCGGGATGCGCTTGTAATAAGCCAGTTCGTGCGTCAGCGCAGCGATTTTGACGTCTTTGGCATTAATGATGGCCCCTTTGGCTTGGATGATCTTAGCATCCCGTTCCGCCTGCTCGATCAGCGATTGAATCAATGCCGCCACCTCGGTTTTGGCAGCAGGATCCAGGTTCAATTGATCGAGTTTAGAAAGCGAATTCATAACGGCTATTATACCGTAACAAGCCCTATTAACCTTGATATTACTGGAGTTGCATAGGATTGAAGCGAGTCTTTTCACCGAGTTAGACATGCCAATCGGGTTGACATTTTGCCGATAGCCGCTGCCAGTCGACACCGGCAACCAACCATTGCCACTGCGCCTGACTGATCGCAAAAACAACATCGTCAGCCCTCGGCCAGACAAAACTGCCCTGATGCAAACGCCGTTGGCATAACCACATGCCACTACCATCCCACAGCAACAGCCGCAATCGGTTGCCAGCTCGGTTGCGAAAGATAAACGCAGATCCGGCACAAGGCGAATGCCCCAGGTTCTGCTGAACGATGATCGACAAACCATCCAGGCCCCGCCGCATATCGACCGGCGCTACTGCCAACCAAACTTGCGATGGGGTATCGATCAAGCCAAGCATCGCAACAACTCCGCGACCCAGTTCGCTGACACGGAAGCCGGTAATTCCAAGCGATGGCCTTGAGCATGCGTAAACACAATCGCCCCACTTGGCGCAGGCTCAACCTGCACCGGTATCAGGGCAGACGATACGGTCGCCGATAATTTGCGATAGTCGCTCAGCCGCACCGTGAACGTGCGGAGGTCAATATGCTGCTCAGCGCAATACCCTGCTTGCGATAGACCACTGCGTTGCCACGCTTCAATATACTAACGCCATTTCGATGTAATCGCCATTACTTCTCCTGGTCAAATAATCACAGGATGCCGCAGGACAAATATTTTTTACATGTAGAACGGATGGTTGCTTACATTACTAAATTGATGAGTATGAGAATACCGATGCATGATACTGGGGCGGAGTTCCTCGTAGTAGCAAAGAAGCGTTTGTAATGAACCTGGAGCGAAGGGGCAGCATCAGGCAACTTTTGTTGATGTCACAACTGTCGAATGGCAGGAGGATGATGTGAGCGAGACAAAGCCATTTGTCATTTCAAAATGGCAAGTAATGCGCGCATTTGAGTTGCTGAAAGCCAATGCATGCCTGTGGTTTACTCACCAACGATGCGCTAGCGAGTGAAGGTTGAGTAGTCCCTGGAAGCCTTAGCGCCGGGCGGGTTTTCGCAGCGAAGCGGAGACAACCTGCAAGGCATCGCGACACGGCGTCAAGTCATGCGAGAGCCGATGTTTCGACCCCCAGTTGGGTCGAAACGAGGTGACGCGGACGAATCGGGGCCGCCGAAGGCATAAACTGCCAGCAATTTTTCGCGCTGAAATCGGATGGGACCCATTTCAGCTTTACCGAAAAATGCTGGCGCTCTTGTATTCAGCTTTCTTTCTGGCTTGCGAGCTTTCGGAAATCCTCGCCCAAATGCCTGCGCAACGCCCTATACAGCGTTCGACGACGGCACTTCGGAATAAACACAACGTGATATTTGCACTCCCATTTCGAGTGGCTTAAGCTCTCGTTCTCGTTCATCAGGTTCTCCTCTTGCGCTTGCTTGACGGCTCACGCTCTCGAGCTTCCTGATGGATCTTCTAAATGTCAAACTCTTGCTGTCTCCCCGGCAGAGGAGTCGGGGGATTTCTCAATTTTGGTTAACTATTGCGCTTTAAACTGGCCTTGATGCTCGACAAACCATTGATAGGTGCGATCAAGCCCTTCTTTTAACGCAATTTTCGGCTGCCAACCCAGAGACTTAAGCTTTGAGATATCCATCAATTTTCGCGGAGTACCATCCAGCTTGGTACTGTCCCAACTAATTTGCCCCTGATAACCAACGACATCTTGGATGGTTTCAGCCAATTCACGAACCGTTACATCTTCACCAGTCCCAACATTTAAATGCGACAGCATGGGCTCAGTACAAGATTGATATTGCTCTTTGTCCAAAGCGATTACGTGTAGACAAGCAGCAGCCATATCCTCGACGTGCAAAAACTCGCGCATAGCTTTACCGGTTCCCCATACACTGACAGTTGGCGAATTGCTAACCTTGGCATCGTGAAACTTTCTTATCAACGCGGGGATAACATGACTATTTTCCAAATGAAAATTATCGTTTTCACCGTACAAATTAGTCGGCATTACTGAGCGATACTCCACGCCATATTGGCGATTGTAAGACTCGCACAATTTTATACCGGTAATCTTGGCAATTGCATAGGGTTCATTGGTTGATTCCAACCCCCCCGTCAACAGAGCACCCTCTCGCATCGGCTGTTCAGCGAATTTTGGATATATACAAGAACTCCCCAAAAACAACAGTAGTTTACATCCAACCAGCCAAGCCTGATGAACCACATTGGCTTCCATCATCAAGTTTTGATAGATAAACTCCGCCGGATACTCATTGTTGGCATGGATACCGCCTACTTTGGCAGCAGCCAAAATCACCTGATCTGGACGCTCTTGTTCCATGAAGACCCGCACAGCCGTTTGATCGGTCAAATCCAATTCAGCATGCGTACGCACCACAATATTTTGATAACCGGCCTCAACCAATTGCCGATAAATAGCCGAACCCACCATACCTCGGTGGCCCGCCAGATAAATCTTATCTTGCTTCTCAACCATGCTGCTACTCCCGGCTAACCGCCACGTTATAACCCTGTTTTTTCAGTAAAGCATGTTTTTGCGCTTGCTCATGATCATAAGCCACCATTTCGGCTACCATTTCCTGTAACGTAATCTGCGGCACCCAACCTAATTTGTTCTTGGCATTACTAGGATCACCCAACAGCGTTTCCACTTCGGCAGGTCTAAAATAGCGCGGATCAATAGCGACGATGTTTTGACCAACCACCATACCAGACGCTTTGTCACCGACAATAGCAACAATATACCCTTTTTCGTCTACTCCAGAGCCTTCCCAACGAATAGATACACCCAATTCTTTAGCTGACATTTCGATAAATTGTCTTACCGAATACTGCACACCCGTGGCGATTACAAAATCCTCGGGGTGATCTTGCTGCAACATCATCCATTGCATGCGCACATAATCCTTAGCATGCCCCCAGTCTCGAAGAGAATCCATATTTCCCATGTATAGGCACTTATCCAGACCAATAGCGATATTGCTGAGGCCGCGAGTAATTTTTCTCGTCACGAAAGTTTCACCTCTACGCGGCGATTCGTGATTGAACAAAATACCGTTACACGCATACATACCATAAGCTTCACGATAATTAACGGTGATCCAATACGCGTAGAGTTTGGCTACCGCATAGGGAGATCTTGGATAAAACGGCGTAGTCTCTTTTTGCGGAATTTCCTGGACCAACCCGTACAATTCAGAAGTTGATGCCTGGTAAAAACGTGTGGTTTTCTCCATGCCGAGAAAACGAATGGCTTCCAAAAGCCGTAATGTACCCATGCCATCAACGTCTGCGGTATATTCCGGAGATTCGAACGATACAGCGACATGGCTCATAGCCCCCAAGTTATAGACTTCATCGGGACCGATTTCACTGAGAATCCGCGTCAGATTCGAGCTATCGGTCAAATCGCCATAATGTAGGAAAAACTTGGGGTCCTTGATATGCGGATCTTGATAAATATGATCTACTCGCTCGGTATTAAATAAAGACGAACGCCGTTTAATACCATGCACTTCATAGCCTTTCTCCAGCAAAAACTCAGCAAGATAGGATCCATCTTGACCGGTTATGCCAGTAATCAACGCTTTTTTACTACTCATTTACAGCTCCTTTTCTTCTGAGTCAAATTCGACATAAACGTTTCCAAGCCGGAAAGCAATTAAACCACCACCATATTTTGTTAGCCCGGCAAAGCCGTATAAACAGGCACAATTACTTTACCCGGCAAATAAGCCGGTAACTCTGGTAGCAAATCTTTTAAAAACAGATGTAATCGTTGATCGGCGACAGCAATATCTTCGACCTTGTCCACGGGCGTAACCAGGCGAATTAGCGCTCCATCGGTACGATTCATAGTAATGGCATCATAGAATAGGTACCATTTCACCATATATTCATTGGTAATCATCCGACCACGCTGCTGAAACCAAAAATACACTAACTGTCTACTTTCGCCTTTTTGGATAATGGCTCGATTTACCTGTAACGCCTGCCCATCCAGTTGCAAATCAGCGAACTCGCGCTGCTCGAAACTGCTGATTTGCCAACCATCACCGGGAATGCAACTGCGCGGTGAATGCACTGCTGCGCCCTTGCGTTGCGACTGGTAATAAGCGCTATAAAAATTGACACTATTACGGGTTTCGGGCTGCATGAAATTGACAATAACATAATCGGTCAATTTCAACTCGTTTAGGTAAAACTGCGTCAAATAGTCATTACGCCCTTGCCAACTTCCCAATTTAGTGGGAAACGTTAAAAACGCTTTACGCTCCGGAATAATGTCTTCCCGCCCTTTAAATATCTCTGAAGCACCCGCTCCTATACAAAGCAAGAGCAATACGGCAAACACCGATTTGTTCAACACCACGACGATTTCTCGACGTGCTGTATGACTCCATTCTTCCGGAATCTGCACCAATTCACCCATCGCCAGTTTTCTGCCGCTAATTCGGCTAAAAACCCACATTTCAATAAATAGCAGCAGCATGCACAGTAAAAACACTGCCCAGCCTTCAAAATCATGCAGAAAGCCTTCGGCCATCTCCGTGCCCCAATTATCGACCAGCACACCGATGACACCTATCCGAAAACTATTCATAAAAATAGTTAACGGCATCGACGATAGGAAAATCAACAACTTCTGCCAGAACGGCCCTTTAAACAGATAAGCGCACAAGAAAGCCAGACTAGCCAACGGAAACAAGTATCGCAAACCGCTACAAGCGTCGACCACTTGTAACTTATAACTACCCAAATCGATAACATTCCCTTCCAGGTAAACCATGATGTCGCAAGCACGAATGAATTCCACGCCCAGCCAGGATGAAATTAATTGCAGTTTCGACGAAAGATTATTCAGGATGAATGAGGGAAAAGGCACCATGAAGATTAAAAACAACAAAGGGATAGCACCAACCCGCAACCCGCGCATACCGAATGCGCAGGCAAACATCCCCGTCAAAACGACCAAAAAAGCATATTGCTCCATGGTTTTTATGGTTGCCAATCCACCCAGGATAAAAAGAATTAAGCCTATGCCAATAACAATGAGGCCTGGAAGCGATGCTTTAAACGCTTGAACTAGAACCAACTCGCCGCGCCGTGCCCACAACAAGTAAATGGTGATAACAGGTATAAAAAAGCCGTGACTGTATTCCTCGACGTTAGTCCATGTCGTCGCCATTTCAATAAGGCTATCCCTGAACACCACGCAAAGCAGCAATAAAGCCGCACCCCATAATGACCAGATAATGGTCGGTTTCGTATTCTCTGTATTCATTCCGTGTCGAAAATAAGAATTGATGTTTAAATTTGTCCCATACCGACACTATTCGTGATGCAGTATCGACAATTCGTCCAGCTTACTAAACCGCCCAATCGCAATAGCGCCAACCGGTAAATCCAACCATTATCTCCAGGCTTTATTAAAGCCAGGTGACACCTCATCACAAGCCGAATCCCTCTGTTAAGCTTCGGTATCCACTGTGAAAATCGGATTTTTTTTGTCTTCTTCATTCAATTTGGCTTTCTCTTCTGGATAAATATGCCAAAAAGATTGATCGATTGCGCCGTCGGTATAGCTGTTTTTGCGCTCGTGTGTAAATGGACACCACCAGTTTTCCACTACTTTCACCAAATAAGCATGCCACTCGAACAAACCAACACTTACCGGGCAATACCAGGTGCAATTCAAAATCCAAAATAATTTCGATTGCGCCATACTGTATTTAAATGACCCGTCCATCGTAATCTGGTTTTTTAAATCATAACGGTGACTCGCCCTAGCCGGTAAAAAATCGCCCCATTTTTTAACATTTTGAGCACCCACCAATTTCAGACTCCAATAAGTCAAATAAGCGCTGGCAATCACAAACGGCAAGGTCAAGATCGGCAAATAGATAAACAGCAAGCCGATAGCCCTCGATATAACCGGCATCTGTTTATGATGGCAGCCAATATTGACACGGTCCGCACAAGATTCGCAGGCTTTCATGTTGGTTTCTCCTCTGGAGTCGTTATTATTATTTGCTCGCTATTGAGCAGTTGAAAAATGCTGCGACAACCTTCGCAACAGAATTTTTTTTGGCCTAGCACGGTATTGAGCTCAAATCCGGGAATCAACACCCGCTGACTGCATAGACCGCACTTGGGCTTAGAATCCGCCATGATTTGCTATAACCGGCTGGATACCGCACAGAAAAATGTTTTCAAATAATCGGTCTCGGGCAAAGCTGGATGAATCGGATGATCCGGGCCCTGACTACCGCTGCCAAAAAACACCAGATGCCGATCAATATGCCGCGCCGAAGAACGCAAAATCTCATGTAGATTATCTCTACTTAAATGATGCGAGCACGATGCCGATACCAAAATACCATTATTCGACAAAACTTGTAACGCCAAATGATTCAATCGGCGATAGGCTTCGTAACCCGCTTTGAAATCCTTTTTTCGCTTAATCAGCGCCGGCGGATCTAGCACGATCACATCGTAATGCTGTTGCTGTTCACGCGCTTGCTTCAAAAACTCAAATACGTCACTACGCACGAATTGCATTTTATCTTGCACCTGATTCAATTCCGCACTAGCCGAGGCCAACGCCAACGCGCTTTCGGAGCTATCGACACAAAACACTTCAGCAGCACCTGCAACCGCCGCAGGAATACCCCAAGCGCCGGCATAACTGAATAAATCCAGCACTTTTAAACCACGACAGGATTTCGCCAACTGCGCTCTGCTATTGCGGTGATCGTAAAACCAACCGGTTTTCTGGCCTTCCGCGACATTAACGATAAAGCGCACCTTGTTTTCTTCGATCAGTAACTGCTCGGGCAGCACGCCGTAAACCAACTCCGGCTCCAATGACAGATTTTCCAATTGGCGTTGACTATTATCGTTTTTCAGCAGAATAGCCGTTGGCTCCAGTAGCTCAAGCAAAATCTTGACCAACACATCCTTATGTCTCTCCATTCCCGCCGTGGTGATTTGCACGGAAAGCACAGCACCGAAGCGATCAATCACCAAGCCCGGTAGACCATCGCTCTCGCCAAACACCAAGCGATAGTAAGGTTTGTCGAACAAGCGCTCACGCAAATCCAAAGCTTGGGTCAAACGCGCTTTAAAAAAGTTTTCGCTGATTTTGATATTGGTTTTACGCGTCAGCAATCGCGCACAAATTAATGCATGAGGATTCAGATAAGCTACGCCCAAAGCCTTACCGCCAGCATCATGAACAAGAACCAGGTCGCCAGCCGTAAATTGCTCCAACGGACTGCGCTGGCTATCGACCTCGTTACTGAACACCCATAAATGCCCTTGTCGCAGGCGTTTGTCTTCGTTTTTTTTCAGAAAGAGTTGCGGGTAGCTCATGTTGCCCTAAAGTAAGTTAAAGGTATAACCGCCTATTGGAGCGGTAGGTGCCACAACAGCCAACCGAATTTCAACCGTTTGTTCGGTGGCCAGACTTGTTAGTTTGGGCAGATACTCGGATGCGCTAAACATACGCCCGGCAATTGCCTGTCCATTAAAATTCAACAAGGTCAATTTTAAATCGGGCACTATTTGCGTAAATAACGCTTGATTGCTAACTGCAGCGCTAAACAAATAGCTGCCATCAGTCTGAACCTGCAAGTTGCTATGCGAAACACTCCACTCCTCACGATTTCTATAAGGCGGTAACCGGCAAGCGATCGCGGAACAGATTTTATCCAAACCTACCCTGATCTGTGGCTGCATAGTTAAACGATAGCCTTCGAAATAGAGTACTTGCGCCAGTAACAGTACCGACATTAAGCTGGTTGCGACAAGCCAAACCGCCGGAGTCTGCGGCCGCCTGTCTGAAATTTGCTTATCCTGATAATGCAAATCGTCGGCTAATACTGCGTCTTCCTGTTCACTAAGAAATCGTAGCGTATCGAAAGATTTGCCGCATGCCGAACAATTCAACAATCCACGCCGTTGCCGTAAATGCTCGACAGTAATTTCGTGTTGCTTATCGCAATGCGGACATCGACTATACATCGATTTAGTCAGGTTTATAGGCATCCAATCGACACCAGTCATCCTGGCTAACCGGCGGTTCGACAATGAAACCGCATTCGCGATAAGCTGCCGCTACAGACTCAGCCTGTTCGTTTAAAATCCCCGACAAAACCAACTGCCCACCTGGCCTGACCAACGCGCCAATGGTTGATGCCAGCTCGATTAGCGGCTTGGCGAGAATATTGGCAAGTACCAAATCCGCGGCAAACGCGGAAAACTGTTCAGGTAGATAATAATTGATACGTTGTTCCACCTGGTTTTTTTCGGCGTTGTATTGACTGGCAGTCAAGGCTTGCGGATCAATATCGACCGCATGCGCTTGCTTGGCGCCTAGTAACAGCGCTGCCACGGCAAGAATACCCGAGCCACAACCGTAGTCGATTAATACTTTGTCTTTAATATCGTTATCCGCCAACCATTCTAAACACAATGCCGTAGTCGGATGCGTTCCAGTACCGAAAGCCAAACCCGGATCCAAGGTCATACAAACCGTGCCTGGCTCATGCCTTTCCTGACCGCTGGGACAAATCCACAAACGATTGGCAAATTTCATTGCCTGGAAATGCTCCATCCACGCCCGCTCCCAGGCCTGATCCTGCAAAACCTCGGCCACCCATTCCTGCAAGGGCTGACCGATGAATTGATTGAACAGCAAGTTGCGAACAATATCCGGATCGGTATCGAGCTCGAACAAGGCAGTGACCCGAGTACGAGTCCAGATTTTAGTTTGATCGATGGCAGGCTCGTAAACCGGCTCATCATCGGCATCGCTGTAAGTCACCGAAACCGCGCCCAATTCGCTGAAAAACTCCGATACGTCAGGAGCGGTGGTTTCGTCGGTAATGATGGAAAGCTGATGCCAGGCCATAGTTATAAAGAGCTTTTAGCTGGGGATAAACACGTCATTTCCACAATACTCATCCCCAAACTGATTAATGGATACCCAATTTCTTTTCCAGATAATGGATATTTTGCCCCCCCAGGGCGAAGGCCGCGTCAGCCATAATGCTTTGTTGCAAAGGGATGTTGGTTTTGATGCCGTCTATCACCATTTCGCTCAGCGCGGTCTTCATCCGGGCAATCGCGCTGGCCCTATCGTCGCCGTGCGCGATTAGCTTGCCAATCATAGAATCGTAATACGGCGGCACTTTATAGCCATTATAGATGTGCGTCTCGCAACGGATACCAGGGCCACCCGGCATATGGAATTGATCGATCACTCCTGGGCTGGGCATAAAGGTTTTCGGGTCTTCCGCATTCAAACGGCATTCGATGGCATGACCGGTAAACTTCACCTGCTCTTGCGTGATCGATAAAGGCTCGCCGGCAGCGATGCGCAGCTGTTCCTTCACAATATCGAAACCGGTAATCATCTCGGTCACCGGATGCTCAACCTGCACTCGCGTGTTCATTTCAATGAAATAAAATTCGCCTTTCTCATAGAGAAACTCGAAAGTACCGGCGCCCAAATAGCCAATTTCTCGACAAGCCAGCGCGCAACGTTCGCCCATTTGTTTACGTTGCTCTTCGGTAATACCCGGCGCCGGCGCTTCTTCGACGACTTTTTGATGGCGACGCTGCATAGAGCAATCGCGCTCGCCCAAATGTATTGCGTTGCCGAACGAATCCGCTAAAACCTGAAATTCGATATGGCGAGGATCTTCCAAAAATTTTTCCATGTAAACGGTACTGTTCCCGAATGCGGTACCGGCTTCCGCTTTGGTCATTGCAATTGCATTCAGCAACGCGCTTTCGGTGTGCACTGTACGCATGCCGCGACCGCCGCCGCCACCAGCCGCTTTGATGATCACGGGATAACCGATTTCCCGGGCCATATTCAGATTAGTTTCCTCGTCCTCACCCAATGGATCGCCATTCCCAGGCACACAAGGAATACCCGCAGCATGCATGGCTTTCTTTGCGGAAATTTTGTCTCCCATCATGCGAATGGTTTCAGGCCTCGGACCAATAAATACAAAACCGCTTTGGCTGACTTTCTCGGAAAAGTCCGCATTTTCGGATAAAAAACCATAGCCGGGATGGATGGCTTCGGCATCCGTCACTTCGGCCGCACTGATAATTGCCGGTATATTCAAATAGCTACCAGCCGATGCGGCCGGCCCGATACAGACGGCTTCATCAGCCAGTCTTACATGTTTTAAATCGCGGTCTGCTTCTGAATAGACCGCCACCGTTTTAATGCCCAATTCGCGACAGGCCCGCAAAATGCGCAAAGCAATCTCGCCGCGATTGGCGATAACAATTTTCTCAAACATTAGTCGAGCCCCTTTGTCGGTTATTCGATGATGAACAAAGGTTGGCCGTATTCGACCGGATGGCCGTTTTCAACCAGAATTTGTTTGATTTTGCCGCTTTTATCCGCCTCGATCTGGTTCAAAATTTTCATGGCCTCGATAATGCACAACGTTTGCCCGTTGCTAACCGACTGGCCGATCTCGACAAATGATGCCGAACCAGGCGACGCCGAACGGTAAAAGGTACCGACCATCGGTGATTTAACGACATGACCGCTGATTTTTTCTTCAACTGGAGCTGTAGCAACCGCTGCTGCGGCTACGGGTGCAGCAATAGGCGCGGCATATTGCACGGGTGCCGCCGCCGAATAACGGCTGATTTTCACTGATTCTTCGCCTTCACGAATCTCTATTTCAGCAATATCGGATTCCTCGATAAGATCAATCAGTTTTTTTATTTTTCTAATATCCATTGTTCTGAATTCTCTCTAGTAATATCTGATGAGCGGCTTGCAAAGCCAATTCGTAACCGTTCGCCCCCAATCCACAGATAACGCCGACGGCGATATCCGAAAAATACGAATGCTTCCTGAAAGGCTCACGGGCATGCACGTTCGATAAATGTACTTCTATGAATGCAATCTTGGTTGCCAGCAAGGCATCGCGAATCGCCACGCTGGTATGAGTAAATGCGGCGGGGTTGATAATGATAAAATCAACTCCCTGCCGATAGGCTTGATGTATTTGTTCAATAATTTCGTGCTCGGCATTACTTTGCAGAAAACTCAATTGATGTCCAAGCGACCGAGCCAATTGTTCCATTCCTTGCTGAATGCTCTGCAATGTTTTACTGCCGTATAAGCCTGGCTCTCGAACACCTAACAGGTTTAAATTCGGTCCATTAAGAACAGTGAGGTTTGCCATTGCCGGTGCTGAACAAAAAATACTATATAAAAAGGGAATTCTCCCTAATTTGTAGGTTTTTGTCCAGATAAACCGTTTTTCACCTCATTAGGCATCGTTTTACCGACTTTTCAGTTATTTTGCCGTCAACAACGGCACAATCACTTCCAATACTTTCTCTCGCGTCAGTTCGCCCAATTGATGATGCACGATTTGTCCTTGTTGATTAACGATGACTGTGAACGGCAAGGTATTGATCACATTACCCAACTGCTGCGCCAGCAGCGTTGCACCGTCGCCACCAATTAACACGGGGTAATTGATCTTGATACGCTTTAAATATTCTTCTACTGCTTGTTTATCATCGATGGCTATGCCGACAAATTGCAGCCCTTTATCTTTATACTCTTCCTGAAGTTTTATAAACTCGGGAATTTCCCTCAAACAAGGCGGACACCAGGTTGCCCAGAAATTGATAATCAATATCTTGCCTTGCCATTGCGTGACCGACTGCGGCTTATCCGCCAGATCGGGCAAGCTGAAATTCAATTGTGAAGCCGGTTGCCGGTCTCCAACGGCTGCAAAGTATTGCCTGGCAAATAGACCACTCGCTATCGCAATAACGGCAACACAGGTAACGATCAGTATGATTTTTTTATTCATAGTTGCTGCAAGGTTTTTAGAAAAGTAGCGGCATCCTGATAGCCAATCACGCGCTGAGCAGCCCGCTCCCGCCCATCTGTACCGAAAAATATAATGCCTGGCGGCCCAATCAGCTCGAAGCGTTTTAACAAGGCTTTGTCCGCCTCATTGTTAGCGGTGACGTCCGCTTGCAACACCACGAAATTCGCTAGCTGCTGCTTTACCTGCGGATCGGTGAAGGTATAAGCCTCCATCTCCTTACAGGAAACACACCACTCGGCGTAGAAATCCAACATCACCGACTTTCCGCTGACAGATGCTTGCTCGACGCGTTGCTCCAATTCCGTTACCGACGCCACCCGCTGAAAGTCTAGGCCTTGAACAGGCTGCGCTTGGACACCCAAACTCATACCCTGCAGCGGCTGCAGCGGATTACCATTGCCGGCACTCAGACCAATCAACTGCAATATCCCAAACACCAGCATGATAATGCCCAGACCCTTCCAAAGCTTGCGCCAACCTGATGCCGCTTCCGGCAGCCCGTCGATGGCGCCGAGAAATATGGCCGAAGTCACCAATAATAAAGACCACAAAAACATCGTCACGGCTACCGGCAGAATCCGCGACAGCATCCACACCGCCACGGCCAACATCGCCACGCCGAATACCGCCTTAGTGGCGTTAAGCCAATCGCCAGCCCTAGGCAACAGCTTCCCAGCCGACGCACCCAACAACAATAACGGTGCGCCCATCCCCATCGCCATCACAAATAATGCCGAACCACCCAACACCACATCGCCGGTTTGACCGATATAGATTAACGCCGCAGCTAGCGGCGCAGCCACGCAAGGCCCGACAATCAGCGACGATAGCGCCCCCATAATACCGGCCCCCAAATAAGAACCGTCACGATGCTTATCGCTAGAATGATGCAGTGCTGATTGCAGCGACTTCGGCAGCTCCAAGTGGTAAAAACCAAACATCGACAGCGATAACACCACGAACAAGCCCGAAAACACTGCAATTACCCAAGGCTCTTGAAAGGTCGCTTGCAGATTGCTGCCGAACAAAGCGGCCAATACCCCAAATACGGTGTACATCAAGGCCGACGCAAACACATAGCTCAAGGACAGCAAAAAGGCTTTGCGAGTACCGATTTGATCACCATGCCCAACGATAATACCGGATAAGATCGGAATCATCGGAAACACACAAGGCGTAAAAGCCAGCAACAAACCAAATCCAAAAAAACTGAATAAGGTCAGCGCCAAACTGTCATGCCGCAAGGCGTTGACGATTTTGTCCTGCTCCGATAACTCGGCCATCACAGCCGGCTTGGGTTGCGGCGAAGTATCCGTTGGCGGCAAATCAAGACTTATCTCGGATTGCATCGGCGGATAGCAAACCCCGCGGTCGGCGCAACCCTGAAATTTTGCCAACAATTTGATGGTTTCGGCTGCCGAACCTGCACGCAGCAGTGGAATGTCGACACTAATCCGGTTTCGGTAGATTTGCACCTGCCCGAATTCTGCGTCGTGGTACGCCGCACCTTCCGGCAGCTGCAGAGGCGTCAGGCGCGTTTGTGTCGAATCTTCCAACTTTAAAACCAGCTTATCCTTATAAAGATAATAACCTTCGGCAATTTGCCAGCTGGCTTGCACGGTATGCGGGTCTTTCAGACCGGCAAAAAACTGAAACGCTTGATCCGGCGGCAATAACTCGCTGGAAAACAAACCGGGCGTCAACCCCTTCAAACCTTTCACAAATTGGTTAAGCGCATCGCCGCTTGCGCTTGGCGGCGCAGTGGGTAACACCACATCCAACACCACCTTTTGCGGTGGGTAACAAACGCCGGCGTCCGCGCAACCTTGATACTTGACCAACAGCTTTAACTGGGTTTCATGATTTTGATTAATCAGCGGCAACACCACATCGAGCGCGCTCCGGTACACGACCATGTCCCCCAAACTTGGATCATGCTCACTAATCCCTTCCGGCATGGAGGCCTGACCGAGTTGAATCGATTCGGTTTGCGACTGAAATTTGGTTTTATCCCTATAAAGATGATAACCCTCAGCAATCTGCCAGTGCAGCTCGACTTTATCGGCGGCTTCGGCAGTGGCCGTTAACTTAAACGCTTGCTCAGGCGGCAAAAAATCCTGGGCATCCAGCGCCGCCGCAGTACGCAAAAAAACAGCCAACAAACATAATAAAATCAGTCGATGCCAAGGCATGAGTCTATCCATTTCAAATAATTCAGCGAGCCGCGTTCTATCGCGACCGCAATAATTTCCGGGAGTTGGTAAGGGTGCAGATCTTTCAACGCTGCTTCAATTGCCGCATAGCGGTCTTGATGACTTTTGATGAGCAGTAAATGTTCCTGTGCTATTTCAACTTTACCCTGCCATTCGTAAACAGAACGAACACCGGGCAATATATTCACGCAGGCTGCCAGTTTTTGGCTTATTAGAGCGCCGGCAAGCTTATCGGCAAACTCGGCGTCCGGACAGGTACAAAGAATCAATTGATACATCGCGATATTATCCTGGAATTTGCACCAAGATGCTCTTAGTATTAGCGGCTTTTTACCGCAACCGAGCTCACCATGAAAACCATGCAAATTCTGTTTATCGCTTTTTTGATCGTGCCGTTTGTGGAAATTTACGTACTATTGCAAGTCGGAGGATTAATCGGCGCTTTCCCGACTATTTTATTGGTGGTGTTTACCGCGGTTTTGGGCGCTTGGCTGCTACGTCGCCAAGGCTTCGCAACCTGGCAGCGCTTCCAATCGGCATTGGCGCAAGGCGAGCTGCCGGCGTATGAAATGATCGAGGGACCGATATTGCTGGTAGGCGGAGCGTTGCTATTGACGCCGGGGTTTTTCACCGACATGTTGGGTTTCGCTTGTCTAATTCCGACTTTACGCAGAAAAATTGCGCAGTACATTATCGAGCATCATTTGCTGCAAACCCAAGTGGGCTCAATATTTCAGCAAGCGCGAAACTCGCAGACCATTATTGAAGGCGAATACCACAAAAAAGAATAACGAAGCATTCTTGAATCCGAATCCGCGCCTGAGCCGCGGATTCGGCGCTAGCAAGGACAGCTTATTGACTATCGGATGCCGCAGTGCTTCCCAAGGTATTTTTGTCCAGACTGGAATACGCAGGACACCATCCGGAATAACTGGTGGCAACCAATACCAAGCCCACCAACAACATCAAGATACTAGCGGTAAACAGCGAAGCACTCAGCAATACCACCCCTGAAACCATACGGACTTTCTTATCTTTCTCGCCGATGTTGTGCTCAAACTTAATCAAACGTTTATAATCGAAGCTCATTTCCAATCCTCTCTGTGTTGTAGTTATTAGTCCCGACGCAAAGCTTTCCTTTAAAAGGCAAGCAAATATACACAGCTCATCAAAATCTGCAAGTTATAAAAAATGGATGTCTCTTCTATTATTGCCTCTTTAAACGACGACCAGCGCTTGGCCGTTTCTGCGCCGATGCAAGCCATGTTGGTGCTAGCCGGTGCCGGCAGCGGCAAAACCCGGGTACTGGTGCATCGCATCGCTTGGCATATCCAGATCAACCAGATTTCGCCCTACAACATTCTGGCGGTGACGTTTACCAACAAGGCCGCCAACGAAATGCGCAACCGCATCGAGGACTTACTCGAGACCCCAACCCGCGCGATGTGGATAGGCACTTTCCACGGCTTGGCCCACCGCTTGTTGCGGCAACACGCCAAGCAAGCCAAGCTGCCGGACACCTTTCAGGTAATGGATAGCGACGACCAATTGCGCATCATCAAACGTCTGATGAAAAACCTGAATCTGGACGATAGCAAATGGCCGCCGAAACAGGCGCAATGGTTTATCAACGCGCAAAAAGACGAAGGTATCCGCGCCAAGCATATGCAGGACAACGGCGATTTTTATAACCGGCAGATGAAGCAGGTTTATCTGGCTTACGAGGAAGTATGCCAGCGCTCCGGTCTGGTCGATTTTGCCGAGTTACTGCTGCGCGCTCACGAACTGCTGCGCGATAACGACGATTTGCTGGCTTTTTACAAGCAACGCTTTCAGCAAGTCCACGTCGACGAGTTTCAGGACACCAACACCATACAATACGCCTGGCTGCGACTGCTCACCGAGGGCAACAACAATCTGTTCGTGGTCGGCGATGACGATCAATCGATCTATGGCTGGCGCGGCGCCAAAATCGAAAATATTTTTAATTTCCAAAAGCACTATCCCGAGCACGACATTGTCCGCCTGGAGCAAAACTACCGCTCCACCGGCCACATCCTGAAAGCCGCTAATACCCTGATCGCCAATAACGACAACCGGATGGGCAAGGAATTATGGACCGACGCCGGTGAAGGTCAGGCCATTTCTCTGTACTCGGCATTTAACGAGCAAGACGAAGCGTATTTCGTGGTCGAGAAAATTCGGCAATGGGTTAAAGACGGCGGTTTGCGCAGCGATACCGCGATTCTGTATCGTTCCAACGCCCAATCGCGGCAATTTGAAGAACGTCTGATGACCACCGCCACCCCTTATCGGGTTTACGGCGGCCTGCGCTTTTTCGAGCGGATGGAAATCAAGAACGCCCTCGCCTACTTGCGCCTATCCACCAATCCGCACGACGACCCTTCCTTCGAGCGAGTGGTGAATACTCCGACGCGCGGCATCGGCGCCAAAACCCTGGACGACATGCGCATTCTAGCCCGTGAACTGCAGTTATCGCTCTGGCAAGCAGCCTTGGCGATGCTGGAACAAAATCAATTATCGGCGCGCGCCGCCAATGCCTTGCGCGGCTTTTTAAACCTTATTATTGCGCTGGGCGAAACCACTAAAGACTTGAGCCTACATGAAACGGTCAAACAAGTCGTCGAAACCAGCGGCCTGATCGAGCTGTATAAAAAAGAAAAACAAGACAAAGGCGAAGCGCGGGTGGAAAACCTGGAGGAGCTGGTCAATGCCGCCCGCTTGTTCGATTACGATAGCGAAAATGCGGAAAACATGGGCGAATTGGACATGTTTTTAGCGCATGCGGCGCTGGAAGCCGGCGAAATGCAAGGCGAAGTCGATGAAGATTGCGTGCAACTAATGACACTACATTCCGCCAAGGGCTTGGAATTCAAGTTGGTATTTCTGGTCGGTTTGGAAGAAGGCTTATTCCCTTCTCAGCAAGCGCTAGACGACGCTGGCCGTTTGCAGGAAGAGCGCCGCCTCTGCTACGTTGGCATCACCCGCGCCATGCAACAGCTGTATCTAACCCATGCAGAATCGCGGCGCCTGTACGGCAAGGACAGTTATCCGCGAGCCTCGCGGTTTTTACGCGAATTGCCGCAGGAGTCAATTCAAGAAATCCGCCTACGCGCGAATGTGAGCAGACCGGCCGTCGGCAGCGCACCGCAAACGAAAAGCTTGGGCAGCAAAGGTACTTACAAACTGGGCCAGCCAGTCAGGCACGAAAAATTTGGCGAAGGAGTGGTACTGCAAATGGAAGGCGAAGGCGAACAGGAACGGGTGCAGATCAATTTCCGCAACGCCGGTATCAAATGGCTGATGCTGGCATACGCCAAGTTAGCGACGGTTTAATCATTTCCCACGGAGACGCCGAGCACTTGGGGCTGCCTCACGCATGAGCATCTGAATGCTCAATTAGCATCTATGGTTGCCAATAACACAGCGCTATATCAGTCGGATGCTTACCCGACGCATTTAGCGCTGATTACAGGTCATTACACTTAGGCTAATTGTTAAATCCCGGATATAAAAAAGGGGGCGTCGCTTGCACGACACCCCCCTTTGCAGATCAACCGACTTTTAGAAATTAATCTTCGGTCACGTTGATGACTTTCATCGAATTGGTTCCACCGCTGGCGCCGGTTAAATCGCCTTTGGTTCGAATCAATGCATCGCCCGGTTTCACAACACCACGCGTTTTCAAGGCCTTAATCAGGCTTTGCGTCACGCTGGCCGATTCCATTTTTTCTTTGGCAAACGGAATTGGGAACACGCCCTTGTATAGGGTCACTCGGCCCAAGGTGCGTTCCTGACTGCTGAATGCAAAGATAGGAATTTCGGAGCTGATCCGTGACATCCACAGCGGCGTCGAACCCGACTCGGTCAAAGAGGCGATACCGGCGATTTTGGTATGGTTCGCCAAATACATGGCAGACATCGCGATCGCTTCATCAATAGTCGAAAAGCTATCGGTCATGCGGTGATGCGAATGGGTTACGCTAGGCTGTTTCTCGGTTTCCACGCAAATCCGTACCATGGCTTGCACGGTTTTCACCGGATGCTTGCCTGATGCCGTTTCCGCCGACAACATGATCGCATCGGTACCGTCGACGATAGCGTTAGCCACGTCAAATACTTCAGCACGCGTTGGGATCGGATTTTCGATCATCGACTCCATCATTTGCGTCGCCGTGATAACCACCCTGTTCAACTCTCTGGAGCGTTTGATCAAAAGCTTTTGAGCCGCAGGCAAATTAGCATCACCAATTTCCACACCCAAATCGCCACGCGCGACCATGATTGCATCGGAAGCCAGAATGATTTCGTCGATAACTTCCATCGCTTCAGCCCTTTCGACTTTAGCAACCAAACCGGCATAGCAACCTACCGCTTCCAGCAACGCACGAGCTTCGTGCATATCGTCGGCAGTGCGTGGAAATGAAATAGCCACGTAATCGGCACCGATGACACCAATCGTTTTGATGTCTTCTTTGTCTTTGTCAGTCAAAGCTGCCGCCGACAAACCGCCACCCAACAAGTTGATGCCTTTGTTATTGGACAAATCGCCGCCCACCACTACGGTGGTGTTAACGCGGGTATTGTCGATGACGTTAACCACATCCAGCACCACCCGACCATCATCCAATAACAGACGGGTACCGGGTTTAACTTCGCGAGCCAAAGGTTCGTAGCTGATGCCGACTTGGGTATTGTCGCCATCGAGTTTACCCAGGTTAATATCCAGCGCAAAAGCCTGACCTTCTTCCAGCCGGACTTTATTTTCTTTAAAGCGCTCGATGCGGATTTTCGGACCTTGCAAATCGGCCAAAATACCTACGCGGCGACCGGTTTTTTTGCTAAGTGCTCTGACCCGATTGGCGCGCTCAATATGATCCTGCGCCGAACCGTGCGAGAAATTCAAACGCACAACATCGATTCCGGCCTCGAACAACTCTTCAAGTACACCGGGTTTATCCGTGGCAGGTCCCAGCGTCGCCAGGATTTTCGTTCTTCGTAACAGCATGTAAACCCTTTATTTGGCGTTGAACAAAGCAACCGTGGTATCGAGCATACGGTTTGAGAAACCCCATTCGTTGTCGTACCAGGACAGAACTTTCACGAAGTTGCCGCCGGTGACTTTGGTCAGGCCTGCTTCGTAGATTGAAGAATGTGGGTTGTGGTTGAAGTCCATGGACACCAATGGCTCATCGTTGATCGCCAAAATGCCTTTCAATGGACCCGCCGCCGCTTCGCGCAAAATGCTGTCGATTTCTTCTTTGGTGGTGTTTCTGGAAGCTTGGAAGCACAAATCGACCACAGAGACGTTGATGGTTGGCACGCGCATGGCGAAACCGTCCAGCTTGCCTTTCATTTCCGGCAACACCAATCCTACCGCGGCAGCAGCACCGGTTTTGGTTGGGATCATGGATTGCGTGGCGGAACGGGCACGGTGCAAGTCGCTGTGATACACGTCGGTTAACACTTGATCGTTGGTGTAAGAATGGATGGTGGTCATCAAACCGTGATCGACACCGATAGTGTCCATCAAAGGTTTAACCAGCGGCGCCAAGCAGTTGGTGGTGCAAGAAGCATTGGAGATGACAGTGTCGGACGCTTTCAAGGTGTGATGGTTAACACCATAAACAATCGTTGCATCGACATCGCTGCCACCGGGGGCGGAGATGATGACTTTTTTCGCACCAGCGGTAATGTGAGCTGAAGCTTTAGCTTTGCTGGTGAAAAAACCAGTAGACTCCAGCACAACGTCGACACCTAGTTCCCCCCACGGCAATTTAGCAGGGTCTCTTTCAGCTAATACGCGAATTTTGTCGCCGTTGATCACGATGTAATCGCCGTCGACAGACACATCAAACTGGAATTTACCGTGTACGGTGTCGTACTTGGTCAAGTGTGCGTTGGTTTTGGAATCGCCCAAATCATTAATTGCGACGACTTGGATCTCGTTGGTGCGACCTGATTCGTACAAAGCGCGCATGACATTGCGACCGATACGACCATAACCGTTAATTGCAACTTTAATTGCCATAGAGTTTTCTCCGGGATGAGTGTGAAAGACTTGCGTCGAGATGTGCCGAAAGCACCAAAAATAGACTGGATTGTAGCAAAAACCAGCAATCTACGTCTACCGTCGCCATGCGCTTAGGCGCCTCCAATTGCTAATAAATCAAGAAAAGCCCACACCACGACAGACTTGACGAATCCCTTACTCGCAATTTATCTCAGCTGTGCGGAAAAATGACCGAACCCGAGTGCTG
This sequence comes from Methylomonas albis, assembly GCF_014850955.1. Classification (NCBI taxonomy): domain Bacteria; kingdom Pseudomonadati; phylum Pseudomonadota; class Gammaproteobacteria; order Methylococcales; family Methylococcaceae; genus Methylomonas; species Methylomonas albis. The sequence continues at coordinate 3,728,065 of NZ_JACXSS010000001.1, forward strand.
TACAATGGCCCACTGTTCCCGCTTTTAAAGAGACACAAAACATGCAAATCCAATGGTTCCCCGGCCACATGCACAAGGCCAGTAAGGAGATCAAGTACGCCTTGCCCGACATCGATTTGCTAATCGAAATTCTCGACGCGCGCATTCCTTACAGCAGCCAAAACCCGATGCTGGCAAGCCTGCGAGGCGACAAACCCACCATCCGCGTGCTCAGCAAAACTGATTTAGCCGATCCTGAATTGACAAAAGAGTGGCAAACCTATTTAGAACGGGAACAAGCTGTCAAAACCCTGGCTGTCACCACCCAACAACCGGAGAAGATCAAACAGATTATCGACTTGTGCGCGAAGATGCTGCCGGAGAAAACCGCCGCCAACAAGGTAATCCGCACCATGATCATGGGCATCCCCAACGTCGGCAAATCCACAATCATCAATGTGCTGGCCGGGCGCACCATCGCCAAAACCGGCAACGAACCGGCCGTCACCAAACACCAGCAACGCATCAATTTAGGCAATAACATAGTCCTCTCCGACACCCCCGGTGTACTCTGGCCCAACGTGGAAAACCGCCACAGCGGCTATCGATTGGCGGTCACCGGCGCGATCAAGGACACCGCGTTTCAACACGATGACATCGCGCTGTATGCCTTGGAATATCTGCGCAAAGCCTACCCGGAGCGCCTAAGCCAGCGCTATCGTTTGGATCCTTTGCCCGAGGAACCGCTCGCACTACTAGAAGCTATCGGCGCCAAACGCGGCTGTTTGCGTAGCGGCGGCATCGTCGAACTGGATAAAGCCGCCAAACTACTAATGAACGAATTTAGAGCCGGCACCCTGGGTCAAATTACCCTGGAAACCCCGGAAATGATAGAAGCGGAAATGGTGGAACTGACAGCCATTCGCGAGCAAAAAGCCGCCAAGCAAGCAGCAAGGCGGCGCGGTAACAACCCGCAGAGTTAAAAGTCGCCAAACTAGCTGTGCTCCGGCAGGAACTTAGCCGCAACTTATCAGTTCACCGCGCCCCAGCCCCGGACGAATAAACTATTAGGCCTTCATCACTTTATATATATGATGCGCGCCGGCATGATTAACGGTGCTTTCTTCCACGGTAACCGAAAAACCGAAATCCGGGCCGATGTTTTTCGGATCGTGCTCCTCGCCGACAAATTCCGAATAGGGAATATAAATCCGCGTGTGCTCGGTAATGTAGTCTTTAACTTGATGGAAAAACCGTTTCAATATATCGCGCCCGCCGTCTTCGTTCAGCCCGAAGGTACCGTCGGACGGGTAATAATTGAAATTAAAAACAATCAGGTCGAATAGCGCGTGCGGCACATCGGCAAATAAATCGCTGTGCAGAAAATCAATAGGCGCCAATTCAGGATTCAGGTGCGTATTTTCCAAGGTGCAATGCACCGCGTCCTGATTAAAGTCCACACCCATCACGCTTTCACAGCCTATCTTTTTTAACAAAAACGCGAAATAGCCGCTGCCGCACCCCATGTCCAAAGCCATTTCAGCGGGCGGCTGTTGCAGAATGAAATTTCCGAAAAAAGAGCTGGTCAGTCCAAAGTCGGACGGAAACACATTTTTGGCAATTTTCAAGTTTATGCCATCCAATTCCGTCATATAAGGTTGTTTATCCAAATAGTGGGCCAATTCCTGCTTGCGAGCATCGATGCTCATATCCGGCTGTTTCATAATTTACGATGTTGAGTTGCGCCATGCTTTTGGACGCCTTTGTTTTAGGAGCCTGCCGTGAACGGCTGGCCAGTTCATGCTTGAATCGTACAGCAAACAACCGCTAGCAACCAAGCCCTATGCAGTTATCGCTAACCCTGCGGCGGCGGCAACTTCGGCCAACTGACTGCCTTTGACCCCGCCACTCGGTCGGAATGTGAGACAGCAACGGGCAATTTGCCCGACTTTTTCGGGCAAATATCAGCTTACTCAGACCCAGGACTCACTTAAGCTGCAACAGTCCGCGATATTGACAGCCCAAGCATCAGCGTGTGTATCAGTCGCACACCCAGCCACTATCAAGCAGAGAGCATCGCCATGAACACATATCTTTTCGACGACCGCCGTATCGATTGGCAAACCCTGGAGGGATTCGAGCATTTACGGTATTTCATTCTGAACATCGACGCCAACTCAAACATTATCGACGTCTTGTTCAAATTCGCCGCCGGCCAACAAATCGTGCTGCACCGACACAAAGCCCCAAACCATATTTTCGTCATTCAAGGCGAACACAGAATCTATCAGGCCGACGGCGCATTGAAGGAAATCAGGCCGGTCGGCAGCTATACCCTCAGCCCGGCCAGCGACGTACCTCACCGGGAAGGCGGTGGCGACATCGACGTCATACTGTTGTTCAGCATCCGCGGCGGCACCGACGGGCTGTACGACATCCTAGACGACAACACCAAAGTTATCTGCAGCCTGGCAATGTCCGACTTCGTGGCATTGCATCAAGCACAGTCCGGACAAATAGGATAAAAATCGCACGATGCTCGTAATACCGAATTGGTGCGATTGCGGCAGCCCTTTTCACCCGATTGCTGGGTAATTGGCCTGGTGCCGGCCATTTTCTGCCAATGGAGACACTGTCTGGAATAGCTGGTTTATGACAGAAACCGCTCATTCATAACAAGGGGGAACCGGGCCTCATAATGGGCTCGTGATTTGGAATATGTATTATCCATTCACCAGGATGTGCTGCCCTGCTGTTGGCGACATCTGACTAATCAACGCCGTGACCTTGGTGTTACCGCAGACCTCGTAATAGACTTCAACACAGAATCAGGAAAAATTGCACGTCAACACCCATAATATGCCCAGTCTACAGATAAGGAAAAAATTCTCTATCCTCTTTCAGCATGTGCTTGGCAATTAAATCATGAGCTAAATATTGGAACAGTTCGCCAACAGTGATGCTATCAGTCCGAAAGCCATTAGTCAGTTCGATTGCCCGTTCCACAAGCTTCCGATGGATAACGCTATGTTCCAATGCGCCGGGAAAGCCAATCTCCGCGAAAATAGCTTCCTCGCATTGAAAATGTTGGACTATATCGTCTATCACCGACTCGATCACCTTTAGCACCTGATCCGACGGACATCCTGCGAGTATAGACGCGAGAAAGTCATTGACCTGTCGAAACAGCGCTCGGTGCTGATCGTCAATCAACGGATGACCGCATTCGTAAACCGTATGCCAGGAAAGCTTGACGAAATCCGCCAAGACATTTTCGCCCCCTCCCCTCGGCGTTACGGCCGCCATTCGGACTTGATTACGGCCGCTATTCTTGGCGACGTAAAGTGCTTCGTCGGCTTGTTTCAGTAGCGTTTCGAGGTTAATGGACTCATCAAGTAGCGTAGCGACGCCAATCGAGAGGGTGATGTGTAGCGGCACGCCTGCTTCGGTCTGCATTTCGGTACCTGCGACTGCCAGCCGCAACCGTTCAGCGGCTTCCCATGCCTCATCTGCGTTGGTTTCCGGCAGTATCGCGGCAAACTCCTCGCCACCCAAACGGCCGACGATATCCACATCGCGCAAAGTCTGCCTCATCGTTTCGGCCAGTTTTTGCAGCACCATATCGCCGCTCTTATGGCCATGGGTGTCGTTGACGGCCTTGAAATGATCGATGTCGAACATGAACAGGGATAAGGCTTTGCGGTAACGTAGTGCGCGAGCTAATTCGGTTTCCGCCAGTTCCATGAAATATCTCCGGTTGTTGAGTTCGGTGAGGAAGTCGGTGTGCGCCTGGCGCTCAAGCTCCTCGCTGGCCTGATAGTGCTCGATGGCGATGCTGGCAAGATTGGCGGCGTAGCCGATCAGTTCCAGTGCCGCATCATCGGGCAAGCGCGGTTGACGATGGTAGATCGCAAACGTGCCGAGCAACCGGCCTTTCGACGACAGAATAGGTTCCGACCAGCACGATGCCAACTCCGCGCGGGCCGCAATAGCCTTAAAATTCGCCCAGTAGGGATGACTCTGGATGTCGGCGACCACGACCCGTCGCATCGTGAAGGCTGCGGTGCCGCAGGAACCGATGCCGCCGCCTATTTCAAGGCCGTCGACGGCTTGATTATAGAATGCCGGCAGGCTGGGCGCCGCGCCAACCCTCAGGTGTCGACCGTCTCTATCAAGCAACAGAATGGAGCAGATCATCCCATCGCCTTCCGCTTCCACGCTACGAACAATGGCATTCAAAATCTGCTGCAGCGTCGAACCTGTGGCAATCATCTCCAATGTGGCATTGCGCGCGCGGTCCCGTTGATCGGCGAGCCAGCGATCACTGATGTCGCTGAAATTGACCAGCCGGTGACTGCCGACCCAAGACACGGAAATGATGATATGACGAACCGAGCCGTTCTTACAGACGACAGGGACTTCAAGCGCCGGCGGTTTGGCACCGACATCCCTGGCGATAGCCACTTTGCGCGCCCATTCGCCGACGACCTCATTGCGAAAAGTCTCGTTCGGATAGGCCAGCCGATACCAGTCTTGGATAGTAGGGATGTCTTCCAGGGTGTAGCCAAACAGCTCGGTGAATTTCTCGTTAATGTACTCTACCTTGCCGTCGAGATCCGACCAGCCAATGCCGACCGGCGAGGAATCCAAAATGGCCTGCAATTGTGCCTGGTTGTCGCGCAAGGCTTCTTCCATGACCTTCCGGTCGGTAATATCGTAAAACCAGCCCAGAGTCGCCGGTTTGTCCCGAAATTCAACCGGAAAATAGGAGGCCAGTGCCCATTTGCTCCTAACCTCCTCTCCGAGCAAATGAAGTTCAATCAACTTGTTGATAACCTGCCCGCCTTGCCGGAGCTGTTCCATCACGTCCGCATACGCTTCCGGATGAGCGTAATATTGGCTCGGGACGATACCGATAATCTCCTCCGGGCTTGAGTCGATCAATGCGATATAGCTGTTATTGGCAAATACCACTTGGTTATCGGCGACATCAACAATGCGTGTCGCAATAGGACTGCTTTCCAACATCTGGCGCAACCACGATTCGTTTTCTTTCGCCTTCAATCGCAAATGAAAGTTCTCCTGCAGCTGGATACCCATTTGCCGGGCACTAGCCAGCAGGAAGAAAAGAAACAGCATAATCATTGCGCTCATGCCGAGGGAGACCGTGTCGGCTTCGGTGACAAGAAAGACGACGTTCGGTAACAGAACCGAAAGCAAAAAGCCAACGGCCGAGATACTATCGGTGGCGAGCGTCGTGGCAGCCCCTGCACACAGGCCAGCCAGCACGAATGAGACATAGACTTTATGGCCGGGGTCGCCGGAGGGCGCGAGTAATACACCAGCAATACCCCAAACAATGCCGGTGGCAATAGCACCAATGCGGAACCAGCGCAGCCAACGGTGCGTGTCGGCCTGATTGGCTGAGCAAGCATATCTATTCCAAGCGGCATATAGAATAGCCCGTCCAAGCAAAAACGCGGCAAATACGGCTGACCAGGCAAACAGCCGATCGGGAGCAATCACCGAATATTGGACACAGACTAGGATCACAGCGAGCAAGGCACTGATAACGAGGGAAACGGGCAGATTGGCATACAGAAGGCGCACCTGCTCGGAAAGCAGCGTATCGATTTGCTGAATTACCGGTCGAGGTTGTAGCCCTAAGCCGAAGCGTACCATCAAGAAATCTAGCCATCCGCCCGGTCCATTCATCTGGCCGTTTCCATTTTGCTCATTCATAGTGTTCACTACCTTCGTTGAAACGGCCTACACATTAGTACGAGAATGTTGCGGCACTTTAGGATTTCTATCGGTTCTCAATTGTTGCTAATAACAAATCAGATAGATTTTCCGTCTCTAATCCCGCCCCAGCGTTGGGGATTGTCTTATAGCTTCGACTACTACGCTCAAATACCTGTCTATTACAGATTTTAGATGAATATGGTGGGTTAATCTCGGAAAGCGACTTCTAGTTTAAGTAGCGAGTGATTAGAAAAGTCCACACCACTTTGTGATAGCGTAATCGGTGGAATGTTGGCGTCGAAATATGCGAGCACGCAAGCTAATCACATATTTTGGATGACAGCTTATTTACCCTTCTCTGGCGTTGTAAATTAATTCATATTAGCAGCTTAGGATTGTAACTCGCCATTTTTGACCAATTGCCAAGATGTTACCCCACAACGCACGCCACCATAAGCCAGGCAATCATTCCCTACAAAAAGTTAACGCGCACACTATGCTGACTAACGATTATCGGCTATAGTTTGGCAGAACCGGCAAGGCTGTCGCCAGACCCTATCGGCGGACAATAAAAGCTAGATCCTTAAATGACGAATCATCTGCTGCGTGGCTAGAAGTGGCCAGACCCGCAGGCGCTTTGGATACGCCAATTTGAGCCTTCCAATAGTGCGTATCCAAGACTGGGGGCAAACTGCTGCAAGCTAGAGCCGACGTAACTTACAGAGCATCGGTTTTTACGGAAGGCAGGCTACGTGGCAATGAATGCCTGATACGCGCACTTTGATAGTCAAAATAACAGTTTGAAGTATAAAAACATGCCAAAGGAAGGCAGTTCAGCAACGATCTGGTCATCAATTGCGCGCCGTGATTCTGCTGATAATCCATCTAGCCGTAGATTGCCCCGCTCCCAGAGGGAAAGGACGGCTCGCTTAAACCGTGACTATTCCTTGAACATCTTTGAACACAAGCAAAAATGCCAAGAAGTCGATTCTACCCATTTAAATTCCCGAGGGCTGCGATATGTCTGACTCTGATTTTCTCCCTTCCGGAGATGAAGAACTTCTCGCCTGGCTTGATAATTTTATCGCCCGTGCCAAACCGGAACATGGCGTGACTGAAGCCGATTTGCTAGAACTCAAAACAGATAGAAACGAGCTTTATGCAAAGATTATCGCCGCCAAACATGCCGAAAGCGTCGCCCAACAAACCCTATCCGAACTAATGCTAATGGATTGGGGCAAGCTTCGGCATTGATGGACCTGAAGTTTGACGTGCGCCGGTAAGTAACTAGATGGCTAAAAGCAGGCGGACTATCGTGGCGGTATTTAAACCCGCTCGATACTCGCCTGCACAACTAGCGGGAATCCGCTCAGGCCGGGTTACGACGCCAATAGCATATTATCCAAGGTCTTTTTCGCCAGCAGCGCCTGCTCAGCAGGCACGGAAACTTGGTTAACCACATGCCCGGCCGCCAGGTTTTCCAACACCCAGGCCAAATGTTGCGGGTCGGTGCGGAACATAGTCGAGCACATGCTTAAAGTTGGCGCCATGAAATGCACGCTTTTACCCTGGGCTTTACATTCCTGGTTCAAGCGATTGACCAGATTCAATTCGGTCGCCACCAACCAACGGGTATTGGCTTCGGCTTCACGGACGATTTTTAAAATCATTTCAGTGGAACCGATGTAATCGGATTTTTCACAGACTTCAAAACAGGCTTCGGGATGGGAAATGACAATGGTTTCCGGGTATTTTTCCTTAAAATTATCGATCTGTTCGGGCTGGAAGGCCTGATGCACGGAACAATAACCCTTCCACAGAATAATCTTGGCATCGCGGATTTGCTGTTCGGTCAAGCCGCCCTGCGGCTTGTTGAAATCCCAGGTCACCATCTGTTCCAGCGGGATACCCATCCGGTAACCGGTGTTGCGGCCCAAATGCTGATCGGGGAAAAACAATACTTTTTCGCGTTTCGCAAAACTCCAGTTCAGAATTTTTTCGGCATTAGACGAGGTACAAACGATGCCCTCATGCTGGCCGCAAAACGCTTTTAAATCGGCGGCGGAGTTGATGTAAGTCACCGGTGTCACGGCGTTTTCCACATCAATAATTTTCGCCAACTCGTCCCAACATTGTTGGACTTTGACCTTATTGGCCATGTCGGCCATCGAACAACCGGCGGCCATGTCCGGTAGAATCGCGATCTGTTCCGGCCGCGACAGAATATCCGCCACCTCGGCCATAAAATGCACGCCGCAAAATACGATGTATTCAGCCTCGGATTGCGCAGCCTCGCGAGATAACTTCAATGAATCGCCATAAATATCGGCATGTTTGAACACTTCGTCGCGTTGGTAATGATGACCAAGCACGATACAGCGTTTGCCTAGTTTGGCTTTCGCGGCAGCAATGCGGGCATCGCATTCCGCGTCATCAAGCAAAGCGTAATCATGTATGGGTAAGGCTGCAGTCATTTTTTAACCTGGGAACAAAAATAAAGAATTGTAAAGCTTTGGGCGGTTTTTTTAAAAATCGGTTCCATAGCCTATCGGTTTACCAGGCATATTGCAGCAAAGTGATGCCGATCCAACCGAAGCCCAGCGTGGTCACCACAAAGCTCAAAGCCGAATAGATTCGCCATATCGGCTTGGACCAAAAATCCGGATCGAATGCCGCCACCACAAACACGCCGGGATTGGTCAGACCGCCTATCACGACCAACCAACAAGCGGCGACCGGCAACGGCACTTTTGTGCCGTAAAAGCCCAAGCAAAACAGCGCCATCAACGCAAAGTCCACATGCGCCCGAATCAGGGTTTTGTAGTCTTTCAAAAACTCGCCGTCGATGCCTTTTATCGGAAACCATTTGGCAAAAGTCATCAGCCATGCGGACAGTAAAATGGCAAAGATCATTAATACTGCGCCGATCAATAATATTTCCATGTTTTTTAGTTTGTAATTGTAAAGATTAGGCTGGAATCCGGATCAATTTAGGCGGACTCAAGCCGGAGAAGCTGGAGCTAATTTTAATATAGAGCGTGTTGAAGCAAACTCATCGCGCTGGCGCCACTTTGATTTTGCACATATTGCAAGACCACCGGTACAAATTGGCTGACTATGGAAGGATTCATACCCAATGATTGAAACGATCCGGCTAAATTCGCCAAACTGCCGAACTGGCCGCCCATTAATCCGCCGGCAGCACCCAGTAAAGATTGCGAACCGGCTGCCGAAGCTTGTTGCGGCACAGAGGATAAATAGCGGTCCATGCCGGGTACACTAGAGCTCAATTGCGAAAAATCGCCGGGATTCATCCGTTGCTGCGCCACGGAAAAAATTGAGCCCACGCCGCCCAGCGCTTGCTGAGGGCTAATGCCCAACTGCCCCACTAATATATTTATCAACCCAAGTTCGTCAGCTTGACCCAGCGCGCCGGCAACAGGACGGGCAGCGCCGGCACTGTAGCCGGGTTGCGGCGAACCCAAGGCAAAAGTCTGATCTGAAAACTGTTGTTGAACCGGTGCACACGCACTGATGATGGCAATAGCGCTAAGCGCTGTCAAACCGTGTAAATACTTCATTCTGTCGAACTCCTAAAAAAACCCCAAACACCGGATCGAGCCACATCATGGCTGCCGAAACCGGCACTGTAAATCGAAACCGGCCATGGATACAAGCCGAGACCCTTTTATAAATCCAACACGCCAGATGTGATCGGCACCGTGTTATCCATCCAAAAATTAGGATTCTCAGGCATTGACGGATACCCTCTCCAAAACATTGTGGGTAAACATCGGCTATTCGGACGAATTCAGTATAATCCCAGCTTTAGCCACAAGAATAATCAGGTAAAAATATGCTAAATATTCAAAAAACACTCGAAGATTATTACCTTCGTCTACAAGCCCATCCCCAATATCTTAATGTGATGACTTTGCCGTTGTTGCAGCGCTGGGGCGTCTTTATCGGCCTATTTTTACTGTCGCAAATCCTGGTATTCGGCAGTCTCTACATTATATTCGACAAGGTGGTGGTCATTGGTTTCCTGGCCAGCATCCTGGCGGGCCTGGCTACCGGCGTCGGCGCCTTGCCGGCCCTGTTCTTTAAAAACATTTCCGACAAGCTGTTCAACGGCTTGCTGGGGGCCGCGGCTGGCGTGATGTTGGCGGCCACCGCGTTTTCCTTGTTGGTGCCCGGCCTGGATTACGGCGAGCAAATCTGGCCCGGAAAAGGCTTATGGATCGTGTCGGCAGGTATGCTAATCGGCGCACTGTTTCTGCACTATGCCGACAGCCGTCTGCCGCATCTACATTTTGACACGGTCAGTGACCACTCTTTAGATTCGCTACAAAAAATCTCCTTATTCATTGTCGCCATCACCATCCACAACTTCCCGGAAGGTATGTCGGTCGGCGTCAGCTTCGGCTCCGGCGACATGAAAAACGGCCTGGTGTTGTCGATTGCAATTGCCTTGCAAAATTTGCCGGAAGGTCTGGCGGTGGCGCTGCCGCTGGTTGGTTTGGGTTACAACAAATGGAAAGCCGTTGCCATCGCCACGCTTACCGGCTTGGTGGAACCGGTGGGAGGCTTGTTGGGCATTACCATGGTGACGGCGTTTGCCTCGATATTGCCGATTGCAATGGGTTTTGCCGCGGGCGCCATGCTGTTTGTAATTAGCGAAGAGATCATCCCGGAGACGCATTCCAAGGGTCGCTCGCGCGTCGCCACCTTTTCATTGATGGTGGGTTTTATCGTTATGATGATCCTGGACAAAGTACTGACCTATTAGTAGCCGATAGTGAGCCGCTGGCGCGCAGTCGATAGACTAATCCGCCAGCGTCTGATTCGGAATTTTTCCTCTGATACCCAATAAGACAATGGAACACCTCGCACCACTACTGGCACAATTAAGCGCTTTAAATTTTACCGAAATGCTGGCGACCGGCGGCACCAGCTTTGCGCTGATAGCCGCCGCAGAAATTGGCGATAAAAGCCAATTGGTTTGCATGACGCTGGCTTCCCGCCATAGACCGGCGCCGGTGCTTTGGGGGGCCATCTCCGCTTTTGCTTTACTGAATACCTTGGCCGTGGTTTTTGGCGCGGCAATCGCGAAATGGCTACCGGAGTATCTGGTCGCGGCCACCGTAGCAGTGCTATTCGCCGCATTCGGTTTACATGCCCTGCTCCACCACGACGATGCAGACGATGACGAGGACGTGGTAGAAAAAAGCGGCCACGGTATTTTTTTTACGACTTTTTTCTTAATTACCGTCGCCGAATTTGGCGATAAAACCCAATTGGCTGTCGTAGCATTCAGCAGTACCGCGCAACCGCTTTCAGTTTGGCTAGGCTCGACACTGGCGCTGGCATTTACCTCGGCACTCGGCGTTCTGGCCGGGCGCACTGTCTTGCAAAAAATACCACTATCGATGTTACATAAAGCCAGTGGCTTGTTTTTCCTGATTTTATCGGCAGTAGCCGCTTATAAAGCCTACGAAAGCTTGCTTATCGCGGGTTTACTTCCCCCACTCTAAGCCTGTATCCGAATTTGAAACGCTCAATGCTTTTTCTAAATTACCGCTGGCAGGACTTACCGGTGATATTCGGTCTGGCCGGGGCTTATGGTTTATTGGCTAAAGTCGTACTGACGTACTTTTCCACATCGGGCAACGTCACCTTAATATGGTTTTCCGGAGGATTGGGCTTAGCGGTATTGCTGCAAAAGGGGCTGCGTTATTGGCCGGGAGTATTCCTAGGTGCATTCGCAGCCGGATTAATGGTTAGTGACGCAATTTGGCTTTCGGCGTCCATTGCTGTGGGCAACACCGTGGAAACAGTCTGCACTGCCTATCTGCTAAAGCGCAATCCGCGCTTCTCCGCAAGTCTTTCAGAGCCTCAGCATTTACTCTGGCTAGCATTAATGGGCATAATTTGGTCCACCTTTAGCGCCAGCATCGGGCCTTGGTCCTTATGGCTGGCCGGGCTTATTAACACCGGGGACATTGCTGAATCAGTACTACATTGGTGGATGGCGGATGTGTTCGGCATTATCTTCACGACCCCCTTGCTACTGATTTGGCAAAGCTGGCCCAATAGCTGGTTCCGAAAAAATCGTTTGCCGGAAGTGGCGCTCTTCCTGGGTTTTACCATCCTCAGCGGCCAAATAGTTTTCTCCGATTGGTTTTTACCCCAACTAAGCTTTGTTCCTTATACTTATTCGACTTTTTTCTTTGTGTTTTGGGGGGCGACGCGTTTCGGTCGGCATGGCGTGACCCTGGTATTGGCAATTACCGCGTTCCAAGCACTATTTGGTGCCGCTCATCACACGGGCCGCTTCGCTTTCGACCTGGAACAAAGCGATTTATTTAATTTCTGGCTTTATATGGCTGCCCTGTCGTCCAGCGGCATCATCCTGGCGTTAACACTGCATAAAAATCGCCAGGTAACGCAAGACTTATTGGCGAGCGAACGCAGGCTGAGAGCAATCATCGACGCGTCACCGGTTCCTCAAGCCGTTTATGATTACCAAGGTAAAATCACCCTGATCAATCCCGCTTTTCATAAGGCCTTTGGCTACAACTTGGGCGACATCCCTACACTAGAAGAGTGGTGGCAAAAAGCCTACCCCGATCCTGCCTACCGGCAAATGATCAAGGACAACTGGCAAACCTTAGAAAGCAAACCCGGCAACACACAAAACTTTGAAACCATGGAAGGCAGCGTTTGCTGCAAAAACGGTGAGATACGCAGCGTGCGAGCGGGTTCGGTGGCGCTGGGCGAAGCCTACATTGGCAATCATTTGAAGACTCTTTTCGATATTACCGACAAACTAAGCTCCGAAAAAGCGCTATTGGAATCTAACTTATTAATGCAAACCATCCTGGAAACCTTGCCGATACGGGTATTCTGGAAAGACCTGAATTCGCGCTATTTAGGCTGCAACGGCCTATTTGCCGGCGATGCGGGTAAAAACAATGCCATCGATCTGTTAGGCAAGGACGATAACCAACTCAACTGGCGGAAACAGGCGCCCTTATATCAAGCCGACGACAGGGATGTGATGGTATCCGGCCAAAGCAAAGTGGGGTATGAAGAACAGCAAACTACGCCGGACGGAAAATTAATTTGGCTACGCACATCCAAACTGCCTTTACGGAACGCTGATCAACAAATCATCGGGGTTTTGGGAATTTACGAGGATATTACCGAACGCAAGCGTAACGAGGAGGCTTTGGCACAATCGGTTTCTTTACTGCAAGCTACTCTGGAAGCGACTGCTGACGGTATTCTTGTGGTTAGTTTGCAAGGCCAAATTAGAACATACAACCGCCGCTTTTTGGAATTATGGCAACTATCCGACACCTTGATCGGCGAAGAAAATGACGATCAGCATTTACTGAAATTGGCCTATGAACAGCTTAGAAACCCCGAAGACTTTCTGCACCGAGTCTTGGAACTCTACGCTTATCCCGAAATGGAGAGTTACGATCTAGTCGAGTTTAAAGATGGCAGGACTTTTGAGCGCTATTCTCGTCCGCAGCGCATCGCCAACGTGATTATTGGCAGGGTTTGGAGCTTTCGCGATGTAAGTAATCAACATAGTGTGGAACAAGCATTACAACAAAAAGAATACTACCAGCGCGCATTGCTGGATAACATTCCGCACGCAATTTGGCTAAAAGATACCGATAGCCGACTGTTGGCAGTCAACCAGGAGTTTGCCAATGTATTTTCAGCGGAAAATCCGGAAGCGCTGGTCGGTAAAAACGATTTCGACATTGCCTCTGCGGAACTGGCAAAACGTTATATCGCCGATGACTGCCGCGTGCTGGCTTCGCGCGATAAATTGATAGTCGAAGAAGAGATTGTTGATCGCGGCGTACTTAAATGGTTTGAAACCTATAAAGCCCCAGTGATGGATGAGCAAGGCCAATTGCTGGGGACAGTCGGTTTTGCCCGCGACATTAGCGAGCTGCGCAAAACCGAAGAAAATCTAAGATTGGCAGCCCTGGTTTACCAAAACAGCAGCGAAGCGATGATAGTGGTAGATAGCGATAACACCATCCTGAGCGTCAATCCTGCTTTTTCCACGATGACCGGCTATACGATGGAGGACGTGGTCGGTAAAAACCCGCATATGCTCAGTTCCGGCGAGCACGATGCAACTTTCTACCGAGAGCTATGGGCCACCTTGGACGCAACCGGCGTTTGGCGCGGGGAAATAAAAAATCGGTGTAAAGACGGCCGCCTATTGGTAGAAGAGATGGCAATCAACACCATTTATAACGCAGAGGGCGAAGCACAACGCCGGGTTGCGCTATTTTCCGACATCACCCAACGCAAACAATCCGAGGAGCAGATCTGGCGACAAGCCAACTTCGATCCCCTAACCGACTTACCCAATCGGCGCATGTTCCGCGACCGACTGGAGCAGGAAATTAAAAAAGCCCACCGGATGGGGCAATTATTTGCGTTGTTGTTTATCGACCTGGACCGCTTCAAGGAAATCAACGATACGCTAGGCCACGACATTGGGGATAACTTACTCAAGGAAACCGCGCGGCGCTTACAGACCTGCGTGCGTGAATCGGATACCGTTGCCCGTTTGGGCGGAGATGAATTCACGATTATTTTGAGCGAGCTGGACAGCATCGACCGCTCCGAACCTATTGCCAAAAATCTATTGCAAAAGCTCAGTACACCGTTCAGCCTGAACAACGAGTTGGCTTATGTCTCCGCGAGTATCGGCATCACGTTTTATCCGAACGACAGCACCGATTTAAGCCAGTTGCTAAAAAACGCCGACCAGGCCATGTACGCCGCCAAAAACCAGGGCCGCAACAGTTACCGTTTCTTTACCAAAGCCTTACAGGACGCACTGGAAGCCCGTGCGGCGCTACTTGCCGACCTGCGCAATGCGCTGGCGAACAATCAATTTGCGCTGTGCTATCAGCCAATTGTCGATTTGCTGAGCGGCGAAATCCACAAAGCCGAAGCCTTGCTGCGCTGGCATCATCCGCAGCGCGGTTTGATCAATCCGGCCGAATTCATACCGCTGGCGGAAGAAACCGGTTTAATCAGAGAAATAGGCGACTGGGTGTTTGAAACTGCGGCGCAACAAGTCAAAAACTGGCGAACCGATATCCATCCCGACTTCCAAATCAGCGTCAACAAATCGCCGGTGCAATTTCAAAGCCCGGAGCACGCCCCCGCAGACTGGTTTACCCATCTGAATAAACTAGGATTATCCGGCCAAAGTATTGTGGTGGAAATAACCGAAGGCTTGCTTTTGGACGCCAACATTGCCGTGCATAATCACTTAATGGCGTTCCGCGATGCCGGCATGCAAGTGGCGATTGACGACTTCGGCACAGGGTATTCAGCCCTGTCCTATCTGAAAAAGTTCGATATCGATTTCCTGAAGATAGACCAATCGTTCGTCCGCAATTTGTCGGTCGATTCAAACGACTTCGTGCTATGCGAGGCCATCATCGTGATGGCGCATAAATTGGGCTTAAAAGTAATTGCGGAAGGTGTGGAAACCGCGCAGCAACGCGACTTACTGACCGCTATAGGTTGCGATTACGGTCAGGGTTATTTGTTTGCCAAACCACTGCCAGCCGAGTTATTTGTCCAGCAATTCGGTAAATCGGGATAGAGGACGTTCACAACTCGCGCCATGCGAACATTAGCACCGCCATCCCTACGCTTACAGCTTTAGCAATCCCTTAATATCAAACCACCAGAGCGAGAATCCTATCCTATACGGCGCTAATTACCACGCCATCCGGCTTCAGGCTCAAGGTATAGTCGCCGTGCAACAAGCCCTGTAACTCCCGGCCCGCCATGTTATAGCGCCAACCGTGCAATAACAGGCATTCCTCATCACCGGACAACAACTGCTCCAAATCCTTACGAGTGGCCAAGATGATGGGATTAAGGGAGTTTTCTTCAGCGCGGATTCTGACTACCGCACTCAGCACATCCAGTATCGCTTCATGCTGCTGGGTTTTCTTGCCAGCTTGGTCTTTTTCGGCCAAGGGTTTAGGTAGCCGTTGTCTGGCACTATCGATCAATTCGCAAATCACTTTACCGTAGCGATTGACTGTACGGTCGTTGATGTTGCGAATCTTAGCTAGCTCGGCCAAGGTTACGGGCTGCAGTTTGCCCAACTCCAGCAGCAAATCGTCCTGCACCAACCAACTGCGAGGTTTGTTTTCTTGCTGAGCAGCACGTTCGCGCCATTCGGTAAGACTTTGCATGATAGACAATTGCTTGCCGGTCAACTTGTTTTTGCCCCGGATTTTTAACCAGGCATTTTCCGGCGACAGTTGGTACAGTTCCGGATCGTTCAACAACGCAAAATCGCTCTCCAACCAATTCAGCCGGCCCAATTTATCCAGTTGCTCGCACATTAGCTTGTAGATTTTGCACAGATAAATCACATCGTCGGCAGCGTATTGAATTTGATCCTGACTCAAGGGCCGCTCCGACCAATCGGTACGGGTATGTGCCTTGCTAAGATTGACGTTTAAAAAGCTGGATACCAGCATTGCGTAGCCGGGATTTTCTTGAAAACCTAGCAATGGCGCGGCAATCTGGGTATCGAAAATCGGGCCGGGAATTTTGCCGGTAATCTGGTAAAAAATTTCCAGGTCCTGCCGGCAAGAATGCAACACTTTGATGATATTAGGATTGTAAATTGCGTCTAGCAACGGGGTTAAATCGGCTATAGCCAAAGGATCGACACAAACCACCCAACCCGGCGCGGCAATTTGCAACAAGCAGAATTTGGGATAATAGGTCTTTTCGCGGAGGAACTCGGTGTCCAGGGCTATCCATGGCTCCTGACTGATTTGTTGGCAAAGGCTGTCGAGTTGATCGGGGCGGTCGATGTATTGAATAGTCATAGTCGCTATGGTAAATGAACGGCGCAGCCGCTAAGAGGCTTGGCCGCCTATTTTACCCGCTCCCCTAACAGAACGACGTAAATATTCCGCGAATTGGGCAATTTGCCCTGCGAGTAGTTCGGCAAGGGGAGTTACTATCGTGAAACAGCAACTCTAGCCTATCCAAGCAAGTTGACGCCTAAAGCAGCTAGCAGCCCCCAAAAATGGCGTAATACCGATTAGAGCTGACTATTAGAACGAGTAACGCATGCCCAACCACCAAGTTCTCGGCGCGCCAGGACCATAAAACGTTGTTCCGGCTGGATTACCTTGATAACTGCCATTTGCTATACCTGCCGCGCCAAACTGCCCGGCCGTATAATAATGTTCGTCGAGAAGATTATTAACCTGGCCAAATACCTGTAAGCCTTTAACCATATCCGGCGTATAACGCACGCCGTAATTGACGACAACATACCCAGGAAGGGTTCCATTCGCCTGCTGGTTATTATTTTCGTTGCCTCTGACAAAGGACTGGGAGAAGCCGATAATATTTAAATTGGTTCCCCATTCCTTGGTGACTTGATAATCGACATAGGTTTTAAAGGTATGCTTGGGAACCAACGGTATATGATCGCCCGGCCTTACTGTAATGGTGCTGCCATCCTGCCCAGGGTCACTTCCTGCCAGATTGTATTGGCTATTCAGCACTTCAGTAGACTGATAAGTCGCATCCAGGTAGGTATAGTTGGCACCGATACTCCAGTCTTCAACCTTACGATCCAGACTGGCCTCTATCCCCTGTCGCTGAGTTTTACCGAAGTTTTTAAAATAGCCGTAGCCGTTGGCAATGGTATCGGGTGCTGCAATAAATTGAATATCATTGGTGTTAAGGATATTAAAGTAGCCCAAACTCCAGTTTACTTTACCGGGCAATAACCCCCTGAAACCGGTTTCCCAGTTTTGGGTGATGACTTGTTTTAACGCCGGATCACCCGCCATGGCATTCGGCATTCGGCAAGGTTGATTAGGGTTGGCGCAACCTAACTCGATGGTCGTCGGCGCACGCGTACCTTCGTTATAACCTGCGTAAAAACCGATGGCCTCGTAAGGGTTATAGGTCAATCCCACCGCCGGATTAAAGCGATCGAACACATGCTTGCCGGTCAATGAAGCGCTTGGATCAATGGCGGCACCCGAATCATAGTTATCAGCACCCAACTCATGGTTTAGAAAATGCTGACTTGCCAAACTATCCTTGTTACTGACGGAGGTATAGTTGTATCGGCCTGAGGCAGTAATATGTAGGTTTTTAGTCGGGGAGAACGTATCTTCAGTAAAGAAACTCCAGGTCACCGTATCGCCACTCAAGGACACGCGGTTATCGACTTGGGAACCACCATCACTGGCATCGTTGAAATATAGGCCGTTATTAGTTGCCGTTGCCGCAGCACCACTAACCGCAGTTACACTACCATTTGGGTTTAAATACCCGTACTGACTATATTGGTTGTAACCAATAACGCTTTGGTCATATGCACCACCAAACAAAAACTGGTTGTCCATGCCAAACAATTTATCACTAATGATCCCCTGACCTTGCGTACCCCAGTTTTGTTGCTGGGTAGTGCTTTGATTAATAATGCCGTTACACTTTTCCGACGGCTCATCACCACCGCCGCCCGGCGTAGCTGCGGCTTGGGCAATACACCTTAGGTACGGGAAAGCTGTATTTGAGGAGTTTTCAGCAGTATTTAGAAGTGTATATCCTTGCGAGGTTAAATAACTTCTATTTCGGCCAGTAGAACCGGTCGAGCCTAGCGGCAAATATGCGGCGGTACCTGCATCATTGTTAATATCTCCATTCAGGCTACCGGTTTTGATATTCCGATAATAAGTATTCCCAGCGAACAAAACTTTACTATTGAGCTGATATTTGCCTTCCAAATTCAAAAACAGCGAACGGTTTTCCGTAATATCCGGCGTGGTATAGACACTGGTATAGTCCTGCTTCAAGCCATCAACCGTTTGTAAACCGTTACCGATCAAGCTATTGTCGTTATATGCCGTGGTCAGTTTAAGGTCGGTTTTTTCGCCTTCCCAACCGGCTTTGCCAAATATCTGCCGTACATTGGAAGGTGATTGCTGGCGCCAGCCTTGATCCTGATAATAGTTACCGGTAACGAACCAGTTTAGGCCGTGCTGCTTATCGTATCCGCCGTGTTCAAACTCATAGGCATTACGGCCATATGAGCCACCCAATCCTTGAACTGATGTACCCGGATTACTTTTACCATCCTTGGTTTCCAGCGATAACGCGCCACCCAAGGTGTTTCGGCCAAACAGTGGATTGGAACCGGGCATCATGGTCATTGATTTAATCGCTGACCGGGGAATCAAATCCCAACTCATCACGTCACCAAATGGCTGATTGAGGCGCACGCCATCCATATAAACCGACAAACCTTGCGGCGTGCCTGCCAATGGCGATGCGGTGAAGCCCCGATAGTTGATATCCGGCTGAAAACCATTGCCCTGGGTGTCGTTGACATAAACGCTACCCAAAGACCGATTCATAAAGTCGCTGATATTGATCGCATTGGTTTTACTAATATCCTTATCAGTTGCCGTTTGTACGGGCGCGGGAATCTGGTCTTTGGTTTTACCCACACCATCCAGTGGTGTGGTTTCAATCACCTCGACATCGGCGAGTTCATCCGGAGCTGTCTGCTCCGCAGCAAAAGCCGGGCTTATCATAAAAGCCACGGGAATGGCGTAAAGCGAATTGGTAAAGGTAAATTTCATAGTGACGTCTGGTTAACGAAAACTTGTATCGGATACCGATGATTTTAAGTTCCGTTTCCCTTAATACCTATAGGAATAATTCCCTTTTCATAGCTTAGCAACCGCAAACAATTCCGAAAAACAGCGCTGCCCGAGCTATTCGCTCTCTTCCTCTTGAATCGTGCGGGTCGTCTGCCTGAATTTATTCGGCTTGACGCGTTTGATATTGAGCCGATGCGGACCTATAGCCACTTCCGTCAACAATTGAAAAATATCGGCCGGCATCCCATCCGGCAACTCTACCAACGTATGCGTATCGCGAATGTCGATCCGCCCGATGCGTTTTTTGTCAACGCCGGACTCTTCGATCAACACCGCTTGAATATCTTCGCGGCTAATCTGATGCTGACTACCAACAGCCAAACGATAACGCACCATTTTGAAGCCAGGATGCGAACCACGACTCTGCGGCAGGGGCACCAACAACTTGGGCTGTTGTTTCAGTGCGGGATACAAGTTTGGCTGACTCAAATAAACCAAGGCCGCAGCGCAACTGAGTAGATCAATATCCAATTCGGCGGCGGTACGTTGAATCAAATCGCGTTGCATCGCCAAATCTTCTTCTATGACGATGCGCTGCAAACGTCTTTTAAACTTGTCTTCCTTACGACTTTCGACAGAGAAAGCGTTCATATTCCCTTACAGTCGATCCAGATCGATTTCCACGAACGCCTCATCGCGTAAACGTCGCAACCATAATTCGGTTTCTTCCTCGATTTTACGCTTGCGGATTTCCTCGCGAATCTTGTCTTTTTTGAATTGTTCGCTATTGTCCTGGTTTTCACGGCCCAACACTTGGATCATATGCCAACCGAACTGGGTTTGCACCGGCTGACTAATCTCGTTAATCGCCAGTTTGTTCATCGCCTCTTCAAATGGCGGCACCAACGCCCCCGGACTTACCCAATCCAGCGAGCCCCCGTTAATCGCGGAACCTTTGTCGTCGGAATGCGCGCGCGCCAAGTTGGCAAAATCGTCACCGTCGCTGATCCTGTCTCTAAGCGCCAGCAAGCGTTTTTTCGCTTCTGCATCGTCCACTAACTCATTAGTCTTTATCAGAATATGTCTGACCTTGGTTTTAGTAACAATATGCTGCCCGGCGCCCTCGGTTTCCAGCATTTTAATGATGTGAAAACCGCTAGGACTACGGATCACTTCGGACACATCACCTTGACTCATCGTCGTGACCAGTTCCGAGAACAGGGACGGAATCTGCCCGATACTGCGCCAACCCAAGTCGCCACCCTTCAAGGCATTATCGTCGTCGGAGACACTGACCGCGACTTGTTTAAAATCTTTTCCTCCGCGTAAATCGGCGATGACTTGGTCGGCTTTGTCCTTGGCCTTTTGAATCGCCGTAGCCGAAGCCGCTTCCGACACCGCGATCAGAATATGCCCTAAATGATATTGGGAGTTGCTCAGGCCGGCTTTGCTTTGGGTTTCCATATAATGCAGCACTTCGGCATCGGTGACCTTCACCCGCGAACCGATCTCGCGACCACGCAACTGGTTAATGATGATTTCGTTGCGCAGATTATCCTCGAACGCTTTGTATTCCATGCCTTGCTTGGACAGTTCCTGACGAAAGCTCTCCACCGACAAGCCATTGCGACTGGCAATATCGGCCACCGAGGCGCTGAGCATTTCATCACTGACTTGCACACCCGACTTAGCAGCCAATTGCCTTTGTAGCTTATCGACCACCATCCGCTCCAACACCTGTTTCCGCAATACGAATTCGGGCGGCATCGTCACGTTGTTACTGCTCAATTTGTTGGTGATCACGGCAACTTCGTTATTGAGTTCGCGTTCCAGCACCACATCCTCTTCGACCACCGCCACTATCCGGTCCAATACTTGGGCCTGACCAGGAGCGATGTATACACCCAGTAGCAAACAGAAAATCACTAACCATTTTTTTATCATGCGTTGCTTACTCAAAATAGCTGGCTTTGCGATAGCCTTTCAGGTTGGTTTGCAGAAAGGTATCGACATTATCGCCGAAGCTGGACAGACCTTTCAGTTCCAACTGTACGAAAAACGCGGTTTCCGGCTTGGTGGTTGGATCGATATAGGCCGTGGTATTGGCACCGTTGATAAAGCGCCTACCCAGAATACGGAAGCGCCAACAACAGTTTTCCTTTTCCAGGCCTATGAAACTTTCCGTGGTTTTGTCGAAATTCAAAGAGTACTGCCAGCGTCCGAAGCCATACCATTCGCCGAACAAGGGTAAACGGAACGACACATCGGTTTGAGAAATGGTTTGCAAACTATCCAGTGGGTTTCGGCGGTAACGATAGCCGAGGTTAAAAATCTGGTTCGGTTGCATATTATATTTTAATGCCACTTGACCGCGGGCAAAGCCGTTAGCTTCCGGGTCCCACTGAGTTCCCGTCATATAAGACCAGTGCTTGCTGAATTGGCCGCTAAGTTCGCCGACAAAATTAGACGTATTACTGGTCTCGATGGACTGCCCAGGCATCGTCACCGTTCTGTCCTGGAAATACATAATCTGTCCCAGACTGACTTTTAAAGGTTCCAAACCAGTATTGGAATCGATAAACCGGGAAACAGTCGCCAGCGTGACCTGATTGGCATCCTGGACCCTATCCCCGCCGGCAAAGCGATTTTCCCGGAACAAGCTGTAAAAATTAGTATCGTACAGAGCGGTATCGAAGACCGGAATATTACTTTGATCTTTGCGCGGTATATACAAGTAAAAAGCCTGCGGCTCCAAAGTATGCAGATACTGGGAACCACCGAAGTTAAGGTCTCTTTCGAAATTCATACCGCTACTAACCGAGAAGATCGGCAAAGTACGGCTGATAGTGCTGGGTTGGCTGGCCAAAGTTTGGTTGCTTAATTGATACTGCGTATATTGGCCCGTGATTCTCGGAATGATGTAACCGGCGCTACTTTCCAGCGGCACGCTAAGCGATGGGGCGATATTAAAGCGCTGACCGTTTACCAACTCGGAGTGGTAGAAGTGGGTAAACTCGTTATTCATTGCCAATGTAACCGGCAAGCCTTCAAACGCATGAGCCAGGTTGAAATTGACGCGAGGCAGCATATCGTATGGCATTGCCGCATCCGTGATGGTTTTATCCACCGATTGATAATGGTAGGCGCCAACGGATAAACCTACGCCTGTTCCGGCCACGGCCCCACCGTAACTTATCAATGCGGTACTGGGCAAATAGCTGGTATTTTGGAAACCCAAAGCATTATTTAAGTCGTTGAAATAGGTTTTATCGGACACATAGTTCAAATCCAACAAGGAACTTAAACCCGGCAACAAGCTGGTTTGGTCTTTCCAGCTTGCCGAGTAACGGGCCTTGTTGACCAATTGATCGTTGGGCATATATTCCGCAGCAAACGTGCCTCTGGACATATCGGTCAAATAGCGGAATTTATTGCGCAATTGCTCGCCACGCTTACTCATGTAACGCGGGGTAACTATATCGTCGAAGTTGGGGGCGATGTTCCAATAAAACGGAACAGACACGTCAAAACCGTTCCGCTGCGTACTACCCCAGGTGGGGGCCAATAGGCCCGACAAGCGGCGATTGTCGGTAGGGAAGGAAATATACGGTGTGTAGAGCACAGGCACGCCTTTAAACTCCAGCCAAGCATTTTTTGCCGAGCCTTGTCCGCTATCCCGATTAATTTTCATCCGCGAAGCATGCACGATCCAGTCCTGATTGCCCGGCGCACAACTGGTAAAAGCGGCATCGTTATAACGCGACAAACCTTTGCTCTCGCGATAGACCACTTCGGCGTTACCGCGAAACGGCGCCTCCGCGACTATAAATTGGGCCTTCCGCAAGCGCGCTTCGTCTTTACCTAGACTCAAGGATGCAGTCTCACTGGAAAACGCCATTTGATCTTCGCTGTATAGCACGCTACCTTGCGCATCCAGCGTCTCGGCGACTGTATCGTAACTGGCCTTGTCTGCGATCAAATGCTGATCGGCGCGCACCATATCGACGTTACCGGCAAAATTAAGCACTTCGCCATCGAACACTTCCGAAAAGTCAGCGTTTATATCGGTGACAGCCGCGTCGCGAACTTCAGAGGAGGTGGTCTTGATCTTGCGCTTTTTGCCGCCCCATACTTCACAGCTTTGCCAAGGATCTCTGTCGAATTCGGCGCGTAGGGTTTGAAAGTCCCGTTCTTGCTTACGATCAAAGGTAGGTGTCAACCAGGATGAACCGGCCGCCTCACTGCTACCGCCATCAGCCACCACATGCGCTTCACCCTTAGGATCGGCACCCATTAGATTACAATTCCAACCGTTCTTGTTGTCCTCGGTTTTACATGTCCAACCCGGGACTTTACCCGAGGAGACACTGGCAGTTTCAGTCTTGGGCTCAACTTTTTCCAGTACCGGTTTTTGATTTTCAGTGACTTTAATCCGCAGCTTTTGCGGTTCAGCCACGGCTTTCTCGGCTACCTTTTCTACCGCGTTGATCTTTTCGAGTTCTTGCACCGGTTTCACCGCTTGCTGTACTGGCGCCGGGATAACAGGCACGATAGCCGGCGGCTGAGCGATGGTTTCCGGTTGTTTGGGTGCCGATTCTACGGCGGGACTGGGTTTTATGACTTGCGGCTGGGCCGGCTCAGTACCTGCTGGCGTTTGATTTAGACAGGTCCACTCACCGTTTTTGGTTTGCTCACAATTCCACGCCGCATTATTGGCAGCAGAGGCAACGCCCGTAAAAAACAATAATGCTGAAGAAATTGTATAAAACCGATAATTCATGTCTTGGCGAATGCAGCTAAATTGACTTAGCGGAATGGAAATCGAATAAAATGCTTTCCGGCATTTTACCTTAGGTTGACCCGCAATTAACAAAAATGTATGTTTCCAGCTTAGACCGCCGCTTGGCGGAGCTTGTCGATTGGCTAAATAACGACCTCGCGCTTGATATTCAGCAGATTTCCCCGGCCTCCAGTGATGCCAGTTTCAGACGGTATTTTAGAGTCGAACACCGTGGCGGCAGCCATATTGCTATGGACGCGCCACCGGACAAGGAAAATACCGAGCCGTTCGTGCGCATCGCCGGATTGTTAAAGCCCACCGACATTCACGTACCGAACATTTTTTGGCAAAATAGCCGGCAAGGTTTTCTGCTGCTGGAGGATTTAGGCTCTACGAGCTACCTCGACCATCTGCAAATGGATAACGCCGAAACGCTTTATCGCCAAGCCTTAGACAGCTTGCTGAAGCTGCAGATCGGCGTCAACACAGACAATTGCGGCCTGCCGGCTTATGACCGTGCCCTGCTGCTGAGAGAACTGGGTATTTTTTACGAGTGGTTTCTGGAAAAACTACTGGGCATTGCGATTCCCGATACAGTTGCGACACCACTCAACAACATTCTAATCCAGTCAGCGCTTGAGCAACCGCAAGTCTGCGTACACCGCGATTATCACTCCCGAAACCTGATGTTTCTGGAGCACGCCTCGCCGGGCATTATCGACTTTCAGGATGCGGTGATAGGTCCAATCAGCTACGATTTGATTTCATTGCTGCGCGACTGTTACATCGCCTGGCCGGAACAGCAGGTCATTAGTTGGGCGCAGGATTATCACCAACGTCTTTGTGTGGCGGGGCTGCTTCAAGCCGATTTTAATCAATTTAGACGCTGGCTCGACCTGATGGGCATGCAGCGCCACCTGAAAGCGGTCGGCATTTTCGCCAGACTGCATCTACGCGACGGAAAGTCCAATTATTTGGCCGACATCCCGCGCACCTTGGCCTACATCTCGACGGTTTGCGAGCACTATCCGGAGCTGGCCGCGATGCGCCAGTTTCTGCAAGCACAAGTCCTACCGGCTTACCGAGCGTCCGTATGAAAGCGATGATTTTAGCCGCCGGACGCGGCGAAAGAATGCGGCCGTTGACCGACTATACCCCTAAACCCTTACTAAAAGCGGCCGGCAAGGCCTTGATCGAATACACCATAGAAAATCTGGCCGCTGCGGGCTTTGGGGAAATCGTCATCAACATCGCCCATCTAGGCGAACAGATTAAAGATTATTGCGGAAACGGCAAACGCTGGAACGTATCGATTGTGTATTCTGATGAAGGCGAAACAGCACTGGAAACGGCCGGCGGCATTGC
Source organism: Methylomonas albis (assembly GCF_014850955.1). Lineage (NCBI taxonomy): Bacteria > Pseudomonadati > Pseudomonadota > Gammaproteobacteria > Methylococcales > Methylococcaceae > Methylomonas > Methylomonas albis. The sequence goes on from NZ_JACXSS010000001.1 coordinate 3,753,649, forward strand.
CAAGGCGCTGCCTTTGCTGGGCGACAAACCTTTTCTAGTGCTGAACGCGGATATAGTTTGCGATTATTCCTTAGCCGGTTTGCGGACCAAAGCCATCGACCTCGCTCATCTGGTGATGATAAATAATCCGCCGCATCATCCTGAAGGCGATTTTTCGCTAAACGCCAGCGGTTTACTGTCGGAACAAGGTTCGAACAAGCTGACCTTCAGCGGTATCGGCGTCTATCACCCCAAGCTGTTTGAAAACATTCCGGTCGCGCCATTAAAACTTAGACCGGTGTTGAACGCTGCAATGCAACTGCAGCGCATTAGCGGCGAGAAATTTTCGGGCCTGTGGATGGACATAGGCACGCCGGAACGCCTGCAAACCGTGGGTGCACTGGACAAGCATCATCCACGCGAAACGAGCAGGCATTCCGAGGATGTCGCCAATTAGAACGGCTTAATAACCGCTAGCAGCACGATGGCGAATAAAAACAACACCGGAATCTCGTTGATCCAGCGAAAATACACATGCGAATGCTGGTTTCGGTCATACTTAAAATCCAGCAGCCACTTGCCGCAAAACAGATGGTAAACCACCAGCAAGCCCAATAACGCCAGCTTTAGATGCAGCCAACCGCTAGCGGAATAAAGCATCCAGGCGTAATCGCCCAACATCCAAACGCCAAAGATAAAGGTGCAAATCATGCCCGGCGTCATGATGCCGTAATAGAGTTTGCGCTCCATCACTTTGAAGCGCTCGTGACTAATACTGTCGTCGCTCATCGCGTGATAAACAAATAGCCTGGGCAAATAAAACAAACCCGCAAACCAGGTCACCATAAAAATCAAATGTAGGGCTTTTAACCAGAGCATGATGATCCCGAGAGATTAGCTAACGTAAAATTTGGGTAGTCACCGGTGCAGGCATGACGGGCAAGGCGGTGGGAGGGGCGACAATCATGACCCGATTATTGTTTTGCTGCGCCTGTCTTTCCAAGGCTGCCGCTTGGCGTTGCTCCGCTTCAACTTGCTGCTGCTGTGCAATCGCGCTTTGTTTTAGGGCATTCGTCGATTCGGTTTGATTTTTCAACATCGCATCGCGTCTTTCCGCTTCCTGCCTGGCTACTTTGGCGGCGTCCTGTTCGCTTTCTAAGGCTTGTAGCCTAGCCTTGGCTGCAGACTCTTGCCCTTCATTGGCTTGAATGTCCAACTGCACGGCTTTATCACTCGTTTGGCAAGGCTTGGCTTGATAAACAGTTTTACTGTCCTTACCAATACATTTAAATATTTCGGCACTGGCCGAGTGATAACTCAGAACCATCGCTATCAAAATCAACCCCCTCATCGCACACCTCGCCAAAACGCCATTTGCTCAGCACAGTTTAGGGTAAAAACCCGGCCTGTTTTCAATAGTTCGGAAAAATCCTCTCCCCAAAGCTGGACACGCAATTTCCATAATGGCCAAACTGTTTAGGCACCCAGGTCTTCATCGGTTATTTCCGCTAACGCGTCGCGATGTTCACGACGAATTAGTATCAAATTTCTGGCATAAACAAAAGTGCCTGGTAATTGACCCAGGATAATCACCGGATCAACTCGGTGAATCCCATAAGCCAACACGATAACGCCGCCCGACAAACTGAAGTACCAAAAACTGACCGGAATCATGCTTTTCTGGTGGCGTTCGCTATGAATCCATTGCACGATAAAACGCATCATAAACAGAGTCTGTCCCACCAGGCCAATACTGAGCCAAATAATGTCGTTCGAGTCCATCCCGGACAAATGGTGCTGCCATTTTTCCAAAAGATGGGTAAAGAAATAAACAACGCTATCCATGCACGAGACTCCTGAAAATGAGGGCGATACGGATGAGTTGAGCCTGCTGATCAACCACGACCGACCTCACTAACGACGGGCAGACTATGGCGTTTTTTCAACCAAACCACGCCTAGCAAGTCGACGATACCGACCAACGCCCTATCCAGTGTACCGTATTTAGACTGTCCGAAATTTCTGGGTCTATGATTCACCTTCACGGAAATGACATGCCCGCCAGCCATCCTGATTAAAGCCGGCAAGAAACGATGAATATGATCGAAATACGGCAAAGCCAAAAACTTATCCCGCAGGAATAACTTCAACCCGCAACCGGTATCCGGGGTAGCGTCATGCAAAATTGACTGCCGAACGGCGTTGGCAAATTTGGAGGAAAACTTCCGCCAGCCAGTGTCGTTGCGCTGATGACGAAAGCCGGCCAGCATCCACAATTGGCTGTCTTGCTGTTCGTGCCAGGCCGCGACCAAGCTGGGAATATCAGCCGGATCATTCTGACCGTCGCCGTCCAAGGTAGCGATCCACGGATACCGAGCCGCAGAAACGCCGGTATGCACCGCGCGGCTTTGTCCGCAACTACGTTGGTGTGTCAACACTCGCAAGGTCGGATATTGCTGCATTGCGCGTTGTAGCTTAACGCTGGTATCGTCGGTGCTACCGTCGTCGACAAAAATCATTTCATAGGCTTCCCGATCGCCCAGAGCACGATGAATTTCCTCGATCAGCAATTCGACATTGTCCGTTTCATTGTGAACGGGGACTACTACAGAAATCTTCATATCTTGTTGAAAGCTTAAAAAGTTGTGAATTGTATCAAACGCTTATATCAAAATAAGAATTTTGTACGCGTTTGAATTACAGCGGCTTGACTTGAGCGGCCTGCCCCGCGCGCCGAAATATCAGCCAATACTCCCGATGCTGTTGTAGATATGCGGCTTCGGTAGGCTGGTCTTTTTCCAGAGAAATCAGATAGCCATCGGCATGTTTTGCCGCCCAATCAGCAAGCTGTTCCGCCGGCAAAACCGGCAGAGGCTGAGTTAATCGCCCTAAGAAATTGAATTGCCCTTGGTAATTCCCTACATACACATAAGGGATGTGCTGTTCGTTTAAACGCTTAACCTGCGACGCCGCTGGCTCCAGGTTATATGCGGAACCGGCGTAGCGGAAGAAGAATATAAATCCGACAAAAATCGCCGCCACCAAAGCCGTCGATGCCGCCACTATTGTCAATTTGCGCTTAATCCACACCGATATTGCCAAAACGACGGCAATAGCCAACACACTCAATCCCCATGTCGGCTGCACAGTCTGCACCCAATTCAATTTCGACAAGCCCGGCACCTTGGGCAGACACACTAAAAATATTCCGATTGCGGCGAATAGCACCGGCAATAATAACTCTCCACCAAACCTCGGCTTTTCGGCGTTTTGCCCTACTACCCTGGCCACCAGTAAGGCGAATGCCGGCAACATCGGAATCAAATAATGAATCTGCTTGCTGGGCAACAAAGAAAACACCACAAAAGTCGTTGCCAGCCAGACCAGACAAAATCGCAGGCCGCCATCGTTAAAAAATCGGCTACCGCGCAGACTGCCCCAGAAACACGGCCAGAATAACCAAGGGAACAGAAACATCGGTAAAAAAGGCAGGTACCAAAACATCGAGCGGGTATGGATTTTGGTGCCTACCGCACGATCAGCGGTCTGATGCCAAAGTATCGCATTGGCATACTCCTCCCCACCGGCAATGGCGGCCGGAATCGCCCAGGCTAAGGCTATAGCAGCTCCGAGCAAAACGGCGATTAACAAACCGCCAAACCAGCGGAAATAGACAACAGGGCGCTGAGCCCAGACAAACACTAACATCGCTGTGGGTATTAAATGCAGAAAAACCACCGGCCCTTTGCTCAAAATGCCCAAGCCCACCGCTACCGCGACCAGCACCCAGCCCTTGCGCTCCGCACCTTGTATGACTTCCAGCATGCCGAGCATTCCCAACAGCACCCAGCTAGTCAGCAGAACATCAAACATGGTCGACGTGGCGAACAAGGTCCACAGCAAGGTCGCAATCAATATCCACGGCGCCAATAATGCCGCGGCGGCCTGCTCAGTCCAAAGCTTTTCAGCCAATTTTCGCGTCAGCAGTAGATTTGCCAATGCCGCCAACGGCCCTACCAAACTTGGCCACCATTCGTTGACGCCAAATACCGACCAACCGGCCTGAATCAGCCAAAATAGCAAGGGCGGCTTATGGCTATAGGTTTGGCCATTCAAATACGGTACCAGAAAATCGCCGCGCAGCCACATGTCCCAAGCCACGCTGAGATAACGAGTTTCGTCTATGGGTATTGCCGAGCGAAAATAAACGGTCGCGGTCAACAACAGCCAGAGCGGCAGAATGCCCCAGCGGTAGATCAGATTATCGGATATCGTCATTGTTAGAAGGAATATCGGTACTGGATAAAACAGGATAACGCCAGCGCTATCATAAAAGAATTCAGCTAATTTCACGCCAGTGATGACACAGGCGGCAAAGCCCTATGCAAGACGAAATCGGTTGATACCAGCCGCCACACAGACTGAATTGTCCCACTTTGCATTAGGCATTATTGGACAACTAAGCGCCATGACATTTGCTCACCGGCACGCAATGGAGTAATAGCCACGTCAGTGTCGGTGTACGCATCAGGGACGGTCCAGGTTCGTTTTTCTAAGGTGACGCTTGCACTATTGCGCGGCAAGCCGTAAAAATCCGCGCCGTAAAAACTGGCAAAGCCTTCCAGCTTATCCAATGCGCCAGCCTGCTCAAAGGCTTCTGCGTACAACTCCAATGCCGCATGCGCACTGTAACAACCGGCACATCCACAGCTATTTTCCTTCAGTGCCGTTAAATGCGGCGCACTGTCGGTGCCGAGGAAAAACTTGGGATTACCGCTTGTCGCCGCCTTTAATAAGGCTTGGCGATGATGTTCGCGTTTCAGGATAGGCAAACAATAATAGTGCGGACGAATACCGCCAGCCAAAATCGCATTGCGGTTGTACAGCAAATGCTGAGGCGTAATAGTCGCGGCGACGTTCTCGGCTGCAGCTTCGACAAACTGTACCGCTTCCTGAGTCGTCAGATGCTCAACTACAATGCGTAGCGCCGGAAAGTGCTGGGTAAGCTTGCTTAACGAGCTATCGATAAAGATTTTTTCGCGATCGAAAATATCGTATTCGGCATCGGTGACTTCGCCATGAATCAATAACGGCACACCGTATTTTTCCATCGCCGCGAACAAGGAATAAGCCGCTTCAATATCGGCGACGCCGGCATCGGAATTAGTGGTCGCGCCGGCGGGATACAATTTGAACGCATGCACATGTTCGGCATCCGCCAGTTTTTTGATTTCATCCACCGGCGTATTTGCCGTGAGATATAAGGTCATCAACGGCTGAAATGCCGAGCCTGGCGGCAAAGCAGCCAAAATTTCTTGCCGGTAGCCCAAAGCCTGCGCCACCGTTGTTACCGGCGGTTTCAGATTGGGCATGATAATAGCCCGACCGAATTGCCTAGCCGTATGCGCTATCACCGTTTTTAAAATACTGCCGGTCCTGACGTGCAAATGACTATCGTCAGGTTGGCGTATGGTCAATTTATCCATAATCTCCGGGCGTTTTCATTTAAAATAGCCCGTTATTCTAACATTAAGGGCCTTGAAAATTTAAAACCCTGCCCTTAGTAAGCCGATTTAGACACTTTCAACTGGAGAAGCAGATGCCTATTTACGAATACCAATGCAATGCTTGCGGACATGAACACGAAGCACTGCAAAAACTGAGCGCCGAGCCCTTAGTCGTTTGCCCCGCCTGCAACGAAGCGGAATTAAGAAAGAAAATCTCCGCAGCGGGATTTCGTCTGAAAGGTGGCGGCTGGTACGAAACCGATTTTAAAAGCGGCGCTAAGAAAAATGTCGCCGGCGAAAACAAAGCACCGGAAAAAGCCAGCAGTTGCAGTGGCTGCACTAACCACAACCACTAGGAAATCCATGGTAAATGCCAAGTTTTTCCGAAAAGACGAGCATTCCCCCATTTTTACCTATCCCCCCGTATTTTGATTAACCCGAGAACAACTATGCGTAGCCACAAGTGTGGAGATTTGAACACCCAACATTTAGGTCAAACCGTTGCCCTGTGCGGCTGGGTACATCGTCGTCGTGACCACGGCGGCGTTATTTTTATCGACTTGAGAGACCGCGCCGGCCTGGTGCAAGTGGTGTTCGATCCCGATATGGCCGAAAGCTTTGCGATTGCCGAAAGTGTGCGCAGCGAATATGTATTGCGTATCGAAGGTGTCGTGCGCGACCGCCCGGAAGGCACGCATAACCCCAACATGTCTACCGGCCAAATCGAAGTATTGGGCAAACACATCGAAGTACTGAACGAATCGGAAACCCCGCCGTTCCCATTGGAAAGCGACATCGAAGTCAACGAAGAAACCCGTCTACGCTTCCGTTACATAGACCTGCGCCGCACTGTGATGCAGCAAAAAATGAAGGTGCGCCGCGACGTTACCCGCAATCTGCGCCAATATCTAGACGATCACGAATTTTTCGAAATCGAAACGCCGTATCTTACCAAAGCCACTCCGGAAGGTGCGCGCGACTACATCGTCCCTAGCCGCACCCACCAAAATTCGTTTTTTGCCTTGCCGCAGTCACCGCAGCTGTACAAACAGTTACTGATGATTGCAGGCATGGATCGCTATTATCAAGTGGTGCGCTGTTTCCGCGACGAAGACTTACGCGCCGACCGCCAGCCGGAATTTACCCAGTTGGATATCGAGACCTCGTTCATGAACGAGCAGCAAATCATGGTAATCATGGAAGAAATGATCCGCCGCTTGTTCAAAGACATTATTGATGTCGATTTGGGCGACAAATTCCCGGTCATGAGTTATGCCGAAGCCATGAATCGTTACGGTTCGGACCGCCCGGACCTGCGTATCCCGCTGGAACTGCTAGACATTGCCGAGGAAATGAAAGGCGTGGATTTCAAAGTCTTCTCCGGCCCAGCTAACGATCCGAACGGCCGCGTGGTCGCGATGAAATTGCCGGAAGGTGGCGACTTGAGCCGCAGCGTGATCGACGAACTGACCAAGTTCGTGGGCATTTATGGTGCGAAAGGCTTGGCGTACATCAAAGTCAACGATCTGGCCGCCGGCGTCGAAGGCTTGCAATCGCCTATCGTCAAATTCGCTCCGGCTGACGTCTGGGCCAAGGTAATGGAAAAAGTCGGCGCACAGAACGGCGACTTGATTTTCTTCGGTGCCGACAAAACGGGCATCGTCAACGAGGCAATGGGTGCATTACGGGTTAAATTAGGCTTGGACCGCAACTTATTGACTGGTCCCTGGAAACCGTTGTGGGTCGTGGACTTCCCGATGTTCGCCTGGGATGAAAAAGCCCAACGTTTCACCGCGATTCACCATCCGTTTACCGCACCGAGCTGCTCGGTGGAAGAATTGGTCGCCAATCCCGGCACCGCGCTGTCGCGCGCTTACGACTTGGTATTGAACGGCACCGAGGTCGGCGGTGGCTCGATCAGGATCAACCGCACCGCGATGCAACAAACCGTATTCGACATTCTCGGCATCGGCCACGAAGAAGCGCGGGAGAAATTCGGCTTCTTACTGGACGCCTTGAAATACGGCGCACCGCCGCACGGTGGTATCGCCTTTGGCTTGGACCGTTTGGTGATGCTGATGACCGGCGCCAGCTCGATCCGCGATGTGATTGCTTTCCCGAAAACCCAAACTGCTGCCTGCCCGCTATTCAACGCGCCGGCCGAGGTCAGCGAAGAGCAATTGAAGGAACTCGGTATCAGACTGCGTAAGCCTGCCGGCAAGGACGAAAAACCGGAATAAGCACCCCATCAAAGGGTGGACAAGTGATTTGTCCACCCTTTTCCGTGGCAATAAGGCTTGCCGCAAATAACCCCATCACCACCCTTCGCATCAATCAACTAGAAACCGCATAATTTGCCGGTTACTGCGTTGATAAACATCAAAAAATCCCCCACAAATAGCTGTTGACTTTTTTTACCGAATTGATAAGTTAATCACGTTATTTTTGCAAATAACAGATCCAGGTTTCGGATCTTTGCATGGCACAGGGATTAGCGTCCAAAACTCCCCTTTGCGGGAGGAGGTTGCTATGAACAAAATAACCCCACATCTACTTCGCGACTTAAATAACACTCTGCCCGAAGGCACAGAATGCTATCTTTGCAATGCGGTCAGACGAGCATTAAGTAAATACCGTCAAGGTCGCGAACCCGTGGCTTACCTGAATAAAGACCAAGCGCTACCGATGTTGACCCACCGCCTTGGTCGCGGTCTCAGACGCTTTTTCGTCAACGATGTTCAAGCCGAGCTAGACGCGGCGGATCACTCGGTACATCAAAAAAGCTCGCTTAGCTGGCCCTACTGATCAACCCAATTAATCATCTATTAGGAAAATAAGCTACCTAGACTATCCCCCTTCGGCGAAGGGGGAGTTTTTCGTCACCAAACCAGCTTATATCGCATCACGCATGGTGTACCGGAAAAGCCAGCACATCACCAATCGCCGCGCTACCAGTGGCAATCATCAACAACCTGTCCAAGCCAACCGCCACGCCGCTACAATCCGGCAAACCGAATTTCAGCGCATCCAAAAAGGCTTCATCTTTACTAACTGCCGGCAAATCATGGTTCAATCGGTAGGCGATTTCCTTATCGAAACGCGCCTCTTGCTCACGCGGATCGGCCAATTCAAAAAAGCCGTTGCCTAGTTCCACGCCGTTGATGAATACTTCGAAACGCTCGCTGATGCGCGGATCGTCCACATTGAGGCGCGCCAACGACGACTGTATCGCCGGATAAGCGTGCAGCAAATAAATCGTATTCCGGCGCATCGCCAGCTGTACACGGTGACTAAAAATAAAATCCAACCATAAGGCATGGTCCTCACCGCATAAATCCACGGCTTCCGCCAATGCGTTAGAAACCGCATAAGTCCGATAGTCATCGACGGAAAAGTGCAAGGGGTCCAAACCTGTGGATTCTTGAAAAAACTGCTGGTAGCTGACTCGAATAATCGGCAAGACCGGAAGGAAAGGCTGTAACAGTTGCTGCAATAAGTCGGCGACTTCCGTCATTAGTTGCCCCATAGAGTAAGCAACCCGATACCATTCCAGAATGGTGAATTCCGGATTGTGGTGGCGCCCGGCTTCGCCGTTCCTAAACGCTTTACAGATTTGGTAAATACTGCCACTACCGGCGGCCAACAAGCGCTTCATCGCAAATTCCGGCGAAGTTTGCAGAAATAAGGTTTGTTGGTTTGGCGGAATGTTAAATTGACTGCTAAAAAAATCCAGCTGTGGGTCGGTGCCGGTGGCCCGGCACAGCAGCGGTGTTTCGACTTCCAGCACATCGCGCGCGTCGAAAAAACGCCGTATCGCCGCCAGCATTTGCGCGCGAATGCGCAAATGCTCAAGCGGGCAGCTCGGCTGCCAGCCTACTGTCACTCTTTAACGCGGGAAACGTATTCGCCGGTACGCGTATCGACTTTAATCATTTCGCCGATTTGCACAAACAATGGCACCCGCACCACCGCACCGGATTCCAGCGTAGCCGGTTTGCCGCCGCCGCCGGAAGTATCGCCCTTTAAACCCGGATCAGTTTCGGTGATGGTCAACTCCACAAAATTGGGCGGCGTTACCGACAACGGCGAGTCGTTCCACAAGGTCATAGTACAAACATCTTGTTCTTTCAACCATTTGACAGCGTCAGACACGGCATTTTTGTCGGCCTGATATTGCTCGAAAGTGTCGGGCACCATGAAATGCCAGAATTCGCCGTCGCTATATAAATATTGCATTTCCTTATCAACGACATCCGCACCCTCGACGGTATCACCGGATTTGAAAGTACGCTCGATCACCCGGCCGGTTTTCAGATTTCTGATCCTGACTCGGTTGAACGCCTGCCCCTTACCCGGCTTAACAAACTCGTTTTCGATAATCGAACAAGGGTCATTGTCCAGCATGATTTTCAAGCCGCCCTTGAACTCGTTGGTGCTAAAAGTCGCCATTTTTTCCTCGTGAAACAAATAATAGTCGGGCGATTATAATGGATAAGATTTTTAATCGGAAACTGGAGCAACATTGAATACCCAAACCGCCGGTTGGCAACAGGCGCTGGCCGACGCATTTACCAGTGTCGACGCGCTCTGCGAATATCTGAATATTCCAACAGACAGCTTGGCATTGCTACCGGATTTCAAAGCCTTTCCGCTCCGTGTGCCGCGCGGTTTTGCTGATTGCATGCGCCCAGGCGATGCGAATGACCCCTTGTTGAAACAAGTACTGCCAATTCAAGACGAATTGATCGACTATCCGGGTTATAGCCATGACCCGGTGGGCGACCTTACTGCCGTTGCCGAAGCCGGCATCATTCATAAGTATCATGGCAGGGTATTGTTAATCAGTACCGGCGCTTGCGCTGTGCATTGCCGTTATTGTTTTCGCCGTAATTTCCCTTACGCCGAACTGCAATTATCAACGCAAAAACTTCAACAAGCCGTTAGCTATATTGCCAATCGTCCAGAAATCAGCGAAGTGATTCTTAGCGGCGGCGACCCCTTGCTGCTAAATGACAATAAACTGGGTCAGTTATTAAGACATCTGGGCGAGATTAAACACATCCGTCGCATCCGTATCCACAGCCGCGTACCTATCGTGCTACCTACGCGAATCACCGAACAACTGCTCAACACCCTAACCAGCCTGCCCCAGCAAGTTATCATGGTGTTACACGCCAATCACGCCAACGAGCTGAGTTCTGCCGTTGGAATAATTTGCAACACTTTGCGGCAGCAAGGGGTCACCTTGTTGAATCAAAGCGTGCTACTGAAAGGTGTTAACGATAGGGGGACACGCTCTGTGAACTCAGCGAAAAACTATTTGAATTGGGTATTTTGCCTTATTACCTGCATGTATTGGACCACGCCAGCGGCACCAGCCATTTTGAAGTACCCGAAACCGCTGCCCTGCAGTTACTTGAGCATATGCAAAGCCATCTACCCGGCTATTTGGTGCCTAAATTAGTTAAAGAACAGGCCGGAGCCGCTTATAAAATCCGAATTTGCTGAGCAAGAGACATTTTTCCGGTTATGCTGTTTCACATTTACCTGTACCCAGTCTAAGATTTTCCGGTCCCATCAGGTTTCATTCTCCGCGCCGGCACAATATGACAGATAAACTCACAAACACCGCCAGACAGATACGTCGCATCGTGCTGGTCGCAGTGTGTTTACTGTTGCTGTGCGACATTACCGTTACACTTTATAAAAATATCAACGGCGCCGGACCACTGCCGCAAATACTCGAGCTGTTACTGCCCGGACTGGCTGTCTTACTGATTTTTAGCGAACTGATATCGAATCGGCAACAGCATTTATCAGGACTAACATCAATCGGCAACTTTAACGACCATCTCGAGCAGTCCGCCATCGTGGTCGATAATCGGTGCATCATTCGTAACGCCAATATGGCTGCGGTTTTATCGGTGAGCAAGACTCCTGCGGAATTAGTGGGACAAGCTATTCATACCTGGTTTCATCCAACCAACCATGACGACACCGAATGTCCGATATGCCAACACATCAAAGCTGGCAAGGCTATGCCGGCTACTGACTTCGCCTTTCCAAACCAAACATGGCAGCAAATTTCGCTTACCCGTCTTTCTACGCATAACGACAGCCCATTAATTCAGTTTCATATCGACATCACGCCCCGCAAGGAGCTCGAAGAGCAATTAGCCTTGGTAATAAACGGTGCCGAACTGGGTTATTGGGATTGGCATTATTTAAGCGGCAAACACTCCGTGAATCAGCGCTGGCTGGAAATGCTTGGCCTCAGCCAAGACGATCTGGATCAGACTGTCAGCGACTGGGACAAACGTGTGCATCCCGATGACAGACAGCGAGTTCAAGAGCTGGTGACCAAACATATAGAATCCGGCCGCCCCTATGTCGTGGAATTTCGCATGCGTCATAAACTCGGCCATTGGGTATGGATACAAGGGTCCGGAGCCGTCGTGGCTCACGATCCGATCAGCGGCAAACCAAGTCGACTATGCGGCACCCACCAAGACATCAGCGTACGCAAGCAATCGGAGCATAATCTGCAACGCGCTTATCAAATCATTAGCCAGAGCGCCGCGGTGGTGCTGAAATGGAATAATTCCGATGGTTTACCCATCGAGTTCGCCACTGAGAATGCCCGCCAGCTGTTCGGCTACAGCGTTGAACAACTGATTACCGGCAATCTGTTTTATCTCAATCTAGTCCATCCCGACGATAGCGGAGTTTTCCTTCGTGAAATCGGCACCTGCCGCAACGATCCGGACTGTTGCGAAATAGTGCATCAGCCTTATCGCATCGTCACCCAAAACGGCGGCATCAAATGGGTACAAGACCGAAAAATGGTGGTTCGCAACGAGCAAGGCAGAATTATCGATTATCAGGGCTTGGTTACCGATATTACTCAGCAGCGCCAGCAAAGCAGCGTGATCAGAAATATCGTCTCCAGCAACCTGCCGCAAAACGCCACATCTCTACTGGATAATCTGACATTATTAACTTTGGAAACCTTGGGTGCCGACTATGCGATGATTGCAGAGGTGCTGGACGATAAGCGCGCGCGCAGTCTGTCGCTGTGTGCAAACGGCAAAATCATAGCCAATCGCGAATTTAGCTTGCAAGACTCGCCGTGCCAAGAGCTTGCCAGTGGGACTATTCGCTACTACGAACGCGACGTTGCCGCACAATTTCCGGCTGCCAGTTGGCTAAGGCTCAAGCAGGTGGAGGGCTATTTGGGCATTCCGTTACTGGATAAACAACAAAATAGTTTTGGGTTCATTTCGGTATCCTACTGTCGGCCCAGACTGTGTAAAAACGTTGAATAGATGAAATACCCAGCCCGTATCGACCAATTCTGTTGAAATCGCGCGGTCCTGAGCGGCTAACGTTTCTGAATGGCGTTAACTGGTTTATCGACTTGATTTGACCAAATTGATGCTGATAGCCATCGGTAATAGGCTAAAAAAGAGCAATAAATGGCCGTCAGGCCACCATTGCTTCCATCAATGCAGTGGTTCCCAGTAGATTCATCACCCTTTTAAGGTTGTAGGCCAGTACATGTAGGCTCATCTCGGTGCTGACGCGATCAAGTGTCTTGGTCAGAAAATGGGTTGCACCCATCCATGCCTTGAGGGTGCCGAAGGGATGCTCCACCGTCTGGCGCCGAATACGCATGCTGTCTGGTGCTTGGTCTAAACGCGTTTGCATGGCATCCAGAACATCTTCATGCTCCCAACGTGTAATCCGTCGCTGTTCGCCTGGGGTGCACTTGGCTTTGAGTTCACATTGTTGGCAGCATGAACTCCAATAACGGTGTACTTTCATTTCTCGCTCAACAGTACTGTATCGCCAGATGAGGCGTTGGCCGGCCGGACATCGGTACTCGTTGTTCTCGGCGTCGTAAATAAAATCTGCCTTATCAAATCTTCCAGCAGCTTTGGCTGAAGAGGTTTTGCATTTGGGGACGAGGGGTGTGATACCGGCTTCATGGCAGGCCAGAATTTCTTCACTCTTGAAATAGCCGCGATCAGCAATGGCCGTTAGGTCTTGGACACCCATGGCTGTGCGGGCTTGCTTAGCCATTGAGGTCAGCTGGTCTCGGTCAATGCCGACATTGGTCACCTCATGGGTAACAATCAGGTGATGCTGGGTATCGACGGCCGTCTGAACATTGTAGCCAACGATGCCGGTGCCACGCGTCTTCATGGAACGGGCATCCGGATCGGTCAGGGAAATCTGTTTGTCGGGTGTCTTATTGAGCTCGACTTCGATGTCCTTGAGCGCTTTCATCTGCGCTTTCAGGGCAGCAATCTTATCTTGCAGGCGTTCGGACTTGGCCTTGGCAATGGCTGGCTCTTGCCGGTCGGCAGTGTCGAGTGCTGTCAGATAGCGATTGATGCTTGACTCGATTTCTTCCATTCGCCTTTGCAACTTGGCGCTGGTGAAATTCCGATCCCGGTTATTGACCGCCTTGAATTTGCTACCATCGATGGCCACTAAAGCTTCCGAGAACAAACCCAGTTGCTGGCACAACACGATAAACTGACGGCAGACGCTTTGAATCGCTTTGCCGTTGTCTTTACGGAAATTGGCAATGGTCTTGAAGTCGGGCGTCAGTCGTCCAACCAGCCACATCAGTTCGACATTACGTTGTGTCTCTTTCTCAAGACGCCGACTGGATTGAATGCGATTGAGGTAACCGTAGATGTAAATCTTCAAGAGAATGGCGGGATGATAGGCCGGCCTACCGGTGATCGCCGGTTCAACGCCGTCAAATCCAAGCTTGCCCAGGTCCAGTTCGTCGACAAAAACATCAACGACGCGCACTGGATTGGTATCGGTGATGTAGTCGTCGATACTTTCCGGCAATAACGTTGTTTGTGTTCGGCATTCACCTTCAATGAAACGTTTCATCGGCTGACCTCATCAATAACCTGAGCCTATTATATCAAGTTAGGCGTTTTGACACAGTCTGGGCCAATTCCCGACATTAACTTTGCTACCGATACCTTGAAATTATTTGCGCTGCAAATTACCGCCGAGTTGGAACGCAGCCGTGCAATCGACGCGCTTCAAGACCAAAAACAGCGTTTACTGGATGCACAAAGTATTTCCCATATCGGCGATTGGCATTGGCATTTACCCGATAATCACTTCAGCTGGTCGGACGAAATGTATCGGATCACCGCAACCAGTAAAACGGTGTTTACCCCCCGCTTTTCCAGCATTTTAAGCACACTGATCCACCCGGACGACCAAAGCTTTTTTAAATCGGCGATGCAAAACGCTATCAATAGCGGAACTATCGATTTCAGGCATCGAATAGTTCTCGGCAACGACCAAATTCGCCATGTGCATCAGCGCGGCAAAGCCGTTCGAGATGCTAATGACAAGATCACTGGCGTTCAGGGCACCATGCAAGACATCACCGACCGACTGCAAACCGAGCAACGGCTGTTGGAAGCGAAGCAGCAAGCGGAACAGGCAACAAGAGTAAAATCCGAATTTCTCGCCAATATGAGCCACGAAATCCGCACGCCGATGAACGCCATTATCGGCTTGGTTGAACTATGCCTAAACGGCGGGATGACCGCAAAACAGCGCGATTATCTGGAAAGAGTGGAAACGGCGTCGCACTCGTTAATGACCATCATCGACGACATTCTGGACTTTTCCAAAATGGAAGCCGGGAAAATGCATCTGGAATCCGTACCTTTTTTATTGGAGCAAATGCTGGATAACGTGTTTTCCACAATGTCCGAACTCTGTGCCAGTAAAGGCATAGCACTGATTCACCCGCCAGAGCATCAACCTTTTCACGCTGTGGTTGGTGACCCACAACGTCTACGACAAATTTTTATCAATCTGATTGGAAATGCGATTAAATTTACCGAGCATGGCGAAGTAAAAGTCACGCTCACCGAGCTTAGGCGCTCCGCCCAACACACCTGCTTGCAATTTAGTATCAGCGACACAGGTATTGGCATGAACACGGAAAAACAAGCCAAGCTATTCCAAGCATTCAGCCAGGGCGACAGTAGCGTTACGCGGAATTACGGTGGCACGGGCTTGGGTCTGATCATTTCCAAACAATTGGTAGAGCAAATGGGGGGCACGATAAGCGTCTCCAGCCAAGAAAACCTCGGCTCGACCTTTACCTTCAGCGTCAAACTCGGTATTGCCAGCCTCGCGTCAATACGCAACGCGCAATACCAACAAAAACACCCTATCGATACCAGTAAATTGCAACATCTCAGCGGCGCCCGAGTCCTGCTGGTGGAGGACAACGAAGTGAACCGAATTGTGGCCATCGAGTTGTTGGAACAAGCGCATTTACAAGTCGACGTGGCCGAGAACGGCGAAATTGCGCTGAACAAATTGCAACAAAGCACCTATGACTGTGTGTTAATGGATGTGCAAATGCCGGTGATGGACGGCTATCAAACTACCCAGCGTTTAAGAGCGATACCCGGCTGCCAAACCTTGCCGGTGATAGCGATGACCGCCAATGCGATGAGCAATGATCGCAACAAATGCTTGCAAGCCGATATGGACGATTTTGTCAGTAAACCAATATTACCGGAAACGCTTTATGCAGCGTTGGCGAAGTGGATTCTACCTCGAGCCGGCGAGAACACTCAGACCAACCTGAACGGCGACGAGCCGGAAACACGTCTGCTGCCTTATCTTTACGGCATAGACACTACCGTAGGATTGCAACACACCGCCGGCAATCGAACCGTTTATCGGAAAGTCTTACTAAAGTTTGCCGAAAATCACGCCGACACAATTAACGATATCGACCAAGCCTTTGCATACAACGATTACGACAAGGCGTATCAATTAGTCCATACTTTGAAAGGTTTGGTCGGATCACTCGGCGCGCTACCACTGCAAAGCCACTTAGTGCGTCTGGAAGAGTCGCTAGTCGATTATCGACCCAATATTGCCAATGTTCCGCATATAGATAGCAATATTGCCGCGACGACACTGGAGATGACCAAAGTTATCAATAGTATCAACAGCACTTTGGTAAACAATGAGCAAGTCGGCAATGGTCAGCCAAACTTTTCGATACTGGAAACTCGGCAACAATTGGCCATATTGATCAATAAACTGCAAACCTTCGATTCCGATGCTGACCTGCAGCTTGATCGAATTTTGGCCCGTATCGATGAAAAAACACTAACTCAAAGCTTATTGCCCATCAAAAAACAAATTGCCAATTACCAGTTTGTCGATGCCGCGCAAGCCCTCAATCACATACTGGAACATGGGATGTAGGAAAATGGAAAATAGAAACACGCATACCATTCTCGCAGTGGATGACAGCCCGGAAAATCTGGATCTGATCAAGAATATTCTCGAGCCTCATTACACGGTAAAAGTAGCCGTGCATAGCGAACTGGCTTTACAGATCGCCACCAGCCAACTTCCCGACCTCATCCTGCTGGACATCATGTTAGACGACATGGATGGCTATGAAATATGCCATCAGCTAAAGTCGTCCGATAAAACCCGCAATATTCCGGTTATCTTCTTGACCGCCAAACATTCGGAAGAAGATGAGGTACACGGCTTTAGAATCGGCGGCAGCGACTACATAACCAAACCGTTTTCGCCATCCATCGTTTTAGCGCGAGTACGCACTCAAATCCAGCTAAAGACCAAATCCGATTTATTGGAAAAACTCGCGTCGTTGGACGGACTGACGGAAATCCCGAATCGCCGAGCATTCGACGCCGCCCTGGAGCGCCAATGGAATCAATCCAAGCGCACGGGCATGCCACTTTCCTTATTAATTGCCGATATCGATAACTTTAAACAATTTAACGATTACTTTGGGCATCCCATGGGCGATGAATGCCTGAAACGGGTAGCCCGCGCCTTGCAACATATTACCCATAGACCCGAAGACTTAGTCGCAAGACTGGGCGGCGAGGAGTTCTCCATCTTGCTTCCCAACACCGACAGCACCGGTGCCTTACTGCGTGCCGAACAATACCGCGAAACCATAGAGGATCTAAAGATACGCCATACGCAGAGCAACCCTAACACTTTCGTGACCATATCCGTCGGCGTTGCCACCCTGCAGGCCCACACCTTCGACAATGTTGCCAGTTTACTGAAAGCAGCGGACGACGCGCTCTATCAGGCAAAACATCAAGGGCGCAATCGCATCTGCGCTAATAACTTATCCGGTAGCAGTTGATTTGCATATCTACGCGTCGTTACCATTTCAGAAACCGTCTATAATCCTCCCCACTTCAATTAATACCTTATTGCCCCGGCTTCTTGTTTATGCATCTTTACCTAGACTTTAATGCTTCCTATCTTGCCGCGTTTGCAATGGGTTTATTCAGTAGCCTGCATTGCATTGGCATGTGCGGTTCCATTATCGGCACCCTAACTTACAGCCTGAAACCCGAACTCCGCAATAATAAACGCCGGTTGTTCGGTATCGTGTTGAATTACAACCTCGGCCGGGTTCTCAGCTACGCGACGGCCGGTGCCTTAGTCGGAATCCTGGAGACATTCTTAACGCTACCTTTTACCCAGGGCCAAGCGCACAGATTTCTGCAACTCTTCTCAGCTGTCGTGATGGCAGGTGCTGGACTGTACCTTGGAGGCTGGTTTCCGTACTTTGCCTACATAGAAAAAATGGGCGCACGTTTCTGGAAAATGATCGAACCCTTCGGCCGGCGGTTGATTCCGGTACAAAACCGCACCCAAGCGTTGTTGTTTGGCATGGTATGGGGCTGGCTACCTTGTGGACTGATTTATACGGCATTGGCACTAGCGGCCACCACCGGCAGCATTACCCATAGCGCACTCACGATGTTAAGTTTTGGACTGGGGACTTTACCTGCTGTGATGGGAGTCGGTATAATGACCTCGTTGCTGGCGGGGCTTTCGAAAAGCCGACATTTTAAACACGCAGTAGCAGCCTTGTTTATTATCTTCGCACTATTGGCGGCCTTCCCATGGCTTAACCCGATGCGTGTTGAACACATCATGACGTTTTGAGAGGTTTTACAGTGGATAACTTCGATCCTATTATTGGACAATCTCCCGCAATCGAAGCATTGATTCGTAGTGCTCGTATCGTTGCGGCGACCGACGTTACCGTACTGATTAAAGGTGAAACCGGTACAGGAAAAGAAGTATTGGCAACGGCAATTCAAAGGGACAGCCCGCGTACCAATAAACCATTCATTGCCCTGAACTGTGCCGCACTCCCGGAAGGCTTGGTTGAATCGGAAATATTCGGCCATAAAAAAGGTGCATTTACCGGTGCAGTATCGGATAAGCAAGGACTATTTCAGGCCGCCGATGGCGGTACCTTATTTCTCGACGAAATCAACTCCTTACCCTTAGGAATTCAAGCGAAGCTTTTACGATTCTTGGAATCGGGGGAGTGTCTGCCGGTTGGCGCCACCAAACCCTACACGGTTAACGTGCGTGTTATTGCGGCTTCTAATGCCGACCTAAGCAAACTGATAGATAACGGGCAATTTCGTCAGGATTTGTATTTTCGCTTAAATGTCGTACCCCTGGAATTACCGGCATTGCACCAACGCACCGAAGATATCGAAGTACTGGCCAAACATTTTTTCACGCATTTCTCAGCCGCGCACTCACTGGAACCCCCCTCTTTCAGCCGGCAAACCGTAAAAGCATTACGCAGCTACAAATGGCCCGGCAATGTGCGTGAATTGAGAAATCTTTGCGAAAGGCTAAGCATTCTGTTGTCCGGCAAAGTGATCGAGCCGGAAAATCTGCCCCACGAATTCAACCGCTGTGCGATAACGGCCAGTTCTGACTTTACGTTGCCTGAGTTGGGATTACAACTTGACGCCCTAGAAGCGGACATGATTCTGCAAGCCCTAAATCGAACCAAGGGCAATCGCAGCAAATCGGCGCGTCTGTTAGGCATCTCCAGAGACACTTTGCTTTACCGCATTCAAAAACACGGTTTGGCAACACACTGAATCGGGGCTACGCCCCGGCATTTTCTCCTCAAGCGCTAATGTCGTCTCACCCACTGTACGGTAACATTGTCGCTTTTGCCTTGCGCGCGTAAGACGGCCATCTTTGCCATCTTTTGCAACTCCGGCTTTCCGCTACTGTCTTGCGATAAAGCCAACAACTCCTGTTCCTTTACAAACTCCCAAAAACCATCGCTACAGAGCACAAAGGTTTCTCCGCTTTTCATGGGAGGGAAACTAGTTATATCGGCGGTCGGCGTACTCAGCACATTAATGCTGCGAGTCAACTTATGTTGATCGGGATGCACACCCATTTCCCATTCGCTTATTTTGCCTTCGTTAAATAGTTGTTGGGGCACCGAATGATCCTTGGTGCGCCATAAAACTTGCTCGGGATTGATACGATAAACTCGCGAGTCTCCACAGTGCGCCACTATCGCGCGCTCTTGGTCCAAATACAAAATCGCACAGGTAGTGTGCGCATCGGTTGCAAATGGATCAGCGGCAAAAAGCTCGTTCATATTCCTGACAGATTCCGCGATCCAAGCCGCCATAACCGCCTCGGCGTTCACTGATACGTGGGTATGATATTTTTCCGCCAAGGCAATAAAGCTACGGCAAAAAAATTGCGAGGCCTTTTCGCCGGAGTAATGTCCGCCCAAGCCGTCAGCGACGACAAATACCGCATAATCAGCGCACACCCGGTGAGCCATACAATCCTGATTGACCTCGCGATTACCGATCGAGGTTAATTGATAAAACTCGAGTTCTGTCCGCATGCAATTAACCGTGTAAACGCGACTCCCGCATCACCCGCTTCATATCCCTAACCGCGTCTTCCAAACCGGAGAACAAAGCCTGCGCAATCAAGGAATGACCAATATTTAATTCGACAATCTGCTCGATACGGCAAATCGCCTCGACATTAGCGATATTCAATCCGTGACCGGCATTGACTTGCAGTCCCGCTTGGTGTGCGTAGACCGCGGCCGCGCTTAACCTTTGCAACTCCTGCTCTTGCTCACCCTTGGTTAGTGCATCGGCATAACGACCGGTATGCAATTCCACCACCGGTGCGCCGGCCGCGACCGCCGCGTCGATTTGCCGACAATCCGGATCGATAAATAAGGAGACTTCTATATTGGCATCCGCCAATTGTTGGCAGGCAGAACGCATTTTATCTAAGGCACTTGCCACATCCAGACCGCCTTCGGTCGTTAATTCCTCTCGGCGCTCCGGTACCAAACAACAAGTTTGCGGTTCGACCTTAACCGCAAAAGCCAGCATAAACTCGGTTACAGCCATCTCCAGATTCAAACGGGTATGCAACATATCCTTCAGCAAATAAATATCTCTGTCTTGAATATGCCGCCTGTCTTCGCGCAAATGCGCTGTAATGCCGTTGGCACCGGCTTGTTCGGCTAACAGCGCGGCCTGAATGGGCTCGGGGTAGCGAGTGCCTCTAGCTTGACGTAAGGTCGCAACATGATCGATGTTGACACCTAATAAGATGATTTGTTTTTCCATTGAATATGGTTCCGCAAGCGGATGAGTAAGATGGATGAAAGACAGAAAACAAAAGCCGGAAAAACCAACCCTGACTTTTTGTCTTTCGCCTACAAATATTTAATAATTTTTGCCAGTACATCCCGGCTTTTCAGCTGCCTGCCCTGCAAATGCCCATCCAGCATTTTTCTACACAGCAGTTTGGTTTCAACCAAAGCCTGGCCTTCTAGCGGAGTTCGTCCGGCCAGCATCGATAAGGTTTCACCGCCGATTAAACCATCCTTATCGGCGACCAGGCCAAAATCAGCCAAAAAATTATAGCGTTGCCCCTCCTGAATTGGAGTGCCGTTGCCTTCCGAGTGCATCGCGACCGCGTAACCGGCCTCCTGCAATAAATCCAGTTCAAAATAGCGTAGTGCCTGCTCAATACGATCAGCAAGCAATAAATCCTGCAAACAGCGCTCGTAGCAGCTAAATATCTCTGGTTGAGGATCGTATTTGTGCACGAATATTTGCACCAGCTCATTGACATAAAAACCACAATACAAAGCCAAACGCTCTAAAGGGTAACTATCAACGTATTCCACTTGGGAAAGGACTTTTAACTCATTTTTGTCAACAAAAGACAGTCGTAATGCACTGAAAGGCAACAATAAGCCGGCGATTTTCGACTTTTCCTTACGCACCCCCTTGGCGAGCATGGAAACCACGCCAAAATCCCTGGTAAACACATCTAACAATAAGCTGGTTTCCCGATACGGCCGATGCTGCAGAACAAACGCCGGCTGCAAATAAACGACCGATCCATTCATTAATTGCCGAAATCGATAAAACCTAAACTCTGTAAGGCGCGCTCGTTATCAGACCAGCCCTTTTTCACTTTGGCCCACAGTTCCAGATACACTTTTTGGCCGATCAACTTTTCAATATCGACCCGAGCCTCGCTGCCGATTTTTTTCAGCATTTCGCCTTGTTGACCGATCACAATACTTTTTTGACTATCCCGCTCGACCAAAATCGCCGCATATATTTTGCAAAGCTCCGGAAATTCCTCGTAACGCTCGATTTCCACAGTCAACGCATACGGTAATTCGTCGCCCAAACGCCGGGTCAGTTTTTCGCGAATAATTTCGGCGACAAAAAAACGTTCCGGCCTATCGGTGATTTGATCTTCCGGGTATATCAGCTCCGTTTCCGGTAACAACGCCATGATATGTTGCTCCAGCAGCTCAAGATTCGTCCGTTTTAATGCGGAAACCGGCACGATGTGCTGGAATGGATATTTTTGCTGAGCCTCGGCAAAGAACTTTAGCACAGCATCCTTATCCTTGATTTTATCGACCTTATTGATCGCCAAGATAACCGGCAGTCCGGCTCGCTCGAGTTTCTTGAAAATTTTCTCGTCGTACTCGTGCCAATACAAACCGTCCAGCAGCCAAATCACCACATCGACGCCAAGCAAGGTGCTGTCCGCGGTTTTATTCAGATAACGATTTAACACCTTTTTTTCATCACTATGCATGCCCGGCGTATCCATAAAGATAGCTTGCCCGGCGGCAGTAGTTTTGATACCCAGAATTCGATGCCGGGTAGTTTGCGGTTTTCTTGAGGTGATGCTGAGTTTCTGACCCAGCAGGTGATTCATCAACGTCGATTTGCCTACATTGGGCCTACCGATTAAAGCAACATATCCGCAGTTCATTTATCCCTGGATTGTAAAAAATTTAACATATTTTCGGCAGCTGCCTGCTCGGCCTTTTTTCTGGAAATACCAACGCCATTCCGGGTTTCCGGCGTTAGTGCGATGGTACATTTCACTTCAAAAGTTTGGGCATGATCAGCGCCGGACATACTGACCAATTCGTAGATAGGCAAGGGTTTACGGCTGGCTTGCATTAATTCCTGCAAACGGGTTTTAGGGTCTTTGGTCCAATCGTCCACTTTCAACGCGGCCAACTTGTCATCGAATAATCGCAATATCCACTGCTGACAGGCGTCGACCCCTTGGTCCTTCAGCAAGGCTCCCATGATAGCTTCCAATGCATCCGACAGAATCGAGTCCCTACGAAAACCGCCGCTTTTCAATTCGCCGGAACCCAATATCAGATAATCGCCAATATTGTGCTCGCGAGCGACTTCCGCCAGCGAATTCTGGTTGACTAAACTGGCTCGCAACCGACTTAAAGCGCCCTCTCCGGCGTCGGGAAACAGTTCATATAGTCTTTGGGCTATCACGAAACCCAGCACGGAGTCGCCCAGGTATTCGAGACGCTCGTTGTTTCTGGCCCCCATACTACGATGGGTCAAAGCCATCGCAAATAAGTTGGGATCGTTAAAAGTCAAACCCAACTTGCCAGCAAGAGTCTCGGGTCTTTTAATCACTTGTTGCCAGCTTCGAATCCCTCATGGAATTCAACCAACACACTCAAATTTCCCATGATGGGCTCTACTCGCTCATAGTCGATGTCAACCCGTACATAGCCGGGTTGCGCAACAATCTTGATATTGTCATTCGTAACGTGCTCCACATAGTTCATATCGAAGCGTTTCTCCAGACTACTTTTTATATCGCCTTTGGTTTTAGACACAATATCAGTAGTGTTTTCAACTGCTTTTAAGGCGTTAACTACGCGACTGTGATTGATGTAAATCGGCGCAATTTTTAGAATCAATAACGTAAAAAAACCGATTAGCGCCAAGATAAAGGCAATAGACAAAAAGGTTAAACCGCGTTGTTTTTTTAATGATGCCGGCATAACACTACCCCCGAGAAAATTGGAAATAAATCAGCAACTATCGAATACCCAGCGCAATAAATATCGCTTTTTCGACACGGCAATTATCTGATACTAAATCACTCAACGCAGCACCGTACCAAGACGGTCGAAAGCAATACCGTTATTTTGCCAGTCCCAATTCATCCAGATAAAAAAGGCTCTACCCACCAGATTGGCTTCGGGTACTGTGCCCCAATAGCGACTGTCATTGCTGTTATCGCGGTTATCACCCATCACAAAATACTGACCCTGTGGCACCACGAACACATCCTCTACCGAGGAGGCTCCGCGACTAACCAGGATGGAATGTTCAATCCCCAACAAATCCTCTTCCAGTCGCTCGGCACCGCTCATATTGCTGCCTTGCCCAACGCCCTGATAGCGCCCCAGTGACACTTGCTTTGCCGGAATACCGTTAACGTAAAGTTTTTTGTCGAAGTACGCAATGCGGTCGCCAGGCAAACCAATCACCCGTTTGATGTAATCGACCTCTGGTTGTTTCGGAAACCTAAACACCACAATGTCGCCGCGCGAGGGCTCGCCCATCTCGAGAATCTTGGAATTCAGAACCGGCAAACGCACACCGTAGCTGAATTTATTCACCAAAATAAAATCGCCGACCAATAATGTCGGCATCATCGATCCCGATGGAATCCGGAACGGCTCGAACAGAAACGAGCGCAACAACAACACGATCAATACCACCGGAAAAAACGAGCGGGCATATTCGACCAGTAACGGTTCTTTCTCGGTCGGATAAGGCAGATTGGCTCGCTTCAGGTACAAGTAATACCCTCCCCAAACGACGCCGGTTACAAAGCTGGCTACCACCAGAAAAAATGAAAAATCGTAATCCATAATTGATCGTTATTATTCTTTATTAACCTGCAACACCGCCAGGAAGGCTTCCTGCGGAATCTCGATACTACCCACTTGTTTCATCCGCTTCTTACCCGCTTTCTGCTTTTCCAACAGCTTTTTCTTACGCGTGATGTCACCACCATAACACTTGGCTGTGACATTTTTGCGCATGGCTTTTACGGTAGAGCGGGCGATAACTTTAGCGCCGATAGCCGCCTGAATTGCCACTTCGTACATCTGCCGTGGAATCAGATCTTTCATTTTATCGACCAGATCCCGGCCACGATTTAAACTTAAGTCGCGATGCACGATAATCGATAACGCATCAACTTTATCGCCGTTGATCAACACGTCCAGTTTCACCAGCGGTGCCGGTTCAAAACGCAAGAACTCATAATCAAACGACGCATAACCGCGACTGACCGACTTCAACCGATCAAAAAAGTCCAACACCACTTCGCTCATCGGCAATTCGTAGCTTAGCGATACTTGGCTTCCGGCATATTGCATGTTTTTCTGTACGCCGCGTTTTTCGACACACAGATTGATCACGTTACCCAAATAGGTTTGTGGCACCAGGATATTTGCCAAAATAATAGGTTCGCGAACTTCGGTAATGGTGCCGACATCCGGCAATTTAGCCGGGTTATCAACCATCACGACCTCTCCGCCATGGGTTTCGACTTCGTAAATCACGGTCGGCGCGGTGGTAATCAAATCGATATTGTATTCGCGCTCCAGCCGTTCTTGGACGATTTCCATATGCAGCATGCCGAGAAAGCCACAACGAAAGCCAAAGCCCAAGGCTTGCGAGGTTTCCGGTTCGTAATTCAAGGCCGAGTCGTTCAACCGCAGTTTATCCAAGGCTTCGCGCATCGCACCGAAATCGTCGGAACTGACCGGATATAAGCCGGCAAATACCCGTGGCTGGACTTTCTCGAATCCGGGTAACACCTCGGCTGCGGGATTGTCGGTGGCGGTAATCGTATCGCCGACCGGCGCTCCGAAAATATCCTTGATGCCGGCGACGATGAAACCCACTTCACCGGTATTGAGCTGTTGTTTTTCCAATTGCTTTGGCGTGTAGACACCCAGCTTATCGACTAAAAACGACTTACCCGTCGACATCACGGTAATTTTTTGTTTTTTGCGCAGACTACCGTTGACAATACGCACCAAGGAGACCACGCCCAAGTAGTTGTCAAACCAGGAATCGATGATCAAGGCCTGTAATGGCGCATTTTCATCGCCGGCCGGCGGTGGAATTTTTTGAATCAGTTGATCCAGCACCGCTTCGACGCCGATGCCGGTCTTCGCGCTTATTTTCAACGCTTCATCGGCCGGAATACCGATGACATTCTCGATCTCTTCCATCACCCGCTCCGGCTCAGCGGAGGGCAGATCGATCTTGTTCAACACCGGCACCACTTCCAAACCTTGTTCGAGCGCGGTGTAACAGTTGGCCACGCTCTGTGCTTCGACGCCTTGTGCGGCATCGACCACCAACAACGCACCTTCGCAGGCCGCCAATGAACGCGAGACTTCGTAGGAAAAATCCACATGGCCCGGCGTGTCGATAAAATTGAGTTGATAAGTTATGCCGTCGCTGGCCTTGTAATCCAGGGTTACGCTTTGCGCCTTGATGGTGATACCGCGCTCCCGTTCCAGATCCATGGAATCGAGTACTTGCGCCTCCATCTCCCGGTCGCTTAATCCGCCACAAATTTGAATGAATCGGTCTGCCAATGTCGATTTCCCGTGATCGATATGGGCAATGATGGAGAAATTTCTGATATTTTTTTGATCCACTTAGCTTCTAGTTAATTCGTTAGGTTTACAGAATAAATGCGCCGGCGTCCTGCCTCCGCGGGGAACTGTTTTAGACGGCCTTAGCCAGTATTTGTCTAAATTGGGCTACGGTCTCTGCGGTCAACGGCTGGCGCTGATTGTCCCAAACCACGCCGTCCAGTTCGTCGGCTAAAATGTCGATGGTTTCCATGAAGTCGTCGAATACCGCCAATGGCGCATCGACTTCACGCGGCTGCATGAAAAACACGATGCCGGGGCAATAAAAATCTTCTAGCCCGGTGTCGGGAAAAGTACCGGGGTCGACCATGCTGGCGACGGCAAAATCGACCATGCGATTGGCATCCACCCGCTCGAACACCCGCACACTACCATAGCGCAAACCCACACGTTCGAAAGCCTCGAACAAATCCTCGCCGTTAAAGCCTTGGTCGGCACGCGCAACGATGCTAAA
Source organism: Methylomonas albis (assembly GCF_014850955.1). NCBI lineage: Bacteria > Pseudomonadati > Pseudomonadota > Gammaproteobacteria > Methylococcales > Methylococcaceae > Methylomonas > Methylomonas albis. Next base: position 3,780,527 of record NZ_JACXSS010000001.1, read on the forward strand.
TTCGATCAAGGCCGGCAACTCCAACCGCCGCGAATTAGCCAAAGTGGCTGCTTGTTTTTTCTCGGTTTCCCGCCGCGAACCATCGGCAGACACTTTCGGGCTAGGTTTGATAGCTTGATCGTCTAACAGAGCATCTCCATCAACCAACTCGGAACCCAAGGCAAACACATCCATCTCGTCGTCATCTTCTTCGACTGAAAACTCGTCAACCACTCGGTCGTCGTAAGAATCCTCATCGTAATAATCGTCGGGCACGCGTCTTTCCCGCAACGATTTGACGAAATGCCACAACACCATGCCGATCATCACCAGCACGCCGATCAAAATAATCACGACTCTTAATAATTCTTTATCCATTAGCTTTCTGCCATGCTCACTGCTTCATCAATATCAACCGCCACCATTCTGGATACTCCAGGCTCCTTCATGGTAACACCTGCCAGATGTTTTGCAATTTCCATTGTGACTTTGTTGTGCGAAATATACAAAAACTGTACGGTTGACGACATGTCTTCCACCATCTGCGAAAACCGCACGACGTTGGCATCGTCAAGCGGAGCGTCCACTTCGTCCAGCAAACAAAACGGCGCCGGATTCAATTCAAAAATAGAAAAAACCAAGGCCACCGCCGTCAAGGCCTTTTCGCCGCCCGATAACAAATGTATCGAACTATTCCGTTTACCAGGCGGACGGGCAATGATGTTCACGCCAGCTTCAAGCAAATCATCCTCGGTCAGCTCCAGGTAAGCCTGCCCACCGCCGAACAAACGCGGAAACTTTTCTTTCAAGCCGTTATTGATCTTGTCGAAAGTCTCTTTGAAACGCTGGCGGCTTTCCTTGTCGATCTTGCTGATGGCCTGATCCAAGGTATTTAAGGCATCGACCAGATCGTCATGCTGTTCGTTTAAAAACTTCATCCGTTCGGATTGGGTTTTAAATTCCTCGATCGCCGTCAAATTGATCGAACCCAGCCGTTCGATTTGATCAGTCAACTCGTCGACGGCATTTTTCCACTTGGCTTCGCCAGCGCCTTCCGACAAATTGGCCAGTATTGCCTCAGGGTCGGCATCAACCTCGGTCAGCTGCTCGGCGATGGTTTGCTGACGCACCCGGCTGTCTTGCTGCTCGAAACGGACTTGATCCAAGGCTTCTTTTTGTTTTTCCAAGGCGCGTTGGGTTTGCGAGTATTGCTCGGCTAATTGAGTGACAGTCTGTTCGCTGGCTTGTTGCGCCTGACGCTCGGACTGCAAGTTATCCTCGAATTCGGCTTTACGTTCCACCAACTCTTCCAACTGCATTTTCTCGTCGTCGAGCGGCGCCAATGAAAAGTGCAACTTGTTTTCCAATTCATCGAGACGATCAGCCGATTGTTGATGCTGCAATTGCAAGCGCTCGATCTGTTTCGCAGTCAACACTTCCGAAGATTTCAGCGATTCGATTTGCGCATGCAGCCTATGCAAATGCCGGCGCGCTTCATCGACCGACGCATCGGTGTTTTGCTGTTGGGCCTGAATCTGTTGATTCAGCTGCTCCAATTCGGTTTTCTTATCACCCAAATCACCCAAGGCTTGCTCGGCATCCTGCTTGATCATTTCCGCTTCGGAAATGCTTTCGGCGTTTTCCGCCAGATGCTGACTAATCTCTTCGATCTCATGATCGAGTTGCTCCAAACGGCGTTTTTGCTGCTCAAAACGCGCCGATTGCGCGCTGTATTCCGCGCTTTTCGCGGAAAATTCGGCACTAAGCAGCTTTTCTTTTTGTTGATATTGCTCGCGATTACCCTCGGCAACCTTCAACTCGTGTTCGGAGTTCGCCAACTGTTCTTCGTCCTCGGCAATAGTCATCTGCAATTCGCTTTGCCGTTGCTTCAGTTCGCGTAATTCCTTTTCGCGGTGCAACACCCCGGCCTTGCTGTCGCTGCCGCGGCTGATTTTGATCCAGTCCCTGCCTAGCCAAGTGCCGTCCGCTAGCACCACCGACTCATGCGGCTGCAAACTCATTTGCCGCGCCTGTTGCATCGTCTCGGCACAGTAAATTCCACTCAATAAACCGGACAAATCCCAACGGCTGCGTAGCTTACTCGCCAAAACTGTCAGGCCATCAGCAGCAGCGGACGCACTCGCATGCGTTTCAAACACCACTAGGGATTGCTTGGTCAAGTCCTGCAACTCGGCCAATATCGAGTCCGCACTATCCACACAGATCGCTTCCAGATAGCTGCCCAACACCGTTTCCACCGCGGTTTCCCAGCCTTCTTCGGCCTCCAGAAACTCGGCTAATCTGGGTTGCTGCGCCAGACCCATCTGCTCCAGCCAAACACCCAGCTCCTTTTTATCCTTACCCATCGCATGCTGCTGCAGCAATTCCAAGGAACTGATCTTGCCGTTGACCTTCTGCAACTCGGCGCGACCGGCGTGCAAATTATCGTGCAGTTGCTTGATCGCCGGCCGCAACTCGGCTATGCGCTGCAGCACCACGTCCAGCTGCTGCTGCAATTGCTCGCGCTCGGCTTCGATTAACTCAATACTGCTATCCAGCGTTTCCAGCTCCAACTGCAATTGGGTATCGGCCAAGCCACCGCGTTCGCCGCTTAACTTGTCCAACCTAGCCTGCAACTGCCGATTTTGATTTTCCAGCTGCACCAGCTTGGTCCGCTGTACTTCGGCTTGTTCGCGATAGCCGGCGTTCTCGGCCAGAAAGGCTTCCCATTGCTGCTGCCATTGCTGCTTTTGCAGATGCGCGTCGTGCTGAATATCCAGCAAATCTTCCTCGCGCTCGCGAGCGACGATCATAGTTTCTTCCGCTTCCAACAAGGTCTGGCGGATTTCTTCCAATTGTTGCCTATCTTGCTCGCATTCGGACTGCGCCTGCTCAGCCTGCAATTTCATACGATTGATTTCGACCAGGGTTTCTTCGTGGCTTTTTTGATTGTGCTTGATGGTCTGTTCCAACCGACTGACTTCGGCGACCACCGCATAATATTCGGCTTGGGTGCTGTCCAGATGTTGCTGCTGGGCTTTTTGCTCACCGCGTTTCAGCTCCATGGCTTTTTCAGTATCGCGCAGCAACACGAACAAACGGTTGTGCTCGGCGGCGATACTTTGCAGTTTTTCTTCCAGTTTTTGCGCTGAACGTTGAAAGTTTTGCCAGCGCATCGCCAGCAACTCTTGTTTGTATTGACGTTCCTGCTTTTTTAGCTCGGTGTATTTCTCAGCCTTTTCCGCCTGCTTGGCCAGATTCTTGATCTGCTTTTCGACTTCGTCGCGCAAGTCATTCAAGCGTTCCAAATTTTCGCGGGTATGACGCATGCGGGTTTCGGTTTCCGAACGCCGTTCCTTATATTTGGAAACACCCGCCGCCTCCTCGATATGCACCCGCAGATCTTCCGGCTTGGCTTCCACCATCCTGGAAATCGTGCCTTGCTCGATAATCGCATAACTGCGCGAACCCAGGCCGGTGCCCAAAAACAGATCGGTGATGTCCTTACGCCGGCACTTGGAGCCATTGAGCATAAACAGCGACTGGCCGTCGCGACTGACCTGGCGCTTGATGGAGATAGTGGCGTACTGAGAATACTCGCCGCCGGCCTTACCTTCGCTGTTGTCAAACACCAATTCTACGGAGGCCATGCTCACCGGCTTGCGGCCCGACGAACCGTTGAAAATCACGTCCGCCATATTGCCGCCGCGCAAATGCTTGGCCGAGCTCTCGCCCATCACCCAACGCACTGCGTCGATGATATTGGATTTGCCGCAGCCATTGGGGCCGACGATCGCGGTCAAGTTGCCGCTGATCGGTATCGTGGTGGGATCGACAAAGGATTTGAAACCCGAAAGTTTGATTTTTTCCAGCTTCATAGCTGATTTAAGACGCTCAAGACCGTTTACAAAGCCGGCTATTATCTTCGAAATGCCGCCTTGATTCGAATGGAATTTAAATCGGCTTAACATTGCGCCCTAGATCTGAAGTTTTCGGCTCCACACAGACTTCACGAAATAACGAGCGATTATCCCGCCGGTCGGGGCGTAGCCGCACCCTTCTTTACATACTGATCGATTGGCTTTTGCACTACCTAGTATTCTGATGGCTTATTTGCTCGGTGTGCTCATACTCGCAAGCCGTATAGTTTAAGGCGCGGAATTTATCATCGAACCGCCGCTGCTTTACATGGGGCAATTGCGCCACAAGCTGGAAATCAATCCGGCACGTCCGCGTTATTTTTTTACCGAAGTCGGCGTGGGCTATCGTTTGGCGATTGATGACAACTAATTTGCGATTTTAAGAGGACCCTGTCTGCACCGAACCGTGCATATTTGCGGGCGGAAAGCTTGATAGCCGATTTGAAGATGGCGTCGCTTTTTGATCACCAGCGACTAATTCATGCCACCGGCTGATCGAGAGGTATTCGAAGGATGATACGAACATTAACGGAGCCAGCCGCAAGACTGGCTCCCGTCTACGGAAGCAGCATAGAAAGCACCTAGCGGATCTAATTCAACAAAACGCCTAAGCTGGCGTGCGACCGGTTGGCAATAGCAAATTGGGCTTGACCAGGATTACTTTGAATGTCCGAAATCAACTTTCCAACCACTTGTTGCGCCTGCTGCGGGCTATTGATTCTGGCCTGATTGTCGTTATTCTGTCCATTGGCAGCCTGCGCCAACTTTAGAGACTCCTGAGACAAGTTAACAGTATCACTCAAGCCTTGCTCGGTTCTCTCGACCTGACTCTGTGGGTTATTGGCCTTTCTGCGTTCCGCCGATTCTTCAATCCCGCCGGATTTTTGGTCCCGCGATACGCTTTGGCTGGCCAAGGTGTTTTGGTTTGGGTATGTAGTGTTGATTTCCATCGTCGACTCCCCTTCAAATTGAACTTACATTCTAGCGGTTTTTACAATTCGCCTTGACAATAATTTTACATCATTTAGTGCAAGTTGTTGACAATTCTAACAACCAATCGTTGCGACTGGATTTGCACGAACTAATCCGAAACTCGACAAACCCCGCGCCGCAAACCGCAGGATAAGTTATTGAGTTTAAATGCTTAAAACTTTATCGCATCTTAGCTGCTAAAATATCGCCAGACTTAACCGGCGGATGCCGAATCCGCCACTCCAGAATCCTCAGTAACCAAGAACAGCAATGACTACAAAACCCAGCGCAGACCTCACCACTTTCGAAAACCCCAGGCCGGCGCACGACTTCACCATTCGCATCGACATTCCGGAGTTCACCTGTCTGTGCCCGATGACCGGCCAACCCGACTTCGCCAAATTGGTTTTGGAGTACGTGCCCAACCAGCTCTGCGTAGAACTTAAATCGCTAAAGCTGTACATGTGGACATTCCGCGAACGCGGTGCCTTTCACGAAGCAGTGACCAACGAAATACTCGACCACATCGTCGCGGCCATTTCACCGAACTTCATGCGCCTGCGTGCTGAATTCAATGTACGCGGCGGCATCTATACAACGGTGATTGCCGAACACCGCAACCCAAACTGGCAAGCACCCGAGCTAGTCAATCTACCCTAACACAGCGTGAGCGGCCGAACCTTTTACAACAGCGACATTGCCGTCGCCCTGCAGTATGACGGCAAGAACGCGCCCAAAGTTACTGCAAAGGGCGAAGGCTTTACCGCTCAACAAATTCTGGCCATCGCCGAAAAACACGGCGTACCGCTGCAAAACGAACCGGAACTGGCGCGAATTTTGGCGCAAGTGCCGCTCGGCGAGGAAATTCCCCAACAACTCTATATTGCCGTCGCCGAAGTCATCGCCTTTGCGTATTTCATCAGCGGCAAAACTCCCGATTCCGAATCATGAATTTAAAAGAAATATTTACCGTGCTGCCGCAATACGCGTTGCCGCATCACGCTCTTTCCGGCGTGATGTCCAAACTGACTCACTGCCAAAACAAAACCTGGAAAAACCTGTTTATCAAATCCATCGTGCAAATGTACGGGGTAAATATGCAGGAAGCCAAGTTTCAAGACCTGGATCACTACTCTAGCTTTAATGACTTTTTTACCCGCGAATTGCGGGACGGCGCCCGCCCACTGACCGCCGCTAAAGACGCCCTAACCTGTCCGGCGGACGGCGCGATCAGCCAAACCGGACCGATCAGCAACGGTCGAATTTTCCAAGCCAAGGGCCACGACTACAGCGCGCTGGAATTGCTGGGCGGCGATACCGAACGGGCACAGGCCTTTGAAAATGGCTCCTTCGCCACCATTTACTTATCGCCCAAGGATTATCACCGTCTGCATATGCCGCTAACCGGTACTTTGAAAGAAATGGTGCACATTCCCGGCCGGCTGTTTAGCGTGAATAACACCACGGTTGGCGCCGTGCCGAATCTGTTCGCGCGCAACGAACGGGTAGCCTGTATTTTTGATACGGCCGCCGGGCCAATGGCTTTGATTCTGGTCGGCGCAATTTTCGTGTCCAGCGTCGAAACCGTCTGGCATGGTGTGGTAACGCCACCGAGCATCAGCACGCCCAGAACCTGGCGTTATGAAAAAGACGCGCCGACGCTTGAACAAGGCGTGGAAATGGGTAGGTTCAATATGGGCTCAACCATTATCGTATTGTTCGGTAAGGATAAAACGGCCTGGAATGAGGATTTGACCGCCGGCAAAGCGGTACAACTCGGAGAGGCTATCGGCCGGACGCTAGCATAAACCTGGCAAATCGATAGCGTAATGCGATAAGCACAACGAGTGTGGCATAATGCGCGCCTGTCCGCCCGGCCGGACCATTAAAACGACGATAACAATAAGAGGATTACCATGAGTTTCTTGATTTCTGACGCGCTGGCTCAAACCGCGCCCACCGCCGTACAACCTGGTTTTGAAGGCATGCTGTTCCCATTGGGCATTTTGATATTTTTCTATTTTCTGTTCATCCGCCCACAATCAAAGCGCACCAAAGAACAGAAACAAATGCTGGCAGCACTGGGCAAAGGCGCGGAAGTCGTTACCACCGGCGGCATTCTGGGTAAAGTGGCCGAACTGGACGACAACTTCGTCAAATTGGAAGTTTCCGATAACAGCTTTATTCAAGTACAGCGCCACGCCATCGCCAACATGATGCCCAAAGGCACTTACAAAACCTTGAACAGCAAAAAAACCAAAGAATAAGCTTGCTTTAACCCTGCGATATACCCCGCTTTTATTCGCAACAGCCTGGCTGTCACTGCTTTTAATGGAATAACCATGCAAAATCATTTCCCTGTCTGGAAAAACATTCTGGTGCTGATCATTTTACTGATCGGTACGATTTACGCGCTGCCTAATCTTTATGGCAACGACCCGGCAGTGCAACTGGCTTCGTCCAACGCGACGCCATTGCAGCAGTCTCAGGCTGACGAAGTCGCAGCCAGCATCAAAAATGCCGGCTTTGCGCTTAAAAGCTTTGAATTTACCAACGGCAAAATTCTGGCGCGCTTCAACAATACCGACGAGCAAATGAAGTCCGCGGATTTGTTGCGCGAGCAAATGTCCGGCAAAGCCACCGTCGCCTTGAATTTGGCACCGGCCACACCAGACTGGCTGCGGACGCTGGGTGCAAACCCCATGCATCTAGGCCTTGATTTGCGCGGCGGCGTGCACTTCCTGCTGGAAGTGGACATGGATAGCGCACTGAAACAGGCTGAAGAGCGCTATACCAACGATATTCGCTCCGCCTTCCGAGATGCAAAAATCCGTTATCAATCGGTTGCCAAAGAAGCCAGCGGCATCAAAATCGTGCTGCCTAACGAAGAGGCTAGCGCTGCCGCCACAGGCGTATTGAACAAAGACTTCCGCGGACTGGATTTAGTGGAAAGCGGTCCAAACGAATTTACGCTGAACATTCCCGAGCGCAACCTGCGCGAAATTAAAAAAGCGGCTCTGGGCCAAAACATCACCACGCTGCGTAACCGGGTCAACGAACTGGGTGTAGCCGAACCTATCATTCAGCAACAAGGTGATAGCCGCATCGTCGTGCAATTGCCCGGCGTGCAAGACACTACCCGCGCGAAAGAATTGTTAGGCACCACCGCCACACTGGAATACCGTTTGGTGGACGTGGAGCATGATGTGCAATCGGCCCTGGGCGGTCACGAGCCGATTGGCAGCCGGTTATATAAAGATAAAAACGGCGCGCCGGTACTGTTAAAACGCGCGGTTATCGTCACCGGCGACCAGATCACCGATGCATCATCCGGCTTGGACCAAGATGGTTCACCAGCTGTATTCATCACGCTGGATGGTGTCGGCGCCAAGAAAATGGGCAAGATGACCCAGGAAAATATCGGCAAGCCAATGGCGGTGGTGTTCATCGAATACAAATCCGAGACCAAAGTCGTTAACGGCGAAAAAGTCCAACACAAAGAAAAAGTCGAAAAAGTCATCAGCGTCGCCACCATTCGCGACAGTTTCAGCAAACGCTTCCAAACCACCGGCCTGGATAGCCCTGAAGAAGCTCGCACCTTGGCCTTATTGCTAAGAGCCGGCGCACTGGCCGCTCCGGTTGAAATCGTTGAAGAACGCACCGTTGGCCCCAGCTTGGGCCAGGAAAATATCGACCAAGGCATGACATCTATTACCGCCGGTTTCCTGCTGGTGGTATTTTTCATGATCGTCTATTACCGCGCGTTCGGCCTGATCGCCAACTTCGCTTTGTTGTTCAACGTCGTGCTGTTGATTGCCATCATGTCCGTATTGCAAGCCACCTTGACCCTGCCAGGCATGGCCGGTATCGTGCTGACGGTGGGTATGGCGGTTGACGCCAACGTCCTGATCAACGAACGGATCCGTGAAGAACTACGCCACGGCCTTAGCCTGCAGGCTAGCATTTACGTGGGTTACGAAAAAGCGTTTGCCACCATTCTCGATTCCAACGTCACTCACTTGATTGTCGCGGTATTACTATTCGGTTTCGGCACCGGACCGGTTAAGGGCTTTGCACTGGTATTGACCATAGGCATCCTAACTTCATTATTCACCGCGATTACCGGCACCCGCATGCTGGTCAACTGGTTCTACGGCGGTGACCGTAAAGTCGAAAAACTGTCCATCTAGACTCATCAAGCAGGCAACCCCTGCCTTTTCGCTGCTTTTTGGTTCTACAATCAATGCATTATGCGCAGGGTGTTTCTCATCACCCTGCCGGACGCGATATAATGCGCAACTAATTTTTCAATCACTATCCTCACTGGAGTTAAACAATGGCAATCGAACGTACTTTCTCAATCATCAAGCCTGATGCAGTCGCTAAAAATGTGATTGGGGAAATTGTCAGCCGCTTCGAAAAAAACGGCCTGCGCATCGTCGCATCAAAAATGCTGCAATTAAGCCAAGAACAAGCCGAAGGCTTTTATGCCGAGCATAAAGAACGCGGCTTTTTCAAAGACTTGGTCAGCTTCATGATCTCCGGCCCGGTTGTTGTCCAAGTGTTGGAAGGCGAAAATGCGGTACTGAAAAACCGTGACCTGATGGGCGCCACCAATCCTAAAGAAGCTGCGGCTGGCACCATTCGCGCCGACTTCGCGGTCAGCATCGACGAAAATGCCGTTCACGGCTCCGATGCGGCAGAATCTGCTGCAAGAGAAATCGCTTACTTCTTCTCTGCTGATGAACTCTGCGACCGTATCCGCTAAGCCAGCATTGATTAATCTGCTGGATTTCGACAGAAAAGGCCTGCAAGCCTTTTTTGTCGAGCTCGGCGAAAAGCCGTTTCGCGCCACCCAGGTGTTGAAATGGATTTATCAGGAAGGCATCTCGGATTTCGACGAGATGACCAACCTGAGCAAATCGCTACGCAGTCATTTAAAAGAACACTGCCAGATCAAAGTCCCGGAAATCGTCGCCGAACAATTGGCGTCCGACGGTACTTGCAAATGGGCGGTACAGATGCATTGCGGCAATCGGGTGGAAACTGTTTACATCCCTGAAGAACGCCGCGCCACCTTATGCGTGTCCTCGCAAGTGGGCTGCGCGCTGGCCTGCACCTTTTGTTCGACCGCCAAACAAGGCTTCAACCGCAATCTGTCCACCGCCGAAATTATTGGCCAGCTCTATCTGGCACAACAAAGAATGGGACCGGAGCGCCGCATTACCAATGTGGTGATGATGGGCATGGGTGAGCCTCTGCTGAACTTCGACAATGTCGTGGCGGCAATGAATTTAATGATGGATGATTTTTGTTACGGTCTGTCCAAACGCCGCGTCACCATCAGCACCTCCGGCATTGTGCCGGCCATGAAGCGTCTGAATGAAGTCTGCGACGTCAGTGTCGCCGTCTCCCTGCACGCCCCTCATGACGAATTGCGCGACCAACTGGTGCCGATCAACATCAAGTATCCGCTGAAAGAGCTAATGGAAGCTTGCCGCGAATATGCGAAAACCGGCCCGCGCAAGCATATTACGTTTGAATATGTGATGCTGGATGGCATCAACGACAGTCCGGAAGATGCGCGAACCTTGGTCAAACTATTGAAAACCGTACCGTCCAAACTGAATTTGATCCCTTTCAATCCGTTTCCGCAATCACACTACCGCTGCTCAAGCAATGCCGCGATTCTGAAGTTTCGCGATATTCTGCATAACGCCGGCATTGTCACTACCGTCCGCAAGACGCGCGGCGAAGACATAGACGCGGCCTGCGGGCAATTGGTCGGCCAGGTGCAGGACAAAAGTCGCAGACATTTAAAACTGCAAGCGCAAGGAACCGCGCATGCCGGGTAAACGGAGCTCGTGCGGATTAGTGCTGATCGGTTTATTGCTGGGCGGCTGCGGACTGCTGCCGGACACCCGCGACACAATGAGTAATTCTGAAAAAGCCAAGCTAAATTTACAGATGGGCGCTCGCTACCTGGATATGGGTATGCTCGAAATAGCCAAGGAAAAGTTGGAAACCGCAGTACGACTGGACTCCAGCAACCCGGAAACGCATAACACGCTGGCGGTATTTTACGAGCGCATCAAGCAGACCGAGGCAGCCAGCGACAGCTATCAAACCGCACTGAGCAAGGACCCGGATAACTTCAGCATCAAGAACAACTATGGCCGTTTCTTATGCGAACAAGGTAAATTCGAGAAAGGCATAGCCTTGCTGCAAGAATCCATGGGCTCGCCAATGAATAGCCGACCCTGGTTTGCGCTGACCAATTTGGGCGTTTGCCATGTAAAGCAAAACGACATGCAGGGTGCCGAAGAGTATTTTCGTCAGGCTCTCCAATCTCAATCCGACTATTCGCCTGCCTTGCAGGAGATGCAACGCATCAGCTATCAGAACGGACAATTCATGTCGGCCAGAGCGTTTCTTGAGCGCTATCTGGGCGTTGCCAAACATACCCCGGAAACGCTGTGGATAGCGTTTCAAACCGAACGGGCGCTGGGTAACAGCAAAATATCGGAAGAATACCGCGAGCAATTGATTAGCTCATTTCCTGCTTCCAAAGAGGCTCAACAAGTAAGAACCGCGATCAGCAAATAATCCGGCAACAAACAAGATCATGGCAAAACAACAACAGGCTATCCAAGCCATCCGCGGCATGCACGACATTCTTCCCGAGCAATCGCCTTATTGGCAATGGCTGGAAGGCCAAGCCAGACAAGTACTAGGCGCCTACGGCTATCAGGAAATCAGACTGCCCATCGTCGAAAAAACCGAGCTGTTCAAACGCTCGATAGGTGAAGTCACCGACATCGTCGAAAAAGAAATGTACACCTTCGACGACCGCAACGGCGACTCGTTAACGCTACGTCCGGAAGGCACCGCCGGTTGTTTGCGCGCCTGCCTGGAACACGGTCTGCTGCATAACCAAACTCACCGGCTATGGTATTACGGCCCGATGTTCCGGCACGAGCGCCCGCAGAAAGGCCGTTACCGGCAGTTCTACCAACTGGGCGTGGAAACCTATGGCATGCCGGGTCCGGATATCGACGCGGAAATCATCGCCCTAACCGACCGGCTCTGGAAGCAATTGGGGATTCGCGATAAAGTCGAGTTGCAAATCAATTCCCTGGGCACCAGCGAAGAACGCCTGGCCTACCGCAGCAAACTGGTCGACTATTTCCAACAGCATTTAGCCGTTCTGGACGAAGACAGTCTGCGCCGTTTGGAAACTAACCCGCTACGCATTCTGGATAGCAAAAACCCCGACATGCAGGCCATGCTGCAACAAGCTCCGGTGTTGCTTGAGCATCTGGGCGCAGAAAGCCTGGCACATTTCAACAGTCTGAAAGCCACGCTGGACGACCTGGGCATCGCCTACCAGTTGAATACCCGATTGGTACGCGGCCTGGATTATTACGGCAAGACCGTATTCGAATGGGTCACCGAGCACTTGGGCTCGCAAGGCACCATCTGTGCCGGCGGCCGCTACGACGGTTTGATCGAACAATTGGGCGGCAAAGCCAATTATGCCATCGGCTTTGCGATGGGTATGGAGCGCATCCTGGCCTTGCTGGAGTTACTGGATAATGTCCCGGTCGCAACGACCACGAATGTCTATATGATACGCGTAGGCAGCAGCGCCGAAGCTGCCGGCATGTGTCTGGCTGAACAAATTCGCGATGCGATTCCAGGCTTGAAATTGCAAGTCAATTGCGGCGGCGGCAGCTTCAAAAGTCAGTTTAAAAAGGCCGATAAATCCGGCGCCGAGTATGCCATCATCATCGGCGACGACGAAGCCCAGCGCGGCGAAGTGGCCTTGAAACCCTTGCGCATCGACGCTGAACAAAGCACGCTTAATCACGACCAGCTCCTGCAAACCCTGCAAGACTGGCGCAACCAATAAACCCTTGTAACCTGACAATAGAAGAGAACTACCGTGGCAATTTACGATACCGAAGAAGAACAGCTGGAACAGTTGAAAAAATGGTGGGAAGCCAATCAGACTTCATTGATCGCCGGCGTCGTCACCGCAATAGTATTGGTGAGCGGCTGGAATCTCTGGCAAAACCATCAGCTGGAAAAACGCAGCCAAGCCTCGCAAATGTACCAACAATTGTTGGACAGCGCAGCCAAGGACAATAGTGAATCCACCGAAAAACTGGCGGAACGCTTGCCTATTGAATTTCCGGGCACCGCTTACGCCCACTATGCCGACCTGCAATTGGCCAAAAGCAAAGTACAAAAAGGCGATATGGAAGGCGCTAAAGCGATTCTGGAAAAATCGATCAAGGAAGCCGACAGCGACGAATTAAGACATGTAGCTCGTCTGCGTCTGATTCAGTTAATGCTGGCTACCGGTCAATACGAACAAGGCTTGCAACTGATCGCCGCGGTCGATCCGGCCAAATCCGAAGGCTTCGCCGCCAGTTATGACGAATTGCAAGGCGATTTATACGTGGCCTTGGACCGTTTGGACGAAGCCCGTAGTGCTTACCAAAGCGCGATCAGAACCGGTCAAGCCACCCCACTGACACAGTTCAAACTGGACGATGTCGCGACCCCAACCAACGCTGCCCCGGCGACGGCCAATTGAGTTCACCCCAACGGACACACGCTTTAGCATGTTAATCAGGAACATCAGATACCGCTCACTTTTCCCGCTGCTTGCTTGCCTATCTATGCTGACAGGTTGTGCGGGACTGGATGCCGGACGCGACTTTGTCTCTGGCTTAACGGAATATATCACCGGCGACGATGACAACGCCGATCCGCCGGCCACCCTGCAGGAATATACGCCGGAAGTGCAAGTCGAGGTGCTGTGGAAGGAATCAATCGGTAATGGCGCGGATGAAAAGTATCTGAAACTGATACCTGCGGTCGCCGAAAGCACTGTCTATGTCGGCGACAACAAAGGCCATTTGCAAGCGCGTGGCGCCGTCAACGGCAGTCTGACCTGGGAAAACAACACCGATTACAGCTTCTCGGCCGGTCCCGGTTTAGGGGTACACACGGTGATTATGGGTACCAGCACCGGCGAAGTAATAGGTTTTGATAAAGCTAACGGCGAACAACGCTGGAAAATCGATGTGCCCAGCGAAGTATTGGCCGCCCCCGTGGTGAGTCGCGGTGTCGTCATCATTCGCACCACCGACGGCAAAATCATCGGCCTAAAAGAAGATAGTGGCGCGCAACTCTGGACTTTCGAACACAGCGTACCGGCCTTGAGTATCCGTGGTACCGGCGCGCCCATCATTATCGACGACAACGTAATCGCCGGCTCGGCCAACGGCAAGCTGCAAGCCCTGCAATTGAAAGATGGCAAATCCATCTGGGAAGCGACTATCGCGATTCCGAGCGGTCGTTCCGAAGTCGAACGCCTAGTCGATCTGGATGTCGACCCGGTCGCGGCACGCGGTGCAATTTATATTGCCGGCTTCACCGGCGGCGCCACCTCGGTTTCCGAAGTCGACGGCGACGTACTGTGGCGCAACGAAGCGGTGTCTTCCTACACCGGTCTAAGCCTGGATTATCGTTACCTTTATGTCAGCGATACCCAAAGCGAAGTCTGGCAACTCGATCAACGCAGCGGTGCCTCGCTGTGGAAACAAAAAGATCTGCACAACCGCCAATTGACCGCAGCAGTGGTTTATCAAAATTACGTCGTAGCCGGCGATTTCGAAGGCTATGTACATTGGCTGTCCAATAGCGACGGCCGCCAATTGGGCCGCATTCAGGTCAGTAAAGCGGCGATAGAAGCCAAGCCGGTAGTCGTGGACGACACTGTTTACATTTACGCCAAAGACGGCACCTTGGCCGCCTTGAGAGCAAAATAAATCTATGTTACCCGTTATAGCCCTAGTGGGCCGCCCCAATGTGGGCAAATCCACGCTGTTTAATTACCTGACGCGCAGCCGCGAAGCGCTAGTCGCGGACTATCCCGGACTGACCCGCGACCGGCAATACGGCCGCATCAAACGCGGCGAACGCGACTGTTTGCTGGTCGATACCGGCGGCATCACCGACGAGCAGGAAGGCATAGATGTCTTCGCCAAAAAGCAGGTGGAAATTGCCTTGCAGGAAGCCGACGTGGTGTTTTTCATGGTCGACGCCCGCGACGGCCTCAACGCCACCGACGAAGCGATTGCCAACATGCTGCGCAAGCTGGGCAAACCGGTGGTGCTCGTGGTCAATAAAGTCGACGGTATAGACAGCAACACCGTGACCAACGATTTCTATAGCCTGGCACTTGGCGAACCCATCGGGATTGCCGCCACCCACGGCCGCAATGTCCACGACTTGCTGGATCGTATCGACGAGCTACTGCCGGTAGTCGAGGATGAATTCGAAGAGCAAGATCCGGGTATCGCCATTGCCATCGTCGGCCGGCCGAATGTCGGCAAGTCAACTTTGGTGAATCGCCTGCTCGGTGAAGAACGCGTGGTGGTATTCGACGAAGCCGGCACCACCCGCGACAGTATTTACATTCCCTTTGAGCGCAACGGCCAGAAATTTACCTTGATCGACACCGCCGGCATGCGTCGCCGTTCGCGCGTATCGCTGACGGTGGAAAAATTCAGCATCATCAAATCACTGCAAGCCATCGAAAAAGCTCATGTGGTCATTTATTTGATCGATGCTCGCGAAGGCATCACCGACCAGGATGCGCATATTTTAGGCTTGGTGCTGGAAGCCGGCCGGGCCTTGATCATCGGCCTGAACAAATGGGATGGCCTGAACGCTGAACACCGCGATTTTGTGAAAAAACAGATCGAAATGAAATTGTCGTTTCTGGAATTCGCCGAAAAGCATCCGATCTCCGCCTTGCACGGCAGCGGCGTGGGTAAATTGTTCGACGTAGTGCATACCTTGTACGACTCGGCAATGACCGACATGTCAACGCCGTTACTGACCCGGATTTTGACTGACGCCTTGGCCGCGCATCAACCGCCACTGGTCGGCGGCCGCCGGATCAAATTGAAATACGCTCACCAAGGTGGCCGTAACCCGCCTGTAGTAGTATTACACGGTACGCAGACTGATTCCTTACCTGCCGCATACAAACGCTATCTGATGAATTATTTCCGCGACCAGCTAAAACTGACAGGTACACCGATACGCTTGGTGTTCAAGTCGCCGGAAAATCCGTTTCAGGGCCAGAAAAACCCGTTGACCGATCGCCAGGTGAAAAAACGCAAACGCTTGATCGATTTCAGCAAACGGAAAAAATAACCACGGGAATCGTGGCCGGCCATCTGTAAGCATGCGCCCGGCCTAATCGCCCCTACTAAACCTACGAGAACAACCCTATGGCAATCATCACTTTCCAAGGCAAACCAATCAACACTATCGGCGATTTACCGGCAGTAGGTACTCAGGCGCCGGACTTTCTGCTAAGCAATCGTAAAATGCAGGACGTTGGTTTGGCTGAGTTCGCCGGCAAGCGCAAAGTGCTAAACATTGTCCCCAGCCTGGATACGCCCACCTGCGCCACCTCGACGCGCAAATTCAACGAAAAGGCTGCGCACCTGGACAATACCGTCGTGTTGGTGGTTTCCGCCGACTTGCCCTTCGCGCAAGTACGGTTTTGCGAAGTCGAAGGCGTTAAACACGTCGTGCCTCTATCCACCTTCCGTTCTAAATTTGCCCACGACTATGGCGTCGAATTATTGGACAGCATTCTGGCCGGCCTAACCGCCCGCGCTATCGTCATCATCGACGAAAACGACCAAGTGATCTACACCCAGCTAGTCAGTGAAATTGCCGACGAACCGGATTATGTCTCGGCCTTGGCAGCACTGCATCAAGCATAACCCGGAGCGCTGAGCTGAAAATCAAGCTCAGCGCAAACAACAGGCTAAAGATCTTTATGACTTGGACTGGCATTCCGCCTGTTCGTACATCGCACAAAATAGCTGAATAACGACATATATCATGGTCCGGGTGGTGCGAACCGCTTCGGCATCCGCCTGACTACCGGCAACATATTCGCTGATGGACTCGTCCATAAATTTAACCAAGCCGGTTTGCGAGTTGCTTTCGATCAGGCGGTCGGCAAATCGGTTCTGAAATTTGTCGCGGAACTTCGTATCCATCTGGTTACCCGGCAGGAATGCCTGCAACTCTGCATCAAGTAAGGCAGCCGTATTTTCTAACCATTCCATGTTCAATACGCTCTGATCCGGCAAACCGCCAAAAGCATGCCTGAACACGCAAAGTACATCGAAGCAAAGATCCATGAATAAGTTCGCCAGATTCCGATCTTTGTCGGCAATCAACGCCGAAAATACGCCAAAGATGGTTTGCGCCAAAGCACCCTGCTCGGTCTGAAATTGCTGCAGGATCGCACGACCAGCATTTTCATCCTGGCTTTTGGCGTATTGCAGCGCCTGATACAACTCTCGGTCGGTTAACTCACGCATCGTAATGTCTATAGAAGTTCAACAAATATTCAGGCGATATATTATCAAGCCAATACCGGATAACAGATAATTGTTGATACCAACCGCCCCAGACCCGTCGCAAACATTTCAGTTTTACAAGCACGGCTACTTCGTTAAAAATAGCCGTTTTTAGAATGGAGCTTTAGTTGACCAGAGTATGCCCGCGTTGACGCATGCAGGTTTTAAATGCTCGTTTAAAGCCTTCGTTGGCTTGATAACCTTCCCACAGCCCGGCCGGAATGGCCAAAATAGCGCCACCGGCGGCACCCGTTGCCGCACTGCCCGCTATAGCACCGACTGCTGCGCCACCCGCCGCACCGGTAACAGCACCAACACCCGCGCCCATACCGATTTCTTTCGTGATATCCGACGCTTGTTCCGCCAGTAACTTACACTCGACCATGTCGCGCTGCATGGTCTCCGGATGTTGATCCAAGCGAGGATCAACGATGGGCCGCCAGCCACTCATGGATGCACAGCCGTTAGCTAATGCGGAAAGTACCAACATAGTTGGCAAATATTTTAGTTTCATTTTTTTTCTCCAAAAAAGACATGTTTAAATCGTTAAATAAAGTTTTAACACTTACGCTGGGGATGCTGAGCGGACGCCACGGCCCCGTTCATGGGGGCAAATCTTTATGGTGAGAATGTGCACCACTGACATTGCAAGTTTGGTCTGGTTCCAATACATAAGAGTCGGCACAGCCGGAGGAACACATCTGGAAACATTAGATTTGATAAAGCTGCGGGATAATACTGCTGGCTGTTTTGTACCATTCCTTAAAATCTATCGGCAATTCAAGTAGGGGCGCTGTCATGCAATATTTTAAGAGGCCGTCAATTGCGACATAAGTGCCGCCGCCAATGCGTCTTTCGCCCAGGTATTGCTTCATTACAGTATTCAAGTCGCTCATAATCACTCCATAAGTTATTCACTTGCAGAAAATTTTAGAGATGGCGGCTTAAAATCTACTTAAGCTTTAATTAGGACTTAGTTAAAAAACAGCCAGCCAGACGATACCCGAACCGGCATTTTTGACGTCAAGGCTTTTCAAAACACGGTTAAAAAGGCAGTATAGCCAAGTGAATACCATCGCCCAAATCCATGCAGATATAGACACCCGCGTAAAAACCATCCGTGACGGCCATCCCGATTGGCTCTGCCGGCAGGGCTGCGACGGCTGTTGTCGACGGCTTGCCGAAATACCTAGAATCACTGCGGAGGAATGGAATTGTCTGCAAGAAGGCCTGATGGCCTTACCCCCGGCGCAACTTCGGGAAATCGGCCGGGAGATTTCCACGCTGGCCGGTCAAATATCGCGCCCGGTCATCTGCCCACTGCTGGACAAAGCAAAAGGCGCCTGCCTAATTTATGCACACCGCCCGATCGCTTGCCGAACCTACGGCTTCTATGTCCAGCGCGACCTCGGGCTTTACTGCAAGGACATAGAAACGCGCGTAAGCGATGGAATGCTGACCGAAGTAGTGTGGGGCAACGATGACGGCATCGATAATCGTCTCCGTGCTCTGGGCGAATCCCGCGAATTGCCGGAATGGTTTGCGCACTGGCAGCGGGATACCGATTGAATTGGGGCTATCGAGCCATTGCGGTCGATTAATCCATCTGATTCAATGACGGCAAGTTGACCTACATAGACCAACTTGCGTAGCCTGGATGAAGCGAAGCGCAATCCGAGGTTTGGTAGCCTTCTTCTTTCCCCTACGCTGGGCGGAATAGCGGATTTAGGCAATTTGAGGTTGATAGACAAGTATCGACCCTCCGCTGCCAGATAAGATTAATTTGAAATGATAAGAAAGGGCAAATATGCTGTCATTCAAAATGAGATTAGCTTGCGTAATCACACGTTTCGAAGCCAACACTCACCTTATCGCTTTGGAAGTTAGGGACAAATTAAAAACAGGAGAATCACACAAATGCTAACCCATTTGCACATCAAGAACTTCAAAGCCTGGAAGGATACTGGCCCCATTCGTCTTGCACCATTAACAGTGATTTTTGGCGCGAACAGCGCGGGCAAGAGTAGTTTGGGTCATTTATTGCTAGCGCTCAAGCAAACCACGCTATCGGCCGACCGCAAACGGCCTCTTCACTTGGGCGATGAAAATGCCCTGATTGACCTGGGTACGTTTGCAGAATGCCTACATAACCATGACTTAAAGAATGCATTGGCATTTGAATTGGGATGGAAAATCTCAGGCAAAGAGCAGGGTGCTCGTGATCCGCTCAGCAAAAAAATATTTGGAGGGGATGAACTGCGGTTAGCCGTCACGCTTTCGGCCGCTGCGAAAGAACAACCCAGAGTTGACAAGTTGACTTATCAACTCTTACGTAACACAGAAAATCAGTTGACAGTTGATTACTGGCGCGACGAAAAAAACAAACTCGATATTTCTTCGAGCGACTATAAGTTCGTGCGCAATACAGGAAGAAGTTGGCCGCTGGATGACCCAGACAAATTTTATCGGATTTCCGATCAAAGCCGCGCCCGCTTCCAAAATGCCGAATTTTTGTCAGATTTTGCCTTGAGTACAGAAGCGGCGTTGAATAGCGTTTACTACCTAGGGCCCTTACGTGATCATCCAAAACGCATCTATTCATGGTCTGGAGAAACGCCTGAGAGCGTGGGACAAAAAGGTGAGTTTGCGATTGCTGCCATTTTAGCTGCCAGCGCGCAAGATAGAAAAATTAACCGTGGCCCTAAGAAGCATCTGACTCGCTTTGATGAATTTATCGCTCTATGGCTTAAAGACTTAGGGGTCATTGAAAGTTTTTCGGTCAAGGCTGTGGCGGAAGGTCGAAAAGAATATGAGGTGCTGGTCAAAACCCATGCCACTGCCAGTGAAGTCAAAATTACTGATGTGGGGTTTGGTGTATCACAGTTTTACCAGCTCTAGTCCAAGCATTTTATTGCCCACCCAATTCCACGATCTGGATGGAGCAGCCGGAAATTCATTTGCATCCACAGGTGCAGGCTGAACTGGCTGACGTATTTATATCCGCAACGCAAGCCCGTGAAAACGGTAAGGAACGCAACGTTCAACTGATCGTGGAAAGCCATTCAGAGCATTTTCTCAATCGCCTGCAACGGCGAGTGGCAGAGGGTTCGGTTTCACCTAACGATGTGGCGGTGTATTTTTGCCGTCGCGCTGGTGCCGCAACCGAATTGGAACCATTGCGCTTGAACATATTTGGAGAAATCGAAAACTGGCCGGACAATTTTTTTGGTGACGAAATGGCGGATATTGCCGGCCGTACCTTGGCAGCGATGCAGCGCAAAAAAGAACTCAATCAGCAGGGCAGCACGCAATGAAGGCAGTGGTTGATCCTAATGTGTTATTGGTGGCGAACGGGCAACATCCGGACGTTTCACCTGAATGCATTGAGGAGTGTGTTCGTCGTTTGTTAACCATGGAAAAATCAGGAATTACCGTCATTGATGATGGTTTCCGGGTTCTTGGCGAATATCTGCATAAAACCAAACTAAATCCACCCAAAGGCGTTGGTGATTTGTTCTTGAAATCTCTGCTGCGTAATGCGGGAAACCCGGCGCGAGTAGAACAGGTCCGCCTCACAGAATCAGCCGAAAATGAATTTGATGAATGTCCAGATCACGCCTTGCAACCCGCATTCGATCCGCTTGATCGTAAATTCGTGGCTGCGGCCAATGCCCACCCAGATAAGCCACCCATCTGGCGAGCAGCCGACTGTACATGGTTGGACTGGTGGCCTAGCCTGCAGAACAAGGGAGTTAAAGTCGATTTTTTGTGTCCGGAAGACGCTTGCGGGTTTTATCGCAAGAAGTTTCCTGACAATCCGTTGCCTGCGCTGCCGGTCTGAGTCGTGACCAAATTCTTCCGCTTCCCCCATACTCCGCACCTTGCTTGGCTGGGTGAAGATGCACCACGCAATGACAAGGTGTTGTCCCCCACTGAGGTTAAATCATTGCTTGCAGGTGTAGTCACGGTCGAAGAGAAGCTGGATGGCGCCAATCTGGGGTTGTCGCTTGATGGCGACGGTCAACTGCAAGCGCAAAATCGGGGCCAGTATCGCGCTAAGCCTCATGCGGGCCAGTTTACGCGCTTGCCCGCGTGGCTAACACAACATAGCGAGGCATTGCACGCGGTGCTAAAACCGCACTTGATCTTATTTGGCGAGTGGTGTGCGGCGCGCCATTCGCTAGACTATACTGCGTTGCCGGATTGGTTACTGCTGTTTGATGTGTATGACAACAGCGCTGGCCGATTCTGGAGCTCCTCGCACCGTAATAAGTGGGCAAACGAAGCCGGTTTGGTAACAGTGCCGCAAGTGTTTCATGGTAAGACCTCGATTTCCGCACTGAAACGGCTAGTCGTGGCCGCCTCCAGTAATTATCGACCTGGCCCCCTGGAAGGGCTGGTGATTCGCCGTGAATCGTCAGAATGGTGTGAAGCTCGCGCCAAGTTGGTACGAGCTGACTTTACCCAGACCATCGACACGCACTGGCGAAAGCGCTTGATTGAATGGAACCTCATTGATTATTCTCCAGAACCTGTGGAATGAATGCGCTAAAACGCACCGACAACGATAGTGGGTCCGACTGGCTGGCAGTACTCTGCCGAATTTGAACTTACAAAATCGAAACACAGCGCCTTTCATCTTTCACAATCGCCTATGCGGTAGCCACTAGGGCCGAACAATGAAGTTAAAGGCGTCGCCCCGGTGTTGAACGAAATAACTGTAAAGCTAGCCGAGAATCCGTCTGCGGGTACGGATAGTAAAACTCCCGTTTTCGCAGGAATGGCCGTCAGCAACCTGGTTGATGATAAACCGCCTCTACAACCAACAATCGATTGCGCTACCTCATTCCGCAGGCTGTGAATGATGGCGATTATGACCGGGTATTTCCGGATTGCCGTGATCCTGCGCTTGGGCGTCGAACCACTCGTGCAGCGCCTGAACAAATTGCGGGTATTCACTTGAAAAATGAATTTGTCCGCCATTATCCAAAGCTTGATATTTAACTTTAATATCGTCGGTTTTTGCCATTTTTAACTGGGCAAGCCCCGGCATTTCAGCACCGTGCAGACGCTCCGTGACCGAATAATCGCCTGCTTGGTATTGTTCGGCCCTTTTTTGCAAATGCGCCTGGATCAATTTTATTTGCGAGGCATTTTCCGCTAATTTGATTACCACATGCTGGACGCCGCCGTGAACTGTTTTGGTGAAGGTTTGTAGCGTCCCTTGCACTGCAAAGGGCACCACTTTCTGCAATTGCTCGGGACTAATGGACGTAACCGGTGCTTCCTCAATGGCCTGCACGGCGATAAGGCACTGCAGCAGGCCTAATACTATTAGTAGATAATGTTTCATAACGATACTCTGCGGTGGGTTAACAGTCACTGTTGTTTAGCTTAGTAATTCACAGGCGTAGCTCTGCTACAAACACTATTCGTTTTCGCAAAATCCTTAAGCGTCCCATTTGGCGACTTGATTAAGGCGCTCGACATTGTCGGGTATAAAGACATGTACCTGGTTACGGCCTTTTTTCTTGGCGCTGTAACACGCGGCGTCTGCATTATTTAAAAATTCGCCGACATCCCGAACGCTACAGGTCACTGCGGCCACCCCGATACTTGCACTAACCGAAAAGTCGGCATCCCCCCAGTTAAACTTGAAGTTACGCAGGCTGTCGCACAGTTCATGGGCGATGTTTCGCGCTTGATCAAGTGTGGTGTGTTCCAGCAATAATGCGAATTCGTCGCCACCCAGCCTAGCCAGGGTATCGCGTTGACGCAGTTTGGAGCTCAACACGGCACCTAGCTTTCGTAGTAATTCGTCCCCAGCCGCGTGTCCACAGGTATCGTTGACATGCTTGAAATGATCTAAATCCAGATAACAGACCGCATGTTGAAAATAGCCGGGGCGGGCGCTGGCCAGCACTCTGGCCACGCGTTGCTCGAACGCTGTCCGATTGACAAGCCCGGTCAGAGGATCATGACTGGCCTGATAGGCCAAACTCTGAATTTTGGCGTGAGATGCCGACATGTCCCAAAACACCAACACCACACTGTCGACCAGCCCATCCAATGCGACAGGATAAAATGAATATTCAACCGGAAAAGAATGGCCGTCCTTGCGCTTAAAATTAGCAGTACTGCGCTGCGGAATTATCTCGCGGCCGAGGTTAGGCGCTCCAAAAGCTGCCAGCGCTAATGCTAAATCGTCTGTATCGGATGGACCTATCATGGAAACGATGTCGTTCCCCAGAGCATCTTTTTCGGCGTATTCCAACATGTCGAGTGCGGCCCGGTTGACGAAGCTGCAGCAGCCGTTCGCATCAAGACCAACGATACCTTCGCCTGCCGAGTCAAGCAGCAGGCGGAAACGCCTCTCGCTGTTCCGTACTGCGGTATTTGCTTGCTTCAGCTTGACCAAGGTCGCGTCAAGACTCGCATTGGCGGACTTGAGGATCGCGCATTGTTTTTCCAGTTGCTCCGTGCGCTTACACACCAGCTCTTCGAGGCGTTGCCGGTAATAACTTAGCTCCTGCTCGGTTTCTTTGTCTTTGGTAATATCGACCAAGACACCTTGCAGAAACAAACTTTCACCCGCGTCATTACGCACCACATTGGCTTCGTCCAGAAACCAGCGGCAATGTCCGTCATTTTTGGTTAAGCGGTATTCGCATCGCAAAGGGACATGATGCTCATAGGTATAGGCATAGGCTTCTATGGTCACGGCCAAATCGTCCGGATGGACGCGTTTAAGCAAACCTTGCGGATCATCAAGCCAATCTTTCTCTGAAAAACCCAGTTGAGAAATCTGCGGGCTGACATACAAAAGCTTTACCAGTGTTTCTAGCGAGGCGATATAGGTGATGACCGGCATTTGTTCAACCAAGGTTCGGTACTTTGCCTCCGCCTCACGCAGTTGACCCAAGGCTTCGGTCTTCTCCAGCATTATTTGCTGCTCACGCTGTTCACGCAGCGCTTCGCCTGACAATTCGGCGTTCGCAGGGTTGATCGCAGGGCTAATGTCGTTCTTCAGTTTGGCCGGCAAGGATAGTGTATCCTCCAATTCTGTCCGCATAAGGGTAGGCAATGTCCGTGTTCTGCTATGTTTCCCCGGTTTGGTGACACACCCGGCATCGTTCATTTCCGGCAGATACAGGTCTAACATTGGACACTCAGGTTGACGGGCACCGGCATGTTTAAGAGCATAACGATCAGCTTCTCCTTCGAAAAACTCCAAATCATCATCCATAAATAGAAAACAGCGATTGGATTTCGTAGATGCAGTATTCATAAATTCGCCTTCTTATCTGTAACTGGGGTTCAATCGCCGGAATAACCAGACAAAGCTGCAGGGTGAGTGTCACAGCCGGTTGGTTTTATCAACCAAACGCGAAGCGCCTCCTTGTATCTTTGACATACCCATTAGTAGTGATTGCGGTAATCGGTTTTGAAAACGGCGACGGATAAGCGCGCATAGCAAGTAAACGATCAAACTCGGTTTTAATGACTTGGTAACACTCGCAACTTTGCGCTTCCAGGCCGGCGCGCTCCAGCACGCTGATGTGTCCACGGTAATAACGAATCAAACCGGCTTGCTGTAATTTCCCAGCAGCCTCGGTGATGCCTTCGCGACGTACGCCCAACATGGTGGCGATTGATTGTTGAGTTATCGCTATCTCGCTAGCGCTCTGCCGGTCTAGGATCATCAGCAACCAACGACAGAGTTGCTGTTCAATTGAATGATGCCTGCTGCAGGCTGCTATTTGCGCCATATACGTCATCAAGGTCTGGGTATAGCGAAGTAAAATGCCATGTAGCGCCCCACTATGCAGTCCACCTATGCGGTTGATTTCCTCCTCGAATCGACTCCTGCGCAACCGATAGGCATAGCCTGGTATCACGACCACAGATTGATGGGGCATGGTTTCGACCCCCATGTACAACCCGATGCCCAGCATGCCTTCGTTGCCGATCAACCCCAATTCACTAAAAGCGCCATTCTCCGTATAGTTAAGCTTGCATATCACGCCGGTGATGGGGAAATAGACATAGCGTAATGCCACCTCCGGTTCGCTCAGGACATCACCGCCGCACAGCTCAACCCGTTCCAACAGGTTTGAAATATACGCAAAATTATGTTCTGGCAGCATGGCTAGAAGCTGGTTTTGTCTTGGATCGTCCATTTCACTCATCAGTTATTTTTGGATTGTTGGGTAACAGTTGAATCACGTTTTCAGTTGGCTAAAACGGTAAAACCTACAAGTTTGGTACTTTTTAACACAGCCGCTATTAGCTAAAAATACGTGCTGCTACTTAGGCAAAAGTATGATTAGTAAGCTTTTAGGCAAGGCGACAGCCTATTCGGTTGGATCTCATGCTTATCAGTGCCAACCCGAGCGCTTCACGTTGCCCATTGATATGCGTTAAACAGCAAAAGCCTGACTGCATTGCAGATTAATTTGACAGGGTTATTTTTTCGCCAGCATACTTTTGGCGAACAGGGGACGGGATACCAGGTGTTAAAAACCCGTTGCTGAATGCAACTTTTGCCAGCTTTGCTAGAACAGAGCTTCCCGGCTACCCAAATCCAAACCATTCGGCTTGGTTTGCGCACATCCAAGAAAAGCCTAAAACTGTCTCAATTCTGTCCAAAATGGAAGATGTCCGATGACTGACGAGCGTTACAAGTCTGCATACACTGAAAGCCCTTTTCGACAACAAGCCGAGAAAACTTTGCATGAACTGCAAATACGTCAGATTGAATTGGAAATCCAAAATGAAGCATTAAGACAGGCGCAACAAGCCATTCAAGCGTCGCGAGATCACTTCCAGCATCTTTATGATTGCGCCCCATTCGCTTATCTCACGCTCAATCCGGACCATTTCATATCTGAAATAAACCTTACCGCGGCCAACTTACTTGGTGTTGATAGCCAGTTCTTAATCGGTCGGCATTTTCCGACCTTGCTTGCCGATCAGAGCCGTGACTTTTGGGAGCGGTATATGCTGCATATTCAGCAGAGCGGCGAAAATCAATCCTGCGAATTACAACTGCGCCGCAGTGATGACTCATTGTTCCATGCCAAACTCGACTGTCTGCTGCTCGCCGATACGTGCCAGCAGCCGGAATTACGCATCGCCCTCACCGACATAACCCAACAAAAGCAAGCAGAGCAAACACACTCTGACAGCCGGCAGCTCCTCGCGGGGATTGTAGAATCGGCAATGGATGCCATTATCTGCATCGACGCCGATTACCGTATCGTGCTATTCAATGCCGCGGCGGGAAACATGTTCGGCTGTATTACGGATCAAGCCATCGGCACTGCTATCGCAGCTTATATTCCAGTCGATTTCCGTACTCTGTGTACCGCGCCAGCGCCCGCTGATAATACTGTCCATCAATCGCGTGAGCTTCGCGTAATCACCGGTATGCGTGCCAACGGCGAGGCGTTCCCCCTAGAAGCCGGCATTTCCGAAATCGGAACCGACGAGCAAATCTTGTACACGCTTATCCTGCGCGATGTGAGCGCGCGTAGCCATGCGGATAGCCTCCTGCAAGCAGAACGGCATTTGCAGGATCAGCTTTCCAAAGTAGCGGCATCCGTACCGGGGGTTATTTGTTCGTTCCGTTTGGCGGCGGATGGCTCGACAAGCATGCCGTACGCCAGCCAGGCGCTTGAATCCTTATATGGACTGCCTCCCGCTGCGGTGGCCGACGACTTTAGTCCGGTGTTTGCAAGAGTCCATCCCGATGATATTGAGCAGATCAATGAAACCATCAATAAATCCGCTCTTAGCCTCGAACCCTGGCAAGCCACCTTCCGCTACCAACATCCCAGTAAAGGCGAAATATGGATAGAAGGTCATTCCATGCCTATGCTGGAACAGGATGGCGGCATTCTCTGGCATGGTTATCTGCAAGATATTACCGCGCGAAAACAGGCCGAAACGGTATACCGCGATCAGGATAAAGAACTGCAACTGATCATAGATGCCACGCCCGCGCTTATCGCCTACTTGGATGTTAATTTTAAGTACTTGCGCGTAAATGCGAATTACGGACTCTGGTTTGGCATTGCCCCCGAACACGTTATTGGTCGGACGGTGCAGGAAATTATGGGTAATGCGGCCTGGGGCATCGTCCGGCCGTATCTGGAACGCACACTGGCGGGCGAGCAGGTTAGCTTTGATCAGCAAATCCCGTATGGCGAGGCCAAACCCCGCTGGGTGCACGCGACCTATATTCCCAATACTGATGCCGCCGGTACGCTGAAGGGTATTGTGGTACATGTCATCGATATCGAAGAGCGAAAACTATCAGAGCAAAAAATTTCACTATTGAACCAACGCTTGCAGCGCCGACTGCAGGAAATGCAGGTTATTTTCAACACTGTGCCTATTGGACTCTCGATCGCCGATGACAACAGCGGGCAGCATATTCGTGGAAATTTGGCCAATGAGCAGATGCTCGGCTTACCCCCTACTGCCGAGCTTTCTTTGTCCAACGAGAACCCGCCGCCCATAACGGTGCTGTTAAACGGCTTGCCGCTAGCCGCAGATGATCTGCCTATACAGCGCGCATGTCGTGGAGAAGTAGTGAGCGATGAACGTCTGGATATCGTCCGCACGGACGGTAAAGTGATCACCGTCGTGTCGAATGCCTCACCCTTGCTGGACGATGCCGGTCGGCCTCGTGGGGCCGTGGGTGCATTCCTGGACATTACGCCGCTCAAAGTGGCGGACGACGCCCTGCGTCGTAGCGAGGCATTCGTACGTTGCATTCTGAATTCGCTACCCGCCCACGTGGCGGTTCTGGATGAACTAGGCGTGGTAACTACCGTTAACGCACCTTGGGATAGCTTTGCCATCGAGAATGGCGGTTCGCCCAGCCAACTATCGGAGGGCGCCAATTACCTTGAGGTTTGTCGTCGCTCGGCGGCGACCGGCGACCGGGATGCGCATAAAGCCTTGGCAGGTCTCGAAGCCTTAATAGCGGGACATCAACAGGAGTTTATGCTGGAATATCCGTGTCACACCAAGCTTGGCGAACTCTGGTTTATGATGCATGCCAAGCGCATTACCCAAGGTTTGCAAGGCATGATTATCACCCATGTAGACATTACCGAACTGAAGCGTACCCATGCTGAACTGCAACACACTGAAACCCGCCTGGCGTTGATCATCGGCGAAGTGAATGCCGGTTATTGGGATTGGGATTTAGTGTCTCAAACATTATTTCTCTCGCCGGAATGGAAGCGACAAATCGGTTTTGACGACCAAGAGTTGCTTAACCAATGGGAAGAATGGGAATCCCGCTTGCATCCCGATGATCGGGCCATGGTCTTGGCAAGCACCGAGGACTATCTGTCCGGGCATCTGCCAACCTACGAACTGGAATTCCGCTTGCGTCACAAGAATGGCTCGTATCGTTGGATCCATGCTCGCGGCAGCCTATTGCATGACAAAAGCAAGCGGCCTTATCGATTGTTAGGCATCAATTTCGACATCACCGACTACAAACTGAACAAAGAATTGAGCGAACGCCGCAATAAGATGGAGCAGTCTTTTCGGGTATCGCTGGCCACCCAGACGATAGCGGCAATAGCCCACGAACTAAATCAACCCCTGGCCGCCATTTCCTCGTACGCCGATGTGGCGCTGCGCTTGTATCAATCGGACAAACCTGACTCGCAAAAGCTCAGCCATGTGCTGGAAGCTTGTGTTCAACAAGCACAGCGTGCCGGCGAAGTAATAAGGCAATTATTTAGCCATTTGAATAAAACAGAAGCCATCAGTGAACTGATCGATATTAATTTTTTGGTGCATGAGGCGTGCGTATTCGTCAAAAACGACAGAACCTTAAGCAGCTTTAAATTAGAACTGGACCTCGCTGCCGACTTGCCGCGGATCACGGTCAATGCACTACAAATTCAAAAGGTGTTGGTCAATCTGATCTGCAATGCTCTGGAAGCCATGCAGGAACAGGGTAAACACGCGGAAATCCTGCGCATAAAAACCGGTCGCTACCCTGATGACCCGGAT
Source organism: Methylomonas albis (assembly GCF_014850955.1). Lineage (NCBI taxonomy): Bacteria > Pseudomonadati > Pseudomonadota > Gammaproteobacteria > Methylococcales > Methylococcaceae > Methylomonas > Methylomonas albis. The sequence continues at coordinate 3,809,907 of NZ_JACXSS010000001.1, forward strand.
ATGGCTTTAGTGACAGTCTGTGACAGCGGAAAAGGCCTGACGGATGCCATTGCCCTGAAAACCCTGTTTCAACCCTTCTACTCGACCAAACCAGCCGGACTGGGTATGGGCTTGGCCATTAGCCGCGCCCTGATTCAAGCTCACGGCGGGAATATGTGGGCAGAGCGAAATGTTGGCGATGGCCTAACCATGCTGTTTATCTTGCCGTTTGCGAAATGAGTACTCAACCCTGCGTGTTTGTGGTGGATGACGATGATGCAGTCCGCGATAGCCTGGGCTTGGTGTTTGAAATAGCCGGCCTTGCGTACCAAACATTTGCCAGCGCTGAATCCTTTCTGGAAAGCTATTGCCCTGGCCAGCCTGGCTGTCTGGTGCTAGATGTCAACATGCCGGGTCTGGATGGTCACGAACTGCAAGCCGAACTCAACTGCCGCCACATCCGGCTACCCATTATTTTTCTGACCGCATATGGCGATATTCCAATGACTGTTCGAGCCATGAAGGCCGGAGCTGTCGACTTTCTGACCAAGCCGGTGAGCACGGCACTGTTGATCGAACGGGTGCAAGCAGCGTTGCAGCAGCTTGAAATCAACACTCTCGCGCAAGCAATGCAGGGGCAAGCAGCATGTGACCGGCTAAATGGCCTGACTTCACGCGAACTGGAGATCATGGGTATGGTAGTGGCCGGCCTTGCCAATAAAGAAATAGCGCGGCGCTTGGGCATTAGTCACCGTACTGTTGAAATTCATCGCGCCAGGGTAATGGAAAAAACCGGGGCCACCAATCTACTGGAACTCGTCCGCGTCTATGAAGCCTGCCGACAGTGAGTTTATCTATTCCATTAACCCGGCCCTTCACTATCCTTGTTCCCACTCAGGCTGGAGTTCAATAGCCATAAATAGCCCCAAATGCACGCTATTAATAGACCTGATGAATATTACTAATTTAACAAATCCTGTTTTTTGACTTACCGTATGCCAACGTCAAGTAAAACCCCATATACAAGACCCGTTAGCAATACCAAATCCGAAAATAGGTGTAACGATGGCTAGAGAAAAACTTACTACTGCTCAAAAAAATCTGCTGAATAAATGCCCTAAGGAATGGGCTATCTTACCGGTTGGGTCCACTAATAAAACATTGATTGCGCTGATGAAAAAAGGCTTGGTCGATTCGCGGCTATTAATCAATACATTGTTTCCGGAGCTCTCCAGATGCGAATGGCGCATAGCGCCATAGCTGCCAAAACAGCAAACGCTTTGCCATAAAAAGTGCTTGCTGGCCTGCCTTATTCGGCGAAAAAGGCATAGCCAACAATTTCTCCCGGGCTGCCATCAGCGCTGTCAAAGCCGTTTTGCTGGCATAAGCGGCTTGTCGTCCGACCAACCACTGATTTCAAAACCAAAAACCGCAGTTCAATAGCAGGCGGATTTTTAGATCGCCACCCAAATTGCGGGTGATGACTGATCAACTGCCGCGATTACCCGGAACTTTGTCCAGTAAAATGACATCCGAGGATTAAGTTTGATTGAGCATTTGGGCGGGTACATTTAAAATCCCTACCTACATACTCAGATTTTCTTGGGAAGTTTATTATTTTGGCCGAATGTTATTTAGGAACTATTTTTTCAACTTCAATTCGCCGGTTGTCCTCTACAGCATTCGTGTATGCGGCGGCATAGGTCAATGGTAGCCACTATGATGACTAGCGATGATTCGGCACGCCGCCGAGGGGCGCGCCGTCAGCAAGAACGCCGGACTAATCCGTTCGCCTTCAACTCTGCGGAGTGGATCGCTTTCGTTCAGCAACAATATGTGTTGTGGCCAAAACAAGACCGGCGGGTTTTGGATCGTCGGCGGGCCGAGCGGCGCGAGATAGACCGTCGGGCAGCGTTGCGCGACGGGGAACAGGAAATGCCCTTTCAACGAACCCGGTGGTTTTCAGCGGAAAAAATTCTCAACGACGAAGAAAAGCAAATGATTCGAGCTTTATTCGCGGAAGAAGACTAGCCTGGAACGAATAGCGTCAACGCAACACAATGTCGGCCGGATGCCTGACCTGCACGGCGAAACGCTGTTTCGAGCGTTTAACCCAGCCCCTAACTTCCACGTCTTTGCCGACATAGGTTTCCAGCGGCGGAAATAAATCCACGGACATGGGTTCTACGCTAATGGATACCGTATCGGAGAATTGCAGATAGCTGTGTTTGGCCGTCCTTTTTACCGCACGGATGTGTCCGGTTATGCGCTTCCAACCCTGGTAGTTATTCTCGTCGAGTAGTTCGGCGGCCAGCGGTGCATAAGCCTCATCGGCCCAAATCCCTAGCTTGGCTAGTTCGGCAATATGTTGAGCTGCAAGCAATGGCTCGAGATATTTCAGATTGGGCGGATAGATATTGACTGTGGCCAAACCGCGCTTGACCAACTCCACGTTAATTTGTTCCTTGTCTTCGGTGAAGACATAGGCCAGGGTACGCTGATATTTGTCCTGCTTTTCCACGTCACCCTGCAGAAAAACCTTGCGATGTTCCAACTTATCCTTCAACCAGGCTTTGGCTTGCTCGCCGCCAACTTCGGCAGACTTGTTGCGGCCGGCAACCTCCGGCGTATTGATCCCCAAAAAACGGACTTTCTGGCCGTCGCTTAATAAGATAGTATCGCCATCGAATACCTTTTCTACCCGAAAGAAAGCAACACCGGGATCGATATTTAGGACTTTGGCGTTTTCATTGCCATGATCGGCATAATGGTGGCGACCTTGCTGGTCGGTCCATTGGTACACGTCCGCATGCAGTAGAGCCGGCAATAACGCCAACAGCCAAAGGCCGTGCTTAGTACTTTTCATCATTTTTTTCGATCACCATGACTAACCAACAAATTATCGCCGCTACGCAGGCTTGGCTAAAAACTTTTGTTATTGAATACAATATCTGCCCGTTTGCCCGCCGCGAGCAGGAGAAAAACAGTATTCGCTATCAGGTCGTGCCGAGCAACAGCATTGAGGATAGCCTGGAAGCGGTAATTACCGAGTGCGTGCATCTCGATTCCGAGCCCGACACCGAGACCACCTTGTTAATTTTTACCGACGCGTTTGCCGACTTTGAGGATTTCCTGGATTTACTGGCTATCGCCGAGCAATTGCTGATCGATCAAGGTTACGAAGGCATCTATCAATTGGCCAGTTTTCACCCGGACTATTGCTTCGCGCAAACGCCGGAAAACGACCCCAGCAATTATACCAACCGCTCCCCCTACCCGATGCTGCATCTGATTCGCGAAGACAGCATTGAAAAAGCCGTCGCCAGTCATCCCGACCCGGAGGGTATCCCAGAGCGCAATATAGCGCTTACCCGTGAATTGGGCCTGGAAAAATTGCGGGCGATTGTAAATGCCTGCTACCAACAGTAGCGGAAACATTTGCCCGTATGCGTTCGGTTTTCTCGTTTCAAGATTAGCCGAGTTCTGATAGCAAGGCGACGGCGCAAAATAAGCCTGTCGAATTGTTCTTACGGTGGGATTGAATAAGGCCGTTCACTATGGAATTCGTCTCGCGCCAGTTTATGCGCGGCCATCTCATCGGCTCACTTTGAGTCCTTGGCTTTTTAACAATTGCCGAATTTAGGTGATAATTTATAGCCGGGAGTGGCACATGAAACAACGTTTTCCAAGAATATCCGCTTTTGGTTTGGTGATCGCTGCGAGTTTGGTCGGTGTCTTAGGATTTGCCGCGCTGATGGGCTTGAGCCTGCAGCAAGAGCGCGATAACCACATAGAACACGCGCGTATCGAAACGGCAAATATCGCTCTGGTTCTGGAGGGGCATGCGCTGGCCACGATACAAAAAATCGATCTGATTCTGAAAGATCTTCAGCGGCATATTCGACTCGACGACATGCGCAGCAGCCAGTTCGATAACGCCATTGAAAACCATGCTATGCAAGCCTTGCTGAAGGAAAAGGCCGACGATATTCAGCAAGCGGCGGTGATCGAAATCGGCGGAATCCAGATATTCAATACCAACGGCGATTGTATCTACAGCTCCATCGATGCTCAGCCAGCCATCAATGTCGCCGACAAAGAAAGCTTTCAATTTCATAGGGATCATCGCCAGACTGGCTTACACATTTCCCCGCCGGAAATATCCCGTACCCTGGGCATCTGGCATATCTCCCTGACCCGGCGTGTCGATTTTCCCGATGGCGGCTTTGCCGGATACGTTAACGTCATTGTGCAATTGAGTTCGTTCGAAAATTTTTACGCGACGCTGAACCTTGGCGAGCACGGCGCGGTTTTACTCCGCGACGAACAGATGAGGCTTTGGGCTCGCCATCCGCATCTGGAAGCCAATCTAGGCAAAACCATGCCTAACCACCCCCTGCACCAATACATTGCCCAGGGCATGACCCACGGTTTCTATCTACAGGCCAGCCCGGCCGATGGCGTCAAACGCCTCTATAGTTTTCGGCGGGTCGGCGATTATCCCTTGTACGTGCTGGCCGCCATCGCCGAACAGGATTATCTGGCCGAGTGGTGGAAACATTTAGTTTGGTACGGCGCGGCCGGACTCGTCATCTTGATCGCTTCGTTAGTGTTAGCCTTGGTTGCGCGACACAGCCGTTTGAAATGGCAGAACAACGAAAGAAATTACCGCTACATCATCGAGAATGCACCTGTCGGCATTTTTCAGAGAGATTTTGCAGGACACTATAGCTTTCTGAATCTCACTTTGGCACGCCAATTGGAATGCGATTCCGTCGACGCCTTTCTGCAACGTTATGTTCCGGCCGAGAAGCTATGGGTCGATCTCAATCAATTGAAGTTGTTTTATCAGTTGCTGCAGACAGATAAAGAGGTGCGCGGCTTTGAAGCGCAAGCGGTGCTCATATCCGGACAAACCAAATGGTTCTCGATGTCCGCCTACCTGGATGAAGAAAGCGGACAGATCAACGGTTTTACGCTCGACATTACCGAGCGCAAGCAAGTCGAAGAGCAGCTCAAAACATCGGAAGAGCGTCTGCGTTTGACGATGGATGTGGCACAAATCGGCGTTTTCGATTGGGATGTCAAAAAGGACAGTTTCGAGATGTCACCGATTTATTTCACGATGCTGGGCTATCAAGCAAAACCCGGTTCGGGTGATCGTAACGAATGGCTGGAGCGCCTCCATCCGGACGACAGGGCCGGCATCGCCGAAAAAATTGCTGCCGTATTGTCGAAACGGGCCAATGCCTATAGTTACGAAGCCAGGATGCGCCATGCCAACGGCAGCTATCGTTGGATAAGTGTTAAAGCGTTCTGCGTGCAACGCGGCGAAGACGACATGGTCACCCGCATCCTGGGCATACGCATGGACATCACCGACCGTAAACACTACGAAGTCGAATTGGAGCACTACAAAAACCATCTCGAACACCTGGTAAACGAGCGCACGACGGAGTTGTTGGACGCCAGAAAACAAGCCGACAATGCCAACCTGGCCAAATCCGATTTCTTGGCGAACATGAGCCACGAAATACGCACACCAATGAACGCCATCATCGGCCTGACGCAACTGGCACTGGATACCGAACTGAACCGGAAGCAACACGATTACCTCAGCAAGGTATTGAATTCGTCGCGAGCCTTGCTGGATATTCTCAACGACATTCTCGATTACTCGAAAATCGAAGCCGGGCGCATAGACATCGAGGCCATCGATTTCAGTTTGGAAGAAATACTACGGGCGACGGCAGACTTATTCTCCATACGTGCCGATGAAAAAGGTCTTGAGCTGTTCATCGATATGGCGCTGGATGTGCCCGATCAGCTGCAGGGCGACCCGCTCCGCCTCAGCCAGATCATTAACAACCTGGTCGGTAACGCCATTAAATTCACCCAACATGGCGAAGTCCACCTTCGCGTCGAGACGCAGGAAAGGACCGACGATGCCATACGCCTGCGTTTTGCGGTGAGAGATACCGGCATCGGCATCACGACCGAACAAGCCGGCCAACTGTTTCAGCCTTTCGCGCAGGCCGACGCCAGTATCACCCGCAAATTCGGCGGCACCGGCTTGGGGCTGACGATCTCGAAACGCCTGGTGGAATTGATGGAGGGAGAAATCACCCTGGAGAGCGAACCCGAATCCGGCAGTATCTTTGCCTTTACGGTTCGACTAGGCCTGCCAGCCGGCATTTCGTCAAGCGAGCAGACACAGGACCGGCGTTTACAGGGTTTATGCCCCATGCGCACCCTGGTGGTCGACGACCAGGAAACCTCGCTGACGATACTGCGCTCGATTCTGGAAAGTTGGCAATTCGAGGTGATGACGGCCGGTTCGGGCGAAACAGGTTTGCGCTTGTTTACCGAAGCGGCGCGATGCGGCAAACCCTTCGAGCTGTTGTTATTGGATTGGAAAATGCCCGGCATGAACGGTCTGGAGCTGGCCGAGACCATAGCCCATAGCGAGCATAACAGCCGGCCGCCAATATCCATCATGATCACGGCTTATGAGCGCGAGGCGCTGGCCAAGTCGGCCGGCAACATACGAGTGGATGCGATCATCGCCAAGCCGGTCACGCCCTCCAGCCTGCTCAACACCCTGATCCAACTGCAACGAAACAAAACCAACCAGCCTGTTCCCGTCGCCGAAGTATTCAACGCCACCCGCACCACGCTGGCAGCCATCCGCGGCGCTCGGATCTTGCTGGTCGAGGATAATCAACTCAATCAACAGGTGGCGCAGGAATTTCTGATTAAAGGCGGTCTGGAGGTCACGACTGCCAACAATGGCCTGGAGGCCTTGGATTGGCTGGAGAAATCCAGTTTCGATGCGGTGTTGATGGACCTGCATATGCCGGTGCTGGACGGCCTGGAGGCTGCCCGCAGGATACGCCAATCGGCAGCGTTTAAGGAATTGCCCATCATCGCGATGACTGCTGCGGCGATGAATCAGGATAAAGAGGCCTGCGTAGCGGCCGGCATGAATGACCACATCGCCAAGCCGGTCGAACCGGAAGAACTTGCCAATGCGCTGGCGAGGTGGATCAAACCCAAAACCGCTGCGGCGCAACAGGAAAAAGCTGCCGACATTACCACGGATACCAAGGCAATTGCCAAACTCGAGAGCAATCTGCCAGGCGTGGCGGTGCAAGCGGCTTTGGCCCGGCTGGGAGGCAATATCGCCCTTTACCGGCGCCTATTGCTCGCGTTTGCCGAACAGCATCAGAACGCTGCAACGCTATTGCGCCAACGGCTTGCCGATGGCGATTTGGAGCAACTGTTTTTCGTCGCTCACAGCCTGAAAGGCGAGGCCGGCAATTTAGGTTTCGGCGCTCTACAATCCTCGGCTGACCAACTTTGCCGGATGCTCAAAAGCGGTGAGGAGAAGAATTTGATGGAGCAAACGGAAGTCCTTGTACAGAAATGCGAGGCAGCACTGCTTTTATTAAGTCAGCCTGAAGCAAATGCTAACGATAGACTGCTTGCCTCATCGATCAATCCGGAAGAACTGTTTAAAAATGCTAGCCTGATTCCCGACCTAAAGAAATTGCTGCGCCAGCTGAAAGCTAAGAATCTGGATGCCCGATATTCGGTCACCGATCTCGTCCGCAAGATAGGCGATCACGAACTAGCCTTGGAATTTGCGGAAATTGCGCAAGCGACACACGAATTGCGCTACGATGCAGCATTAATTGCATTAGAGAAACTCTTAGAACGCAATAGCTGGACAGACCATGAATAACCAAGATAAACGACCAAAAATCCTGATCGTAGACGACTCCTTAAATAATATCGAGGTGTTGAGCAACATCTTGGGCAAGGGATACAGCACCCGCTTTGCCAGCGATGGCTCCGAGGCTTTGGCGCTGATTAGCCGGGACGCGCCGGACCTGATATTGCTGGATGTCGTCATGCCGGGCATCGACGGCTTCGAGGTTTGTAAGCAACTTAAAGCCAACCTCGCGACTCGCGATATTCCGGTGATTTTTCTGACCAGCTTGGATAGCGCCGTGGACGAGGAGTGTGGCCTCTCGCTGGGCGCCGAGGATTTTATTCACAAACCGGCATCCGCACCGGTGGTGTTGGCCCGGGTCCGTAATCATCTGACCCTGGCCACCACCAGGCGCGAGCTGAAACAGCATAACGAAAATCTTGAGCAATTAGTGGCCGAGCGCACGGAAGAGTTGTTCCGCAAAGATAGGCAGCTGATCGCCGCGCAAAGCTCCATCATCGCGGCTTTTTGTGCGTTGGCGGAGGTCAGGGACAACGAGACCGGCAACCATATACGCCGTACCCAACGATACGTAAAGCTGTTGGCCGAACGGTTGCGCACCAATGCTCGCTATAGTCTCTCCGATGGCGCCATCGAACTGTTGTTTAAATCCGCGCCTCTGCACGACATCGGCAAGGTTGCCATTCCCGATGCGATACTTCTAAAGCCGGGAAAACTATCGCCGGATGAATGGCAGATTATGAAAACCCACTGCGAGGAGGGAAGGTCTGCCATCTTGTCGGCGGCACGGGATTTTGGTGACGGCGACTGGTCATTTTTGAATTACGCGGTGGAGATTGCTTATTGCCACCATGAAAGATGGGATGGCGCCGGTTATCCGCAAGGGCTTTCGGGAGAGCAAATCCCGCTTAGCGCCCGGTTGATGGCAGTCGCCGACGTTTACGACGCTCTGATCAGCAAACGCGTTTATAAAGAAGCGTATCCCCACGAAGAAGCTGTACGGCTGATCGCTAAAGGCCGGGGAACTCACTTCGATCCGGATATCACCGATGCCTTTTTGGCTATCGCCGAAGCATTCGATGAAACCGCTCAGCACTACAAGGATGTCGGCGACGCAAAGCCTGCCATGGAAACCGAAGAGCATTCACTATCAGCTAAATCCTGAAAGACAGAGGCAAAAATATCGAAACAATCATTATAAATCAATAGCTTAATCATCATATTCAGCAATAACATCTTCATGATTTTAATGAAAAAAAATACCCGGAGCTTCAGCGTAAAAAAATGCTGTGCTCGCCGCACCACTGGCAAAGTTCATCTCTCTGGCACCGTGAACGACCAGATGGGGTTTTGGCCAAGATTTGCCGGCTAGCTTCAGTTGCTTGTGCCCCCTCAGTCGATTGTTTAATGTATCAACTACAATCGAACAGCATCAGCGCCGACGACGCCTTGAATTTTCTATGCAATTGGTTTGCTTTTCATACCTCGTCCGAGGACAAAAAACGGGTTGACCAGGTTGAAACCAGTGCAGATGGATAGTCTGAATACTTCAGACCTAAAACCCCGCTAAATCTTGGTTCCCGCAGGGTATTAAAGCTTGAACTGCCTAAAGCGGCGTGGACAGCAAATTAAGAGTAATAATCGAAATCCTCTTTTTTCTCCAGTTTGAAGCCCGGCTCCACATTGATTTCAATATCCTTGATTCTAGTTTTTTCCGGTGCAGGCGTGGCGCGAACCTCATCCATAAACTCCTTAAACCAATTGGCGTTGATAACGTCAGCCATGTCTTCGTCTTGCAATATATTTTGTTCGTCGGGTAAGCTGCCAAAGTCCCTGGCAGTTTGCAACGCGGCCAAACAGGCGTCGTTATCGCCGCGCAAAGCATAAACGCAGGCCAGATTGTAAGCCGCGCTGCCTTTTTGAATACCACAGGCCTTCTCGAAAAAATCTTCCGCCAAATCGTAAAGGTCAGGCTTCGCCGCGTCGGAACTGATGCGGGCCAATTCCATAAACGCCACCCCGCCGTCTATCGCGGCCCCCAAATAATTTGGCGAAATCAGCAAACAAAAAGAAAACTTGGAAATAGCATCTTCGTATATTTCAATAGCCAATTTCGGCTCTTGAGTCCGGGCTTCGTGCAATAAAGCAAATCCCCAATGATACAGCGCTTCGGAAACAATCAAATGATCAGCAATCACATTGGCAAAGCCTTGATACGCACCCTTGTATAGTTGCTCGGCTTTGCTGCCTTCGCTTTTACGGGCCTGGGCAACTTGCTTAATCGCCGCGTCCAGGGTGGAACGCTTTTTAAATGAACTCAATAGCGACATGGATGAATCCTCACTTCTGTTTTGTAAACCGGGTTACGATAAAATAGCTGGGCATACTACAACATCCTATAACAACCGGAAAATGTTAATGACCGACGCGCTCCCAAACCTGGAAAAAGCCAAGGTGAATTTAGAGACTTCGTCCATTCCCTGGGCCGAGTTGCAAAGATTTTTCGCGGCCGGGCTGGCGATCTCGGTAGCGGAGGGACTGGATCTGGTCGAAGTGGCTTATCAGTTCTCCCAGGACAATAAAACCCAAGTCGAACAGTGGCTGACTGCCGGCCAAATCGGTCATGTTTCGGATCGACAGGCCGGCGAATGGATCAGCGCCAACAGCTCAGTCTGGGCTGTTGTGGTTAGACCCTGGGTGCTAGTTCAGGCAAGTATTTGCGCGCCAGCCAATAATCAACACTGACGAACCTGCCGCCGCCCAGAAAAAATAGCGCCAGCAACATCACGAAATAGGTGGCGGCAAATTCAATCCCGTTATTCAATATCACCAAGACGCCATTCTCGCTAAGCCATTGATAGTCGCCTTGAACCTGTAAAATTTCCTTGGCCCGCTCCAAACGCTCTATCGCACCTATCGTGCGTTCGGTGGCGAAAATACCGCTGCCGGCTGCAATGGCCAGCCAACCATTTTTGAGGTGCGCGCTAACGGCTGCTACCACCATGATAACTATCAAGGGCATGGTAATCGGTCGCGTGGCGAAGCCGAATAACAAAAACAAGGCCCCGACAATTTCAAATAACGCCACCAGAAACACCAACACATAAGGCGCCGGCAAACCCAAACCCCATTCGGCGTTACCAAACCATTCAGCCGTGTCGGAAAAGTTTGCGAATTTTTTAGTGCCCGCCATCCAAAATACCGGCGCCAAATAAAGCCGCAGTAACAGCGGCGCCAAAAAATCCACACATTTAGCGGTATCGCAACTGCGTTGGGACAGTTGCATAATCCCCGGTAGCTTATCGATAACCACCGCCATTAACGAAGCAAAAGACGTATTATTCATTTCATTCCCCTCCCCCAATTTATTATTATGTGCCCGCTTTTATGAAGATCAGCAGTTCGTGCATTTTTACAGACATTCCAGCTCAGTTGCCAATAGAATTATGCCAAACCTTGTTTAGCAAACCTAATATTCGCATCGAGCGCATCGTTTCCAAGGGCCATAGCAGCGCCAAAGACGAATGGTACGATCAAAATCAGGACGAGTGGGTGATGTTGTTACAAGGCGAAGCACGGCTGACATTCGCCCTATCCGCGCCTGTCGACCTGAAGCCGGGCGACTATTTGCTGATTCCGGCGCATTGCCGGCATAGGGTGGATTGGACCCATCCGGACATTGAATCTATATGGCTGGCAATCCATATTTTCGCGGAGCCGGTTGCGGAATAAACGGACATTCGGCGAGAGACGACTGTCGCACCCATGGCCGGGCACGACGAGCCAAACTGATCAGCGAGGTTTAGCCACTTGCTGACGTGGTTTACGAGAACTTGGCGCACGTTTACCCTGTTCCGCCGACCGGCCGTTCTGCGGCCGTCTTGCCGGCTTGCTCGGCTGTGTCGTTTGCGGTTTCGGCTTGCTATTGGTAACCTCCAAAGACACGTTGGGATAGCCGGTATCATCGACTCGCGGGATCGGCCTTTTCAACAATTTTTCGATAGCGGCCAATAGATAGGCCTCTTCCGGATCGACTAACGAAACTGCCTGACCTTCGGCGCCAGCGCGACCGGTACGGCCGATTCGATGCACATAATCTTCCGCCACTTGTGGTAAATCGAAATTCACCACATGCGGCAATTGATCAATGTCCAAGCCGCGCGCAGCGATGTCGGTGGCAATCAGCGCGGTAATAGAACCGTTTTTAAACTCCTCCAAGGCTCGCACCCGAGCGCCCTGGCTCTTGTCACCATGCAAGGCCGCGCAACGTATGCCATCCTTGATCAACTGCTTGGCCAAACGATCCGCGCCGTGTTTGGTACGGACGAACACCAACACTTGCTGCCAATTGCCATTGCCTATCAGATAGGACAGCAATTCGCGTTTATATTCGCGCTGAATGCCGTAGACCAACTGGGAGACAGTATCAGCCGCAGCATTGCGCTTCGCGACCGAGATTTCTACAGGATCGTTGAGAATTTGTTCCGCTAGCGCGCTAATTTCCGGGGCATACGTTGCCGAAAACATCAGATTCTGGCGTCTACTGGGCAGCAAAGCAATGATTCTGCGAATATCGCGAATAAAGCCCATGTCCAGCATGCGATCAGCTTCATCGAGTACAAAATGTTCAACCTTAGACAAATCCAGATGCTGTTGCTGAATCAAGTCCAGCAATCGACCAGGCGTAGCAACGATAATATCGGTACCGCGCTGTATTTTTTGAATCTGTGGATTAATACTGACGCCACCGAAAATGGCTTCTGCAAAAAACGGTAAATGCTTGCCGTAGGTTCTGACGCTTTCAAAAACCTGCATCGCCAATTCGCGAGTCGGCGTTAAAATCAATACCCGAACCGGACGCGGCTTTTGCGGAAGCGGTTGTTCCTGCAACAACTGCAGTAAAGGCAAGGTAAATCCAGCGGTTTTGCCAGTGCCGGTTTGGGCGCCGGCGAGGACATCGCGGCCTTGCAAAATGACCGGAATGGCCTGCGCCTGAATCGGTGTCGGGGTTTCATAGCCTTGCTCGGCAACAGCTTTGAGAAGCTGCTCGGACAAACCCAATTCTGAAAATAACATGCAAAAACCTTATGTTGTGCCCGTAATTAACGGGTGTATGAAAAGAAAAGATATGGCATGATAAACACACCAACAGTAGCAAAAACTGACTTTGCGCCTACACTAAACCCTCGATAGCGTAACCACGATCCTTCAGCAGAGGTCAAATCACATGAGTTTCGAGAAACGAATTCACCGTAGAGTAAAACCTAGAGGCCTGCAAGCAGGCATTATTTTCAATAGCAGAACATCCCGGGAGATTTCGCTGAATGCGGAAATTCTGGATATCAGCTACAGCGGCATCCGGGTTAAACTCCAAAACCCCATCAGTCCCGATGTTGCCGGCAAAGTTAAAATCACCATGGTATTGCCTGAATCCGGAACGCCTTTCAGTGTACACGGCATTCTGAAACATCAACATGTCGACTCAGAGTGCGGTCTGCACTATATCGACCACGTCGAAGGCTCTATCGACGACCTGATGTTTGAATGCGTGGAACTGGACGACACCACCGTGCTGATCAAAACCGCTTAATCGTCATCCCGGCAAAAAACGGCGCCTGCTCGCCGTAAATCGCTGTCGGCAAGTTAGCTGGTAATCACAAACCGCACCGCATCCAGCCGCAACTGGGTTTCCTGTATGCTTTCGTGCGATAGCATGGTCATTTCTTTGAGCTGCTCGATTTCCTGCTCCTTGATACCTGGATTGATCTTTTTCAGCCGCACCAGACGTTTGATTTCGCCGGTTAGTGTCGCAATCATCTGATTACTGCTTTCCGCTATCAATTTCTGCATTTGCGCGTCTGCCAGCTGTTCCGCAACTTTGATCATGTCCTGAATATGCTGACGCTGGCTGTTCAAAAACTGGCTGATTTGCGCCTTATCGAAACTATCGCCGGTCTCGACCAAGCTGTCGTGGCCAATCACGGACGTTAGATCTTTTTTATGTTGATCGACTAAAACGCGCAGCGGTGTATGCGGTAAAAATCGGCCAATTTGCAGCTCGGCAGGTGCACTGCATTCCGCAACAAACAGTAGCTCCAACAGGAATTGGCCGGCTTTCAGTTGCGGATGTTTGACTACACTAACCGCAGCATTGCCGGTCTCGCTAGACAACACCAAATCCATAGCTGACAAAACCATAGGATGTTCGGCGGTCAGAAATTGCATGTCTTCCCTGGCCAGCGCAATGTCGCGATTGATGGTTACCGTCAAACCGTCGTCCTGCAGCATAGGGAAATGGGCAATACGCAGATTTTCGCTGGGCCACAGAATATGGCAATCGCGCGAGTGATCTTCAACATCGACACCATAACAGTCGAACATGGCTTCCATAAAAGGCCACAAACGACCATCGCATTCGCCGGCACTGATCTCTTCCACCAACCGCGCGGCTTCTTGCGGCCGGCAAGAATTCAGCTCTAACAGCAAGTCGCGGCCCTTATGCAGCTCGTCTTCCACTTGGCTGTTCAAAGCTTTTGTATGGGCGATCAAGGCCTCGACTGCCGCCGGATCGCGACTGACCAATGCGCTATCGCGAGCATCACCCAGTAATTTCAAGACTTGCGCGGCGCCGGAACAATTATGGCGAAATGCATCCAAACCTTCATCGTACCAGCGGAATAACACCTGCTGAGCACTATCAAGCAGATACGGAATATGAATTTGAATCACATGCTTCTGGCCGATCCGGTCCAAACGACCTATCCGTTGCTGCAGCAAATCCGGATTTTCCGGTAGGTCGAACAGAAACAGATGACGCACGAATTGAAAATTGCGACCTTCACTGCCGATCTCGGAACAAATCAGTACTTGCGCCCGGCTCTCTTCATCGGCAAAAAACGCCGCCGCCCGGTCGCGCTCGACGATACTCATACCTTCATGAAACACCGCTGCAGTGTGTCCGACATGCTGCCGCAAACATTGCTCCAGCTGAATCGCGGTTTCAGCGCGCTTACAGATCAACAGCGCTTTTTCGTTGCCTAAGGCTTTCAGCTGCCCAATCAACCACTGCAGATACGGACTGTTAGCCAAATCCGCAGCCTCATCACCTTGCAGCGGATAAGCATAGCGTTGCCGATCCGGAAAACCCTGTACGGTTTGCCGAGAGTTTCTAAATAAAATTCGGCCGGTGCCATGGTGATCAAGCAACAATTTGATCAATTCTTCCCGAGCATTGGCTTCAACGTCGTTGACCTGTTGCAGCAACTTATCAACATTATCCTGCTTTAATAAGTTTTTCAGTTGGCCTTGCTGTTCGGCATCCAGCGCTTCGCCGGAAATCAGCCAATTGGCCAGTCTGGCCACCGGTTCAAACTGACTTTCTTCCCGCAAAAACTGCTCGAATCGGTAAAAGCGGTCGGGATCGAGCAAGCGCAAACGCGCAAAATGGCTTTCCTTACCCAATTGCTCGGGCGTCGCGGTCAACAAAATCAGACCGGGAGACGCCAAGGCTAATTGCTCGACAAATAGATAATCGGCGCTGGGTGCCTCTTCGCTCCATTCCAGATGATGCGCTTCATCGACCACTACCAGATCCCAACCGGCATCCAAGGCTTGTTGCTGGCGATGCACGGAATCGGCAAAGAAGCGCTGGCTGCACAATACCAATTGCTCGCTGAGAAACGGGTTCTCGTCCGGACTGGCAAAGCAGCGGCTTTCGTCAAAAATACTAAAGCGCAGATTGAAGCGGCGCAGCATCTCCACCAACCATTGATGCAGCAAGCTTTCCGGCACCAAAATCAACACACGATTGCTTAAGCCATTGATCAAGCGATGCTGAATGATCAAACCCGCTTCTATGGTTTTACCCAAACCCACTTCGTCGGCCAACATAATGCGCGGTAAGGCTCGACTGGCGGCTTGATGGGCAATGTATAACTGATGTGGAATCAGCGAAGCCCGCGCGCCCTGCAAGCCTTTGGTAGCCGCCTGTTGGTGCTGTTGCTGACGCAGCCAGGTTTCGTAGCGTAATAAAAACCAGGCTGTCGGATCGAATTGGCCGGTAAACAAACGGTCTTGCGGTTTGTTAAATTGAATATGATGGTTAAGCTCCATCTCGTCGATTTGCTGCAACTGACCGTCTGCATCGATACCAATATAGGTCAATAAACCATCGTGCGTTTGCACCTGCTGCACGCTAAGCTTTGCATAGTCCGCAGACTCGATCACATCGCCTTCGTTGAACTGGACACGGGTCAAAGGCGCGTTATCTCTGGCGTACACCCGTCTGTCGCCAGTCGCTAAAAACAGTACGGTGACGCGGTTAAATTCCGCATCCACCACCATACCCAAACCGAGTTCCGATTCGGTATTACTAATCCAGCGTTGGCCGGGGATAAACTCATTCATGTGTTACTTCTTGGAAATTTAATTCGACTTTAAAAGCGCTGCTTAAAGCAGCCGGGATGATATAAAAAGCGGATTAATTCATGATTAATTTGTCGGGGAAAAAGAATCGAGAATTTCAGCAATGCTTGAAAACATGTTTAAATTTAGCAGAATGCTCATATCTTCAATGCTCTAAAACTCATCATTATCAGGAATAGCATGGCCAAGCCAATCACACCGTTGTTAGCCGCCGATATTTTGATCGAATTGATCGATCATCCGCAGCGCCCTTTCGTGTTGATAGAACGGAAATATCCACCCTTCGGCTGGGCTGTGCCCGGCGGGTTTGTCGACGTCGGCGAAACGCTCGAGCACGCGGCAATCCGCGAAGCCAAGGAAGAAACCTGCCTGGATGTAGAACTCATCGTCTTGCTGGGCCTTTACTCCAATCCGCAACGCGACCCGCGCAATCACACTGTCACTGCCGTGTATCTGGCGCAGGCTCACGGTACGCCAATGGCGGCAGACGATGCTAAGAACTATGGACTCTTCGGCTTTGACAATCTACCAAGCTTGTTGGCTTTCGATCACGCGCAAGTAATAGCGGACTACCGCCATTATAAACTGACTGGCGAGGTAACGCCTCTACGAATATAAGCCTTAGCTGATTCAGCGGCGTGCAGACAAGGTTTAAGACCTGATCAGCCTTTCAGACCCAACACGTCCTGCATATCGAACAGACCGTTTTGCTTGTCTGCCAACCACGCTGCGGCTCTAACCGCACCATTAGCGAAAGTCATACGGCTGGTGGCTTTGTGAGTGATTTCCACGCGCTCACCTTCGTCGGCAAACATCACAGTATGCTCACCGACTATATCGCCGGCCCGAATGGTAGAAAAGCCGATGGTTTTGCGATCGCGCGCACCGGTATCGCCTTCGCGGCCGTAGATGGCACAGTCTTTCAGATCGCGCCCCAACGCAGCGGCGACCACTTCGCCCATCCGTAATGCGGTACCGGACGGCGCATCGACCTTATGCCGGTGATGAGCTTCTATCACTTCGATGTCAGTGTAATCGCCCATCACTTTTGCGGTCATTTCCAACAGCTTTAAGGACAAATTGACGCCCACGCTGAAGTTGGGAGCGATGACTATCGCCACATCCTTGGCGGCTTCGGCAATCGCGGCTTTTTGCGCCTCATTGTAACCGGTGGTGCCAATCACCACCTTTTTCCTAGCTTGGCGGCAAATTTCGATGTAATCCATCGACGCATCGGGGCGGGTGAAGTCGATCAATATGTCAAACCGATCAGTTAACGCTGCCAGGTCGCCACCAACTTTAATTCCGGCCGCCGACACACCGGCCAGTTCGCCGGCATCCTTGCCTATCGCCAAGCTATCCGCGCGCGATACCGCTACTGTCAATTCGGCGTTTTCCGCAGCCAACGCGGCTTTCAGCAAACACAAACCCATACGCCCGGAAGCGCCTACTACCGCGACCCGTACCATGGTTTATCCTGTTAACTTGTCGAAAAAGCTTTTAACGCCATCCATCCAGCCATGCTCTTGCGGACTGTGATGCTTGCCGCCACCGGACAGGGATTCACCGAGCTTTTCGATCATGGATTTCTGTTCCTTAGTCAGATGTACCGGGGTTTCCAGTTGCACCTTACATAACAAATCGCCTACCAAACCGCCTCTAACCGGTTTAACGCCTTTACCGCGCAAACGGAACATTCTGCCGGTCTGGGTTTCCGGCGGAATTTTCAACATGACCTTACCGTCCAGGGTAGGAACTTGCAGTTCGCCGCCCAAGCATGCCATCGAAAAACTGATTGGCACTTCGCAGTATAGATTGGCGCCGTCGCGGGTAAAGATCGGGTGATCCTTAACCTGCACTTGCACATACAAGTCCCCTGCCGGACCACCGTTCGCCCCCGCTTCACCCTCTCCTGCCAAACGAATCCGGTCGCCTGTATCGACACCGGCCGGTACTTTGACATTGAGGGTTTTGGTTTCCTGGGTTCGACCTTGTCCATAGCATTTCGGGCAAGGATCCTTGATTTGCTTGCCAGTACCGCGGCAGGTAGGACAGGTTTGTTGCACCGAGAAAAAGCCTTGCTGCATCCTAACCTGACCGTGACCATGACAGGTAGAGCACGTTACCGGACTGCTGCCTTTTTTGGCGCCACTGCCATTACACTCGACGCAAGCGACCAATACCGGCACTTTAACGGTCGCTTCAGTGCCGCCGACCGCTTCTTCCAGGGTTAATTCCAGGTTATAGCGTAAGTCGGCACCGCGCTGCACGCTGCTACGCTGCTGGCGGCCACCACCAAAAATATCGCCAAAAACATCGCCGAAAATATCGCTAAAGTTCTCCGCGCCGCTAAAGCCGCCGCGACCGCCCCCCATTGAAGAATCGACGCCGGCATGACCGAATTGGTCATAGGCCGCGCGTTTTTTAGGGTCGGACAAAATCTCGTAAGCTTCCTTGACCAGCTTGAATTTTTTCTCGGCCTCTTCCGGATTATCGTTATTTCTATCGGGATGAAACTTCATCGCCATCTTGCGATAGCTCTTCTTAATCTCGGCTTCGCTCGCGTTGCGATCCAATTCCAGCAGTTTGTAAAAATCTTCTTTTGCGGCCATTTAAATGTCTTCGGTATTATTATTCAGTATTGATATATTCAGTTATAACCGACCCAACCAATAATCGGGCCTTCTTTTTTTATGCGAAACCGCCAAAACTTGTACACCGGCATGATTATCCCTAAAGATAATTCTCTAAGGAAATTTAAGCAGGGAAACCACTCGGATATTAGGCTTTCGCTCAATTCGATAACGTCCCGGCATATCGGCAACGCTAATCATAAAACTCTCAAACTCCGCCAAATATACCGCACCTAAACCTGGCTGCCTTGATTCGTAAAATCCGATAATTTCTAAATGTTCATGCTGAGCGCCGGGGTGAAATCGATAGTTCATTTCAACAACAACCGCGCTTTAGCGCTGACGTCCTCCGCTGAAATCAATTCGACAAAACCTTGATCTATTTCATCGGCACGTCGTTGAGCCTCATCCAGCCAAGCTTCATGCAATTCAGTATCGGTGAGGTTTTCTAAGCTTAACAATAAATTATGAGCAAGTTTAGCGCGTTCCGCCGCAGGAAGATGAAGGGCTTCGCGTTCGATTACTGTGCTATCCATAATTCTCACCTCGAAAAATACCTTGGAAGTTTGTACTCAATCAAACACGCGATCAAAATGTTTTTCGACTTCCTCGTGGGAAACAGTCCCTTCGGTTTCTGCCCTAGCGATTCCTTGCTGAATTTTAGCAATGACATAAAGGTGATATTGAATATCCTCATAACTGCTTTCTTCAGGCAATTTATTCAGCAATTCTTTGACTTCCGATACAGCGGTTTGCATACCCATCCTTCACACAAACAAAAAGGTACGCGATGCGTACCCTACATGGCTCATGGATTTGGAAGTTCCGCTTGGCGATAGGCTCTAATAGTAATTTTCCTCGAGCTGTCTTCTACGACAAAACCAGACAATATCAACTCCTGACTATCTGGCTTGCCAGTAACTTTGAGGGTAAAACTGTCTAAACCGACGGAAGAAACCATTCCAGGAACATTGGCATATTTGCGCACATTAATTTCTGCATAAATATCACCGTTTTCGACCTGGTAACTACCAACATAAATCATGCTGCTATCACCACCAAAAACACGGCCAGTTTCAAATACTACGACACCATTTCCAGAAATATTGAAATTCGAGCTAAATTCAACCGACCATAGAGCTTCCAACATATTTAGTCCTTGTTCCTAATATTTAACACATAAGACGGAAAACGGACGGCTTTCGCCGCCCGTCCTACGTTATTACTTCTTATCGTCCTTAACCTCTTCAAACTCCGCATCGACCACATTGTGATCTTCCTCCGCAGCAGCTTCTGCCGCGCCAGCTGCATGCCCAGCCTCGGCGCCGCCTTCCGCGCCTTTTTGCGCATAGACTCGTTCGGCCAACTTGCCGGACAATTCGGTCAAGGCGTGGGTTTTAGCTTCGATGGCGTCTTTGTCGTCGCTTTTCAGCACGGCATGCAAGTCCTTGATCGCCGATTCGATGGCCGATTTTTCGTCGCTACCGACTTGGTCGCCCAGCTCTTTCATCGACTTTTCGGTGGCGTGTATCATGCCTTCCGCCGAATTACGCGCAGACACCAACTCTTTCAGTTTGCGATCTTCGTCGGCGTGCAATTCCGCATCTCTTACCATGCGTTCGACTTCGTCATCGGATAAGCCGCTGGAAGCTTTAATCACGATGGATTGTTTCTTGCCAGTGGCTTTGTCTTTAGCGGAAACATTCAAGATACCGTTGGCATCGATGTCGAACGACACTTCGATTTGCGGGATGCCGCGCGGTGCGGGTGGAATGTCCTGCAAATCAAAACGACCCAGTGACTTGTTACCGGCCGCCACTTCACGCTCACCTTGCAATACATGCACGGTCACTGCAGTTTGATTGTCGTCCGCAGTCGAGAAGGTTTGCGATGCATTGGTTGGGATCGTGGTGTTTTTCTCGATCAGCTTGGTCATCACGCCACCCAGGGTTTCGATACCCAAAGACAGTGGTGTTACATCCAACAGCAGCACGTCTTTAACGTCGCCACCTAATACACCAGCCTGAATCGCCGCACCCAAGGCCACTGCCTCGTCAGGGTTGACGTCTTTGCGCGGTTCTTTACCAAACAATTCTTTAACAAAAGCCTGTACTTTAGGCATACGGCTTTGACCACCGACCAAAATCACATCGTTGATTTTAGATGTGGAGATCCCCGCGTCTTTAATCGCTTGCAAGCAAGGGCCTTTGGTTCTTTCGACCAACTCGTCAACCAGCGACTCCAGCTTGGCACGGGTCAGTTTGACGTTCAAATGTTTAGGGCCAGCCGCATCCGCGGTGATGTAAGGCAGATTGATGTCGGTTTGCTCGGCTGAAGACAACTCGATTTTGGCTTTTTCCGCTGATTCTTTCAACCGTTGCAACGCCAAAGGATCGTTGTGCAGATCAATGCCGGTATCACGTTTAAATTCACCTGCCAAAAATTCGATAATGCGCAAGTCAAAGTCTTCACCGCCCAGGAAGGTATCGCCATTGGTGGCCAATACTTCGAACTGGTGCTCGCCTTCGATTTCAGCGATTTCGATGATTGAAATATCGAAGGTACCGCCGCCCAAATCGTAAACCGCGATGGTGGTATCGCCTTTAGGCTTGTCCATACCAAAGGCCAACGCTGCTGCGGTCGGTTCGTTGATGATACGTTTTACGTCCAGGCCGGCAATCCGGCCGGCATCTTTGGTCGCTTGACGTTGCGAGTCATTGAAGTAAGCCGGCACGGTAATGACCGCTTCGGTCACTTCTTCACCCAAAAACGCTTCGGCGTCTTTTTTCAGCTTCATCAACACGCGTGATGACACTTCAGGTGGCGCCATTTTTTTACCGTGGCATTCTACCCAGGCGTCGCCGTTGTTGGCTTCCATGATTTTGTAAGGCACCATTTTGATGTCTTTTTGTACCGCATCTTCTTTGAAGCGGCGGCCGATCAAACGTTTGATCGCGAACAAAGTGTTTTCAGGGTTGGTTACCGCCTGACGTTTGGCGGACTGGCCGACCAACACTTCGTTGTCGCCTGTGAAGGCGATGATGGAGGGCGTCGTACGCGCGCCTTCGCTGTTTTCGATGACCCGCGCGGTGCCGTTTTCCAGTACTGCGACGCAGGAGTTGGTGGTTCCCAAATCGATGCCGATCATTTTGCCCATTGATATTCTCCAGACTTGAATAGGTAATAAATTAAAAAGTTGTTAGTGATATGTGGTTGATCGAATTAATTTCAAGCCTGCTCATCAATTTTTGCGCTATCGGCAGGCTTGTCGTCGGCTTTGGCGACTACCACCATGGCCGGACGCAGCAAACGACCGTTCAATACATAACCTTTTTGGAAAACGTTTAACACGGTATTGGGTTGGGCAGTGGCGCTTGGTTGCATCACCATGGCCTGGTGCATTTCCGGGTTGAACGGTTGGCCGGTGGGATCTACGGTCTCGATATTGAATTTGGCGAATACCGACTCGAATTGTTTGATGGTCAATTCACTGCCTTCGCGCAGTCTCACAATTTCCGGGCTATCGCCGGTCGCCGCTTGTAGGCCTAATTCCAGACTATCCAATACACTTAGCAATTCCTTGGCGAATTTCGCCAGCCCGTATTTACGTTCGTCATCCAAGTCTTTTTGTACGCGTTTTTTCAGGTTCTCCATTTCCGCCATGGTGCGAATCGCTTTATCCAGATTGGCGGCGGCTTGTTGTTGAGCTTGTTCCAACTGCTGTTGCAAGGCTTCCACAGTCAAACCTTCACCCGTAGCAGGCGCTTCGTTAGACTGTTCTTCGGCGTTAGCCGGATTAGTTTGTTCCAACACTTCGGCGATTAAATCGCTATCCGACTGTTGTTCGTGGCTTGACTGCTGATGACTCATTACTTACTCCATGGTTCTAAATTCTTTAGTTCGCCTAACGATAGGGCCATTTATTTGGGATTCAAGGCCGCGCCCAATAATTTTGCGGTCACGTCTACAAACGGAATGACTTTCTCATAGGCCATTCGCGTCGGCCCTATCACGCCCAACACGCCCACCACTTCGTCATTGACCGAATAAGGCGCCGTCACCAGACTGCAATGATCGAATGCGCTATAGCCGGACTCTTGGCCGATAAATATCTGCACGCCTTCCGTCTGCAAACATTGATCCAATAAATGGATCACGCCACGCTTTTGACTAAACGCTTCGAACAACTGTTTCAGTCGCTCCATATCCGACAGCTCGGAAAAGCCCATTAAATTGGTTTCGCCACTCAACACATAATCGTCGTTAGGCTGTTCGGTGAAGGTAAGCTGCGCCATGTTGACAGCGTCTATCATGCCCTGATTAACCTGCCGCTGATCCTGCTCCATTTCCTGAAGTATCAGATCACGGATTTTCGCCAAGCTACGACCGGAATAGACTGAATTCAAATAGTTGGCAGCCTGTTGCAATTCGGCGGGGCTAAACTGCTTATGGGTGTGGATAATTTTGT
The DNA here is from genome assembly GCF_014850955.1 of Methylomonas albis. Lineage (NCBI taxonomy): Bacteria > Pseudomonadati > Pseudomonadota > Gammaproteobacteria > Methylococcales > Methylococcaceae > Methylomonas > Methylomonas albis. The sequence continues at coordinate 3,833,146 of NZ_JACXSS010000001.1, forward strand.
TATGTACTTCTTGATCGTCGGTGACGAAAATAACCAACACCCGAGTATTGGACATGGGCAGGAATTCGATATGCCGCAATGTAACGCTTTCCCGACGCGGCAATGTCACTACGCCGGCCATCCGCGTCACATCAGACAATAATTTAGAGGCCTTGCTCAGCACATCGCTGGCTTTATCCGCGTCGCCTTGCAAGCCGTGCTGCAAATGGTCCAATTCGCTGGATGCCAAAGGTTTGACCGTTAACAAACTGTCGACGAACAAACGATAGCCACTCACCGTCGGTACTCGGCCGGCCGAAGTATGCGGGGAATGTATCAAGCCCATCTCTTCCAGATCCGCCATCACATTACGAATACTAGCGGGGCTGAGCTTGAGTTGCGGATCTTTAGACAATATACGCGAACCAACAGGCTGGCCGTCCTGGATATAACGCTCAACCAAGGTTTTCAATAAATACAGCGATCTTTCGTTTAAATCTTGTCCGCCAGCCACTTCATCCCCCAAATTTCGTTAGCACTCGATATTGGTGAGTGCCAGAGAGCAAAGCTATCAGCTGGGTCCAGCGTTGTCAACGGCACTAACAGGCGATCAATAAACTAAGCTCCACCAGTCTACTCAGGGGCTTAAGGCCAAATCCCTGGAAACCCGACCACCTATCTTCAAAATCGCCCAAAAGCTGACCGCTGGCAATAAAAAACCCTGCAAGTCTTGCGACTTGCAGGGTTTTAGGCGATCTCGCGTTTAGTTATACGAACTCTATGACAAAAACCGATTTGAAGCACAAAGTGACCATAAATCGCTAGCGCTTGTGAACTCAAGCCCCTATTTGGGAGAAAGACAAAACATAGTAGCTGTAGTAGACGACGACAAAAAACAACAATACATTCAAAAGCTTTTCCACTCTAGTGTATTGCTCTTGTTGATATTTTTTACCACCTTTTATTCTCATTTTGTCCTCCTGTCTAATGAGACACCCTAAACTCAGAACCTGTCACTAAATTACTCGTAATAGTTGCCCGGTAATCGTTTAACGACTCATGCCATTACCGATCCAGGCGCCAGCTGCGGCGCCGATACCTGCACCTAGCGGATCTCCCCTGCTCATCTCATAACCTGCCGCACTGCCTAAGGCACCACCTAACAAGCCCTGGGTGGATCGCTGATCGTAACTGTTGTAACGCGGTGCGGGCTGTGGTGTCTGGACATACGCCCGCTCAACCTCGCCATAATGAGCGTGATGTTTGTGATGACCGTGCCCGTGCCCGTGACCATCAGCCAAGGCCAATGGCGAAACCAGCAAACTCATTGCAACAATACTTGTCAGTCTGAACATAAAAAACGCCTTCTCCGGAGAATAATTCAGTTACGAATTGATTCTAGAAGGCATTGTTTAAGTCTTGATGAGGAACAGATTAAGAACAGATGAAGTCGGCGAAATCAGTGCGTATATTGCCTATTTTTGTGACCCATGCACGCAAGGTGAGCGTTAGAAACCGTAAATAGCCATTACTCCGGATACTCGGTTTGCGAATATCCGGAGCAGGTTAAGCAAGGCGTGGCAGTCACTCGCATTAGAAGCTATAAGACACTTCCCCATATACAGTTCGGCCGGCTTGTTGGTAAAACACTGACGCTGAAAATCTTGGAAACGGAGCGATAGCGAAGTGACGATTTTTAGTCCCCGATAGCCGTAGCGCCAGGCGGGTTTTCGCAGCGAAGCGGAGAAAACCTGCAAGGCATCGCGACACGGCGTCAAGTCATGCGAGAGCCGATGTTTCGACCCCCTGTTGGGTCGAAACGAGGTGACGCGGACGAATCGGGGCCGCCGAAGGCATAAACTGCCAGCAAATTTTTCGCGCTGAAATCGGATGGGACCCATTTCAGCTTTACCGAAAAATGCTGGCGCTCTTGATACTCTCGATCCAGGAGGTTGTTCACTGAAAACGACAGATCGATATTTTTCGTCGCTTGGTAGGCAATGCGGGTATCAAGCAGAAAATAAGGGTCGTAACTGCCTGCTCGACCTGTAAATGAGTCGGAGTTTAAGTCATTAAACGATGGCTGACTGACATAGCGACCAATGATGCCGCCGGCCCATTTATCGTATTTAACATCCAGACCGCCGCTAAACATGGTCTGTGGCAGCTGTTGCATTTGCTTGCCAACAATCGCCGCATTCGCCGAATTTTTGGTAATGATCGAGTCGTTAAGCGTATACGTGCCGTTAAAGTGCAACCAATCCCAATACAACTGCTGCCTGACTTTGACTTCTACACCTTCAACTTCGGCCTCTCCGGCATTTTGTTTTTCCGACAAGGTCTGGTTGTTTGCATTGGTGCCGATGGTTTTGTTGTAGATCAAGTCAGAGATGTAATGATGGAAGTAGCTGGCAGCAATCGTGGTGCCCTTAACCGGATTGGCCTCGCCACCGACTTCCCAGGAATACATTGTTTCGGGGTTTAAATTCGCATTGGGTTCGGTAAGCGTCGACGATGTGATGCTGCTGCCATAAAGTTCAAAATTTGTAGGCGGACGGAATGCCCAACCCGTTGACGCAAACAATTTGTAACCATCAACCGGCAACCAGGTCAAACTGAATTTCGGATTGAATTGATTCACCGAATGCTCGGTATAAGTTTTGTTGAACGCAGGCGACACGTTTAGATTGGAACCGGAAGTAGTCCAGTCGTCGTAGCGCACGCCCAAATGAGCAATCAAATTTTTCATTATCCACAGCTCGTCTTGGATATACGCCGAGTAAATACTTGACTCACCTTTACTGAGTGCGGCCAGCGAGCTGGTCGAATCGGAATTTCGCCAGTAACCCAGATTGTAACGCGACTGGCCTTCAAGCGTGGTTTGACTGGAGCCAAAGCCCACGGTCACAAAGTTTCGTTCATCCCACAAGAAAGGAAATCGCAACGAGACATTGCCGTCTATTCGGTTGCTGGGCGTCTGCGTCAGCGTACCGGTACCGCCATTTAGTGTTGCCGTGGCGCCAGGACTGGTCGAGGATGTTTCGGTTTGCATATATTGAAAATCGACGTTGAGTTTTATATCACCGCCAAAGTCGTGTTTCATATGGGCAAAATAACGCCGCGTATCTTCGATAGCCGGAAGAAAGTGCATAAAGGCGTTTTCGGATACCGAGTATCTTCTGCCATCGATATTGAGATTACTGCTGCCACTGCCAATAGCAACGGGCGTACCATCAAGCCGGGTTAAATAGCTGTTATATGCACCGTTATCATTGGTTTCGCCTCGACTCCACCCCATGCCGCCGTCAATTTGAGTGTTCGGACTCAAATCGTAGTAAAGGTGTAATGAAGCATTGTTTTGCTCCCAAGGCCGCCGGCCTTTGTCACCGATAATATATTGCTGGGTTTGGCCGGTATTGTTGGTAGTCGGAATGGCACGCCGCACGGGAATCGAACTACCGTTGATCGCAGCGTTACCCCTGTTGATCGTTACATAAAAGGCGGGGGGACTTCTGATAACGGCTAGCAGCGGACTGCTGCGTTTCGACCATCAGTGCGGAAATTGGATGGTTTGCTGTCTGAGAGTTTAGCTATATATGCTTGATCGTAAGACCTGACCCAGACTTCCGCCGATTTCCGAATCGTGGCTTCACGGCAACCCTCAAAACCGGACGGAGAGTTTTCCTCGAGTGAAATGTTTGGGAGTGCTTTAATTGAAGCGAATCATTTGATTCAGGGGGCAAAGTAGCGGCGAGACACTTTGAAACGTTTGGTATGTGGTTGCAAACCCCGTCCCGCTGGGGAAGTCTAGCGTTGTATACTAGCCAGACTAAGGACTGTCACGAAAACACAATGCACTCACTAATTGCTTTTGCCACTCAATGGGGCAGTAAATTCGGTGGAATCAACGCCTTTAACACCGACTTTCTAAGTCACTTCGGCGTCGCCTATCCCACACAGCTTCAGGTCATTTGCATTGTTTCCAGTGCCACAGAGACAGAAATTGCCGATGCCAAAAATGACAATGTCACCCTGGTAACGCTTCCTTACCCTCCGAGTGACAAGCTATTCACAGTGCAGCAAGCCAACGCCGCCATCGACGAACTCGCCAAACAAGGCATCCCGCTAACCCCAGAATTTACCATCTGGCTCGGTCATGACCGAATCAGTGGCCGTGCAGCACTCCAAGCCGCTAAGCAATTCGGCGGTCGCTCTGCGCTGATTCACCACATGAGCTATGCAGCCTACGAAGCGTACGCCGAAGACTCACACTCAGCGCACAGTAAAAAAACTGACCAAGAAGAATTATTTAAGCAAGCCGACCTGCGTTTAGCGGTTGGCCCAGGCTTACACGAGGCGCTTTGCGACTTGATTGATGTCAAGTCCGAACAAATACATCTAATCATTCCTGGCTTAGCCAATATTGACCCGCGTAATAACACCCCACAAAAATTCAGCGCCTTTATCAGTGGCCGTTTGAGTGACGATGCTGCCCGCATTAAACAAGCGCAACTCGGAATTGCCGCATTTGCTAACGCCATAAAACAAGCGCAAAACAACCAAGCTCCAGAAAAACTGATTAATCAGCCAAAACTGACTTTACGCGGCGTCGATTTTGAATCACGCCTTGATTACAACCAAAGCCAATCCACCAACCCTGAACAAGAGTTACTGCAATTTGCTGAAAGCTACGCTGATCAAGTCATCACCTTACACGCACTACCGTATACCCAAGATCGAACGGAGCTATACAACGACTTAAAGTCTGCCAGCGCGGCTATGATGCCTTCCTGGCACGAAGGTTTTGGTTTGGTGGCCTGGGAAGCGATTGCCGCCTGTGTACCGTTAATTGTCAGTATGCAAAGCGGTGTCTACCAACTGCTTAAACAGCAAGGGCTTGAAGGATTTGTTTATCCCATACAGGTTCGTGGCAAAACCGAAAGCCCCTTTTTCCACGATGACGACCTTGCCAAAGTTGCAAAAGCGCTAATCCATATTGCAACCAACGTTGACGCCGCCAAGCAAAAAGCCCACAAGCTGAAAACCGATTTAGCAGCCCACACCTGGTCGGCCTGTGTGGAAGAAGTTGCAAAAGAATGTTTTAAGTGGCACATCGAAAAAGGCAGCCCCAAGCTAGAGACAGCGACTGCGCAACTACCACAACTCACTAACCCACAACAACCACTCGACGATTCGCCACTGACACTGCCCGTCAAACAATGGCGCGCCGATTTAGGCTATGCCGAAAGCCAGATGCTCCGCGCCGATTTTGCTTTGGTTCCGTTTGATCCAGGCCGCCAAACCGAGTTGAATACGCTCAACGCATGGCTGGATAACCAAGACGGCAACGATTATCTCATCAAAACTCGCTTGCTGACGGGCGCCGGCGGCTTGGGCAAAACCCGCTTGGCGATTGAATTGTGCCAACAACGCATGAACAGCGGCTGGCATTGCGGCTTTCTCAATCGCGAAGATTCGGCACAAAGCTGGGCCAAGTTGCAAACCGCACAAAAACCGCTGCTTATCGTGATCGATTACGCGGAAACCCGTCAGGAAACCTTATTAAACCTGCTCAAAGCCCGGCTCAAAGCGGACTACCCACATCCGGTTCGCTTGTTATTACTGGCGCGTGGCGGCGGCGAGTGGTGGGATCAGCTGCCCGGCAAAGACGCCGAATGCGAAGCACTATTAAACGGTTATGCCACCTCCGGGCCATACGTGTTGCCAGAGCTCTATCTGGATCAAAACAGCCGCCAACAAGCCTATCAAAACGCGCTAGCAGCTTACGCAACAGCCACCGATCGGCAAATCCCGGCGGGCATCCCTGATCTCGGCGGCGAACATTTTGCTAAGCCGCTGTATCTACAAATGGCGGCGCTGTTGGCGCTGTACGGTGAACGCCCCACCACCGCAATCGGCTTAACCCAATCGCTGCTGAATCACGAACGGCGTTATTGGCTGGAAACGCTCAAGGCGTTGGACTTAGTCAATCCACAACAACACGCCCAGGACTTGCTGGCGCTAACCACATTAAGCAACGGCTTCAAAACCCCGAAACAGGCTTACGAGTATTACGCCAAAGCCAAACCGGGCTTGATTACCCAGTCCGTTTTTAGCCCGCTATTCAAGCAACTAGAGCCACTGTATCCCGGTACGCAAGGCTTACAAGGCATCCAGCCCGACATATTCGGCGAAGCGCTGGTTGCGCAAAGCCTGCAACCAACAACCGGCCTGGATTTGCTGGACGTGATTTTGAGTAGCTCCGCCGATAAAGCCGTTCAACATCATGCGTTGACAGTTTTGGCGCGATTGAGTCTGCATGCACCGGAATTGGATAGCGTGTTAATCAAAGCCATACAAAACAACTTCGTCGCCTGCTGTTTGGAACTCGTGGATGTGGCCGTGCAAACGCAAAGTCGTTTGCCTAATTTGGCACAGCAAGCTTTCCAACAATTAACGCCACAACAAAAAAGCCAAACGGCGGGGTTATTGGAAAACCGTTTCGAGTACGAATCAATTTGTTTAGCTGAATTGGCGTATGAGGTGACATTTTTTAAAACAAAAAAATCGGCTCAAAAACTTAAAAAAAACCGAAGAGACATTCAGCTATTGTCGAAGCATGCTACTGATTTACTTAATCTAACGGTAGATGCCCTTCGGTTAGGTAAAGACGATGAGGCAGTTAATTTTGCTCAACAAGCCTTACAAATTTTCAAACAACTTTGTCATCAGCACCGAGTCCAATTTGAGCCAGATTACGCGTGGTCTCTCGACACTTATGCGCTTCCCCTAAGTAATTTAGGGCGTAACGACGAGGCAGCAGACTATACCAAACTGGCGCTAGAAATATACGAGCGCTTAGCGCAGCAAAAACCGGATCAGTTTGAGCCAGATTACGCCAAGTCTCTCCACAACTATGCACACCATCTTGGTAAGTTAGGCCGCAACGAGGAGGCCGCAGATTATACTCAGCGGGCTCTGGCGATCCGTGAACGATTGGCGCAACAAAGACCGGATCGATTTGAGCCGGATTACGCCATGTCGCTCAGCAACTATGCGAGTCATCTGATTAATTTAGGCCGTGACGATGAGGCGACAAACTATCCCCAGCAGGCGCTGGCAATCTATGAACGCTTGGCGCAACAAAGACCGGATCGATTTGAGCCGGATTATGCTGTGTCGCTGAACAACTATGCGAGTCACCTGAGTTATTTAGGCCGGAACAATGAGGCGGCAGACTATGCCCAGCAGGCGCTGGCAATCCGCGAACGCTTGGCGCAACAAAGACCGGATCGATTTGAGCCGGATTACGCCACTTCTCTGAGCAACTATGCGAGTCACCTGAGTGATTTAGGCCGGAACGATGAGGCGGCAGGACATGCCCAGCAGGCGCTGGCAATCCGCGAACGCTGGGCGCAACAAAGACCGGATCGATTTGAGCCGGATTACGCTCTGTCGCTGAACATTTATGCGAATCGCCTAAGTGATTTAGGCCGGAACGATGAGGCGGCAGACTATGCCCAGCAGGCGCTGGCAATATACGAACGCTTGGCACTGAAAACTCCGCAACGATTTAACAACAACCACTTTACTGTTCAATGTTATTGGCTATTTGCTGAATGGCTGAGCTTATCGCCTGCTTCGGTGAGCTTAGAATTTGGGCATATTGCTGAATTGCCGGATTTTATTGCCACACACAAACAACCCGCCTGTCTGTTTTATGCGCGTTTTGTGCAAGGCTGTTTAAGCCAAAATGCCGCTCAGCAGTTTCAGCAAGCCATCGCCCTCTGGTCGCAACTGACCAAGACAGATCAGCAAAATAATCGCGCCGAGTTTTTATGTGTTTGTGCTTGGTTAGCTCAATACGACGCCGATGCACTGCCTGAGCAAAACTGGCTGGATGTCTGGCAACAGTTTACCCGGCAACGCCAAGGTCGCTTACCGAAATGGCTGGAAACCGTGGCGGCGCGATTGGACTTTTCATGGCCCCAGTCAACCAGTTTGGACTAACTTACCGCCCTGAGCGAGACGGTTTTTGTAGATCCATCCTCAACGTTTTAAGTTGGCAATCCAAGTGAATAACCCGTTACGAACGGGATAAATATCCAGTCCGGCAAGGGCAATGCCGTTAAGTTAAGATGATGATCGGCACGGGATGACGGGCATTACGCCCGTCACCTCTACCACACCACCGGACTTGAGGTTTTCCGAACTGTCGGGTAAACCCAATTAGTGATGTTGTCACACAGTTTGACGGCACCCATAAACCCCATCCTTTCACTCTTGCATTGTTGAGTACCGCGTCAGCATTGGGCTTCTTGCTATCCGCCAGGCGCCGACCGATGCGCTGGTTTGGGAGGAAACGATCCTTGCGATCTATCCCCGTAAGACATTTCTAGCAAACCTACCCTCTCAAGTAGCGCAGTTGACTTTTGATACTCGTGCAGTCGTCTTCAGACATTGACAGCAATAACTGGCCTCGACTCGAAAAACTATTTTTTGGCTTGGAATTGCAACCGGTGGGATTTAGCCGGAGTGTCGAGGCCGGTCCGTAAATCCGCCGTTCGGTTATATTTACAACATGGTCCGCTCCACCAACCAAAACACACCCATCAGGCTGACCGCGACCGAGCCGCCTCTCAAAAATTTCGCAGAGGCCTCGACCTGATTGTTCAACCACCAGATCATCGGCAACACAATAGCAGCCACGGCGATTTGCCCGGTTTCTATGCCCAAGTTGAACGACAACAAGGGCAGCAGGATGCCGGTGTCGCCGGAGGAAATGTCCATTTCCTGCAACACGCCGGCAAAACCAAAGCCGTGAATCAAACCAAAACCAAAAGTCAGCCAATGCCTGCCCTTGGGATGATCGCCGCGAATGATGTTTTCCACGCCAACATAAATAATCGTCGCGGCAATGAACGGCTCTACGAAACTGCTGGGCAGCTCAATCAGATTAAGTCCGGCGCAAGCCAGCGTGATGGAATGGGCTATCGTGAAAAAAGTGATGATCTTCAGCGCAGGCCAAAAGCTGTGCGTGACCGCCAACAGCGCGAACAAAAACAGCAAATGATCGTAACCGGTGAGGATATGCTCGATACCCAGCTTAAAAAAATCGCCGAACGCCGCAAACACTGAGTGCGTTGCGGCTATTCCGGCGGCGTTTGCAAGCGGCAGCTTGACCTCATCGTCGTGTTTGCCAAGCATCTTCTCGGTAAGCGTCGTGCCATCGCCATCTTTGATCGTTAGATATTGCTGATGAGCCTCGGGCAATAGCGCCAAGAACTTGGATTGCACCAACAGCTCCTGTTTCGGCATAGCCGCATAGCGCAGCTCAACATGGGCATTGTTCTGCTCATCAAAGCTAACTTGCCCCGGCTCCGCCAGCACGGCATCTTGGCCATCCACGCCAACACGCAACTGCCCTGCCAGCAATGTGGCGATAGCCGGCTTAGCGGCCTCGCGCTCGGCATCGGTCACTTCCGCATCCAGATCGCTATCCATAGGCGCAAAAGCTTCGATGTCTTGCACGGCGAAAGTCACTTTGGCATCGATCCTGGCAGGTTTTATCGACACATCCAGCGAGCTGAGGCCCGGCGGATGGGCATAAGCTCCCGCCGACTGCAACATCAATAGCGCTGAAAACAACCAGCTTCCGTAGTTCATGGTGCGAAATCTCATCGGCCCATCCTTAAAAATTAACTGTAATGGTGCCGCGCACCATACGGGGTTCGACAGGATGCTTCAGGATGCCAGAGCCGGCCGAGCCTTGCGGATATTCATAGCCGTAGGCATAGGCGATGTCGTTGCTTTGCGAACCCAGGATATTAAATATGTCGATTTCGAACTTGTATTGCTTTTGCTTATAGCCGGCACCCAGGTTGACGATATTGGTGTCGCCGGACCATTGATCGGTGCCATTGTCATCCGGCCCCAGATAAACCCGTCCGAAGTGGCGCAAACGAATGGTGCCGAACAGTCCATTCGGTGCTTCGATGGTGGCGCCGGTGGAAACGACGCGGCCTACCGAATTGGGGATGTAGGTGTTATCAGCGGCGTACTTGGCGGTGGTTAAGGCAAAATCGGCGTCCAAAGTCAGCCACTCAAAGGGTTTGTAATAGTTGGTAAACTCCACGCCATAACGATGCGATTTACCGGTCACATCGGTGGTGCCCTCGTCGCCAACGAATACCAACTCCTGACTGGACTCCAACCACCACAAGGCAAAAGTACTGCTCAAGCCGGGAATGTAATTGCTGCGGATACCCGCCTCGCCGCCACGCGACCAGGCAGCCGGCCTGATTCTCGCGGCGGCCGAATCGACGGGGCTGCCGTCATTCGGATTGGCTTGCAGCGTGGTGCCGCGCGCGTCATTGGAATGATAGCCATAGCCAACATTGAAGAAATATTCGGTGTCGTACCAAGGACCAACCACCAAGCTTAACTTCGGACTAACCATGGCTTTGCCGCGGCTACCGGAATTAGCAGCGCTGACGCTGGGATCGTGGTTTTTGTTGTCCAGTACATCCACTTCGTTATTGATGAAATCACCCCGTAAGCCCGCAACAGTGCGCACCTTGTCATGCCAATGCGTGGTGTTTTTAAAGTAGGTTCCTACTGTGGTCACGCCGACATTGCTTTTGCTGACAGTATTGAGGATTTGCCGGGCTTGAGTTTCGTACAGTCCCAAGTCCAGAATCTGGTCGTTGCGAAATTGCAAACCGACGCTGTTATCCATTTCAAATCCAAACCATTTGTTGTAACGGGTATGCTCGAAATGGCCGCCGGTTTGTACGCGGCGTTCGGATTGCAGAATTTGGTCGCCTTCGGGACCGCGGGTAAAGCCGCTGAAATTGGAAAACAACTGCAAATCGGTATACAGCGCATACAAGTTAGCATCGTTCTTCCAGTTACCGCCTTGATTCCAAAAACTACTGGAGACACTGTAGCGGTTGGACTCGCCGCCATCCGTGGGGTCCATACTGCCGTATAAACCGATGCTGCCGTTGTCGACAGCTGCTTGTGGAATCTGATTGGTAGCGGTCCAGCTATTGGTATAAGCCTTACCGTTGATCGACATACCCCAGTCGCCGCGATCCAGCGTATATCGCATCTGGCCGTTAAATTTTTTGGAATCTTCCGGCACTTGCCAAACGCCGTTGTAGAGATTGAATTCGCCGGCATACAACAAATCGCCGTCGCCCACTTTGGAGGAATTGGCAACCAGCGTCCGGTAGTAATCGAACGAGCCAGCGGTAAATTTGGCGATCCCCTTATCCAGCTTGTCTACCGTAAACATTTTGGCGTAACCCGCCGCCGAAAAGTCACCAACTTCCGCGTAATAAGGGCCTTTGCCGTACTCGACTTTTTTCACCAGCTCAGGAATGATGCTGTTGATGTCCATATAGCCTTGGCCGTGCGCATGCGTGGTCATGTTCATCGGGATACCGTCGACATAGGTAGTAAAGTCGGTACCGTGATCCAGATTAAAGCCGCGCAAAAAATACTGGTTAGCCTTGCCGGAACCACTGTGCTGAGTAGCCACAGCCCCCGGCACGACTTCAATCAGTTCGCCATTTCTAGAGAATGGCCGGTGTTCAAACTGCTTTTGGCTGACTTCGCCTTGCGACGCCGAACCGGCAATACCGAGCAGATTTTTGCCTCTACCATCTTCCTCAACCGCTACCGCTTCCAGTTCTTCAGCTTTTTCGGCCTTCGCGGCACGCTTGGTTTTCGTCGGCTGTTTAACCTGTTCAGCAGGCTCGGATTGTGTCTCCTGCTCAACCGGCTCGGCACCTGGTGCGGCCTGCAAGGTCGCGCAGCTTAGGCCCAAAATAATTTCGAGGGCAACGATCAAGGGTTTCTTTTTCATAATTGCGTTATACGGATTCATTTCAGCTCCTTTACTGACCGTTAGCTGGCTTCAGTGAACAAAAGACATAGGCACTGCCGGTGCAATGGGTTTGGGTGTGCATTGGTTTCCTCATAAGTCGAATACTTTGTTGTTTTTTATTGTTATGTTTGGAACGGGAATAGCTCGGTCGAGCGATTTTGCGAACATTGCTAACGGCGCACAAAAGTGGCTTGCCGGAAGTAAATGAAGTCTGGACGTGTTGGCGGATGCGGCGCTGAAAGGCTTAGCGCAGGTCGTCAAATGCGATGAAAAATTAGTGTGGCAAACAAGGCCGCTGTCAGCGGATTGCCAAGTGAGGCTTTGATGACGAACGGCGCAATCCTGCCTAAGGTATTTGATCGGCTGGGTATGGAGATTGCCAATAGCGGATTGGGCAAAGATCAATTGAAGATCGGACTCTTCAATGAATGAAATCGGGGTAGTGCGGAGATTTTGAACGACTTGCGGGGCTAAAGCGGTGGAAACGGGCGGCGAAGTGAGGCCGACGCCGTTGCTGAGCAGATGCTTGCCGGGCGTGTGGTTGACATCCCGGTAATAGTGTTTGAAATCCAATCCGGCCTTGACCAGATGATCGCCGTCGAATATTGCTCTATCCTGAAAAATAGCCAGCCCCTGAGCAGGTTTGGTTTTGGCGAGCAACTGATGGTCTTGTGGTTTATCGCAGCAATACTCGGTGCTGCTGAATAAGCTTGATTTGCCCGAAGACCAGTCTACCGGCACACGGCTTAACTTGTCGCGGCAACGTTCAGTATCGGCGTTCAGCGCACGCGGCCGAGAGAGCTGATCACTATCCGCCCCTCCCGCTATCCGCATAGTCAGCCAGAACGGCGTTGTTTGCGGCATCCCGGAATGCTGTACCAATTTGCTAGCCGCGTTCAAATGGTCGTCATGGATAGAATCGGTGGATTTAGCCAGTGCCTCATTGGCAAACATCGCGGTCAACAGACAAGTGACACAAAACACCACCAACTTGGCCACTAATATGCCGGCGCCATGCAGTAACAAGGTCGCCAGCATGAAGCCCAAGATGTATGAAATCAGACTGGCCGAGGTGGATATTTCCTGGCCGTGAGCGTAGCCGTGGAAGAACGCGAAAAACGACACGATCAGCACGTTGACCTTGGCGCTGAAACGCACCTTACGGGTAATTAATACGCTGAATACCGCGCAGGACAACAGGATGATACCCTCGACACTGGGCAGCGCGATACCCGCCGCACCCGCCAAACCACCCAAACTCATCACGCCGACAAACGCCAGCGGCAACATCCAGATAGCCTGTCCGCGCAATTGCGCAGCCCAGATACCGACCGCCAGCATGGTGAGTAAATGATCCAAACCAAGCAATGGGTGATTGAAACCGCTGCTCCAACCGATAGCATCGAAACCGATGAACTGCTTACCCAAAAATGCCGCTATTAACAAAAACGGCAATCCAAACGAAAGCAATATCCTAGCAGGACGGTGTCCTGAATCTGCTAGTTTGCTTGTTAGGTTGGATTTCATGGCGATTATTTGGACGTATAAAAAGCTGGTTTAAATATCGATTCAATTAAAAATTCAAATGTCATAAACCGCGACGACACCCATCGGTACGGAGGGCTAGCTTTATGACGACAGTTATTAGGCCGCAGATGATACCGCAAAAATATGAAATAAAAAATTTCGAGCTTAATGACGGGCTCGATAACATACGGTTTTTGCGGATATGTGGCTAAATCGGCACCGCAATTTATCGCTGCGCACCAGTCCGCCAGCACGATTCGACTCAATTCGTTTGCAGGCAGGCCGTTAGCCGGTTTGGCCATCTAAACGTTAATCTAATTTCCCGTATCGCTCATAAAATATGCTTCCGGCCTCACTTGATTTGCTTCAGCTTGAAAAACCGAGCTGGACACTAAAGCCAATTTCGTATGAAAATAAAAAAAACATTCTTAAAGCGGCACACCATAGCACTCTGCTCCGGAGGAAAATGATGACTGGCTACTGGGTATTTCTAACTATGGGTATGAAAGTGAGCATGGGAATTGCCGTGATGAGCATGTTGCAAGGCTGCGATTTTCACAGGGATGAGATTCAGCGCGCTATGCCTAACGCCGGTTTCGGCGGACATTTTGTCGGCAAGGGATCGAATTTGCGCGGTCAAACCCCGTAGAAACAAGGTTTCCAGGCAGTCGTCGTGATCCAGGTGCACATGCATCGAGGAAACCACCAGATCATGCGCCGCGTGTTGATGATTGGTTAAACGTTCCGCCAGATTGCGCTCGTGATGATTGTAGACATAAGACAAGGTGGCAATACTGTAAATGGCTTGATCTTGAACCAGACGCTTGGATTCGATTTCCTTACGCAATAAGTCGCGGACGGCCTCGGAACGGTTCGAATAGGCACGCGCGGCTATCCACTGGTCAAATTGCGCGGCAAGTTCGTCGCTAAGTGAGATGGTAAAACGTTCCACAATTGGCTCCAGTCGTTATTGTTATGACGAAACGCCGGATTATAGCGCAATGACCGTCCGGGCTGATTCCGGCGCCGAGCGTCGTGCTATACGAACAAATAACATTCCGCCGGAACTCCGGCTTAATTTCACAGAGGCATTTCATGTCCGCCGGACAGTATACGCACGACAACTTCACCAAGATTTTGATGCGCAGCCAGGTTTTGATTGCGCTCCTACTACTGCTCACCCTTGTGGCATCTGACTTCTGGTTTCCATCCGCCTACAGCCTGAAAGCCGGTATTCACGGCGTAAGCGCGATTTTAGCGGTAGTGGTCGGCACCTTTTTGACGCATAGGGCTTTCCCGTTGATTAAAGGAATGAAAGTCAATTTCGAATCCTTACGCGGCTGGCTACTGGCCGCCACCCTGCTAAACCTGGGCGGTGCAATCAGCGGCAATTGGATTTACATGCGCTATCGGGGCCAAGACGGGCCGCGCGATTGGATCTTGGCGCATAGTCCGCTGTTCCATAAGGTGTTGATGGAATTCAAGGAATTCGTCTCGCTGTTTCCGTTTCCATTAATGCTATCCGCCACCGTGATGCTCTACTACTACGGCCTGCCGATACAAATCCGCCGGGATTTATGCAAATTCGTCGGCATCACCATCCTGGTGTCCTGGGTTTTTTTAATGCTCGGCTTCGTGGCGGGCCTGATCCTGGCCAAATTGCGTTTCGTTTAAAGGAGATAAGCATGGCATTAGATCAACACGACGACACCACCGACCAGCAAGCGCAATATACCGGCCCCACCGTGGCTGCCAGTTTGTCGGTGTTGCTGGCTTTTTTCACGCTTATGGTTAGCCACCATATTTCCAGGTTATCGCCCGGACTGGACAAAATGGTACACAGCTTCGGCTATTGGATACCCGGTTCGCAAGGCAGCGGCCCGGACGGAAGTATCGGTTCCTACACCGGCAAGGAAACCCTGGCCTTAGTGATCTGGTTCGGTAGTTGGCTGCTGTTCCATCTGCTCTGGCGGAAACAAAATTTGTCCTTACATGCCTGGACCAAGATTTTCGTCACAGCCTTAGGCCTGATCACACTGGGTTTCTTCCATCCACTCTCCGATCCCATCGTGCTATTTATCGCGGACTTATTCTGACCGGCATCGCTGGATATTATGAAAAACATCACATTGAAATCTCTGGCCCCCACTCTCTGCATGCTCGCCTACAGTTTGACTGGCCATGCGGAAGGCGTACTGCTCAAATCCGAGCCCAAGGATAATGCGGTAGTGACGGACTTCGACGGCACTATTAAGCTGTGGTTTAACGGCAATGTCAGCGAACGCTCGCCGTCCGTGGTGGTAGTCGATGCTAACGGCAAACGTGTCGACAATGCCGATACCCGGTTGGTACTCGGCGAACGTCATCGATTAACCGCGAGCACTCAAGCCTTGCAGCCCGGCCCACATGCGATTCGTTACCGGGTAATTACCGAGGACGGATTAATTGTCAGCGGCATATTGAAGTTCACTAAGACAGATAAATCCGCAAATGAGGCGCCCAAACCATGACTGTTTTTAAATCCGGTTTTGTAGTGCTGCTCTTGTGCAGCTGCGTTTGGCAAGCTAGCGCTTCAGTGCCGCTGGGCGGGAATCGAAAAGGCGTGGGTGGCGCTTTCGATATGTACGGTTGCATGCAGAGTAACGATTATTATGTGGTCAACTTTGCTGCCTACCAGTTTGACCCGACTCAAGCCAAAGACACCAAAACCCTGCCGACCGCTGAATGTATCGATATACCCTTGGTGGGTAAGACGCAGCTTACCTTGGATTTGCTGGATAGGGATGTACGCAAAAAACAGGTCGCGCTGAAAATCCTCCGTGAGGACGGCCAGACAATTGCCGCCCTGCCGATGGCGGTTGCCAAACAGGGTGTGATTTCCGTCAGCGTGGATTTTAAAACACCAGGAAAATATCAGGCGGTATTAACGGTGATGGACACCGATTTGAACATGGCGCCGGAAATCAGCGCATTACAAATTCCGCTGACCGTAGCATTGGTAGTCGAACAATCTGCCAGCGAAAAACCCTTGTGGATATTTTTCCTGGTTATCGGCTTATTGGTAGCGGGTTTGGCTTATTTCCTGCCCCGCCTGTTGACCGCAAAACCAGCTGACGCAGCCCCTTGAAACTCGGCGTAAGAAACTTAACGAGCGGTAAATATTTAAATCCGTAATGTGCTTGTCGAGTAACGCGGGGCAAATCAACTTGAGCAATATCGACCACATCTGTTAATCACCCAGAACGTTTTCAGGAATTCACCATGAAACTGTCACGCTTACCTGTCGTCATACTGATCGGCTCCACAAGTTTATTGCTCGCCTGTGCGGATCTGCACCACCACGAGCACGAACATCAAAAGAACGCGCATTTTATTCCGGGGTTGGGCGAAATAATGGCGCAAACAGCCGTGCGCCACACCAAATTATGGTTTGCCGGTCAGGCGCGTAACTGGGAGCTGGCGGCCTACGAAGTGGATGAATTACACGAAGGCTTTGAAGATGCCGGAAAGCATCATCCCACCCATAAACAAATCAAACAGCCGATTCCGGAATTGATTGCTCAACATATGGACCGACCACTCGCGGGACTCGAGCAAGCGATCAAGGACAAAAACCTGCAGACATTTATAGAGAATTACAATGCGCTAACCGCCGCCTGTAATGCTTGCCATCAAGGCACCGAATTTGGTTTTAATGTGGTGACACAACCCAGCTTTAACCCATTCGCGAATCAGGCGTTTGGCACCGGTAATTAGCCGTCAAGTAGCGGGTCTTAATGATAGGAAGGCAGGATTTTCTGCCTAACTAGAAAACTATAGACAGAATATACGAACCAGGAAAAGTCCATCGCCGTATATTCGTCCTTAGCGTTTGTTACAGGTAGTTTGTCAGTTTTGCAAATGACTCGCGTGCATCTTTCAATTCTTGCTCCACGCCTGCGAAATCAGATTTTTTTGCCAGATCTCTAGCTTTTTTCAATCTCAATACGACTTTGTCACGCTCGAACTCAAATTTGTAGTTGGCGCTTAACTCGCTGGCATTTTCAGAAATATCCTTAATTAGCGTGGCTATTTCTTGAGAATTACCTGAAGGAAGCGCATTCAGGGCTAATTGAACTTTAGCGTCCACCTCTTTTAATATCTCTGGCACATCTTTCTTTGCTTCTTTGGCAAATGTTGAACTAGATAAACCCAGCATTGCAACAAACAGGGTAAATGCGATAAATATTTTTTTAAATGTCATATGTAAATCTCTTCGGGAAATGATTTAATTTGTAGCGTAACTATTTGTTTTCCTAATCAGACGTTAATTTCAGTTTTTTTGCATGCTCCTATTATTTGCGTGAATATTTGGTTAAAGTGAATTTAGTGTTTAAATAAATGGGCGACCAAATTTATGTTTTTCCGGCTTAATCAAAAAGCATCCCAACAGTAAGTACTACTATCTTTCGGCTCTGAAGATGGCGAGGGAATACTTGTCTTTTAGGCTAACAAACAGCCAACTTGTGGCAATTCCGATTGCCAGCAAGCTGACAGTGGCGAGGGCAAAACCGGCGGTGTAGGCAATAGCGTCAATATCCAGCCACATATCGTAGGCATGCTCGTAACCGTGAAATACCGCTACGCTGCCAACCAGAATTACTCCAACCGGCAAAGAAACCTTGCGTTCCAAAACCAACATCACACTCAAAACCAATACCGATAGATACATAGCTATTTCGGCATGAATAATTTCGATAGACACAAAACCCAGAGAACCGCCGAGCAGCATTAATGCCACAAAAAACATAGCCATAAAACAGCTGCCGAGTCTGCTGTAGCGAGCCAGCCACAGTCCGACGGCCAGCATGGTTAAAATATGATCTGAACTCTCTAGCGGATGAATCAAGCCATTCAGGAAACCAACGGTTTCATCCGGCCAATGCCATGGATGCGCGTTACCGACCTGGGGTAGCGCTAGCAAGGTCAAACCGGATATTTGAAAATATTTTGCGGTGCTAATCATGGCCATCCTCCAACTCCAGGTAATAAAATTTGATCGGAAACTGGTTTTAATACCAATAAGAAAAAAATCTTGACGCATCCGCCCAGCATAAATACAGACAAAAAGCGCCAAGTCACTTCCAAGCTTGTCGAGACAATAGAAATACAAGCTATGACGAAGACGGACCCTTACTCCGATTCGCATGCTGAGTTTCTAAGTCCTTTATATCTATTCTGCATTTCCGCTATACCTTGTTCGACAAAGGTATTCGCTATACCTGCATTTTTGGTGGCAGCAAATTAGGCTTGTATATCTGCGAGTTTCACGTTGATGGATTTTGAAATAATTCAAAACAGAGGGTCACGCAGTTCCCATTACCATCGAAACACAAGCTTTGCGTAGCCGCTAAAACCTTCAGAATCAAGATTTTCACTGCGGTCTCTAAAAAGGGGCGCAATAAGTTTTAGAGAATTAGTCAGGTGAAACGAGATTACTAACAATTCCTCAGGGGGGGGCACTTATTGCGCCATAAAGCCACATACGCGAAAAAACCTTCTTAGATTTCGGTCGCTAAAATAAATTCAGCGCCCACCCATCTCCGGCTTCCCTGCTTAGAAGGCACAGAGATTTTAGCACTAATATGAAATTAAAATAATTTTTCTTACTAATTTTTCCTGACGAGTATCCCGTGAATAAGCGCCTCAAAATTCGTATTTAAAACCTGCTTGGACCAAGCGCGGTACGCCCGGCTGAATACCGCGCACCCGATCAACGATGTAAGTGTTGTCCAGCATGTTTTTCATTGACACGTACAAGGTCAAATCCTTCTGCACTTTATAAGAGGTTGCGAAGTTGAGGACCACATAGTCATTGATTTTGCCGAACTGACCGGATTTGATCAAAGCATCGCGATTAGCCACATTAGATGGCATGTCGCTGGCGCTATTCAGATTCATGAAATCCGCATATTGCTCGCTAACGAACACGGCTTCCAGGTGAGCATCAAAGCCCGATTGATGGGAATAACCCAAAGTTGTGGTCATCAGGCTTTCCGGCGCATACGGCGCGCGCTTGCCTGCCGCTGAACCGAACACGTTGCCGCCTGGACAAAAACTCGTATAGTTCGCAGACATGGAGCCGGCTGTCTGACCACTGTCGGACAAACAATGAAACGGCGACGTGGTTTCCGCCGTCGGCAGCCACATATAAGAAATTTGCGCATAGGGATTATGCGTCCAGTTGAACACATCGCCAAGATCGGCCCTCGCCATCAACTCGATACCTTCGTATAACGCCTTACCTTGCGCTACCGGCGTATCGGCGCCACCGACCGTGCCCAATGCCGTTAAGGTGTCGAAGTCGTTGTGAAAATACGTCAACTCGGTCTTGACTCCGTGCATCGGCCTGGCCCTGATGCCGAATTCGGCATTCCAGCTGATTTCCGGACCGATTTCCACCGAACCGCCGGTGGTGTTATTGACGCTGTCTTCGACACGCGGCGGCGCGAAACCCCGATGAATGCCGAAAAACAAGGTCGCTTCATTGATGGGTGTGTAGGTCATCGCAAATGACGGCAAGATTTCCGTCAAACTGTTTTGGCCTTGTTTGCCATTTATCAAATTCTTGCGTTCATAGCTGACGGATTCGACTCTGACGCCAGGCGTAAACGTCCAATCATTCCAGATAAATTGGTTTTGTACGAAGCCCGAATGGGCATCGGCAAAACGTTCGTTGCTTTCCAGTAATTGGCCGTCTCGAGCGATCGGAGAACTCCCTTGTACCTGCCGCCGGTATTGGCTCTCGTAATGCGCTCGAAACCCGGCGTCCAGATGGCTTTCGACGCCGAACAAGTCATGCTTGGCGTGCAAGGTTGGCGCGATACCCCAGGTTTCATAATTACGCAAACGACCAACGTCATAGTTACAGGTATCCATATCGACCGGAATGCCGTTCTGCCGGTCGGAAACATAACTGGAAATACCCCGGGTGGCGCATTGGTTTTCTGTCGGAAACTGATTCTGCTGCCGCCACCAATTTCGCTCGTACGCCGACCAGTAAAAGCTGGTTTCCAAAGTCACGTCGTTGTTGAAACTATGCTCGTAAGTTGCCGAGGTGGACCAACGGTCGTTGATGAAACTGGCGTTCTTGTCCGGATTGTAACGCGCCCCCAGATTGCGGTATTCTGCATCGGTCATGCCAAAGGCCGCGCCTTGTTCGTCCTGGTGGTAAAAGTCGCCGCGCAGGGTCAAACGGTTACGGGCATCGAAATCGATGATGCTTTTCAGATTGGCGTCGTCGACCGTGGCAAAGGTGTTGTCGCGCGCTTCCATGCCTTCCTTGTGAATGAAATCGGCCACGCCGCCGACCGCATCCAGCCCCTGAACGTTCTTGACCATGCCGCCGTAACGGGCGTGGCCGTTCAAATAATCGCGGTTGCCGCCGGTAAAACTAACGAAACCGCCGGGCGTGGTCGGCACTTTAGGCGTCAAGTAATTGACCGCGCCGTTGATGGTTTGCGGGCCGAACTGGGTCAAATCGGCGCCTTTGTAAATCTCGATGCCGTCGTAACGTTCGATGGGCGGATGATAGTAGATGTCGTTGTCGCCATAGGGCGCGAAGTTGAACGGAATGCCATCCTCCAGAAACAACACCTTGGTGGAACGAAAGGGATTCTGGCCGCGAAAGGCGATATTCGGCCGCAAACCAAAGCCCTCCTCGTCGCGCACGTAGACGCCGGGTGCCTTGCGTAGCGCTTCGTTGACGGTAAAGACTTGGTCGCGCTCCAGGGTTTGCTTGTCGATCACCGAGGTTGAGCCGGAAAAGGCCGAGGCTTTCTCGACGCTTTCAGCCACTTCGACGCTGGGCAACGCTTCGATATTTTGGCTTTCCTTAGCAGCAGTATTGATGGCCTCCACCGCCATCGCACCTTGGGCGACAGTACTCAACAGCAAGGCCTGTAGCAGCCCGTTCTTATTCTCCATAAACGCCTCTTATCGGTTCGAAACTTGAAAATCAGGTTAATAAATTCCCGGCCTCGACAAATTTCCATATGGGAAAACGCCACTTTTGACGAGGTGCTTTGCCATCGATATAGCTCGCTAAGTGGGGCCTTGTTGAGCGCTTTTCCCGCGTTGAACCTGAAGTAACGCAACGATCAACGCCCCGGACAATATCGGGGCATCCGCTATTAGCAGTAAACGCATACTCGATTCTTACTTGGCGCGTGCGTTACATTGAGTGCATTTTGTAATCAACGCTGGGATAGCCTTTTTTATCGCGCGGATCAGCGCTATCGGCGCTCTCCTGAGCACTAGGTTGTTGAGCAGATTTGGAAATCATCTGCTCCCAGTTCTCGTACTGGGCATATGCCGTATCGCCGGATGCTTTGCGCTTTGTGAAGTTGTCTTTACCCAAATCGACCAGCTCTTTCGCGGTTTTACCCTCGATGGTTTTCAAAAACTCCTCGTTATTCTTGATTTGATCGCGTAACAGCCAATATGAAACCTCAAACGGTATGCGCTCACCCTGCGGTAAATGCTCTTTAATATAAAACACCGACTTCTGCGCCGACTGTAAACTCCGCGCATTGA
This sequence comes from Methylomonas albis, assembly GCF_014850955.1. NCBI lineage: Bacteria > Pseudomonadati > Pseudomonadota > Gammaproteobacteria > Methylococcales > Methylococcaceae > Methylomonas > Methylomonas albis. Next base: position 3,855,119 of record NZ_JACXSS010000001.1, read on the forward strand.
TCCGGTTGGCCTTGCTACAAGCAACCATTGTCAATCCAAGCAAAACCATAGCTAAAATTCTCACGCTATCTCCTAACACGACTCTGTAGCCTGCTTCCGCAAGTACAGATAAAAATAAACGACACGCTTTTACATAAAGCTAAACCGGGTCGGATTGTAGCACTTTTAAGATATTTATTATTTTTGTCTTAACAACATTGCTAACTCCGCCTTTTTGCTGAGCCTCTTAGCCGGCAATATCGTTATCCTTTGGCGGCGTGATTCGGAAGCATCGTGATGCCGGCGACCTATCTAGTATTTTTGTATGTGGCGAACAAGTGCCGACGTGACACTGACTTTGATCGAGAAGTGCAAATGATGCAGCTCGAAGTGGGGAATGGCGAGGAAGGCGCTTATCGGCCCAAACGTGAAAGGTGGATTATCCGCAGTTTGCCGAAAACCCACTCAGGCTAAAACCATCTCAGTGATAACGTTTCGCCATTTCGCTTAATGGCGTGGTTTTAATTTTACCGGCATGCCCAGCGGAACCGAATGCTTCGTAACGCGCCTGGCAAAGCGTCTGCATTGCATCTCTGGCGGCCTGGTAAATCTTGCGCGCATCCAACTCCGCGGCATGTTCCGGTTGGGCGACAAAGCGGCGTATCGCGCCGGTAGAAGCCATGCGTAAGTCGGTATCGATATTGACTTTGCGAACGCCGTATTTAATCCCTTCCACAATTTCCGCCACCGGCACGCCATAGGTTTGCGGAATTTCGCCACCGTATTCGTTGATGACTTGCAGCCAATCTTGCGGCACCGAGCTGGAACCGTGCATCACAAAATGCATATCCGGCAGGCGCTGTTGCAAGGTTTGTAAACGACTGATCACCAACACTTCGCCGGTGGGCGGCTTGCTGAATTTATACGCGCCATGACTGGTGCCAATGGCAACCGCCAGTGCATCAATGTTGGTGTGCTTGACGAATTCCACCGCTTCATCCGGATCGGTCAGCAAGCGACTGTGATCCGCATCCGGCTGATTTTCCAACGACCCCAAACAACCGATTTCGCCTTCCACCGACACGCCACAGGCATGCGCCATGTTGACGACGGTGCGGGTTACCTCGACGTTATAGGCAAAAGACGCCGGGGTTTTCATATCCTCCAGCAAAGAACCATCCATCATCACCGAACTAAATCCCGATTGAATAGCCTGGGCGCAAATATCCGGCGACGGCGCGTGATCGCGGTGCATAACCACCGGAATATGCGGATATTGCTCGACGGCCGCCAATATCAAATGCCGCAGAAACACTTCGCCGGCATAGCGATTAGCCCCAGCCGAACCTTGCATGATCACCGGGCTGTCGCAGGCATCGGCCGCTCGCATAATGGCCTGCACTTGCTCCATGTTGCTGATGTTAAAGGCCGGCACGGCAAAGCTGTGTTCCGCCGCGTAATCCAAAAGTTGTCGTAGTGATACTAAAGCCATGAACGGCTCTCCTTAGCGTGGTTAGAGATTGAATTCGGTTTGCCTATTTGGCGGCTTCGGCATGCTCAGCCCAAACCGGGCAGCAGATAAATGGGGATAAGCTTGTCCAACTCAATAGCTTTCCGCATCGCGGCGGAGCCGCTTGTTTAACGCTTGCCGACTGATGCCCAGCAAGCCGGCAGCGACGCCTTGATTGCCTTGAGCGCGCTGCAAGGCTTCACTAATCAAGGATTCTTCGGCTTCCTTCAACGTGGGCAAACGTTCCGGAAAGTTGCTGGGCGAGGCGGTCATCCCGTTCGCGATATCACCGTCGCCTTGGGTTAGTACTTCATCGGCAATAGCGTCCTTAAAACTCTGCAAGGACAGCACCGCGCCTTGACTGCGGGCCACCGCATCGAATGCCATGCCTTCCAGCTCGCGGATATTGCCGGGGAAGGAGTAGTTATGCAACCACTGAAACAGCGCCGGCGGCACGCTGGGTGCCGGCTTCCCCAAGCTATCGGCGGCTTTTTCCACGAAATGCAGGGTCAGTTGCGGCAGATCTTCCCGGCGCTCGCGCAGCGGCGGCAATTGAATATGATGGGTCCGCAAGCGAAAATATAAATCCTTGCGAAAGACGCCGAGATCGACCTGACGTCTGACATCGCAATGGGTTGCCACAATGATACGCGCCCGGCTTTGCCGGGGCCGGTCGGCGCCTATCGGGTAAAACGAGCCATCCTGCAGTAACCGTAACAGCTTGACCTGCGAAGCAATACTGAGATCGCCGATTTCATCCAGAAACAGCGTGCCATCGCCGGTACTGGCCAGCAAACCGTCGCGAGCTCGCTCGGCGCCGGTAAAAGAGCCTTTGGCATGGCCGAACAGCGTATCGGAAAACAGCGTATCGTCCAGGCCGGCGACGTTGACCGCCACCAACTCGCCCGAGCGCCCGGACACTCGGTGCAAGGCACGGGCGATCAACTCTTTGCCAGCTCCGGTTTCCCCGGTGATCAATACCGGCTGCGGAGAGGCGGCAATGGCTTCGATGTAACGAAAAATCGCAAACATGGCCGGGCTTTGCGTAACGATGTCGGCAAATCCGCTGGGTTCATGCGGGCTGTTGGTTAACAGCCGGTCTTTAAGCAACAAAAACTCCGCACGCAGCACTCTGGCTTCCACCGCCCGCCGCACCGACGCCACCAGACAATTTTGCTCCACTGGTTTCAGCAAATAATCGCTCGCGCCGCTGCGCATGCACTGCACCGCAATCTGCAAATCGTTGGTGGCGGTCATCATGATCAGCGGAATTTCCGGATACTCGGCAGCTATCTGCTCCAATAAGGCCTTGCCGGACAGATGCGGCATGGTCAAATCCAGCACAATTACGCCGATGGGCCGGCTGGCCAATATGGGTAACACCGCCCGGCTGTCGTCCAGGGTCAGCACCTCGGCAAAACCGGCGCTACGCAATACCAGACTGGCGCTGTGTAACAATTGCGCTTCGTCGTCCACCAGCAGGATAGGCAGCTTGCTGAGATCTTTACATTGCATGATTTGCTTCCGTCGCTGGACTTTGATTAAGCGGAAAAATAACCCGGGCGCAGGTGCCTTGCCCCGGCTCGGATGAAAAACTTAAGCGGCCGCCCTGAGCGTGCAACAAGGACGCGCTAATCGCCAAACCCAGCCCGGTGCCGCCATTCGCCTGTTTCGTGGTAAAAAAAGGGTCGCACAGCTGCTGGATATGTTCGGCGGCTATGCCAACACCCTGGTCGCGGACTTCCACGCACACCTGCCGACCATCATCCAGCAACTGAGTGACAACACTGACCGACTTCTGCGGATCGGGGAGCGCTTCCAGCGCATTGATCAATAAATTAACCAGCACCTGCTCCAATTGTTGCGGGTTGCCGCGCAACAAGGGCAAGCCTGCGGGCAAATCGGTTTTGAAGTATAAGGTTTTCCGGTCTATCAAATGTTTCAATAAGCGCACCGTCCGCTCCACCACGTCGTTGATCGCGAAAGAAACCAGGGCATCGGTGTTTGGCGGGCGGGCATAGTTTTTAAGCTCGGCCACGATGCGTTCTATGCGTTTTGCGCCATCGTTGACATCATGGATCAGCACCGCCGCGCTATGCCGCATTTCGGTGTAAGGCAAACCGCCCAATGAGAATTCCCCGGCCGCATGATAATGATCTTCCAAAATCTCCAGCGCATCGCTCCAAATATCGGCAAGTAAGCCGGAGTTGAGCAAAATCAGTTGATTCGGGTTATTGATTTCGTGCGCGACGCCGGATACCAAAGTACCCAGGGCCGTCATCTTATTGGCCTGGATCAACTGCAATTCTTGCTGCCGGGCGACCTCTTCCAAATGCTTACGGGTGCTGATGTCGCGGATGATGGCGGTCAGATAACGCGCGGTTCCGCGCGTCCAGCTGGATAAGGACAATTCAACCGGAAACCCGCTCCGGTCTTGTCTTAGAGCCCTGGATTCCAGCATCGGGCTATTGGCTCGGTTGGTCGCTTGGTCCTCGCTAATTTGTTCCAGAAAAGCTGGCGACGGCTTAGCCAGCAATTGCTGAAACGGCTGGCCCAATATCCGGTCGGCCTTATAACCAAACATTAATTGCGCGCCCTGGTTCCAGGACACGATGTTACCTTGTAAGTCTGCGGAAATAATCGCTTCATGCGCCGAATCGGTAATAGCGCGCAGCCGCGCTTCGCTTTCCCGTAACCAGGATTCGGCCTGTAGGCGCTCGCTGGTTTCTTGTTGCAAATGGGCGTGCGCTCGGCGTAAATCCAAAGTATTCGCTCTAAGCAACGCAAATTGGTACAACAAATAACCCAGCAGAACCACGGCCACCAAATACAGCGACAAGCGATAGAGTTGAGCCTGCTTTTCCACCGCATCGCTGTATTGACGCAAAGCGTGTTGCAAAGCGTCGATCCGGCTGGCGATAGGCTGGTCGATGATTTGCCGCAATAGCCTATCCACCTGGGGTGATAGCTCGATGATCAACCGGCCGTGATTAATCAGCACCCGATAATCGTCCGATAGCGGCATAAGTCCGGCTAGCCGATCAAGCTCCAGCTGAATCTCCGCCGCCAATTCCGGCTTCGGGCTGTCCATAAAACTGAACATCAGTCGCCATAAATTGCCCAGCTTGGCGGTATCACCCGGCTTAGCGGCAGCACGCAAGGTTTTGCCGATCTCGTCGAAGGACATCACCGAATTGCGCAGCAAGGCGTTGTCGGATTTGAGATACTCGATTTGCACCAAGCTATCCTGCACCGTCGCGGTGAGCTTGTCCGCTAAATTGCCCAGCACTGGTTCGGCATCGGCGTCTGCCGGTTTCAGCTCAGCTTGCAAACTCTGCGATAGACGCAGCAACTCCTGGCCGGCTTTGGTTAGCGCATCGTAATTAGCCAGCAGGCCGGCACGCGCCAGCAAAATATCGCGCATCAATTCCGCATTGCGTAATTCGATAACACGCAGCGTGCTTTGCAGGCGGTTACGCCGTTCCAGCTCCGGACTGGCACTTTGTATCCATAGATAGGTTAAGGCCAGCAATAGCGCGACCACGATCAACCTGGGCCGCCAGGAAATAGCAGTCATGGCTTTGGTTTGTTGTTGACGACCAAAGACTTGCCTAAGTATTCGCCGGTCAATGTCTGCAGAAACTTGACGATAGCATCGCGCTGTTTCGCTGCCAGCCGCTTGCCCAATTGATGCTCGGCCATCGTGTCTACCGCCGCTGCCAAATCAGCGGCGCGGCCGTCGTGAAAATAGGGCGCGGTGACGGCGACATTACGTAAACTCGGCACCCGAAACACGCCCCGGTCTCTATCGTTGCCGGTCACGCTGTAGCGTCCCTCGTCCAGAGGCCCTTGCTGGCCTTGCGGCGCGCCGAATATGCCAAATTTCTGGAACAGATTACCGCCCAGATTGACGCCCTGGTGACAGGCCACACAACCCAAGGCAGTGAACAAACGATAACCTTGCTGTTCGTCAGCGTTCAGCGCAGCAGTTTCACCGCGCAAAAAGCGGTCGAAGCGGGCATTGGGCGTTACCAAACTGCGTTCGAAATTGCTCAAGGCATCGACCACATTGGCTTTGGTCAAACCCTCCGGATAGACCCGTTTAAACGCGTCTATGTAGTCCGGCTCTGCCCGCAAACGCTCGATCAACTCAGGCCATTTGGCATTCATGATTTTGGGATTGAGCATGACTTTTTCGGTATGCGCTTCCAGCGTGGTCACGACTCCGTCCCAGTTAAAGAAGTAGTTGAAAGACACGTTGAACAGACTGGGACTATTGCGTAACAGCGAAACACCGTCCGCCGCTTCAGCGCGGGCCTTGCCGTCCATGCCGCCCTTATCCAGCGGATGACAACTGGCACAAGAGCGCTTGCCCTGATCGGAAAGTTTGGGATCATGAAATAAGCGTTGTCCCAACATCACGCGCGAGGCATCTGCGTCCACGGTGAGCGGCAGCGGTGCTAGCGGCTCCGGCGTCTCGGCCCAAGCGGCAAGCGATAAGACCATAGCCATGCATGCCACTAAAATCCGCCAAGAATTACGTCTCTGCCTCATGTTTGCTGATGTCTAAACTTGGATTACAAAGTCGATCTTCATTTTATCCCTGATTGAAACCGCAGCACGTCGAAATTTCGCGCGGAGTAATCGCTAATCCATACCGCCGTTTAAGGTCTTAACGGAAAAAATGTGGGAAAACTTCAGATTGCCATTACGCCTAGTGCAACGACCCTGCGACATAAGTTGCTGAATACGCAGCTCTGACAGCTGTTCTCTGTCACCTAATTATATGGCGTCGTAACAAATGCTAACGGTTTTGCTGCAACTTTCGTCGCAACCTCTCGTGATGGCAATCATATTACAGACAAACTTAATACACTGATTTTTATGATGAACTTACAAAACTCACTTTTGGCACACTACTCGCTTTATTAGAAGCGGAAGCTGTCAGCAGTTTCTTTACCCGAGACCAGTTCTCAGCACTTAAATCATTTTAGGAGTATCGCCATGCAAACCAAGTTAATCCCTCTTCTGGCAATTTCGACACTGTTCGTCGCCAATGCTCACGCCGCAGCCTTCTCATTCAGTACCGGCGATGCGGATTTTAGAATCGCCACCGGCTCGCGCCCCAGCAGCAATGGCAAAATCGAAATAGAATCGGCCGACGATTTCGTACTCACGCAAAATACCCAGCTTAACCATGCCACCTTCACCGGCTTATTAGCCGGCGCCGCGCTGAGCGACATCGCCAATGTCAATGTGGAAATCTATCGGGTATTCGGTAAAGATTCGGTCAATCCGCCATCCGGCCGCGTCCCTACCCGCGTCAACTCGCCTTCAGACATCGCCTTTGAAACCCGAGAATCGGCCACCAACTCTCTTAGCTACAACGTCACCGTGCTGAGTGCTAACGCCACGGCGGCTAATTCCGTACTGAACGGCATTCACCCGCTCCCGAATCAGACCACCGGTGGCGAAGGCCCGGTTTCCGGACAGGAGGTTAAATTTGATGTGGACTTTAGCAAGGTAATATCGCTGGCTGCGGATCATTACTTTTTCATCCCGCAGGTGGAGTTGAAAAACGGTAACTTCCTCTGGTTGTCGGCAGCTAAACCCATCATCGGCGGCAGCGGCCCGTTTACGCCGGACTTACAATCCTGGATACGCGACGAAAATCTGGCCCCGGACTGGCTGAGAATCGGCACCGACATCGTCGGCGGCACCACCTTCAACCAAGCCTTCTCGGTATCCGGCGTCACCGCCGTGCCATTGCCGGGCGCCACCTGGCTGTTCTTCAGCGGCATGCTGGGCTTACTGGGATTGGGTAAACGCAAAAAAGCCATCGCCTAAATCAGCTAAGGTTTGGCCGCTAAAGTGCCGTTGGTGATCATCAGGCTGGCGGCATGGTTATTCCGGATTAGCAAAATACAAAAAGCCGGCATTGGGCCGGCTTCTTTTTAGCAGGATATTCTTACTGTCAGAATAGCCTGATTTCAGCAGGCGGCAATGGTTGTGGGTTGAGGCTGACCATGGATAGCCTGCTAACCGCACTACCAAACAGATCCGGTAAAGGGCCGGGTTTTGGCCCGTGCCAGGAACCGGGATAAGGCGTTCCGCACCAAGCACCGGATACATTTTGCAGCTCTTCAGCATCGAGAACTCTGAAACTTTGATCTAATTGAGCGTTCATTTGACTAGCCCCTAAAAAAAATCGAAAAATTGCCACCGATAAACCGGTGGCTCCAATCCGCGACTTGAACCGATCCGGTTTTAAGCGGAGCGTTAATCCGCATGCCATTTTCGGCAGGCAGACTCGTATCGCTAATGCGCTTGACCAGATTCCTCCCTTTTCTGTCCTGAGCCGGAAAGCAATGCCTATTGCTATCTGACCGGCGACGACTCACTATCGGTCGTGTCGCAAATCCCTGCTGTTTGCCGGCATAAAAACTTTACAACGCCCCACCTTGCACATCTGTGGCAAATTACCGACAGCCCCAGGCAATAGTCCACAGCGTGACAATGGCGGACTTATAAATTCTCCAGTGATATTTTGCTGAACAGTATTTTGGTGGCTTTACGGTTGACAGGATTACCCCGGAACGGCCCGACGCCGAAATCTTGCAGCGACTGTTGGAATTGAATTTGACGAGTAGTTCTACTTTGTCAGATTACAAAAAAGCTTCGTCATACCCGCTGGGAAGCAGGTAGCCAGTGCCATGGAGGGTAAGCTTCGATCCGTCCCTGGCGTCTGGATTTCGGCACCCGATAGAGCGCATTAGCGAATCCCTGCCGAAACGACGGACTTAGAAATGTAGTTCGAGTAATCTGACAAAGTAGAAGTAGGCAGCTACTGATTAGACCGACTTCACCAACAACGCAGAACCGAGGCCAGCAAACCTAGACTTGCCAGCCTGATAGCCTGGCATTCGTCCAAAATCTAGCGATTGTCTTGTCCAAAATATCCATCATTGGCTCAGCAACTGCCGAACTGGAGGGTGTAAGAATTTTTGTGTAAACGGCCATGAGGTAGGAAACTACCGATCCTGATGAGGATGAAAAAATGACCGTATCACCCAAAGCCATTCCTGATGAATTACTCGATGCCTTAATGTCGAACTATCAAACACCCGAAGACCTGATCGGTGCCAATGGACTGTTAAAGCAGTTGACCAAAGCCATTGTCGAACGCGCCCTGGAAGCGGAAATGACCGCGCATTTGGGCCACGGCAAGCATGAGGCGGTGACCAACGCCAATAGCAATGCCCGTAACGGCAAGAGCCGGAAAACGCTCAAAGGCGACTTCGGCGACTTACCCATCGAGATTCCCCGTGACCGTCATGGCGAATTCGAACCCCAGATTATCGCCAAGCATCAACGGCGCTGGACGGGCTTCGACGACAAGATCATCTCGTTGTACGCCCGCGGCCTGACGGTACGGGAAATCCAGGCCCATCTATTGGAGATCTATCACACGGAGGTGTCGCCCACCTTGATTTCCTCGGTGACCGACGCGGTCCTTGAGGAGGTGAGCGCCTGGCAAACCCGTCCGCTGGATCCGATTTACCCCATCGTCTACCTCGACTGCCTACACACCAAAGTGCGGGACAGTGGCAGTGTGCGGATCAAGGCGGTCTATCTGGCTATTGGTGTCAATCTGGACGGCCACAAAGAGGTGCTGGGGCTGTGGATTGCCCAAAGCGAAGGCGCCAAATTTTGGCTGCAAGTGGTCACCGAGCTCAAGAACCGTGGCGTCAACGACGTTTTTATCGCCTGTGTCGACGGTCTAAAGGGGTTTCCGGAAGCGATCGAAACCGTGTTTCCCAAAGCCACTGTGCAGTTGTGCATCGTGCACTTGGTCCGTAACAGCCTTAACTACGTCAGCTACAAAAGGCGCCAGTCGGTCGCCGACGACCTCAAGCGTATCTATCAAGCCGCTACCGTCAGGGAAGCCGAACAAAAACTGGCCGAATTCGAGGCCAACTGGCACGAAGCCTATCCCACCATTGCCCCGATCTGGCGACGAAACTGGGACCGTATCATCCCGTTTTTCGACTATCCGCCCGAGATTCGCAAGGTGATCTACACCACTAATACCATCGAATCGGTGAACCGAAGCCTGAGAAAAATCATAAAAAATCGCGCGATCTTCCCCAGCGATGACGCATTATCCAAGTTGCTCTATCTGGCATTGAAGAATATCAGCCAAAAGTGGACCATGCCCGTCTATGACTGGAAAGCCGCATTAAACCGGTTTAGTATTCAGTTCGAAGACCGAATCCCTAACCGATAACTTAAACCCGTTTACACAAAATTCGGGATACCCCCCGGCAACTGCCGGAACTGAGCATAGTTTGTCCATCAATCGAGCTTTGAGAACCATCAGTCTGGCTTTTTTATCGACCTTTCTCCTTAGCAACTCGACCGACCGAGTTCAGAGCATGAACATTGGCGCTATTTTGTCCGATGCGCCGATTCTGACAGCCACCCTCCGCGCTTTTTTCTCGACCTTTCGCTTTTGCAGCTAGAGCGCCCGAGCTCCGAGCTTGATCGTTGGCATTATTTTGGCCAATGGCCGCACTATTTTCTTGATCGTTCCACTTCTCAGCGGAGAAGCCCGGTCTCCAAGCGCTATGCTTGGGTTTTTGTTGTGAAATAGCCGGCGTTTGAGAACCGTCAGTTAGCTATTTAGCCGAGTGCTCGAGATATTTACTGCGGCTGTCGGCTCTCATCTATAAGCCGGCGGGGTTTGCTGGCGTTCGGATGCGTCATAACAGTCCAGCCCTCAGTGTGTAAGGTTCTTGGGATGAGCTCAAGGAATAGGCAATATCAGCATGATTTGCTTTCATGGCCTGGATAAATATTGCCCATGAGCTGCGTTAAGCCTGATTTTGGTGAACCCGTGTCTTACTGACATTTCTGTCATGGCCCTTTAGTCCCATTGTACTCATGGTCACAAAATTTACAATTCAGCCGTCTCTTCTAACTTTGGAAATGGAAAACATGAAAGTAAATACTATTTTAAAAACCGGTGTCGTTGCAGGCCTGCTGGCTATGTCTAACGCAAGCTCCGCGAGTGTTTGGGCACCCACCGATAACGATAGCCAATTTGCGAACCTCTACGCATTGTTGTTTAACATCCCTACCGGGGAAAAATTTGCGCTGTTTGAAGATACCGCTTCCCTGAGCAGCACCAGCGGCGATTTGAATATAACGCCAGTATTGAGCTTCTTGGATGCGGCAACCGTCACCTTTACCGCCAATGGTAACGACGTAGATGTGAGTACCGATATATCTAGCGGCGTACTTCTGGGTTCCAGCAATTTTCAATTAGGCTGGTGGTCTCCAACCGGCTGGATTACTGAACATTCAAGCAGTGCCATCAGCTTGCTAGGCAAAACTTCCTGGAGCTTGGCTTTTGTCGACCCTACTATTCAAGGCGCAAATAACGAGCACAGATTGTTCGCTTTCGATATTCAAGCTTCTCAAGCCTCAAGCGACTTCCCAGGATCAGGTGGTACAGCTGTTCCTCTGCCTGCTACCGCTTGGCTGATGACCAGCGCTCTTCTGGGTTTCTTGTACACCGGCCGTCGCAAATCCAACGTTACAGCATAAAACCGGCAGCCCTTACACCCGGCAGCTTTGCCTGCAGGGTGTAAGGGCGATTTATGCCAATCAATGTATCCAATCCAAGCAGTTCCCCGTTGACTGAGCGGAGCCGAAGTCAACCGTTCACTTCGGCTACTTCGGCTTCGCTCAGCACAAGTCCGTTCAGCGCAAGTTAGCTCAGCGAACGACCTATTTGGCATTGCCAATGGGTATAAACTTTCTCGAATATCACCTAAAGGCGGCTTTTCTGTTAACGCTGTTGATGCGTTGACTCAAAGCATCATTGCGCGATGGCCTGCTCAACCACCCCATCAGCCAATTTTTGCTGCAATTGATAAGCGGCAGTGAGGCGGGATTTTAGTTGGTCGCAGAGGGCTGTGAGTTCATCGACTTTAGCGACGATGCGGTGTTGTTCTCGCAATGATGGAACTGCAATCACACAGCTCTTCAACTGCGTCATATTGATTGACGCGAGATTAGTAGTCTGTTTTGAAGCTGCTTGAAAATATGCTTTTGCAATCGAATTCATATACATCTCAATCCATGAGCTAGACAGATCTTTCGTTAATCGACGCATTCTGAAGATATGATTTTGATGAAGACAGCTCTCAATTTCAGAGTTCCAAATAGCGGTCCTTCCAACCTTATCCCAGTCGCCCCCTTCAGTTACGAGTAAATCGCCCTTTAACAGTTGATAGCGTCCCAGTTCAGATTGACGTATTTCTACCGTCTTGATGCTATCAAGAACCAAATGACCTCTTTGAACATTGGCCACGCGCAAATAGGGCAGCTCAACCAAATCTGCACCAGTTATTTTTCTACCGAGTGTCACGCCGCCAGTAATGTCGAGAGCATCACCAAGTCTCAGCCATTCCCATTCCGCTGGCAATTCAAACGGTTTTTCGTCCTCAGCAATTGCTGCCAGCGGCTTGTCTTTCTTGATCTTGCCTTCTGCAATCAACTTAGCTTTTTCAGCCTGAATGCGCTTGAGTAATTCGCTGACCGGTTCGTCGTTAGCATCTTGCGGCACCAGTTTGCCCATTACCGCCAGTTGCAGCAGGGTTTGTTTGAGAGCGTCGATGCTGGCTTCGGTGGTGAACAGGGTGTCGAAATACGCGGCGATGCGCTGCCAGTTGGACTGGCCGAAAATTGCTCCTGCATTTTCGGCATTGCATCGTTTTGTCAGTTCCTCGTGTGCGGATAGTGAGATAAAGCGCGTATCAGAAAAATCTAGCCTAGCTGAACTCAAATTCTTCACTGACAAAAATGGTACTCCCTCAGAAATATATTCTGGTGTGTGATGCGCACCATCAGTAATTTGCGTTGCAATCTCGTTCATTTTCACCCACCCCCATCCCTGCGGCAGATCAAACGGTTTTTCATCCTCAGCAATCGCCGCCAGCGGCTTGCCTTTCTTGATCTTCCCCTCAGCCATCAACTGGGCCTTTTCCGCCTGGATGCGCTTGAGCAATTCACTGGCCGGTTCGTCGTTAGCATCTTGCAGCACCAACTTGCCGCGCACGGCCAATTCCAAAATCAACTCGCGCAGTTTCTTGATGCCATAAACACTGGCCGCATTACCGGCACCGCGGCCCCGACCTGACTTTTTCGCGGTGTCGGCAGCGGTCCAGAGGTCGAGGTGTTCGGTCAGCAGGAGGTGTTTGATTGGGCGTTCAGCGTCCATGATCACCGCCCAGTTCACTTTGTAGTTCCGCTTCAATCGCCGCTATGCTCGGCAGCTCTGATTGCATTTTCGCTGGTAAGGCGCTAGTCAACTCGTAATCCGAAACGCCAATGGGCTTGTTAATGTCGCGTAGAGAATATTCAGCAAGAATACGATCTTTGGTCTGACAAAGAATCAGGCCTATGGTGGGTTCGTCCAATGGGTGTTTCAATTTGTCATCGACAACGGAACAGTAAAAGTTCATCTTTCCGGCATATTCCGGCTTAAAATCGCCTTTCTTCAACTCGATCACTACAAAGCAGCGCAGCCTGAGGTGATAGAACAGCAGATCAATATAAAAATCCTTGTCGCTGACTTCAAGGTGATACTGGCGTCCGACAAAAGCGAATCCCTGTCCAAGTTCCAACAGAAATTTTTCCAGATGACGGACCAGGCCGGTTTCAAGCTCGCGTTCATGGAACGGTTCTGCAAGGGTGAAAAAATCGAAGATGTAAGGGTCTTTCAGAAGCTGATGGGCTAAATCCGATTGCGCCGAAGCTAGCTGCTGCTGAAAGTTGGTAACAGCCGCTCCCTGGCAATTATGGGCACTGTTTTTAATCATTTGTCCAAGGATGTCGCGGCTCCAGCCTTGTTCGATAATCTGTTGCATGTACCAAAGGCGAGTATTCAAATCCTTGAGCCGCTGCATGAGGAGGATGTTATGTCCACAGGGGATTTTGGTCACCCGCGCTCGCAAATCCGCCAATTGGGAAACGGGGTGTTTCCCAATTTGATCATCAAGCCCATACTCCTTGTAGAGTTGAACCATGAATTTTATATTGCGCTCAGAAAAGCCTTTCAATTCAGCTAGTTCATTATGAAGATCACGAGATAGCCGGGGTATAACCATAGCGCCCCAGCCTTCAAATCCTTGTTTTTCAAATACCATGCGCCCGACATCAAGGTACATCAAAATCAGTTCCGCATTAGCGGAAAGCGTGGCCTTGATCTGCGCCTGCCGAATGCGGGTTTTGATGCCGTCCAGTAAAGCGGCGTAAAGGCTCAGATTTTTGCTCATCGTAAAAGTGCTTCTGCCAGTATATTTTTCAATTGCCCGCGCAACGCCGCAATGTCGGCTTGCATGGCATTGTATTGGGCCAGCAACAGCTCGGGGTCGTGAATTTCCTGTTCGCCGACATGCGGGTTTTTACAATCCAGGTTGTAGTTGCGGGCTTTGATGTCTGCCAGGCTGACTTTCCAGGCTTGTTCATTTTCTACCCGCTGGCTGAAACCGTCTGCTTCATTACCCCACCAGGCCGCTTCCGCAGCAAATTCTTCGATCTTCATCGGCTTGGTTTTGTTATAGCTTTTGACGCCGGGCGGATAGGGGTGTTCGTAAAACCAGATGTTTTGGGTTGGCGTGCCTTTGCTGAAAAACAGCAAATTGGTTTTGATACCGGTCTAGGGCGCAAATACGCCGTTGGGCAAGCGGACGATGGTGTGCAGGTTGCAATCTTCCAGCAGTTTTTCCTTGATGCGGGTTTTGATGCCTTCTCCAAACAGAAAGCCGTCTGGCAATACCAGTGCGGCGCGGCCACCGGTTTTAAGCAGTTGCATGATCAGCACTAAAAACAGATCGGCGGTTTCGCGGGTGCGGAAGCTGGCCGGAAAGTTGGTTTCTATGCCGTCTTCTTCCATGCCGCCGAAAGGCGGGTTGGTAACGACGACATCGACACGGTCTTTGGGCGTCCATCTGATCAGCGGCCTAGCCAGGGTGTTGTCGTGGCGGATGTTGCTGGGTACATCGATACCGTGCAGGATCATGTTGGTGGTGCAGAGCAAATGCGGCATCGGCTTTTTCTCGATGCCGAAGAGGCTGGCTTGGAGTTGCGCTTCATCATCGACGGTTTTTACATCCTGCTTGCGGATGTGTTCGATGGCGCAGGACAGAAAACCGCCGGTGCCGCAGGCCGGGTCCATGACTTTTTCACCCAGGCGCGGGTTGACCATGCGCACTATGAATTCGGTGACGGCGCGCGGGGTGTAAAATTCGCCGGCGTTGCCTGCGGACTGCAAATCGCGCAGCAATTGCTCGTACATATCGCCGAACAAATGCCGTTCCTGGGCTTTGTTGAAATCAACGCCTTCCTGAATTTTGTTGATGACCTGCCGGATCAACTGGCCGGATTTCATGTAGTTGTAGGCATCTTCAAACACCGAACGAATCACATAGGCGCGCTGGTCACCGCCCCTGGCTGGCAGCTGCTGCAAGGCGGGGAACAGGTCGTTATCCAGAAATTGTTTTAGTGCTTCGCCGGTCATGCCTTCGGCATTGGCGGCCCAGTTGCGCCAGCGGTATGGCTCCGGCAACGGCGATTGATAGTCGTCTTGCAAGATTTCCCATTCGGTTTCGCGGTCGTCAAAGATTTTTAGAAACAGCATCCACACCAACTGACTAAGGCGCTGGGCGTCGCCATCGACACCGACATCTTTGCGCATGATGTCCTGGATGGATTTGATGGTGGAGGAAATGCTCATAATTTGGGGCTTATCATGTATGTTAAGAGGGATATTCAAAGGTAGGGTGGGCAAGTTTTCTGCCCACACGAATCAACGTGTGGGCAAACGATAAAGCTGTTTGCCCACCCTTGTATGATGAATTTTAACAACCGATAGCGCAGAAAAACCGATTAAGCTGTCATCGTTCATTGGGAGGCCGTCCCACCCTTAGGACTGGTAGTTTACCAGAGCCTGTCCGTGTAGATTGGCCCCCGCCCTATTCACCCATACCGTGGAGTATCCGAGGCTAAGAGCCTGCATACACAAGGAAGGTAGGTGCATGTGCAGGGTCGGGAACCGATGAATAGTGTACTTCCCTTTAACTGTATTCAAAAACGATTATGACGAACCGCCCGCTCAACACTACCGCTGAATCTGTCCATCGCCTGTTTGCCGGCGTGGATGTGGGAGCCGATGAATTGGTGTTGGTGATCCGCAAGAACGGCAAGCCGTTCGATCCGCAAAAATATGCCAATACCCGTAGCGACCGTACCCGGTTGGTCAATAAGCTGATCAAATTACCCGGCATCAAGGTGTGCCTGGAAGCCACCGGCATTTACCATTTCGATCTGGCGATTGCGCTGCATGACACCGGTATTCCTGTGATGGTGGTCAATCCCAAGGCCTCGCATAACTTCGCCAAGGTATTGATGAAAAACAGTAAAACCGATGCTGTCGATGCCAATACCCTGGCTGAATATGTCGAGCGCATGAATTTCGTCGCCTGGACTCGTCCGTCAAATCAAAGCCTAGCCTTGCGCTATTATGCTCGTCGCATCGATGCGTTGACCGGTCAAAAGGCCGCCGCGAAAAATCATCTGCATGCGCTGAGTGCGACAGAGGAAACTCCGAAGGCCTTGCTGCGCGATGCCAAGCTGGCGATTAGTCAACTGGAAAAGCGCATCAATACCCTGGCTAGCGAGGCGCTAGCGTTGATCGACAAGCATCCGGAACTTCAGCGCATATTCGAACTGTTGACCGGCATCAAAGGCATTGCCCAAACCAGCGCCATTGCCTTGATGGGCGAGCTGCTGTTATTGCCGCCCAATCTGTCGCACCGTGAATGGGTCAAGTTTGCCGGACTCGATCCCAAGGCCTTTGAATCCGGCAAAAGCATACACAAGAAAATGCGGCTGTCCAAAGCCGGTAACCGGCATATTCGCTCCGCGTTGTATATGCCGGCCTTGAGTGCTAAACAGCATGATCCACATGTGCGAGCTTATTTCCAGCATCTGATCGACAACGGCAAGAAACCGTTACAAGCTGTCTGCGCTGTCATGCGTAAATTGTTGCATGCGATCCATGGCATGTTGAAGCACGACCAGCCGTTCGATAACACACAGTTTTATGCCATCCCTGAATCGATCATCGCTGAGTAAAAGATGATGAAATTTGTTGCTTTTGAACAGAGTATCTACAAAAATTATTAAAACCGGGATTTATGCATACAGATGTGCTTCTAATTCTTGCAAAGCGGCCATATAAGCGGGCTTGCCGCCAAAGGCTGAGACCAGTTCGCTGGCGGTGCCCATGTTTTTGAACGGGTCCAGGGTGAGGATTTTGATGTCTTCAATGTTTTCTATGCCGGTGTCGGCGTATTTTTCCAGCAGGGTTTCCAGTACCTGGCGGGCCTGCTCGCCGTATTTGGCAAAGTAGTTGCGCTTTTTGACTTGCTCGGCGCGCTCGCGACGGGTGAGCGGCGGTTGGTCAAAGGCGACGTGGCAGATTAGATCGAAGGCGTCGAAATCCTTGCCCACTTCATCAGCCAGTGGCTCCAGCAACAGGCCGTGTTGTTCCAGCTCTTGCAGGATGGCGGCTTTGCGTTCGGCTTTGGTCCAGCGGCGCAGGAACTCATCGAGCGAGGCATAATCCTTGCGCACGGTGGAGCGCGTGTAATCCTTGAGCGATTCGGTGATCAGCTTGCCTTCCGGGCCGTAATACTGAACCCGTTCGGCAATCACATAGACACTGACATCGCCGAGCACGTATTTTACTCGTCCGCGTGGTTCATCGCCGCCCTCGCCTGCTGTGGTGTCGCCGGTATTTCCGGTAAGTTCTGACTCGGGATGATCGTTTTCAGCGCCGGGATTATCGTCCGGCGGCACGGGGGATGCGTCATCTTTGGGCTCGTAAATCATCACCGGCTCGCCATCGAAATCCTTGTCGGCAAACAGCTCGGTGGCTTTTTTGAAGTCCATGATGGTGAACCAGTATTTGTCGTAATCCTCATTGATGCGGGTGCCGCGACCGATGATCTGCTTGAACTCGGTCATCGATTTAATATGCTGATCCAACACCACCAGTTTGCAGGTTTGCGCATCGACGCCGGTAGTCATCAGTTTGGAGGTGGTGGCGATGACCGGGTAACGTTCTTCGGGATTGATGAAGTTATCCAATTCGGCCGTGCCTTCAAGTTCATCGCCGGTAATGCGCATGACGTATTTGCGGCGTTCCTTGACCCGCTCCGGGTTCAGATTAACCAAGGCTTGGCGCATGCGTTCGGCGTGGTCGATGTCATCGCAAAAGACGATGGTTTTGGCGTAAGGATCGGTGGCAGTCAGAAATTCGGTGATTTTCTTGGCGACCAGTTCGGTGCGTTTTTCGAGTACCAGAGTGCGATCCATGTCGATCTGGTTATAAACCCGGTCTTCAATGAGCTGGCCGTTTTTGTCGGTTTGGCCTTTGCTGGGTCGCCAGCCTTGCAGGTCTTTGTCGATGTCGATACGCACCACTTTGTAGGGCGCCAAAAAGCCATCTTCGATGCCTTGTTTCAGGCTGTAGGTATAAACCGGTTCGCCAAAGTAAACAATGCTGGATACGTCTTTGGTTTCTTTGGGCGTGGCGGTTAAGCCGATATGGGTAGCCGAGGAAAAATAGGCCAGAATCTCGCGCCAGGCCGAATCTTCTGGGGCGCTGCCGCGATGGCATTCGTCGATGACAATAAGATCAAAGAAGTCGGGGGAGAATTGCTTGTAGATATTTTGCTCTTCTTCGCTGCCGGTGACAGCTTGATATAAAGACAGGTAGATCTCGTAACTTTTGTCGACCTGCCGCTTGCTGATTTTGGTCATCGCGGCGGCGAAGGGTTTGAAGTCGTTGTTTTTGGTTTGATCAACCAGGATATTACGGTCGGCCAAAAACAGGATGCGTTTTTTCGCCCCGGATTTCCATAAGCGCCAGATGATCTGGAATGCGGTGTAGGTTTTGCCGGTGCCGGTCGCCATCACCAGCAAGATGCGCGGCTGAGCTTTCGCTACCGCTTCAACCGTGCGGTTGATGGCATTGGCTTGATAATAACGCGGCGTGCGACCGCTGCCGTCATCGTAGTAAGGCATTTCCACAGTGTGACGTGCTGCGTCTGTTTCCAGACCTTTCCATTGGCAATAACGCTGCCACAGCTCCGCCGGTGACGGAAAGGCGTCCAACGCCAGCGCTTGCTCGGTCTTGTCGGACAGTCCGGTGCGGTCATGCATCAGAAAGCCATCGCCATTGGAGCTGAACACGAATGGCACGCCCAGGGTTTCGGCATAGTTGAGCGCCTGCTGCATGCCGGCGCCTAGGCTAAGGCTGTTAACCTTGGCCTCAATCACGGCCAGTGGCATATTGGCTTTGTAGTAGAGGATGTAATCCGCGCGCTTTTGTTCGCCGCGGGTATGCAGCTTGCCGCGCACGATGATGCGGCCTTTGGTGAAGCTAACTTCTTCCCGAATCTGGCTGTGTAAATCCCACCCCGCCGCAACGAGGGCCGGGGTGATGAACTTTGTGCAGATGTCGCGTTCGCTGAGGTTTTTTTTGTTATTCATTTTCGGGAAAAATCCTTGTAAACCTTGAATAAATCCTGTCTCGCCGCTGATGAAAATATCCCTATACCTAAAATGAAATCTCAAGTTAGGCTAAAGCCTTAAATAGTATCTTAACAGCCCAACAACGTGCTGTGTGGTTTCGTATTAATGATTGACGCGTCCAACAACTCAACAAATTGCCGGCTTAATCGGACATAAAAAAACCCGCTAAGCCAGGCGGCTTGCGGGTTTCTGTACTTCTTTGGGTTTCTTAAAACCCTTGTTTGGTACCGACGGGCGGACTTGAACCGCCACGACTTGCGTCACCACCCCCTCAAGATGGCGTGTCTACCAATTTCACCACGTCGGCTTTATTTGTTGCTGAGTTACTTAACCGCTGGTTTTTCGACTTCTTTGATAGCCGGCGCTTCAGGTAAAGTAAGGTCCTGAATCGGTAAGCTGCCGTCTGCAGGCATGCCTTGCGTTAACGGCACGTCAGATTTTACTGGCTCGGCAGCAGGAACGGAAACGGCATCCATTACGTCGGCTTTTTTGCCTTGATAACCGCTCAATACTGCTAAGCCTAAGCTAGTGATAAAAAACAAGGTTGCAAAAATAGCAGTGGTTCTGGATAGAAATGAGGCGGAACCTTGAGCGCCGAATACCGAACCGGATGCGCCACCGCCGAAAGTAGCCCCGGCATCGGCGCCTTTTCCTTGTTGCATCAGGACCAAGCCAACGATGCCTATCCCCAGAAATATGTGAATAATTATTATAATTTGGTACAACATAAAGACCTTAATCGGATGAAACTAAACCGAATGGCAAATTTGCAGGAAGCCTTTTGCATCCAGCGATGCGCCACCCACTAAACCGCCATCAATGTCCGGCATCGCAAACAAGCCTTTTGCATTATCTGGCTTGACGCTACCGCCGTATAAAATTTGTACTTTTTCCGCAATGACCGAATTTCTATCGGCAATCCGTTGACGAATGTACTTATGTACTTCTTGTGCTTGTTCATCGGTCGCCACTTTACCGGTACCGATAGCCCAAACGGGTTCGTAGGCAATGACAGCCGTTTCAAAAGCTTCGATGCCTGCGGCAGCAATCACTGCGTCCAATTGCTCGTCAACGACTTGGAAGGTTCTGTCTTGTTCACGCTCTTCCAGGGTTTCGCCAACGCAAAGTACCGGCACGACACCTTTGCTCAATGCTTGGCAAAAACGCTTGGCAACCGATTCGTTAGTATCGCCGTAAAAACTGCGACGCTCGGAATGGCCGACCAACGCGTATTTGCAACCAACTTCACTCAGCATTGCCGCTGATACTTCACCGGTATAAGCACCGGAAGTTTGGTCGGCAACGTTTTGCGCACCCAGTGCAATAGGGGATGCAGCCAATACGCTATGAATATCTGACAAATAGACGAATGGAACGCAAACCGCTACTTCTTGCTGAACGCTACCAAGACCATCAGCTAAAGCTTGAGCAAGTTTTTGCCCATCTTCCCGAGAGCCGTTCATTTTCCAGTTACCCATAATCAAAGACCGACGCATTACATCCTCCGAGCTAAATAAGACCGCATATAATATCGATTTAAACCTGTTAGTTCAAGCCGGAATCGCTTTCTTAACGTCGGCAGCCAGCTGATTAGCAAACCTGACCACCTCGTCTTCGTCAACGCCTTCCACCATCACGCGGATCAAAGGCTCGGTGCCGGAAGATCTTAGCAACACCCTGCCTCGGTCACCCAGTTTTTTCTCTACCGCTTCAACGGCTTTTTTGATGCTATCGATCTCTTCGATTTTGACTTTTTTATCGGTTTTAACATTTACCAGCACTTGCGGATACTTGCTCATGCCGGATTTAAGCTCGTTCAGGCTTCTCCCGGTGCGCTGCATTTCCGCCAGTACTTGCAATGCGGACACTATACCGTCACCGGTGGTGGTTTTATCCAGACAGATAATATGCCCCGAGCCTTCGCCACCCAGCATGCCTTTATGCTCCGACAACATCTCCATCACATATCGGTCTCCCACTTTAGCACGCAGTAGTTGCACACCGACGGCTTTCAAAGCATGCTCCATGCCCAGGTTCGACATCAGGGTACCTATCACAGGCCCAAACAACTTGCCTTCCTCCAGACGGGATTTAGCGATGATGTAAATCAACTCGTCACCATCGACAATCTCGCCTTTGTGATCGACCATAATAATCCGGTCACCATCACCATCCAACGCAATACCCAGATCGGCGCGAAACTCCAGTACTTTAGTCGCTAGATTTTCCGGCCTGGTTGCACCGCATTCGTCGTTGATATTCAAACCATCGGGATCGGCACCGATGGCAACTACCTCTGCACCCACTTCGCTGAATACATGCGGCGCAATATGATATGTCGCGCCATTGGCACAATCGATGACAATCCGCATGCCTTTAAAATCCAGATGCGGCGGCACGGTAGCCTTACAAAATTCGATGTAACGGCCAGCAGCATCGCTCACCCGCTTGGCCTTACCCAATTTAGCCGATTCGACAGTGGTCATTGGCGCATCCAGATACTGTTCGATCTGATGCTCGACGTCGTCCGGCAATTTGGCGCCATCCACTGAAAAAAACTTGATGCCATTGTCGTAGTAAGGATTGTGGGAGGCACTGATCACGATGCCTGCCCTTGCTCTCAATGTCCGAGTCAGATAAGCGATGCCGGGGGTGGGCATAGGCCCCAGCAAGCGAGTATCCACGCCCGCCGCCGACAAACCGGCTTCTAGCGCGGACTCGAACATATAGCCGGAAATGCGGGTGTCCTTGCCCACCAGCACAAATCCACTGCCCTCTTTTGCAAAGACTCTGCCCGTCGCCCAACCTAGCTTTAGCATAAAGTCTGCAGTGATAGGATATTCTCCAACCTTGCCCCGAATACCGTCAGTGCCAAAATATTTTTTTGCCATACTCAAAACTCTCTTAACTAAATCCCAAAAAAAAGAGAGGCCGGAGCCTCTCTCACTTTTGCCGCTAAAGCATCAGCCTTGCTCGGTCGCGCCTCCGATCGTTGGATCGGTATCTTTTTGATCCCAATGATCGCTTTTTATGCCACCGCTGGAAGAAGGAGTGTCGTCCCAACCTTTGGGCTCTCTGACAGGCTTTCTTTCCATTAAGTCATCGATCTGATATTTATCGATGGTTTCATATTTCATCAAGGCATCTGACATTGCATGCAGAATATCTTCGTTTTCCTTCAGAATCGTTTCCGCTCTTTCATAATTCCTGTCAATGATAGACCGGATTTCTTCGTCGATGGTATGCGAAGTTTCTTCCGCAACCGATTTATGCTGGGTAACGGAGCGACCCAAGAAAATCTCGCCTTCTTCTTCGCTATATGCCAATGGTCCAAGACGTTGCGACAAGCCCCATTTGGTGACCATGTTTCTAGCCAACTCGGTAGCACGCTCAATGTCATTGGAAGCACCGGTGGAAACTTGTTCCCAACCGAAAATCAATTCCTCTGCAATTCGACCGCCATACAAGCTGGAAATCATACTATCAAGCTTACGTTTGCTGGCGCTGTACTGATCGCGTTCCGGCAAGAACATCGTCACACCCAGTGCACGACCACGCGGCATGATGCTGACTTTGTAGACAGGATCGTGCTCAGGCACCAAACGACCAACGATAGCATGACCGGCTTCATGATACGCGGTCATTTTCTTTTCTTTTTCGTCCATCACCATGGAGCGTCTTTCCGCGCCCATAATCAGTTTGTCCTTGGCTTTTTCCAAATCGACCATACTGACCAAACGTTTGTTAAAGCGCGCGGCAAACAAGGCAGCTTCGTTAATCAAGTTGGCTAAATCGGCACCGGAAAATCCTGGTGTGCCTTGAGCGATGTATTTAATTTTGACATCGTCTGCGGCAGGTACTTTTTTCAGATGCACATTAAGAATCTGCTCTCGGCCTCTGACGTCAGGCAATCCAACCACCACTTGACGATCGAATCGACCCGGACGCAACAAGGCTTTATCCAATACGTCGGACCGGTTGGTCGCTGCAATCACGATAATACCTTCGTGACCTTCAAAACCGTCCATCTCAACCAGTAATTGGTTCAAGGTTTGTTCGCGTTCGTCATTGCCGCCACCTAATCCGGCGCCACGTGAACGACCAACCGCATCGATCTCGTCGATAAAGATGATGCAAGGCGCATGTTTTTTGGCTTGTTCGAACATATCCCGAACGCGAGATGCACCGACACCGACAAACATTTCCACAAAGTCCGAACCGGAAATAGTGAAAAACGGTACTTTGGCTTCGCCGGCAATTGCTCTGGCCAACAGCGTTTTACCTGTGCCTGGGGGACCGACCATCAATGCACCGCGCGGCACCTTACCACCCAGTTTTTGGTATTTCGCCGGGTCTTTAAGAAAGTCAACCATTTCCTCGACCTCTTCCTTGGCTTCATCGCAACCCGCCACGTCGGCAAAAGTCACCTTGTTTTGATCCTGATCCAGCATCCGCGCTTTGCTTTTACCAAAGCCCATCGCGCCGCCACGGCCACCAACTCCGCCGCCCTGCATCTGCCGCATAAAGAACACCCAAACGGCAATCAGCAATAGAATCGGGCCGAAAGACACGAATATTTGCATCAGCATCGAAGGCTCTTCCGGAGGCTGAACAGATATTTCGACGCCGTTAGCCAACAGATCGTCGATCAAATGCGGATCGTTAGGCATATAAGTCTTAAACTTATCGCCGGAGACCATTTTGCCTTTGACCGTATTATCCGAGATCGCAACCTGCTGAACTTGTCCAGCTTTGACAGCGTCGATCAATTGCGAATACGAAAAAGTCGCGTCGCTGCGAATTGCCCGCGACCCGAAACTGTTGAATACAGCCATCAACACTACGGCGATGACCACCCACAAAATTAAATTTTTAATCATATCGCTCAAGTTACGCGCTCCGGCCTGGATTGGCCTCAAAATTTAAAAACCGAGTAATTGTATCAGGACTACTCGCATCCCATCGCCATCATAGCCCTATGATCGGCGACTTTCGCACATTTATTTAAAACCTTTCGCCAAAATATACACTTCGTTACTTCTGGGCCGCGAAGCTTTGGGCTTTCTAATCACCACACTGCTGAACTGCTGACGAACTTGATTATAGTATTCATCAAAGCCGGCGCCCTGGAACATCTTGATCAAAAACGTACCCCCCTTAGCCAAAATGTGTTGAGCAGCATCCAAAGCCAACTCGCCCAAGTAAATAGCGCGCGGCTGATCCATTTCCCGACTACCACTCATATTGGGGGCCATGTCCGACAATAACAAGTGGACCGGTTCGCCATCAAGCACTTTATACAGCTGCTCAAGCACTTCGTCTTCCCGGAAATCGCCTTGAATAAAATCCACGCCTTCAATGGGATCAATGGCCAGCAAATCCAACGCGATCACCTTATTTTTTTTACCCACGATTTTGCTGACATACTCCGACCAGCCGCCCGGTGCCGCGCCGAGGTCTACTATATTAATACCAGGTTTTATAATTTTGTCTTTCTCTTGGATCTCTATCAGCTTGAACACCGCTCGGGAGCGATAACCTAGTGCCTGTGCTTTCTTGACGTATTCATCGTGAAAATGTTCCTGCATCCATTGCTGGCTACTTTTGCTGCGTGCCATATTTTCTATTCGTGTAAAATTGCTGGGTTTTTAAAGTTTAAGGAAACAGAGTGAACCCTATTCAAAAGAAAAAGCTGAAAGCTCAGGCTCACCCGCTAAATCCCGTGGTGATTATCGGCCAGGCCGGCTTAACCGACGCGGTTATCAAAGAAATTAATGTGGCGCTGGACGCTCACGAACTGATCAAAGTCAAAATTCGCGCTGAAAGAGATGAGCGCGCCGCTATTAGAGAACAAATCTGCGCACAAACCAAGGCCGAATTAGTGCAATCCATTGGCCAAGTAGCGGTTATTTATCGCTCAAACCCAAAAAAATAAAGCAGATTGGGGAGGCGCGCACCTCCTCCCCATCAACAACAGTCTAAATATATTTAACCGAGATAATCTCGTATTCGATATTGCCACTCGGCGCTTTTACCGTCACAACATCTTCCATTTCCTTGCCGATTAATGCCCTGGCAATCGGCGACCCCACGGAAATTCGACCTTCCTTGATATTGGCTTCGTCCTCGCCGACGATCTGATAGGTCACCGTCTTGCCGGAAGCAATATCTTCGATTTCCACAGTCGCACCGAACACTACTTTACCGTTAGCTTCGGTTTTAGTGACATCGATGATATTGGCATTCGACAACTTGCCTTCAATTTCGGCGATCCGCCCTTCGGCGAAGCTTTGTTGGTCGCGCGCCGCATGGTATTCGGCATTTTCTTTTAAATCGCCGTGCGCGCGTGCTTCAGAGATAGCCTGAATAATGCGCGGTCTAACCACGGATTTAAGTTCCTCCAGTTCAGCGCGCAATTTGTTGGCGCCTAGCACTGTCAGCGGAAATTTTTGCATTTACAGCTCTCCTCTTGAATTCAAATTCATCCGTTAAAATGTTTTATGCAAGTCTTGCAAGCAATTGACATCACCGGCATCCAGTTCGCCCAAGGCATAACACGCCGCACGCGCACCCGCCATTGTCGTGTAGTAGGTTACTTTGCGCTGCAAGGCTTCGCGACGCATCGTAAACGAATCCGCTACGGCTTTAACGCCCTCGGTGGTATTGACGATTAATTGCACCTCACCGTTTTTAATCATATCCACCGTATTGGGCCGGCCTTCATTGACCTTGAAGATTTCCTTGCAAGGAATACCGGCTTCTTTCAATACTCTGGCGGTACCACGGGTAGCCACGATTTCATAGTCTTTCGCAATCAGCATTTTGGCTAATTCCGGCAACTTAGGTTTATCGGCATCGCGGATACTAATCAACACTTTACCGCTGTGACTCAAATCCACACCAGACGCGCGCTGCGATTTGGCAAATGCTTCACCAAAAGTCTTACCAACCCCCATCACCTCCCCGGTCGATTTCATTTCCGGCCCCAGCAAGGGATCGACGCCGGGGAACTTAATGAACGGGAACACTGCTTCTTTGACCGAGAAATATTCGGGAATCCGCTCTTCGGTAATACCCTGCTCTATCAAGGATTTACCGACCATCACCCGCGCGGCGATTTTCGCCAGCGGGTAGCCGGTAGCCTTGGACACGAACGGCGCGGTACGTGAAGCACGCGGATTGACTTCCAGCACGTAAATGGTTTCGCCTTGAATCGCGAACTGAGTATTCATCAATCCGCGCACACCCAGCGCTTCGGCCATTTTAGCCACTTGAGCGCGCAATTGATCCTGCAAGTGTGCCGGCAAATCATAAGGCGGCAACGAGCATGCCGAGTCACCGGAATGCACGCCAGCTTGCTCAATATGCTCCATCAAGCCGCCAATCAATACTGTCTCGCCGTCGTAAATCGCGTCGACATCCATCTCAACTGCATCGTCCAAGAAGCGATCCAGCAGCACCGGCGA
Source organism: Methylomonas albis (assembly GCF_014850955.1). Classification (NCBI taxonomy): domain Bacteria; kingdom Pseudomonadati; phylum Pseudomonadota; class Gammaproteobacteria; order Methylococcales; family Methylococcaceae; genus Methylomonas; species Methylomonas albis. The sequence goes on from NZ_JACXSS010000001.1 coordinate 3,881,744, forward strand.
ATCGTTGGAAACGCTGACTGCCTCTTTCATATAGCGGCGCAAGCCTTCCTCGTTGAAGACGATTTCCATCGCCCTACCGCCCAACACATAAGACGGACGCACCACCAATGGATAGCCCAGCTCCCTGGCGGAATTGACGGCTTGATCGACCGAACGCGCCGTAGCATTGGGCGGTTGCAACAGATTCAGACGCTCCAACAATTTCTGAAAGCGCTCACGGTCTTCGGCCAAATCGATGGAATCAGGCGAGGTGCCGATAATAGGCGCGCCCGCCGCTTCCAAGGCCCGCGCCAGTTTCAGCGGCGTTTGGCCGCCGTACTGCACGATCACGCCTTTGGGCTTTTCCAAGTCTATGATTTCCAGCACGTCTTCCAGCGTCAACGGCTCGAAATACAAGCGGTCGGAAGTATCAAAGTCGGTGGATACGGTTTCCGGATTACAGTTGACCATGATGGTCTCGTAACCGTCTTCGCGCAAAGCCAGCGCAGCATGTACACAGCAATAATCAAACTCTATACCCTGCCCGATCCGATTCGGACCACCACCGAGAATAATGATTTTTTCTCTATCGGTAGGCTGCGCCTCGCATTCTTGCTCGTAAGTCGAATACAGGTAAGCCGTATCGGAAGCAAACTCTGCCGCGCAAGAGTCGATGCGTTTGTAAACCGGGCGAACGCCTTTCTTGTGGCGTACGCTACGAACTTCCGATTCTTTGGTTTCCAGCAATTTCGCCAGACGTCTGTCGGAAAAGCCTTTGCGTTTCAGCCGCAATAATTCGCCCGGCTCTAAAGTCGCCAGGGTTTTAGTCGCCAAGGTTTTTTCGGTGGCGACCAAATCCTCCACCTGTGCCAGGAACCACGGATCAATTTTTGACGCCTGATAAATATCCTCGAAACTCAAGCCGCTACGGAAAGCATCGGCCAGATACCACAAGCGCTCCGGACCGGGATAGCGCAATTCTCTGAGAATAATATCTTCGCAATTGGCATCGCTCAGATCGGTAATTTCATCCAAACCATCCACACCCACTTCCAATCCGCGCAAGGCTTTTTGTAAAGACTCTTGGAAAGTGCGGCCAATCGCCATCACTTCACCGACCGACTTCATTTGCGTGGTCAGTCTATCGTTGGCTTGCGGGAATTTTTCGAACGCAAACCGCGGCACTTTGGTAACCACGTAGTCGATGGAAGGCTCGAACGATGCCGGTGTGGCACCACCGGTGATTTCATTACGCAACTCATCCAGCGTATAACCCACCGCCAATTTGGCCGCGACTTTGGCAATCGGAAAACCGGTGGCTTTGGAAGCCAATGCCGACGAACGCGATACCCTGGGGTTCATCTCGATGACAATCAGCCGACCGGTGTCGGGATTGATGGCAAACTGTACGTTGGAACCGCCGGTATCGACGCCGATTTCCCGCAAAACGGCCAGCGAGGCGTTCCGCAAAATTTGATATTCTTTATCGGTCAGAGTTTGCGCCGGAGCCACGGTAATCGAATCACCGGTATGCACACCCATCGGGTCGAAATTTTCGATTGAACAGATAATGATGCAATTGTCTTTCGAGTCGCGCACCACTTCCATTTCGAACTCTTTCCAGCCCAGAATGGATTCTTCTACCAACAATTCGCTGGTCGGCGACAAATACAGGCCACGCTCGCAAATCTCGATGAATTCTTCGCGGTTATAGGCAATACCGCCGCCGCTGCCGCCCATCGTAAAGGACGGACGAACTACCGTGGGATAACCGACTTCTTCCTGTGCGGAAAAGGCTTCTTCCATGTTATGCGCGATTTTGGCTCTGGATACTTCCAGGCCGATGCGCGCCATCGCCTCGTTAAACAGCGCGCGATCCTCGGCCATATTGATGGCTTCCTTGGTCGCGCCTATCATTTCCACGCCGTATTTTTCCAATACGCCATGCTTGTCCAACGCCAGCGCGCAGTTCAGCGCGGTTTGGCCGCCCATGGTCGGCAGAACTGCGTCGGGACGTTCTTTTTCGATAATCTTTTCGACGGTTTGCCAGTCGATAGGCTCAATGTAAATCGCATCGGCCATCTCCGGATCGGTCATGATGGTGGCCGGATTGGAGTTAACCAGAATTACCCGGAAACCCTCTTCGCGTAAGGCTTTGCAAGCCTGGGTGCCGGAGTAGTCGAATTCGCAAGCCTGACCGATGACAATCGGCCCGGCGCCCAGTAATAAAATCGATTTTATGTCGGTTCTTTTTGGCATATCACTCTGTATAAAACTTAAGCGGAACGAGGCTGGTTCATCAAATCAATGAAATCGTCGAACAAGGACTCGACATCGTGCGGACCGGGGCTGGCTTCCGGATGACCTTGAAAACTGAAAGCCGGCACGTCGGTGCGGGCAATGCCCTGCAAACTACCGTCGAACAGTGACACATAGGTAGCCTTTAAATTGGCAGGCAAGGAGTCAGCACTAGCCGCAAAACCGTGGTTTTGACTGCTGATCATTACGCGGCCAGTCGCCAGCTCTTGCACCGGATGATTGGCACCATGGTGGCCGAACTTCATTTTCTCGGTTTTCGCGCCGCTGGCTAAAGCCAATAACTGATGTCCCAAACAAATGCCGAATACCGGCACTTTTTGTTCAAGAATAGTTTTGATCGCCTCAATGGCATAAGTGCAAGGCTCCGGATCGCCGGGACCGTTGGATAAAAACACGCCGTCGGGATTCATGGCCAACACCGTTTCCGCTGGCGTAGTGGCCGGCACTACCGTCACTCGACAGCCGCGATTGGCCAGCAAGCGCAGGATATTGCGCTTGATGCCAAAATCGTAAGCCACGACATGTTTAGCCAGATTAGGCGCTTGAGCATGGCCTTCGCCGAGTTTCCAGATATTTTCGGTCCATTCGTAGCTGGCGGCCGTCGTCACTTCTTTAGCCAAGTCCATACCTTGCAGACCGGGAAAACCTTCGATAGCTTGTTTTGCAACGTCTAAATCGACAGTTTCGCCGGCCATGATGCAACCGCGTTGCGCGCCTTTGTCGCGCAGCAAGCGGGTTAATTTGCGGGTATCGATGTCGGCAATCGCCACCACTTTGTGCTCGCACAGATATTCCGGCAAGGTTTGCTGCATGCGCCAACTGCTGGCCAGCAAGGGTAAATCGCGTATCACCAGCCCGCTGGCAAAGACTTTTGCAGATTCGTCGTCTTCAGCGTTGGTACCGACATTGCCGATATGCGGATAGGTCAATGTGACGATTTGCCGTGCGTATGACGGGTCGCTGAGGATTTCCTGATAGCCGGTCAGTGCCGTGTTAAAAACCACTTCGCCCACGGAACAGCCATCGGCACCGATCGAAATGCCGTGAAACACCGTTCCGTCTTCTAGTACCAGTAATGCGGGTTTGTTCAAGATTGGCCACCTTAGATGTAGAAAACGGGATAAGTCTTGCGACTCATCCCGTTCCTGATAGATAAAAACAGGGGGATTTTACGAAATTATGGCTGCTTGGTCATTAACAATTTTCTAACTTGGTGCATTACCAAGACTCCGGCAGATCACAAACGCACTGTATTTATTGCCCATTTCGTTTTAGCCAGGCCTCCCGGACGCCAGCAACCACTGCACAGGGCTGTGCAAGGACAACAGATTCATTCAATGATCGAACTTTCCAAGTTCGGCTTTCAGTTTTTCTTGCTGATCGGTCGTTAACAACATAAAAATCTCATGATCGAGCTTTGCTTTCTCCAAGACCAATTGCTGATGTAGCGCTGTAGACTTCTCAAACAAGGCTTTTGCCTTTTCTTCACTGTAATCGGGCGAGAAACTCAAGGCATGCAATTCGGCTCTTGATGCATGATCTGCTTTGGCACGAGAATCTCCATCACTGAATCGGGTCTTCATTAAACTCTTGATCTCGGCTTCTTGTTTTTCGCTAAGATCAAGTTTATTTAAAATCGGCGGCAAGTGCTGCTCACCGTCCGCTTCGCCGAAAAAATGCATCGGTGGCTTGCCACCGCCGTGGCGCCCGTCGTGCGATGGTTCAGCCATCGCAGTTAAGGGTAACAAGCCGAGTATTAATACTAATTTTTTCATAAAAAATCCTCAAAAATGATGATAAACGCCAGGACAAAACTTGTGTAATTTCGTCGCTATCAGTATTTCAAATCAGAGGTTAAGTGCTGTTAGTGCCGTGTAAAATCAGGTAAACCCAACTAGTTGCCAACCGAAGCCGGCGCTATGATGAACGCCACACTGTCAACGAGCGACCACTATGCACAAAGTTTTAATAATCGATGACGACATAGAGCTAGCCGGATTATTCCAGGAATACCTGACACAGGAAGGTTTTACAGTAGACGTAAACCATACCGGTGCGTCCGGACTGCAAAATGCGCTATCCGGCGCTTATCAACTGGTGATTCTGGACATCATGCTGCCGGATATAAAAGGTACCGAGATATTGACGCGCATTCGCCTGGAAAGCCGCGTACCCGTGCTGATGTTTACCGCAAAAGGCGATGACGTGGACCGGATCATCGGTTTGGAATCCGGCGCCGACGATTATGTCCCCAAGCCCTGCACGCCAAGGGAATTGGTGGCCAGAATACGCGCCATTTTGCGCCGCACCCAATCCTCCGCCGCTCTGTCGCAAGGACCGATTGAGACCGGCCCGCTGAAATTGTGGCCGGAAAAACGCAAAGCCGGCTGGTTTGACCAAGACCTGGACCTAACCAGCACCGAATTCAATTTGCTGGAAACCCTGGCCAGCCAGGTCGGCCGAATCGTCAGCAAAAACGAACTCTCCGAAAAAGCCCTGGGCCGGCCACTGGCACGTTTCGACCGCAGCATTGATGTGCATATGAGCAGCATCCGCCAGAAACTCGGCAACCAGCCGGACGGCCGCTCTTATATCCAAACCGTGCGCGGCCAAGGCTACCAGTTAATCAAGGAATAAGATGGGCCGATTGTTCTGGAAATTTTTCTTTGCGTTCTGGCTGGCATTGTTAACGGCCGGCGTCGGTGTCGGTACCGCCGTATGGCTCAGACATTCGGCGCAACAAAATTCATCGCCCGACCAGACCGATGTCGTTGATGTCAGACGCGCCTCACTGGTTAAACTGGCCGCCAGCACCCTGCCGCATGGTGGCGTTAAGGGCTTGCACGAATTCATTCAGACTCTGCAAAACACCCGTTTCCCGCCTATCTATGCGGTAGACGATACCGACCGTGAATTACTAGACAGGCCGCTGGCTCCGGAGGTATTGCAACAAGCTAGAGCCTTATATTTAAAAACCGCCTACCCGGACGCCATCCAAATGGTTTCTGCAGACGACGGTCACCGCTATTTATTGTTCGTGCCTTTGCCTGAACACGGTTTTGGCGACCTATTCAGGCCGTCGTTTCCGGGTAACCCTGGACTGCCTCCATTTGGCTTCGACGGCCCTATGCCTGGAGATAAACCACCTCCGCCCAGCGGCAACCCGGAAGACCACGGCCCTCCCCCGCGCCGCGAATCGCCCGCACCGATTTTACCAATAGTCTCCGGCTGCTTGGCCAGTCTATTGTTCAGCGGGCTCTTGGCCTGGTATTTTGCCAAACCGATCCGCAATCTACGCGATGCTTTCAGCGCCGTCGCCCAAGGCCGGCTGGATACCCGGATCGGCAATGCTATGGGTAGACGCCGCGACGAACTGGCGGATCTAGGCCGCGACTTCGACCATATGGCCCGGCAAATCTGCTCGCTAGTCGATGCCCAGCAGCATTTGCTACATGACGTATCCCACGAAATTCGTTCGCCATTGGCGCGTATTCAGGCGGCTATCGGCCTGGCTCAACAGCAACCTGAAAAATTGCCGGTCACACTGGAACGGGTGGAACGCGAATCGCAACGTATCAGTGACCTGGTTGGCGAACTATTAATGTTATCTAAGCTGGAAGCGGGGGTAGCGACGGGGAAAATCGACCGAATCAATCTTGGCGATCTACTGGCCGACATTATCGCCGACGCGCGCTTCGAGGCGGAACCGAACCGCATCGAGCTTAGCTACCAAGGCAGCATCGATGTCGTAATCGAATGCCAAAGCGAATTGCTGCATCGAGCTATCGAAAACGTGCTGCGAAACGCGGTGCAGCACTGCAAGGCCGCCGGCACCATAATAATTGACGCCGATTTCGATAGTGATAATCGGCGCTTAAGAATTCGGGTGGACGATGAGGGCTCTGGGGTACCCGATCAGGATTTAGCGGCAATTTTTCAGCCGTTTTTCCGTAGCGATCAAACAAAAAAGCCTCACAGTACCGGCCTGGGACTCACCATCGCGCATCGCGCCATTGATGCGCATGGCGGCAGCATCAGCGCCAGCAACCGGCCGCAAGGCGGTTTACGGGTCGTGATCGAGATCCCGTTTCCCACTCGACAAGCAATATAGAGGTGCATATGCTGAAATTAAAACACCTGATTACCGTCCCGCTGGCAGTGTTATTGTCGGCAGCGACTTTTAACGCGGACGCCGGCCCACACCATCACGGAGGTGGACACTTTGGCGGCCATTTTCATCCCGGCTTCGGCTTTTACCTAGGCGGGCCAGTATTTCCACGACCATTTTATCCGGGTTATCCTTACTACTCGCCATATCCCTATTACCCACCGGAAATCGTCACCGTGCCGGTGCAACCCCCGGTGTATATCGAACGCGAGCGCAGCCAGCCCCATAACAGTCCGTTACCCGAAGGCTATTGGTATTACTGTAACGACCCAGCCGGCTATTATCCGTATGTGAAAGATTGCCCGACGGGCTGGCGGCAAGTCGAGCCCACGCCGCAAAATTAGTAGGAGACCGCAATGATGAACACTAGAAGCCAACTGGCTGGAATCTGCGCGGCGCTGGCCTTGTCCGGCTGCGCCCACATGCCCTCCGGCCCCAGCGTGATGGCGTTACCCGGCACCGGCCTATCGTTTGAGCAGTTCCGTCAGGACGATTATCAATGTCAGCAATATGCGGCCGGACAAGTCGGCGCTTCGCCAAATCAGGCCAGCGCCGATAGCCAAATCGGCAGCGCAGTGATCGGTACTGCCGTCGGTGCAGCAGCCGGCGCAGCAATTGGCGGGGGCGGTGGAGCGGCAATCGGCGCGGGCACGGGCTTGGCTGCCGGCACTATCGTCGGTAGCGGCGAATCAAGGCGCGCCGGTTACGCCAGCCAACAAGGCTACGATAACGCCTATGTGCAATGCATGTATGGCAAGGGCCATAGGGTGCCGGTATCGGGGCAGTTTTCTTACCAATCGCCAGCGCCCAGAACATCGCAACCTAGCATTCCGCCACCACCACCCGGATTACCACCACCGCCACCGTATCAGTGACAATCCGGCCAACCTGGAAGCGCTTACGGTATTAGAAACTCATCCGCAAGCCGGCCTCCAGGATATGATCGGCAATATTGGCTTGGCCTAAGCGGGTTTCGTAACGCACAAACCCGGAGCCACCATTCGCCAAGGTAGCGCTGACCGAGCCGCCGAGGTTGACATAATCGCGGTCGGGTTCGCCGGTCTGAATCGTAAAATTGCCCAACCCTGGCTCGGCCTGGGCTAAACGCATATGAATTAAACGATTGTCGTTAAGATATTGATGCTCCCATTCCACACGTGCTGCCGGTGTAATGACGCCCCATGGCGTGCTGACCGCATAACTGATTTGAGCACCAAGATTGCTGACGAAGGAATGATTGACTTGCTCGCCGGTAATGATATCGAAGCCATTACCGCTTTGCTCCTGATATTGAGCGATGTTCATTCCCAGATACTCTAAACGCAGATAAGGCGCGATTGCCCATTCCTGCCAATTGAAGTCTTTTCCGCCGCTCAAGGCAAAACCGTATTGATTGCCGGTGGTTGCCGATATCGATTGGCCGGCGAATCCGGAATAGGCATATTGGCGATTGAATGCATATTCATTACCGCCGTAATTTCCCACCCAATCCAGATAAATATCCTGGGGCAAGTAATAACTGCCGTAAATCGCCCCCAGATAGGTATCGCTACTCATATTGCCGGCCGAATCCGCGTACTGAGTCGCCGAATGCGTGTAGTTAAACGCCGCACCGACTACCAATTTATCGCTAAGCCGATAATCCGCGCCGCCCGTCACGGTGCGCGCTTGCGAATCAAAACCGCGATCCCACGCATCACCTTGCATATTGGCAAAATTAAATCGGGTTTGCAAAAACAGGCCTAACGGCGAATCGCGGAACAACTCCTCGTCGCCGGCGGCCCCGCCCAGCCCCTGCGCACCCGCCTTGTTTGCGGACAATTGGATACCGTTAAAATTAACCGACAAAGGCGCACTGCCACCGCCACCGCGCAAACTCGCCAATCGGGTAAGAGGACCATCCATACGCGTTGCGCCCAATTTCACCGGCCCGGCCATCTGCCCAGGCACTTGATCGGGCGTCAATGCCGCGACGGCAGTGGTTTGCTGCTCAGGGCTGAGAGCTTGTAGCTGTAAACAACGGGTCGCCAAGATGCCGCTTGGGCTTGCGCATGCTTCGTTTAGGGCCGGGGCAAAAGTCTGCTGGTTAAACGTTAACTCCGGAGCGGTACTGGTCGCTTCCGTAAAAGGTTGTAAGCTCCAGGGTGCTAATTGGCCGCTGCCGCTACCGAAGCTGCGTATCGCCCCCAATAGATACTGGTTTTCCGGCAAAGTCGGATCGATGTAGATGTTGTAATCGCTGCTGATGCTGCTTAATTGGCTCACGCCATCAGCTAAGACCAGTCGACTAGCATACAATGCGGCACCCGGCGTGCTATTACCATCGACCAACTGCAAACCGTTGCCGCTCGCCACACTTACCGAACCCCAGGCAAAATTATTGACTGCACCGGCGGTGGCCTGCCCCTGATCGCTGCCCACTAAGCTCATCGCATGCTGCGTCGCGCTGGGGCCGCTGAAAACCAAATCGGCATTCGCGGTATTCCAAAGGGTATTTTGCGTGCTGGCATTATTGAAGTCGCCGGTCACAATAAAAACATCGCCAGCACCGCCTACCAAGTAACCGCTGGAACCTATGGAAAGATTGTTGAATTGATTGATCGACGGGTCGCTCTCATAGCGGCCGTTATTCGTAAAATTGCCGGTAAACGCTACCGAGGTATTTACCGTTCTGAAAACGCCGTCGTTACTAACGTTACCATCAAACCGATGCGTGTTGTTACCGGAGATATCCACGCGCCCTTGCCCGCTATTGTAAAAATCACCGGCCCCGGTAATGAGTCCGGTTTGTGCCAGATTGAATTGGCCGGTATTGCTGATGGTTCCGGTGTTGTTCAGGACAGCAAGGTTACTGAAAGTGCCTTGGTTACTCAGTTGTCCGGCATTGCCGAAACTGCCCTGATTAACCAGTTCACCGGCATTTGTCAGGGTATTGCCGGTGACGTTATCGATACTGCCGCTATTGACTATCTGCCCGGCATTATCAAAAACACCTTGGTTGCTGATCACGCCAAGATTGGAGAAAATCCCCGAGCTATGGCTGAGCGTGGCGCTATTATTGATCAATGTGCCGTTGTTGCTGAAATTCCCGCCGGTGTTGTAGTAGTAACCCGGCAGAGCACTAAAGCTGTCGCTAGGAGCAATATAAGCGAGCGTTATAGGTGTAACAGTCACCTGAAAAGGCGCAAAACCGGATAGGCCACTCTGATCCTTCCCAAACCCGCCGCCGACATTGGGTTGGTAACTATAATCAAAAGTCGAGCCGAGACCGATAAAATAACTGCCAGGGGCTTTGGGCGCGGTAAGTTGCGTCTGGAACGTTCCACTTTGGTTACCAAAACCGGAGCCAATTATTCCGGAGAAAAATCCATCCGAGCCTGCCGGAGCCGGGGCAATCCATGCTGTGTATAGCTGAATAATACAGTTTGGGCAATGATTGATGGCATCGCCTTCATTAATGCTATAACTGCCAGCCAGGCTGACACTGGAGCCGGAGCTTACGGTTGCAGAATTACCCACAGAACTGCCTCTGCCTAAACCGGCAAAGGACGGTTGGAAAATGGTAATGCTCCGTCCAGCCAACGACCAGGTTACGTCGGTTGACAACGAATCGGCTAGCGAAGACCCCGAGACGCAAGCCAACAAGATCCCAATCCGTATTGGTTCATTTAATTTCATCGCACTTTTATATTTGCTAGGCTCTTGGATCATGGGGACAAATTGCCCGATTAGACTAGTCGAAACTTCGAGCAAAGCAACCGCATCATTCCAATGCTGGAAACGATGCGGAACACCCAATGACTACAAAGACCCCAAATAAGCAGCCAAAGCCTTGATATCCTCTTCGCTGAGCGATTGTGCCAAAGCATTCATTTGTGGGGCCTTGCGCGCGCCTTTTTTGAAATCGGTTAGTTGTTTAGCTAAATATTGCGGATGCTGCCCGGCCAGCTTCGGCACCATGCCCATGCCTTGTGCATTATTGCCGTGGCAACCCAGACACATAGCGGCTTTGTCTTTACCCAGCTTAACCAAATTGGCGTCGCTGCTACCAGCCGATTTGCCGTGCAAACCGGCGTAATACGCGGAAATATTTTGAATGTCGGTGTCGTTCAAGCCTGAAGCCAGCGGCTTCATCACCTCGTTATCACGCTGACCGTTGCGGAATTTATTCAGCTGGCTCTCGATATACACCGCGCTCTGCCCCGCCAGACTGGGCCATAACGGGCTGCTGCTGACGCCGGCCGCACCGTGGCAACCTTGACACGCGGCCGCTTTGGATTTGCCCGCTTCGATATCCGCCGCATTGGCACCAACGGCAAACAGCCCCAGCATGACGATATATTTCATTTTATGATATTTATTATTCATCGAGATCACCCTTGGTTGGCTTGTTGTACAATCCTGGCGACATAATGCGCTATCAGGCCTCTGCATCATAGTCAGGCAAGATTGACTAAGCAAACCTAAAATCTCCTCAACCCACTCGAACCAAAGGAATAGGCCATGTCGTGGTTGCTATCGCTTTTTAATCAAGATTCCGTACCGCACACCTTACTAATTATCAGCCTGGTGGTAGCCAGTGGCCTGGTGTTGGGCAGAGTATCGCTAGCAGGCATTCAATTGGGTATCGCCGGCGTGCTGTTTTCCGGACTGCTGTTCGGGCATTTTCAGATCAGTATCAATCAGGAAGTGATGAATTTTTTGCGCGAATTCGGTTTGGTGCTGTTCGTCTACGCGATCGGCTTGCAGGTAGGTCCCAGCTTCGTCAGTTCGTTTTTCCGTTACGGCCTGCGTCTGAACGGCATGGCTGCGGCGATTGTGATATTGGGTGCATTGATTACGGTATTGATTAGCATCGTCGGCGACATTCCGATGCCGGTCGCGGTTGGCCTATTCTCCGGCGCCACTACCAACACGCCATCGCTGGCCGCCGCCCAGCAAGCTCTGGGCAGCTTACCCGACATTAGCAGCGAAACCCTAAAAATGCCGGGCTTGGGCTACGCGGTGGCCTATCCGTTCGGCATCGCCGGCATCATACTGGCCATGCTGTTAAACAAACGTCTGTTTAAAGTGGATATTACCGCTGAAGCCAAAAGCTTTGCCGATAAACAGCAGGAAGATGCCCATGTGCCGATCTGGAAAGATTTGCGGGTGGAAAATCCCAATCTGAACGGCCTGACGCTGCGGCAAATTCCGTTTTTCCATGGCATGAACGTGGTGATGACGCGAATTCTGCATAACGGCGAAGTCGATATTGCCGGTCAGGATAGCCTATTGACTATCGGCGACACGATCAGACTGGTGGGTGAGCGCGAGCCCTTGGAACAACTGAAAATCCTCATCGGTCCGGAATCGGATGTTGATCTAAAACAAATCGCCACCAAACTGCAAAGCAGACGCCTGCTGGTCACCAATAAAACCGCGATCAACCAAACTGTCGGCAATCTGTGCATGCTCTATGGTGTGACCATTTCCCGGATTCATCGTCCCGATGTCGAGTTTTCGCCTACCAGCGGTGTGCACGTGCATTTTGGCGATGAATTGAACGTGGTCGGCAGTCAGGAAGCCTTGAACAGCATCGAAAAAGCCTTGGGCAACTCCTTGGAGGAAATCAACCATCCGCAGATCATGCCGATCTTTATCGGTATCTCCCTGGGCGTGTTACTGGGTAGCTTACCGATGTACTTGCCTGGCATTCCGTCGGCGGTGAAACTGGGGATGGCCGGCGGCCCATTGCTGGTAGCCATTATGCTCAGCCGAATCGGCAACTGGGGCACGATGACCTGGCATTTACCGAAAAGCTCCAACATCATTTTAAAAGACATTGGCATCGTGTTATTCCTGGCCTGCGTCGGCTTACACTCAGGGGATCAATTCGTCGAGACGCTGGTGAAAGGCGACGGTTTTTACTGGATGGCCTGCGCGACATTGATAACCTTACTGCCGCTGCTGATCATCGCCGCCGTTGCCCGGTTAGTCTATAAACTCAACTTCCTGACGCTTTGCGGCCTGCTGGCCGGCAGCATGACCGATCCACCTGCTTTGGCGTTTGCCAATAATCTCAGCCCATCGGCGGCTGTATCGATGGCTTATGCAACCGTGTACCCCTTGGTCATGATTCTGCGGATCATTGCCGCGCAGCTGATTATTTTGTTGGTTAACTAAAACAAATCCATTCGTCTGCCGGGCGGATTAGGCGGTTAAAATCGCCCAACCCGCCGAAACTCCCGCCGCGATGCCATCTTCAAACGCCTTACTTGCCAATCACCAAAATCTGGCACCCCGCGATGGTGAGCTGTTCCTGCTACCGGCGTTTTATCCACTCGTCGTCGCCGACAAATACTTGCAAAAGTTGATGCAAAACCTGGCTTGGCAAACCGAGCAAATCCATCTCTACGGGCGTTGGGTGCCGGTGCCGCGTTTGATGGCCTGGTATGGCGACCCAGATGCCGACTACCGCTATTCCGGTGTAGATCACCAACCGCTACCTTGGACTACCGATCTGCAGCCATTGCGAAGCGACGCGGAAGCCGTTTGCCAACAGCCATTCAATAGTGTGTTGGCCAATCTGTACCGCAACGGCCGCGACTCGATGGGTTGCCATGCCGACAACGAAAAAGAGCTGGGGCCGAATCCGCTGATTGCTTCACTAAGTTTCGGCGAGACGCGCTTGCTGCGTTTTCGGCATGCTCACAGCCGCACGACGGTGGAAATAGAGCTAAGTCACGGCGATTTGTTGATCATGGCCGGCGAGTTGCAACACCACTGGCGCCACGAGCTCCCAAAAACTCGGCAAGTCAAGCAAGCCCGTATCAATCTGACTTTTCGGCGGATTGTGTCAACGCCCAATTCGCCCGGGCTATCCGCAGCGCGTTAATCTTATCGACCAACAACTGTCTAAAAGTCTGTTCCGCCGGTAGCTTGCTGATTACCCGGGTATTGTCACCATCCAGTTTCACCAGAAAATCTTCGTCCTCGCCAAACACGCTAACCATATCCCGATTGTCTCCACGCCGATGAATGATGTATTTGGGTGAGGTTTTCGCTGCGCCGAACAATATTCCGTTCCAATCCGAAGAACATTGCTTGCCGACGACCAAGCCCTGCAAACTATTAAAAACATCGATTTGTTGATATTGATTGTTTTCCACGCTTGCCGGTTTATCTCCATCGGCAATTATTAAGGGCACTTTTGCCGAAGCTTTATACTGGCCATATAACTCGACTTCGGCTTTTTTTAAGGGCGTCATCGAATGATGGTCGCCGACAATAACCAAGAGGCCATTCTTGAAAAAGCCGTTATTTTGTAACTCCCGATAAAACCGGCCTATTTGCTTATCGGTATAGGTAATGGCCGCTGATTCGGATTTTTCCTTAGTCTCAGGATTAATGTAGGGATGATGACTACTAACAGTTTTAATAAACAGCAAAAACTTATTTTTTTTATTTTTCTCGATCCTGTCCAAGGCTCTTAAATATAGCGCCTCATCCGGCGCAGCCTCAAAATGAAACCGTTCCCATTTATCGTATTCCGGCTGATCGTGGCCTTCGACATAATCAAAACCCACACTTTTTGCCCAAACGCCGGTATTACCGAATTCCAAATCGGCAGTGGTTAAAAACTCGGCTTTATAACCTTGCTTTTTAAGGATATTGGGTAGGGAGTCTTTTATATTATAAAAACTATAAAATGACGTACCGCCGTCGTCGGTATAACTGGAGGGCGGATAGAGCGGCTGCAAGCCAGTCAGCAGCGCCACTTCACCGTCTTCGGTGATAAATCCGTTGGCGTAAAAATTCTTGAACGCCTGATTTTGGCTGGCAATTGCGTCCAGATTGGGCGTCCAATCCTGGATGCCCGAAAAATACCGGCTTTGATAAGCGGAAAGCGATTCCACCATCAAAATAATTATATTCTTGGTTTGAATAGCTTGAGTTTGGCAGTTTATATCTTCTTGAAAAGCAAACGCATCGACATAAGCGGCGCTATACGGCGCAGCCTCCGATAATATGGTTAAATTATAATCGATGACATTTTTATAGATCCAGGCATGGGCGTATTTTTCATTATCGGCAAACGCGGCGGCCAACGGCAGGCCGAGAATTAAAAAGATGGGCCACTTTTTGATATAAGGATTTATGGATTTAAACCTTACCCATGAAAAATATAAAGGTACAGCCAAGATTAATACACTAAGCGCAAGCACACCAAAATCGCTTAAGCCGTAAATTTGCTGAATATATTTATACGAGTAATCCGCATATTTTATTGCGTCACCCAAAGCCAAATGGGTATTAAAATTAACGATAATTGCGTAATCGATAATATAAACTGCAAACAACAGTAAAGCTGTTAGGCGTAATAACGCAGCCAGCCAGCGCATAATAGTTGGCATAAGCGACAAATACAGCAATATCAAAATACCGCCATAAATCAGCGCATCGTTAAATAAAACCTGAGTAAATCCCAGTAATCGGGTGCCGGTGTAGTGATAAATAAAATTATCGACATACCAGCCTTTCAGCAGTAAAGGCGCAAGTAAAACAAGCAACAGAACAACTTTGCTCATGCTCGGGAAACAGCTGAAAATAGGCTTGCGCTCAATCCCGCGTCAACTGCAGGAAATGAAAAATATCGACTTCGATCACACCGAATGCCGCGATCCAAAGCAATGCATCGTAAGCATCCAGCCAATCCGACTGCGTTAGCCAAGCCACGACCATGCCGATTAAACCCACAAACACGGCCACGGTCATCAACCAAAACAGCCGTCGGTGTCGCGCTAGCAAAGACGGCCAACGCACTTCCAATTCTAGTAACACAATCAATGCAAACCAGAGCAAGGAGTTGCTCACATCCAGCCATTCGTTATCGCGGACGTAGCTGCCGAACACCAAGGCAATCACGACGATCAAACCATTCCGTATAGCGTGCAAGGTAGTCTCGTTAAACGGCGAGGCCTTGACGGTTTCCAGTTCGAACATCACCAACAATATCACCCAAACCAGCGCATCGACCGCAGTCGTCAGCGTATCCAGCGCTGCGTAAATGCCAATATTCAGCGTCAACAAAGCCAGTATCGCCAGTTTGAATTTAGGGTAGGAAAGAAAAAACTCAGCGTTGGACATATCTGTAGCGATGATTTGACGAGGACCACATAAACCATAATGAAAGCCAAGCCGGCTTCATCATGGCTGTGCGGATTACTTAACGAAACAAGCTTTTTCAGCCTCGGCTTCGGCGTCTTTCAATTTGCTGCGCAAATCCTTGGATTGTTTAGGATCGCGAAACGCGGCGCCGGCTTCGCCAGGGGTTTTTTGCATTTGGGTAAAGGTTTTGGCCGATTCGTACTCTTCAAAACTGAGCTTTTCGGCAATTTTATCGACTTTGCACCCGCAGGCGTATTGGCTGATATAAGTGAGACCGCCGTGTTTGGCAACACATTCCAGCACATATTCGACGCGATCACGGGTAGGATAATCATTGACCGATACTGCCTGTTCGCCGGCAGCGGCTTCCGGTTTTGAATTTTCCTGGGTAGTGGCGCAGCCGCTTAGTAGCGTGATAACAGCAAGAGTAGCGAAGAGTGATTTTTTCATGGTGCTCGTTTTTTCGTTATAGGGATATTTATTGCTCGGCGGCGAAATCGACAATCTGTTGCAGTTGCGGGTTCATTTCCTTGGCGAATTTGTTCAAGGCCGGGTTGTCGGTATCTTCCGGTAACAGATGGGTTCTGACGATGGTTTTACCTGCAAATTGATAGGTCACCACATTACAGGGCATATAGCCTATCGCATGCGGGGTGATCTCCAGCACGACCTTAGCCAGCGTCAGATTACAAAACTGGACCGTATCGTATTCCGGAAAATTCATGGCGCCTCTATCGCGGATCACTTTCCCCACCCGGCTATGGCCGGTAATACGAAAATTGTGCTCGGCAATCGCCACTTCCAGTTCAGCCAATACCTCGTCGTATGGCTTGCTGGTTTCGACCTGGTAATACGTCACTTCTTCGGTATGCAGAGGCTGCGCGGTACAACTTGCAATCAACGGCAGGCTTGCGAAAATGACGACTCTTTTAAACATCGGCAAAGCTTATCATCATGAGCGGGCAAAACAAAGTAAGCGGCGTGGTGCTGGCGGGCGGTATGGCCCGACGCATGCAGGAGCAGGACAAAGGCTTGTTGCTGTGCAATAACCGGCCCTTGGTAAGCTATGCGCTGGCCGCCATGGCACCGTTGGTCGATGAGTTATTGATCAGCGCCAATCGCAATCAAGACCGCTACCGGCAATTCGCCTACCCGGTCATCAGCGATGCGGAACAGAGTTTCGACGGCCCGCTGGCCGGTATTTTGGCGGCGCTGGACGCGGCGCAACATCCGATATTGCTGATAGCCCCGTGCGATTCTCCGCTGGTTGAAACCGTTCATTTGCAGCGCTTGCTCAACGCGCTACTAAGCCGGGACGCGGACATCGCCGTGGCATCCGACGGCGAACGCTTACATCCGGTTTTTGCCGCACTCAGAACCAATCTGCAAACTGATTTACAGAATTATCTGCATAGCGGCGAGCGTAAACTGCAGGGATGGTTTCACCGGCATTTGCTGGTCGAGGTGGATTTCAGCGATACGCCGCAAGTATTCGTCAATATCAATACGCCAGCGGAATTGGCGGCATTGGAAAACAGCCAGGCAAATCCGCCCGTTGACTAACGCCCCAACTGGGACAATCGGGGCAGCCTACCCCATCGCCGCTCGATTATGCTAACGTGGCGCTTTTTCCGCGGAATTGCAATGAAGCCTATTACTCACAAGCTCGCACTCGCTTTGTCCCTAGTGTCGTCTTTGCTCCTCTGCCAAACGGCCGATGCAGTAACAACACCGGCGGATCAAGACAAATTGCGCATGCATACCAGCATGCCCAGACGAACCAGCGACTCGCTATTTTCATACACCGCGGAATGGCGCATCGATGACGGTGAACTGTATCGATCCACCGGCTTGAGTTTTTTAAACGCGCATAAATTCGATGAAGCGGCACCATCCGCCGTCACTAAAAAGCTGCTTACTTCAATGAAGGACGGCATGATTCAGCTGGACCCAAACTGGCGCGGCATCACTATCACCCAACCGCCGGAGCAAGCGGAATTGACCATAGCCAACAAAAACGGTTATTCGTTAACGACGGTAACGGTCAGAGATTACAGCAACCAAGGCTTGCGTTTCGATCTTGCCGATAAAAGTTTCAGTGCCGACGGCGTGCAAGTAGCGCTGGACTTGGTGTTTAGCGCGGATGTGGAATATCTGGATGGCTTTTCTTCAAAAAAAGCCCTAACCGCTTCGCAAGGCGAAATCGAAATCAAGATAGACGATCAAAAACCTATCCATATCAAAACCGACGGCAAAACCACCCGCGAACTGGAGCAAGAAATCGCCAAGCAGTTAAGTATCGCTCAGCTGGCTGAAACACCGCTATATCCGGGCATGGTCAGCAACGATACCCGCAATAACAAACCTTTCGATGGCAGCGAAGTGCAATTTCTAAATCTTGCCGCCAAGTCGATCGCAATTGATATTAACGATCCGGCCTTGGGCGTACTGGCCAAATTCAAATTCAAGGACGAGAATCACTCGGTAAAGGTTGTGGAACCGCGCTTCATGCTTGGCGCGCTGGCTTTGACTGTGATTTTGGCAATTGTGTATTTCCGGCGTAAAAACGCGAAGAAGCCGTCATAACGATGCGAGTTTCCGGATGTCCGCTTGGAAGGCTGAGGGCACCCGGATAAGACCTAAATTAATGCCCTGAATGTTCAGGCTGCTTATCTGTGACGCTGGTTCTACGCAAAATATAACGATCGGCGAGCTTGCCGGAAATGCGATTGCCGTTGCTATCCAACTGAATCAACACGTCCTTTTCAACCAAATATTGCTGCGAAGCTGAGCCATTCTTTGGAGTCAATACCAGAGTATTGGCTTTGTCGCCCGGGGCAAACTTGCCCTTTTCAGTAAACTCCCGTTCCGATTTGCCCAGAAATTGGGTCATCAGCAAATAACTGCCATTTTTGTTCAAAGCCAGCGAGGTTTTCACGCCGATGCAGTCGGCACAGGGTGTCAGGCCGTTATAAATCCCCGGCCAATCGAGGCTTTTGTGTTCGTGGTGCGTATCCTTATCGTCGGCCGCGGCCGGTTCGGCAAGCGCCGGGTTATAAGCCGAAAACGCGGCTATGACGAGAAAAAAAACCAGATTTTTTTTTAATTTTAAGTTAACTGTTCGCATATTTGCTCCTGGACAAACCATCGATAATAATAATTATTGGGTAGATACCACGCGGAAAATTCATTATTCGCTGAAACTCTGTCGCGTGAAGCGGCGTAGAAAAATTGGCATGTCAATAAAGACAATCACCAATAAGTACCTTTTTGCCGGTTGCCATTTAACCGATCAATAGCGCACACCATTGATTTATAAAGTCACCCTTATAAACGCGCATAATTCCAACGGTGTATTGTGGCATAGCTGGGGATGATTGACCGCTTTCATATCGCTAAGCCGTATAGACAAGCCGATTAAAGCATCAGCCAACCGCATTCAAGCGCTAATAATCTGAGCGGAAACGGTATCCACTCAATTGAAACCCCACATAGCTTGATTCAGACAATGCAATAACCTTAAGTTTGAACTTATAGAGCTCCTTACCAGAAGCGATTAGGACGTTTTTGTGCGCTAGCCCCGATTTTTTATAGACGTTTTTTGACGTGACACTTAAAACTTAGACTCCCGTTCACAGAAGTTTTTTTTTGCTGTTACATTGCCGCCCGATTAGAAAATTTAATCGTTTATTACCTGTACCGAAACGGTACCACTATTTTTACCCCGAGACGCCGCAAGGTAATCTCGCTTCAGTAAGTTGGCTCGGTTGGTGTGCTTACTGAAGTTAAACTCCAAAGGTGACCGATATGAATACTCATATCCTCAGAAAACCCAAAGCTCTGGCATCCGCTATTTCCGCTGGACTATTTTTTTCCACAATGGCGTTCTCCGCTAATACTTCCTTGCTGATAGGCAAGGATCTCGACCAAAACCGCGATTTGGTTTCCACCGTAATGCAAGGCCGTAACTACACGGTGCAAATTGACGAACAAGGAAAAATCAAACAAGTTATCGACACCGGCGCCAATGGCGACGGCACAGATCCGCTTGCCATCGCCAGCAACTCGGCTATTACTCCGTCAAGTGTAGGCGCGATGCTCGAATTGCCGATTAATTATCAAGGCCAACACGCTATCGACATCTTGGGCACCGATCTGTCAAAAGTCGCGGAAAGCTACGGTTTAACCGCCGATAAGCTGGCGGAGATGCTTAAAGAAGACGACACGATGCGAGTCGATAGCAACGGCAGAGTCTTATATGTGGACAATAACGCCGATCAGCAAAATCAAACGCAAGCTGGCAATCTTGCATCACCTGAAAATGTTACCGGTACAACGGCTACAACCAATCCGCCGGTGCCTATAGCCTCGAAAGCGGCACTAGCAAACGCGTTTTTATTGCACAGCAAACCGGGTGCAAGCAAAACCATATATCTGGATTTCGACGGTCATGTTGCTCAGGGCACCGCTTGGTCCGCTTCCACCATTAACGCGCCAGCTTACGACCTGACCGGCAACCCGGGCGTTTTCGACGATACCGAACGCAGCAATATCATTAGTATGTGGAACCGAGTGGCAGAAGACTATATTGCTTTCGATGTCGACGTGACCACCCAGCTACCGACTAACGACGCCTTATTCCGCACCAGCGCGGCGGACACCAACTACGGAATACGCGTGGTAGTCACTAAAACCGTGATTAACTGCGGTTGCGGCGGCATCGCCTATGTAGGCGTAGTCAACTTGGTTAACAATGCATATTACCAACCGGCCTGGGTGTTTCAAGACGGTTTGGCAAATAACGAGAAATACATCGCCGAAGCAGTCTCTCACGAAGCCGGCCATAACCTGGGCCTGCAACACGACGGCCAAAAACCCAGCACTGGCTATTACGCGGGCCATGGTACCGGCGTCACAGGTTGGGCACCGATTATGGGCGTGGGCTATTACAAAAATCTGACGCAATGGAATCCAGGTAGCTATCCAAATGCCAATAATCAGCAGGATGATATTGGGACGTTTGCCAGTTACGGCATTCTGGCTAGAAGCGACGATTACGGTAATAGCTTAAGCACAGCCAGTTCCTTAACAAATATCGGCACGGCAACTGCGCTGAATATTCAGACCTTTGGCGTAATCGAAACATCTGCAGATACTGACATGTTTATGATCAGCACCGCTGGTGGTACGGTTAATTTGACAGCTAGCCCAGCAGCAGTTGGCCCAAACCTGGATATTAAGCTGACCTTATACAACACCAGCGGTGCAGTGGTGGCTGCCAATGCGCCGGAAACAACTTTAACAGCAGCTATCAACCAATCAGTACCGGCAGGCACGTATTATTTGGCAGTGGCCAGCTCAGGTCGTACGGCAGTAAGCGGCGATGCGGGCTACCCTGTCTACGGCAGCTTGGGTCAATACCAAATCACCGGCAACTATGTGCCCACCAGCCCTGCCAAACCGCCGGTCGGCAGTGTCTCCGCTTCTGCCTTGACCGGTCCGGCACCATTAACGGTTAATTTCTCAGCCAATAACACTATCGGAAATGGCAACATCACTGGCTATCAATGGTCATTTGGGGATAACACTAGTGCAACTGGTTCAAATCCAGCTCATACCTTTACGACAGTTGGCTCCTACACGGTTAAATTGCTGGTTACCAATCAATATCAATTAACCGACACCAAAACGGTGCAGATCACGGTCACCGCGCCACCTCTGCCAACCATGTGGGTACCTACAATAGGTATGACAGTCGTTAAGGCTACCAACGTGCAAGCAAAAATGTCGGTTAAACTGATCGATTCCAACGGCAAGCCGGTAGCGAATGCCACTGTAACAGGTACATTTAGCGGTTCGGTTTCAGGTACGGTTACCAATAAAAC
Organism: Methylomonas albis; assembly: GCF_014850955.1. Taxonomy (NCBI): domain Bacteria; kingdom Pseudomonadati; phylum Pseudomonadota; class Gammaproteobacteria; order Methylococcales; family Methylococcaceae; genus Methylomonas; species Methylomonas albis. The sequence goes on from NZ_JACXSS010000001.1 coordinate 3,903,245, forward strand.
CGATGCTACAGGCACCGTTATTCAAACTGCTACCACAACGAAAATGACTGGAGGTTCCGCAACCTATACGCTAAACAGCGTTACTGCGGCGGGATATACCTACAATCCGACCAAAAATGTTAAGTCGGTTGTCACAATGACTTGGTAAGGCACTAAAGCCGAAAAAGGGGGAGACTCCGCCTTTTTCATTGGACCGATACTCCATTGCCAGTTAGCTGGCTAAAAAAGCCTGTAGCGTTTAACTACAGGCTTTTTTGATTTATCAGCACCAGCTTTTAAAACGGAAACACCGATAGATTTAAACCGATCATGGCGATATTGACGACAAATCCATAGTTAGCCATGGTTTTTCGGAGTTTTGATTTGAACATGGCGACGGAAGCCAATCCTAATCCAACCAGATCCATCACGATAAAAACCGCAATCAAAAAGCGTAAGCCATCGCTGCTCGACACACCATCGGTAGCGGCGTAAATAGGAAATAAAATAAATATCCAAATAACAAAATTACAAGCCGCCAGCAATAAGGCAGTATTCGAATACCCAAGCAAGCGATGCTGCATACGCCGGGGCGGGGATTCTTGAAGTTCATCTATCGGCTGGTTCATGGTGGTTATCACTCGTTATTGAAATACCCGAAGGACTCCTGCGATCACTCCGTATCAAGCTTCTCGCATACCAGCCCTTATAGTTTTTTTGACGATCAAACTATCACTTTCCCCGAATAGTGACATGCCGACACTATCAATTCCAATTTTTTGCGCTTCAACACTCGCTAAATAAATTTCTTGCGATGCTACCCTTCAAGGAACATAGGCATTGTCGAGCAAATGCCCTACGCCAACCCAACGTTCTTGGCAAACTTTCGCATAACATTCTTACAAACAATTAATAACATTAGATTTATCGCTTTCGATTAGCCGGGCGCTAGGGGTATGATTACCTCAGCAATCGGATGGTAAAGTCATCAGCAAGAATGACGTAGCCCCTGCTGTTCATGCCGTTGGTTGCCAACATAATTCCTATCAAAACGCATACAAGAAGGAAGGATATGAACAATCTCTCTGAAGAAGAACGTCAAGAAATTTTGCAAAGCTCACCAGTCGGCACTTGGGCGCTGATGTTGATCGTCGGCGGTGGCATGGTCGTGGCCTGGCTGTTAATGTATTACGGCATATTTTTGCCGCGCGGTCATATTGGTTAAAGGGGGCTGCATGCATATCGATAAACTGGAAAAAAACTGGGCGGGTATCTCTCTTGGGATAGCCGGATTGTTCGTCACCGTTATTCTGGGGTCGGCGTTTTTTCACGGCATTCACGCGCCGAGTAACGTCGAAACCATAGACTCCGCCAAACTGCATCTATCAGCAGAATTCGCCGAAGATAAACTTGGGGTGGAGCGCAATCCGAATGGTAGTGTCACCGTGCGCATGGTGGCCGGCCGTTACGGCTTTTATCCAAAAGAACTCACCCTGCCGGCCGAAACCGAAATTACCTTTCGCTGGGTTAGTCTGGACGTAATCCACGGCGTGCATATGCCGATGACCAATATGAGCACAATGATCGTACCCGGTTACGTAGCCCAGGTAATCACCGCGTTTCATCATGCCGGCGATTATCCAGTGCTGTGCAACGAATATTGCGGCATGGGCCACGCGCATATGTGGAGCAATATCAAAGTGGTTAGCAAGGCGCAATGGGAAGCGCTCAACAAACAAGGGGGAGCAAATCATGGATAACGCAGTGGAAAAAAAATTGGCGCTGACTCACTTCTGGGTGGCGTTCGGCGCTTTTGGGCTGGCGGCGGTGATGGGCCTGTATCAGGTCATCGAGCGTAGCGGCTTTTTTGGCTTTCTGGAATCTAGAGAAGTTTATTACGCCTCAGTCAGTACCCACGGTGTGTTGATGGGCTTTGTATTGACGACATTTTTCATCATGGGCTTTGGCTATTATGTGGCCAACACCTCGTTAAAGTTACCGGTTTGGAACAAGACCTTTGCCTGGACCGGCTTCGGCGTTTCTCTGATCGGCGTAATACTGGCAGCCTTGCCATTACTGCTTGGCCAAGCGTCGGTACTGTTCACCTTTTATCCGCCGCTGATGGCACATCCGATATTTTACATCGGCGCGACCTTGTTGGTCGTGGGCTCCTGGTTCTGGTGCGTGTCGATGATTGTCATGTACATGCAATGGAAAAAGGCGAATCCGGATCAACCTGTGCCGCTGGCCATGTTCGCCACCACAGCCAATGCGATCTTATGGCTATGGACCAGCGCCGGCGTCGCTGCCGAAGTGTTGTTTCAGTTGATTCCATGGGCATTAGGCTGGATAGATACCATCGATGCCGGCCTGGCACGCACATTGTTTGCCTGGACCTTGCATCCCATCGTCTATTTCTGGCTAATTCCAACCTACACGGCGTTCTATACGTTGGTCCCCAAACAAGCCGGCGGCTTTTTGTTCAGCGACGAGATGGCCAGAGCGGCGTTCATCCTGCTGGTGGTGTTTAGTTTACCTATCGGTTTCCATCACTTGTATATGGATCCGGAACAAGCACACGGCTGGAAAATCCTGCATGCAGTCGGCACTTTTGTGGTAACTCTACCGACTTTCATCACCGGCTTTACGGTCATAGCCTCGCTGGAAATCGCCGGCCGGCTCAACGGCGGCAAGGGCTTGTTCGGCTGGATTGCGGCCTTGCCTTGGAATAACCCAATGGTGTTGGCGATTATCCTGGGTTTGTTGATGCTAATCTTCGGCGGCTTCGGCGGCTTGGTCAACGCCAGTTACGCTATGAATGCGATGGTGCACAACACCGCCTGGATTTCGGGACATTTCCATCTGATCTTCGGCGGCACCACCATCATCATGTACTTCGGCATCGCCTATTATTTATGGCCGATTTTGACCGGTAAACCGTTGTATTGCCCGTCAATGGCCATCGCCCAACTGTGGAGCTGGTTCATCGGCATGATTATCATGACCACCCCATGGCATATATTGGGCTTGCTCGGTCAACCACGCCGCATCGATAGCGTCAATTACAACAATCTATTAACCATTTCCTGGGAACCCTACGAAGTGACCATGATTTTTGGTGGTTTGATTTTGGTCGTTTCCGCCGGCATGCTGGTTTACAACCTTTATAAAACGCATCTCGGCAGCGAAAGCTATCAGGGTGAGGTGGAATATGCGGAACCGATTCATGCGGTCAAGGACTTGCCCGGCTATCTGAACAGCTTCACCTTATGGAATATCGTCATCGGCGTATTCATGCTGATTGCTTTCGGTTATCCAATCCTGCAATTCTTCTTGATGGAAACCTTTGGTTCAGGCAGATGGGGGGTCTGATTATGAAAAAACTCATTCTAAGCGCAGCTTTATTGCTACCAAGCGCGGCATTTGCCCAGCCTTCCTCACAAGTCGCCTGGACCGCCGATCAGTTAAATTTCGTGAAAGCCGGCAACCCGCAAAAAGGCGCGGAATTGGCCAAGACTTGCAGTGCCTGTCACGGCGAAAAAGGCATCAGTACCTCGGCGGCCTTCCCGTCGCTGGCAGGGCAATTGCCGACTTATTTATACAAGCAATTGCAGGATTATGCAGATGGTAGTCGGGATAACGCGATGATGTCGGGTTTGGCTAAAACGCTCAGCAAGCAAGATGCTGTCGATTTGGCGGCATGGTTTGGCTCACAACCGCCTGCGTTCCAATCGAGAACGGTGATGGTCTATGAAAACGCCGAAGCCTTGGTTAAAAACGGTAGTCGCGAGCGGGTGCTACCACCTTGCGAAGTGTGCCATGGTGGTGCTGGCAAGGGCCAAGTGGTCGACATTCCAGCACTATCCGGCCAGAATGCCGATTACATTTCCGCCACACTGCATGCATTTAAGGACGGCGCAAGGCGCAACGACATCTATAGCCGGATGCGCATCATTGCTCAAGCCTTGACTGACAACGAAATCAGCGAACTGGGTTATTACTACCAAAATATCAAAAAATAGTAATATGCTTGGCACGGGAGGCAGGACTTTTGCTTCCCGCTTAAAGTCTTGCGCTAAACGATACCATCCTCAATAACCCGGAATAGCATCTATGTCTGATCGCAACGAAACACCCGTTAAATATGCCTATAAAGGCGCTAATCTGATCAGTTTCGGCCTCTCGATCAAACTCTTGTTCACCGGTTATTTAACCACGATAGCAGCCGGATACCTGATGGCGCTCATCCAGATCTTGTTTACCCACGGCATGGCCGACGGCAAATTCGGTTTGTCGATGGACGATATTGTCTACAGCTACTACGGTGACCGCTCCGGCTCAGTATTGGAATCCAAACTAAACGGTTCGATGAAATACAATGCGCCGGAACAGGAGCGTTTCAAAATCATTCAATGGGTCAGGGATGGTGCCGACGAAGTGGTTTACAACAAGGACATCAAACCTATTGTCGATCAATTTTGCACGGGCTGTCATGGCGTTAATGCGGGTTCACTACCCGATTTCACTAAATTCGGAACACTAAAAAAACTCACCGAATCGAATGAAGGCGCCACGTTTCAATCGCTAACGCGACTCTCGCACATCCATTTGTTCGGCATCAGTTTTATTTTTATGTTTGTCGGCATTATTTTCAGCTTCAGTACCGGTGTGCCTTGCAAATATAAATACCCGGCTATCGTCATGCCATATTTGTTTCTACTGATCGACATCGCCTCGTGGTGGCTGACCAAACTTAATCCGCACTTTGCCTTATTGGTGTTCGTCGCCGGTGCCGGGTTAGGCGTTTCCTTTGCTTTTATGTGGACAGTATCGATGTATCAGATGTGGATACTGGGGGGCATTCTGAAACAATCGGACCGACGCAATGCAATATTGCGCGACTAATACTAAATTGACTGAAGGGCGCTGGATAATTTAACTAAGCGCCCGCTTGAAACTAACAGCGGTAAGGCAAACGCCGCTGCCTTAATTTAATCGGTAAGTTGTTCGGCAGTCGCCAGAATTTTCACTAGCTCGTCATTCTGGCTGTCGAGTATTTCCAAACAAACCGTCTCATCCAAACCCAGTAGTTCCGGCACGTCTTCAGGACAAACCTGGTTCGCCGCATCGCCTATTCCTAAGCGTCCCAGCAGACAATCGCTATAAAACGTCAACAGATTAAGTTGATAGTTTTCGCCGCGATAGCACGGGTTGTGATGGTGATAGACTATGTCGGTAATCATGCGCGGCATGGACCACACATTCATTAGCCAAGCACCAATTTCCGCATGATTAAGGCCAAAGGCGAAGGTTTCCAGATTGAAAATCGCCAGACTGGGGTTAGCGTTGATCAAGCCGCTCAAATAGCTAAATTCCTCAGGAAAACGATGCCCTAATAACGGGAAACCGATATTGTGCATCAAGCCGGCTAAAAACAAGGCTTGCGGCTCCGGCCGCGCGGCGGCTGGCATGGCAGCGGCCAACTGCCCCATCAAACGGGTACTGGCCAAAGCATGGGTCCAAAACATCCGCGTGCCAATCTGTCCTTCCTTGGGCGATTTCAGCGGCGCCAGCACCGCTAAACCCAACGCCAAATCCAATACAAAATCAAATCCCAGTACGCGGTTAATCGCATCGTGCACGGTCGTTATCTGGCCGCGATAACCATAGAGCGCGGAACTCGCCCAACGGGTAATTTGCGCGGTCAGTAAGGGGTCCAGCTCGATGATGTCCGCCAATTTACGGGCATCGGCGCTGGGGTCGGCGATCAGATTTAATATGCGCAACGCGCTACCCGGCAAGGGCGGCAAGGCCTTAATCTGAGCAATGGTTTCGCGCATATCGCGCGGCGGGGTTAAACCATTCCGCTGCCGGCTGCCAATATTATCGAGCGTCCAGTTTATCAGGTTGGATTCCATCATTGCTCCGCCGCCTAAGTCAGATTAAGTCGGTTAAGTTTACGATACAGCGTGCGTTCGCTGATATTCATTTCCGCCGCAATCAATTTGCGATTCCCCTGGTACTTGCTAATCAAGCTATTGATGAACTCCGCCTCGAACTGCGCCATACTGTTAACCGGCAAGGGATGTGCGTCACCAGTAGGTCTACTGTCATCGGCAGGCTCAACATTACCCTGGCGCTGCATGAAATAAATGTCGGCTTCTTGAATGCTCTTATCCTGGCACAATCCGGCCGCCAGTTGCAGACAGTTTCTCAGCTCGCGAATATTGCCCGGCCAACCATACTGGATAAGCTTAATCAAGGCCGATTGCGTGATCGTATAGCCGCTATCAGCGTTAATGCTCAACTGCTCTAAAAAATGATCTATCAACAATGGCAGATCCTGTCTACGCTGCCGCAATGGCGGCACTTCGACCGGAAACACCGACAGCCGGTAAAACAAATCTTCGCGAAACCGACCGGTTTTGACCATATCGGCCAAATTTCTATGTGTGGCGCAAACCACCCTGACATTGGCTTTGTGCATCGACGTGCCGCCTACTCGTCGAAATTGACCGCTTTCCAAAGCTCGCAATAGTTTGGGCTGTTGCGATAGCGGTAGATCGCCTATCTCATCGAAGAACAAAGTGCCATTATTGGCTAATTCGAACAAGCCTTTTTTTGCGGTTATAGCGCCAGTGAAAGCCCCTTTTTCATGCCCAAACAATTCGCTTTCAAATAATTCTTCGCCGAGGATCGTACAATCGACAATCACAAAATCACCTTCTGCCTGCTTGGAATGGCGATGCACAAACTCGGCAGCCAGTTCCTTGCCCGTGCCGGTTTCGCCGAGCAATAGCACTGGCGCTTGCGTGTCGGCCGCCTGTTGCAGCCGGGCTTTGTACTGAGCAAATACCGTCGACTTACCAATCATAGCCGGTTCGTCGTCGCCTCTAGCCGAAGCCTTTTTCAACACTGTTAGCGTTTCGCCCAAGTATAAGGTCGCATCAGCATCCAGCAACGGAAAACCGCGCGCACTGAATAAGCGCTGGGAACCTGAATCGATCTTGTCGGCAAAGATCCCGGCATAAGCCTCCAGGGTTTGAAACAGGCGTTGGTGGCGACAATCGCGACCGTCGACACAACAAGGTTGACCGACCATATTCTCTCGGATTACGCCAAAACTATTTTCCCAAGCACGATTCACCGCCACGATACGTAAGTCGGCGCCTATTATAATCAGCGGTAGATCATGGGTTTCCAGCAATGATTCCAGCGTAAAAGCACTTTGCGGCATAAATTCCTATCAATGTTTTCTGAGTTGGAAACGTCTACTGACAGCCCTTGTAAGTCACTATGCCAAAGTCGTCATGACTATTGCCAGTGTTGTCAGCATCTTAAAGGCCATTTTAACTAGAAACGGCGCAAACCAAGGCCTATAGCGCTTGGCATCAATCTTGTTATACCGGTAAGGATAACCTATTCATCATCAAGGGACATCCATGAAAGTTCGCCACCTACCGATACTAATGAGCATTTGTTTTAGCTTTAATGCAAACGCAGCCAGCATAACCATAGACGGCGATCTCGCCGACTGGGGGTTACATAAAAATGGCAATAAGGCCGATTGGCTTCCCAATCCCTCGCTAGTACCCGCCTCACAATACACCGTGGAAGATCAAACCGGCCATTCCGGCGCGCGTTTATTTCCCGGCTACGGCGGTCAAGCTTACGATGCGGAAGCATTTTACATCGCAATGGACTCGACTAATTTGTATCTAGCGCTGGTTACCGGCCTATCTCCCAATACCGTAAACGACCCGGCCCATAATAGCTATGGTGCAGGCGATTTTGCGTTCGATTTCGGTGGCGACGGAACATTTGAATTTGGCGTGGAAACAACAGGTAGCCAAGCCGGCAGTATCTACAGAGTCAGTGCCTGGGACTATGGACTTTGGGATACTAGTGGCAACTACAATCCCGGCAACCCCGACCCCAGCCATCCAACATCAATCAAGACCGGCACCCTGGTCAGTAACCTTGGACAGCTGATATACACCAGCAACCCATTTAAGAACATGGGAATTTTTAACGATGACAAACACTATGTGATCGAAGCGTCGATACCACTAATTGCATTTAGCGGATTTTCGGGAAAGTTTGACGTGCAGTGGACGATGAATTGCGCCAACGACGCGATAGCCGTTGACCCTATACTAAGTACCGTTCCTGAACCCAACTCTGTCCTACTGTTGTCGGCCGGCTTGCTGGGCTTTCTCTCTATGCGCAGGAACAACTACCTGCTCGCCAGGGCTTAACTGATCTCTATTGTCTGATTGGATCTAAACGGGGCTGGCAATCGGCCCCGCTCAGTTTTTTGACTGAGGTGTAATTACATCTGCGATTGCAGATAGTTTTGAATACCGACTTTTTCGATCAGGTCCATCTGGGTTTCCAACCAATCGACATGCTCTTCTTCGTTTTCCAAAATGTGCTCGAACAATTCCCTGGTGACGTAGTCGTTAATGCTTTCACAATAAGCGATCGCCTCTCTCAATAAAGGCAAAGCCAGATGTTCCAATTTAAGATCGCATTCCAGCATTTCTTTGGGATTTTCGCCTATCATCAATCTGCCCAGGCTTTGCAGATTGGGCAAACCTTCCAGAAATAAAATCCTTTCGATCAATTGATCCGCGTGTTTCATCTCGTCAATCGATTCGTGATATTCCTTTTCATTTAGCTTTTGAAAGCCCCAGTTTTTGAACATACGGGCGTGCAAAAAATATTGATTGATGGCCGTTAATTCATTTTCTAGTGCTTTATTTAAAAATTCGATAACTTTTTTATCGCCTTGCATGTCAAATCTCCCGGGTTTTAGTGATTAGTTGTGCGTCATTGGCAGCCTGCAATAGCCGACATGCATTTTTTCTATCCAAAATTTGCGCAATATCCTTGTTGCATTTACCGCAATCGCCACCGACGCCGAAACATTGAAGCAACTGTTTTCGCGAGCATAACCCGCTATCTATAGCTGCATCAAGCTGACTGTCGGTTACGGCTTTGCAGACACAAACGTACATAGGCTAGGCCGCCCGCCTCCGCTGGACTTGCGCGGGATCGGCGGTGATTTTACGATAAATCTCCACTCGGTCGCCTTCCTTGACCGGCGCATCCAACTTAGCCAGTTTACCGAAAATCCCAACTTTTTGGCTTTCCAGATCGATCTCCGGATACTGTGTCAATACGCCGGACAATTCAATAGCTTCGGCGATGGTACTACCTTCCGGCACCTCTAATCTCAACCAGATTTGCCTATCTGCCTGCGCATAACATACACCCACATTCATGGTTTACGCTCCTTCTTCCAAGACAATCACATCAATCATGCTAGGTTCGGTACTCTTGGCGACGGCTTTCCGGTCAAACAACCGTTTCAGCGCCACCATGAAACCCAACATGATGAAACCGCCCGGCGGCAAAGCCATTAACAAAAAGCCTTTGTATTCCGGGATCAAGGTTGTTTCCAAAAACCGGAAACTTTCACCCAGCAGCACCGACGCGTTTGCAAACAAAGTGCCGGCCGAGCTAATCTCCCGCATTGCCCCCAGCACCACCATCGCTGCAGTAAAACCCACGCCCATCATCAAACCGTCCCACATCGACGGCATCACCGGTTGCTTGGAGGCAAATGCTTCAGCACGGCCGAGAATAACGCAATTGGTGACGATTAGCGGAATAAACAAGCCCAACACCTTATGCAGTTCGTGCATCCAGGCGTTCAGAAAAATATCCACTAAGGTGACCAATGCGGCAATCAACAACACAAAAATGGGGATACGAATTTCCGAAGGTATCAGATGCCGGCTCACCGACACTGCGGCATTGGAGGCCACCATCACCACCATGGTTGCCAAGCCCATACCCAAGCCGTTGGTAGCTGTACCAGTCACCGCCAGCAAAGGACACAACGCCAGGTTCTGAGTCAGCACCACGTTGTTATCCCACAGGCCGTCGCGGGCGATTTTTCTATATTGCTCTGAAAACAGAATCGAAAGATTCATGATGGTTTCTCCAAAAACTCAGCAAACTTGGCATCGAGCGAGGTTGTGCTCGGAGTGCAGCACCGAGCACCGACTTCTAAATTTCCGTCGCCACGGCGACATATATCAAAACTATGGACTGGAATTTCCAGCAGCCCCCAGCAACTCCGCCTGATGCACTTTATAAAAATCCAATCCCCGTTTGATGGCCTGCACGACCTTGCGCGGCGTAATCGTCGCCCCGCTAAACTGATCGAACACCCCGCCATCTTTTTTTACCGCCCATTGTTCGACGGCCAGGTTATTCAAAGATTTGCCGTTGAAGGACAGAACCCATTTGGATTTGGTCACCTCTATCTTATCGCCTAAGCCCGGCGTCTCGACATGAGCGATAACCCGCACGCCCAGGATTTCGCCTTTACTATCAACACCCATCACTAAGCTGATCGGCCCGGCGTAACCATCAGGTGCGACGAATTTAAAACAAACGGCATTAACCGCACCTTGCTTTTTAGCCAGATAGACTTCGGTTTGTTCCGCGCCCAGATTGGCGTCGGCAGAAGGCAGCTGCACGCTGTCTTTCAGTAAATCGTTATCGTAAAGCTCTGCTGGAACGACTTGCTCCAGATTAGCCTTTAGATCTTCCTGCAAACGCTGCTCAATCACACCACGCGTCGCTAGATCCGCAACACCCAATAAAATCGCAGCCAACAGTGCGAAGCCACCCAACACTCCGGCCTGATACTGTAATAGCGGTCGCAATTGTTCCAAATGCGCCGGCTCCAGCCACACAGCTAAATTTTGCTTAAAGCGTTTCAAGGTACGCACTGCGTACCCGACATATTGGTTCGCTTTTGGAGGAGTTTTAGCGGGTTCGGAATTCATGGCCGATCTCAGGAATTGGAAATATCGAGCGGCTTGCCATTACGGTAGCGGCCATAAATTCTCGGACGAATATAATGATCGATCAATGGCGTGACTGCGTTCATCAATAAAATCGCAAAACCGGTGCCTTCCGGATAACCGCCCCAGGACCGAATCACAAAAATCAACAAGCCACAGCCGGCACCAAAAATCACCTGGCCTAAAGGCGTATTCGGCGAAGTGACATAATCGGTGGCGATGAAAAACGCCACCAGCATCACTGCACCGGAATTCAAATGCACCCAGGGCCCCATATAGTGTTGACTATCCCAGGCCCGAAAAACCGTCGACAGCAATAAAATACTCAGTAACAAAGAGACTGGAATATGCCATTTGATGACGCCTTGCCGCATCAACCAGATACCGCCGCCCAACAACAATAATGAGGACGTTTCGCCCAGACTGCCGCGCTCCCAACCAAGAAACGCCAAAAACCCGGAATACTCGATCAAACTGCCAGGCAACAAGCGGTTTTGCGAAAACTCGGTTTTAACCCAACCCAGCGTTGTCGCTCCGGTCACCGCATCGGGATTTTCCAAGCCACCAAAGGTTATCGCCAAGCTATCGATCACACCTGGCCCGGTGAACAACGGCGATACGTTGGCCCACGTAGTCATTTCGATTGGAAAGGAAATCAACAAAGCCACCCTGGCCAGCATGGCCGGATTGAACAGGTTTTGCCCCAAGCCGCCGTATACATGCTTGCCCAGTACAATCGCCAGCGCCGAGCCAACCACGCCTATCCACCAAGGCGCCCAAGGCGGCAAGGTCATCGCCACCAATAATCCGGTAACTATCGCCGAGCCGTCACGTAAATAAGGTCCCGCCGCCACACCTTTCATCTTCAGGCACAAGCCTTCGAAAGCCATGGCCGATAACACAGTCACCGCCAACAAATACAACGCCGGCCAGCCGAACAATAACACGCCGCAGGCCGTCGCCGGCGCCAGGGCGATAATGACCAAGCGCATGATTTGGTCGACGCGACGGGTAGCCGCAACGTGCGGCCCGCTAATCGGTTTATTGCTCATACTGTTTCCTCTGCTTTTGCTTGCTGCGCCTGTTGTGCGGCAGCCAGACGAGCCGCTCTGGCTTCCTGGGCGCGCAAAGCTTCGGCTTCGGCTTCCCGTTGCGCGCGTTCCATACGCTCATTACGATCTTCGATTAAACGCTTGGTTTGTTCGGACTTGTGTTCGGCCTGCTGACGCTTGACCAGCTCGCCGGAGGCGAATTTGAAGTAGTGCACCAGAGGAATATTCGAGGGACAGACATAAGAACAACTACCGCAGCTGATACAGTCTTTCAGGCCTAAGTCTACCGCAGAGTCCAATTGGTTGGCTTTGATGCGACTAGCCATTTCCAGCGGTAACAAACCCACCGGGCAAGCTGTCACGCAACTGGAGCAACGGATACAGGGCTGTACCGGCGGTTCGTCAATATCCGCAGCGGACAAGGCTAAAATTCCGTTGCAGGCTTTGACGACCGGAACCTCGGCAATGGGTAATGCGTCGCCCATCATTGGTCCGCCCATCACCAAGCGGGCCATTTTCGACTTTTCCAAACCGCAAAACGCCAGTACTTCCGACATTAAGGTACCGATAGGCACTTCCACGTTTCTAGGTTTGGCCACTGCTGCGCCGGAGACAGTGACCACCCGACTAATTAAGGGCTGTCCTAGGCAAATTGCTTGATAGACTGCATAGGCTGTGGCGACGTTATGCACTACCACGCCAATATCCGTCGCGCGGCCATCGGCTGGAATCTCCTGGCCCGTCAGATAACGTAGCATTTGCCTGTCCCACCCCATCGGGTAGCGGGTCGGCACTTGAGCCACGACGATATTCGAAAAACCCTCACTGGCCGCCTGCATGGCCGCAAAAGCCTCGGGCTTATTATCTTCGATACCCACCAAGGCCTTGGGAGCATCCATACCGCGCAACATTAGCCGGATACCTGCAACGATTTGCGCGGCACGTTCCTGCATCAAGCGGTCATCGCAAGTCAGATAGGGCTCGCATTCGCCGGCGTTGATCAGCAAGGTATGAATCTTGTTTTTACGGCCAAGACTAAGCTTGACCGCCGACGGAAATACCGCCCCCCCAAGACCCACCACGCCAGCGGCGCCGACGCGTTGGCAAATATCTTCCGCTTCCAGCTGAAAAGGGTCTTCCGGAACGATCAGCTCAGCCCATTGCTCTTTGCCATCGCTTTCAATCACCACCGTACGAATCGGCAAGGCTGACGGATGCGGCGCTGGAAAATCCTTCACATCGGCAATAACGCCCGATGTTGGTGCATGCACAGGCGCCGAAATGGTGCCTTGACTATAAGCCAGCAATTGTCCTTTCAAAACTTTCTCGCCGACCTTCACCACCGGCTCGGCAGGCTTGCCAACATGTTGCTGCACCGGAATGTACAACTTCTTGGGCAAGGGAAAATCTGTGACAATGCTGAGCGGAGAGGTTTCGGATTTATGCTCTTCGGCATGGATACCGCCGCGCAAACGGGGGTTCTCGAACAAGGCAAACATAGGTGTCTCCGTCTCAGGCGGCCAGCGGTTTGGGCCAGCGCCAGTTGCGCAAGGTCACTTCAACAGGGTGCATTTGTAGACATTCGGTGGGACATACTTCCACACATTTTTTGCAACCGATGCAAGCATCCGCCACTACCGCGTGGATCTGTTTGGGTGCGCCGACGATAGCGTCGGTAGGACATACTTTGAAGCAACGGGTGCAGCCGGTACAAGTTTCTTCGCTAACTCGGGCGACTAGCGCTTCTTGATCCTGAGTTTGGCTTAAATCGACATCAACGCCCAATAATTTGGCAAGCTGTTCCACCAGAGACGTGCCGCCTGGCGGACATAATGTCACCGGGGCAGCACCGGATACCACCGCTTCGGCAGCCGGACGGCAACCGGGAAAACCGCATTGCCCGCATTGCGAACCGGGCATCAAGGCCTCGACCGTTTCTATCAACGGATCGGACTCCACCTTGAGATACTTGGCAGCAATCCCTAACGCCACGCCAAGCAATAATCCTAGCGATGTCAAAATAACGATGGCAGATAAAACGTACATGATGTGCCTCTTATTTGCTGTAAAGCCCCGCGAATCCCATAAACGCCAGCGACAGAATGCCAGCAGTAATAAAAGCGATGGGGGTGCCGGAAAAAAGCGCCGGCACTGCCATGAGCGCTAAGCGTTCACGTAGACCGGCGAAGAGCACCATCACCAGGGTAAAACCCATTGCCGAACCAAAGCCAAACAGCAGGCTTTGCACGAAATTGTATTTCTCTTGGATGTTTAGCAGCGCCACACCCAAAACCGCGCAATTAGTCGTAATCAGCGGTAAAAAAATCCCCAAAACTTGGTACATGACCGGACTGGTTTTGTGTATCACCATCTCGGTAAACTGCACTACTGCGGCGATCACAAGAATGAATCCCAGCACTCGCAAAAACCCTATATCAAACGGTATCAATAAGCGATGCTCCAGCACCCAGCTGGCCGCAGAAGCCAGGGTTAATACGAACGTTGTCGCCAGCCCCATCCCCAGTGCAGTATCCAGCTTGTTGGAGACCCCCATGAACGGGCATAAGCCTAAGAACTTGACCAACACGACATTGTTGACCAAGGCCGTACCCAATATCAGAAGTAAGTATTCGCTCATCGTTTTAGACCCGGTGTTTTGTAACAAGTCAGCATCATTTATGCCAATGTTGTAAAAACCCTGCAACTCCCCATTTCAGTGCAAATCCAAATGATTCACCCCCCACATCTCTGTCCTAAAAAACACAGAGCCGGAACAAGTCCGCTAAAATTTGTCGTAAACCATACAAATTACCTGGATTTACCGACAGCAGCTTGGCCGAAACGCATTTGGCTCTTTAATTGCATGTATTTTTTCCAACTTAAGCCCAGAAAAACACGCGAGAACCATTTGCCATGACCAAATCCACCCCTGACTACCTGCAAGGCCAGATTGAGATTGAAACGGCCGATATACTATCGCCAGCCCTCAACGTTAACGGGCAATTGCCAAAAAGCGGCAAAACCTCTAAAACGCTATCATTCTCTTTGTTTGTTAAGGCCGTGGAACAGGCGCCGGTGGCCATTTCTATTACTGATAAAAAAGCCAATATCCTCTATATCAACCAAGCCTTCACTGATGTGACCGGCTACACTGCCGCTGAAATTCTAGGTCAGAACGAATCTGCACTATCCGATAAGTCCACGCCTAGACAAATCTATTACGATTTGTGGCACACCATTTCCCGCAAACAGGTTTGGCACGGCCAACTGGTCAATCGACAAAAAATGGGCCAACGTTACTTAGCCGATCTAACCATCGCGCCAATGTTCGACGACCGCGGCGCCATCAGTCATTACATAGGTATGCACCGCGATGTCACCCAGGCGCATTACGCGGAACAACAGGTTAACAACCAAAAACAATTGATTGAATCAGTACTAAACGCTTCACCGGTGGCTATGGTCGTCCTGGACTCCGACAAACGAGTCGTGCTCGACAATCAGATGTACAAGATGCTGATCAGCGAGTTGGACAAAAAGGAACCCGCCATATTCTTCCTTGAGGCTCTGGAACAAGACATGGGCGACTTGTGGGGTGAAAACATTGACCGGCAACGAGGTTTTACCAATCGCGAGGTACGGATTGAAAGCGCGGGGCTTAAAGGCACACGCTGGTTTTCCTGCTCCGGCAACTGGTTCATCGAAAACGACGTCTGCGCCGACAGCTTCTTCGCCAGACAAACCAAGGATTATTTGTTGTTGACCATTAACGACATTAGCCCACTGCGCCGGCAACAGGAAAAACTGCAGACTCAGACCTTGCGGACGATGCTGGCCGAAGAAGAACATATCCGCAGTATCCGCGAAACATTGCTGGGCGCGATGCATCAGATTCGCCAGCCCTTAAACCAAATCCACGCGGCGATCCAGATCATGACTCAACGCAACGATGCCAGCAATAGTCCGATACGCGACTTATTGGGCCAAGTGCAAAAAATGGGTGAAGAAACACTTGCGACTTTGCAACGCTGCGTGCCGGAAATCCCGGAGTCGGCGGTGGTGCCAGTGAATTTGAATCAGCTGCTGCACGAAGTCATGCTGCTCTATAGCACCAAATTTCTGGCCAACGGCATCGTGGTGGATTGGCTGCCAAACCCGGTGCTGCCGAATATTCTGGGCTCCGAGAACAAGCTACGCATGTTGTTCAAGCAATTGATCGACAATGCCGTGAATGCGATGAACAGAGCCAGCAGCCAGGAACGCGTCATCAAAATCAGCACGACTATCGAGCATGACTGGGTTTGCGTGTCCGTAGCGGATTCCGGCCCAGGAATTGCCGCCAATCAACGGAGTAAGGTGTTCGAACCGTTTTTTACCACTAATCAAAGCACGGCTGGTGTTCAGGCCGGCATGGGACTGGTCATGAGTAAGGAAATCGTCAATCAGCATAACGGCATGATAGAAATCGACCCGCAATATAAAAACGGCTGCAGCTTTAAAATCCGCTTTCCCTGCCAAAAAAACCTAGCCATGGTGAACATCCATGAGTGATCGTTTATTACTGGTTGAATCCGAGCTGGATACCCTGTTTCTGGTCAGTCAATTACTGAATAGCACACATGACTTACGTACCAAACTCAAGGGCATCCTGGAGATTTTGCACAAGCGTAACGGCCTGCATTTCGGCATGATCACTCTCCGCGACGTCGATGACGACAGTATGAGCATTTGCGAGATCTACGGTGACGGTATAGACCGCTCGGTGCGCTACCAACCGGGCGAAGGCCTGGTTGGCGCCATCCTTGACGAAGGTAGCACCATCGTCGTGGAGCGCATCGCCGATGAACCGCGCTTCCTCAGCCGTTTAGGGGTATATAACCCGGATTTGCCGTTTATCGGCTCCCCGCTAGCCATCGAGCAAGGTGAAGTAGTCGGCATTTTGGCCGCGCAACCCTCTACTTCGACATTTTTGGGCGAACGCGCCCGTTTCATGGAAATGGTCGCCAACCTGATTGCCCAAAGCGTGAACATGCTGCGGGTGATGGAACGCAAACAAAACGAGTTGGTCAGCGAACGTGACTATTTAAAACAAACACTGGTCAAAAACTACCGCTTCGAAAATATCATCGGTCATTCCGAGCCGATGCTAAAAGTATTCGACATCATCCGCCAGGTAGCCAAATGGCATACTACGGTGTTGATTCGCGGCGAATCCGGCACCGGTAAGGAAGTGGTCGCCAGCTCGATACACTTTAATTCGGCTTGCGCCAACGGCCCGTTTCTTAAACTAAACTGCGCCGCATTGCCCGACACCTTATTGGAATCGGAATTGTTCGGCCATGAGAAGGGCGCATTCAGCGGCGCGATCGGTCAGCGCAAGGGCCGTTTCGAACTGGCGGACAACGGCACGCTGTTTCTCGACGAAATCGGCGAGATTTCCGCGTCTTTTCAGGCCAAATTGTTGCGCGTGCTGCAAGAAGGCGAATTCGAGCGCGTCGGCGGTGTCCGCACCTTAAAAGTGAACGTCCGCATCATCGCCGCCACCAACCGCAATCTGGAACAGGAAGTAGCCGAAGGCAATTTTCGCGAGGATTTGTATTACCGCTTGAATGTGATGCCCATCAATATGCCGCCACTACGGGAACGTATCGAAGACATTCCGGAACTGGCCAGCTTTCTACTTAACCGAATTTCCCGCCAACAGGGTGGCCGGCCTTTGGAACTCAAGGAAAGCGCGATTCGGATTTTGATGAAACACGACTGGCCAGGCAACGTCCGCGAACTGGAAAACCGCCTGGAACGCGCCGCAATTATGAGCCAGGAAGGCATTATCGACCGCGACGTGATTGCCAGTACCGGTCTGGAAAACGAAATAGGCATCAGCCGAACCCCGCAATCGATCAAACACATCGATCTGCACGACGAGAACATGGACGAACGGGAGCGTGTGATCGCCGCTTTGGAGCAAAGCGGTTGGGTGCAAGCCAAAGCCGCCCGTTTGCTGGACATGACGCCTAGGCAGATTGCTTATCGGATTCAGACGCTTAATATCAACGTTAAGCAGATATAGAAAAGCGCCGTTCAGGTTAATTGCAGAGGGTTTAGTGTGGGCGACTTAACGTGCCCACTCACAATGCGGCCTTAGTTTTACCAAGGACGCTTTACAGCTTATCCCTGACTATCCGGTAAATCTGCTCAGCAACCTGTTCGCCAGCTTGCAATAAAGCATCCAACTCGCCGAGCTGGGCTTCGGCAAACGGCCGGTCCTTCAAACTCGCGGCGTTGATTTGCACATTTAGGGCCGCGCTTTTTAAGCCGGCATAGCCCGCCATCACCGCTACGCCGGCATCGCTGATCACACCTAGATTGCCGTGTTCGGCAGCCACCCGACTCAATTCGATAGCCTTGACGCAGGCTTTCGCGCATTCCAGTGGTACTAAGGTAGCCTCTCTCAGTACGGTTTGGATTTGCTCGGCACGCAAGGTTTTCTCTACGTCACTGCTTTTAGGTAGGCCATAACAAGCCATCAATTTGTCAAACACATCGACATCGGCTTTGATCATACCGATCAAGGCGTGGCGCAAGGCTTCGGATTCGGTTAGCAACGCATGCATTTTCGCTTCCACAGCCGCGTATTTGGGTTTGCCTATGGTCAGATTACAGACCATGCTGATCAGGGCTGCCGCTTGCGCGCCCATCACCGCCGCCGCACTGCCGCCGCCTGGGGTGGCTTGCTTGCTTGCCAATTCGTCCAGAAATGTCTCTACCGATTTATCTTTGATTTCGCTCATTGTCAGCCCCTTAATTTTCGCGACGCCAAATAGTGTTACCGCCAGCAACATCTTCCAGCACGACACCTTGCGCTTTTAATTGATCGCGAATAGTATCGGCTTGCGCCCAGTCTTTGTTCGCTTTCGCGGCTTTTCGGTCGTAAATCAATTGCTCTATTTGCGTTTCGTTAAGACCGTCAGCCCCCACTCTGCCCTGCAGAAAACTATCGGGAGACTCTTGCAACAGACCCAAAATCGCTGCCAACTGCTTCAATGTCGCGGCAAGCAGGGTTTTATCATCGGCCTTGTTTAACTCACGCGCCAGATCGAACAACACTGCCAATGCCACCGGCGTATTGAAATCATCGTCCATCGCCTGTTCAAATCGCTGCCGATATTCGGCGTCAATCATAGAATCGACAATCTCGACACATCGCAGAGCGGTGTATAGACGAGTCAGCGCCGCGCCGGCATCGTCGAGTTGCTCGTCAGAATAATTGAGCGGACTGCGATAGTGGCTGGACAAAATAAAGAATCGAATCACTTCCGGCCGGTATTGCTTTAACACCTCTCGGACCGTGAAGAAATTGCCCAAGGATTTGGACATTTTTTCTTCGTTGACGCGCACGAAGCCGTTATGCATCCAGTAATTGACGAAGGGCTCACCGGTTGCGCCTTCCGATTGGGCAATTTCGTTTTCGTGATGCGGAAACTGTAAATCCATGCCGCCGCCGTGAATGTCAAAATGAGTACCCAGGCAGCAAGTGGACATCGCCGAACATTCGATATGCCAACCCGGCCTACCCTGCCCCCACGGTGAATCCCAATAAGGCTCGCCGGGCTTGGCCATTTTCCACAGCACAAAATCCAGCGGATCGCGTTTGGCGGTATCGACATCGACCCGCTCACCCGCCTGCAAGTCTTCAATATTTTTACCGGACAGTTTGCCGTAGCCGGCAAACCGGCTCACCGCATAAAACACGTCACCATTACCGCCGACATAGGCAAAATCTCGCGCGATTAGGGTCGAAATCATAGTGATGATGTCGGCGATGGATTGAGTGGCCTTTGGCTCCACATCCGGCGGCAACACCGCCAAAGCGCGCTCGTCTTCGTGCATGGCATCGATAAAACGCTCGGTCAACGCGGCAAATGCCTCGCCGTTCTCATTGGCACGCTGGATGATTTTATCGTCGATGTCGGTAATATTTCTGACGTAGGTCAGCTGGTAACCGGCATACCGCAAATAACGGGCGACCGTATCGAAGACCACCATTACCCGCGCATGGCCGATATGACAGTAGTCGTAAACCGTCATGCCACAGACATACATACCCACTTTACCGGGCTGTTTAGGAATGAACTCTTGCTTGCTTCGAGTTAGCGTGTTGTAGATTTTCAGCATGACGATGATAGATGGATGCAGCGAAACAGCTGGCAATCTATCAAGATTCCAGCTTCTCTTTCAAGATAAAAACACATAGAATTCGCCACTTGCAGCGAGATTATGGAGCTTTTAATGCGCACCACACTGGTTTACCTGATGCTGTTTTTATTCTCAACCCTTTCATTTGCAACAGAAAATAAAATGTCCAACACACATAGCAAAGTCAAATTAACCACTTCACTGGGCGACGTCGTCATTCAACTGGAAGACGAAAAATCGCCGGTTTCCGCTGCCAACTTTCTGGCTTATGTGAAACAGGGGTTTTATTCCGGCACCATTTTTCATCGGGTAATCCCAGGCTTTATGGCCCAAGGCGGCGGTTTCGATGGCTCTTTTAATCAGAAAGAAACTAATGCACCCATCAAGAACGAAGCTGACAATGGCCTAAAAAACAAACGCGGCACTTTGGCCATGGCTCGCACCAACGATCCGAATTCGGCTACCGCTCAATTTTTTATCAATTACAAAGATAACTCGTTTCTGGACCACACCAGCCCAAGCCCCAGCGGCTGGGGTTACGCGGTATTCGGTGAAGTTGTCGAAGGCATGGACGTAGTAGATGCAATGGCCAAACAGGCCACCGCCAACCGCGGTCCGCATCAGGATGTACCTAAAACCGACATCGTGATCGAGAAAGCCGAAGTTATCGAATAAGGATTAGCGGTTTCCGCCGCATGCCGGCGGAAACCGCTGCTGCTAATCGTGAAACAAGACGTACTCTTCATATCCGACCTGCATCTGGCGCTGGAAAAACCGGAGATCACCCGGCGTTTCTTAAGCTTTTTGCAGCACCGCGCCATCAAAGCAAAATCGCTCTACATCCTTGGCGATTTGTTCGATGCCTGGATTGGCGACGACGACAATACTCGGCCTATTCCGGCCATCAAAAAAGCGCTCAAACAACTTGCCGACTCCGGTACTGATATTTTTCTGCTGCAGGGCAACCGCGATTTTCTGCTCGGCCAAGATTTCTGTAAGGAAACCGGTATCCGCTTGCTGGACGAATATGCGCCGATTGAATTGGACGGACAGCGGATCTTGCTGACCCACGGCGATTTGTTGTGTAGCGACGACTTAGCCTATCAAGCATTCCGGATCAAATCGCACAGTACGGCATGGCAACGAAATGTGCTGTCAAAACCCTTGTGGTTGCGGCTAATAGCGGCACGTTGGTACCGATTCCGCAGTTATTATCACAAACGCGGCAAAACCCTGGACATTATGGATGTCAATCAAGATACGGTGTTCGAATCCCTACGAAAATATACCTGCCATACATTGATTCATGGACACACACATCGGCCAAATCTACACGAGTTCACGCTAGACGGCATGCCGGCAAAACGTTACGTACTGGCGGATTGGAAACAAGATGGGGCGGAAATTTTATGCTGGAAAAACAACAACTTTAAAACAGAAACGGTTTAGTCTTACAGCCCTAAAAAAACCGGTAGCATTTTAACCGAGCCCGGTAATCAGCGATTTTTGATTGCAAACCACGCCACGCATCGCTATCAGACACTACCGGAAATTGTATCTCTATCTCCGCTGATGCAGACAGAATAGAAACCAACTAGTTCACTCGGTATATAATTTCGCTCACTAACTACCATTCGAAATGTCCTAGATAAGCAAATACCGAGCAATTGCCAATGCATAGACAACCGTTAATTTACGATGCCCCCAGCATTCATGCTAAGTTAGGCTAAACTTTCCGAGTTGTGCCTATTAAGGCCCCATAACCCCACCAGCCATGAAAAACCAAACACTTTATCTCTTGGCGCTATTGATCGGATTATCCACCATCGCCACAAGCCATGCCGATGAAGTTAACCTCCCCGACATTCTTGCTCGCATCAAGCCCGGAATTGTAGCCATCGGCACCTACATGCCGACACGGAACCCGCGCGCGGTTTTCTTGGGCACTGGATTCGCTGTTGCCGATGGCAGAAAAGTGATCACCAACGCTCACGTGACGGCAAAAAAACTAGACGATGAACACCTCGAGCGTTATGCCGTGTTTTATAGGCATGAGCACAAAGAGCAAATGCAAATTGCCGAACTGGCCGTGACAGACGACGACCACGATCTAGCACTGTTAAGGGTAGATGGGGGAGCATTACCAGCACTCGAAATCGGTGACTCATTGAGAGTACGGGAGGGCGAACAATATGCATTTACCGGCTATCCGATAGGCATGGTGCTAGGCTTGTATCCAGTCACTCACCGCAGCATTATTGCGGCGATTTCACCCAACGCGATACCGGCAATCGCTACTCGACAGTTGAATGTCAACATGCTGAAACGGCTACAAACCCCTTTCGATGTGTTCCAATTAGACGCTACCGCCTATCCCGGCAACAGCGGCAGCCCCTTGTACGACACCAATTCCGGAAAAGTTATAGGTATCATTAACAAGGTCTTTGTACAGGGCAGTAAAGAAAATGCAATATCCAATCCCAGCGGTATCACCTACGCAATACCCGCAGAACATATCAAGACGCTTCTAGACCAGAATATCGTCAAATAGTTATTATTCAGGAGTTAAGCGGTAACCTTATATGATAAGAATTTTTCGACATTACATTTCCACTGCCTATCTTTGGCTGCTCATGGCGGAATCGCTAGTGTTTTATCTAGCGATGTATTGTGGAGCAGGCTTAAGGTTTTTATATACGGCATCCTGGTATACCCAAGCCGAGCTTGCAGCTTCTGCTGCGGTTTTTTCTATTACGTTAATTGCCAGCTGCTCCGGCTTAGGCTTATACAGAAAAACATTGGACAAAGAAGAATACAATATTTTACAACGTATTAGTTTCAGCTTTGCCCTCGCGGTTTTTATACTGGCTTTCATCTATTACATCATTCCAGACTTGATGCTAGCACGTAGCGTCTTGATTTCCGCGATTATCTTTTCTTTTGTTGGCTTGCTATTAACCCGCTATTTGTTTTATCGCTTCGTCAATCTGGATAATTTAAAACGCAGAGTATTAGTGGTTGGTTGTGGTCAAAGAGCGGGCGAACTCAGCGTTGTCAACTCCAGCTATATTTACAAAGGCTTTGAAATCGTCGGCTACATCACGCTGGAAGATGAACCGATTAGCGTACCGCATGCGATAGCACTCAACGAAAAAATTAGGCTTACCGACATTGTAGAAGCCGCTAATGTCGATGAAATAGTTATTGCTGTCGATGATCGTAGAAAAAAACTACCTGTGGAAGAACTGCTGGACATCAAAATGTCCGGCGTGCAAATTATGGATTTGCAAACCTTCTATGAAAGAGAACAGCGCCTGGTTTTTCTGGAGGCACTAAGCCCGAGCTGGCTGATGTTTTCCGATGGCTTTGTGAGTGGCGGACTACGCCCCATCGTAAAGCGCAGCTTTGATATTGTTGCCAGCTTGTTACTGCTTTCCGTAAGTTGGTGGCTGATGATTATCACCACGCTGGCAATCTATATCGAAAGCGGCTTCGGCGCACCAGTTTTTTATCGGCAAAAACGTGTCGGCTATCGAGACATACCCTTTGATGTCATCAAGTTTCGCAGTATGCGTATCGATGCCGAAAAAAATGGCGCGCAGTGGGCTAGCCAAACGGATGATCGCGTGACTCGCGTCGGTAAAGTGATTCGTAAATACCGGATAGACGAGTTACCACAACTGCTAAATGTATTAAAAGGCGATATGAGCTTTGTCGGCCCGCGCCCGGAAAGACCCGAATTCGTTAAAGGTTTCGAAGAGAACATTCCGTACTACAAAGAACGACATAGGGTAAAACCCGGCATCACGGGATGGGCGCAGCTCTGTTATCCCTACGGCGCGAGCGAATACGATACCCGGCAAAAACTACAATTCGATTTGTATTACGTCAAAAATTATAGTTTGTTTCTGGACTTGACGATAATGCTTAGCACCGTGGAAGTAATTTTGTGGGGCAAGGGAGCTAGATAACTTAGCACCTTAGCAAGCACAGAAACAGCTATGAGCATCACACCTTAAAACTCCATAGCTGGTCGCAGTTTTAAACGTCGACAACACAGAAACATATCAAAAAACTGACTGGACCCCAGGCCAGCTGAATACCTCTGATCTGGCAAATTTACTAACATCTAGCGAGGTGCACGTGGCCAACTGTAAGCAGTGCTTAATTTCCGATGCGGTACCCGATATCACGTTGGACGCAGATCGCGTTTGTAATCTTTGTCGTGATTTCAATCCTCAAGACCAAATACGAGAGGAAGAGAGCCGCAAAGAGCGAGAGCTTGACCTGGAAAAGGCGCTGCGAGAGTGCAGGAATCAAGCGGAATATGACTGCCTAGTGCCGGTTAGCGGCGGTAAGGATAGCCTTTATTTGGTCTACAAATTAAAAGTCGAATACGGCCTAAAAGTCCTGGCATTTACCACGGATATTAATATTCCCGCCATTGCCTGGGATAATATCCGACGCACACTCAGCAAACTGGATATCGACCACTTGGTATATCGCCCGTCGGATAAGTTCTACCAAAAGGCTTTTCGTTACCTCTTAAAAAATCAAGAACCGAGAGGCGCGGTCTATACAGTATCGTATGTCTATGCCCCCTTATTTGAAGGCGATGCGATCAAACTCGCCCTCCAAAAGAATATACCGTTAATTCTGGCAGGATACTCGCCTGGGCAACCTGAGCCGGAAAGAATGCTTTACGAATTCTCCAGAAAACTAATTTGCGAAGTTGACTGGACACCGCCGGCATTGAAAACGTGCGGCGAATTCGATGAACAAGAATTGTCGCGCTTCTTCAATCCTAATAATTATCCCAAAGGCACCGAATTTCCACGCTATTTAGCCCCTTATCATGCCTGGAAATATAACCAAGAAGAGGTGATGCGAAAAGTCGTCGAATTGGGCTTGGTTAAGTCAAATAAACACGCCAGCCCTATTTTCAGCAACTACCCAATCAATTGGTTGCTAATGTATTCCGACTTGAAGCACTTTGGCTACAATCCGTATTTACCAGAGTTCGCCGCTTTAATTCGCGAGGGTAAAGCCAATATTAAAGAATGGAAAATTTTGATCCCGCTAGTCGACTTTATGATCAAAAACAAGGTCTTGTTGGGTAAGGATGCAAGAAGTAGTCTAAATTGGTTGGAAATGTCCGAGCACGAACTGGCTATCACCCAGCCTAAAGGAGTTTACGACCCGCCTGTATGACTGAAAAGGAAACTGTATGAGTAGATATAAGACGCTTCCCGGTTTATTAAAACTCAAAGCGCACGAAAATCCGGATGACCTGGCGCATTGGTTTCACGATACTGAGGGCACCTGGCGCCCGGTAAGTAATTTAGAGTTTTATCGGGAAGTGCTGGATTTATCCTGGAAATTGAAAGCTCTTGGCGTAGAAAAAAACCAAGCCGTAGCGATTATGGCCACCACCTCGCACTATTGGGAATCGATACATCATGCCATTTTATCATTAGGCGGGATTGTGGTCGGCATCGATCCTAACGACAATCCAGAGCAATTAAGCACTATAGTAAAAATTGCAAATATTAAAATCCTGGTGATAGACCGCGTTGAATATTGGCATAAGTTTAACAACCTAAGCCAATTCGAAACTATTATTGCGTTTAATTGTGCTCCAACTGAGAATCAGGCAAATACACTCAAATTTATAAGCACTCCCAACACAACAAACGGCACACTCAACGACACTCCGCAACCAGATATTCTTCAGCCTTCGGATGTTGCTACCATTATCTTCACTTCAGGCACCACGGGGATACCAAAAGGTATCGCCTATCGGCACGATCAAATTATTGCCGCTATAAATGCGCTGTTGTTGACGTATCCAGAAGTAAGTCATCAGCCGTGTCATTTAGTTTGTTGGCTGCCTCTTTCCAATCTTTTTCAACGCATTGTGAACTTATGCGCATTAGCTGGCCAAGCCGAAGTGTACTTCGTGGAACAGCCACAAAAAATCATCGAATACCTGCCAATAATCAATCCGCATATTTTTGTAGCTGTACCACGTTTTTACGAAAAGCTTTATCAAGGATTTGAAGCTAAATTAAACCAACAACCTCGGTTCATTGCTCAATGTCTTCGCTATTGCCTAAAAAGGGGGGAAAGTCAAACGATTGTCGGCTCGTTCTTCAGGACAGCCAATCGCCAAATTTTTAAATCATTTACCGCCCTTTTTGGCAAAAATCTACGTTACATGGTGAGTGGCTCTGCAGCCATACCCCTATGGCTGTTAAAGCGTTACCAAGCCATGGGACTCTTGATTTTAGAGGCTTATGGCCTAAGTGAAAACGTAGTGCCGATAGCCGCCAATCGATTTTCAGAGTATCGATTCGGCACAGTCGGCAAAGCTTTACCGAGCAATATTGTAACACTGGCGGAAGATGGGGAATTATTGGTGAAAGGACCCGGCGCTTTTGAAGGCTACCTTGGCGACCAGCAAACCGAACGAAGTCTCGATATATCAAAACACCTTCAGACTGGAGACTACGCGAAAATCGATGCGAAAGGGTTTATAAGCCTAACCGGACGCAAATCCGAGGTTTTTAAAACATCAACTGGTAGAAAAATAGCGCCCGTTGAAATCGAGAGCCTCCTTCAGAACGACCCTAGGATAGAGCAGGCCGTAATTTTTGGAGAAAGCCGAAAATTTTTAGTTGCCCTAACTACCATCGTAAACTCTCGGCCTGCCGATGATTCCGACGCCGTAAGCTATTCTCAGGGATTGGCTATGGATTTGCCAAAATATTTGCGGGATTTACCTGAATACAAAAGGCCGGCAGGTGCAATTTTGAGTTTCAAGGCGTTCTCTATTGAGCACCTGGAGCTGACAGGCAACCTAAAACTAAGGCGTAAAAAAATCCAACAGAATTATGAGCAGTGGATAAATAGTCTCTACGAAGCATTAGCAGACCCTCAATCCGCGATTCACAGCCAACCTCTAATGATTAGCCCGGACATTGTGTTAATCAAGCTTCAATGTCCGCAAGGTTAGAGCACGATCACTACACTTACATAGGGTGTTTTAATGGCAAAAAGATATTTCGTCACTGGAGCCACCGGTGCAATCGGCAGCGCACTGATTCCACTCTTACTCGAAGAACCTGACAGTCAAATTTGGCTATTAATACGCGGAAAGTCTTCCGAGCATTTAATGAAACGGCTAGAAGAGCTATTCGACTTTTGGGAAATGGCTGAGCCCCTGGCATTGGATGCGCGCAAACGAATCTTCCCCTTACTTGGCGATACCGATCAAAACCAATTCGCTCTAGCTAACGAGCCGTATGCCAAGATCGCGCAACAATGCACGCATATTATTCATTGCGCCGGCGTAGTAAAAATGAATTTGCCGCTGGAGATAGCGAGACAACACGCGCTCGGTGCCGCCAAAAACATTGTCGAACTTGCGTTAGCTTGTAAGCAATCTGGCAACTTGCAAAAAATCGAATACGTCAGCACAGTTGGCGTCGGTGGAAAAATGCCGGGTATTTTGCCGGAAACGTGGATTACTAAACCCAGGGAATTTCATAACACTTACGAACAATCCAAGGCCGAAGCCGAAATCTATCTGCGAGACCAAATTGAGCAGCACCATTTACCGATTACCGTGCATAGGCCGAGCATGGTGGTAGGCGATTCAAAAACAGGCAAAATTATTCATCATCAGATTTTTTATCATATCTGTGAATTTTTGGCAGGACGTCGAACTTACGGTCTGTTGCCTAATCTTGGCAACGCTAAATTAGATACGATACCGGTAGATTACGTCGCGAGCGTAATACAGTGGAGTTCGCTGCAACAAGATACCGCGGGGGAAATTTTCCACCTTTGCTCCGGGCCGACTCAATCTATCCAGTTGGCCGAATTACAAACAATTGTCCGACATATGTTTAGATCACAGGGATTCAAAGTACCTGTGGTCATTCACCTGCCAATCAGTTTATTTAACGCTGTGTTGAATTTCGTCGCACCCTGGTTCTCCGACAAACTGCAGCGCGCAGTGCGGGCCTTTCCATTTTTTCTCGATTATTTAGCTGACGAAAACGGTTTCGATAATTCGCTAACGAATCAGACGTATAGTTGTCACCCACCTAGCCCTCTTGACTATCTCGCTACTGTGTTAACTGAATATCGACGGATTCAAAGGTAATCCCCCTAAAAACAGCATTGCCTAAAAGTAGAATATTCTCGTAACAGACGGCGGAATAATGCTGAGTAGTTTTCTCTTTCATTGCTCCGTTCTCTCAAAAGTGAGAACCTCCAAGAAATCTGGGGCGATTCAGTGATGCGTAAAACAAAAAAAATGCCGCCCAATGCTTGTCAGCTTTTTTTACACTCAATAGTTCAATAAAGTTATGAAACACAACGCAACATATACAACCAACTGATTAGCATGAAAAATACATAAATGGCATTTTTTTTGCCTTCAATAATTTGTGTTAGCTTGAGTGATGATAAACACTCTTATCCTGACCATGCAATAATTTATTTCACTACTTTTTTTGAGAGATACGTCATGAAACTTACTAAAACACAATTAGCAGGAATATTAACAGGGGCGCTTGCAATTTCGGGAGCAGCCTCTGCCGCTTCAGTCACTACAATTGATGGCATTACTACTGCAGTCGGTGGTTATTTAGACATTGGTACTCTTTATGAAGGCCAGGTCACTGGTGTGCCCGGCACAAATTATACGACTGCTATCTCAGCTGTTGGTCAGGAACTCGGGGGTATTGGCATTGTTGACGCACTAAAAACATCAGGAGGACAAACAGTTTGGTCGAATGGCCAGAATTCAATGGAATTGAGCATGCAATTTGGTGGATTTAAAGTAGAAGCAATAAACACTATTGGTTCCGCTATCAATATCTTGTTCAGCGGCGGCTGGGCAAATTTCTACTCGCAAGCAGCAGGAACTTTTAATCCAAGTCTATTCCCAGCTGACCCGAATGCGGTGGCATCAGCTACAGCAGGAAACCTTTGGCTGAGCACAGTCGGGGCCACATCAAAACTTTGCGTAGCTGCTGACAACTGCGCCGGTGGCCTAGGTACTGCAATCACACTACAATCAACCATCCTTGCAGGAGACTTATTTAATATTGGCAGCGGCGTTGGTAATGGCTTTTTAGATATTTTTGGATCTGCACTAGCTAACTCATTATTCGATACCAACACCCAGCCAAGTGGTCAAGATATCGCTCTTGGATCCAGCTTCAATAGCCAAAGCAGCACCGGCTCTTTTTTTGCAAGCGGCAGTATGGACCTTAGAGGCACGGTTACTGTTCCCGAACCGACTTCAATAGCATTGTTAGGCATGGGAATATTAGCTTTTGGCTTAAACGGTCGTAAGCTTAAAGCTTAAAATACCACGC
Source organism: Methylomonas albis (assembly GCF_014850955.1). Classification (NCBI taxonomy): domain Bacteria; kingdom Pseudomonadati; phylum Pseudomonadota; class Gammaproteobacteria; order Methylococcales; family Methylococcaceae; genus Methylomonas; species Methylomonas albis. The sequence goes on from NZ_JACXSS010000001.1 coordinate 3,932,747, forward strand.
GCCATATTTAAATTCCAATATAACTAATGAGCCATTCAGTTTTTAAGCTGAATGGCTTTTTTGCCATAAACAACTATAATCTTGATCGCAAAATCATTTTTTTGATTCGCTGAAAAGGGCCTTTCATGCCAAATGGAAAACGGTGCTTCTTATACACTTGAAGCAAAGCATCGTACTGCACCACCGTTGGCACAGCAAGCTGTACAGTCTTACCCAAAAGAATATTGCAAACATTTGTCGCAATGACGCCGGCAATCATGAACGGCGCAGGCGCGACAGAAGGTAATTGATGATTGTCGATATCAAGACCGGAACGATTAAGATATTTGAACATGTAAGCCTTCGGGGCAATTCCAGCAATTAACGACACCGACAGATCAAACTCGCTGTCGGTAGGGCGAAAATTGAAATAGTCTTCAAAACGCATTCCACGGGGATTGAAACACAGCAACGTAAAACCAAAACCCAATGGTGGCGCGGTCAAAACCCACAAACCTTTGCTTCGCGCGGCCGCATAAAGCAGGAAACGTTCTTTAAAACAATAAAAATCCAGGGAGTCAACCACGATATCAACGTCTTCAAGAAACTGTTCAATCGTATCCTGCTGAACTCCAGTGTTGAAAATTTTTACATCGGCATCAGGGTTAATATTGTGGACTATTTGCTGAGCGACTAGTGTTTTCTTTTTGCCAATAGTCTCCATAGTCGCACCATATTGGCGGTTAAAGTTTTTCAACTCATACTCATCAATATCAGCAAGATTAAAACTGCCTATTCCAAGCCGACTAAGCGCTGCCACCTGAGCACTTCCAGTCCCCCCGAGCCCCGCAATAGCTACTCGAGACGCTTTAAGTTTTTTTTGCTCATCAAGACTAATAAACCCCTTATTTCGAAGGAAGGCTGTATCATAATCAAAGTTTGTCATCGGCTTTGTCCATTCGTTTACTACAGTAATCTATTTCTTTCCAATCAAAATACCATGATCGAGCGGCAGGCCTTCAAGTCTTTTTGTGCTCGAGAAACCGACTTCTTTAAGCCAAGCTTCGTAATCGGACCACGAATAGAGCATTCCATCACCCGTGGCAATAGCTTGAAAATAGGGAGAGCCCAGAGCCGTACTGATCGGACCATCATCGTTATCATTACCCATCATATTAAAAATGACCACAATACCACCCTCAGGGAGAGCAGCGTAGGTACGCTTCAATAATGCAATATTAGTTTCTGGGGACCAAATAGTTAAAATGTGCGAGTACAAAATTGCATCGATACCCGTCGGAAATGGGTCACTCAGAAAATTACCCGGCCATGTGTTTATTCTTGCAGCTAGCCCTTGCTCTTCAATATGTTGCCGAGCAATTTGACATACCGACTCAGAATCAAAAACACTGACTCTCATATTCGGGTAATTTTTACACAACAAAATTCCATTCGTACCGTCTCCGCCACCGGCATCGACTAAATGATGGATATTTTCGAGCTCCACCAGATTTAACAACGACACATTAGCTTGACTCGACAAAGAACTCATCGCATCCTGAAAAACCCTCTCCTTGAAAGGATCGTTAACGAGTCGCTGGTAAAGCCTATCACCTTGACCAGGAAAGCGCCTCAGACCGACATTGTCGTTTTTTCTAAGTGACTCAACAAAATCAAGCAATCCTTCGTAGACGATATAACGCTGCCAACCCATGACTAAAGCAAACGAATCCGAGCTATCACTGACAAGTTTTTGCTCTGCAATGCTTGAATTGCTGTATTGATTTCCCTGTTTTTTTATGATGCGCAATGCGGTTAACCCCGTTAACAACACTCTTGTGGGTTGCGGTTGTAGCTCAAGCACCTTTGCAATGCCATCGAAGCTGCTTCCCGGATTTTGTGATAAATAATCATATAGACCCAACTCGATGCCTGCCCACAATAATTGAAAGGCCGTATGTCCTGCGGCGATTAATAATAGCGAATCAAGGTCAAGTTCATTTGAACATTCTGTTTTTGTCATTGGGAAGCCCCCTTTCAAGCGTGATAAGTTTCGTTTTTAATTGTAGACTATGGATCTTTAATTTGTCATCCGGGCGGTATAGCATGTTAGAAGTCTTCGAATATTTAGCAAATGCTGGACAGAGAGCACCCTCAGCTGACAATTCCCAGCCCTGGATTTTTGCACGACACGATCGAAGCCTCAAATTATTTATCGATTTAGGCAAAATTAAGCCAAGCTGCTTCGACGTCGAGCACCCAGCTATATTGTTAGCAATTGGCGCAGTAATTGAAAACGTGTTAGAGGCCGCCAATTGGATTGGGATCGAGATAACTTATGATAACTATGTAGACCTAAAAACAGGGTTGTGCGCCACTTTTCATGTTGCGCAACACCATTTAGCGCTTCCTGACAATGCCAATGAACATCCGCTATTTAAGAGGCATACGAATCGGTTGCCTTTCGAAAAAAGGCCGATATCAAAGGATATATTGACTAAAATCAAAAATATTTCAAATTCGAAAGATCAAATTCTGATTATTGAGGATGCCGAATCATTTAAACAATGGGCGGAATGGATAAAGACAGCATCGGAAGTTCGGTTTCAGACTCCTGACATACATGAATGGTTTGGTCAAAGCCTTAAATTTACCAACAACGAAGTATCCTCAAACGAAGGACTTGATGTTGCGACGCTTGGACTTCCATTAATTGGAAAAATATTTTTAAAAGCTACACAAACCTGGGAACGAATGAATATTTTAAATAAAATTGGCATGCATAAACTAATTGCAAAACTTGAGAGTGCCAAAATTAAAGACTCAGCAGCATTGATAGGTATTACTGGCACACTGGACATAGACACAATTATTTCTTCAGGCCGACTTATGGAGAGAATCTGGATTACCCTGAATGCTGGGGGATTAAGCGTTCAGCCTTATTTTGTTATATCAGACCAGTTATACCGCTTTAAGCGACAAAAAATACCACATAATTTGACCGGTAAAATTGCGAATTTAGAAGCTAATTTACAACCATTACTTAAGGATAGTTTTCTATACATTTTATTGAGAGTTGGATATTGCAAACAACAGCCAAAAATGTCTTTGCGCAAAAAAATTAGCTTTAACTAGAGGCTGTTGCCGTTTTGGGCTGATAAACTCCCTTTGGCTGCCCACATGATTGCTGATAAAGGCTATGACAGTGAGTCTTTACGTATTCAAATTCGAGACAAAGGGAGTGTGCCTATCATTCCTAGAAAACAGAACTCAACCATTGGGAATGACGAAACGGACTGGTGCCTCTACAAGTATCGCCACCTCGTTGAAAATGTATTTGCGCGACTGAAACATTTCAGAGCCATCGCGACGCGATATGACAAATTGAAACGCAATTTTGAAAGTGTCGTCGCTTTGGCCTGCGCTTTCATTTGGTTACCCATGTAAAACGGCAACAGCCCCTAGGCTCCTTCGAAAAATAATTGGGAAATAATGTGACAATTTGGATCAAAATTTACGCCTGGAGATATTCAACTTCCAAGAGAACAGTATATCTGACTCTTTCCCACCAATTATTTCATTTATACTCTAATTAAGTTATCTTAACCGAGGTTGCCTATGCCCACCATTATTGATGCTTTCGATGAATATTTTGAAATGTTACCGGCAATTTCAGATGACTTAAAGAAGGAAGTTTATAAGTTACGCTATCAAGTCTATTGCATAGAAACCGGATTTGAAGATCCTGCAAATCATCAAGATGAAGCCGAGTACGATGATTTCGATGATAGCTCCATCCACTATCTGATTCGCCATAAACGATTCGATACTTACGCGGCAACAACACGCCTAATTCTACCAAACAAAAAAAATCCCGAGCGCTTGTTTCCGATTGAACTGCACAGTCAAATCCAAATTCCTGAAGCCTTTAAAGGCATCCCCCGGATGGCCCTAGGCGAAGTTTCAAGATTTTGTGTTTCCAAAGATTTTAAACGAAGGAAAAAAGAATCAGGCACTTTAACCGGTATAAGTCCGGACACTGATGCTTATTATAGCGAAGACGAACGCAGAACATTTCCGCACATCACTATTGCATTAATTGCTTGTTTAGTGAAAATTAGTGCCGAGCATGGCATTGATTATTGGTATGCAGTAATGGAGCCAGCGTTACTGCGCTTTTTGTCGACACTCGGCATTCATTTTATCCACATTGGCCCACTAACCGACTACCATGGCAAACGTCAACCCGGCATCATCAAAGTGAGCGATCTCCTCGAAGGAGTAGCAAAAAAAAATCCAGAGCTGTTAGAAATGCTGACGTTTCGCGGTCAGTATTTGCAATCATTCAATTGATATTCAAAAGACCCCATAGTAATAGAGTTTTTTGCGCTAATAGATACAAAACCAAGTTCGTAGATTCCCGGATAGCATTTTGAAAATGCTATCCGGGAATCTACGAACTAATTCAGACCTGCTAAGTCAAGCTCGTTGAAGCCTGCTGGCTGGCACCTCTATCAAGTCTGAATACCGTCGAAACCCCCTTTTATAATCCATTGCCCACAACGGATTGCCGAGAACATTATCGACAGTCAATCGATAAGGGATTCGAAGCCCCCGATGTTCACACGAATCACCAATTCGCGCCAGATCAAGCCCTCCTTTGCCGAGAATCGACGCTAACGCAGGCGCTACCACAAAATACCAATCTACAATATTACGCTCGGCTGAATACAGACAAGCTGCACGAATAAGCCCCCACATAAGACTTCGATTCTGGTTTTTGAAATCATAAAGGCTTCTCACATTTCCATTTTCTGCGCCTTGCAAATTAGGTGGCGCAAAACGCATGGAGGCAAACCTTTTAGCTTCTTTGATTATGCATAATCTGGACATTTCAACCGAAACATTCCGATCTTTCGGGCAAATTTTTTGATACGGCTCGCTCCATTCTTCAAAAGGAAGTAAAGAATTTATTGGAAAGACAAGCCTCAGACCACCCAACCAATACCCGGATTTGATGTGTCTAACTAAAAAATGGACGGAATTATCATCCCATTTATCTAATTCCATTTGCTGCGGAAACTTGTCTTTGTCTTCAAAACCCCGCTCTTCGCAATAGACCTGGTATCTGAGATTGTAGTGAAGTTGTTTGCTTTCAGGCGTGTCAGCCAAAAAAACCTCAAAACAACTATCAAAGGTTTGCTTGTCAGAAATCAAGATAAAACTCCGTAATTTAATGAATCAAATCACGCACAAATCCAGTTCGCGCACGAATTCCTGGGCGCTAAACAAGCTTGGCCTAGCCTCCCAACACTGCTGGCCTGTTTCTCGGCAAAGCCCGGAAACAGGCCTGATCGTTCATTTTCAATTTGGACAGCACACATTTCGCGTCAACTCAGCGTTGCATCTACACATGTAAAAAGGCGGACGTCTTTTATAAACACATCAATTCGCCAGACTGTATTAATAAGCCACGAAAGACCGTACCGAGTTTACAAATACAAAATTAAAGACAGCCGGCTATTTTGATTAAGATCAGATGAGGATTAGATTAATTTTTTCTCACCCACCTATCAACGCAAAGAATTCTCAGCAGTAGGCACACACGCAGCGTGTCTAATAGGAATGGGCACTCCAATAGGTTGAGAACTTTGTAAGAGGCGGCCAAAACGTCAAAAGACTTAGAAAACTTTCCAAAACCATTCGGGAAAGATCGTCGAAAAGTTTCCAGTTACAGCGACGGGTTATGGGTTTTCTACCGCCTTTCTCCGTTTTTTAAATCGATAGCAATCATTGCCGGTTTCCAAAATATCGCAGTGGTGGGTAATACGATCTAACAGTGCGGCGGTCATCTTGGCATCGCCGAATACCTGAACGCATTCGCCGAAATTGAGATTGGTGGTGATGATCAAGGATGTTTTTTCATAGAGCTGGCTGATCAGGTGGAATAGCAAGGCCCCACCGGATGCTGGAAAGGGTGGTAGATAACCTAATTCATCCAGAATGACGGCATCCATAGTGGTCAGTTGCTTGGCGAGATTACCGGCTTTGCCCTGCTGTTTTTCTTTATCCAATTGATTGACAAGATCGACAGCGTTATAGAAGCGTATTCGCTTGTCTTGGTGAATGGCCGCCACGCCCAAGGCTGGCGCCAGATGGGTTTTGCCGGTGCCAGTACCGCCGACTAATATGAGGTTGTAGGCTTGATCCATGAAGCCAGCCGTCGCCAGCTGTTCGATTCTGGCTTTGGGTAACGGTGTTTCTACCCAATCAAAATTCATCAAGTCACGATGAATGGGAAAGCGCGCCGCTTTGAATTGATAATTCAAGCTGCGTACCTGGCGATCCGCTTGCTCCGTGGCAATCAAGCGATCCAACCAGACTTCCGGCATGACGGTTTTTTGCTGAAGCCCATATTCGGCTTGCCACTTGTGCCCTGTGGGTATTCGCTCCAGGCAACAGCCATCCCGAACAGATGCCAAGAGCGCCAGCATTTTTCGGTAAAGCTGAAATGGGTCCCATCCGATTTCAGCGCGAAAAATTTGCTGGCAGTTTATGCCTTCGGCGGCCCCGATTCGTCCGCGTCACCTCGTTTCGACCCAACAGGGGGTCGAAACATCGGCTCTCGCATGACTTGACGCCGTGTCGCGATGCCTTGCAGGTTTTCTCCGCTTCGCTGCGAAAACCCGCCCAGCGCTACGGCTATCGGGGACTAAAAATCTTCACTTCGCTATCGCTCCGTTTCCAAGATTTTCAGCGCCGGAAAATAAAATCAAATTAAAGAAATTCGTTCAATCCACCAGGCATCGGTTACAGAAGCTCCCGGATGTTGTTAAATCTTTCTTCAGACATCCAGAATGTCGATTTCCTTGTAAGTGTCAATACCTTCATTATGAGGAGTAATTTGCTATGCCTACCCAGTCAGACTAAGCACCGATTCATGTAACAAAACTAATCAACTAAGATCTTGCCTAATGAAAAATCTAAACATACGCCAAACCATACCAGCTCCCATGAGACTCAAGAGGCTATAGATAATATTTTTAATAGTTAAATGCTTAAGAATATACTCAAACCGACTGATATCAATTTCTTCTTTTTTAGCAAAACTACGTTGAGAAAAATCTAGGACCACTTTAGAGTTAGCACTTTTATTCGAATCTCTACCGTGGCCGCTCACTACTCCGTTTGTCCCTTCCATTGCTCCAATACTATTTCCAAAAACCATCATGGCACTAACCTGCTCATCGACTCCAATAAATCGTTGCAACCTTCCCAATATATCTGTGCCTCGTAAATCATAGCTAACCATATTGGCATAGATGCTATCGTCAAAGTCTTTAAGATCATAGTATGTCCAAACTAACTTACTATAGGCCTCGTCGCTCAATCCATTTAGAACTTCGTCGAGTAAGTTTTTATACGAGAACACATCTTCAGAATAATCGTATTTTTCTGTATTCACCCCGGGAATGGCGTAAAAGAACTCTTGAGCGCCCATAGAGATCTGAGCAGGCCTATTCATATATTCCCGCTCGCGCAATATAGCGTGCGAAATAGAAGGAATTTCGACGATTGACTCGTGCGGAGCGACATTAACCATCGAGTTTTCTGAATTCAACTCTTGCCCGAGGATTTTATTTATATCTTTTTTAATTGCAACAGCATCTAAAGAATCTTTGGCGATATCCTTGGTTAATTGATGCTTCTTTTTTTCATCTTTCTGCTCGCTATTGTCATAAATCGGCACAGACTGAATCTCTGCTGCGAAGGATTCATCCGCCAAAATACCGAGAAAAAACATGCTTATCACTGCGAATCGTAAATTTCTAACTATCACACAAACCGCCCATTCGCTAAATACGTACTGATTTATAACCGTTATAAAAAACTAAAAATTTGCATCAAAGTTATCGAAAAAATAAACCTGCATATTCGAGAATATATACTTTATAGTAAATTTTCAAATAAGCTCTAGTTAGGGGTTTTTTGATTAACTGAGCTACTGAATGCCATATAAACAGGAGCTTGAGTCATAAAAATCAACAACAACAACCCGAAATGCATTATGAAAAAACGCATTCTTAAATCATCGCCAGAAATTAAATGACTTCTATCAGCACTTAACAAAAACTGCATAGCAGAAAACACTGCGTCATATTTAACAATAAACTGTTCAGAGCCCCAGTCGCATAATAGATAACCCAATGGAAAAGAAATCATGAACAAAAAAGCGACGACAATTACTCGACGAACGTCTTTTAAAGTCGTTAAAAGAGAAATTGACGACCCAAGCCAGCCAACCAAAAAAAAGTAAATGCCCAAGCAAACTACCGAGAGCGAATAACCGTTATTTACCATTAACTCAGTAAGATTATCGGTCGCAGCTTCGACCACCACCCCCAATAACCAAGAGGTAATAACAAGGACGACCAAAAAACATGCATAACAAACAGCCTAACCAATATCCGAGACGAAACCACAAAAATAAGTGCAGTATGAGTAGCAGCCAGCATAATTAATGAGTAAATACCAAATAAAGCCAGAAACCGTAACACCAACTCTAGTTCAGCAGGAATACTCAATATTGGTGAGCCTAAAATATCATGTATGCTTTCTAGCGGAACAATAGCTCTTAACAATATCCAGGCAACCAACGAGTGCATTGCCAAAAACTGAACACAACAAAAAACGTCAAATTTTTCTTTTTTCAGCATATTAAACAATGCGAGCAGCGGGTATGCAAAGACCCAATAAATCAATACAGTCAAACCCAACGCACTGATCGCAGGGTATTCTTTCGCAAATAATTCTCTTACATTGTAAGGCACGGATTCAGAGCTACTGATAAACAAAAACGATCCAAAAATCAAAAATACAGCCCCTACCGTTGGCAAAAACCTGACACTCCAATTAGTGTCGCTCTGCAAAAGAAACTTTGGACCTGAATCTTTGGGAGAAATAGCCTTAAGTCTTGAACCTACAACAACAGCATCGTTTTTCGCATTATAATTTGACTCATTGAACGAAGATCTAGCAATGTTTAGATGCCTCGTTACAGCATAACCAAGGTAGCCACCTAAAACCTCCAAAATTACGTCTGTAACATCAACATTTTTGTTCGGCAAAAATAATTGCCCAAACTCAACACCTATCGCTGTGATGACTATTGGAGCGAGAGCAATAACGGTTTTGGGGCTATTTTTACTGCCAGACCAGAGAACATAGCCACATATCACTCCAAAAGGGATAAAGAATAACACCTTGTGAAAAATTTCAGTAATAGCCCTATATTCGGTACCAAAATAATATGCATAAAATGGCACTATAAAAAATTTATCTCTCCATACTGAAAGTCTTGAATAACTCCATTCAAAATCATAAGGATATAAAAAAACGCAATAGACAACTACAGCCCAAAATAAAAAAATTATATATGGATATAAAATATTGGAGCTTTGATAGCCTTTCAAATTACTATTTTTACCACCCACAGCAAATCCACTAGAACTTATAGCCATAAGTCGCACACCAATTAGACCGCCAACAAACGCCAAAAATATATCGGTAACATCAGTAACTCTGCTATACACAAATAATTGAAAAAACTCAATTACTCCTGCGGATAGAAAAACCCTTAACAATAACTCTCTATTACTCAATATCTTGAATTTATGCCACAACCATGGAACTGGAAGCCACAACACAATATCCGACAAGCAGTCATAAACATCTCTGAAAATATCGCCCTTCAGGCCGGAAAAAGGCCACAGAATAACGCGTCCTTCGTGCCATTTATGATAAAACTCAATAGGGCTTAAGCTTAAATCCAGCGGCATCACATTGTAAAAGAACATGCCACCTAAATAGATTTGCAAATACGAAATTGACCTGGTTTTATTTATTTGCCAAGCTTCCAGCCAAATGATAAATTTCCTACCAAAAATCCACCAAGCAAGAACACCTATAACGGCCCCTATACTTTCAGCAACTATGTCGTTTAGCGATGCGGTTCTTGGGGGGAAAAATAATTGGGTAAACTCGATAGTGGAGCAGAGCAAAAAACTGGCTATTAACACTAAAATTGACGACAAACATCTTCCAACCAACTGTTGTTCAAAAGAAATAGCACTTAGCCAAAGAAAAGCTAGCGGTATAAATAGCAGAATATTAGTTGCCCAATCAGATTTTGATGAAATACCTTGGTTGTAATATTGAATATTTTGAAAACGATACCAAGCGTCACTCAGAGACAAACTGTTAAATTGCCACGGCACCAAGCTACCGTAAACAACAAAAACGGTATAAATAACACAAGAAATTAATAACTTATTTTTCACAAAATAAAAACTTGGCTCATTGATATTTATTTTGAAAAGCTGCTACAAAATTAGTTAATTGCTCATATTGAATATCATCAATACCTGCAGCCGCCTTGCGTCCGCCGCCGGAAAATAAGGCACACAACTCATCCGCACCGGCTTTATTGTTCAACGGGGCTCTGACACTAATCTGATAACAACCTCGTCGATTGTTGCTAACGATTGCATGCGCCCTATCCGGATATTGATTGACCAATTCGTTCCCCCAAACCCCTGCTACCCGCCTTGCCCACTTTTCATCAGGCAAAATGAATACTGCAGTGGTGTTTGTCTTATATTCAGCCTTAATTTGTCTAGCTAGATTCATATCCTCACCATATCCGTTGAATAATTGCTGACAAATTTCCGTGTTATCTCTGATGAAGTCAAACGGCGAGACATAGCCTTCCAACTGCCTATATAGTGCATCAGGCGCAAAATACAGATCATCGATACATGTGCCATAAGCGTTGTAATTGATACAGATTCCTAGCTGCTTCAGCTTAAGCAATTCTTGGGCCGTTAAATTGATGGATTTAGCCACTGTCTGCGCAGCGGCGTCCAAATTGTCACCAAAAGCCCCCGTCACAGCCCATGCAGTAAAGCGTTGCTTTAAATATGTGTTCATCAACAAACTAGTGCACACATTCGCATCGGTGTTTATCCAAGGAGTTAATCCCGGATGAACAGGGATTTCACCGGAATAATGATGATCCATGTAAAGAATACTGACACCGTCTTTTAAAAGCTCTGTTAGCGCCAATCGATTTTTGTCCAGCGAGACATCGAGCACAACCACTTGATCGCCCGTACCCGCGGAAACTCGACTTAACAAACCGATATCGCGTTTCACACCCGTAATGAGTGTAGATTCTTGAGGAAATGCCAAACGCAACTGCAACAACGCACAAATGCCATCTGCGTCACCATTAAATACGTCAATATTCACTTTATAGCTCTCTTTGGGAAGCGGTGATAACACCTCGTAGTTCAAGCATACTCATCACCTGATCGATACAGGCATCCAACTCATAAATTCCGGTATCTATGTTTAACTCAGGCTTTTCCGGCTCTTCATACGGAGAAGATATGCCGGTAAATAATTTAATCTCACCTTGCCGCGCTTTTTTGTATAAGCCTTTTACGTCCCGTTGCTCGCACACCGACAAATTACAGTTGCAGTAAATCTCGATAAAATCGCCATGCGGCACTAAATTTCGCGCATACTGCCGCTCGGCTCGAAATGGCGAAATAAAGGCGGTTAAGGTTATGGTGCCGGCCTCGAGCATCAACTTGGCGACTTCGGCAATTCTACGGATGTTCTCCTGCCGATCTTGATCGCTAAACCCCAAATCGCCGCACAAACCTTGGCGAACGTTATCGCCATCCAAAACAAACGTTCGACACTGCAACTGATGCAATCGCTCTTCAACTGCGTGAGCCAGTGTCGACTTACCCGCCCCGGACAAGCCGGTAAACCACAAAATTGTGGCTTTATGGCCGTTTAAAGCCTCTCGACGAGCGCGACTTACTGTGGCGTGATGCCAAACCGTATTTGTGCTTTGTTTTTCCATTTTGAATATATCCCATCATTGTCCAGTCAAGACTACTTCATCAAAGGTAAACGATGCAATTCTCTTCGAAAAACGTGCAAAACAACGCCTATAGCTGTTTTTAACATATACGCGACAACTGTCATCAAGGATTTTCCCAGCCCAACACCATCAACTATTTTCGATTACCTTTTTCTAAGCATCGTTAATTGAGGCATTTTCGGGTATGATTTGCGGCCTTTTTCGACAAGCTTGGCTTTCATGCGAATTGGCCCTTACCACCTTCTCAACAACTTATTGCTGGCGCCGATGGCCGGCATTACAGACGCGCCGTTTCGGCAGATCTGTAGCGAATTTGGAGCCGGCCTTACCGTATCGGAAATGGTGATTTCAAATCGCAGCTTGCAGTATCACCCACGCACCCTGAAAAAATTGGATTACAGTGGCAACAGCAGCCTGCGCTCGGTACAGATTTTGGGCACGGACCCACGGCAAATGGCTGAGGCCGCCAAACTAAATCAAGATCGTGGCGCACAAATTATCGACATCAATATGGGCTGTCCAGCAAAAAAAGTTTGCTCGGTGGCCGCTGGCTCCGCACTGCTAAAAGACGAGTCTTTGGTCGCTAGAATTTTAGATGCGGTAATCAATGCCGTGGAAATCCCGGTAACGCTAAAAATCCGCACTGGCTGGGACTTAGCCAATCGAAACGCGCCGACCATTGCAAAGATCGCCGAGAGCTGCGGTATTCAAGCGCTCACCATCCACGGTCGCAGCCGAGCCTGCAAATTTACCGGAACTGCCGAGTACGACACCATTAAACAAGTCAAACAAAGCGTCAGCATTCCGATTATCGCAAACGGCGATATCGATAGCGCCGCAAAAGCCAGGCAAGTCCTGGAATATACCGGTGCGGATGCCGTAATGATAGGTAGAGCTGCACAAGGCAAACCCTGGATATTTTACGAGCTAAACGCTAATCTTAATAACGGCACATTCTCACCGCTTTCCTTGACCGAGATCAAAGCCGTCATTAACCAGCATCTGGAAAATTTATACAGTTTTTATGGAAACGACAGTGGTGTTAGAATCGCCCGAAAGCACATCGGCTGGTATTTCGATCATCTCGGCACACTGCCTGCCGAACAAAAGACTGCCATTAACCAAGCCCTACACGCTGCGCGGCAACTCGCGCTAGTCAATGCCTCTTTCAATTTGATGCCACCACGAGCCGCCTAGATGGGAACACACCTCACACATAAAGTCACCGACAGCGAACAAACGCTGTCTGACCATGTTCGTCATTGCGTCGAAGACTATTTTTCCCACCTAAACGGTCACGATTCCAGCGGCTTATATCATTTGGTATTAGCGGAAGTGGAAAGACCCTTATTGGAAACAACTCTGAAACACTGCGATTACAATCAAAGCAAAGCCGCGATTATCCTGGGCCTCAGCCGCAGTACCCTACGCAAAAAACTGGAAAATTACGGCATAGGTTAATTTCCAACCATTCTCTTTACCCTTTCTTGAGGTTTGCATGAATACCCCTTTGGGCATAAATAAAAAAGTGACCCGCGCGCTGATCAGCGTCTCCGACAAAACCGGTATTCTGGCGTTTTGTCGCGAACTGAGCCAGTTAGGCGTCGAACTCCTATCCACAGGCGGCACGGCTAAACTGCTAGCCGAAAACAATATTGCCGTTACCGAAGTCTCCGATTACACCGGCTTTCCGGAAATGATGGACGGCCGGGTGAAAACCCTACATCCAAAAGTTCACGGCGGCATTTTGGGCCGACGCGGCATCGACGATACAGTGATGGCCGAAAGCGGCATCAAGCCTATCGACATGGTGGTGGTCAACCTGTATCCCTTCGAACAAACCGTCGCCAAGCCGGATTGCGATCTGGAAACCGCAATCGAAAACATCGACATCGGCGGCCCGACCATGATCCGTGCCGCGGCCAAGAATCATAACGACGTTGCCATCGTAGTCGACCCAGCCGACTACCCGGCGATGTTGGCCGAACTACAAGCCAATACAGTAACATTGAGCCACGACACCCGCTTCAAATTGGCACTGAAGAGTTTCGAACACACCGCCCGCTACGACACCATGATCGCCGCGTACCTGAGCAAGGTCGTCGACTCCGGCAGCTTCCCGGAAACCTTAAACTTGCAATTCCACCGCCTGCAAAGCATGCGCTACGGCGAAAACCCGCATCAAAATGCGGCGTTTTACGGCGAGAAAAATCCGCCGGCCGGCAGCATCGCCGCCGCCAAGCAACTGCAAGGCAAGGAACTGTCCTACAACAACATCGCCGACGCAGACGCGGCGCTGGAGTGCGTCAAAACCTTCAACGAACAGCCAGCCTGCGTGATCGTCAAGCATGCCAATCCCTGCGGCGTTGCGATTAGCGACAGCATCCTGGACGCCTACAATCTGGCTTACGCTACCGATCCGACCTCGGCCTTCGGCGGCATCATCGCCTTCAACCGCGAACTGGACGAAGCAACCGCCGCCGAAATCGCCGGCCGCCAGTTCGTCGAAGTCATTATTGCACCGAAAGTTTCCGATGGCGCCAAAGCGGTGTTCGCGAAAAAACAAAATGTTCGCGTACTGGAAACAGGTTCTTGGGCGGATAACAAAGCGGCGGCACTGGAGTTCAAACGCGTCGGCGGCGGCTTGTTGGTGCAGGACAAAGATACCGGCAGTATCACGGCCGCCGATTTGAAGGTGGTCACTAAGCGCGTCCCGACCGAGCAAGAACTGGCCGATCTGCTATTCGTCTGGAAAGTGGCGAAATTCGTCAAATCCAACGCCATCGTCTACGGCAAGAACGGCCGGACCATAGGCATAGGCGCCGGCCAGATGAGCCGGGTGTATTCGGCCAAGATTGCCGGCATCAAGGCCGCCGACGAAGGTTTGGTAGTATCCGGTTCAGCGATGGCTTCCGACGCCTTCTTCCCGTTCCGCGACGGCATCGACGCGGCGGCGGCGGCGGGCATCACCGCGGTAATACATCCTGGCGGCTCGATGCGCGACCAGGAAGTCATCGATGCCGCCGACGAGCATAATATCGCGATGGTGTTGACAGGTATGCGCCATTTCAGACATTGATACAGGATTACGGAAAATGAATATATTGATCGTGGGTAATGGCGGCCGAGAACACGCCTTGGCCTGGAAAGTCAGGCAATCCGCAAAAGCTAACAATGTCTACGTCGCCCCCGGCAACGCCGGCACTGCATTGGAACCCAAGATAAACAATGTCGACATCCAAGCCGACGACATCGAAGGTTTACTAAGTTTCGCCCAAGCCCGAGATATAGAACTAACCATTATCGGACCGGAGGTGCCTTTAGTTAGGGGCATCGTTGACCGATTTTCCGCCGCCGGTTTGAAGTGCTTCGGCCCAACGGCTCAAGCCGCACAGTTGGAGGGTTCCAAATCGTTCTGCAAGGATTTCATGATCCGCCACAGCATTTCTACCGCTGCATATAAAAGCTTCACTGAAGTCGAACCGGCAATAGCCTATATTCGTGAAAATGGCGCGCCCATTGTTGTTAAGGCCGATGGC
The DNA here is from genome assembly GCF_014850955.1 of Methylomonas albis. Classification (NCBI taxonomy): domain Bacteria; kingdom Pseudomonadati; phylum Pseudomonadota; class Gammaproteobacteria; order Methylococcales; family Methylococcaceae; genus Methylomonas; species Methylomonas albis. Next base: position 3,948,221 of record NZ_JACXSS010000001.1, read on the forward strand.
CTGGCAGCTGGCAAAGGCGTGGTTGTCGCCCACACCGAACAGCAAGCCATCGACGCGGTAGAAGACATGTTATCCGGGAATAGTTTCGGTACTGCAGGACATCGGGTGGTAATCGAAGAATTTTTAGACGGCGAGGAAGCCAGCTTCATTGTCATCGCCGACGGCTTGCATGCGTTGGCCATGGCAACCTCTCAGGATCACAAAGCTCGCGACAACGGCGATCAAGGCCCCAACACCGGAGGCATGGGGGCGTATTCTCCAGCACCTATCGTCACACCGGAGATCCACCAGCGCGTCATGGACGAGGTAATCCTCCCCACCCTGCAAGGCATGCGTGAAGACGGTAACGAATATACCGGCTTTCTGTATGCAGGCCTGATGATAAGCAAGAATGGCAACATCAAAGTATTGGAATATAACTGCCGTTTTGGTGACCCGGAAACACAGCCGATCATGATGCGCTTAAAAAGCGATCTAGTTGAACTTTGCCTGGCCGCTATAAACAAAAATCTTGATCAGACTGTTACAGAATGGGACGAACGCCCCGCATTGGGTGTAGTGCTGGCCGCAGGCGGCTACCCGGACGATTACGCCAAAGGCCATCCGATCAGCGGCTTACCAAGCGATATAAGTGGCGATTACAAAGTATTTCACGCCGGCACCAAACAAGTTGGCAATCAAGTAGTAACTGCAGGAGGCCGAGTACTATGCGCTTGTGCATTGGGCGACAGCATCGCTCAAGCCCAAGAAAAAGCCTACGAGCTAAGCCAACAAATTGCCTGGCAAGATGTTTACTTTCGAACCGACATTGGTTTCAAAGCGATCAAATCCCAAGCTGTTTAGCTAAGTTTGAGGCGTATAGGAAAGAGGGGCCTATGTATCCGATCATTAGACCGGATACATAGTTAAATCCCACTCTTAGGCGTCGCCTACACGCAGGACTTCAAGTTTGACCGTGGCTAAGCCGGCTTGTATAAAACCAAGTTCGCTGGCCGCCCTTTTGGACACATCAAGCAAGCGCTTGTTGGCTTTGTGAGCGCGGCTATTTATCCGCAACTCGACACTACGATTATTACTAAGATTAACGACACGCACTAAAGAACCAAACGGCAAGCTCGCATGAGCCGCAGTCAGCGCGTTTTTATCATAAAATTCACCGTTTGCTGTCCGCTGACCATGCAATCTGTCGCTGTAGTAAGACGCGACTCCGCTTTGTTCAAGGGAAAGAAAACCGTTCCTTTCTGTTTTCGCTAAACCTACAGAGCTAAAAGACGCTAGACTCCCTGAAAGCAATAAAATTGCCGTCAATTTCGTTTTTCGCATCCTACCCTCCTTACGTTGAGTATTGACAGGAGGCTTGAGGTTATCCGAATAAAAACGCTTTGACAAGCCTTTTTCGTTAGTCCACAGGTTTTTAAGCCTGTCAATAATTATTTTTACACCGACCAAAACCATCTGAAAACGGCGAAAAACGGGGCCTGCGGCGTCAATTTCAATTTACCGATAACACACTTAAAAAAAGAAAAAAACTTGTTTACTAACAGCAACCTTGGATATGTAATACAGGCAGAACAATGCGCCACCAAAAGCCAACCATCGCGCACGCCCCGATTCGCGAATTGCCAAAATCCCCAAGCCTATGTAAACCACCAACACCAATAGTTTGGCAATAATCCAAGCAAATTCGTTTGATAACCAGTGACCCTGAAAAACCAAGGCAAACCCGGTCAATAAGACCAAGCTCGCAATTATGTGCGGACTAATTTTTAGCCATTTCTGCTCCAATAGGGCTGGCTTTAATTCGGCGAGCACTACTCGACCGATAAAACTAATAACCAAAACTGCCACGAAAAGAAGATGCATATGTTTAAGCATGAATACCCCATTTATTAACGATTGTTTTTTTACACCCCACCAGCTAGAACCGAATTCTCCGCTAGACCAAACACGCTGTCAGAATTAAAACCCAATCCTATCATGCAACCTAGGCGATGATCGAAGTTAACAATGAACAGCTTCCTCACCTCTCTCTGCCTAACATCCCAAAAAACTATTCGGATATTTCGCAACATACCTCGATTTACGCCCGTTTCATCGACGCATGGCTTGCTGATATTTATGCCTTACAGACCACACAGAAACACATACCAGCCACCCACATCAAGCATGGACAGGTGAATTTCAGCCTAAAACATTATCATAACCAATTGAATTTGTTAAAATTAAAAAACGAGCACTCGCCAACGAGCATAGCCTCAAAAATATTGTTTTGACACAAAACAGTTTTAAGTGTAAAAAATGCACCGTCGACCAACAATAATACTAACTTCGACATACAACTCGAGTTGCCCCTTTTAGGGCTAAATATTACAACAACAAGATGAGGATTATAAAAATGGCTGAACAAGAAAAAGACAATACCTTTACTGTAGTTGCTATCGTTACTGCAATTGCTATTGCCGGCGTCGTTATGCTGAAAGCAGACGAAACCAAACATCTTCAATACGGCGGCGAAACTTCTTCTAAAGCTGAAGCTCAAGTTTTGGCGAAACACAAAGATTTTAATAACGACGTATTAAGCCAAGCAAAATAATTTTTGCTTAGCAACTTAGGCGCCTTCCGATATTTCGGTTGGCGCCTTTTTTGTGCCTGCAAGTTTCTCACTACACTGCTGATAGTTCGCTTTTTCAACACCACGCCCTGCTGTAGAATTGACGCTTTTACCAATTCTAATTTACACACAGATGGACGTTATCCAACGTATTGCCGAAGAACTTTCAGTTAAGCCCCAACAAGTCGCAGCTGCAGCTGCCCTACTTGACGACGGTGCCACGGTACCGTTTATTGCCCGTTATCGCAAAGAAGTAACTGGCGGCTTAGACGACACGCAATTGCGAAACCTCGAGGAAAGATTGATTTATCTGCGAGAGCTTAATAACCGTCGCGATTCAATTCTCGACACCATTCGTTCGCAAGGAAAGCTCTCACCTGAGCTAGAACTAGCGATACTTGACGCCGATACCAAAACGCTGCTGGAAGATTTATATCTGCCGTATAAACCAAAACGCCGCACCAAAGCGCAAATTGCTCGTGAAGCCGGCCTGGAGCCGCTAGCCGACGCCATCCTCGATAACCCCGACCTAATCCCCGAACAAATCGCAGTTACCTATATTGATGCTGAAAAAGGTGTGGTGGATGTCGCGGCCGCTCTGGATGGCGCCCGACAAATCATCATGGAGCGCATTTCCGAAGATGCCGAACTACTAACTGAACTGCGTGAGCGTGTTTGGAATAAAGGCATCCTGCACTCTAGCGTAGCGACTGGCAAAGAGACGGAGGCGGTGAAATTCAAGGATTATTTCGACTACAGCGAAGCGATCAACAAAATCCCATCGCATCGCGCCTTGGCATTATTCCGCGGCCGTAACGAAGATTTACTGTCCCTAAGCCTGAAACCGGCAGAATTGGATCAGGAAGAACATCAGTTATGCGCCCAATTCGTCAGCCAACATCTGCAGGTTAAAGACACCGCCAAACCTGCCGACGCCTGGCTAGCCGAAACTGCCCGCTTCGCCTGGAAGATCAAGCTGTTTACTCGTATCGACATGGATCTAAAGCTGAGGCTACGCGAAGCCGCCGAGCTGGAAGCCATTCGAGTGTTTGCCAGCAATTTGCGCGACTTGATGTTGGCTGCGCCAGCCGGTCCCAAAGCGACCATGGGCCTGGATCCCGGCATTCGCACAGGCGTCAAAGTTGCAGTGGTTGACGCAACCGGCAAGTTATTGGCCACAGAAACCATTTACCCGCATCAACCAAAGAACCAGTGGGATCACTCGATTGCGGTTCTGGCTAAATTGATTCAGCAATACCAGGTACAGTTGGTTAGCATAGGCAATGGCACCGCTTCTCGTGAGACGGACCAACTGGTTGCGGACTTAATGAAGCAACACAAAGAGCTGTATTTTCAAAAAATCACAGTTTCCGAGGCCGGCGCGTCGGTATATTCGGCATCGGAACTGGCCGCTAAGGAGTTTCCTGATCTCGACGTATCGTTACGCGGCGCGGTATCGATAGCCCGCAGACTACAAGACCCGCTGGCAGAGCTGGTAAAAATCGACCCCAAATCAATAGGCGTGGGCCAATATCAACACGACGTCAACCAAGTGCAATTGGCGCGTATGCTGGATACCGTGGTGGAAGACTGCGTGAATGCGGTCGGAGTAGATGTGAATACAGCCTCGGTTGCCTTGCTGAAACAGGTATCCGGTCTGAGCAGCAGCATCAGCGAAAACATTGTTGCGTTTCGCGATGCCAATGGCCCGTTCTCGAACCGCAACCAACTGAAAAAAGTGCCGCGATTGGGCGATAAGGCTTTCGAACAAGCCGCAGGGTTTCTAAGAATCATGACCGGTGACAATCCGCTAGACGCCTCGTCCGTGCATCCGGAAGCCTACCCAGTGGTCAATGCTATCCTCGACGACACCGGCAAATCCATCCGCGACCTAATAGGTCAAAGCCAGTTTTTACGGAGTCTAAATCCGGCAAATTATGCCAACACCAATTTCGGCGTACCCACCATCTCCGACATATTGCAAGAACTGGAAAAACCCGGCCGCGATCCGCGCCCGGAGTTTAAAAGCGTACAATTTAAGGATGGTGTAGAGAAAATTACCGATCTCGAACCTGGCATGATGTTAGATGGCGTAGTGACAAACGTCGCCAATTTCGGTGCTTTTGTCGATATTGGCGTTCATCAGGACGGCTTGGTGCATATCTCGCATTTGGCGGACGATTTTGTTAAGGACCCGCGTAGCGTGGTAAAAACCGGCGATATGGTGAAAGTACGCGTATTGGAAGTCGATGTGGCGCGTCAACGTATTTCACTAAGCATGCGGAAAAACGTCGATACTGGCGATATCGTTCCAAAAGAAAAACCTCAAAAAACCGCCCATAAACCTAAACCGCAACCCGCACTACAGAACAGCATGAGCAATGCATTTGCCAAGGCATTGAAAAAGTAAACAGTTCAGGGCTCTGCTATACTTTTGACCGAATGTTGGCCGGGCCGGTTAATCCGCCTCGGCCAACAGATGCTAACATCCGTTCTCATATACAGGATAAGTCATGAAACGACATACTCGCACCCTGGCCACTGTCTTTTTGGCAGCTTTCTTATTGACCAGCCTCCCAACCCGGGCAGAAGAAGAAACTTATGGAGAAACCTTCGGACGAAAATTAGCTACCGGCTTGGCCAACATTACGACATCTTCTCTGGAAATCCCAAAAAACATTATTCTAATCAACAATCAAAGCAACGTTATTTACGGCTTTATCGGCGGCACTTTTAAAGGATTACTGAACATGGGAGGGAGAATCGGTGTCGGTGTGCTGGATTTGGTTTCCGCGCCAATCCCGACGCAACCCATCGTCCATCCGTTATACGTTTGGGATAATTTCAACGCCGAAACCACCTACGGCAAAGCTTTCCGTCCCAATAATTAATCACGCAATTTAGTGGTGGAGCATTAACCGACTCCACCATTACATCAAGCAACCATTTTCAGCTCGCTCATGCCGTTGGCTTTTTTGACCAATTCGACCTGGGTTTTAATGCGCTTTTTCACCGCTTCGACATGCGAAATTATGCCGACTGTTTTACCCTGAGTCTTCAAACCTTCTAACGCACTCATTGCCAGATACAGGGCTTCCGCATCTAAATTACCAAAGCCCTCATCCAGAAACAGCGAATCGATAGCCTTACCGTTGTTGGCAATCTCAGATAAAGCCAAAGCCAAACTCACCACAAAGCTCTCTCCACCAGACAAGGTTTTGGGTAATCGCCGCAGATTTTTTTGCTTAGTGTCTTCAATCTCCAGCGCCAAACCGTTATCGCTGGCTAAGCTACGGATATAGTAACGTCCGCTCAGCTTTTCCAAAATCTGATTGGCCTGGGACAACAAGTTATCCACCAATAACTGCTGAATCCGCCGCCGAAAACCGCCCTGTTCGTCATTGATCAACTTAATATCCGCTTCGGCTTGAACATGTATTGTTGATTGCTCAACCAATAGCGCTTGCAGACTCTGATATTTTTCACGATACGCTAACTGCTTATCCAGCTTGGTATCCAAAGTAGCCACTTCTTGCTCAGCAATATCGACTTTCTGCGATAGCTGGCGTTGCATAGTTAAAATATCTGCCTGACTTAGCTTGGTTGGTGCAAACGCCAGCTCATTTTCTAAATCGATTGACACTTTCGCCAAGTCTGCGCCGATTGCCGCCGATTGTTGTTTTTGCTGCTCTAGGGTCTGATCAATCTCTGAGCGCCTATCAAGTAAACTTAAGGCCGATCGCAAACTATCGACATCTGCAAACACTCCGCCGGCGATTTTGTTAGTCAATACCCGCCGCATCGCATCCAATTCGAGTTGCTGGGTGGCTAATTGCCGCTCAAGTTCGACAATTAATTTTTGTTTCTCCAAAATAGCCAAATGCAAACCCAACGACTCTTCGCCTTGCAAGCGGTTCAAACCGACTGCCATCTGCTCCTGATAACTGACGATTTTTGCCTGACTAGCCTGCAACCTATCTTGCAAACTGACAATCTCGTCCAGCAAGCCTTTTTGACGTAACTCCCTGATTTGGTAGTCCTGCCGCCGACTATTAAGCTTGTCGAACACTATATTTTCTTTGCCTTTTCCAGGCAGCTTCTCTCCCAACAAAGCCAACTGCTTTTCCAGCTTATCAACAAGCGCCTTTTCTTCCGCCGTCCGGCTAGCAAACTGTTGTTCGGATTCAATATATTCAGGCGGCCGATTGCGCCATGCTGCATCAAGCTGCTCGACAGACGCCGTTAGCTTTTCCACCAAGACTTGTTTAGCCTCTACCTCAGCCGTCCACTTAGCCACGTTACGCTGCAACTGCGCGTGATCGTTGACCAGGTTTTTGATTTTCTCCAGTTCCTGGCGTTCTGTATCCAACAACCGTTTTTGCAAAGATAAATTGTCTATGTCCAATTCTGCACTAACTGCATTTAAACGGTTACTCAAAACCAACCATTGCGAACGCATCTGCTGCAATCTTTGCTGCCTGGCGGACAATTGAGAGCCTTGTTTTTTTGCTACTGCCAACTGACTGGAGACACCATCTATCGCCACCTTTAAAGCCTGCATCTTCCCGCGTTGATCTACTAAAGCTTTTTTGGAGTTCGTTTCGATCGGCGGCTTGACTGTGTAAGGATGTTGCAAGGAGCCACATAGGTAACACGGCTTACCATCGACCAATTTGCCGCGATCACCGCTAAATTTCTTCAACAACGCTTCATTGAGCACTGCCTGCTCCAGGGCTTTGCCAATATTCTCCTCGCGATCCCGTTCTTCCAGCAATACATCCAATCTGGCTTGCAAGCGAGTTTCATCGGGCAACTCTGGGGCTTTATTGCGAGAGAACCAACTAAAAAAACTTTTTTTGGTGAACTTGGCATTAACCGCAGCCAATGAGTGCAATTCCTGAAAGTCACTAACTCGAGCTTGCTGCTCGACTAGCAACTCCTTCAATTCCTCGAAACTTTTACCTTGCGCCAGCTCAAGCAGGGTTTTCTGCGCAACTTCAATACGCTCACTCAACTCAGCGACCGCTGATTTTGTGTCGCGCAACGCCGTCTGGCTTTTTTTCAACGTAGTTGACGTGCTTTTAGTCCAATTGGCTTGTGTTTTCTGCTTACCCGCCAATTCCACCAATTCTGTCCTGAGATTGCGTAACTGCACGACATCAGGGAAGTCAGACAGCAAGCCAGCATCGGCCTGATGATCTTGCAACCAGCTGTCTATTTCCGCTAGACTTAACTTTCTTTCAGCCAATTGCAGCTGCAGGGTCTGTACCAGTTCGGCTTCACGCGGCAATTCCAGCTTAAGATCACTCACTTTCAACTTAAGCGCATCAATAGCCTGTTTTTGCTCATCTGGCGATTTGCCATCCAAGCTTGGCACTGCATTACTGATGTCTTCGCCAAGTTGGCGTTGCAGCGCATTCAGTTCCTGACGATAAGCATCCAGCGTCGCCTGACTTTGGACAATCTGCCCCTGCTTACCATCTAATAAAATCAATTCTTCGCGAAACTGTGTCGCTTGCTGAGTATCAGCAATTGTCTGCAGATCTTTTTGTAACAGTTCAACTTGTGCTTCAACCTTTCTCGCCTGTTCGAGAAGCTGTTTTTGACGCCCCTCTATCGCATTAATGTTTTCTGTCGTCAGCAGTTGCTGTTGCAACTGATTTTGTTGATTTTTCAAGTCGACAACTTGATCTTTGAAATCCTGCAAGTCATGCTCAGCAGCTTGGACAGCTTCCGGACTGAGTAAGGGAAGCAACTCGATATCCTTCCCCAGTTGTGTCAAACGAGTGAGCGATTTCTGAAAGTTATCTTCGGCCTGTTGCCGATACTCGGCATAGATACTGGTCCCACTGATCTTTTCCAGAATGTCCATGCGCTCGCTGTCAAGCGCATTCAAAAAAGCCGCAAAGTCGCCTTGCGGTAAGACCATGGATTTGCTGAATTTATGAAAGTCCATGCCCGTCAGCTCGGCTATGCGAGTTCTTACCGTATTAGGTGTCCTAGCTAGCAACTCCTGCTCATCGTTTAGCCGAATCAAGCTCATTTCCGGCTGTAAAACCTGGTCTTTATTTGCATCTGCAGGCCGTTTGACATGCCAAGTAGAACGAAATTTCTCACCATCCAAAGCAAATTCAACCTGAGCAAAACTATCGTTAGTCAGCTTGGTAATGACATGCTCGGCAGGCTTATCGAAACGAAACGTTTCACCGTATAAACCCAGAGTGATGACATCGAGAATACTGGTTTTGCCGGAACCATTGGGCCCGGTAATGGCAAACACACCACTATCGGCAATTGGCCCTTGGTCGAAATCGACCCGGCCTTCGCCTTCCAGTGAATTGATGTTTTTAAAGACTATATTGAGTATCCGCATAATCCCAGGCTTTCAGGGCTGTTGGTGGCAATTTGCTCAAACTCGAATAGCATTAAGCTAATCCCAGCAAATCAGATTGAAAATCTATGCAGGTATTTTAGTGAATTTGATCTAGGGATGCTGAATAATATCAAGGAGGAGAAATTATGGCTTTTGGAGTCTGGGCAATAGCTTTTTTATAAACAATCGCATCTCTGAGTTTTTGAAATTCCTTAGCATCAAAACCATTTGCCACGCCCAGCAGTTCAGCTTCACGGATTACATCCTCTGCCTTGGTGTATTCGTTTAACTCGATAAACAAGTAGGCTTTTTCGGCGCGGAAGTACATTCTGTTTGGATCCAGCGCAATAGCTTTATCCATTTCCTCAAATGTGCTTTCGGTTTGCCCCTGAGTGAAATAGACCTTTGCTTTGATAAGTTGCATCATCGGTTTATCGGTGAAGTTTGGCTGTATCAACGCAGCGTCTGACCATTCCAAAACATTTGCTGCAATCGTTTTGCATTCATAATCGCCATTGATCAAACAGGTAGCAGCAGTCCGTATCGAATCCATGGTACGCAACGGATGAGACTTATCCGATATTCTATGCAAAACTTCCTTGTGCACCAAATCTCTCAACGTTTCCATATACTTAACATCAAGCACCAAGGGTTCATCGTATCGCATAGGTAAAACCGAGTATTTTTGATCTTTAGCGACACCTTGAAAACCTATTAATCTGTTGAGTTCCATGAACATCTCAATCAAGGTTGACACTTCAAAAACGTTCAGTTTGGAAGCAGTTAGATAATACTGATAGGTTTCTGCGTTGGGACCGCGTTTGAGTTCGAGATTATTGGCATAAGCGCTATTGGCCCGCACGGAGCCGGGATGATTACGCACCTCAAAGTAGCTAAAACTATCGAGATTTGACCAGATTGCGGCACGGGTATGCGTAGCCAAAGCCAGACTGCCAATGATACAGGCATACAATCCATTGAGTAGCCCACTGCTAATTTGCTTCGTTAGTAGCTTGTACAACAAAGCCACTAGCGCTAAAACAATTCCGATACTGGGCAGATAATTACGATGTTCGTATATCAATTCCAAGGGAAATATAGTGGACTCCATGGCATGTCCGACAAAAAACCAAAGAATCGCAAAATTCAAAAAACGAGTTTTTTTTTGACACGTATTATAAATCGCCACCACTATCAACACTGCGATACCGACAATCGACAGCACAGTACCAATAGGCTGAAACAAGCCTTTACTCAAAACAAAATCATCGTGCGCCAAACTGAGCTGAGTATTATCCGGATAGAACAGCAATCCCAGATAGTAAAACAGTATTCTGGCTTCGGACATTAAACGCTCTGCCAGCGTAAACTCGCGCGTCAAATAACCGCCCAGCACATATTCCGGATGAGTCAGTAAGTACGCAAAGCCAAACAATACCGGCAATATGACGGTGACTAGATAATAGCTGTACACTTTAAAGCGGGACGCTATTGGGATCGGCGGTAATAAGGTTACTTCACTGACAAAAATCAATAGCGGTAACAGCAACGCATTTTCCTTGAATAAAACACCTAATCCCGTACCAAGCACGCAGCCCAGCACCATAAATAGAACGGCAGCAGGCTTTTCTAGCTGTAACCTGCCTTTTAAAAATACTAAAAATCCGCTCAGCATAAACATACAGGCCATGCTATTCATGCGCTGCACGACATATAGCACTGAAGTAAGTTGCAGCGGATGTACCGCCCAAATTAGAGCGGAAAGGAAAGCTAGTTTTCGAACAGGAGAATCAGGCGAGGTAGTCTTAAACAATTGGCAACTTAGCAAGAACACCAGAAAGCTATTTATGACGTGGATGCCAATATTGGTCAGTTTGAATGGGACTGGATCAAATTGCTGTCCAGCGTAAAAATAATTTAGCGCAAAACTTAGACTGGCAAGAGGTCGTTTGAAAGGACCACTTGTATTCGCACTCCAAGCTGAAGACAAATCTTCCCAGCAAAACTGTTTGAATTGAATACCGGAGTTATCAAGAATGTTTGGGAAATCATCACCGATGAACGGGCCAGCTTTGCCCGGATAATAAACGACAAGTATCAAACCCCATACCAATAAAAATATTATCCAATTTGACTGCGTTAACTTCCTTGTGAATTCACTATCTAAATTCATTAAATGGATGCCATAAAATAACGCTGTAAAAACAAAAGGGGCTAAAAGCCCCTTTTGCAACTGCTTTAGAACTTACCTAATTACGATTTAGGCTGGTATTTTGCCGGAAGCGTGCTTGCACCTGTATTAACTGACCACGACATACCACTGCCGACAGTACAAGCACCTGTGTAGACTAACTTATTATTTGTAGAGACCACAGACGCGCCAATGGTGTTGTACATAATCGTTACCGTTGCTCCTGTAGCAACGTTAGATGTAGTGGTAAGAGAAACAGACTTCACATATTTTCCAGAAATTGCGGTTGAAGTCGGCAAACCAAACGAGCCATTCGTTTGAGCTTGTGCAGCTCCGTTAGCACCACCAAAGCCTAAAGACTGCTCACTACAAGCCACACCACCCGCGGTCAATGCTGGAGAGGCCAGACTTGGACCTTCAGATACTTTTGATTTGACAGTGTAATCTTGATAGGCCGGGATAGCGATGGCAGCCAAGATACCGATAATAGCGACCACAATCATTAACTCAATCAAGGTAAAACCTTGTTGTACTTTTTGCATTTGCATATTCATAACCACCTTCTTTTTTATGATGAACGGAACTTAAAAACTCTCCGACTTTCTAACAATTAGCATGCCAATTATATTTCAAACAGAATAGAACTATAAAATTAAGCCTATTCCACATACATTTCAAAGCCTTACACAACACCTTTTCAAATAAAAGATAGCACTATGGAAATATTCCTGCAGCCACAACCTTGTCAAAAAAATAGTTTTTGTTCATAACTGACGTTTTTTGTCACTCCCTATAAATCGCTAAATAACTCGGGGCTTGGTTGACTACAAACTCTTACCGGCAAACCAAAGCTCCAGCATCATCAACATCCATACTAAATCACCGTAATAGGCAGCATGCACGCTCTGATGCATTTCAATAGCATGATCCAAAAAATCAGGCTTAAAAAATTCACGCAGCTTCAAATCATTGATAGCGCCATAAGCCAGCTGTTTAAGAGGCTGATGATCTTTTAACCAAACGCCGAACGGCAACCCAAACCCATGCTTGGGTTTGTTGATAATCCGCTCCGGCAGGAAATCTGCCATCGCTTGTTTGTAAAACCAGCGTAGTTTTTGTCCGCGTAATTTGTCGTTTGATGGAATTCGGCAAGACAGGTCGAGAATACGCCGGCCTAGCAAGGGATAGCACACCTCAACCCCAGCCATCTCGCACATTCTATTAACCTTGACCAAATCGTTGTCGTGGAGCGTATTTTTCCAATCCAAATACAACATGCGGTTCAAGGTACTAGCAGACTCCGGTCGCCAATAATCTTCCCTTAACTGACGCAAGGGTGCAGTGGTATCTATTTGCGCTAAGAAATCGGCCTGAAAAATATCCGCCGCAGCATGCCGATGCAGAAAATTGTAGTCCTGCAAACGATCAGGCATCGCTGCATTCGCTTGATCGATATAGCGTTTTGCTTTAAACGGCAGCTTCTGTTTAGCTATTACATCAGGCAAGGCATTTAATGTCGCTTCGAGGCCGCCGCTAAGAAATTTTGGTAAGCGGTGATAATTCTCAAACAGCATTTGCTTGGCGTAACGCTCGTTACCGGCAAAAATCTCGTCGCCACCATCGCCGGCAAGCAAACGGTTTACGCCGTGATCCTTAGCCAACTTGGCACAATAATAGGCTGCCAATGCCGAGGCATTCCCAAAAGGTTCATCATAATAAGCCGCAATTGCAGGTACAGCATTAACGGTATCTTCTGGCGTGACGTAATACTGATGTTGCCGCGTATTGAAACGCTGGACGGCAATATTGGCATACTCAATTTCATCATAGCCATCGGCGTCAAAACCCATCGAAAAAGTTTTCGCCTTACCTGGAAATACCTTGGATAGCGCCCCCGCAACGCTGGAGCTATCCAACCCACCACTCAGAAACGCACCGGTATTATCTTCATTATCGGCCATGCTTTTAACGGCATCGATCAATTCCTGCTGCAATTCACGACCAGCTTGCTGCAAATCGCACGATTGCTCCTGAAACATCGGCAACCAGTAGTGTTTTAAGCTGACTCGTCCATTTTGATACACCAAACACTGCCCGCCCTCCAACTTTTTAACTTGCCGATAAATCGTACTAGGACTAGGACAATGGGTGTGATAGATGTAATCGAACACCGCCTGCGGCGCAATGGCATTATGGACTTGAGGATGACGCACAACAAAATCAGCGCTGGAGCCAAATACTAGGCCGTCGGCAATTTCTGCATAATAGATATTACTAAGGCCAATTGGATCGGTACCCAGTACCAGTCGTTGCTGATCGGCATCGATAAGCATCAATGTATCGGCCTCTGGCAGGCCTACTAAAAAATCGATGCCACGAGTTAAATAGGCATCCAACAAATGCTGCGAACGAGCTGTTCGCGAACCGGACTGAGGGGTAAGCAAGCACACCCCAGCGCGCTGCGCAATATCAGTGGCGCAAGTTGAAAAAGCGTAGCCGCGACCCTGCCGAAAACTGAATGTCGAATCAGCTGTCGTCATTTGCCCCAGCACGGCACTAGATTCATCTTTTTGGAGATCACTCCCCATCCATCCCGCAAATTTTGTCATAGTGATTTCATTAGGCCTTGACGTGACTGATCACATAACGGAACTTTCCTGAGCGCTCCTTGGGAATGTAATCGGTATATTCGATATTGATAGTAACTGCTTGCCCTAAACGTTTTTTAAACTCGTCAACGATTTTTTGTTCGTAAGCAACTTGATATTTGAGGGTTTTAACAATTTGCACGGTCGTTTTATCCAAACTATCCTGCGTAATTTTAAATGCATCAACGCCTTCTAAATCGCGCAGCACATAAATCAATGCCAATCCATGCAATACCGTTCCATCCTGAGCAACAACAAAATCGGTGGTCCGCCCTTGAATTTCCTCCAGCACGGGCAGCCCACGTCCACAAGCGCAGACTTTATCCGACAAAACCCCCATGTCACCGGTACGATACCGAATAAATGGAAAATCGCGCGTTGCCAGATGGGTTACCACAATTTCGCCGAGTTCTCCGTTAGGTAAGGTTTGGCCGTGCTTGTCCACAATCTCGACGATAATGTCTTCAGCAGTAATATGCATGCTGCCTTCCGGACATTGATGAGCGATAAAACCAGCGTCCCGCCCACCGTAGCCGTTCGCAACCGGGCAAGCAAACACACTTTCTATTTTCGCCCTCTGGTGATCGTAAAGCCGCTCCGACGTGACGAATGCAACCTTAATACCCAAATTATTCAATGCCACACCCCTCTTCGCGGCATGACTGGCAATATGAGCCAATGCTGAAGGATAGCCAAATAGCATTTTCGGACGAATCTGCTGAATTTGCCGAATAAAGCCGTCCAGCTTTTCCGACGACATTTCGAATGCCGGAATTAGATGTGTGCGCAGTAATTTATCGCGCAGCAAGCGAACTCTATCTTGCGCCCCCAGTTCAATCGGCGACCCCCAGATCACTGCTTCCGGATCGCCTATATCGACACCCCACCAACGGGTTGCTCGCCATTTTGCCGCGACATCGTGACTGACCCGACGGCTACCAATGTAAAAAATCAGTGGCTCACCACTTGAACCGCCAGTATTGAAACGCGCTAACTTTACGGCATCGTTTGCCTTTATTTCATCAAGATGTTGCCTGATTTCCGGCTTACTCAACAAAGGCAATCTTGCTAATCCTTGCAAGCTATCGATACTTGCAGGATCAAAGCTCAAGTTCGTAAACAACTGCCGGTAGTAGGGCACATGCGTTTGAACGTCAATCAAGAAGGCGCGCAAATTTTGCAACTGCAATTGCCTGATTTCATCGGGCTTGAGCCATTGGCTTCGCTCCATGCCGCGCATAACCTTAACAGTCGTATGCTTTTTTAACGCCTCATGAAGTGGAAAAATCACCGTTGCACAAAAAGTCGTATAAAAGCTCATGACCCCACCAATTTTTTGAATTCAGCCAACAAAATATCCACCCGCTTATCCCAAGAGTTATCAGCCGCATAGTTAATGATAGCTTGCTGGTCCCACTGTCGCTGCAAAGCATTCTCAAGCGCTAGCAATAAGGCATCCGCATTCCCAAACGGCACGATACTGCCCAGCATTTCATCAGCAACCACCTCACGATTGCCGCCAACGTCGGTGCTAATCACCGGCAAGCCGCAAGCCATGGCCTCCAAAAACACATTGGCCCAACCTTCGTTAGCAGTAGCCAGGACGAATAGATCCGCAGCCGATAATGGACCATGTAATTGCTCGGTAGGCAGAGCCCCAAGAAAACGAATATGTTGGCCAATATTCAGCGTTTCAACTTGCTGTTCCAGACGTCTGAGAATATTGCCTTCTGGGCTAGCGCCGCCGACAATCAAATATAGCAATCGTGGATATTTTTCGATTAATGCCGGTAGAATCTCGAGCACCCGATGGAAGCCTTTTCTATCGACCAATCCACCGACCGAAATCAATACCTGGGCGTCTTCGGGAATTTGCCAATGTTTCCGAGCTTGTTTCTTGTCCATAGGAAAAAACTTGGCAGTATCGATACCGTTGCCCACCACCCGGATTTTTTCGGCGTCGGCCCCCAAATTAACCACATGCCGCTTTAAGGAGTCCGATACCGAAAATACTTGAGCGGCATCGTTGAGGGCTTTCAATATTCGTTGGCGCCGACTGGGAATATTAGACAACGGCACTTCCGTACCACGCAAAGTGATGGTGACCGGCACCTTAAACCATTTACCGAGCAAGGTGGCCGCATAGCCGTCTGGATAAGCAAAGTGGGAATCGATCAAATGAAATACAAAGTGCTTTTTTAATCGATAGCATATTGCCAAGCTGCCAAGCGCCATAAAAAAGCCGTCCCACGACCGCCCCACGCCAGGTATCGATAAAAAGCGCGGGAAATACACTGAGATACCGTCTTGATCTTCGTAATTGTCCGGTTGCAGCCGGTAATCGGGTTTAAACCATTGAATCAGGCTTTGTAGTGGAAACCAGGGAACCGGCGAAATGACGACCAAAGGGCAATGGCGAGCCACTTTAGACATACGCTCGCGAATAAAAACGCCAGCGTTAGGCCTGACCCGACTAGGATACAAAGAACTGAAAACAATCAGCCTCGGCGAGTTATCTGCCATCTTTACCTGCCATTATCCTGCTGTAAACAGCTTGATAATGACTAACGCTTCGTTCCCAATTGCGCTCATCTTCGACATAGCGCCTGCCGGCTCGCCGAATTTGTTCCCATTGATCTTGCTGAACCAGGGCTGCTAACACCGTTTGCGCCAACTCGGTCTTATCTCCGGCTTTGAACAGATAGCCGGTTTCCCGGTCGCGAATCAATTCGTGATGCCCACCAACATCGGATGCCACCAACAATCGACCTTGGGCCATGGCTTCAAGAGGTTTCAAAGGCGTCACCAGTTCGGTTAAGCGCATCGCCAAGCGCGGATAAACAAAGATATCGACTAGATTGTAATAGCGCTGCACTTGCTCGTGAGCGACGCGTCCGGGAAGAATGACCCAATCCCGCAAGCCCAGCGCCTCAATTTTCTGCACGATATGTTGCTGTTGCGGCCCCCCGCCCACTAACAACAAGCGCACATCAGGCTGTTGCTGGATAATCGCCGGTAATGCATCCAGCAATAGCAACAACCCCTCATATGCATAAAAAGACCCGATAAAACCAAGTACAATTTTGCCGCTCAGACCTAATTCTGCCTGCAAAACGGGCTCGGCGGCCTCACCATAGGTAAACTTATCGATATCGACGGCGTTGGGAATCACGGTAATTTTTTCCGCAGCGACTCCACGCCCGATAATATCCCGGCGCAGACCTTCGCAAATCGTCGTGACGGCGTCGGCATGCTTAAACACATATGTTTCCAGAGCCTTGGTCAATCGGTAACGTAAACTGCCTTCTTGGGTAGTGCCGTGATCGACCGCAGCGTCCTCCCAAAATGCCCGACATTCGTAAACCAAAGGCAACCCGTATTTTTTTGCCATTTTTAATGCGGCCAACCCATTCAATGCGGGGGAATGAGCATGCAGGATATCGGGCTTGATCTGCGGAATGATTTCATCCAACCGTTCCGCCAAAGACTTCACAATGGCCCATTGATTTAAAACAGGTAGTTTTGCCGCCAAACCTTGTGGGATGGCAGATCGATAAAAGGTCAGCCCGTCGACGGTTTCGATGGGAGCTTCCCCGACTTGATGTTTAGCCGATGTGACATGAAACGTCTCCCAGCCCAGTTTGCGTTGTTGTTCGAGAATGGCACGGGTGCGGAAGGTATAACCGCTATGAAGTGGTATAGAGTGATCGAGAATGTGCAGTATCTTCATGTCAAAACAAATTTAGTTGCTTTACGGCCCGGTAGTTTGTCCTTTTAGGTATCACTATTCCAGGTTAATGTCGATCCTTCCCCAGCAATCGCATCCAGACTTTTCGCAACAAATGTGGGAACAGCAAGTGTAGCGGCATCCTTAGATAATGCGACCGAATATACAACATCCAGCGCGCCATGGGCGTCCATTTATCTTCGCAGCTCAGATGATCCGGCATTAATGCTCGTAAAAACAAAGCATCCATCAACCATACTCCGCTGATAACCGGCCCTGCATTTGTCATTTTACCCAGGGCTTCGGTCAAACCTTGCGCGTTTAAAATAAGCTGCAGATAGCGCATCCCATAATAAACCGGTTTTTGTAATCCCAGCATAAAAGCGCGGTCAACCAACTGTAACCGCTCTTGTTCATCGAAAGCACTAATCAAAGCATCCAGATCAACCAGGTCACGCAAGCCGTGCTCCAACTCACCTTCATAAAACAGATGAGTAGCGCTATGGATTACTCTATCTAAGGGCGACAATACTTGCAAATTGCTATTTACGCCGGTCAGCGGTACCGCAGACTTAATCAATAAATCCGCATCCGGGCATGCCGTTGCGGTTCTGGGCAAAATGTTATGATGCAGGTCGATAACGCTGCCACGCTTAATATGTGTGAGCGGCGGAATTTCATGCATCCACTGCCGATAATATTTTTGATCATACGCATCTTGCTTCGCGCTGACCCAACCATGTATTAGTAATTGCTGTTCAATGGCTGGTATAAACTCAAAAGGCACTAAAATATCGATGTCCGAGAACAGTCGGCCTTTATAGGGAGGAAACTCTCCAGCAGCATAAGCGGCGCCCTTCAATAAAATAGCGCCGCTAACTGCTTGGCTAAAGGCTTTTTTTAGACAATCTATTTCCCACAAGAAATCGCGATATTGCTTGTCGGCTTGCACTTTAGCCGATTGCAAATGCCTTAGAACACCATGAGACAAGGATGTAAGCAGGTTTTCACTCTCAGCCCTATAGTAAATTTTAGCCGCTAATTGCGAGCGCTTGGCCTGCCGAATCAATAAATCCCACTCGGCTTGATTTAATGCCGCTAACGTCCGCTCTTTTCTTAGCACTAAAACCAACAACGGCCAACTAGATCGCATCTCTGGCTTCCAAACGATTAAAAACCGCTATTGCCTCATCTAGCTGACTATAAGTAAAGCCATGACAAGCTGCACGATCAACAACCTGCTTTAAAATATCAAACGCCACGGTGCCCAGATGACTGTAATTGAACGCATTGTCAGCTAAGGCCATAAAGGACTCGCCTTTGGGTTTATCACACAAATCGGTCTCCGCATCAGCAAGATATTGCGGAAAAACGATCCAAGCAATTGGACAAACCACTTTTTGCATGGCGATACTTTCAATCGGTGGTTTGAGATGACAAACACTACCTTTCAATGTATCAGAAGACAGCGCGCCGAAAACAGCTTGAGGATATCGATTAGCGAGAATTTGAATGGACTGATTTTTAAGCCCGATTGGTCGCGGCATGGGCACGGCATAGCCATTGCTTAAATCGATCAAGGTCAATTCGTCAGATAGCAGTCGCCATCCTTCCTGAACCAAAGCCGCACAAAGCGTACTTTTCCCCGATCCCGGCGGTGCAGGCAAGACCGCAGCAAAGCCATCTCTCTCGATGACAGCCGCATGAATGATCAGATAGGTGTGAATTTGCGTTGAAATACACCAATTCATCCCCCATTCCAACATCGCAGTGGCATGATGTAGCGGAAAAGGATTAAAAATCACCCTATCGTCAAGATAAAACTGAGCTTGTTTGTGAAACAGACTCCTAATTCCGTTAGGAAGATCAATAGAAACAACAAAATCAAAAAAAACCGAGGGCACGTCTTTAGATGCAAATTCAGACTGCCCAGCATATAAGCAAGCTAGATTTTGAGCTATAGCCGGAATCGCACTCCGAATCAAAAACTTGAATGGGCCGGATTCAACAATTAAGCCTGAACACGCCAACTGCTTAGCAAAATTCGCATCAGTCACAAGGCGATCACTTTTCTATACTAATTAATTTTTTATGTATCAAGCTTTCCAATGTCGAAACAACAAAAGTTTCTGTTCCCTGTAAGTCTTCGAAACGTTCCTTTACGTTATCAATGAGGTTGGGAATGTTAAAACGCCGCTGGGATAAGCTAAAAGTCAAAATATCTTTTGATGCTCCGCTAAACAAATGAGTTTCGCCCGACTGTCGGTCGTAAAGCACCAATTCATCACCCCAATCGGCCACAGAAACTAGAGCTTGCCACTGGTAAACCACAATAGCAAACGGGGTTCAGATTACACGCAATTAGAATAGAAGGTTGTAAATTCAGCCAAGGTTGCCTGACCACTTAGGAAATAGCTTGGTACGGTCTGCTGTACTCCGCCAACCACAACAGCATTGTTAAGCACTGTCGCTATCTGATATGCCAACAATTGATTAGAAGGATCAGTCAAAGCGGCCAACAACGTCGCAGTGGATGTACTTGACACCCCGCTAATCACAGAACTTGCCAAAACTTTGGCATTAGCGGCCTCCCAAGTTTTAACGGCAGCGAGGTCTTTGTTATTAGACCAAAGAGTGGAGGTAAACTTTAGATTAGTAGGACTATAAGTGGCCTTACCACAACCAGCCGGCCATGTTGCAGCTAAAGCCCAAGCTGCCGGTGTTTTCCAGTTAGTATTCTTAACATTAGCCACATTTGAGACGGCATGATTGGCATTAGAGAATGAAGTGAAACCCGATTGTGAACAGGTATCTGTAGCCCACGCCGACCGATTGGTCAAAGTCATTATAATCGGCGCCACGACAGCCCCAACCTTAGCAAACGATCTACGAGAACTATTTACCTGTTCAGGTGCTTTATGGCTTTCAGACGCTGAATTTTGTTCATTATTTTTATATTCCATCGGACACACCACTGATTTATTTGAATTGGATCACACTTTAGCAAAACACCTTGTTTCTGTCTATCGCACAAACGTACAGGCTAGCCAGCAAAACGGAGCATTATTCAAGATTATTTCTGATAAATGCTTCAAACATGAGTAAGGACCAAATCGGCGCACTGTAATCACGCAAACCTGCTTGATGCTGGCTAACTATATGCTGCAAATAGATTCCATCGAACCAGCCGGTGCTTCGTAATGTATCCCCCAATAAAGCCTGCTGCACCCGCTGCTTTAACGGCCCACGGAACCAACTGCTCAACGGCACTGCAAAACCCATTTTGGGTCGGTAAAGAATATCATTGGGCAAATAAGGTTCCAATGCTTTCTTAAAGAGATATTTGCCTTCCCGGCCATGTAGTTTCAAATCGGGCGGCAAAGTTGCCATCCATTCCACTAGCTTATGATCCAGCAACGGCACCCGCACTTCTAAGGCATGCGCCATGCTGGCCCGGTCGACTTTAGTCAAGATATCGCCAGCCAGATAAGTTTTCAAATCCAGATATTGCACCATCGATAATGGATGATCCGGCGCTTGCTGACTATACCGACGGAACACTTCGATAGCCTGATACCCTTGCAACTCGCTTTTTAAACTATCACTAAATAATTGGCTGCGCATACCGTTGGAAAGTACCGATACGCTGTGAAAATAACCCTCCATCGAATCCCGGCCAATAGACTCAAGCGTCGTTTTCGCTCTTAATGCCTTGGGAGCCCAATCCAACTTGGGATAGACCCTGCCAAAGGTCGAGAACAAAGGTACCCGTAAAGCATCGGGTAATAAAGCCCTCATCCGCTCTTCGTAAGTATGCCAGCGGTAGCGCCGGTAACCGGCCAGGTTCTCGTCGCCACCGTCGCCGGATAACACCACGGTCACCTGCTTCTTAGCCAGCTCGCAAACCCGATAAGTCGGTAATGCAGAACTGTCTGCATAAGGCTCGTCATACAAACCGGACAATTGATCAATCAGACTAAAGTCGTCCGGATCGACTTGCTCGACGCGGTGTGCAGTATGGTAGCGCTCGGCAACCTGAGCAGCGAATTGCGCTTCGTTAAATTTCGGGTCGCCGAACGAAATCGAACAAGTATTGACGGGCTCTTTAGACAAACCCGCCATCAATGCCACTACACCACTGGAATCAACGCCGCCAGACAGAAATGCCCCCAAGGGCACATCAGCGACCATCCGAATTTTCACCGCCTCGCGTAAACGTTCGATTAGCTCCTCGCCGGCTTCGGCCGCATGGCCCGCAGAAGCGGTCTGAAATTTAACATCCCAATATTGTTTAGGACGAAAACCGTTCTGCCCACGTTTGATCGTCAGACAATATCCAGGCTCGAGCTTATAAACACCACGGTAAATAGTCTTAGGATCAGGAATATATCCAAAACCGAAATAGTCTTCTATCGCGGTGGGATCAACCTCTTTAGGCAACAGTGGATGCTGTTTCAAGGCTTTCAGTTCGGAACCGAAAATGAATTGACCATTGCTGAGCTCGGCATAAAACAACGGCTTCACACCTAAACGGTCACGCGCCAAAAACAAGGTCTGACTGGATCTATCCCAAATTGCAAACGCAAACATGCCACGCAAACGTTCGACGCTAGACTCACCCCAAGCCTGCCAAGCATAAAGAATCACTTCGGTATCGCAATGGGTCCTGAAGCTATATCCCAATGCTTCCAACTCTGCACGCAATTCCGGAAAATTATAAACCTCGCCGTTATAAGTCAACACTACATTGCCATCTTGGCTATGCATCGGTTGCTGGCCGCTGGACAAGTCGATAATAGATAGACGGCGATGGCCAAAGCCCAAACCAGGCTCGGTATGCAAACCACCTTCATCAGGCCCCCGGTGAAACTGGGACTCGTTCATCCGCGACAACAAATTGCGGTCTATTTCACTAGCACCTGTAATATCGAAAATACCGACTATGCCGCACATATGAGTTCTCTCTGGATCATTTACTGCTTGTCATAAACTTGCCGATAGCGATCCACCATGCTATCGATTGAAAATTCCGTCTGAATCCGTCGAACTGAAGCTTCGCCTAATCGCCTCCGCTTGTCGTCATCCACCACCAAATCCTGCATGGCACATGACAGTCCTTCGACGTCCTCTTTTTCTACCAAACAACCTGTCTGAGCATCCAGCACCAACTCGGGGTTGCCGCCGACGCGGGTAGCAATAACCGGTAAACCGCTAGCCATCGCTTCCAATATAGTATTGGAAATACCTTCCGCCTTTGACGGCAATACGAAAATATCCAGGCTACGTAGAATTTCAGGGATGTCGTTACGTTCGCCGGGTAACCAGACTTTATCGATCAGGCTGGCGGTATTCAACAATTCAATCGCTTCAGCGCGCAAAGGCCCATCACCTATCAAAAACAAGCGGGCAATTTTGGCAAATTCCGGCGACTTTTCGCAAGCATCAATAAACGCCAGCACCAGCGTCAGCTGATCTTTAACACCGTGCATCCTCCCTACCGTGCCGATCACCAGCTTTTGATCTAAATCCAGCAAGCAGGCTTCCGGCACCCGCCGTTTCCCCATGCGAGGATAAAAGATTTTGGTGTCAACACCGTTACAAATCCGGGTAATTTTTTTTGCGGGAATACCGACGCGCGTCAGCAAATAATCCTGCAAATGCTGCGACAGTGGGATAACGCGGTGAATGATTAATCCCAAAATTCGCCGTAGCCATTGGTACTTAATATTACTACCGTCCGGATCGAAGACATCCCAACCATGTTCGCTATGTACCCGGTAAGGCACACCAGCTAACAACGCGCAAATCTGATATTCGATAGCCGCTAAATTACGGGTATGTACAATAGCCGGCTGCCATTGTTTCAACAACCGATAGACGCTATAGAACGACGCCCAATCCTGACCTGGCGGCTTATGTAACTGATGGACAATCACATCTTGCCGTTTAATACGTTGGCTGAAATCCGTACTATCTGCCAAACAGATAATGGCGTGCCGATAGCTGTCTTCCGGTAAATTATTAATGATATTAACCAGACCGTTCTCCAGGCCGCCAACGCCCAGCCGATAAATGATATGCACGATTAACGGCGACAAAGAACTGGACATTTATGCAGACTCACCCGCCAACAATCGGCACAAGTGCTGGCCGTTTTGCTCCCAACTGAAATCGCTTTCCACATAGCGGCGATTGGCCCCAACCAATTCGATCCGCTGCTCCAAAAACCTTAAAACCAGGCTGGCAAAGTCTTCGGCTGAGTCGGCTATCGCCACTTGTAAATCCGCTCCACCCGGTATGCCTTCCATAGCCGCTGTGGTAGCCACTATTGGCTTCGCCATCGCCATCGCTTCCAACACCTTGTTTTGAATACCTCTGGCAATCCGCAAGGGTGCAACGACAACGTCGGCATGAGCAACATACGGCCTGACATCCTCAACTCGCCCTGTAACCATAACACCAGGATCGTTTTCCGCCAGTTGCAGCACCTCTCTGGCAGGCTTGGAACCAACTATGTAAAAATGCACGTCCGGTAGAGCGCTTCTAATAATCGGAAATACCTGCTCGGCAAACCATTTAACCGCATCAACATTAGCCCAATAATCCATCGCACCGGTGAACACAATAGCCTGCCGCACCGCCGGAAACGGCGTCTCCCATAGTAATTCCGGATCGAACCTATCGGTATCCACTCCGTTGTTTACAAAACTAATTTTTGCGGCGGATTCCGGCGCCAACGCTTTAAACAACCCAGCCTCCTGTTCGGAGACAAATATCGTCGCATCGGCCAATGCGGCGATGCGTTGCTCGTAGGCCAACAGTTTTTCGGCTTCTCGCCGATAAATCCAGCTTGCGGGCCAATGCTTACTGAGCGCATATTGCCGCCATTTGTCGGAATCGACATCGACAAAGTCGGCCAACCGATGCAAATTGGTATATTTGTCAACATATTGCGCCATGGGTGATGAAAAAATCATTACCCGCTCTATACTCTGCTCGCGAATGGTTTTATCTACCCATTCTTGTAGCTGCTGATTGCGATAATAAGGCAAACTCAACGCTTCACCGCTGAGCAAACCTAGCAGACTCATAATTTT
This sequence comes from Methylomonas albis, assembly GCF_014850955.1. Classification (NCBI taxonomy): domain Bacteria; kingdom Pseudomonadati; phylum Pseudomonadota; class Gammaproteobacteria; order Methylococcales; family Methylococcaceae; genus Methylomonas; species Methylomonas albis. Next base: position 3,972,868 of record NZ_JACXSS010000001.1, read on the forward strand.
GCCAAGCCGGGGATTTAAATCGATACAACAAGCATCCTGGCAGAATGTTTTTAAGGCATCGACAAATTCCCGGTCATCCGGATCATCAACAAAAGTACCGAGAAATATCTGATATTCCGCCGACAAGGCCTGCAAAAAGTGAAATGAACGAATCTTGTCGCCCTTGTTCGGCGGATAGGGAATACGATGAACTAAATACAGTAATTTAGGCTTGCTCATTAGCCTAAGTCCTTGGCAAGCCAAGGACCGACCAACTGGCTAATCGGTAAAGGCAATCGCTTCCAAGCCGCAATGAACAAGCGGTATTTGGGATTCAGCGGATTGATTTCTGGTATTTGTTTGGCCTTGACCAGATCGACTTCGTAAAACAGCGGCTCAGGTTCGAAACCCCAGTGTTTTTTAAAGCGATACGAGCCAGTACCGATTTTACTGCGACCGTAATCGAAAACCCGGCAACCCTTTTCCACCCCGCGCCGCATGACCTCCCAATACATGAAATCGTTACCTTTCAAATCACGGGCTGCATCGGTGCCGCCGCCGTAATAAGGCAAAACCTCATCCTTGAAATAAAAACTCATTACGCTGGCCACTAGCTCGCCCTCGTGCTCTATTGTCAGCACTTCGCAATTTTCGCCGAATACATCCTGCAAAATTTGAAAATATTTTTTCGGAAATACCGGTGTTCCCAGGTTTCTGACGCTTTCGGAATATGCGCGATGCAGTCGCTCGACGTTGTCGTCTATTACGCTAACCAAGCCCGCTTTGATACCTGCCCGAACCATCGCGCGCTGCTTGCGCGGAATGGCATTCAGATTCTTTTCGACATCCGGATCGAGTTCTTTTCTGAACGTGACATAGAGTTCTTTGTGCGGCCAGTCCGAATGACATTGCTGTCTGTTTCGCATCTCCAAGCTATCTACGCCCAACTCTCTAGCTAGTTGTTGCGCTTGGGTTTGTAACGCGCTAAAAGCCTCATCGTTACTGGCAACAATTCCCCCATAGACACAAAACGCATTTGAAACCAGAGAATTGCCAAACAATAAGCTATTGACGTGGGTCAAGGGCAAAATACCGGTAATTTCGCCATCTTGCTCGGTGTAATAATAATAAGTGTTATGTCCGAAAGCCTGCTTGATCACCTGCTGCCAGGCTGCTAAATGAAAAAAGCTGCCATCCGCCGCCGCCATGACATAGTGGTCCCAACGCTCGCTTTGGGCAGGCTCAAATAATTTGATCATGACTTATTTTGATGATTTGTCTGTTTGCTGGGTTAGAAACACGCTCTGCATGGTATCCCAAGCAAAATCGGTCAGTAAGCTGTTAAGGCGATTTTGCATTCGACCCAGATTCAGATAATGCCTGAAGCGGGTTTTAAACGACAGATTATGCTGCCGAGGCTGTTCGGGATCTATTTCCCAAGGGTGAAAATAAAAAATTCCAGACTGGTTTTCGTTCTTATTGATATGGCGGTAAGCCCATTTAGAAAACTGATACGGATACAATCTAAAAAACCCGCCTCCGCCACAAGGAATATTACGATCCAAAATTTTCAATGTCGTAATGGGTATTTCCAGTAGCTTAGGCGCGTTATCCGGCCGGTAGGCAAAGCGAGGAGCGCCCGGCATACCGTATAAATCGTGCTTCACAGGATAAATACTGGAACTGTACTGAAAGCCTTCATCCTCCAAGACCTCCAGCGCCCAAAGGTTATTAGCGCCGATCGAATAGCTAGCCGCCCGATAACCCACGATTGGCTGGCCGCCAATATCTTCGAGAATCTGCCGGCTAAGCCTAAGGTCTTGCCGGAACTGTTCCGGAGTTTGTTCGGTTACTCGAGTGTGTTGGTAACCGTGGGAAGCTAGCTCATGCCCCTCATCGACAATCCGCCGAACCAGCTGTGGATAACGCTCAGCCACCCAGCCCAAGGTAAAAAATGTCGCATTTACCTGAGTTTGAGCAAACAAATCCAGAATTCGTTGGGTATTCTGCTCCACCCGATGCGGCAAGCCGTCCCACTGACAACGCTGAATATTCGCCTCAAACGCCGAGACCTGAAAATAATCCTCGACATCGACCGTCATTGCATTGACACGCACTGGCAAAGTCATACAGCCTTAACCTGCCAACTGATAACGACGTACAATTTCATCGACGATACGACCAGCGGCGTTACCATCCCAATACTCTGGAACTCGGCCGCTTTTACCGCCCGTGTGCAAAATATCATCGACGCATTGCAAAATTTTAGTAGGATCGGTTCCGACAATAGTATTGGTGCCCTCCGCAATCGTAATGGGTCTTTCGGTATTTTCCCGTAACGTGACGCAAGGCACGCCCAATGCAGTGGTCTCTTCTTGTAAGCCACCGGAGTCAGTCAACACCACTCGCGCGGATTGCATCAAGCCAAGCATTTCCAAATATGCCACGGGAGGCAACATGATGACCCTCTGTTCTGGCAGTACACTCAGCAAACCTGCTTCCGCAATTTTCTGTTGTGTGCGAGGGTGAACAGGAAATATCACCGGTAGTTTTTCACTGATGTCCCCCAAAACCCGAACCAAACGCGTTAATGTTTCGGGATCGTCGACGTTGGAGGGTCTGTGTAATGTTAACAATGCATAAGATTTTTCCACGACAACCTGTTTTGAACCGTATCGTTGCAATGTTTCCAAAAACGGAGAGGCTTGTCGACAATTAGCAAGCAAGGTATCGATCATCACATTACCGGTAAAACATATACGTTGCTCGGAAATACCTTCTTTAATCAAATTGTCGGCTGCGGCACGTTCCGTGGTAAATAACAGATCAGATAGCTGATCGGTCAAAATCCGGTTAATCTCTTCCGGCATTAGCCGGTCATAACTCCTCAAACCGGCTTCAACATGAATCAATGGAATATTTTTCTTAACGGCAACCAAACCGCAGGCGATTGTTGAGTTAACGTCACCCACGACCAACACCGCAAAAGGCTTCGCTTCGTCCAAAACCGGCTCAAAACGTAACATGACATTTGCAGTCTGCACAGCATGACTACCGGAGCCAACACCCAAATCCTTATCCGGCTCCGGAATACCCAACTGCTGAAAAAAAGTATCTTTCATGGCTTGATCATAATGCTGGCCGGTATGCACTAGATAAGGCGTGATCAAATGCTTAACCGCTTGCAATTGCCTGATAATCGGCGCCATTTTCATAAAATTAGGCCGAGCGCCAACCACGCAAACCAATACTTTAGGGGACATTTTTGTTAATCCAGGGTGGTTGTTTCGCTGTACACAGCATCCATATCTAATTGCAACAAAATAGCTTTTCTAAGCAGCGCTTTTTCTTTATTCAAACTGCTCCGAAGATTGGTAACAACATCTTCGAGTCTAGCAATACGGTGCTCGAGAGATTCTCCATCACTACCACTATGACGATGTAAGGGCGGCATCGAATTTTCAGACTCCTCATCAGCCACTTCCAGCAACATTTCTTCCTTTACCTCAACGATAACTTTCGTCACGGCCTGCTCATCCAGTAACGTCAACTCTTCCAAATAGCCAAACAATAGCAAACGATCACACAAGGAATTAATGCGCCTGGGAATACCACCACTAAACTCGTGAATAGCCTCAAACACCCTAGGTGTAAACTCCGGAGTTCCTGACCAACCCGCAGTTTGCAGCCTAAACATTATGTATTCTTTGGTTTCTTCCAAATCCAGCGGATCAAGCTGAAATGTGGACACAATCCGTTGCTTAAGCTGCTCCATATCCGCTGAATAAATGGTACGTTTCAATTCAGTTTGCCCAACCAAAAACACCTGAAAAACAGGGTTGCCATTAACGTCAAGATTGGTAAGCATCCGTAACTCTTCCAATGATTGTTTTGGCAGGTTCTGCGCTTCATCAACGATTAATAATAAGCGTCTACCTTCTCTGGCCTTTTCAATAATAAACTTTTCGAAGCCTGATAATAAACTGGCCTTATCCGTCAGTGAAAATGCAAAACCAAATGTCGATGCCGCCATCCGCAAGGTATCTTCCGGACCAACCTGAGACGTCATCATGACTCCGATTAACAACTTCTCTTTATTTAAATTTTTTATCAAACTCTTTACTAGCATAGTTTTGCCCGTGCCAGGCGAGCCGATAACCAGCACAAAGCCTTCACCTTGTGTCAGACCATAGTGCATATAAGCGAGAGCACGTTTATGTACCGAGCTTTGGAAAAAAAAATCGGGATCCGCACTTAGTTGAAAAGGCTTTTGGGTAAGATTATAAAATCCGTCGTACATGTGTTTGTTTTTTAGAATCGTACATTGAAGTTGGCCGTCGCTCTGTTTTCCACATAGCCGCCAAATTGAGAGGAATCAGACGTTTGATTAATATGGCGCAATTCAAGCCCGGTATTCATTAATAAAGGTCGTCCGAGATTAATGGGGACAGACCGGCTGACACCCAACGCAACATCATATCTAGTATTACTAGAGAGACTGCCTTCGGTGTGCATCCAAGAAGGCTGCAAATAAAAGTTCAGCCTAGGCTCATACTGCCACTGCCAACCACCCGATATTCCATAGGACAGATCTTCACCTGTGCGTTTGCCATAGGTGCGACGCTCATTAAACATTGAGGCGTTATAAGCACTTTTGCCAGTTTGAAAACTAAAAGTTAGATTACCTCGCTTTCTTATAATAACGTCATCTACTAAATCAAATGGATTAAAAACAAGCTGCGAATTATTATAATTAGGCCCTTTAATCAAATTCCCCGAAGAATCAAGCGACAGGAAGCCCTGTGTAAACAAGTCTTGAGTGTTTGCGACCTGACTAAGATTGCCTGACGAATCTTTTAGAAAAAAACCCTGCTGTGTCAACAATTGTTGCAGAGTTGTCGTTTCCTGAGAATAATTAAACCCAATAGCTGCCTGTTTGAAAAGATAATTAAAACTGGCATCCCAAGAACCACCAGTATTAAGACCTACAGACTTATCGCGATATGTAATAGTGGAATTTAAATTAGCTGAGGGGTTAAACTGCATCGTTACATGTTTGTTATTACCATAACCTGCTTCTAATGAATACCAACGACTAGGACTCCACTGCCCTCCGAACGTATAGAAAAATCCATTATTAATACTATTGGACAACGTTTGAAAATCGTTATTCGAATAACCTGCCTGCCCAAACACGTTAAATTTACGATTAATATAATAACGGGCATCGCCCTGATATTGTTCAAAGCGCACATCTTGCCCAGAAACCCTATTTTGTTGCTGGGAAGAATAATTTAAGCCCCAACTAACCCTATTAAAAGCACTACCACTAGACAACCTAGCCTGCCTTGTATAGGATTCGGAATCAGAAATTAAATTTAAGTTCGAGCTTAATAACGGAGAAACTGTCGAACCATTAGAGTTATCAAAAGAAGATTTATTATAGCCAACCTTAAAAAAACCATTCGCATACCGTCCAAAACTTGGAGTCCAGTAAGGGGAAATACTAAATGTCTTACTCTCAACCCGACTACCATTTCCGGAAATATTATCGGTCGAAACAAATGCATTGCTAACGTTCTGTTGACTTATCGAGCTACTGGTTTCTATAAATAGCTTATTCCTAATAGCCTGATATAGAGAGTTCATATTAAGCTGGTGATTTATATCAACGGCGTCCCTGCCGCCTGCATTGTATAGACCTTGCAAACGATAATTTAGGTTAAACGTACTCCAAGGTGACGATCCGTATAGGGATAGACCTGGATCAATCTCACTAACAAAACCGCTTTTTTTATTGTCCTGGGAAAGCGTAAGATTGTCTGAAAACACTTCCTTAGCAGATAAGCTAGGAGTGAGGCGCCAATCCAATGCCAAACTAGAACCCGAATACATACACGCACCGACACTTCCAATAGTAAATAGCGCGCCCAAACACCAATTACGCAGTGCTATACAATCACAAATGTCCATATTTCCCATAACTATAGTTATGACCGTATATATCTATCTCTTTTCTTGTTTTATTTAAAAGAGTCATAACAACATCACAGTTACTAAGCTTCGCAACTGATTCATTAACTACGCTTTGAGGAGTAACCTCAGCCGCGATCACTAATACCACTTGCCCTACTAGTTCTGCTATTATTTGAGCCTGGGTGGCGACAAGCAATGGAGGCGAATCAAAAATTACTATGCGATCCTTATATCGTCGACTCACTTCTTCAGCAAATAGATACATCCTTTGGCTTGACAACAACTCCGTGGAATATTTATGCCTTTTACCAGCTGTAATTAGACTAAAATTGGGAAGATCTGTTTTTAACAAAATATCAGAAAAAGTAACCTTATCGTCTTCTAAGTATTCAATTAAGCCACGAGAACTTTTAATTCCTAATTGTTTTGATATGCTTGGTTTTTCCACATCAGCATCTATCAGTAAAACGCTTTTATCTCTTTCGTTTGCAATACTCAAAGCCAAATTAATTGAAACAAATGTCTTTCCTTCTCCGGGCAAACTGCTACAAATAAGAATCAAATTAGAGCGATTAATACCGTTATTTTCCGCACCCTGTATATTATTTACCAAAGGTCTTTTAATGACCCTAAACTCTTCAGCCAACTGAGATTTTGCATTATTATTATCTATAAAGCCATTTCCAGCCAACCCCACCCAGTCAACAATAACCTGCTGCTCGGATGAAAATACATTAGCAGACTCTTTTAACCCAGCTGATTCTAAATTGCTCTCGCTAGCCGCTCTGTTTGGCTTATTGATGATTACCGACTCTTGATTGCCATTTTCCACAACTAACCCTTGGCTTCCTGCCTTTTTTAGCGCATTTTCTATAATGCTCATATGCTTACCTGTTTAATGCGCTTTTATTTGAGTATCTCAAATATCATGACACCAATGTAGCCACTTATCAGGACTACAAAAGTCGATATAAGCAGCCAGTCGATACTATTAGTCTGACTTATACCTTGAGAAGTAAGAGACACACTACCTAAAGATGGAAGTCCAGTTACAATTCTTACTTGCCTTGTTGACATATATACTGGTCGAATAAAATACACTAAAAACGCCACGCCAAATCCCAAAAATACGCCAAACAAAAGAGCAAACGAGTAAAATAACTTTCTGTTTGGAGAACTGGGTTTATTCGGCTTGCTAGGAGGATCTGCAATTTTGAATTTTAGGCGAGAAGTCTGGTCATCTACACGCTCCGTAATATGAGCCTGTTCTCGCCGATCTAATAACTCCGAATACTTCCCACTTATCGTTTCATAGTCGCGGTTCAGATTTTTCATTTCTGTTTCAATGGTCAATCTTTCATTCAAGCCCTCTTCAAGCTTTGCTACCCTGTTTCGAATAGACTCAACTAAAGTCTGACTAGAAGCGACTTCGGCCTGGGCATTATCAAACCCCATTTTTAACGCTTGAACATAAGGGTTTCCCATTTTCTCAGCCCCAATACTCTCCGATTTTCCGGCTTCAGAAACCCCATTTAATTCTGCTTGGCTAATCTTAGGTTCGCTCTCTTGCGTTTTTAGTGTATCAATTAATTTGTCGATTTCAATAATTTCGGGATGACGTTCGGTATATTTCAGCAACAACTCAGTCCGTTTATCTTTTAGCGATTCTATCCTTGCATTATCAGCAGATGGCTCCTGAGTAGACGTAGGGAGTCCCCAATCTTCATCTGATTCTTGGATCTCAGCAACCTGTTCCGCCAGCACGTTTCTCCTAGAAACCGCTTGATCGAGAGCAGTGTTAGCATCGAGATACTGTTCCTTCATTTTCTGCAAACTCTGAAATTGATCGGAGCCATTGAGCAAATCTATATTTGCCCGTTTGAACTCTTCTTTTGCTTTTTCGGCGTCTTGCAATCTGATCTCATACTCTCGTATTTGCTGCTCAATGAAGCGTTGCGCATCACTCGCATCAGCCAATGCTTTTCCCTCAGTCTGCTCTGAAAACACAGTTAAAACGGCTTGAACCACACTCTTGGCAACGTCAGGGTCCTGAGAAGTATAAGCAATATCAAATATATCTCCCTTGCCACCAGCTATTGTTATGTCTTTCTTCAGCTTTTCGATCAAATCAGTTGTTGATCCAGAGTTGTCTTGTGATCTACTTAGCTGCGATAACGAAATGATCTTTTCCAGATTAGGCCTAGTAAACATAAGCTGCTGAATTATTCTTATCAGCGCTGATATATCAGGCTCTATCACCATTCCCCTCATAAGTGGTCTTATAACTGTAGCTGAGTCTATGTGAACTTTAGCTTTTGACTCAAATTTATCAGGCATTACAAAAATATAAGACCACGCCCCCAAGCACACAACCAGAGCAAAAACAATCGCTAGGCGCTTGTACTTTAAAGTCCCTTTTAAATAAAAATAAACTTCGGAAAGATCTTGCTGCATATTAACAAGCCGTTGTTTCTAATCTAACATTAATGAATATACTATCCACAGAAGAAGCCTGGTTTTTTACCAAAACCTAGAAATACGCATCCGGAATAATCAGTATATCGCCTGGCATCATCAACACGTTAGCTGACAAATCAGTATCGTCAATCAGGTCGTCAATCCGAACACCGAACGGCTTCAACTCTCCATTCACATCTCTGATTACGCTAGCTCTGTTGCCATCGGCATACTGATTCAGACCAATCTGAATAATAACATCTAATAGAGTCATACCTCTTTCATATGGTATAGATTTTCCTTGGTACCGTCCCACACCTCCGCCACCTCCGCTACCTCCGCTACCTCCGCTACCTCCGCTACCTCCGCCAATTCTGCCAATAACCCGAATTTGCTGGGTACTAATCCCTTTGAAGCCACTTACCATCACAACTACCTGAGGGCTTTTAATGTAGGTTGACAGCACCTTTTCAATATCCCGGGCCAACTCAAATGGCGTTCTACCGCTAGCCAATAATTCTTCTACCAAAGGCACGGTTATCTTTCCATCGGGCCGCACTGGCGCTGAAGTGGATAACTCCGGGTTACCCCAAACAAATATATTGATACTATCTCCAGGCCCGATCTGATAAGTATAATCAGCCGCCTGCTGCACATCCTCGAGTAGCGGTTGCGAACAACCCATAATGTTCGAAACAAGGAAAACAGCTATCGCATAACACAATAATTTTCTGTTAAATATCGGCATATTCATAATCTTCATAGTTACTCAATTACCTGCAGAAGTCTCTATCTCTTTAAGCATCTTTTTTACTTCTTCTTTACCGGAAAAATTGCGCTTTTGATTTTCCGACAGGCTCACAGACTGTTTAAGCTCGCTTATTCCAGTAGCTCTATTGCCTGCGTTAATATGTGCAACACCCAAATGGTATCTAAATTCCGGCAATTTAGGTTCTTTTAAAATAAGCGCCTGCAATAATATAAGCCCCTCGGGATTATTTCCAGTTTTGATCAATGCCCAAGCATATGTATCTTGAAAATACGGATTCTCAGAATCTTTAAATACCTCTGCCAACTCCATACCTTCTTTGACCTCATCCAAATCGCTCGATTCTATCAATAATGACGCCAAATTATTAGTGGCCAAACTAACACCTGGATTTTTATTGAGCAAATCTTTATATACTTTTATTGCATTTTGCTTTTCGTTCAATTGCTCGTACAAACCAGCTAAAGCCATAGACAGCTGCGGATCAGCTTGGTTAACTTCTAACCCTTGCAGATACACATTTTTAGCCGATGCAATATTTTTACTCGTCATTGCCTCAACCTTTGCTAATGCAAGATAAAGTGATCCTACCTTAGGGGTGCGCTTAATCTGATCCATTAATAGTTTTTTAGTTTTGACAAAATCATTATTTGCCATGTACAGATCACTCAATACTCCGACGGAGTTTAATTCATCTGGATGATTAGCATTGTGCTTTTCTAAATAAGCAGTAGCTTTATCTCTTTGCTTGAGTGCCTCATACGACCTGACTAGATTAATCAGTGAATTGAGATGATTAGGAAACTGCTGTATCAACTTTTCATATACGCCAATTGCTTCGACGTACTTACCTTTACCCTGTAAAATATTGGCTTGGAGGTATATAGGCATCGATTTTTCTTTAGAAAATAACGCGAGGCGTTGAATAGCATCTTGGGCACCATCCCATTTTTTTTCCAAAATATCCAATTCCGCCTTGCTAGCAAGCAATGAAACATCATTTTGATTTTTAGCCAAAGCCTTTTCCAGATATTGCCTAGCGACGTCCTTTTGACCCGATTGCAAATAAGTACCATAAATCTGAGAAAAAGCTACTAAATTGGCTGGGTTAGCCTCTAATGCCTGCTTAAAATTCTTCTCAGCCTGTTTACGATCCTGCTTTAATAGATAGGCTTGACCCAACAAGGAATAAACATCATCAGCATTGCTTTTATTCCATATAAGCTTGTTAAGAAACTCTATGGCTTCATCTGTTTTATTTTGCGCCAACAGCAAACGACATTTGAGCAAGTTTGCTTGCATAAACTCTGAATTAGCACCCAGAATATCCTTCAAGGAACTCTCTACCACATCATATTGCTTATTTGTCAATGCAATTTCCGCCAAAATGACCTGAGATGCTAACCCTGTTTCGCTATTCCTTTCCAAATCAACGGCCTGTTGTAACCCCTTCTTAGCAACCTCAGCATATCCCGAAACGACCATCCATTTCGACAATTCCAATAATAATTTAGCTTGTTGCTGATTGGCACTAAGCATAGACTCGTATTCTGAAACAACTCGATCTTTCGCCCTAGCATTTAAAAACTCAAGTAAAACAATTTTAGGCTCAACTTTATCTTTTGACTTTTCCACCATTTCCCGCAGCAATACCTCTGCATCACTAAGTTTATCGGTCATTGAATAAATGGAAGCCAAACTCAATTTAAAATTACTAGCATCTGGGTACAACTGAATAAGCTCTTGATAACCTTTTATTACACTATCGATATTATTGAGCCCGGCATCAATTTTAACTTTAAATAAGCGGATAGGGATATTTTTAGGATCTTTTTCCAATGCTTTATTAACCAAGCCCAAGGCTTGGTCTACTTCATTTTTTTCAAATAATAAAGCCGCCTGGATTGACAAAGCGTCGACATTATCTGGACTATATTTTAAAACCTTCTTAACAATTTCTGCCGCTTGATCTTTTTTCGCTTGCTTAATGTACACGGATGCCTTTATCAATTCCGCATCAACGTTGCTTGACTCACTTGCCAACACTGACTCAGCTTGCTCTAGAGCTTTCTCCAAATCCCCAAAAAGAATATCGATCTTACCTAACTTTAACTTAGCTGAAACCAGTCCAGGCTCCAGTTCTAAGGCTCTAATCAAGTTTTGTCGCATCGATTTGAAGTTATTATTTTTCTCATCCAAAAGTGCCATGTAATAATAAGCTTCACCAAACTTATCACTGGTTTGGCTGGATGTCTTTAACTCAAGCAAGGCCTTATCGAACTCGCCATTTTCAAAAAGCTCCTTACCTTTCTGTAAATGGTTCTGAGCCGCCTCTTCAGGAGACGAACACGCAACTGTTTGTAACAACAATGAACACGCAATAACTACAGAACTAATTTTATTAGCTTTCATTCTTTCTACTAACACTTACCAGTACTCCAAATTTTGATCTACCAAGTTGTTGAAACAAACGTCGTTGGACCCCAAAAGAAAAAGATATTTACCATTGCGACCTTCATTTTCGCAATTAACTTTTAACAACTTAGGTTTTCAGGCTTGTCTTGAATTATGTTTTTTGACCCAAAGTGAAGAAAAAAATATATTTTTCAATAGCCTACTAACTACCTATTTACCGCCGAATACAATAAAATCCATTAAACCCTATCATATCAGTTAACAATATTTTCTTTTATCCACGAATACAACTCTTGCAAATCTGGATGCAGATTCTCTAAAACCGCCTGGGTAGTAATAAAATATGGGGCACGTATTCCATGATAGTCAATATCCTTACCAACACGCTGAAAGTCGATTCCCGACCTATGCATTAACCTCGGAAGAAACGGCTCCATCATTGCAAACACATTCGTCCGCCCATCTGCTTCGGTTAAAACGGTCGCCGCAAAAAAACAAGCAACCGCTATGGACGAAAAGGTTCTCTGTTCTTGCGGCGAAAACTGTAAACCGTTAATTTCGCCGAAACGAGTCAAAGCCTCACCTGTGCGCCGGCGAAATGCACCGTCAACAGCTAGCCTAGATATTTCACATACTGTATTTCTTTGTAGCTTTAGGTTGTCGATAAATTTGTTATCTAGGCTAACACCGCAATACCTCTCTAACGGTAATGGGTCAACTTCTCTGTCTCCGATAGCAGGCACCAATCGCACACAGCCCGCTGGCATTCCCGTTTGCAGATGAGTAATCAAACAATGCCGGGAATATTGGTCATAATCATCTACTTCAAGGCGATTAGCAAAACGATCAACAGACTCATACTTAAACTCTTCGCAATAAACTCGGTACCTTATTTGAAAAACATATTCCTTCTGCGCGTCGCTTTCGGCTAGACCCACATTAAAGTAACGACTAAAGCTTTCCGCCAAAGATGACTTAGGTGCTGCATCCATCATTTCCTCTCATTTCGACGAGCGTCATCCAACTACAAATATTTATCGATGTCATGCGCTTTAATTCCCCAGGCCAACAGATGCTCTATTCGATCATTTGCTAACCCCAATCGATTGGACATTGCCTGAAAAAGCGCCTTCAAGAATAAATACCCTTGAACTGGATGATCGTCCAAATAAATACTTAGCATATCGCTACGAACTTCAAGCAGGCACACATCCGTTAATGAAACAACCGAAGCAGTTCTTTCTCTAAATTCGTACAAACATACATCGCCAAACACTGCTCCTGCCTCCAAATCGCACAAACCGGGACTGATCCGCCGATTTCCATCCAGCTCTGCGCCGCCCAAGACCCTAACAACACCTTCTTCTAAAAGAAATAAAGTATTCCCTTGCTCGCCTTTTTGAATAATAGTCTTCCCCGCATTTTGGCGATACCGTTTCCAGCCAGAACCTTCGGAGAATTGCGCATTAGCTAGTACGTCACTAAATAATTCTTTCATGTCCGCCCAAGTTTACAAAGTAATGATCCAGCTTGCCACACCTAAGGTCGTATAATAAATACACAGCTATCTTCAAAACACTTAAACATCGACACTAAATGCAAAGCTACATTTATTACAGTTACTTGAGCGCGACAATTGCTTATCTTCTTTTGCTTTTATATGCGTGTTTCAGGAAAAACTGGCACCTTCCTTTTATAGTAGCAGTTTTATGCTCGTTAATATGGTCCTCAAGCGTAATCACCGCCACAAAAAACAGCCCTTTCTTCTTCGCCGATACCTTACCGTACGAAACCCTCCGTAACGCAGCTTGGTTTTTTCAGCTTGGAATACTGTTATCCAAGCAGAGATATAACGGTTACAAGCAACTCTTCAGGTCAAATACCAGCGTAGTCGCCTCGCTATTTTTGCTCCTGGTTTTTGTCATCGAACTATTTCCTAGTTACCTAACCCTCATTCGGAAGTCTCTGAATGTTGATCCTCGTTTCGCATCCCACGTCGTATTTGCTGTATTTGGCCTTATTCTAGTTGAACAGCTTTACCGCAGCACCCCCCTAAAACAAAGGTGGAACCTCAAATTTCTGTGTATAAGCCTAGGTTCGCTATTTACTGTGGACTTGCTGGTTTACAGCAAGTCACTATTATTCAGCAGCCTGGATTTTGCACTCTGGCAGTCGCGAGGCGTAATCAACGCTTTAATGACACCATTTTTAGCGGTCACATTAAGTCGACTAAAGCTTAACAGTCATAGTGCGGAGCTGACAACACCCCGCAAAACTATTTTTTACACAACGATCCTGTTCGGTTGCGGCATCTATTTAATCCTTATGTCATTCGCTGGGTTTTATATCAAACGCGCAAATACGGACTGGGGCGAAGTAGCACAAACACTATTTATTTTTCTCGCCATTCTCCTGCTCGTTATCCCTTTCACATCCGGCAAAATCAGAGCAATCTCTAAAGTCTATTTTAGTAAACATTTTTTCCAATACAGCTACGATTATCGTGAAGAGTGGCTCAAAATCAGCAAATCACTCGCAAAACTCGAGTCCCTTGAAGAGCTAAAAGTATTCATCATAACCACCTTGACAGACTTAGTTGAAAGCGCGGGAGGTGGCTTATGGTTAAAAAACGAACAAGGTCATTTTTTTTTAGCCGCGGAGCAAAACCTTAAACTCACTCCGCAAGAAATTGAATACCTTCACAACATCGGTGATCTGCCTCAATACCTTGCGAACAAGCAATGGGTAATCGATTTTTTCGAACTCGCTCATGCTCCCGAAGTGTATGATGATATAGATCTTTCCCCCTGGTGTTACGAAGATAGCCAAGTGTGGCTTATTGTACCTCTGTTTCACCTGAACAAACTTGAAGCTTTTGTGGTGTTAACTCAAGCTCGCGCGCCACGCAAGCTTGACTGGGAAGACCATGATCTTTTAAAAACAGTTGGTATGCAACTTGCCAACGCGCTCGCTCTAAACCGGACTAGCGAAGAACTTGCCAACAATCGTCAGTTTGAAACCTATCATCGTTTGTCGGCATATTTGGTACATGACTTGAAAAACCTGGTGGCCCAAATCTCCCTGATTGTCAGAAATGCTGAAAAACACAAACATAACCCGGACTTCTTCGACGACACAATCGACACCCTAAATAATGTGGTAAAAAAAATGCATCACATCGTCGAACAGTTGAAACAAGGCGAAACCAACAATACGAACGCTAACACGTTCATCAATCTGGTGGAATTAGTTAAAAATATCGCACAACAACATCTCGGTACTCCGCCGTTGCAGATGAGCACAACACTTAGCGATTGCTTCGTGACAGCCGACAAAATCAAACTGACCAATATCTTGACCAATTTGGTTCAAAACGCGCAAGACGCCGTTGCAACCAGCGAGGGCTGGGTTAAGCTTGAATTAACAAAAAACCAAGACTATGCTGTCATCAAGATCATTGACAACGGCATAGGCATGGACCAACAATTCATTGCGGAACGCCTATTCAAACCGTTTGATACGACAAAAGGCAATGCCGGAATGGGTATCGGTGCCTATGAGGCGCGTGATTACATCTTAAAGCAGTCTGGAAATATCCAGGTTGATAGCCATCCTGGGCAGGGCACTGCTTTCACCATTCAGATACCATTAGCACAGCGAATTTCCGCAAAACAAGGAAATAATGATCAACTCTAAAGTACTGTTAATTATCGAAGACGACCCAGGTTTACAAAAACAGCTGAAGTGGAGCTTTGAACAATACGAAGTAGTAATAGCAGGTAATAGAGATGAAGCAATAGCGGCACTCAGACGCTACATGCCAAGCGTCGTTACCTTAGATCTAGGCTTACCACCCGACCCAAGCAACGCCAGCGAAGGTCTAGCCACTCTCAAAGAAATCCTGGCGCTAGCGCCAGCCACTAAAGTTATCGTGGTGACCGGCAATGATGACCGCGCAAATGCTATTCATGCAGTAGCATTGGGTGCTTATGACTTTTATCAAAAGCCTGTCGATCCTGACGTCCTAAGCTTAATCATCGAGAGAGCGTTTCAGCTAGACGCATTGGAGCGCGACTATCAAGTATTGCAACAGCAAAAGCCGTTGACGGGCGTGATCGCCACCAGCCCACAAATGCAGACTGTCATGCGAATGATCGAAAAAATTGCGCCAACTCAAGCAACCGTATTGCTAATCGGCGACAGCGGAACCGGTAAGGAGCTAATGGCAAAAGCCTTACATCGCTTAAGCGCGCGAGCCTCACAGCCTTTTGTTGCGGTTAACTGCGCCGCCATTCCGGAAACATTGTTAGAAAGCGAATTATTCGGCTATGAAAAAGGCGCATTCACCGGTGCCGTGGCACAAACTAAAGGCAAAATCGAATATGCGCAAGGCGGCACATTCTTTTTAGACGAAATTGGTGACCTACCCTTTGCCTTGCAAGCCAAATTACTTCGATTCATTCAGGAGCGCGTTATAGAGCGACTGGGCGGCAGGAAAGAAATTCCTGTAGATGTACGTATCATATGCGCAACACATCGTCAGCTATCTGATCTCATTGCGCAAGGCAATTTCCGGGGCGACTTATATTACCGACTCAGCGAAATCGTCGTTGATATCCCTCCCCTACGCGAGCGCGAAGGGGATATTATCACGATAGCCAATGTACTGTTACAGCGCTATTGCCGCGAGAACAATACCAAGGAAAAACACTTTTCCCACGACGCGGCCCGCGCGCTTGAGGCCTACGCCTGGCCAGGCAATATTCGCGAGATGGAGAACAAAATTAAACGCGCCGTAATTTTATCCGACAGCAATTTTGTTACAGCCGAAGAACTAGAGATTAGCAGTGATAACGACAAGTCTATGCCGCTTAATCTGAAATCAGTGCGAGAAGCGGCGGAAACCATAGCCATCAAACGAGCACTAACCTACGCAGACAACAATGTGTCCGAAGCAGCCAAATTATTGGGAGTCACCCGCCCTACTTTGTACGGCTTATTTGAAAAGTACGGATTGCAAACCATGATCCGCAATCACGCTGATGAGCATTCGGATTGACGTGGAAAGCCCACTCAAGAAAACATCATAAGTTGTCGGCAAAAAATTAACTCCATTCAAACTTGGTAAATTACATTCTCGAAACAAATGAAATAACGCCGATTTGCTTGACCTGACGCCGCCCAGCCATACTAGCCGAAGACTCATTGCCAATATCCGAATATAACCGGAAATCGTTTCTGTAATCTTCAAGCCATAAAGGGTTTTCTAACACCTGTTTTACATTCAAACAATACGGTAGGCGCAAGCTTTGGCGATTATTAGCCTCGCCTATTTGCTGTATATCAAAACCTTGCTTGTTAAAGAAATAAGCCAATGCTGGACTAGACAACATATACCAGTGCTTGATGCCCTGCTGAGCCGAATAACTCGCCGCTGCCCGATAGAGCCCCCACATAATATTTCTATTCTTATTGCCAGAATCTCGCAAATAACTAATTTTGCGACTTTCGTCCGCCACGTCTACAGCGGAGTCTCTAGAAGCAAAGCGCTTTGCTTCCTTAAGCATGCATAGCCTGGAAATTTCGACGGCATTTTTATATCTGACGATCGATATGCGCTTATGAGTAGCACTTCTTTCCTGAAAAGGAAAAACTTGCTCTTTGGGCCAGACTATCCTCAATCCGCCCAGCCAATGCCCAGTGTATCGGTGCCTAACTATGAAATGGACGGCACCGCTATCCCACTCATCTATTTCCTGTTGGTCCGGGAACTGCCCCTTGTCCTCAAAGCCCATTTCATCGCAATAAACTCGGTATCTGAGTAGGTAATGAATTTTTTTACTTTCCGGCGTATCCGCTAAAAAAACTTCAAAACAATTGTCGAAAGACTGCTTCTGTCGATTCAAGAGACACCATACCTTATAAAAAACATCCCTAACAAGTTCAAGTAACGATAGTTACTTTCTCTCGCCCCTTGACAAACAGGGTATAACAAATCGAGCTATTTTCAAGTTAAACTGAAAAAAAACAGACACTTGCCGATGATCGCTTTTAGTTACCGAGCACCATCTACCCAGCATTCCAGCGTAAATCCAGCGTAAACGGATAGTCTTTATTTAATTCCTCTTCAGGCAATTCCAACACCGTCTCGGTCGGAGTATGGCCGTGCTGCCAAAAACGACTAACCCGTCGCCCTTCGGCTTCGTAAGCATTAACCGGCAGCGTGTCGTAATTACGGCCACCAGGATGGGAAACATGGTACGTACAACCACCAATAGACCGGCCATTCCAGGTATCGACCAAATCAAATACCAGTGGCGCCTGCACGCCTATAGTAGGATGCAACGCCGACGGTGGATTCCAGGCCCGGTAGCGAATACCGGCCACCAGTTCTCCCTGCTTGCCGGTCGCGTGTAGCTGAACCCTGCGGCCATTACAGGTCAAAGCATAGCGTTCGCCCATTGCACCGCTGAGCGTAACTTGCAAGCGCTCCACCGAGGAATCCACATAGCGGGCAGTGCCGCTACTGGTGATTTCTTCGCCTAACACGTGCCAAGGCTCGATCGCCTGATACAGATCCAGTTGTAAATCATCAACCCGCAAGCTGCCTATCCTGGGAAAGCGAAACTCCAAAAACGGCGCGAACCATTCTGTCTTGAATTCGTAGCCGGCCGCTTGTAAATCCCGTGCCACGTCCTGAATATCGCTGGTAATGAAATGCGGCAGCATAAACCGGTCGTGCAATTGCGTGCCCCAGCGCACCAAAGGCTTCTTGTAAGGCTCGCGCCAAAACCACGCCACCAGCGTTCTTAACAGCAGCATTTGCATCAGACTCATACGTGCATGCGGCGGCATTTCGAAAGCGCGCAGTTCCAGCAACCCGAGTCGTCCGGCATCAGTACCAGGCGCATATAGTTTGTCTATACAAAACTCGCTGCGATGGGTGTTGCCGGTCATATCCACCAACAAATTGCGGAATAATCTATCGACCAACCAGGGCGCGGCTACTTCGCCGTCCGGCATTTGTTGAAAGGCAATTTCCAGTTCGTAAAGACTGTCATTGCGAGCTTCATCAACTCGCGGCGCCTGGCTGGTTGGACCGAGAAACAATCCGGAGAACAAATAGGACAAGGCTGGGTGATGCTGCCAATAGGTGACCAAACTACGCAACAAATCCGGGCGCCGTAAAATGGGACTATCGGCTGGGGTAATGCCACCCAAAGTGACGTGATTGCCACCACCCGTACCAGTATGACGGCCATCCAGCATGAACTTTTCGGTGCCGAGCCGAGTTAGTCGGGCGAGCTCGTACAAAGTGGTGGTGTTATGCACCAGCTCTTTCCAACTGGCGGCCGGATGAATATTCACCTCTATAACACCTGGATCGGGTGTAACTGGCAACCGGGTCAGACGCAAATCGTGCGGCGGCTGATACCCCTCTATCACGACCGGCATTTTCAGAGCCCCCGCCGTGGCTTCCACAGAAGCAATGATATCCAGATAGTGTTCCAATTCGGTAGTGGGCGGCACGAATACATATAAACGGCCTTCGCGGGTCTGTACCGACAACGCCGTATGCGGCACCCACTCTGGATCGTGCGGCGTTTCATCGTCGGCTGCGTCCATTTCGGTGGGATGCGAGTCCTGCTTTGCCATTTGGCTGTAACGACGACTAACTTCCGAATCGATATCGCCCAGTGGTTCTACCACTTCATAAAGGCTGCGTTCGTGGGCGTGATCTTGATCTTCGACAGGCACCCAAGGCAAGCTATTCAAAGGTAAACGTAAACCCATCGCGGAATCGCCAGGCACCAAGAACATCTCGCCACGCCGAAACTCCCAAGCACTAGTGTTCCAAGCGCCGGCCTGATAACTCCAGTGTAGTGGCAATACATAACCAACCGGCGCACCGAGATCCGCGCTGAGCAATTTCGCCAAGCGCTGGCGCTCCAAGTCGTCCTTTAAATTGACTTGCAAAGGATCGAGGTTTTTCGGAACCAAACCCTCCTGTAATAAATAGTAAATAGGGTCTTCGAACCCCGGCAGAATGAACTCGCCGGCCACGCCCAGTCGTTTGACCAAATCGCGGATAAAAGCTTCCGCCTGCTTGATGTCGAACCCATAATCGCGGGTCTCATCCGCCAATAAGGCCGGATTCTTCCAAATCGGTTTGCCGTCCTTGCGCCAAAAACACGCCAACTGCCAGCGCGGCAACGGCTCGCCCGGATACCATTTGCCCTGACCGAAATACAACAAACCGCCCGGCGCAAAGCTGTCACGCAAACGTCTGACCAGTTTTCCGGCCAACTTGCGTTTTTCCTCGCCGTCGGCATCCGTGTTCCATTCCGGCGCATCCATGTTATCGATGGATACGAAAGTCGGCTCGCCGCCCATGGTTAGACGTACGTCGCCAGCTTTCAGCTCGGCATCGACCTTTTCACCCAGGCGTTCGATGTCTGTCCATTGCCTGTCAGTGTATGGTTTGGTAACCCGCGGATCCTCATGTATTCGGCTAACGCGATTGGAAAAACCGAAAGTAGTCTCGGCCTTGCCGATAAACCCGCCGCTGACCGGCGCCGCGCTGACATAGTCGGCGGTGCAGGCCAACGGAATATGCCCTTCTCCGGCGAACAAGCCGGACGTCGGGTCAAGGCCAACCCAACCCGCACCCGGAATGTACACCTCAGCCCAGGCATGTAAATCTGTAAAATCGTGATCGGTACCGGATGGGCCATCCAGCGATTTCACATCCGCTACCAGCTGCACCAAATATCCCGATACAAAGCGCGCGGCCAAACCCATGTGTCGCAAGACCTGCACCAGCAACCAGCCGGAATCCCGGCAGGAACCCAGTTTTTTCTCCAGAGTTTCCTCACAGCTTTGTACGCCCGGCTCCATTCGGATCGCATAATTAACCGCCTGATTCACGGCTTGATTGATGCCAACCAGAAAATCAACGATACCCTGCTTGTCTCGATTCAGCCCTGCCAGAAAAGCTTGCAGCAACGGCCCCTGCTCGTGAAGTTCTCGGTACGGCGCCAGTTCCTTGGCTAATTGCTCAGGATAGGAAAACGGATAATGCTCGGCGTACTCTTCTAGAAAAAAATCGAAGGGATTGATCACAGTCATATCGGCGATCAGATCCACTTCTATGGAGAATTCGGTGGTTTTTTCCGGGAACACCAAACGCGCCAGATAATTGCCGAACGGATCTTGCTGCCAATTGATGAAATGCTTGTCTGGCTTGATGGTCAGCGAATACGCGCTAACTGCAGTTCGTGAGTGCGAAGCCGGCCGCAATCGCAATACGTGCGGGCCCAGTTGGACCGGATGGTCGTAGTGGTAACTGGTTTTGTGATTAATCGCGACTCTGATACTCATGCTGACACCGGATTAGCTGCTTCGCTTTCAGCCTGCAGTAGCCTTAGGTTTTCTTCCACACCGGCCGCATGCGTCAATTCCGCAACATTTTGCTTGGTAAAAAAGCCATCGAAATCCCCAAAACGCTGTACATATTCGACGATCAACGACGAATGCTCGGAGGCGCTGGAAAAAATCTGTTTCAAGCCTTCCTCCCGCGATCCGATCACATCCAACAGAAAGTCCTTGCCCCTGGCCCTGATAGCCTGCACTACATAATCGATATTGGCTAAGCCGTTAACCTCGCCATCCGCTACTTCCAAAGCCAGATGGTGCAAGCGTGGCCCATAGTTACGCACGAAACTTTCAGTCGGTGACGGCAAACCCACCAGATGATTGACAAAATATGGATGATTGGCAGCGGTGAACACTTTGGCCGGACTGATCCGCTCCTCGGGGTAATGAATGCTTTTAGTAACGTTGGTGGACGAGTTCTGACTGGCGATATCGTATGATCCCCAATAGTAATAGCTGGACAGGGTCAGATATTCCAAAATTGCCACTTCCCGGTTCTGACTATACACACGGGTGGCTAAATGATCGATGGGCCGAATCAATTTGTCCAGCCCCAACTCTTCCTGAATCGCCTTGGCCGCACAGTAACCGCGATTCACATCGTCGAGAATCACGCTATTTCCCAAGGCATATACTCTTATGTCTTCCGGCGGCCGTTCCCAGTAAGCAACGATGTTATGGGTGTATGGCGACGGTTTGACGATGGCCATATTGCCGGGCAATTCCAGCTTACGGATTTGATCCTGATTGAAGAAGCGTATCTCGCGGGCTTTTTGTTGCTCGACCACCTCATGCAGATTACTTACCCGAAAAATCTCGCCCATATAGCGGGAATTAGGCTTGTGGGCACCAATTGGATACACCTCGTTCAAGCTACGAAAAATGTCGGCTCGACCAGGTGCGCGCACCTCCCGCACTAATATGTCGGGCGAGTCCATATCAATCCGCAGCACATGCGTCCAATGGCTTTCCGATTCCAGCGTCAC
Source organism: Methylomonas albis (assembly GCF_014850955.1). NCBI lineage: Bacteria > Pseudomonadati > Pseudomonadota > Gammaproteobacteria > Methylococcales > Methylococcaceae > Methylomonas > Methylomonas albis. Next base: position 3,994,885 of record NZ_JACXSS010000001.1, read on the forward strand.
CAGGTAGTGATAAGGCGTCATCAAGGCCAATTCGCTGACATAGGCTGCAGAACAGCCCGGTTCAACCGTTAGCATCAACGCGTCGATTTCGCGGATCATTTCGGTCAGGCCAGTACGGTCCCGGTTTTCCAGCAATTTGACCAGAAACTCGTCAAACCAGGGCGAATTGGCCTTGTCGCCCTGTTTGGGGTGAATCAGTGAATTTATCATCCGTTTACCTTTAACTCTATTTATCCGTTAGGCTGAAGCGCCAAAAAGCCCGTTGAACCGTCGGCAAATCACATTTTTTCAACATGGTTCAAGCAAGCGCTTGCTCAGGCCCATTTAGAAAAGTCCGCTGAATCTCGGCGCTTAGCGCGTTGTTTCGCAGAATAAAATCTTGTAAAAACTCATGCAAACCGACGCTAAAAATATCCGCCATCCGCCCGTAATGTAATCGAGCATGATTTTCACCGGCCAAGCGCAGACACTCCGTACCTCGCTGCCGACACAGCTGTTCCACAATCGGTGCCAGCTCATCGTAACAGGCGTGTAAGGAACGCGGCATGTCGTCGCGCAGCACCAGTAATTCCGCGACTTTCCAGGGCTCGATAGTATCCCGAAATACTTTTTGATAAGCCTCAAAAGCCGACACCGAACGCAGCAAGGAACTCCATTCGTAATAGTCGACCTGACCTTCCTGCGCTTCCACCACCGGCAACAGTAATTGATACTTGGCGTCTAATAATCGGGCTGTATTGTCGGCCCGCTCGACAAAACTCCCCAAACGCACAAACTTGTAACTATCGTCACGCAACATGGTGCCGAAGGTCACACCGCGAAACAAATGCGAACGCGATTTTACCCAGTCGCAAAACTCGCAAATATCGGCTTCGTGCAAACCCTGCCGAATTCGCTGCCTAAGTTCCAACCACAAGGCATTAACGGTCTCCCACATTTCCGAAGACATCGCCACCCGCACTGCCCGGGCATTCTCACGGGCAGCACCTAATGCGCTAACAATGCTGGACGGATTACGCTCGTCCAAAGCCATAAAGCGAATCACATTCACCGCGGTATAGCCGGAGTAATTTTTCTCGAAAGCCTCGATATCGTCGGCGATCTGCACCGGCGGTTTCCAGCGCGCCGTTTCGTCGTAGGCACTATTGGCGACCAGCGACATCCGATAGGTGACGTCCAGCACCCGCGCCATGTTCTCGGCGCGCTCTATATAACGCGCCATCCAGTAGAGATGATCGGCGGTACGGCTCAGCATGGTGCGTCTCCATTCAATACCCAAGTGTCCTTAGTGCCGCCGCCCTGCGAGGAATTGACCACCAGCGAACCTTCGCGCATCGCCACTCGGCATAAGCCGCCCGGCACCAGCGTCGTGGTTTTGCCCGACAACACAAATGGTCGCAAATCGACATGACGCGGTGCCACCCCTTGTTCAACCAAAGTCGGACAAGTCGACAATGCCAATGTAGGCTGAGCGATGTAATTGTCGGGCTCGGCCAAAATCCGTGCCCGAAAATCCTCGATCTGCTGTTTGGATGAGGTTGGACCCACCAACATGCCATAACCGCCGGAACCCTGTACTTCCTTGACCACCAGTTCCTCCAGATGCTCTAACACATATTTCAAATCGTCAGGATTTTCCAGCTTATACGTGGGCACATTCGACAGAATAGGCTCCTCACCCAGATAAAAACGCACCATCTCGGGTACATAGGTATAGGTGGCTTTGTCGTCGGCTACCCCCGTGCCGATCGCGTTAGCCAGCGTGACGCCGCCATTGCGATACACCGAGACCAAGCCCGGCACACCGAGCATCGAATCTTCGCGAAACGCCAGCGGATCGAGAAAATCATCATCAATGCGCCGATAAATCACGTCAATCCGCTTCGGCCCTTCGGTGGTGCGCATGAACACTGCGTTGTCCTTGCAAAACAAATCCTGACCTTCCACCAGTTCTATACCCATTTGTTGCGCCAGAAACGCGTGCTCGAAATACGCGCTGTTATAGGCACCGGGCGTCAACAACACTACGGTCGGATCGTAAACACCCGGCTGCGCCACGGCCCGCAAATTGTTGAGCAATACCTGCGGATAATGCTCGACCGGCGCCACCGCGTAGCGACGGAACAACTCTGGAAACAGGCGCATCATCATCTTGCGGTCTTCCAACATGTAGGAAACCCCGGACGGCGTACGCAGATTGTCTTCCAACACATAAAACTCGTTCTCGGCGGTGCGGACAATATCGACGCCGGCGATATGCGCATAAATACCGCCCGGCACGTCCACGCCCTGCATTTCCGGCCGATACATTTCGTTTTCCAGAATGCTGGCGGGAACGATACCGGCTTTGATGATTTCCTGATCGTGATACAGATCGTTCAAAAACGCATTCAGTGCCGTGACCCGCTGAATCACGCCAGCCGACAATACCCGCCATTCCGTGGCAGCCAGAATCCGCGGCACCACATCAAACGGAATCAGCCGCTCGGCGCCGGCCTCGTCGCCGTAGACATTGAAAGTAATTCCCACCCGCCTGAACAACATTTCCGCTTCGCGGGACTTTTGCATCAACTGGGCGTGATCGGTACCGCTCAGCCACTCTGAGAACGGTTGATACAGGCGCCGGACGCTGCCGGTTGAGGTACGCATTTCATCGAAAAAAGTATTTATGTTCATGACCATCCTTCAGCAATCCACATGCCAATCTTATTAATGCCTATTTATCAAAAAGTTAAATCGCTGCCTAGTCACTTAAATCATATTACGCACCAGATAAGTGCAACAGCCACTTGCAAGCGCCCTGAAAACGAACAAAGTCGCTGAAAGCCGATTGCCATTTCCGCGCACTTTGCTTATTGTTACCGGCCTAAATCAGCAATCGCGGCGAGGCCAGACTGATGCATACTGCTTTTTTCACGATATTCGGCGAAGTGCTATTCGACAATTTTCCGGACGGCAATCGGATACTCGGCGGCGCACCATTTAATGTCGCCTGGCATCTGCACGCCTTAGGTCGGCAAACCCTGTTTATCAGTCGTGTGGGAGAAGATGAAGCCGGCCGTACAATCCTCGCGGCCATGCAAAACGCGGGTATGACGCGATCCGCCATGCAAATCGACGCTACTCACCCGACTGGCAGCGTGGCGATCAGCATAACAGATGGACAGCCCAGCTACAGTATTCTCGACCAGCAAGCTTATGACTATATCAATTCAGAGGCGCTGCAACACCTACCCCGGCATGGATTGCTCTACCATGGCAGTCTGGCATTACGCAACAACGTGTCCAGGCAAACCTTGCTCAATTTGCAACAGAGCTGGAGCGGCCCGGTGTTTCTGGATGTGAATCTTCGCGCACCCTGGTGGCAAGCGGATCAACTGCTGGAATGGGTAGCCGGCGCAGATTGGTTGAAACTGAACGACGAAGAATTGCAGTTACTGCTGCCCGGCAAGCAGAGCATAAGCGACAAGATGCACATACTAAAGCAGACTTATCAATTGAGCGGCGTAGTGCTTACTCTCGGCAGACAAGGCGCGATGGCGCTAGACTCGTCGGGAGAATTATCCAGCATTACCCCCGACGGCAACATCGAAGTAGTCGATACCGTTGGTGCCGGTGACGCGTTTGCAGCGGTTTTGTTATTGGGGATTACCGAGAACTGGCCGATGGCTCTAACGCTAAAACGAGCACAGGATTTTGCGTCGGCATTGGTGGGTCGGAGGGGCGCTACCGTCGCCGACTTGGCGTTTTATCAAGGATTTATTGAAGCGTGGCGATAGTCTCCGTAGCCTCGATGCAGCGTCAGCAGAAATGAGGGTAGTCACCCTTCGAATCCTCGATTCCATCAAGGCTACTTGCTCCGAAATTATGTTCGACTATCGGCCTTGCAGAGGTTTGGTATCGATCAGTCCCATTATACCGAGTCAGTCACCTAATCTTTGACCGTTTCTGTTTTATTCTCCAGCTGCCGGGGCAAATCTCCCTACAAAGCGCTTGGGCAGCGGCCCCGAACTGCAATTAAACAGTTTAATACGACTTTTGTAGCCTGCTGATACTAACCAAGGCTAGAAATCCTACAGCCCACAAACTAATGTCGCTGGGTTCGGGAACGGTTGTGGGTGTTGCGGACAAACTCACGTTATCGATGAGTAGGCCCGATGTCGCCAAGCCATCCCCCACGTCCACAATCGCAAAGCTCAAGCTGTGGTTACCGGCCGACAGAATCTGGCTAAAGCCTGCATAGCCGGTCTCCAGCAGAAACGGCGAATTTGAGGTTTTTAGCAATGAAGCGGTATTGGTAAGTGAAATCAAGTTGCCATCCAGCACAGCGAAGGCAAAATCATTAAATTCAACTTGGTTCGCCTGATCCGTCAAAAAATCCCAGCTAAAAGACAAGATATCCCCGGCATTGGCGGTAAAGCTCTGACCGATACCCGTGCCTTCAAACGCGCCCAGGGAAGCGGTTGGTAGATGTAGAAATGCTTCCAACTGATCGACGGCCACGGCGTCGATACCCGAGTAGTTATAACCATCGGTAGCCGTTGCCGCGTTGGTCAGCAAGGCCTGAAAAGTGCCCGTTACCGGTCCAATTCCGAAACCGGTATCGGTCACACTGGCGTCACCGAGGCTGCTCCAAATTTTAAAGTTACCTGTTTCGAAACCGCCATTTAGGAAGGCGGCTTGAACCGGCAACACCCAAAAGCTGATGGCCAGATAGCATAAGTGTAAGATTTTCATGAGCGTTCTCCTTGATTCGCGGCTACCGTGAAGTACCTTTTAGGGTGACGGATACTTGGTCGCCAACATGCACGACTAAGCCGGCTTTTTGGCAATCCCAGCGTTTGCCTGGATTGTTAAGATTAACGTTTTGGCGCGTCGTCAAGTTTTGGCAAAGCAGCTTATCCGTAGTCCGAAAACCCAGCAAACTGCCGCTGAGATCGGCGCGTGGAACGATGAATTTACCAAACGCTATAGGGCTTTGGCCAACGGCTATATTTTCGGTCACGGCTGGCTGGGTCGGGTCGATGACCGAGACGGTATTGCTGCCACTATTCGCTACGTACACGCGACTGCCGTCCGGGGTCAGGGCCACACCAAAAGGACGGTTGCCCACTGTTACGTCGGTAACGAAGTAGTTGTTATTGGTATCAATCACCGACACAGTGTCGCTAAATTGATTCGTCACATAGACTTGGGTACCGTCCGGGCTAACGGCTATGCCGGTAGGATTACGCCCCACCGACACATTAGTAATGACGGATTGAGTGGTCGTATCAATGATCGAGATCGTGTCGCTATCAAAGTTCGCCACGTAGACTCGGGTGCCGTCTTGATTGATGGCTAAGCCCGCTGGGATTCTACCTACCGGCACGCGAGTGACCACGTGGCTGGCGGTGTTGATAAATGCGACAGCATTCGCTCTTTGATCTGACAAATACAGTGTGCCGCCATCCGGACTGACAGCCATTCCTTTTGGTGTATTCATACCCGGGAGAACTTGGGTGATACGGGTTACAGCTAGGGAGGCGGCGTCGACTTGAAATATATGCCCAAGTTCTCCGGTTACATAAATGCGAGTTCCATCGGGGCTGACCGCCAAAGTATTAACTAAATCATCAATATTTTGCACCTCGGTCACGCTACGGGTATTGGCATCAATCACCGACATGCTATTGCTAGAAAAATTCGCGACATACACTTTGCTACCGTCCGGGCTCACTGCTACGGCCGTTGGGGCTCGACCCACCGCTAAGGTGGAAACGACTCGATTATCGGCGATATCGATGACCGAAACGTTATTGTGAGCTGCGTTAGGAATATAGGCAAAAGGCGCGGCGCGCGCCTGGCCCAGCATGGTGAATAAGAACACGATACTTATCAGCTTTTTCATCGGAATATCTCCAGTTAAATTAAATGAAACGGTATAGAAAAGGTTTTTTTGCATCGCTACGTAGTCTTTTGCTATTACTACGAGTGTTAAACAAACTCTCAATATCTGTGGCTAGTGCCTGAGTCTGTCTCTTAAACACAGTCAGGTTTTATGCCAACCTGGAGTTATTGCCTGGCGATAACTTTATATTGCTGATTTATGCGGGTTATATTCTGTCGTCATGGCGATAAAACTGGATCAGCCAGTTTTCAATAGGCGTAATTACCATGATATTTCGTATTACTTACGGTATTCCGTACATAATTGAGACGGCAAGTTGCTGCGGTTTGTGCGTGATTACATGGCGCAGGGTAAGGGATCACACGAAATGGAAGAATATTGGCTAAATTCATGCGACTTGACGCCCATAACTCCCATAACCAAGGGCGTTCCCTTGTTAATTTATGTCGCTTTCAGGTTTAGGAGCAGACCGTAACCGACCAGGACTGAGAGGCAACTTGGGGTCGATTGCCCTTCGCGTATTGCCTTAAAAGCCTCTCCTAAAAATAGCTCTGACCGTTACCATAGTCCCCCGGCAATTTGCCATTCGCCCCAGGATTGCTTAAGGTCCGAAATCGAACAATGGATGGCTGAAGCCGATTGGCTGAAATTGAATAACAAGGAATTGCCGCTGTTGCTGCCCGGCCAACAGAGCCTGGAACAGAAGGTGGGGGTATTGCAGCATCGCTGTCAACTCAGCGGACTGGTAGTGACTTGCGGCAGCGAAGGCGCGTTGGCTTTAACGGCCGAGCAAGAGTTGACCAAGGTAACGCCGGCAGGCGATGTGGCCGTGGTTGATACGGTCGGTACCGGCGACGCGTTTGCTGCGATTTTGTTGCTGGGGATTGCCGAGAACTGGCCGCTGGCGTTGGCCCTAAAACGAGCGCAGGATTTTGCCTCGGCGCGGGTAAGTCAACGCGGTGCGACCGTCGCCGACACGGCGTTTTATCAGGATTTATGCGGCTTGGACATAGTAGAGACGCAAGCACTTGCGCCTCTACCGCGCCAATCAAGACTGCTGTCTGGCAGGCACACCGTCCGACCAATCGCCGGACTGGGCGGAGAAAAACTTTTTAAATTGCGGCATGAAGCTGGCCGTGATGGGAATCGAGTAAAAACAATACATCGCCGCCGCTTCCCCGGTACTGACTCCGAACAGCCATTGCGGCATAAACAAGGTCATCATAGCCATCACAAAATGGTAAGAAGCAATCCGCCAATTGTTCTTCCAGATAAAACCACTCCAAGCCAAGGCAAACAAGGAACCATGGGTAACGAACAAGCCAAAGGCACTGGAGATGGCATAGCCAATGTGATAAATGCCCATGTACAGGCAAGACATCATATTGCCGATGAAATTAGGCTGAACACCGAATAACTGCCATTCCATGGGCAAAAACGAACAGATTATAAATAAGCTACTCAAAGTGGTGCCGATCATAAACGCTTTTTTCAGGGCTTGCGGATCGGTGGAATAAGTCGCCAAAGCCGGCATGATCGCAAAGGCCTGCAAGCTAATATGATACGTAGACAGCTCGCTCAAGAATAGGTTGGTGCCGTAACCGCACTGGTCCGCCACCGGATAGCCGAAATACTGAATAAACTCCATCAAGGAAAAATGGAAGATGGCATAGGCACGAGCCAGCCTGACCCAGAAAGTCTCGTCTTTATCCAGAAAAGTCACACTCGATGCGACCAGGCCCGCGACGCCCAATCCCAACGACATATTGGCACTAAAACACATGGTTAATCCGTAATTTAAATTGATAGCATCGACGCGCGCCTTGCCGCGATCATCGGTTTAGTCTATTGGTTTCGGTCATGTTTACCGGAAAGCAAAGATACACGGAGCGGCGCTTTATTGCAGCAATTTTGTGGGAATTCACGGAACGCCGACCAGAAACGACCTATTTAGTGCGGCCGATTGGCTCCCATGATCCGCTGGATCAACTGTTCAACACCCTCCAATTCCCGGTCGTAAACGTCGGTACGATAAGCCTCACCACTCAGTGCCACTGCGGATGCCGACACCTCACGTGCCGTATTCGCTATGTTGATTCGGGTTAAGGTGGACAGGCCGGGCTGTAAAGGATTTGCCTTAAGCTCTGCGGCATCCAGCGCGACCCGCACCTGCAAACGCTCGGCGATATGAATGAAATTGCCGGTGGCATTATCGGTCGGCAACACTGCAAAGATACTGCCGGTACCTGGATTGATGCCTTGCACCCGGCCGTGATAAACCCGGTCGTCACCATACGCCGCGACGCGCACTTCCGCCGCCTGCCCCGGGCTGACCCCGGCGATCTGGCTTTCCAGAAAATTGGCTTCTATCCATAGATCGTCCAGCGGCACGATGGCCAGCAGCGGTGCGCTGGCTTTCAGCATATCGCCAACTTGCACCTTGCGCTTAGCCACGCAACCGGACACCGGCGCGACCAGATTCCGGCGATGAAAATCCAGAAACGCCTGGCGCAAGCGGCTCTTGGCTTTTTCCACGACAGGATGATTATCGATACCCGAATCCAGCAATTGCGCCTCGACGCCGCTTTGTTCGGCGCGAATTTCTTTAATCGCCGCCTCCAGTTCGTGGCTTTTATCTTGGGCATTTTGTAGCTGTTGATCGGAAACCGCCCCATCCTTAGCCGCTGCGTTAAAGCGCGCCAAGTCGTGATTGACCTGTGCCAGTAAAGCTTGTTTCACCAAGGCCCGCTGCTTCAGCGTCTCGGCTTTGGCCTGCAAACTGACGATATTCCGCACCGCTTCCGCCAATTCGGCTTGCGTCTGCTGCAAGGCGATGCCGGCATGCACGCCATCCAGCCGCACCAAGACCTGGCCTTTTTCCACGCACAGCGTGTTTTCCGCCAATACTTGGACCACGGTACCGTCAGTCTGCGTTTTCAGTGTAATTAAATGTCCGGCCACGAAGGCGTCGTCAGTGGCAACCCAATCGCGATGCTCTAACCACCAATACGCCAGATAAGCCAAACCGGCCAGCAGTAAAGCCAAAGTGACACCTTGCAAGCGGCGCCGGCGTTGGCGCAGAATTTCCCGAGGACGAATTTTTCTTGGCATGTTTGCGGTCATGGCGTTGCGGGTTTAGTTTCGCTGTAGCCGCCGCCCAGCGCTTTGATGATGTTGATCTCGGCTTTGTGTCGCTCGCCCACCAGAGCCGCCAAGCGAAACTGTTGCTGGTAGACCTCCAATTTAGCCAAACTCGGCGCGGCGCGATCAGACAAGCCATGACTTCGCAAACTGTCGGCCAGCTTGTCAGCGGCTAATGCATCAGCCAGGCTTTGCCGCTGTGCCGCCAAGCGCTCATCCAGCTCGCGCCAGCGGCTCAGCGCATCGGCCACTTCCTGCACCGCATGCACCAAGCTGCGGTTATAGCGCTCGACGGCCGCATCGTAAGCGGATTCTTGATACGTCAGATTGGCGCGCAGCCGGCCGCCTTCGAAAATCGGAAACTCGATGGACGGCCCGACCGCGTAAGCCAGGCTGGAACCTTGCAACAACACATCGCTCAAGCTGACGCTGTGCAGACCGGTGAATGCCACCAGATTGACGTCCGGATAAAAGGCGGTCTCGGCCACCTTGATTTCCTCGGCCGCTGCCTCGGCATGTAGTCGCGCCGCGCTAATATCGGGACGATGCGCCAGTAAATGCAGAGGCAAATCCACCGGCAGGGTTAAGGCTTGCTCAAGCTGATCGGGTTCGATGACGATGCCAGCTCCCCAATCAGGCCCCTTCCCGGCCAGCGCCGCCAACAGATTTTTATTTAACTCCACGTCGGCCCGCGCCGCAGCCAAACCTTGCTCGGCGTTGGCGAGGGCTATGCGAGCCTGCAATATGGGTGCGTCGGCCGTTAAACCGGTCGCCAGACGCGTCTGTTCGAATCTCAACAAGGCCTGACGCTCGGCGACGATCTGCTCGGCGATGCCTTGCTTTACGGCGGCCGCCAGCAATTCGAAATACCCCCTAGCCACGGTAGACGACAATAACAACCGCGCATCGGCCAATTCAGCCGCGGCCGCCAGCGAGCGGCCGACCGCACCTTGCAAAGCCGCTTCATCGCGCCCCCAAAAGTCCAGGTGGTAACGTAAGATCAAAGGATTAATCAGCATTTGCCGAAAGTTTTCGCCGGCCAGTTTGGCTTGCACGCTATTCGCAGAGAAGCGTTGCGCGGAGAAGCTGACGTTGGCGTCTATGGTCGGATACAGCTCTGCGGCCTGCGCATCGACCATCGCCTGCGACTGCCGCAACCGGGCGGCGGTGGCCTTCAAATCCGGATTATCGGCCAGCGCCGTGCTTATCAAGCGCTGCAATTCCGGGCTGGCAAAGCCGGTCCACCAATCCTGCGCCGACCAGGCATCGCTGCTTGCGAAACTGCCGCGCGCCGCGGCGACGGTGTTGGTCATTTCCGGCATGGGTAAAAGACTGGCGCGCGCACTTTCTTCGTCGCCGAACCGGGCGCAGTTTGCCGAAATACCCAGTATCAACCCGAATGCAATCAGTCGGCTTACAGACATCAGGCCTCCTCAGCCAGCAGTTCCTGAGTTTCCCGGCGCAATTCCTGCTCGACACTGACTTTCACCGGGGTACGAGTCGGGTGCGCAAACCAGACCAAGGCCGCCATGCCGACAAACGCGCAACCAGCCATCCAGAACGCATCGTTCATAGCGTGCAACACCGCATCGCGTCCCGCCAGCTTGGCATATTTGGCTAACGCCGCCGGTTCGGCAAATCCCAGGGAATTTAGCGTTGCCAAGGTAGGATGATCGGCCAATTCAAACGCGCCGTGATTTTCGGCAAAGCGGGTCAGATGCTGCGGCGCCCGCCGGTACAACACGATGCCTTGCAAGGCAATGCCGATTGCCCCGGCCGCTATCCGCAACAGATTCGCCAATTCCAGCGCCCGCCATTGCCGCTCGGCCGGCAAGCCGTGTAGCAGCAAAGCTGTCATCGGCACAAAAAAGCTACCCAGGCAGGCACCCTCCAGCAATTTCGGCCAGAACAATTGTGCAAACGAGTCCGGGTCGTCGAAACGACTTAACCAGAAATAGGTGGCGGCAAATCCCAGCAAATTCGCACTCGCCAACAGCCGGGCATCGCAGCGTTTGACAATCTCGTGAAAGACGCTGGCCATCGGTTTGGCGCAGATAGCCATCGGCAAAAATACCAAACCGGCTTCCCAAGACGAATAGCCGAACGCCAATTGTAACTGTACGATTAACAAGGACAACAAGCCTTGAAAACACAGAAAACCGGTGAATAAAATGAATACGCCGGATGCAAAATTGCGATGGGTAAACAGGCGAATATCCAGAAATGGTCGACGCACACTCAAGCCCCAGACTATCCAGCAAATAAACGTGGCGCCTATAAATACGATCAAGCCATTGATGTAGGCCGAATGGTTCCAATCCCAATCATTGCCCTGATTCAACAAAGTTTGCAAACCAAACACCACCATCACCAACAGCATAAATCCGACGCTGTCGAAGCGCTGCCAATGTCTCTGGTGACCGCGCCGATACAGCAGTGCGCCGACGATACCGGCAATCGCCAATGCCGCCGGGATGTTGAGCCAAAACAAGTAACGCCAGCCCAAGTTGTCGGCTATCCAGCCGCCCAAGGGTGGGCCGAAGGTGAAAGGCGTTAACGTGAATATGCTCCAAACGCCGATGCCGAGTGATTTACGTCTATCGGGATATTCTTTTAGCAACAGAGCCTGGCCCAATGGCAGCGTCAAACCGCCGGCAAAACCCAGTACGATGCGCCCCGCCAAATAGGTGTAAAAGTACGTGCAATGCGCGCAGATGAAAGAAGCTATCCCAAAAACCAGGAAAGCCGCGACGAAGGGCCGGTATTCGCCAAAACGTCGCGCCAACCAGCCGCCCACCGGAAACGCCAGCGCCAGCGCTATCATATAATCTGTCTGGGTCCAGGTCGCAAAACTGGGTGGTACGCCCAAGCCGCCGGCTACTCTGGGCAGCATGGCAATATAAGCGCCAGCATTGAAGATAACCAGCGCATGCCCGCAACCCAGACACAGATTAAATAAGCTAAAACGCCAGCCACGCAGGCGTTTGTGATAGACGACACTCATCCGTTTGCTGGCCCGCGCACTAAGTCTCGTCGGCTTGCGATGCCATACGCAATCCTATATCGTCCAAAGTTTGCCGCAACAGCGGCACCGCCATATTGCCGATCAATTCTTTAAATGCTGCTCCACCGTCATCCAGAGAGGCAAACGCTTCATCATCGACCTTAAAGCTCTGCGCCAAGGTGCGGGCGATAACCCGGCGCGAGACGGGATCGATCAGCTTGACCATTAGCTGCAAAGACGTTTGCCCTTCGAAGATCCGATAAGCGCCTATCCCTACTTCCAAAATGGCATCGTAATCGCCTCTCTCAACATAATTGACCGGCGTCCAATCCAGTCCATACCAAGCCTGAATCGCCTCGTGCCAACGCGGTAAACTGGCGGAACCCTCCGCCCATGGCAAATGGTAGTAGTCTCGGCTCAATTCACTTTTCCGATTTTCCACGGCCAGCAGATTGCGCAGCTTTTGGGCGGAGACAAGGGCTGGCGTCCAAAGCAAATCGGTTTTCGCGGAGCCACCTGCAGCCGTTGGCGCGGCTTTGGTGATTGCGTCCGCATTCTGCGTTTGATCACCGTAAACCATACCCGCAACGAGAATACCGCCTGCGGTTTGATACAGCTTGGTCGGCAGAGCTAAACCCAAGACCATGTTTTGAGCATGCCGGTAAGCCGGGTCGCGTCGTTCGATCAAATCCGGTATCACTTCCAAGGGCGGCGCTTCTACCGGCACAATCAAAATCCTGTGCAATTGCTCGACTTGTGACGCGGCCGGCCTGATGCTGGGCGCCGCGCACCCAACGAGCAAGATTGGCAACACCAAGCCAAGCAGAATTTTTTTGTGATCTTCAAATAACTGGGCAAACCAACGTGTTGAAGTTTTCATGCTTTCCTCCGCACCCAACAATGCCATCGAATCGATACATTACAGGCTAGGCACTATAAAAACCGCATTGATATAAGACAAGCGATATTTATTGGACTTTAATATCGATAAATGCAATATTAAAACCATGGACATCGACCAAATCAGAACCTTTTTAAGCGTTGCGGCTAACGGCAGTTTTCTGGAAGCCGCCAACCGTTTGTACGTGACGCAATCCACGGTTAGCACCCGCATCCAGCGTCTAGAGACCTATTTGGGCGTAACGCTGTTTGTCCGCAATCGTTCCGGCGCCACCTTGACCCTGCCCGGCAGGCGTTTTTTACCGCACGCCAAATCCTTGCTATTAACCCTGGAGCAAGCCCGGCACGATATTGGTTTGCCCAGCCGATTTCGCGGCAGCATCAGCATCGGCGCGCGGATTGCCTTGTGCAAAACCTTGTTGCCGGAATGGATAAGCGAGATAAGGCTAGTTATGCCCGATATTTCCATCCGCAGCGACATAGGTTTTGAGGAAGACTTAATGCGCAGCTTGGTGGCAGGCGCATTGGACATCGGCTTGATGTACACCCCCCAACACAGCCCCGGCCTGCAAATAGAACCTTTGTTCGACGAAACCCTGGTGCTGCTGACCGCCGACCCCAGCCAGCCCTGGCCGAACGACGATTACATATATGTCGATTGGGCGCCCGGATTTTATGCTCAGCACAGTAATAGCTACCCCAACCTGGAACGGCCGGCGCAGGTGGTCAATATCGGCTGGATGGCGGTACAACTGATTCTGGCGCAAGGCCGCGGCTCCAGCTTCCTGCCGGTACGCCTGGCCGAACCGCTACTACAAGCCGGCAAACTGTTTCCGGTCGCCGACAGCCCGCAATTCAAATTGCCGGCTTATATGGTGTCGCAGCGCGATAACGATTCGGCGGTTTTGCAACAGGTGCTGGAACAGATCCGCGCCTTGGCGGCGCTGGAGCGGCAGAAGGTTTATGTGCTGCCCGATCAATCCAAGGTTGCCGACGCGACATGAAACGCGTCGGCATGAATGTCCTGCAAAGCCGCGCCATGCAAAAAAGCCTGGCGCTTGGTTTGATGCACCATATCTGGATGGCCGCATAAATACAGCCGCCAACCTTTCAGACTGGGCAAACTCGCCATCGCCACATCATTGGCCCGACCCTTGGCCACACCTTCAGGTGCATCGCCACGTGAAATACACGGTGTGTAATGAAAATTTGAGTACTGGCCGGCAAGCGCCTGCATTTCTTCGATCCAATACAATCCATCCATCTCGCGGCTGCCATGGAATAGATGAATATCGCCGCTGTGGCCGTGGTGCAAAGCCTCGCTGACGATGCCCGCCAATGGCGCCAGACCACTGCCGGTGCCAATCAGCAATAGATTTTTCTCCGGGGTAGTCGGCAGGTAGTAACACAGCCCTTGCGGGTCGGACACCTCTAGCTTGTCGCCGACCTGAAGTTCCCGGTGTGCCCATTCACTGAAGCGTCCACCAGCCAAACGGCGAATATGAAAGCTGAGTTTATTGGCGTGCACACGGTTGTTAGCAATCGAATAACTACGGGTCAAACCGTCGGCGCGTTTCAGGTTTACGAACTGGCCGGCGTAATAATCCATGGTTTCCCGGCACTGCAAGGTCAGTTGCAGCGTTTCCGCATTCAACAAACTTTTTTCGATCACCGTCGCTTCAGTAAAAAAATCGGCGGGCGGACTAATGCTGATAGACATATCCTGCTGCGGATAACACAGGCAGGCCAGGAAATGGTGTTGATGGCGCAAAACCTCTTTTAAACCGTCTTGCGCCGCCAGTGGCGGCGGGCCCTGCAAGCTGCGCACCATGCAGCTTTGACAGGCACCCTGCCGACAACCATAGGGGATGTCGATGTTTTCGCGCAGACACGCGTCCAGCACGGTTTCGCCAGACTCGCAAACAATTTCACGGTCATTCACGCTAAGTTTATGCAAGCTCATCCCCTACTCCGGCACCTAGCGGTCCAACACGTCGTTACGCGTGCTTTCGGCAATAGCCGCGACTTGATTGATCAACTCTTGCGGCACGTTCAATTCTTGTAAGGTAGCCGCCAGATTTTCGACCACCGCGTCAAAATGCGAGTCGTCCAACCCCAGTTTTTTAACCAGATGTGCATGGGCTTGGCGCATATCGGCGCCGGAATAGTTATTCGGACCGCCGAAGGCCATGGTCAAAAAGGATTTTTGTTTGGCGGCCTGTTTGTCCATATCGGTGTTATCGAAAAAGCGGTTGATGCGGTGATCGCTCAAGACTTTGCGATAAAAAATATCGACAGCCGCGTTAACGGCCGCTTCGCCGCCCAATTGTTCGTAAAGAGTTGCGGTGGTTTCGCTCATGATGGTCTGCCTTTCGTTGCCAATTAAAAAAATGCGGCTGTTTAAAGCCGAGCGCAGAGTAAGCGAAAAAAACTACTTTTGCAATATTTTTATTATAAAAGTTATTTATATGTCAAAAATAGACTTATAGCGCTTTGCGTGATAGCTGATCCGGCGTAGAATGCGGCATCACTTATTTCCGACCACCCGACACACATATGGTCAAACTTACCGGCTCGCGCCAAGAGCAAATCTTAAAATTACTGCTGTCCACCACGGCCGGCATGAGTATCGACGAGCTGGCCGCGCAATTGGAGATTTCCAGAAACGCCGTCAAGCAACATCTCACCGGCCTGGAAAAAGATCAGTTGGTTCAGGAAGCCACGCTGAACAGCACCGGCGGCCGGCCTTCGCGCAATTACATACTGACCGAACAAGGCCGCAACCGTCTGCCCAAGCAATACCCCTGGTTTTGCAACTTGTTGCTAGGCGAGCTGAAAACTGAACTGGGCGAAGCGGCTTTAAGGCAAATGCTCTGGCGTATGGGCGTCAATCTGGCGCAGTCGCTGGCCCCGCAATTCAGCGGCAAGGACCCGGCACAAAAGCAAAGCGCGCTGCTGGAATTGATGCAATCGCTGGGTTATCACGCCGAAATGGATGCCGAACAAGCGCAGCCGACCATTAAAGCCGTTAACTGCGTTTATCACGATTTGGCGCAGCAGCACCCGGAACTGTGCGAATTTGATCGCGCGCTGATTACCACTTTGTTGGATAGGCCCGTCGAGCAAACCGCTTGCATGGCCTTGCAGGATTGCGCCTGCAAATTCAAAATCGGTAATACAGGCACCTAAGCCGGCTTTCCAACTATTCCAAACACTTGCCAAACGCTCCGGTTGGACTTGAGCGCCTTAGCACAATACGCGGGTTTTTCTACGCAACGGCTCTCGGTGTTACAATGTTCCTTTCCAGAATGACTATTTTGAATTGCGACCATGAGCCAACCTTACCGCACAACAACCAGCCTGTTTAGCGGGCTGCTGTTATTGTTAACCGCCTTCTCGCTGCAAGCCGCCAGCCCGATTTTCACTCCCGCCGCCCCTAGCGTCGCAGCCTCCAGTTATTTTTTATTGGATTTTGACAGTGGCCGGGTATTAGCTGAAAAAGACGCTGACAAGCGCGTATCCCCTGCCAGTTTGACCAAAATCATGACCGCCTACGTGGTGTTCCGCGAGCTAAAAGCCGGTCATTTGACACTGGATGAGAAGGTCACGATCAGCCAAAACGCTTGGGAAACCGGCGGTTCGAAGATGTTCGTGGAAGTGAACAAACAAGTCGTGGTGGAAGACTTGCTGCAAGGCATGATCATTCAATCCGGCAACGATGCCAGCGTAGCCTTGGCCGAACACGTCGCAGGTAGCGAACAAACCTTCGCCACCATGATGAACGAACAAGCCAGCCGTCTGGGCATGGCCAACAGCAACTTCGAAAACGCCACCGGCCTGCCCAGCCCCAACCATTACAGCTCGGCGCATGACCTGGCGACCTTAGCCCGCGCGGTGATCAAAGAGTTCCCGGAATATTATCGCTGGGACAAGCAAAAGGAATTTACCTATAACGGTATCACCCAGCAAAACCGCAACCTGCTGCTGTGGCGCGATCCTTCCGTTGACGGCTTGAAAACCGGCTTTACCGACGATGCCGGCTATTGCATGGTGGCTTCAGCCAAGCGCGAAGACATGCGTTTGATTTCGGTAGTGATGGGCACAGCCAGTGCCGGCGCGCGTTCCAACGAGAGTCAATCGCTGCTGAATTACGGTTTCCGCTTCTTCGAAACCCATCGTCTGTACGAGGGCAATAAACCGCTGGGCGAAGCACGGGTCAGAAAAGGCGTGACCTCCAAAGTTGCGGTTGGCTTGCCGGAAGATCTGTATGTCACCGCCCCGCGCAAACACTTCAACGAATTAAAAGCCGAAACCCAGATCGACAAGGGCGTATTCGCGCCGTTGAACAAGGGCGATACCGTCGGCAACCTGAACATTTCACTGGCGGGCGAAGCTATCCTCAGCAAACCGCTGGTGGCTTTGGATGCTGTCGCCGAGGGCGGCATTTTCCGCCGTCTGTACGACGCAGCCATTGGTTTACTGGAAAAAGAATGACCGAGCAAGTCTATCTGAACGGCGTTTATCTGCCATTAGCCGACGCGAAGGTGTCGGTGCTGGATCGCGGCTTTTTGTTCGGCGACGGTGTTTATGAAGTAATTCCGGCTTATAACGGCCGGCTGTTCAGACTGGAAGATCATATTGCCCGGCTCAACAACAGCCTGAACGGCATCCGTTTGCCGTTGCCGCATAGCGTCGCGGACTGGGAAGCGATTTTCCGGCCACTGCTGGCGGATGACCGGGATCAATGCATTTACTTGCAAATCACCCGCGGCTATGCGCCGAAACGCGATCACGGCTTTCCAGAGCACGTCGTACCGACCATATTTGCGATGTGTGCGGACATCAAGCCGTTCGCCGGCCGGGTCGACGGCATCAAGGCGATTACACTGGACGACACCCGTTGGCAGCTCTGCAACATCAAAGCCATTACCTTGCTGGGCAATATTCTGCTCAGACAGGAAGCGCTGGATCAAGGTAGCGCGGAAGCGATACTGGTGCGCAACGGTTACGTCGTCGAAGGCGCGGCCAGTAATCTGTTTGCGGTGCTGGACGGTGAATTGATCACGCCGCCGAAAAGCCATGAAATCCTGCCCGGCATTACCCGCGACGTGATTCTGGAACTGGCAGCGGCGCACAACATCCCGTATCAGGAAGATGTCATTGCCTTAGAAGCACTGCACAACGCCAGCGAAATCTGGGTCGCCAGTTCCACCCGCGAGATTGTGCCGGTAGTCGAACTGGACGGCGAGCAAGTTGGCAACGGCAAACCCGGCCCCATTTGGAAACAGATGGACGACTTACTACAAGCTTACAAAAAATCACTGTCATGAGCGAAACTGAAAGCTTACTGGAATTTCCCTGCCAGTTCCCTATCAAGGCGATGGGCAAGCATCGTGACGACTTCGACGCTATCGTCGTGGAAATCGTCCGCCGCCATGTCCCGGACATCCTGGAGGGCGCGGTCACCACCCGACCGAGCAAAGCCGGCAATTACCTGTCGGTAACCGTGATGATCGAAGCCCATAGCCGCGAACAGTTGGACGCGATCTACATGGGCTTGACCGCCTGCCCCGATGTGCTGATGGCTTTGTAAAAACGCAGTGTCGTTAGCTGAGTTTATTCCATCCCAAGCGACCACCGCACTGCGCAATCTCGGGCAACAAGACTATCTCGGCGTTTGGCAGGCCATGCAGCACTTCACCGGTGAACGCAATGGCAACACCGCCGATGAAATCTGGATCGTCGAGCATCCGCCAGTTTACACCCTGGGTTTAAACGGCAAGCGCGAACATCTACTCAAAGCTAACGGTATCGACATTGTCGAAAGCGACCGCGGCGGTCAGGTAACCTATCACGGCCCCGGCCAATTAGTGGTTTACTTGCTGGTTGATTTGCGCCGCCTAAACAAAGGCCCCAGGCAAATGGTGACTATCCTGGAAAACGCGGTGATCAATACCCTGCGGCAATACGGCATCGCCGCCCAGGCAGAACCCAAGGCACCAGGCGTCTATGTCAATCAGCAAAAAATTGCCTCGCTGGGACTGCGGATCAAGCACGGATGCTGTTACCATGGCCTGAGCATCAATAACGATATGGATTTAGCGCCGTTTGCAGACATCAATCCCTGCGGCTATGCCGGTTTACAAGTAACACAATTGGCCGATTTGGGGGTTAAGATAAGTACTCAGGAACTAGCGGTGCCGGTTGTGCATCAGTTACTGCAAGCAATAGAAATCTGAAACAAGCAAACTCGACAAGCGTCGCTAAAAACGCCAGGCTTGCGGAGATTAAAAAACCAACCCAAGTGCCCGGTGGCAATATGACACTCAACGCCCCTTCCCGCTCCACGCCAGAAACTCATCAACGTAATGCCGACAAGCTGTCGCGGATTCCGGTAAAAGTGGAAAAGCCCGAGCAAATCTTACGCAAGCCGGATTGGATCAGAATCAAACTGCCGACTGGCGACCAGGTCAACCGCATCAAACAATCTCTGCGCGAAAACCGCCTACACACGGTCTGCGAAGAAGCCGCCTGCCCCAACTTGAGCGAATGCTTTAACCACGGCACCGCCACTTTTATGATCATGGGCGATTTGTGCACCCGCCGCTGTCCGTTCTGCGATGTCGCCCACGGCAAGCCGCAAGCTTTGGACGCGGAAGAACCGGCCAATCTGGCCGCGACCATCGCCGCGATGGCTTTGAAATACGTGGTGATCACTTCTGTAAACCGCGATGATTTGCGCGACGGCGGCGCCAGCCATTTTGCCGCTTGCATTACGGCAGTTCGTAGCGAGTCCCCCAGCACCACCATTGAGGTATTAGTACCTGATTTTCGTGGCCGGATGGACACTGCGCTGGACATTCTGCAACAACAGCCCTGCGATGTGTTCAATCACAATCTGGAAACCGTGCCGCGCCTGTATCTGCAAGCCCGCCCCGGCGCCGATTACCATGTCTCGCTGACACTCCTGCAACAACACGGCCAGCGCTTACCGAATGTGCCGACCAAGTCCGGCTTGATGCTGGGTATAGGCGAGACCGAAGCGGAAGTGATAGACGTGATGAAGGACTTGCTGGCCCACGGCGTCAGCATGCTGACTTTGGGCCAATATTTACAGCCCAGCAAGGACCATTTGGCGGTACAGGAATACGTTCATCCCGACCAATTCCGGCGCTATGCGGAAATCGCCCGCGAACTGGGTTTTCAACAGGTTGCCAGCGCGCCATTGGTGAGGTCTTCTTATCATGCTGATTTGCAGGCAGCGGGTGTCGGTAAATAGTGGCAATTCCAATGCTAAATTGTACTGAACATCGCTAATTTGGCGGTGTAGACAAAACCAGTTCTACCGATTCGTTTTATCGATGCCCAATTTCTGCATACGATAGCGCAAGGTACTGGGTTTAAGGTTGAGCAGTTGTGCGGCACCGTTGGGGCCTTCTATGACCCAGCGCGTTTGTTCTAGAACGCTAAGGATATGTTCTTTGGCGACAGTATCCAGACTGGTATCGCTGGTTTGAGCGAGTTTGACACCGTTATCGGCAATTGCGGGCAATAGCTCCGGCTCGACTTCCAACATCGGCGCATCAGCGAGTATCACGGCGCGTTCGATGACATTTTCCAGCTCACGGATATTGCCGGGCCAGCGATAGCTCTGCAAGCGTTGCATCGATTTGGCGCTGACGCCGGTTATTTTTTTACCGATTTTCAGCGCGAATTTAGCGATCAAAAAATTCACCAGCAGCGGAATATCTTCCAGCCGTTCCCGTAGCGGCGGCGTGGTCAGCGGAAACACATTCAGACGGTAAAACAGGTCTTCGCGGAAATTCTTTTCCGCCACTTCGGCCAGCAGGTTCCGATTCGTCGCGGTAATCACTCGCACATCCATTTTGATGGGTATTTGCCCGCCCACCCGCTCGAATTCGCGTTCTTGAATCACCCGTAACAATTTGACCTGCACATCCAGCGGAATTTCGCCGACTTCATCCAGGAACAGCGTGCCGCCTTCAGCCAATTCGAAGCGGCCAATACGTTTGTTGATAGCGCCGGTAAATGCGCCTTTTTCGTGGCCGAACAATTCGCTTTCGATCAGGCTGGCCGGTAGCGCCGCGCAATTGACTTTAATCAACGGCCGGTTTTTCCGGGGACTGGCGGCGTGAATAGCGCGGGCGATCAGTTCCTTACCGGTCCCCGATTCGCCTTGGATCAATACCGACGCATCAGTCTGCGCGACCCGTTGCACTTGGTTTAACAAAGATTGCAGCGCCGGACTGCGGCCTATGATGTCGTCAAAATTATGCGTCGATTTAATTTCTTCCTGTAAATACAGGTTTTGCGCTTGCAGTCTGGCTTGTTCCCGTTCCATCAACACCCGTTCGGTAATGTCGATAAACATGGTGCGCATGTACTGGCGGCTGGGGTCGAGTTTGGACCACCACTGTATCCAGATCGGCTGGTCGTTATCCTTGCGACGCAATTCCAGGACAACGCCATCGCTATTCGTACCGTCTTCGATGGACTTGAGCGCTAGCTGTAATCGCTGTTGGGCTTGCAAAGTATCGGGTATGAACGAGCTGCCAATCAGACCCGGCACCTGTTCCGGGGTGATGCCCAGGATGCGCATGGCGGCCTGGTTAGCGGCCAGGAAACGGGTATCGGTATCCTCGTGCACATAAGCAATCGGCGCTTCATCGAATAAGTCCTTATAGCGCTGTTCGCTTTGCTTTCGCAGTTCTTCGATGCGAATCCGATTAAGCTCCGCCGCCGCCCTGGCCGCGAAAATCTTGAACGTATAGAGCAATCTCGGTTCTTCGGGCATCGCCCGCTCATCGTATATCGCCAAATGTCCGAGGATATGACCGTCGGCATCTTGTAGCGGTACGCCAAGATAACTCTCTACGCCTTCTTCCTTGGGAAATATCTTTGAAAGGTCAGACGGGTAATGACACAGCTTGCCGGCCAACACGTCCACACAGGGCGTCCCCGCCAGTTCCCACTCTTGGTTGTCGATAAATTCGCCTTGCGTCCAATAAGCCAGGGACCTTATCCGGGTTTTATCAACGGTGAATTCGGCAATGAAGCCGTTCGCAACGTTGGTGGCAAGACACAGATTCCGCACCAGAGACCGTAAAAAGTCCTCGCCGGTGGTTTGTACTGTGCCTTCCACCAATGCTCGCAGTATGGCGAGTTCCGACGAATTGACTGTTTGCATGAGTTTTGTAATCCGGTTGCTAACGCTACCGGCCATTCTAACCAGTGGATTCCACAATACCAAGCCACAACTATTCGCGGCAGCCGCAATTATTGGTGGCCACAAGAAACGTATGACCTTGGTTAAAATTCGCCATACCTTCTATAAGCAATTGTTTTAATAGAAAAATATATTTTTATTTAATGTTGGCATGCCGATTGCCATTAGTTAAGTGTCCGCTGCAAGCTTGGTGGACATAACTAAACCACATAATTTTTTGGAAAAGACCTATGAAAAACGTAAACACTGTTGTATCGACCGCCATGGCTTCACTGATTGCCTTGGGTGCTTTGGGCTTGCAATCCGAAGCGTTTGCCGCCGACAAAAAAGACGTAGAGAAATGTTACGGCGTCGCCAAAGCCGGTAAGAACGACTGCAAAACACTCTCCAATGCCTGTGCCGGGCACTCCACTGCCGACAATCAAAAAGATGCGTTTATCGCCTTGCCTGCCGGTAGTTGCGAACGGATTGTCGGCGGCAGCCTGGAAGCGCCCGCGGATATGAAATAACACCATGGCCCCCGTTCCCTTAACTCACTTTTAGTAGCTTCTTATGAAAAACACATTCAAACGTACGGCAATTTCGCTTTGCCTGGCTTCATGCTTGCCTACGCTGGCTTTTGCCGATTATCGCCACGAATCCGAAGAAACGCTGTACACGCTGTCCAACGCTGCCGTTCAGAATGAAGTGCTGGCATTTCAGCGCGCTGACGACGGTCATATGGAAGCCGTCGGCAGTTATGCCACTGGCGGCGTGGGAACGGGCAGCGGCCTTGGTAATCAAGGTGCTCTGGCGCTGAGCGAGAACAAACGCTTTCTGTTGGCGGTCAATGCCGGCAGCAACGATGTTTCGGTATTTCGAATTGAGCGGGACGGGCTCAAACTCGTCGATCGCGCCGCTGAACAGGGCTTGACGCCGGTTAGCGTGACCGTCAGCCATAACCGGGCTTACGTGGTTAACTCGGGCGACGATTCGATTTTCGGTTTCGAGTTCAATCCGGCCACCGGCAAACTGAAACCGCTGGCAAAATCCTACCGTAAACTCAGCGCGCAAGGTTCCGGTCCGGCGCAAATCAGCTTTGATAGGGATGCGGACGCCTTGGTGGTGACCGAAAAAGCCACCAATAAAATCACCAGCTTTTCTTTGACCGAACAGGGTTTGCCGCACAGCCGCCATATTGTCGATTCTTCGGGAACCACGCCTTTCGGTTTCTCTTTCGGCCGGCACGGCCAGTTCTTTGTGGCCGAGGCCCAAGGCGGCGCGGTGAATGGCGCTACGGTTTCATCTTACCAATTGGAGGAAGACGGTTCTGCTCATCTGATCGATGGCGCGATTGCGGTCGGGCAAACGGCAGCCTGCTGGCTGGTAACCACACCGAACGGCCGCATCGCATTTACCGCCGATACCCCGGCCAGTGCCATCTCCTCGTTCGCTATCGATCGAACCGGACACCTCGACTTGCTGAATTCGAAAGCGGCCGAAGAAATTCGGCCGACCGATTTGGCCATGGCCACCGATGGTTCGGTTCTGTACACCTTGAGCGGGGGTGACCACAGCATCGGCGTATATAGCATCAACAAGACTGGCGCCCTGAAAAAGTTGGAAAGCCTGGATACCTTACCGGCGGGCGTGACCGGACTGGTCGTTCGTTAAACCGCTATTCGCAAACAGATAGAGTACGACATGGCCCTCACTCAGCAACAAGCTAGACATGCATCAGTGAGCTCGACGATTCCGGCCCGTGCCGGAATCGGACTCCGCTCGCCGCATCATCAGGATGCTTTACTCAGCCCCGTCCGGACTGGATGGTTGGAAGTGCATAGCGAAAATTATTTCGGCCAGGGCGGTATTCCGTTACGCGACCTGGAAGCTATCAGGGCCGATTATCCAATCAGCCTGCATGGCGTCGGCATGTCCCTGGGTTCCGTCGACGAGCTGGACCGACAACACTTACGCCAATTGCAAAATCTAATTCAACGCATCGAACCGGGATTAGTGTCCGAGCATTTAAGCTGGAGTTCCTTTGGCGGCAGGTATCTGAACGATCTGCTGCCGATGCCTTATACCGATGAAACGCTGACTCATTTAACCGCACGCATCTCTCAGGTACAGGATTACTTGGGCAGACAGCTATTGATCGAAAACCCGTCCAGCTATCTCGAATACGGCTTTTCCAGTTATTCGGAAAGCTCATTTATCAATGAACTCGCGCAACGTTCCGGCTGCGGCATTTTGCTGGACGTGAATAATGTCTATGTGTCCTGTGTCAATCACGGCTGGAATGCGCTGGATTATTTATCGGATATAGCCGCTGACAAAGTCGGCGAAATTCATCTGGCGGGGCATGCCGTCAAAACAGTAGGCGAGCAGAGCATTCTGATCGATACCCATAACGCACCGGTCAGCGACGCGGTCTGGCAACTGTACCAAACTGCAATTCAACACTTGGGCAACCGCCCGACCTTGATCGAATGGGATGCCGATTTACCCGCATGGCAAGTGTTAGTGGCGGAAGCCGCCACAGCCGATAGGTATTTGGAGCAGGCTTATGTACAGGCTGCATGATCTGCAACGGGATTTTTCCCGCTTCGTTTGCCAAGAAACCCAACGATTGCCCCCGGACATAATGGCTAATGGCTTGAGTGCCGCGCAACGTTTAAGCATTTATCGGAACAATACCCGGCTGGGTTTAACCGAAGCATTGCGCGACACCTATCCGGTGGTGAACTGCTTGGTCGGCGACGCGTTTTTTAATCGGCTGGCGGCCGACTATGTCAAATGCTATCCGTTGCAAGCGGCCAGCTTACTGACATACGGCGGGCATTTCGCCGAACTGATAGCCCGGTTTGAGGCGGCGCAAGATTTACCGTATTTAGCCGATATCGCCAGGCTGGAATGGCTATGGCATGAAGCCTATCACGCAGGCGATGCACAGCCTTTGCCGCTGTCCGCACTTGCCCGTATCGATCCGGCTCAATACGCGCAATTGGCATTCAGGCTGCATCCCAGCGCACGCGTCATCGCTTCGGATTATCCGATAGAACGGATCTGGGCAAGCAACCAGCCTGAATATCAAGGTCGTGAATACATCGATTTAGTTGCAGGTGGCTGTCGTTTACTGCTTTACCGACCACAATGGCAGGTGGAAATCCATTATTTGGCAGCGGACGAATATCAATTTTTAACGCTACTGGGATCCGGGCAGGCCCTCAATCAAGCGGTCGAAACCGTGATGCGCGATCACCCCGATATAAATATTCCGCTCCTTTTGCAACAGTGGTTGCGCAAAGGCTTATTGACCGATTTTTATCTGGTTTGATGTTACTGATATGAACACACAAAACATATGCAAACTGATAGCACCCTTTTATCAAGCGAACGGCCGGTTTTTTAGATTCGTAAGCCTATTGGATAAGCTCGTGCCCTTGGGCAATTTAATCCTGCGTTGCTGGGTAGCCTATGCGTTCTGGGTGTCGGGTTTACTCAAATTACAAAGCTGGGACAGCACCTTGTACCTGTTCGAAAACGAATACGCCGTGCCGCTATTGCCGGCAGAATTT